>NZ_MAYN01000008.1:302532-328606 GCF_001691555.1 Pantoea eucrina | reverse complement strand
AGCGGTGCGTCCAGCGCCTTAAGCGTCTGTCGCGAGGTGGCGTATATTACGCTTTCCTCCTTCGGAGTCAACCACTTTTTTCAGCGTTTTTCTCCGGCGGAAGTTCTTACCGAATCTTCCTGTCAACGCCGTTTTCCGTAAGCCGGTGTGCCGTGTCGATGGAGGCGCATTATAGGGAGTTCTTCCGGGCTGACAAGCGTTAAATTCGGGAAAAATGACTGTTCGCTGCATTCCCCAGCAAAAGGGGGCTTTATACCCTGTTACGCACAGTGTTATCCACAAAACAGCGGACAGACAAATTTAAGCGAGCATCGCGCAAACGTTTTCGCTACAATGCCTCGCGACGTCAGGGACGCCCCTTTTGGGGCGTTACATGAGGCAAACGCGTTATCTTCTTTATAGAAGTGCGCTTTCAGCCTGATGTAACGCTCTTATTTACGCGAAACAAAGCCAAGGGATAAAACCACCATGCAACAACGTCGTCCTGTACGCCGCGCTCTGCTCAGTGTCTCTGATAAAGCCGGTATCCTCGAATTTGCTCATGCACTCTCACAACGAGGCGTCGAGCTACTCTCCACAGGTGGCACTGCACGTTTGCTGGCAGATGCAGGCCTGCCCGTCATTGAAGTGTCTGACTACACCGGTTTCCCGGAAATGATGGATGGACGCGTTAAGACTCTGCATCCCAAAGTACATGGCGGCATCCTTGGTCGTCGCGGTACCGATGACGCGATTATGGCAGAACACGCTATCAATCCGATTGATATGGTGGTGGTTAACCTCTATCCCTTTGCGCAGACCGTGGCTAAGCCTGACTGCTCGCTGGAAGATGCGGTCGAGAATATTGATATCGGCGGGCCAACCATGGTGCGCTCAGCGGCTAAGAATCATAAAGATGTGGCGATCGTGGTTAAGAGCAGCGACTACACCAGCATCATTGCAGAGATGGATGCCAGTGATAATGCGCTGACGCCGGAGACGCGTTTTGATCTGGCAATTAAAGCGTTTGAGCACACCGCCGCTTACGACAGCATGATTGCAAACTACTTTGGCACGCTGGTTCCTGCTTATCATGGCGAAACCCGCGCACCCGCCGGTCGCTTCCCGCGCACCCTGAATCTCAACTTCATTAAGAAGCAGGATATGCGTTATGGCGAGAACAGCCATCAGGATGCCGCCTTCTATATAGAAGAAGAGATTGCAGAAGCCTCGGTAGCCACTGCGCAGCAGCTGCAGGGCAAGGCACTCTCTTACAATAATATTGCAGATACCGATGCCGCACTGGAGTGCGTAAAAGCGTTCGACGAACCTGCCTGTGTGATCGTCAAACACGCCAACCCGTGTGGCGTAGCGGTGGGGACATCCATCCTTGATGCTTATGAACGCGCTTATCAGACTGACCCGACCTCTGCTTTTGGCGGCATTATCGCGTTTAACCGCGAGCTGGATGAGGCGACTGCACAGGCAATTATCAGCCGTCAGTTTGTTGAAGTGATTATTGCCCCTTCCGCCAGTGACGCGGCGCTGCAGGTAACAGCAGCAAAACAGAACGTGCGCGTGCTGATCTGCGGTCAATGGCAGCAGCCGGTTGCCAGCCTGGACTTCAAACGGGTCAATGGCGGTCTGCTGGTACAGGATCGCGACCTCGGGATGATCACCGCCGACCAGCTTCGCGTGGTCACGCAGCGTCAGCCGACTGAGCAGGAGCTGCGTGATGCGCTGTTCTGCTGGAAAGTCGCCAAGTTTGTTAAATCCAATGCCATTGTTTATGCCCGCGACAACATGACTATTGGTATCGGTGCCGGTCAGATGAGCCGCGTTTACTCTGCCAAAATTGCCGGCATTAAGGCGAGCGATGAGGGGCTGAAGGTCACAGGCTCAGCGATGGCATCCGATGCCTTCTTCCCGTTCCGCGATGGTATTGATGCTGCCGCCGCGGCCGGCGTGAGCTGTGTTATTCAGCCCGGCGGTTCTATCCGCGATGAAGAGGTGATTGCTGCTGCAGATGAGCACGGCATCGCGATGATCTTTACCGATATGCGCCATTTCCGCCATTAACAGCTGGAGCAGCAATAATGAAAATTTTAGTAATTGGTAATGGCGGACGTGAGCACGCGCTGGCGTGGAAAGCGTCACAGTCGCCGCTGGCTGACACTGTGTTTGTCGCACCGGGTAACGCAGGCACTGCGCTGGAGCCGGCCCTGCAGAATGTGCCCATCAGTGCGACCGATATCCCTGCCCTGCTGGCGTTTGCGCAGCAGGAACAGATTGACCTGACGATTGTCGGCCCGGAAGCGCCGCTGGTGATCGGCGTGGTTGATGCCTTCCGCGCCGCCGGGCTGAAGATCTTTGGCCCGACGCAGGCGGCAGCCCAGCTGGAAGGCTCGAAAGCCTTTACCAAGGATTTTCTGGCGCGCCAGCAGATCCCGACCGCTGAATATCAGAACTTTACCGAGGTGGAACCCGCGCTGGCTTACCTGCGCGAGAAAGGTGCGCCCATTGTTATCAAAGCCGATGGTCTGGCTGCAGGTAAAGGCGTAATTGTCGCGATGACGCTGGCTGAAGCGGAAGCGGCGGTGCAGGATATGCTGGCTGGCAATGCATTTGGCGATGCCGGCCATCGTATCGTAATTGAAGAGTTTCTTGACGGTGAAGAAGCCAGCTTTATTGTCATGGCAGATGGCAACCACGTGCTGCCGATGGCAACCAGCCAGGATCACAAGCGCGCGGGCGATGGTGATACGGGTCCCAACACGGGCGGTATGGGGGCCTACTCACCGGCACCGGTGGTCACTGATGAGATCCACCAGCGCGTCATGGACCAGATTATCTGGCCAACCGTGAACGGTATGAAAGCAGAAGGCAATACCTATACCGGTTTCCTGTATGCCGGTCTGATGATCGATAAATCAGGTCAGCCAAAGGTCATTGAATTTAATTGCCGCTTTGGCGACCCGGAGACGCAGCCCATTATGCTGCGGCTGAACTCTGACCTGGTGGCACTCTGCCTGGCAGCAGTCGATGGCACCCTGGATACGCAGACGTCGGAGTGGGATGCACGTCCTGCACTGGGTGTGGTACTGGCAGCAGGCGGCTATCCGGGCAGCTACCGTACCGGCGATCAGATCCACGGCCTGCCGCTGGAAGCCGTGCCTGAAGGCAAAGTATTTCATGCGGGCACCACGCTGCAGGACGATCGGGTGATGACCAGCGGCGGACGTGTGTTGTGCGTCACGGCACTGGGAGAAGATGTGGCTACAGCGCAACGCAACGCCTACGCGATGGCAGAGTCTATCTCCTGGGACGGCTGCTTCTGCCGTCACGACATCGGCTATCGCGCCATCAACCGCTGATAGTCGCGGGGCACTCTGCTGTGCCCCGTTTTCTTTAGCCGCTCAGATCGCTCTCTGTCGGCTGCCAGCTACACTCATCCTCTGTGGTAACGCGCAATACCTGGATCCCTTCCGGGGCTTCGAGCCATGACACCATCAGCGGCGCTGACGCCTGTTGCTGCTGCGCCAGGCGCCTCAGCGTGTCACTGTCAAACGCGACATTCTGCTGGCGACCTGCGCAGTCGCGTACCGTGTTGCCGCCCAGCCAGTGTCCCTGTTTCAGTAATACCCGGCCGCTCAGCAGTGCATTGCTCTGCGCCAGCATACGCTGTGCGTCAAAACGATAAAGCGCAACGGCATCATCACTCAGCGCTTCGCGTCGTCCTGCCAGCTGGCGCTGCATAAAATTGAGGTTGCCCTGATGATCAAAGCGCAGCGTGACGTCATCGGGCTGCTCACCGGTGCGATGGCGTTCCACACTCAGCAGTGTCTCGTGTTGCCAGATATAGTCTGTGGTTTCACGCACGGGCGTGCTGAAAGGGTTATAAACGGTGCGCAGATGGATCAGATCGTGGTCGCTGTTTTTGCGCCAGATGCGGACCGCGCCGCGATCGGCCAGGTAGCCGCTGGCGGTAAACGCCGGAAGGTCAGGTGTGGCGCTGCAGCCGGAAAACAGTACAGCACAGAGCAGGATACGGATGCGCCGGAAAAGCGTATTCGGCATAGCAGGCTCCGGTAACAAAAAGGGGCGAAATCGCCCCTCTTCTAAAGCTAAACCGCAAGGCGGAAAACTTACTTAACTGCGTCTTTCAGTGCTTTACCAGAAACGAAAGCTGGTACGTTTGCTGCTGCGATTTTGATCTCTTTGCCAGTCTGTGGGTTACGACCGGTACGCTCAGCGCGGTGGTTCACTTTAAAAGTACCAAAACCAACCAGTTGTACAGCATCACCTTCTTTCAGAGACTCAGTGATCGCAGCCAGGGTAGATTCCAGCGCAGCTTTAGCCTGGGTTTTAGACAGGTCCGCTTTTTCTGCGATCACATCAATCAGTTGAGTCTTGTTCATAAGTTATCCTTAAAGTGTATTTATCGCTTGCTAAGCAACGAGTGCGAGGGAAAAGCCATATTCTGGCACTCTTCAGCCTGCACGCACCGATAGCCACAATTTTCAGCCCCCCAAATGTAGACCAGACAGGGGGCTAATGTGAAGCCTCCAGGCGCGCTAATTCAGGCCTGGAGTCACGTTTTATCGCCTTACTGCTGAAAATTTATACCGATGTTACTGATTCCGGCTTCGCGCAGGTCAGAACGCAGTCCTTTGATCAGCTCAAGGTCGCGCTCTTCGCACTCAGCGAGCAGGCGAAAAATCTCCCACTGCATATCCCATTCATCAATCACCGCCTGGTTTTCACGCAGCTCTTCGTCGCTCATTTCGCGTCCTGCCTGCGTCATTTCCAGAATAGCCACGGTGGTGATAGATGTACGACTCACCTCAATCGCGTGCTCCAGCGTTTCACCGCTCAGCATCGCGTGCAGCACTTCGCTCAGTGCTACGCAGGCATCGATGGCCGGATGAACACCGTAAACATCGAAATCATCGCCAGCCGGGATCGCCTCTTCCAGTTTCTCCAGCTGACTGTCGAAATTGATTTTGGCATCTTTCACCGTCAGGCTTTCCCATACCAGATCAAGAATACGGCGATAGAGCTGAGGATCGGCAAATCCGGTCTGTTCGCAGAAGGCCCAGTAATTAGGGAACATCCGCTCGCATAAACAGGCCATGAAGGTCATATGCTGCCAGCTTTCCAGCTTCGCCAGACGCAAATGCACGGGGTTCTGTAACATCAAACTTACTCTCAATAGGTTAGCTGGCGGCAGTGTACCGCAAAAGGCGCAGACAAACAGCGTCAGCGCGCATTTTGCCACTTCACAAATGCAGGCCGCCCTGAGGCGACCGCATCTGCCCAGCGCGTAGGTTCCGGTAAACGGTAGCCGCCCATACAGGCTTCAACCCAGTGCAGCGCACTGTCCAGGCTGACACGGTGCCCGGTAGAGATAAACAGCGGGTTACAGCGTGCTTTGCTGCGCCACACCCAGGCAAGCTGTTCACCTTTATCCATTAGCGGCTGCCGGCTGCCGGGTGCAGCATCCAGATCGGCAAAGCGGCCACACAGCCGCTTTTTGGCTACGCCGATAGTGGGAATATCCAGCATCGAACCAAAATGTGCCGCCACGCCGAGGCGCCTGGGGTGCGAGATGCCGTGCCCGTCCACAAACAGCAGGTCGGGCTGCTGCGTCAGCTGCTGCCAGGCCGCCTGCAGCGCAGGGATTTCCCGAAACGAGAGAAAGCCCGGAATATAGGGCATGGTGGTAGGAATGCGCGCAATGCGATGCTCCACCAGCGTAAGTGAGGGGTACTCCAGGATGACGATAGCAGCGCGCGTTACCTCGCCGCCCTGCTCAAATCCGACATCAGCGCCGCCGATAAAGCGCGGCGGCAGAACGTCAAAATCGTCCTGCCGCACAACGTTAGCAGCCAGCGCCAGCTGTTCCTGACGTAATGCGGCTAAATCCATGCTTATTCCTGATGGTATTGACGTGAAAGACGATGCACCGCCTCAACGAACACACCTGCGTGCTCTGGCGGCACATCCTGATGGATACCGTGCCCGAGGTTAAATACGTGTCCCTCACCCTGACCAAATCCGGCAAGAATGGTGGCCACCTCCTCTTCAATACGGGCAGGCGGCGCATAAAGCATAGACGGATCCATGTTGCCCTGCAGGGCGACTTTATGGCCCACGCGACGACGCGCCTCAGCCATGTCCATCGTCCAGTCCAGCCCCAGCGCGTCACAGCCGGTGGCAGCCATCGCCTCCAGCCACTGTCCGCCGCCTTTGGTAAACAGCGTAACCGGTACACGACGGCCTTCGTTCTCACGCACCAGACCGTCCACAATTTTATGCATGTAATTCAGCGAAAAATCGCGGTAGTCGCGTCCGGTCAGCACGCCACCCCAGGTATCAAAGATCATAACCGACTGCGCACCCGCTTTGATCTGCGCATTAAGGTAGAGGATCACGCTGTCTGCCAGTTTATCCAGCAGCGTATGCAGCGTGTGCGGTTCGGCATACATCATCTTTTTGATTTTAGTGAATGCCTTGCTGCTGCCGCCCTCAACCATATAGGTTGCCAGCGTCCACGGGCTGCCGGAAAAGCCGATCAGCGGAACGGCACCGTTGAGGTTGCGGCAGATGGTCCGTACCGCATTCATCACGTAACCCAGCTCCTGCTCCGGATCGGGCACCGGCAGGTTATCGACGTCTGCGCGACAGGTAATCGGGCGGGAGAAGCGCGGACCTTCGCCGGTTTCAAAATAGAGACCCAGCCCCATCGCGTCGGGGATAGTTAAAATATCGCTGAAGAGGATAGCTGCATCCAGCGGATAGCGGCGCAGCGGCTGCAGCGTCACTTCACATGCCAGCTCAGCATTTTTACACAGCGACATAAAATCACCGGCTTCAGCGCGCGTGGCTTTATATTCCGGTAAATAGCGTCCGGCCTGACGCATCATCCAGACCGGGGTAACATCTACAGGCTGGCGCAGCAGGGCGCGCAGATAACGGTCGTTCTTCAGTTCACTCATAATGGGCTCTCTCATGCTAAGGGCGTCAGTGTAGCATTTTCATGCCACGCTGGCGCGACACAGCGCCACGGTGTCTTCAATCAGGCGCCGGGCAACGGTGCCCGGTGGCGGCAGCTGTGGCAGCGCATCAAAGCGATACCAGCCCGCATCCAGCAGCTCTTTTCCATCGTGCTGCAGCTCGCCGTCCTCATACTCCGCCATAAAGGCTGTCATCAGCGAATGGGGAAATGGCCACGGCTGTGAGGTGACATAGCGCACGTTTTTAACCCGTACATTACTCTCCTCCATGACCTCACGCGCCACCGCCTGCTCCAGCGTTTCACCTACTTCGACAAAGCCAGCCAGTACCGTATAGATGCTGTTACGATGGCGGGCATGATTGGCCAGCAGGATCTCATCGCCGCGGCGAATCGCCACAATGATGCAGGGTGCAATCTGTGGATAGTAACGTTCGCGGCAGTGGGTACAGAGGCAGGCAAACTCACGCGGACTGACGCGCATCTCATGGCCGCAGTAGCCGCACCAGCGGTGGGAGCGGTAGAATTCAGCCAGCTGCACTCCCCGGCCGGCGAGCTGAAACAGCCCGGGATCCTGATCGATAATCTGCCGGACCGAGCCCATATTTTCCGGGCGCGACGTCTGGATCAGCCAGACGTTTTCGCCCTGCCACTCACCGATAAGCATGCCGTGCTGGCCTGTAAGGTCGAAATCTGCCGCTAAGCCGTGCGGTAGCTCACCCTGCGGCAACCAAAGTTTCTGTTCAGAGCTGACAATCCACCAGCCAGCGTCTACGCTTGAGATCTCACGTTGCATCTTATTCGTTGTCCTTAGCGTCGCACGGCACGCTGAAAGTCTGATGTTAAGTGTAATGAACAACTATAACTCACCGGGAGCCTCATATGCTTACCCAGTTAGATAACCTGACCAGGCGTGTCGGTGGCGGTAATGAATTAGTCGATGCATGGTTACGTGCGCGTCGGCATTTGCTTGTCACTTATTATGAATTAATCGGCATTAAGCCTAATAAAGAGGCGCTGACGGCGCTGAATGAGCAGGCTCTGGATGACTTCTGCCACACGCTGGTAGACTATCTCTCAACCGGCCATTTCAGTATGTATGAGCGCATTATCAGGGATCTGCAGGGCGATAGTCCGCTGGTTGCTGCAGCGCATCTCTACCCGGCGCTTGAAAGCAATACCGATCGCATCATGCAGCTGTATGACAGTCATCTGCAGCAGGCGATTACCGATGAAAACTGCGTTGAGTTCCAGCGGGCGCTCTCTGAAGTAGGCGAAACGCTGGCGTCGCGCTTTTCTCTGGAAGATAAGCTGATTCAGATGGCGTGGGATAACCAGCTGGTTTCTCCGCCTGTTGCAAACGACAGCACTATTGCGCGTCCGGCCTGATCCTTCTGCAGTTGTAAAATCCTTGTTATTCCGTAAAAGCCCACTTATGCTGACCGGGCTTTTATTGTTTTAAACAGAAACACCTTGTCGGAGTGCCCCCCGGGGCTGAGACCGTTAATTCGGGATCCGCGGAACCTGATCAGGCTAGTACCTGCGAAGGGAACAAGAGTAGCTATTATCAGCGCACGATCGGGCCTTACCTGACTGCAGGCGCTGTTACTCCTTCCGGACTCCGGACAAGCAACTTCCACTGACTTCAGGAACTTTGCTATGTCTGCTGCTAAACCTTCTCGTCGTGAACAGCGCGCGCAAGCGCAGGATTTTATCAACTCGCTGCAGGGCACCGCCTTTCCCAACTCACAGCGTATCTGGATCACCGGCAGCCGCGCTGACATTCGCGTGCCGATGCGTGAAATCCAGCTCAGTCCTACCCATACCGGTGGTACCAAAGCGGAACCGCAGTATGAAATCAATGAGCCCGTTCCGGTTTATGACACTGCAGGCGCCTATGGCGACCCGCAGGCCACTATCGATGTCCATCAGGGGCTGGCAAAGCTGCGCGCCGCGTGGATAGCCGGGCGCAATGACAGTGAGCCGGTTGCTCAGCGCAGTTCCGCTTATACGCAGCAGCGTCTGGCCGATGAAGGTCTGGATCATCTGCGCTTTGAATCGCTGCCCTCTCCGCGCCGTGCGAAGCCTGGTCGCTGCGTCACGCAGCTGCACTACGCCCGTCAGGGCATAGTGACGCCGGAAATGGAGTTTATTGCGATTCGTGAAAACATGGGCCGTGAACGCATCCGCAGCGAAGTGCTGCTGCAGCAGCACCCGGGCGAAAGCTTTGGTGCGCACCTGCCGGCAAATATCACCGCAGAATTTGTGCGCGACGAAGTCGCCAGCGGGCGCGCCATTATCCCAGCCAATATCAACCACCCCGAATCAGAACCGATGATTATTGGCCGCAATTTTCTGGTGAAGGTCAATGCCAATATCGGTAACTCTGCGGTCAGCTCGTCGATTGAAGAGGAGGTGGAAAAGCTGGTGTGGTCCACGCGCTGGGGTGCCGATACCGTGATGGATCTCTCCACCGGCCGCTACATCCATGAAACGCGCGAGTGGATCCTGCGTAATAGTCCGGTTCCCATCGGCACCGTGCCGATCTATCAGGCGCTGGAAAAAGTGAACGGTGTCGCTGAAGATCTCAACTGGGACATTTTCCGCGATACGCTGCTGGAACAGGCAGAACAAGGCGTCGATTACTTCACTATCCACGCCGGGGTACTGCTGCGCTATGTGCCGATGACGGCCAGACGTCTGACCGGGATCGTGTCACGCGGTGGCTCGATTATGGCGAAATGGTGCCTGTCACATCACCAGGAGAGTTTTCTCTATCAGCATTTCCGCGACATCTGCGAAATCTGCGCCGCTTATGACGTTGCCCTGTCGCTGGGCGATGGCCTGCGCCCTGGCTCGATTCAGGATGCCAACGATGAGGCGCAGTTTGCAGAACTCAGAACGCTGGGCGAGCTGACCAAAATCGCCTGGGAGTATGACGTACAGGTGATGATTGAGGGACCGGGCCATATTCCGATGCAGATGATCCGGCGCAACATGACCGAGCAGCTGACACACTGTGATGAGGCGCCCTTCTACACGCTTGGCCCGCTGACCACCGATATTGCCCCCGGCTACGACCATTTTACCTCCGGTATTGGCGCGGCGATGATTGGCTGGTTCGGCTGCGCGATGCTCTGCTATGTGACGCCTAAAGAGCACCTTGGTCTGCCAAATAAAGAAGATGTAAAGCAGGGGCTGATCACCTATAAGATCGCCGCGCACGCCGCCGATCTGGCCAAAGGGCATCCGGGGGCGCAAATCCGCGATAACGCCATGTCCAAAGCGCGATTTGAATTCCGCTGGGAAGATCAGTTTAATCTCGCGCTGGATCCACACACCGCCCGCGCCTATCACGATGAAACACTGCCGCAGGAATCCGGCAAAGTTGCGCACTTCTGTTCTATGTGCGGGCCGAAGTTCTGCTCAATGAAAATTACCCAGGAAGTACGGGAATTTGCGGCGCGCCAGCAGGCTGATGCACAGCCGGTTGAGGTGGGGATGGCGCAGATGTCCGAAACATTCCGCCGCCGCGGAGGCGAGCTTTATCATCCTGCCGATGCGGTTAATAAGGAGAAAGCATGACGGCCGCATTTGCCGCTACGGCGCCGCAGCTGGGGCTCTATCCGGTGGTTGACAGCGTCAGCTGGATCGAACGGCTGCTGGCCGCCGGCGTACGCACGATCCAGCTGCGCATCAAAGATCTGCCCGATCGCGAGGCAGAAGATTCGGTACGTAAAGCGATTGCGCTGGGCCGGCGCTATCGGGCACGGCTGTTCATTAATGACTACTGGCGTCTGGCCATTGCGCATCAGGCATACGGCGTACATCTGGGTCAGGAGGATCTGGAGGTGGCGGATCTGCAGGCTATTCGTCAGGCAGGCCTGCGGCTGGGGATCTCAACGCATGATGATGCAGAGCGGGAACGCGCGGTGGCACTGCGGCCTTCTTATATTGCACTGGGGCATATCTTTCCCACGCAAACCAAGCAGATGCCGTCTGCACCACAGGGAGTGGCACAGCTGCAGCGGCACCTGCCGCACCTGCAGGGGATCCCCGCGGTCGCTATCGGCGGTATTTCCCTGGCGCGCGTGCCTGAGGTGCTGGCGACCGGGGTCGGCAGCATTGCGGTCGTCAGCGCCATTACGCAGGCAGCTGACTGGCGCACCGCCACGGCTGAGCTGCTGCGGCAGGTGGGAAGCGGAACGCCGATCGAAGAGGCGTGAAAACCCGTGTAAAACACACTGAAATCGCAGGGTCCGGCACGCAGGGATAGCCAGCAGGCCTCGTCTGCGCGCCGGAAACCGGTACAGTAGCTCTGCCCGCTGTGGTTTGCAGCGGGCCAGGGCTGATTACCCTTCTCTCCTCAGCCCTGCCTTTCCGGTTTATTCCACCAGCAGCTGCGGTGCCTGATGCCGGTCGCTGCTGCACGCCTGCATAGCGCGCTCTATCGCCATTCCCAGCTGCGCCAGCGCCTGTTCCGTCTGTTCATTCACAGGCAGGCCGTAATTCAGCCGCAGACAGTTACGGTATTTGCCCGAAGCGGAAAACAGAGAGCCCACGGCGACCTGCAGGCTGGCCTCGCGCAGCTCGGCGTTAAGCCGCACCGCGTCAAACGCCTCCGGCAGCTCAATCCACATCAGAAATCCGCCCTGCGGCCGCGATACGCAGATGCCGCAGGGAAAGTAGTGCCGCACCCAGCAGCTGAAGGTTTCATAATTGCGCTGATATACCTGACGCATGCGGCGCAGATGCGGGAGATAGTGGCCCTGACGAATAAACTCTGCCACGGTGTGCTGCGGCAGCGTCGCCGTGGAACCGGTGCCGATATATTTCATATGCAGCACCCTGTCGCGATAACGCCCCGGCGCCACCCAGCCCACCCGCAGCCCGGGTGCCAGCGTTTTGGAAAAGGAGCTGCAGAGCAGTACGCGGCCATCCATGTCGAGCGATTTGAGCGTCACGGGACGCGGGTAGTCCCATGCCAGCTCGCCATAGACATCATCCTCAATGATGGCGGCATCAACCCGCTGCGCCAGCGCCAGCAGCGCCCGCTTGCGCGCTTCCGGCATGATAAACCCCAGGGGATTATTGCAGTTGGGGACCACCACCACAGCTTTGATTGGCCACTGCTCAAACGCCAGCTCCAGCGCATCCAGGCTGATCCCGGTAACTGAATCGGTCGGGATCTCAATGACCCTGATCCCCAGTCCGCGCAGCGTCTGCATCGTGCCATGGAACGCGGGCGACTCCACAGCAATGATGTCACCCGGCGCGCAGACTGCACGAATTGAAACCGACAGCGCCTCATGGCAGCCGGTGGTGATCACAATATCCTCCGCCGTCAGCTGGCAACCGCTGTCGATGGTCAGGCGCGCTACCTGTTCCCGCAGGGCGCTGACGCCGAGCAGGCTGTCATAGTTCAGCAGTTCGGTCTGCTGTTTCTGCGCCAGCCGGCCCATGATTTTCCACAGCGGTTTCAGCGTCGGCTGCGTCAGATCGGGCATCCCGCTGCCCAGCTGTATCACCTCATCGCTGGCACGGCTGCTGAGAAGTTCCAGCACGGAATCCCACTGCGTAACCTCTACCGGCCGCTGTACCGGACGCGTCAGCGCAGGCACAGGCGGTGTTGCTTTATGCGTGGCAACAAAATAGCCGGATCGCGGCTGCGGTACGATGAGCTGCTTCTCTTCCAGCAGGTGATACGCCTGCTGCACGGTGCTGATACTGACCCCGTGCTCGCTACTCAGCGTACGTACTGAAGGCAGACGTTCACCGCTGCGATAAAGCCCCTGCTTAATCCGATCGGAAAGCAGGCAGGCCAGATGCTGATAGCGCGTCATTGTATGCTCCTGGTAATAAGTCCATCTAAAAAAACCAGTACAGATAAGCGCTACTTTTAGCATTCAGATGCGGCAAAACGCAATCTGTATGGTAAATAAACTCCGGATTTGAGTCTGTATGGTTTTGGCGGGAAAACGGACAATGCTGCTCAGATACCCCCGTTAAGGAGCAAGAGAATGGAATTTGATCAGAATCGTGCTGCAAAACCTTTTAGCGTTACGCTACCGGATATGATCCGCGCAGCGCTGCAGATGCTGAAGCAGTGGCGAGCCCGGCGCGCAACGCGTCAGGTACTGGCGCAGCTCAGCGACAACCAGCTGCGCGATATTGGCCTGACACGCCACGAAGTAAAGGGTAAACGCTGAGCCTCAGGCAAAAAAAAACCCTGCCGGAGCAGGGTTTTTTCGCGTTGGTGCGGCAGACGATTACTCGTCGTTGTTGCCACCCAGACCCGCGTTCAGCAGCTCAGCCAGGCTGGCAGAGGCTTCATCCGCAGTGACCTGCGGTGCAACCGGTGCTTCACCCGCCTGACGGCGACGCATACGATCCTGATGGTACGCATAACCGGTACCGGCCGGGATCAGACGACCCACGATAACGTTCTCTTTCAGGCCGCGCAGTTCATCACGCTTGCCTGCTACCGCGGCTTCGGTCAGGACACGCGTGGTCTCCTGGAACGAGGCTGCAGAGATGAACGACTCGGTTGCCAGAGACGCTTTGGTGATACCCAACAGATCGCGTGCATAGGTTGCACCGATTTTGCCAGCGGTCTCCAGATCGCGGTTAGAGATCTTGATGCGGGAGACTTCTGCCTGCTCGCCTTCAAGGAACTCTGAGCTACCCGCGCTCATGATGGTCGCTTTACGCAGCATCTGACGTACGATGACTTCGATGTGCTTATCGTTAATCTTAACGCCCTGCAGGCGGTAAACTTCCTGCACTTCGTTAGTGATATAACGCGTTACCGCATGAACGCCACGCAGACGCAGGATGTCGTGTGGTGATTCCGGGCCGTCAGATACGACGTCACCGCGTTCCACGCGCTCACCTTCGAATACGTTAAGCTGACGCCACTTCGGAATCATCTCTTCGTACGGATCGCTGCCATCAACTGGCGTGATCACCAGACGACGCTTGCCTTTGGTCTCTTTACCGAAGGAGATAATACCGCTGATCTCCGCCAGGATTGCTGGCTCTTTCGGACGACGCGCTTCGAACAGATCCGCAACGCGTGGCAGACCACCGGTGATGTCCTTGGTACCGCCAGATTCCTGCGGAACACGCGCCAGGGTATCACCCGAGCTGATCTTCACGCCATCTTCCAGCTGCACAATCGCTTTGCCTGGCAGGAAGTACTGAGCCGGCATGTCGGTGCCCGGGATCAGAACGTCGTTGCCGTTAGCATCAACGATTTTCAGCGCCGGACGCAGGTCTTTACCGCCAGCAGTACGCTCTGCGGAATCCAGTACCACCAGCGATGACAGACCGGTAAGGTCGTCAGTCTGACGGGTAATGGTCTGACCGTCGATCATGTCGGTGAAGCGGATGAAACCACCCACTTCGGTGATTACCGGCATGGTGTGCGGATCCCAGTTTGCTACGGTTTCGCCCGCCGCAACCTGCTCGCCATCACCTTTCGCCATCACCGCACCGTAAGGCACTTTATAGCTCTCTTTGGTACGACCGAACTCGTCGATCATCTTCAGCTCAACGTTACGTGAGACGATAACCAGTTTCCCGGAGGAGTTGGTTACAGACTTCGCGTTGGTCAGCTTGATAGTGCCTTTGTTCTTCACCTGAATGCTGGATTCAGCCGCCGCACGCGATGCCGCACCACCGATGTGGAACGTACGCATTGTCAGCTGAGTACCCGGCTCACCGATGGACTGTGCTGCGATAACGCCGATGGCCTCACCTTTGTTGATGATGTGACCACGTGCCAGATCGCGACCGTAGCAGTGTGCGCACACACCGAAGTCGGTTTCACAGCTTACGACTGAACGCACTTTGATGACGTCAACAGAGTTCTCTTCTACCACGTCACACCAGTGCTCATCGATCAGCGTGTTACGCGGGATCAGAATGTCAGCAGTGCCTGGCTTAAGAACGTCTTCAGCCGTTACACGGCCCAGTACGCGCTCACGCAGCGGCTCTTTAACGTCGCCACCTTCGATAACCGGCGTCATCATGATGCCTTCGAACGTGCCACAGTCATCTTCGGTAACCACCAGATCCTGCGCCACGTCAACCAGACGACGGGTCAGATAACCGGAGTTTGCCGTTTTCAGTGCGGTATCGGCGAGACCTTTACGTGCACCGTGCGTCGAGATGAAGTACTGCAGTACGTTCAGACCTTCACGGAAATTTGCCGTGATAGGCGTCTCGATGATGGAGCCATCTGGCTTCGCCATCAGACCACGCATACCTGCCAGCTGACGAATCTGTGCTGCAGAACCACGCGCACCGGAGTCGGCCATCATGTAGATGCTGTTGAACGAGACCTGCTGCTCTTCTTCACCGTTACGGTTAATAACGGTTTCAGTCTGCAGGTTATCCATCATCGCTTTAGAGACGCGTTCGTTCGCAGCAGCCCAGATATCGATGACTTTGTTGTAACGTTCGCCCGCAGTGACCAGACCAGACTGGAACTGTTCCTGAATCTCAGCCACTTCCGCTTCCGCTTCCGCGATGATTTCCGCTTTCTTCGCCGGGATAACCATATCGTCGATACCGACTGATGCACCTGAACGGGCTGCATAGGCGAAACCGGTGTACATGGTCTGGTCAGCAAAGATAACGGTCGGCTTCAGGCCCAGAATGCGGTAACAGGTGTTCAGCATTTTGGAGATCGCTTTCTTACCCAGCGCCTGGTTGACGATGGAGTAAGGCAGACCTTTCGGTACGATCATCCACAGGATCGCACGGCCAATGGTCGTGTCGATCAGGCTGGTTTTCGCAACGAGCTCTTCCTGTTCGTTTTTCGCATATTCTGTAATACGCACTTTAACGCGGGCGTGCAGCTCAGCCAGGCCAGCGCGGTAAACACGCTCAGCTTCTTTCGGGCCGGTCAGCACCATACCTTCGCCTTTGGCGTTTACTTTGTCGCGGGTCATGTAGTACAGACCCAGAACAACGTCCTGTGAAGGAACGATGATTGGCTCACCGTTCGCTGGCGACAGGATGTTGTTGGTCGACATCATCAGCGCACGCGCTTCCAGCTGTGCTTCCAGCGTCAGCGGTACGTGTACCGCCATCTGGTCACCATCGAAGTCGGCGTTATAGGCCGCACAGACCAGCGGGTGCAGCTGGATCGCTTTACCTTCGATCAGAACCGGTTCAAACGCCTGGATACCCAGACGGTGCAGCGTTGGTGCACGGTTCAGCAGTACCGGGTGTTCGCGGATCACTTCATCCAGGATATCCCAGACAACCGCTTCTTCGCGCTCAACCATTTTCTTGGCTGCTTTGATGGTGGTAGCAAGACCACGCAGTTCCAGCTTGCCGTAGATGAACGGTTTGAACAGCTCCAGTGCCATTTTCTTCGGCAGACCGCACTGATGCAGACGCAGGTATGGACCCACGGTGATAACCGAACGACCGGAGTAGTCAACGCGTTTACCCAGCAGGTTCTGACGGAAACGACCCTGCTTACCTTTGATCATGTCAGCCAGCGATTTCAGCGGACGCTTGTTAGAACCGGTGATGGCACGACCGCGACGGCCGTTATCCAGCAGGGCATCTACCGCTTCCTGCAGCATACGCTTTTCGTTGCGCACGATGATATCTGGCGCAGCCAGATCCAGCAGACGCTTCAGACGGTTGTTACGGTTGATTACGCGACGATAGAGATCGTTGAGATCTGACGTTGCGAAACGACCACCATCCAGCGGTACCAGCGGACGCAGATCTGGCGGCAGAACCGGCAGAACGGTCAGGATCATCCACTCTGGCTTGTTGCCAGACTGCACGAACGCTTCCAGCAGCTTGATACGCTTGGTCAGCTTTTTACGTTTGGTCTCGGAGTTAGTCTCGTTCAGCTCTTCACGCAGCTGCTCGCACTCTTGCTCCAGATCCATATTTTTCAGCAATGCCTGGATCGCTTCCGCACCCATCTTCGCGTCAAATTCGTCACCGAACTCTTCCAGCGCGTCAAGGTACTGCTCTTCCGTCAGGATCTGACGTTTTTCCAGGTTGGTCATACCGCCTTCGATAACCACATAGGATTCGAAGTAAAGTACGCGCTCAATGTCACGCAGTGGCATATCCAGCAGCAGGCCGATACGGGACGGCAGCGACTTCAGGAACCAGATGTGTGCAGTAGGTGAAGCCAGCTCGATGTGACCCATACGCTCACGGCGTACTTTAGTCTGCGTCACTTCAACGCCGCACTTCTCGCAGATCACACCGCGGTGTTTCAGGCGCTTGTACTTCCCGCACAGGCATTCGTAGTCTTTAACTGGTCCGAAAATACGGGCACAGAAAAGACCGTCACGCTCTGGCTTGAAGGTACGGTAGTTAATGGTTTCCGGCTTTTTAACTTCACCAAAAGACCAGGAACGGATCATGTCTGGCGAAGCCAGCGCAATTTTGATCGCATCAAACTCTTCGGTTTTAGTTTGCGCTTTCAGAAACTTAAGTAAGTCTTTCACGGATTAGCTCCCGTCGGAGTGGAACTCTCAGGGACGCGCGCCCGGGGTGCGCGTCCCATAACCAGTACTTGCGAGTGCTTACTCGTCTTCCAGCTCGATGTTGATACCCAGCGAGCGAATCTCTTTCAACAGTACGTTGAAGGATTCCGGCATGCCCGGTTCCATCTGATGATTGCCATCGACGATGTTTTTATACATCTTCGTACGGCCGTTGACGTCATCAGACTTAACGGTAAGCATTTCCTGCAGGGTATACGCGGCACCGTATGCTTCCAGTGCCCACACTTCCATCTCACCGAAGCGCTGACCACCGAACTGCGCCTTACCACCCAGCGGCTGCTGAGTAACGAGGCTGTAGGAGCCGGTCGAACGGGCGTGCATCTTGTCATCAACCAGGTGGTTAAGTTTCAGCATGTACATGTAACCTACGGTTACCTGACGCTCAAACTGCTCACCGGTACGGCCATCAAACAGCGTGATCTGACCGGAAGAAGGCAGGCCGCCGAGCTGCAGCAGCTCTTTGATCTCGCTCTCTTTCGCACCATCGAACACTGGTGTAGCGATTGGCATACCTTTTTTCAGGTTCTCTGCCAGACGCAGCACTTCATCGTCCGAGAAGGTGTTCAGATCAACTTTCTGACGCACGTCGGTGCCCAGATCGTAAGCACGCTGGATAAACTCACGCAGTTTGGCGACTTCTTCCTGCTTCTTCAGCATCGCATTGATCTTCTCACCAATGCCTTTCGCCGCCATACCCAGATGGGTTTCCAGAATCTGACCGATGTTCATACGCGATGGTACGCCCAGCGGGTTCAGTACGATGTCAACCGGCGTGCCATTCTCGTCATAAGGCATATCTTCGATCGGGTTGATCTTGGAGATAACACCTTTGTTACCGTGACGGCCTGCCATTTTGTCACCAGGCTGGATCTGACGTTTAACGGCCAGATAAACCTTAACAATCTTCAGCACGCCTGGTGCCAGATCGTCGCCCTGGGTGATTTTGCGACGCTTCGCTTCGAGTTTCTTCTCAAACTCGTGCTTCAGCTCATCATACTGTCCGGCCAGCTGCTCGAGAGTGTTCTGCTTCTCTTCATCAGTCAGGCCCAGCTCCAGCCAGCGCTCACGCGGCAGCTTGTCCAGCTTGTCCGCTTCAACGCCACCGGCGATCAGCACAGCCTGGATACGGCTGAACAGACCCGCTTCAAGGATCTGCAGCTCTTCAGACAGGTCTTTCTTCGCCTGCTTCAGCTGCATCTCTTCGATTTCCAGCGCACGCTTGTCTTTTTCCACGCCATCGCGGGTAAAGACCTGAACATCGATAACGGTACCGGAGACGCCATTCGGTACGCGCAGCGACGAATCTTTCACGTCGGACGCTTTTTCACCGAAGATAGCGCGCAGCAGTTTCTCTTCTGGCGTCAGCTGGGTTTCACCTTTAGGCGTTACCTTACCAACCAGAATGTCACCGCCGGTTACTTCTGCACCGATATAGACGATACCGGATTCATCCAGTTTAGAGAGCGCAGCTTCACCCACGTTCGGGATGTCAGCGGTGATCTCTTCCGGCCCCAGTTTGGTGTCACGCGACACGCAAGCCAGTTCCTGAATGTGGATCGTGGTGAAACGGTCTTCCTGCACTACACGCTCAGAGACGAGAATGGAGTCTTCGAAGTTGTAACCGTTCCATGGCATGAACGCCACGCGCATGTTCTGACCCAGCGCCAGCTCACCCAGATCGGTGGATGGACCATCTGCCAGCACGTCGCCGCGCTCGATTGGCTCACCCAGAGAGACACACGGCATCTGGTTGATGCAGGTGTTCTGGTTTGAACGGGTGTACTTGGTCAGGTTGTAGATGTCGATGCCGGCTTCGCCTGCATACATCTCATCTTCGTTAACTTTGATAACGATACGGGATGCATCTACATACTGTACGGTACCACCACGTTTCGCGACGGCAGTTACACCGGAGTCAACCGCTACTGCACGTTCCATACCGGTACCTACCAGCGGCTTATCAGCGCGCAGGGTCGGGACCGCCTGACGTTGCATGTTCGCACCCATCAGGGCACGGTTAGCATCATCGTGTTCCAGGAACGGGATCAGTGACGCACCGACAGAAACCACCTGCTGGGTGGAGACGTCCATGTAGTCAACCTGATCGCGGCTGAACAGGCTTGACTCACCTTTGCTACGGCAGGTGACGAGATCGTCAACGAAGCTGCCGTCATCCGCGAGGTTGGTGTTCGCCTGAGCGATAACGTAGTTACCCTCTTCAATTGCAGAGAGGTAATGAATTTCATCACTCACTTTGCCATCAACAACGCGACGGTATGGCGTCTCAAGGAAACCATATTCGTTGGTCTGCGCATAGACAGAGAGTGAGTTGATCAGACCGATGTTCGGGCCTTCCGGCGTTTCGATTGGACATACGCGACCGTAGTGAGTCGGGTGTACGTCACGCACTTCGAAGCCAGCACGCTCACGGGTCAGACCGCCTGGGCCCAGAGCAGAGATACGACGCTTATGCGTAATTTCAGACAGCGGGTTGTTCTGGTCCATAAACTGAGACAGCTGGCTGGAACCAAAGAACTCTTTCACTGCGGCTGAAATTGGCTTGGCGTTAATCATGTCCTGCGGCATCAGCGTATCGAGGTCGCCCAGTGACAAACGCTCTTTCACTGCACGCTCAACGCGGACCAGACCGACACGGAACTGATTCTCAGCCATCTCACCGACAGAACGGATACGACGGTTACCAAGGTGATCGATGTCATCCACTTCACCGATACCGTTACGGATACCGATCAGCTTCTTCATCACCTCGATGATATCTTCTTTGCTCAGGATACCTGAACCTTCGATCTCATCGCGCAGCAGAGAACGGTTGAACTTCATGCGGCCAACCGCAGAGAGATCGTAACGATCCTCAGAGAAGAACAGGTTCTCGAACAGGTTTTCCGCTGCTTCACGCGTTGGCGGCTCGCCCGGACGCATCATGCGGTAGATCTCAACCAGCGCGCTCAGGCGATCGTTGGTCGGGTCAACACGCAGGGTCTCGGAGATATAAGGGCCGTGATCCAGATCGTTAGTGAACAGGGTTTCGATGCGCTTGTGGCCTGACTGGCTCAGTTTTGCCAGCAGATCCAGCGACAGTTCCATGTTAGCCGGAACAATCAGCTCACCGGTGTTCAGATCGATGTAGTCTTTAGCAACCACTTTGCCGGCAATATATTCCACCGGAACTTCGATATGCTGAACACTGTCTTTTTCCAGCTGACGAATATGGCGCGCAGTGATACGACGACCTTTCTCAACGTAGACCGTGCCATTGGCTTCGATATCGAAGGAGGCAGTTTCGCCACGCAGGCGCTCAGGCACCAGCTCCATCTGCAGCTTGTTATCGCGGATTTCAAAGACCACTTTTTCGAAGAACAGATCGAGGATCTGCTCAGTGGTATATTCCAGCGCGCGCAGGATGATACTGGCCGGCAGCTTACGACGACGGTCAATACGGACGAACAGGTTATCTTTTGGATCGAACTCGAAGTCGAGCCATGAACCACGGTAAGGGATGATACGTGCGTTATACAGCACTTTACCGGAAGAGTGCGTTTTACCCTTATCGCTGTCAAAGAACACGCCAGGACTACGATGCAGCTGAGAAACGATAACACGCTCAGTACCATTGATAACAAAGGTACCGTTGTCAGTCATGAGTGGAATTTCACCCATGTAGACTTCTTGTTCTTTAATGTCTTTGACGGTGCCTTCCGGCGCTTCGCGCTCGTAGATCACCAGACGCAGTTTCACGCGCAGCGGTGCCGAATAGGTCACGCCACGGATCTGACATTCAGTTACGTCAAAGACCGGCTCACCCAGGCGATAGCTAACATACTGCAATTCAGAGTTGCCGCTGTAGCTCGCGATTGGGAAAACGGAACGGAAGGCTGCTTCCAGACCGTATTGGCCTTCTGGATCTTGCTCGATGAACTTCTGAAACGAGTCAAGCTGGATAGAAAGGAGATAGGGAACATCCAGAACTTGTGGACGTTTACCAAAATCCTTACGAATACGTTTTTTCTCGGTATAGGAGTAAACCATAGGGTTCCTCAGCTAGCTGACAAGTCGACCCACGCTGTCCGTCCTGACGGGACAGTTATGCAACACTATTTTTGTTTTTCATGCGATGCGTGACACCCCATGCAATACATCTTTCTATCACTCTTAAATCATTTCATCGCTGTTGTGCCGGCAGGGAACCGTCACAGGAGAGCGGTATATTAAGGCGTCGATAGAAAAAGATATTGAAGAGAAACAATGGATAAACAGTGCGAAACGCCATCGTTCCCCTGTAGCGCAAAAAGGCTGGTGACCAAAAAGTCACCAGCCATCAGCCCGATTACTCAGACTGCAACCCTAAGGTTGTCTTACTTAACTTCAACTTCAGCGCCAGCTTCTTTCAGAGCAGCTTCAAGTGCAGCTGCATCATCTTTGCTGATGCCTTCTTTGATCACGCCAGTCGCTTCAACCAGATCTTTGGCTTCTTTCAGGCCCAGACCAGTTGCAGTACGTACTGCTTTGATTACTGCTACTTTGTTCGCGCCAGCTGCTTTCAGCACAACGTCGAACTCAGTTTTCTCTTCAACAGCTTCAGCCGGGCCAGCAGCTACAGCTACAGCAGCAGCAGCAGAAACGCCGAATTTTTCTTCCATAGCAGAAACCAGCTCAACTACTTCCATTACGGACATAGCTGCAACGGCTTCCAGGATTTGATCTTTAGTGATAGACATGTCGATTGTTCCTAAAATTCACAAAAAGTTTATACGTAAGCAGGTACGAAGGAAAAGAAAGAGGCCTTAAGCCGCTTCTTTTGCATCGCGTACAGCAGCCAGAGTGCGAACCAGTTTGCCAGCAGCGGCTTCTTTCATGGTCGACATCAGACGTGCCAGTGCTTCTTCGTAAGTCGGCAGAGTTGCCAGACGGTCAATATTGTCCGCCGTGATCAGCTCACCTTCAAAGGCTGCAGCTTTGACCTCAAATTTTGCATTCGCTTTCGCGAACTCTTTGAACAGACGAGCAGCAGCGCCCGGGTGTTCCATAGAGTATGCAATCAGGGTCGGACCAACAAACGTGTCTTTCAGGCACTCAAAAGGAGTACCTTCAACGACGCGGCGCAGCAGGGTGTTGCGAACAACACGCATGTAAACGCCAGCTTCACGACCTGCTTTACGCAGTTCAGTCATTTTATCAACGGTAACGCCACGGGAATCCGCAACAACCGCTGAAAGCGCGCCTTTGGCTACTTCGCTAACTTCAGCAACAATCGCTTGTTTGCCTTGAAGATTTAATGCCATTAGCTTTGCTCCTGGATTTGACCGGGAAAAATTTCCCGGAACTCACTTCACCTGACTGCCCGAAAGCAGCAGGCGCTATTACACGGTGAGCAGAATCCAGTGAAGAAATAAATCTTTGTGGTTCTGTCACCGTCTACGCAGGATATTAAGCAGGGTTTCCGAAGAAAGGCCCGCTCCTGCGGTCTTGGACGGAGGCCAGGATTAGGCCTGGCTCCAACCTTAGCCACTGTATTTTAATGCGTTACCGCATTAAGCCGCAGTGACTATGAATTTGGGTTCTGAGAACAGTGTTCATTCAGAACAACGGGCGTAAGATTCTAGATGAATTTTTCGCCCGTTTCAAGCAGCAATTAGTTTGCTACTGCGTTCAGACCAGCCTGGTCAACGGCAACGCCGGCGCCCATGGTGGTAGAGATGCTGACTTTCTTGATGTACACGCCTTTAGCCTGAGCAGGTTTTGCTTTTTTCAGCGCGACCAGCAGAGATTCCAGGTTTTCTTTCAGTTTGTCAGTATCGAAGTCCACTTTACCAATGGTAGTGTGGATGATGCCGTTTTTGTCGTTACGATAACGAACCTGACCCGCTTTAGCGTTCTTAACCGCTTCAGCAACGTTTGGCGTTACAGTACCAACTTTCGGGTTTGGCATCAGACCGCGTGGGCCCAGAACCTGGCCCAGCTGGCCAACAACGCGCATTGCATCCGGAGATGCGATAACAACGTCAAAGTTCATTTCGCCTTTTTTGATCTGATCAGCCAGATCTTCCATACCTACCAGCTCAGCGCCAGCTGCTTTAGCAGCTTCAGCGTTTGCGCCCTGGGTAAAGACAGCAACACGTACTGAACGACCAGTACCGTGTGGCAGAACGGTTGCACCGCGTACGTTCTGATCAGATTTACGTGCATCGATGCCGAGGTTAACAGCAACGTCTACGCTTTCTGTGAATTTGGCAGTAGCCAGTTCTTTCAGCAGAGCAACAGCTTCGTTGATGTCATACTGTTTAGTTGCATCAACTTTGTCACGGATCACGCGCATGCGCTTGGTCAGCTTAGCCATTTCTTAATCCTCCACTACCAGGCCCATGGAACGAGCAGTACCTTCGATAGAGCGAGTCATCGCTTCTACGTCAGCACCAGTCATGTCCGCAGCTTTGGTTTCTGCGATTTCACGTACCTGAGCACGAGTTACTTTACCGACTTTGTCTTTGTTCGGCTTACCAGAACCAGACTTGACGCCCGCTGCTTTTTTCAGCAGTACGGCAGCCGGAGGCGTTTTGGTAACGAAGGTGAAAGAACGGTCGCTATATACAGTGATAACAACTGGAGTAGGCAGGCCTTTCTCCAGAGATTCTGTTTTGGCGTTAAACGCTTTACAGAATTCCATGATGTTAACACCCTGCTGACCCAGAGCCGGACCAACCGGTGGGCTCGGGTTAGCCATACCAGCTGCAACCTGCAGCTTAACGTAGGCTTGTACTTTCTTGGCCATGATAATTCCTCTATTGGGTATAGCGCCTGAAAACAGGCTCCCCGTGGTAACGATTTACCCGCTGTTGCCAGCGTGTAAAAACAAAAGGCGCGAAATTATAGGTAAATTTCGCGCCTTCTGCAAGAGTCAAAAAGTGAACAAAAGGGTTAACCTTTCTCCACCTGAGCAAAATCGAGCTCAACCGGTGTTGCACGACCAAAGATAGAGACCGACACTTTCAGACGGCTCTTCTCATAGTCAACTTCTTCGACCACGCCGTTGAAGTCAGCAAACGGACCGTCGTTGACGCGTACCATCTCGCCTGGCTCAAACAGCGTTTTCGGACGCGGCTTATCACCTACCTGCTGCAGGCGGTTCATAATCGCATCAACTTCTTTGTCACTGATTGGTGCAGGACGGTCAGATGTACCGCCAATGAAGCCCATTACACGCGGTACACTGCGCACCAGATGCCAGCTGGCGTCATTCATCACCATCTGGACCAGTACGTAGCCAGGGAAGAATTTGCGCTCGCTTTTGCGACGCTGACCGCCACGGATTTCAACGACTTCTTCAGTCGGCACCATGACGTCACCAAACAGTTCTTCCATGTTGTGCAGTTTGATATGCTCTTGCAGCGACTTCGCTACGCGGGCTTCAAAACCGGAGAACGCCTGAACGACGTACCAGCGTTTTTTTGGAGCTTCAGACATCTCAGAACCTCAGGCCAGTAATAAACGATACCAGACGGACCAGAATACCATCCAGCCCCCACAAAATCAGTGACATCACGGCCGTAACCGCGGCAACGATTAGCGTGGTATGTAAGGTTTCCTGACGGGTTGGCCAGATAACCTTGCGCATTTCGGTTCTTGCTTCACGAGCAAAAGCCACGGTTGCTTTACCTTTGATAGTCAGTAAAGCGATGCCACCCGCAGCAGCGATCAGCACTACTACAGCCAGCGCACGTAAGGGCAGTGTAATATCGCGATAGAGATAGTTACCCACAATGGCAACCAGCAGTAACGCAATGACAGCTACCCACTTTATCGCTTCCAGGCCGCGTCCGCTCCCTTGAGCTTCGGTATTCGCACTCATAAACCAACCTGCCACAATAATTCAGAAACTATTCTGCCCCGCATAGAGGCGAGGCATCCAAACCGAATGAGCTGTTGGGCATAACTCGGTCTCCAGCGCTGTAAAACAGAGCCTGTCTCAGCAATGATTATGATTGAAAATCACTGATGAGCCAGGTTCTATGTGACAGCGTGCAAAAAGGGCATCAAATGATGCCCTTTTCATGCGCATTGCGTCAAATACTATCGCAATTAAGCGATAACAGAAGCAACAACGCCCGCGCCAACGGTACGGCCGCCTTCGCGGATTGCGAAGCGCAGACCCTGGTCCATCGCGATTGGGTGGATCAGGGTAACAACCATCTTGATGTTGTCGCCTGGCATTACCATTTCCACGCCTTCTGGCAGCTCAACTGAACCGGTCACGTCAGTGGTACGGAAGTAGAACTGTGGACGGTAGCCTTTGAAGAACGGAGTATGACGGCCGCCTTCGTCTTTAGACAGAACGTAAACTTCTGACTCGAACTTGGTGTGTGGCTTGATTGAGCCCGGCTTCGCCAGAACCTGTCCACGCTGGATGTCTTCGCGCTTGATACCGCGCAGCAGAACACCACAGTTCTCGCCCGCCTGACCCTGGTCCAGCAGCTTGCGGAACATCTCAACGCCGGTACAGGTTGATTTCGCG
>NZ_MAYN01000008.1:301980-302207 GCF_001691555.1 Pantoea eucrina | reverse complement strand
CTTCAATCGGCAGCAGGAACGGCAGGTCGATTGCACGAACCGGATCCGGGATGTAGCTGTCCAGGTAGCCCGCCAGCTCAACGATTTTGCCTTCCCACTCTGCGTCGCCTTCCAGCGCTTTCAGCGCTGAACCGCGTACGATTGGCGTGTCGTCGCCCGGGAAGTCGTACTGTGACAGCAGGTCACGTACTTCCATCTCTACCAGTTCCAGCAGCTCTTCATCATCA
>NZ_MAYN01000008.1:301869-301970 GCF_001691555.1 Pantoea eucrina | reverse complement strand
CATAGTGACGGCTTGCGGTTTCGTACTCTACGTGAGCGGTGTTGATGGTGATACCACGTGCTTTTTCTTCAGGGGTGCTGTCGATCTGGTCGAATGCACGA
>NZ_MAYN01000008.1:153693-301859 GCF_001691555.1 Pantoea eucrina | reverse complement strand
CGCGCTTGATACCGCGCAGCAGAACACCACAGTTCTCGCCCGCCTGACCCTGGTCCAGCAGCTTGCGGAACATCTCAACGCCGGTACAGGTTGATTTCGCAGTATCTTTGATGCCCACGATTTCAACTTCGTCACCGACTTTAACGATACCGCGCTCAACACGACCGGTAACAACGGTACCGCGGCCTGAGATTGAGAACACGTCTTCAATCGGCAGCAGGAACGGCAGGTCGATTGCACGAACCGGATCCGGGATGTAGCTGTCCAGGTAGCCCGCCAGCTCAACGATTTTGCCTTCCCACTCCGCGTCGCCTTCCAGCGCTTTCAGCGCTGAACCGCGTACGATTGGCGTGTCGTCGCCCGGGAAGTCGTACTGTGACAGCAGGTCACGTACTTCCATCTCTACCAGTTCCAGCAGCTCTTCATCATCGACCATGTCGCACTTGTTCAGGAACACGATGATGTAAGGAACGCCAACCTGACGACCCAGCAGGATGTGCTCACGGGTCTGTGGCATCGGGCCATCAGTCGCAGCAACAACCAGGATTGCGCCGTCCATCTGCGCAGCACCGGTGATCATGTTTTTCACGTAGTCGGCGTGTCCCGGGCAGTCAACGTGTGCATAGTGACGGCTTGCGGTTTCGTACTCTACGTGAGCGGTGTTGATGGTGATACCACGTGCTTTTTCTTCAGGGGTGCTGTCGATCTGGTCGAATGCACGCGCCTGGCCGCCGTTGGTTTTAGCCAGAACGGTGGTGATTGCTGCAGTCAGGGTGGTTTTACCGTGGTCAACGTGACCGATGGTGCCCACGTTTACGTGCAGTTTGTTACGCTGAAATTGCTCTTTCGCCATGGCGATAATCCTTACGTTATGCCTTCATCATTGATGAAGGCATCAGTTAACAATTTTTAAACCGTAGCCTTATTTGCCACGAGCTTCAATAACGGCCTGAGCGACGTTGTTCGGCGCATCATCGTACTTCAGGAACTCCATGGAGTAAGAAGCACGGCCTTTTGTCAGAGAACGCAGCTGAGTTGCATAACCGAACATTTCGGAAAGCGGAACTTCAGCGTGAATCTGAACGCCAGTAGCGTTAGATTCCTGACCTTTAAGCATACCACGACGGCGGCTCAGGTCACCGATAACGTCACCGGTGTTCTCTTCTGGCGTTTCTACTTCAACCTTCATGATTGGCTCAAGCAGAACCGGGGTTGCTTTCTTAAAGCCGTCTTTAAACGCAAGAGAAGCAGCCAGTTTAAACGCCAGCTCAGAGGAGTCAACGTCATGGTAAGAACCGAAGTGCAGACGCACGCCCAGATCAACTACCGGGTAACCCGCCAGTGGACCAGACTTCAGCTGCTCCTGGATACCTTTATCAACGGCAGGGATGTATTCACCAGGAATCACACCACCTTTGATGTCGTTAACAAACTCGTAGCCTTTCGGGTTTGAGCCCGGCTCCAGTGGGTACATGTCGATAACAACATGACCATACTGACCACGACCACCAGACTGCTTGGCGTGTTTACCTTCAATACCGGTAACTTTAGAGCGGATCGCTTCGCGATACGCAACCTGAGGTTTACCGATGTTTGCTTCAACGTTGAATTCACGCTTCATGCGGTCAACGATGATGTCGAGGTGCAGCTCACCCATACCAGCGATGATGGTCTGGTTAGATTCTTCATCAGTCCATACGCGGAATGATGGATCCTCTTTCGCCAGACGACCCAGAGCCAGACCCATTTTTTCCTGGTCAGCTTTGGTTTTCGGCTCAACGGCGATAGAAATTACCGGCTCCGGGAATTCCATACGCTCGAGGATGATGACGTTATCCGGATCACACAGGGTGTCACCGGTAGTCACATCTTTCAGGCCGATCGCAGCGGCGATATCGCCCGCGCGAACTTCTTTGATCTCTTCACGCTTGTTAGCGTGCATCTGAACGATACGGCCCAGACGCTCACGGTTTGACTTAACCGGGTTAAACACAGTATCACCCGTGTTAACAATACCCGAGTACACGCGGAAGAAGGTCAGGTTACCAACAAACGGGTCGGTTGCGATTTTGAACGCCAGCGCAGCAAACGGCTCGTTGTCGTCAGAATGACGCTCAGCCGGCGTGTCTTTACCGTCGTCCAGCATACCGTTGATCGCGGTAACGTCAGTCGGTGCTGGCAGGTATTCAACTACCGCATCCAGCATCGCCTGAACACCTTTGTTCTTAAATGCAGAACCACAGGTTACCAGGATGATTTCGTTGTTCAGAACGCGCTTACGCAGAGACGTTTTGATCTCTTCTTCAGTCAGCTCTTCACCGCCGAAGAATTTCTCCATCAGCTCATCAGAACCTTCAGCTGCAGATTCAACCAGCTTCGCACGCCATTCGTCAGCCAGATCCTGCATATCAGCCGGGATATCTTCGTAGACGAAAGTAACGCCCTGGTCTTCATCGTTCCAGTTGATGGCTTTCATTTTCACCAGGTCGATAACACCGGTGAATTTCTCTTCAGCGCCGATTGCCAGCTGAAGTGGAACCGGGTTTGCACCCAGACGCACTTTCATCTGATCAACAACTTTCAGGAAGTTAGCACCCATGCGGTCCATTTTGTTAACGAACGCGATGCGTGGAACTTTATATTTGTTAGCCTGACGCCATACGGTTTCAGACTGTGGCTGAACACCACCAACTGCACAGTAAACCATTACTGCGCCATCAAGCACACGCATAGAACGTTCTACTTCGATGGTGAAGTCAACGTGTCCTGGGGTGTCAATGATGTTGACGTGGTGTGGCTCAAACTGCTTAGCCATACCAGACCAGTAGCAGGTGGTCGCAGCGGAAGTGATGGTGATACCACGTTCCTGTTCCTGCTCCATCCAGTCCATGGTTGCGGCGCCGTCATGAACTTCACCGATTTTGTGGTTTACACCGGTGTAGAACAGAACACGTTCGGTAGTGGTAGTTTTACCGGCGTCGATGTGAGCACTGATACCGATATTACGATAGCGCTCAATGGGTGTTTTACGAGCCATTTGATTCCTCTGATTCTGAGACGTTCATAGTTAAAAAAGCCCAGCAGGTAAGCCACTGGGACGCCCGCTGGGTTAATAACAACTACGCGGCTGTTACCAGCGGTAGTGTGCGAACGCCTTGTTGGCTTCAGCCATACGGTGAACGTCTTCACGTTTCTTAACTGCAGTACCTTTGTTCTCTGCAGCGTCAGAAAGTTCGTTCGCCAGGCGAAGAGCCATTGATTTATCACCGCGTTTACGAGCAGCTTCTACGATCCAACGCATTGCCAGAGCATTACGACGAACCGGACGGACTTCAACTGGAACCTGGTAGGTTGAACCACCAACGCGACGTGACTTCACTTCGACAGTCGGACGTACGTTTTCGAGTGCAACTTCAAAAGCTTCCAGACCATCTTTACCAGCACGCTGAGCCAGGGTATCAAGTGCGGTATAGACGATAGATTCTGCAGTAGATTTTTTACCATCTACCATCAGGATATTTACAAATTTAGCCAGCAGCTCTGATCCGAACTTAGGATCCGGCAGAATTTTACGCTGACCAATGACGCGACGACGTGGCATGGAAATACTCCGTTGTTAATTCAGGATTGTCCAAAACTCTACGAGTTTATTTTGACATTAAAGTTAAAACGTTTGGCCTTACTTAACGGAGAACCATTAAGCCTTTGGCTTCTTCACGCCATACTTGGAGCGAGCCTGCTTACGGTCTTTAACACCTGAGCAGTCCAGCGCGCCACGAACGGTGTGGTAACGCACACCTGGCAGGTCTTTAACACGACCGCCACGGATCAGGATCACGGAGTGCTCCTGCAGGTTATGACCTTCACCACCAATATAGGAGGTAACTTCAAAACCGTTGGTCAAACGCACACGGCATACTTTACGCAGTGCGGAGTTTGGTTTTTTCGGGGTAGTGGTGTAAACACGAGTACAAACACCACGTTTTTGCGGGCAAGCTTCCAGCGCCGGCACGTTGCTTTTAGCAACCTGACGAACGCGTGGTTTGCGAACCAGCTGGTTAACTGTTGCCATTAAATAGCTCCTGGATTTAGCTTTTGCTTCGTAAACACGTAATAAATCGCCTCGTATTTCTACGAGGAGGCAGAATTTTAGGGCTGTGCCTATAGGGTGTCAAGAAATAACCAGGTTTTCGCGTTTACCAGGCCACTTGCTGTTGATGCTTTGCCGTCAGCGCAACGAATCCAGTATAGTCCACACGAACAATACTGGTTGAAATTTGAGCAGACAATCCACGCGCGATGACATCCTCTTCCAGTACCCACAGCGTCGCGGGCGATGCAAGGAGCCGGCTGAGCATCGTACTGCCCTGTAACGCTCCGGTGACGCCATCCTGTAACAGCAGCAGATCATCCTCCGGCCGCAGCAGAAGCAGCAGCGTTTCGATATCACACTGCCAGGGGGAGTTCATCAGCGTATAAAGCATGGCGATTTCTCAAAAACAGATAATGCGATCGAAAGAGGCCAGCGTCTGGCGCAGAGTGTCACTCTCCAGCACTTCAGCAGACAATACGCGTTCTGCGCTCAGGCTCACTCCGCGTGCCAGTAGCGAATGCCGGCAGATATAGCACTGCTCAATATCATAAAGTGCCAGCACACCAAAGGTAGCGATATAGTCGCGCGCCAGTATAGTCTCTGGCTGCTGCTGTTCAGCGAGCTGCAGCACACCGTCGCCGATAAAAAAGAGGCCGATATCTTCGCTCAGCGCGCCGGTAGCGAGAACGGCATCCAGCCCTTCTCTGCCGGCGCTGCTGCCGTGCGGAGCACGGGTAAACAGAAACGCAATGCGGTTCATCAGAATTGCACCAGTCTGTCGCAGCTGAGCGCCGCTTCAGCCAGAGCGCCCAGACCACTGAGTTCAAAACCCGGCTGCAGATTACTGCCCGCCAGCTGCAGACGCGTCGCTTCCTGCCGATCGGTAATGCCCCGCCGCAGTGCGGCAGCCACGCAGACGTTAAGCGCAACGCCGCAGGCATCGTGCAGATGCTGCCAGGCGCGCACAACGTCAGTTTCATCACTGGCAGGTGCGCTCAGTTCGCTGGCATTCAGCACGCCTTCACGATAAAAAAATACGCTCTCCAGCACGTGGCCTGCAGCAATCAGCGCACGGGCAAACAGCAGTGCACTGGTTGCATTCTGGGTGCCGTAAGCCGGTCCGGTCACCAGCAGGGTGTAACGCATCAGCGATCCTGCCCCTGAAAATCGCCATTCTTAAACTGACGTATGTAGAGGTAGACCGTATGCCTGGAGATATTCAGACGAGCGGCAACCTGGTTAATGGCATCTTTGATGTCAAAAATACCTTTCTCATACAGATTAAGTACGATCTGCCGGTTCTTGGCGTTGTTAGACACGTTGCGATCCGCGCTGACCTCTTCAATCGTGAATTCCAGCGTCTGCATCACCAGATCTTCAACCGAACTGGCAAAGTTTACGCTTGAATCAACCTGCTGCATCTCTGGCGGCATAAAGGTTGACATGATTTGCGAGAACGGTACATCCAGATTCATATTGATGCAGAGCAGACCAATGACGCGCTGCTGGCGATTACGAATAGCGATGGTGACCGACTTCATCAGAACACCGCTTTTGGCACGCGTAAAATAGGCGCGGGAGACATTGCTGTCAGCGCCATGCATATCATGCAGCATGCGCAGTGCCAGATCGGTAATCGGCGATCCCACTTTGCGCCCCGTATGTTCGCCGTTAGCGATACGCACGGCTGAACATTTCAGATCTTCCAGCGAGTGCAGCACGATTTCGCAGTGCGAGCCAATCAGCATCGCCAGGCCATCAACCACTGCTTCGTAAGATTTGAGAATATCGTAATCAGCTTGCTCAAAAGGGCGCTGCTCCAGTAAATCGAAGTCAGTCAGTTCACCGGGATTAAATGGATTAGACATCGAAGACATTACCCTACGTGGCTGGAGCCTGTCGCGACAGCATTGGGGCAGACTCATCTTATGATCATTATGCAGGCGTTAGTCTGGCAAATGTCGCCCGCTTTAGCCAGAGCTTTGCACATATGCAGCAGGAATTGAACGTACAGGGGAAATGCAGAGGGAACCGCCGCCCGGAGGCGACGGCAGAACACAATAATTACTGTGCTTTCTTCTCAGCAGCGGCCGGAGCCTGTGCTTTTTCATCTGCTTTTGGCGCTGCTTTAATATCCAGCAGTTCAACATCAAACACCAGCGTAGAGTTGGCCGGAATGCCCGGTACGCCGTTTTTGCCATAGGCGAGGTTCGGTGGGATCACCAGTTTGATCTTGCCACCTTTTTTCACGTGCTTCAGGCCTTCGGTCCAGCCCGGAATGACGCCATCCAGACGGAAAGAGAGCGGTTCGCCACGGGTGTAAGAGTTATCAAACTCGGTACCGTCAATCAGTGTGCCTTTGTAGTTGACCACAACAGTGTCGCTGTCTTTAGGCGCGGCGCCGCTACCCTCTTTCTCAACCTGATAGAGCAGGCCTGATTCAGTCTTCTTCACGCCCTTCTCTTTTGCGAATTTTTCAGCAAAAGCGTTGCCTTTATCAGCGTTCTCTTTTGCATCTTTTTCCAGCTTCGCCTGAGCGGCGCCCTTCACGCGGCCTTCAAAGGCCTGCAGGGTCTGCTCGATCTCCTGATCAGAGAGTTTGCTTTTACCGCCAAATGCGTCCTGAACACCAGCAATCAGCTGATCTTTGTCCAGTTTGATGCCCAGTTTCTCCTGTTCCTTCAGAGAGTTGTCCATGTAGCGACCCAGCGAGGCACCCAGTGCATAGGCAGATTGCTGATCTTCATTTTTGAAAGCAGCATTTTTTGGTGCCTGTGGCGCAGCCTGCGCCGCGTCAGCCGGAGCGGCAGCGGTTTCTGCTGCCATCGCCAGCGGTGCATTAAGTGCGACAGCCATAGTGGTAGCTAACAATGTGACTTTAAACAGTGATTTCATCCTTTCTCCAAAACCGAAGCTTCAAACCTCGGGAATCATTGCGGACAGTGGTCCACACTATAACTTTACGCGGCAGTAACGAACACTCCCGCAGTGTAATTACCCGGTTAACCTCCGACCTTTTTTGCTTCAGGAAGTTTCATCTGAGATGTAGGCGCTGCGGGTAAATTCAATGGCAGGAGATAAATGCCGGGTAAATATCAGGTGATTCTGACCACAAACGCCGTAGAATCACGCCGGTTCATATCAATGCGCAGTACGATGACAGGAGGAGTGATGATGCAACAGACAGACTGGGATCGGCGCCTTGAAGCGCTGGAGAGCAAGCTGGCTTTTCAGGAAGACACCATTGAGCAGCTTAATCAGACGGTAGTCGAACATGAACTGGAGATGAGCAGACTGCGGGAACACGTCCGCTTGCTGGTCGACAAAGTTAAAGCGGCAGCGCCCTCAATGGTCGCTTCGCCGTCGGAAGAGACGCCCCCGCCGCATTATTAATGCCTGCCGGCAGCGAAAAGTAAAAAACAGAAAGGCCACCCGCAGGTGGCCTTTTTGTACCGGCAACGCTTAGTGATTGCAGCCGCAACCGCCACCGTGGCCATGATCGTGGTCGTGGTCGTGACCATGCTCGTGGTCATGATGATGACCATCAGCGCCATGCACGTGACCGTGCGCCAGCTCTTCTTCCGTGGCTTCGCGGATAGCAACCACTTCCACGTTGAAGTTCAGGTTCTGACCAGCAAGCATGTGGTTACCATCAACCACAACGTGCTCATCTTCTACTTCAGTGATTTCAACCGGCACCGGGCCCTGGTCGGTTTCTGCCAGGAAGCGCATGCCAACCTGCAGTTCGTCCACACCCATGAAGACATCTTTAGGTACGCGCTGTACCAGATTGTCATCATACTGACCATAGGCGTCGTTTGCCGGAATATGCACGTCAAACTTGTCGCCGACCGCGTGATTTTCCAGCGCTTTTTCCAGACCAGAAATCAGGGAACCATGACCGTGCAGATAGTCTAACGGTGCACTTACCGGCGACTCGTCAACTAACACACCATCTTCGGTACGAACCTGATACGCCAGGCTCACCACCAGGTCTTTTGCTACTTTCATGATATCTCCTAACCGTTGAGAACTAAGGATCCCGTCTCATTGGTCTATTTTTGCGTGCAATAACCAACCAGAAAGGTTTAAGGCTGAACAGATTTTCCCTGCAAAAAATGCAGACCATTCAGCGTTAGTGGCGCCGATTGTAACGGAATTCAACACCACTGTAAGTCTAAGCGTAAAAAAAGCTGTGCCGGCACGCTACTCAGGATGAAAAATGCCAATCACCTGCTCATTACTGCGAACCTGATCGCGCGCCTGCTTATCTGCCTCACGCATCTGATGTCCGCATTTTACGCATTCAACCACATCGACATTGTTTTCGCGCCACATGGCCAGGGTATCTTTTTCCTGACAGTGCGGACAGACCGCACCGGCGATAAAACGTTTACGCATCTTTTTTCCTGCCCGCTCGTTGTTCACGGATACCTTAAGTGTATACCCTGCACACCGCAAATTGCAGCGATGGCTCTGAATGGCACCTTATTCATCGTCCCAGCCGTTTATCTGTCGCTTCTCATGCTGCATCTCACGCTGGAAGATATCCTCCAGTTCGCGTCGTGCCTCACGCACGCGGGAGACCTGCACGCTGTCATCGTGGCCGGGCATCAGCTCGCGCAGCATTCGCATATCAAGCCGGCGAAAATGCTGCTGCGCACGCTGCGCCTGATGAGGATGCATACCAAGAGAAATCAGCGCCTTGCGGCCAAGCTCCAGCGCACTGGAGAAGGTTTCACGGGAGAAGAGTGTGACGCCCGCCTGCAGTAATTCGTGCGCCTCCACACGCCCGCGCGCCCGCGCCAGGATCTCCAGCTGCGGAAAATGGTGCTGGCAAAGGTGCACAATGGTCATGGCATCTTCCGGATCGCTGCAGGTGATCACAATTGACTGCGCATTCTCTGCGCCAGCGGCGCGTAACAGCTCCAGCTCGGTGGCGTCACCGTAGTAAACTTTATAGCCATATTTGCGCATCAGGCTGACTGCAGAAATATCCCGCTCCAGCACCGTGATGCGTTTGTTGTTGGCCATCAGCAAACGGCCTACGACCTGCCCGAAGCGGCCAAACCCGACCACGATGACCTGTGGCTGATCGTCCTCTACAAAAGGCTTCTCATCACTGTCCTCTTTATCGTTAAAGCGGCGGGCCAGAATCTTATCCACACCCTGCATCAGCAGCGGGGTGGTCATCATTGAGAGGGTCACCGTGACCAGCAGCAGCGGCAGCTGATCGCCGCTGAACAGATGGGCTGATGACGCCGCAGAGAACAGGACAAACGCGAATTCGCCGCCCTGACTGAGCACGCCCGCAAACTGCAGACGCTCTGAGCTACGCAGGCCGTAAATGCGCGCCAGCACGTAAAGCACCAGCGCTTTTACCGCCACCAGTACCAGCACGCCGATCAGAATCGCCACGATATGCGTGTAGAGCACGCCAAGGTTCAGCGCCATGCCAACAGAAATAAAGAACAGGCCCAGCAGCAGCCCCTTGAACGGTTCAATAGCGACTTCAAGTTCATGCCGGTACTCGCTCTCCGCCAGCAGAATACCGGCAATAAAGGTCCCCAGCGCCATCGACAGGCCAAGCGCATCCATAAACAGCGCCGATCCCAGCACCAGCAGCAGTGAGGCGGCGGTAAAGACTTCCCTGACGCCGGAAGCCGCAATAAAGCGCAAAATGGGCCGCAGTAAATATCGCCCGCCAACCAGCATGCCGGCAAAGGCCAGCACTTTCATCGCGACTTTAAGCCAGTCAACATGGCCACTGTCGCCGCCAGCCAGTAACGGCACCAGCGCCAGCGCCGGTATCACCGCCAGATCCTGAAACAGCAGTACCGAAAAGCCCAGCTGTCCCGATTCGCTGCGGTTCATCCCCTTATCACGCATCAGCTGCAGCGCCATAGCCGTAGAGGACATGGCCACACCAATGCCGCCTATCACGGCCGCCTGCCAGCTGAAATCGCTCAGCCACAGCAGTACGCCGAGGATCGCTGCAGAAAATATTACCTGCGCCGCCCCGACGCCGAAAATGGAGCGCCGCAGTGACCAGAGTTTGGCAGGATTGAGCTCCAGGCCAATAATAAACATCAGGAACACGACGCCCAGCTCAGAGAAGTGCAGGATCTCATCCACATCGCTGATAAAACCCAGCCCCCACGGACCAATCGCAATACCTGCGAGCAGATAGCCCAGCACCGCACCAATCCCCAGTCGGGCGGCAACAGGCACCACCAGTACCGCCGCCACCAGATAGATGACGCCAGCGGTCAGTAACGTTTCGCCTTGCATTACACTCCTCCCTGCGGCAGTGGTGATGTGAGCCAGTCGCCATAGGCGCGGGCAAAATGACGCAGCGTTTCTGGCGTCTGCCGCCGCGCCCAGTGGATCACCATCGGTGTCATCCAGTGCATACGGCACATCTGCGCTGTGAGCTCAAATGGCCGCATAATATCGCTCATGGGATAGCGGTTCAGGCCGTCGTGATGATAGGCCGCTTCAGGCTCACCGGTCGTCACGACGCTCCGCCAGTATTTACCTTCCAGTGCGTTCCCATCCACGCCGCTGGCAAAACCGCGCGACAGCACGCGATCCAGCCACTCTTTCAGCAGAGCAGGACAGCTGTAGGTATAGAGTGGATGCTGAAACACCACGATCTCGTGATCGCGCAGCAGCTGCTGTTCATAGTGAATATCTATAAAAAAATCCGGATAGTGGGCATATAAATCGTGCACGGTGACGTGTTCAAGTTCCCTGGCCGACTGCAGCAAAACCCGATTGGCGATCGAATCCTGTGACTCCGGATGGGCATAAAGCAGCAAAACTTTTGGTGGCTGCGACATCCTTCCCCTCCAAAGCGTCGTCACCGCAGCGGAATTCCGCTACCATGCTCAACGCAACTAAACATTATTGAATTATGTTGCCGATAAATTACCATATTCTGACGATACGGCGCCTATGATTGTCTTTTCCGCACTACAGATACGACGTGGCACTACTGTGCTGCTGGACAACGCAACCGCAACCATTAATCCCGGCCAGAAAGTGGGCCTGGTGGGTAAAAACGGCTGCGGCAAATCTACCCTGCTGTCACTGCTTAAAGGTGAAATCAGCAGCGACGCCGGCAGCGTCACCTTCCCCGGCAGCTGGGCGCTGACGTGGGTCAACCAGGAGACACCTGCGCTGAGTAAAGCCGCGCTGGAGTATGTTATCGACGGCGACCGTGAATATCGTCAGCTGGAATCTGAATTAGCGGATGCCAACGTGCGCGATGATGGCAACGCGATTGCGCTGCTGCACGGCAAGCTGGATGCGATTCAGGCGTGGAGTATACACGCACGCGCCGCCAGTCTGCTGCACGGCCTGGGCTTTAGCCAGGAGCAGCTGACGCGGCCGGTCAGCGACTTCTCCGGCGGCTGGCGCATGCGTCTCAATCTGGCACAGGCGCTGGTGTGTCGCTCTGACTTGCTGCTGCTGGATGAGCCAACTAACCACCTCGATCTCGACGCCGTAATCTGGCTGGAGCGCTGGCTGAAAAGCTATGAGGGCACGCTGATCCTGATTTCGCATGACCGCGATTTTCTCGATCCGGTGGTGGACAAAATTATTCACATTGAGCAGCAGACGCTTATCGAATATACCGGTAACTACAGCTCCTTTGAGCGGCAGCGCGTCGCCAAGCTGGCACAGCAGCAGGCGCTCTATCAAAGCCAGCAGGAAAAAGTGTCGCACCTGCAGAAGTATATCGATCGCTTCCGCGCTCAGGCGACCAAAGCCAAACAGGCACAGAGCCGCATCAAGATGCTGGAGCGCATGGAGCTGATTGCGCCCGCACACGTGGATAACCCGTTCAGCTTCAGCTTCCGCGCGCCGGAAAGCCTGCCCAATCCGCTGCTGAAAATGGAGAAGGTCACGGCGGGCTACGGCGAGCGCATTATTCTTGATGCGATCAAACTCAATCTGGTGCCGGGCTCGCGTATCGGCCTGCTGGGGCGTAACGGTGCGGGTAAATCAACGCTGATCAAGCTGCTGGCGGGAGAACTCGATCCGCTGGAGGGCAAGGTGGGTCTGGCGAAAGGCATTAAGCTCGGTTACTTCGCCCAGCATCAGCTTGAGTATCTGCGGGCTGAAGAGTCACCGCTGCAGCATCTGGCGCGTATCGCGCCAGCCGTGCTGGAGCAGCAGCTGCGCGATTACCTGGGCGGCTTTGGCTTTCAGGGTGATAAAGTCAGTGAAGCCACCGCCCGCTTCTCCGGCGGCGAAAAAGCACGCCTGGTGCTGGCGCTGATCGTCTGGCAGCGTCCCAACCTGCTGCTGCTGGATGAGCCCACTAACCATCTCGATCTCGACATGCGTCAGGCGCTTACCGAAGCCCTGATCGATTTTGAAGGCGCGCTGGTGGTGGTGTCGCATGACCGGCATTTGCTGCGTTCCACTACTGACGATCTCTATCTGGTCCACGATCGCAAAGTCGACGTATTTGAAGGCGATCTGGATGACTATCAGCAGTGGCTGAGCGACCTGCAGAAGCAGCAGGCGCAGCAGGATGCCGCACCCAGGCAGGATAATGCCAATAGCGCCCAGTCCCGCAAAGATCAGAAGCGCCGTGATGCTGAGCTGCGCGCGCAGACGCAACCGCTGCGCAAAGAGATCGAGAAGCTGGAGAAGCAGATGACAAAGTGGCAGAGTCAGCTGAGCGAGGCAGAAGCCCTGCTGGCCGACAGCGCGATTTACGACCAAAGCCGTAAAGCCGATTTAACTGCCGCCCTGCAGCGCCAGGCGGAAAGCAAATCAGCGCTGGAAGAAGTTGAAATGGCGTGGCTGGATGCGCAGGAGCAGCTGGAGCAGATGCTGGCGAATTAACGGTCAGCCTGCATGCCGCCCCTACAGAGTAGCCTCTGCTACAGGGGCGGCATGTATGCCGACCTGGCCGCCTCCGCAACCAACACTACCCAATCAAACCGGCACATCCCCCAGCACCGTCGCGCGATGCATTACCCGGCGCGCCGGATAATAATCTGCGTTGGCGTAATGCTGCGTCACGCGGTTATCCCAGATAGCAATGTCGTTCTCCTGCCAGCGCCAGCGCACCTGAAACTCTGGTTTAGTGGCGTGCGCAAACAGATAATTCAGCAGCGCGTCGCTCTCTTTTTCACTGACGCCCGTCAGACGTGTGGTGAACCCCTCGTTCACAAACAGCGCTTTACGCCCGCTGACCGGATGGGTGCGGATCGCCGGATGGCAGACCGGCGGATGTTTAGCCACCGCCTGCTGCCAGCGCTGATGCTCCTCCGGCGTGCGGCGATATTTATACTCCTGAAACGACTTCTTAAAGTCGTGCTCCGCCTGCAGCCCGCTCAGCAGCTGTTTAACCGGCTCAGAAAGCGTTTCATAAGCGGCTATCCCGCTGCTCCAGAGCGTATCGCCCCCGCTTTCCGGCAACAGTTTCGCGGCCAGCAGGGCAATGGCCGGCGGCGTTTCAATAAAGGTGACATCGGTATGCCAGTTGTCATTATCCGGCGGGTTATCCTGATGGGTATCCAGCTCGATGATCTCTTCCACGCCTGCCGCATGCGGGTAGACCGGATGAATATGCAGATCGCCAAAACGCATCGCCAGCGCCCGCTGCTGCTGTGGCGTAATCACCTGGTTACGTAAAAACAGCACCTGATAACGCAGCAGGCCGTGATAGAGCTGTTCAAACTGCGCATCGCTCAGCGGGCGGCTGAGATCGACATCGCTGACCTGCGCGCCGATCCAGGGACCCAGCGCGGTAAAAGTAAGACGTTCGTTCATTGCTGCTCTCCATACCAGGGCGTCAGGCGGCGTTGCAGCGCGCGCAGACCCAGTTCTAAACTAAATGCGATAACGGCAATGACGCCGATACCCGCCAGCACCACATCCGTGGCCAGAAACTCTCCTGCCGACTGCACCATAAACCCCAGGCCCCGCGTGGCGGCGATGAGCTCTGCAGCGACCAGCGTGGACCAGCCGACGCCCAGCCCGATACGCAGACCGGTCAGGATTTCCGGCAGCGCGCCGGGCAGGATCACAAAGCGCAGCACCTGCCAGCGGGATGCGCCCAGCGCCTGCGCCGCGCGCACGCGTACCTGACGGCACTGCTTCACGCCGGCCAGCGTCGCCAGCGTCACCGGTGCAAAAATCGCCAGGTAGATAAGCAGAATTTTTGAGGTTTCACCAATACCAAACCAGATCACCATCAGCGGCAGGTAGGCCAGCGGCGGCACCGGCCGGTAAAGCTCAATCAGCGGATCGAGCAGCCCGCGCAGCGCCGGGCTCAGTCCCATAGCAATGCCGGTCGGAATACCAATCAGTGCGGCAAAGAACAGCGCCACCAGCATGCGCGTCAGGCTTGCGCCCAGATGCTGCCACAGCGTGGCGTCCATAAAGCCCTGCGCACTGGCAATCAGCAGCAGTTTCTGCAGCACCTGCTGCGGCGCGGGCAGAAACAGTGGCGCAATCAGCCCCAGCGCCGTCACGCCCCACCACATCACCAGCAGCAGCCCTGCGCTCAGCAGGCTAAGCGACAGCTGGCGCGACAGTGGCCAGCGCAGACCACGGGCGCGCGCTGCACCACGTTTCTCATCGATCACCGCACTCATACAAACGCCTCCCGCCGGGCAAACACCTGATTAAGCACATATTCACGGCGCTCGATAAACGCCGGATCGGATTTGATGCTGCGGCACGGTTCACCGCCAGCGAAGCGCTGGCCAAAGTCGAGCTTCAGCCGTTCCACAATGCGTCCAGGTCCGGGCGACAGCAGCACCAGTTCGCTGGCCAGAAACACTGCTTCTTCAATGTCATGGGTAATCAGCAGGATCTGCTTGCCGGTATCGCGCCACAGCGTCAGCAACAGGGTTTGCATCTGCTCGCGGGTAAACGCATCCAGCGCGCCAAAGGGCTCATCCAGCAGCAGCAGCTGCGGATCGGCCGCCAGCGCACGCGCAATTCCCACGCGCTGACGTTGCCCCCCGGAGAGCTGCCAGATAAAACGTTTTTCTGCCCCTTCCAGACCGACGTTGCGGATCAGCCGGCGGGCAACGGCATGACGTTCCGCTTTTGCCATACCGGCCAGCTGCAGACCCAATGCCACGTTATCGATCACATTGCGCCACGGCAGCAGCCCTTCATTCTGAAACACCACGCCGCGCCCGGCGCCTGGCCCGGTCACCGCCTTGCCATCCAGCGTAATGCTGCCGGACTCCAGCGGCAGAAAGCCGGCAATTAAGTTCAGCAGCGTGGTTTTGCCACAGCCGGACGGCCCCAGCACCACCAGCAATTCACGGCTGTCCAGCTGCAGATGGATATCCTGCAGTACGGGCTGACCGGCGTAACGTGCGTTGAGATGCGTGACGCTAAGCATACGGCCTCCGTTATTTCGCTAAAGGCGCAACAAAGCGGCTGGTAACAAAGCGGCTGTAGTCGCTGGCCGCTTCAGGTACCCGCCCCTGCTCTTTCAGGAAATGCACGGTATCGACAATGGCTTGATTCACCGGTTTACCGAGTTGCTCAACCTGCTGTTGCGCCGTCAGGTAGGTATTACCTTTAACCAGGCCCGGCACATCGCCTTCCGGTACGCCGCTCAGACGCGACAGCTTGCTGAGGTTATCCGGCTGCTTCAGCCACTGTTCAGGCTGAGCGAGATAGGCCTGCTGCGCGTTAATGGCGCTGCGGGCAAACGCGGTCACCACCTCCGGATGCTGCTGCGCAAAATCTTTACGCACTACCCAGACATCCAGCGTTGGTGAGCCCCATTGCCCCACCTGCGAGGAATCGGTCAGCACATGCCCCTCTTTTTCCAGTTCATTCACGGCGGGCGCCCAGACGTACGCGCCGTCAATATCGCCACGCTGCCAGGCGGCAACGATTGCAGGCGGCTGCAGGTTCACTAACTGCACCTCTGAAGGCTTAATGCCCCAGTGTTTCAGCGCTGCCAGCAGGCTGTAATGGGTCGTGGAGATGAAAGGCACGGCAATACGTTTGCCTTTCAGCTGTGCCGGATCGCTGATCTCTTTTTTGACCACCAGCGCCTCGGAGTTACCCAGCTGTGAGGCAAGCAGAAACGCTTCAATCGGCAGCTGCTGTGTGGCAGCGATCGCCAGCGGGCTTGAGCCGATATTGCCAATCTGCACATCGCCCGACGCCAGCGCACGCAGCACGCTGGCCCCGCTGTCGAACTTGCGCCAGTCCACGGTTGCCCCGCTCTCCCGGGCAAAGGTGTTATCCGCCTGGGCGACTTTGGCAGGCTCTGCAGAGGTCTGATACGCCACGGTGACATTGAGCGCCTGCGCCTGAAACGCTATCAGTCCCAGCGCCGCCGCCAGCGAAATTACTGTTTTTTGCATTGCCATCATCCTGTTCCCCGAAGTGAAGTTATGACGGCAGTGTCGCCAGCGGCGAAAGTTTCATAAAGGAATTAAAAATTATCCCTCATGCCAATCAGTTCTTAGATCAACATCAGGCAAGGCTATGCAAAAAAAGCAAATAGGCCGGACAGAAACGGTGACAAATTTGTCAGGCGCTCACATCCTGACTGTGTTATTGATCTCTTCCTGATTTCCTCACCTGACTGGCGGTTGTTATTTCTATGTCCATCGAAAAAGTCGCACGCCTGGCAGGCGTATCAAAAGCTACCGTTTCCCGGGTTCTGAACCAGCACCCCGGCGTGCGTCCCGATACGCGCAGCAAAGTGCTGGCGGCGATCAGCGCATGCGACTATCAGCCTAATTTGCTGGCGCGCCAGCTGCGCACGGCGCAAAGCAACATGCTGCTGGTGCTGATTTCAGATATTACCAATCCCTTCTGCTCACGCGTGGTACAGGGGATTGAAGCGGAGGCAGAGGCGCAGGGTTATCATATTTTGCTCTGCAACAGCGCCTCTCAGCTGCGACGTGAAACCGCTTATCTGGCGCTGCTGGCCGGCAAGGTCGTTGATGGTGTGATCACCATGGATGCCGCCGCCTGTTTGCAGGGATTAAAAGATCTGATTGGCGATGCGCCGTGGGTGCAGTGCGCTGAATATGATCCCTCTATTAATGCATCCAGCGTGACCATTGATAACCGGCAGGCGGCCTTTGAGACGGTGCATTACCTGGCAGGAAAAGGCCGAAAACAGATTGCGCTGGTCAACTGCGACATGCGCTATCTCTATTCACATCAGCGTGAAAGCGGCTACCGCGAGGCGCTGACAGCGCTGAATATGACGTGGAATCGCGTAGCGTATGCGGAAGATATCTCCTGCGAAGCGGGCAGCGCCGCGCTGCATACGCTGCTGGCACAGCCCTCTCCGCCCGACGCCATTTTTACTGTGTCAGATGTGCTGGCCGTGGGTGTTATTCACGCGGCGCTGGAAGCAGGGCTGCGCGTACCGGAGGATCTGGCCGTGGTGGGTTTTGACGGTATTCCGTTTACCAGTAGCCTGAATCCGCCGCTGACCACCATCGCGCAACCGATGAATCAGATGGGTGCCCGCAGCGTGCAGCTACTGCTGAACCGCATTCGCCAGCCGCATACCGCTATCGTGCACGAAGTGCTCCCCTGGCAGCGTCTGGAGCGCGCATCCAGCTAACCTAGCGCCAGATCAGCAGCACACAGGCAGCGGTCAGGGCGCCCATCGCCAGGTTAAACAGCTTCCAGGCGCGCGGGCTGTGCAGCAGGCGGCCAATCAGTGAACCAAATCCCATCCAGATAAGGCCGGATAGCAGATTCACCAGCGCCATCCCCATGCTGATCGCCACTACGGAATGCTGATAGGCTGCCCCCGCCAGGCTGAAACTTGCTATCGCTCCCAGCGCCATCAGCCAGGCTTTAGGGTTAATTAACTGCAGCAGTCCACCCTGCCAGAAGGGCATCTGCTTTACCGAGCGGTCTTCGGTTTCCAGCGTCTCATAAGTGGCCGTCGCAATTTTCCACGCCAGCCAGAGCAGATAGAGACTGCCGGCAATCTTCAGCACCAGATGCAGCGACGGGTAGAGCAGAATCAGGCCGCCGATACCAAATGCCACCATCAGCAACATCACCTGCATACCCAGCATGATACCAATAAGCAGCGGCAGCGTGCGCAGAAAGCCAAAATTAGCACCTGAGGCCGTAAGTAACATATTATTGGGCCCCGGCGTGATGGCCGCGACCCAGAGAAAACCTAACATCGACAAAAAAAGACTGAGTTCCATGAGTATCCGGATGCTCCTCATCCTTAAAAGCAGACAACCCATCGAAGCTATCAGCGAGTTATGCATCAGACAAGCACTATCCCTGGTTATTTAGATTGCGTCACCGGCAATCCTTTTGTTCCGCTGCGCGGCTTCGGCAATGCGCATTTGCAGACCCTGCTGCCGCGCCTGCTGCGGCGGCGCGTCACGCTCAGACCCCACTGGCAGCGGCTGGAGCTGCCGGATGGCGACTTTGTCGATCTCGCCTGGAGCGAGGATCCGGCCCGGGCGCAACACAAACCGCGCATGGTGATGTTCCACGGGCTTGAAGGCCACTTTCGCAGCCCTTACGCACACGGTCTGATGCAGGCGTGTAAAGCGCGCGGCTGGCTTGGCGTGGTCATGCACTTCCGCGGCTGCAGCGGCGAACCTAACCGGCTGCAGCGCATTTATCACTCCGGTGAAACCGAAGACGCGACCTATTTCCTGCACTGGCTGCGGCGGGAATGGGGCAGCGTGCCGACGGCGGCGGTGGGCGTATCGCTGGGCGGTAACATGCTCGCCTGCTTACTCGGCCTGCAGGGCAACGAGGCACCGCTGGATGCAGCCGTGGCGATATCCGCGCCGCTGGCGCTGGCGCCCTGCAGTGAAAAACTGGATATCGGCTTTTCCCGCTTCTATCAGCATTATTTGCTGACGCAGCTGAAAAAGAATGCAATGCGCAAACTGCGCGCCTGGCCCGGCACGCTGCCGGTTGATGTGCTGCAGCTGCGCGCGTTTCGTCGTCTGCGCGAATTTGACGATGCGATCACCGCCCGCGCGCACGGTTTTCTCGACGCCAGCGATTACTATCAGCGCGCCAGCGCCCTGCCGCTGTTGACCGGCGTGCGCAAGCCGATGCTGATCATTCACGCCAAAGACGATCCCTTTATGACAGACGCGGTGATCCCGCAGCCGCAGCAATTGTCTGCCACAATTGAGTATCAGCTGACGCAGCAGGGTGGACACGTTGGCTTTGTCGGCGGCAGCCTGCTTAAACCCCATATGTGGCTGGAGCAGCGCGTGCCGGAGTGGCTCTCAACTTATCTGGATGGACAATTGTGATTATTCCGTGGCAGGAACTGGAAGTAACAACGCTGGAAAACCTGATTGAAAGTTTTGTCCTGCGCGAAGGCACTGACTACGGTGAGCAGGAGCGTAGCCTGGCGCAGAAAGTCGCTGACGTGCGCCGCCAGCTGCAGCAGGGCGAGGTGGTGCTGGTCTGGTCTGAGCTGCATGAAACGGTCAATATTATGCCGCGGCGCGAGTTTCGTGGCTGATGCGCTGCCGGATAATTCATGGTAACAATGCTCATCGCCCGATCTCACAGGGAGCACCCGTATGTCAGCCAGACACCCCGTTATCGCCGTTACCGGTTCCAGCGGCGCCGGTACCACGACAACCAGCCTTGCCTTCCGTAAAATTTTTCAGCAGCTGGGGCTGCATGCGGCCGAAGTAGAAGGCGACAGTTTTCATCGCTATACCCGGCCGGAAATGGATATGGCGATCCGTAAAGCGCGCGATCTGGGCCGTCACATCAGCTATTTTGGTCCGGACGCCAATGATTTTGGCCTGCTGGAGCAGACGTTCCGGCGTTATGGTGAAAACGGCATCGGAGAGTCGCGTAAATATCTGCACACCTATGACGAAGCGGTGCCGTGGAATCAGGTACCGGGCACGTTTACCCCCTGGCAGCCGCTGCCGGAAAACACCGACGTGCTGTTTTATGAGGGCCTGCACGGCGGGGTGGTCACGCAGCAGCATAACGTGGCAGAGCATGTTGACCTGCTGGTTGGCGTGGTGCCCATCGTTAACCTTGAGTGGATCCAGAAACTGGTGCGCGATACCAGCGAACGGGGCCACTCGCGCGAAGCGGTAATGGATTCCGTGGTACGGTCGATGGAAGATTACATCAATTACATTACGCCGCAGTTTTCCCGCACACACCTTAACTTTCAGCGCGTACCGACCGTTGATACCTCCAATCCGTTCGCCGCCCGCGAGATCCCCTCACTGGATGAGAGTTTTGTGGTGATCCATTTTCGCGGCCTGGAAGGCATCGCTTTCCCCTATCTGCTGGCGATGATTCAGGGATCGTTTATTTCGCATATGAATACGCTGGTGGTACCGGGCGGCAAGATGGGGCTGGCGATGGAGCTGATTATGATGCCGCTGGTGCAGCGGCTCATCGAAGGCAAGCGGATTGAATAGGGTCAGTGCCTGCCAGTCGGCGTGACATCGGTCGCCATGAATGGCGACCCTGCATAGCCTGTTTCACGGGTACAGAGGGACGTGCAGCGGCGCCTGTTACAGCTCAACCACCTCGTGGCTATGGGTGATCTCCACGCCTTTGCCGAGCATGATCGCCACCGAGCAATATTTTTCTGCCGACAGGTCAACCGCTCGCGCTACCGCTTTCTCGCTCAGCGCTTTTCCACTGACGATAAAATGCAGGTTAATCTGTGTAAAAATACGTGGCGCTTCTTCACGCCGTTCTGAGGTGAGTTTGACCTCACAGTCAGCCACATCATTGCGCCCTTTTTGCAGGATCGACACCACATCAATCGCGCTGCAGCCACCGGCCGCCATCAGTACCATCTCCATCGGGCTTGGCGCTTTATCGCCTGAATTCCCGTCCATTAATAACTGATGTCCCGATGAGGATTCTCCGAGAAAGGTCAGCCCTTCCACCCATTTTACACGTGCCTGCATTATTCTTTCTCCTGAAGCGGCGTTTTGCGCCAGAGTACGCGTTCATCCGGCAAACAGCAATCGCCCGCCTGCTGAAGCGAGACAACACAAGACAGCCTGCAAAAGCTGTGCTACAAACAGAGCTGAAAATTTCTTCGTCGTGGCTGATGAAGACGGGCAGAATCAAAAGCAGAGCTTACACATCCGCCCGGATAATTTTTATTAACAGGACGCGCTGGACGATTTCATCGCCTGACAGGGAATGAATGCCCCTGTATTTTGGGCACGATTACAATAGAGGATAATAGCGAATGGTTCTCGGCAAACCGCAAACAGACCCTACACTCGAATGGTTCCTGTCCCATTGCCATATTCACAAATATCCATCCAAAAGCACGCTGATTCATCAGGGTGAAAAAGCAGAAACGCTCTACTACATCGTTAAAGGTTCCGTTGCGGTACTGATTAAAGATGAAGAAGGCAAAGAGATGATCCTCTCCTATCTCAATCAGGGAGATTTCATCGGCGAACTCGGCCTGTTTGAAGAGGGCCAGGAGCGCAGTGCCTGGGTGCGTGCGAAAACAGCCTGCGAAGTTGCTGAAATTTCCTACAAAAAATTTCGTCAGCTGATTCAGGTTAACCCGGATATTTTGATGCGCCTGTCGGCGCAGATGGCACGTCGCCTGCAGGTGACATCAGAAAAAGTGGGTAACCTGGCCTTCCTGGACGTTACCGGCCGCATTGCACAGACGCTGCTTAATCTGGCTAAACAGCCGGATGCCATGACGCATCCTGACGGTATGCAAATTAAAATCACCCGTCAGGAGATTGGTCAGATCGTGGGTTGCTCACGGGAAACCGTTGGCCGTATCCTGAAAATGCTGGAAGATCAGAATCTGATCTCCGCACACGGTAAAACCATCGTCGTCTACGGCACCCGCTAAGCTGTTTCACCCCCACGGCGTGATGGCACCATCACGCCGTTTCTGTTTGCGATAAGCTGATGTGGCGCCGAATCATCTACCATCCCGAAGTCAACTACGCTCTGCGTCAGACGCTGGTGCTGTGCCTGCCTGTCGCGCTGGGATGGCTGTGTGGCGATCTGCAAAAAGGCCTGCTGTTCTCGCTGGTGCCCGCCTGCTGCAATATTGCCGGCCTTGATACGCCGCATAAACGTTTTTTCAAACGTCTGATCGTGGGCGGTACGCTTTTCGCCACTGGCAGTTTCCTGATCCAGTATCTCACTGACGCCGCGATCCCGCTGCCGCTTATTATGCTGGTGCTGCCGCTGCTTATTGGCGTGACGGGCGAAATCAGCCCGCTGCACGGACGTCTGCTGCCCGGCACGCTGATTGCCGCTATTTTTACGCTGAGTCTGGCAGGACGCATGCCGATCTGGGTGCCGCCGCTGCTCTATATTGGCGGCACGTTCTGGTATGGCCTGTTTAACTGGTTCTGGTACTGGCTGTGGAAAGAGCAGCCGATGCGTGAAACGCTGAGCCTGCTCTATCGTGAACTGGCGGATTACTGCGATGCCAAATATACCCTGCTGACGCAGCTGACCGATCCGGAGAAAGCGCTGCCACCGCTGCTGGCGCGTCAGCAGAAAGCAGTTGATCTGATCACCACCTGCTATCAGCAGATGCATATGCTCTCTGCCAGTCGCGACAACAGCCATAAGCGGCTGACGCGTGCTTTCCAGGTGGCACTCGATCTGCAGGAGCACATCGCTGTCAGCCTGCACCAGCCGGAGAAAGTGCAGAAGCTGGTCGAGCAGAGTCATGCCGAAGCCGTTATCCGCTGGAATGCAAAAACCATTTCGGCACAGCTCAGGCTGCTGGCGGATGCCATTCTCTATCATCAGTTGCCCGCCCGCTTTCAGATGGAAAAGCCGCTCAGCGCGCTGGAAAAGATAGCGCGGCAGCATCCGGATAATCCGGTTGGTCACTTCTGTCTTTATCATTTCAGCCGTATCGCCCGCGTGCTGCGCACTCAGAAACCGCTTTATACGCGCGACCTGATGGCCGATCGCCAGCGGCGTCTGCCGCTGCTGCCCGCCCTGCGCAGCTATCTGTCGTTCAGGTCCGGCGCCCTGCGCAGCGCAGCCCGCTTTGCCGTTATGCTGATGTTCGGCAGCTTTATTGCGCTGTTTTTCAATATTCCCAAGCCCTACTGGATCCTGATGACCATTATGTTTGTCAGTCAGAACGGCTACAGCGCTACGCGCGTGCGCATTCAGCACCGGGCGCTCGGGACCTTTGCCGGACTCCTGATTGCCGCCGCCTCGCTGCGTTTCGCCGTACCGGAGTCGATCGCGCTGCTGTTTATGCTGGCCATCACGCTGGCCAGTTATCTGGTGACGCGCAAATATTATGGATGGTCGATGATTGGCTTTACCGTGACGGCGGTGTATTCACTGCAGCTGCTGTCGCTGAACGGTGCTCAGTTTCTGCTGCCGCGCATGATGGATACGTTGATGGGATGTCTGATTGCATTCGCCGGTATGATCTGGCTATGGCCGCAGTGGCAGAGCGGTTTGCTGCGGCAGAATGCGCACGATGCGCTGGAGGCCTATCAGGAGGCGCTGCGCATGCTGCTGGGGCCGGAACACTCGCCGGAAAAGCTGGCTTATCAGCGGGTAAAGGTGAATCAGGCGCATAACGCGCTGTTCAATGCGCTGAATCAGGCGACCAGCGAACCCGGTTTCAACGCGCAGTATCTGAAGGATATGCGACTCTGGGTAACGCACAGTCAGTTCATCGTGGAGCATATCAACGCCATGACCATCCTGGCGCGTGAGCACACCATGCTGACGCCGGCGCTGGCAGAGCGCTATCTGCAGTCGTGCGAAATTGCGCTGCAGCGCTGCCAGCAGCGGCTGACTTACGACGGACCGGGCAGTGAGAACAATGTGATGGAGGCGCCGGAAAACCTGCATGAAGGGCCGGTGACCATTGTCGAGCAGCATGTTAAACGCATTTTGCAGCATCTCAGCGTCATGCACACCATCTCATCTCTGGCGTGGAGCCAGCGGCCGCATCATGGCCGCTGGCTGCGGGCTATCCGTCCGAAAGGATAGTCAGGCCGCGAGAACCTTGCGCAGTGCGGCAGCAAACCGCGTCATACCGGCATCAATCTCCTCAGGTGCGATGACCAGCGAGGGCACAAAGCGGATCACATCGCTGCCGGCGGTCAGGATCATCACGCCTTCTGCCGCCGCCGCATTGAGAATATCGCGGGCTTTACTGGCATGTTCCGGTTTCAGTACCGCGCCCATCAGCAGACCTTTACCGCGAATTTCGCTAAAGAGGCCCAGCTCACGATCCAGCGCCGTCAGCGCGTCAGTAAACTGTTGCCGCCGGGCTTCCACGCCGGCAAGCACCGCCGGCGTGTTAATGATATCCAGCGCGGTTTCTGCAATCGCACAGGCGAGCGGGTTACCGCCATAGGTGGTGCCATGTACGCCAGGCGCCATAACGGATGCGATCTCATGCGTGGTCAGCATCGCGCTGACCGGGAAACCGCCGCCCAGCGCTTTAGCCGTGGTGAGAATATCAGGCTGAATGCCGTAGTGCTCATAGCTGAACAGCTTGCCGCTGCGCCCCATGCCGCTCTGCACCTCATCCAGCACCAGCAGCGCGTTATGCTCATCACACAGCGCACGCAGCCCCTGCATGAATTCCGGCGTTGCCGGCATCACGCCGCCCTCACCCTGAATCGGTTCCACCACAATCGCGCAGGTATGATCATCAATCACAGCTTTTACCGCTGCCAGATCGTTGAACGGAACGTGGACAATATCCGCCGGTTTCGGACCGAAACCGTCAGAGTATTTAGGCTGCCCGCCAACGGAGACGGTAAACAGCGTACGGCCGTGGAAAGCATTATGAAACGCGATGATCTTACTTTTAAACGGGGAGTGCTTTTTACAGGCGTAGTAGCGCGCCAGCTTGAACGCGGCTTCGTTGGCTTCCGCACCGGAATTACCAAAAAATACGCGATCGCCGAAGGTGGCGGCAATCAGCTTACTCGCCAGACGCAGCGCCGGCTCGTTGGTAAAGACATTACTGGTGTGCCACAGGGTTTCGCCCTGGCGCTTCAGCGTCTCTACCAGTGCCGGATGGCAGTGGCCCAGCGCGGTGACCGCTATACCGCCAGAGAAGTCGATATACTCTTTACCCTGCTGATCCCAGACGCGGCTGCCTTTTCCCTTTACGGGCACAAACTGCGCAGGTGCATAAACAGGCAAAATAACGTTATCAAACGTCTCCCGGGTTACCGCTATGTTTTCCGCTGCCATTGCTGACCTCATCCGGTTATTAGGTGATTTAAAATGAAATTATAATCACGAAATATGCATAAAAAATCACAGAATGGCAAACGGAAGTTAGCGCTCAAGGAAATTTTTCAGCAGCTGATGGCCCTGTTCGCTGAGCACGCTTTCCGGATGAAACTGCACGCCTTCCAGCGGCAGCGTGCGGTGACGAAAGCCCATGATTTCATCAGGCTGGTTATCACGCAGGCTCCAGGCGGTGATCTCAAATGCGTCAGGCAGCGATTCACTCGCCACAATCAGCGAGTGATAACGCGTAACGGTAAGGGGATTAGCGAGGTTGCGAAACACCCCCTCTCCGTTATGGCGTACCGGAGAGGTTTTCCCGTGCATCACCTGACGCGCGCGTACTACCTTTCCGCCAAACGCCTGCGCGATGGCCTGGTGTCCGAGGCAGACCCCCAGCACCGGCAGCCGGCCGGCAAAATAACGAATGGCATCCAGGGAAACACCCGCCTGATCGGGCGTGCAGGGGCCGGGTGAGATGACCAGATGGCTCAGCGGTAATGCCGCCATCTCAGCCAGCGAAATGGCGTCGTTGCGCACGACGCGCACCTGCGCGCCCAGCTCGCAAAAATACTGGTAAAGATTCCAGGTAAAAGAGTCGTAGTTATCAAGCAGCAGCAGCATCATGACCTCAGGTCGATCAAACCGCCGCTATTCTACGCACTTTATCGCGCCGGGCTTACCACTTTTGTCAGCTGTGCGGTCAGTGCCGTAAGATCGCCGGTGACCGCTTCGTGGATTGCGTCCCGCCACGGCGCCGGTTCCAGCCGATCCCATTCCAGCAGATAGCCAGCGTGCAGCGCCAGCTGCTCAAAAAAGATGCGCTGAGCGCGTCCATTGCCTGCCCGGAACGGATGCAGCACATAGAGTTCACAATAGTAGTGCGCCAGACGGGCAACAAAGGCGTCCGCATCCAGATCGGCCAGCCCCTGCTCCTCCTCCAGCGCGCTCATTAGCGCATTGCCCTCTTTCTCAATGTATTCACAGTGACAGTAAGGGGTCTCATCGCGCCAGATATCGATGGTGCGGAGCTCGCCCGCCCAGCTGTAGAGATCCTGAAACAGCGTGCGATGAATATGACGTAAACGCGGCAGGCCCGGTATGCGCGGACCTAAATCCAGCGTCGCCAGCCGCGCGGCGCTGAACGCCAGCTCCGCCTTGCGCAGCTGCGCGGCATCATGAATTTCCAGTCGGTTTTTCAGCACATCGTCGTTGTGCCACAGGTAGGGATCGCGTACCGCCAGTGAATTATCCGCCATACTGCCTCCTCAGCGAAGTGAGCCGATCTTCCGCTGTCTCAGCGGTCACAGCAGGCTCAGTCAGGGTATAACCAGACAGCCTGCAGCTGGCCTGATAGCTGGCAGCACGACGCTGCAGCCACAAAGTGGCTTTCTGTTTTTCAGTGAGTTTCTGCGGCATAGCGCCTCCGGCTGACAGGATTTGCCCTAAGTATAAGAGCAAATTCTGGCTTTGCCGGAGCGCGGTCAGCGGCGTCATGCTAAAGGCGACGCTGAAACAGATTAAGGCAGGATTTTCGCGGCGGTAATAACAACCGGTTTTGCCGGTACATTCTGATACGGGCCCACGTCTTTAGTCGGGACCTGGGCAATCTTATCGATCACATCCATCCCTTTCACAACTTTACCAAATACCGCATAACCGAAGTCGCGCTGTCCGTGATCCAGGAAAGCGTTGTCAGCCACATTCAGGAAAAACTGGCTGGTTGCGCTGTCTTTCTCAGCGGTACGCGCCATAGAGATGGTACCGCGCAGATTACGCAGCCCGTTATCAGCTTCGTTTTTGATTGGCGCAGTGGTCTGCTTCTGCTGCATATCCGTGGTAAAGCCGCCGCCCTGGATCATAAAGCCCGGGATCACACGATGAAAAATGGTGTTGTTGTAGAAACCGTTATTAACGTAATCCACAAAGTTTTTTACTGAAACCGGCGCTTTCTGGTTATCCAGCTCAAGTTCAATGTTGCCTGCCGACGTGGTAAGCAGTACATGTGTATCCCCTTTTGCAGCCAGTGCAGAAGCAGATACGGAAGAGAGTGCTAACAGGGCGAGCGCCGCTGTCAAAGTACGTTTAAGCATGGAAGAGTCCTTACCCTGGAGATCGGCTTAAAAAACAGAATTGATTGTAAAGAGCATGTAATACAAGAGCCAGCGTTTTACCTATATTTACCCGAATGTTGCAAACGTCATACTTTTGCCGCTGCGCAATCATTTGCGTGATTGAAATCACACATATCATGAAATTTGCGTAGCTTATTTCACTCCTTGTTTATTAAGATCACAGTTCCATTTACAATTCATGACACTTTCGCTTCATCGTCCCCCCACAGGTTATGAACATGACAAACCGTAATCGCATCGGCCTTACCTGGATCAGCTTTTTCTCTTATGCGCTCACTGGCGCACTGGTGATTGTGACCGGTATGGTGCTGGATAATATCGCGCAATATTTCCAGCTGCCCATCTCAGAGATGAGCAACACCTTCACTTTTCTTAACGCCGGCATTCTGGTTGCCGTTTTCCTGAACGCCTGGCTGATGGTTATTGTGCCGCTGAAACGCCAGCTGATTTTTGGCTTCGTGCTGATGATTCTGGCGGTTGCGGGCCTGATGACCAGCCATAATCTGCAGATCTTTTCCCTCTGCATGTTTATTCTGGGCGTGGTCAGCGGCATTACCATGTCGATAGGTACCTTCCTGATCACCCATATCTACGATGGCCGTCAGCGTGGTTCACGCCTGCTGTTTACAGATTCATTTTTCAGCATGGCAGGAACGATATTCCCGATCATTGCTGGCGTCCTGCTGGCGCGTGCGCTGCCGTGGTACTGGGTATATGCCTGCATTGGCGTTATCTATCTGGCTATTTTCGTGCTGACGCTGATGGTGGAGTTTCCGGTGCTTAAAAGCGAGGCGGCCGTTCAGGGCGGAGAAAAAGAGAAATGGGGCGTGGGCGTGCTGTTCCTCTCCATCGCTGCGCTTTGTTATATTCTGGGTCAGCTGGGCTTTATCTCCTGGGTACCGGAGTACGCAACCAAATCGATGGGCATGGATATCGCCTCTGCCGGCCAGCTGGTCGGTAACTTCTGGACCGCTTACATGGTGGGCATGTGGGCGTTTAGCTTCCTGCTGCGCTTCTTTGACCTGCAGCGCATTCTGATGGTGCTGGCTGCGCTGGCTACCGGCCTCATGTACTGGTTTGTCTCCTCCCGGGAGGCGGGCATGCTGCACTGGATCATTATGGCGCTTGGCTTCTTCTCCAGCGCAATTTATACCACCATCATTACGCTGGGATCGCTGCAGACCAAAGCGGCATCCCCTAAACTGGTTAACTTTATCCTGACCTGTGGCACCGTCGGCACCATGCTGACCTTTGTGGTTACCGGCCCAATCGTGGCCAAAGGTGGCGCGCATGCGGCGCTCTCTACCGCAAACGGCCTTTATGCCGTGGTGTTTGTCATGTGTGTGCTGCTCGGCTTTGTCACAAAGCACCGTCAGCACGGTCATGTGACCCACTGATGATTCCGGCACTGCCGTCTCCCGCGGCAGATGCGACCCAATAAAAAGGCGAGCCTTCTGGCTCGCCTTTTTTATGTCATCCGCGCTGGTTTACGGCTGTGCGACGAAACCGACGGCGTCGTACACCTTCTTCAGCGTCTCCTGCGCATGCGCACGCGCTTTGGCAGCACCGTCACGCATTACCTGATTGAGCAGCGCTTCATCGTTGCGGAAGTGATGATAGCGCGCCTGCAGTTCAGTCAGCATGCCGGATACCGCATCGGCAACCTCGCCCTTGAGGTGTCCGTACATTTTGCCTTCAAAATGCTGTTCAAGTTCCGGAATCGGTTTGCCGGTAACGCCCGAGAGAATATCCAGCAGGTTAGAGACGCCCGCTTTCTCTTTCACATCATAGCGCACCACCGGCGGCTCTTCGGAGTCAGTGACCGCCCGCTTGATCTTTTTCACAACCGATTTGGTATCTTCCAGCAGGCCGATAACGTTGTTGCGGTTGTCATCCGACTTCGACATCTTTTTCGTCGGCTCCAGCAGCGACATCACGCGTGCGCCCGATTTCGGGATAAACGGCTCCGGAACCTTAAACACGTCACCATAGAGCGCGTTGAAGCGGGCAGCAATATCGCGGCTCAGCTCCAGATGCTGCTTCTGATCCTCGCCTACCGGCACCTGATTGGTCTGATACAGCAGAATATCGGCCGCCATCAGTACCGGGTAATCAAACAGACCGGCGTTGATGTTCTCTTCATAACGGGCAGATTTATCCTTGAACTGTGTCATACGGCTCAGCTCGCCAAAATAGGCGTAGCAGTTCAGGATCCAGCTCAGCTGCGTATGCTCCGGCACGTGCGACTGAACAAAAATAGTGCTTTTTTCCGGATCAATGCCGCAGGCCAGATAGAGCGCCAGCGTATCCAGCGTCGCTTTACGCAGCGTGGCCGGGTCCTGACGCACGGTGATCGCGTGCAGATCGACGATGCAGTAAATGCAGTGATAATCATCCTGCATCTGCACCCACTGACGCAGCGCACCCATGTAGTTGCCAATGGTCAGTTCACCTGAAGGCTGGGCGCCGCTGAAAACGATGGGTTTGCTCATGTTATATCCTGATAATCACAGCCCGAGTGCGGGCAGAAGTTCGCTAAAAGTGTCGAGAGTTAAATCGGGCTGGCTGGTGGTAATGGACTCACCGTAGTTGTAGCCAAATGTCATACCGACATTCGGTACACCGGCAGCCTGTGCCGCGAGGATATCATTGCGCGAATCCCCGACAAACAACAACTCTCCCGGCAGTACGCCAAAATGCCCCAGCACGAGGAAGATGCCGGCCGGGTGCGGCTTTTTCACCGCAACATCATCACCGCCGATGATCAGTGAAAAACAGTCGCTGATGCCGAGCGATGCCAGCAGCGGAGCAACAAACGGCGTCGGTTTATTGGTGACGATAGCGAGGGGCAACCCCTGCCCGCGCAGTGCAAGCAGCGTCTCTTTTACCTGCGGAAATAGCGTGCTGCCAGACTCAACCGTGTCAGCATAGTGGCGATCAAAACAGGCGCGTGCATCACGCTGCTCTTCCGCATGCGGCTCACGGCCCAGCGCCCAGGTCAGGGCGCGCGCCATCATGATATCGGCGCCGTTACCAATCCAGGTGGACGCGCGTTCAATACCCGGTGCCGGCAGCTGCAGATCGCCCAGCGCCCGGTCGATCGCCTGTGACAGACCGGGTGCGCTATGCACCAGCGTGCCGTCGAGGTCGAACGCCAGCGCGCGGATATCAGTGAAATGAGCCATTGACTTTCTCCAGTTCAGTGCGCATTTCATCAATGACTTTTTTATAATCGGGATGACCGAAGATGGCTGAACCGGCAACAAACATATCCGCACCGGCGGCGGCAATCTGTCCGATATTGTCAATCTTCACGCCGCCATCCACTTCAAGCCGGATGTTATAGCCGCTCTGATCGATCAGCCGGCGCGCCTCACGCAGTTTATCCAGCGTGCCCGGTATAAATGACTGGCCGCCGAAGCCAGGATTAACTGACATCAGCAGGATGATATCCAGCTTATCCATCACATAGTCAAGGTAGCTCAGCGGCGTTGCCGGATTAAATACTAGGCCCGCCTTACAGCCATGCTCTTTAATAAGCTGCAGGGTGCGATCCACGTGGTCACTGGCTTCCGGGTGGAAAGTGATGTAGCTGGCACCCGCTTTAGCAAACTCCGGGATAAGTGCGTCCACTGGCTTTACCATCAGGTGCACATCAATCGGTGCCGTGATGCCGTAGTCACGCAGCGCTTTCAGCACCATGGGTCCCATGGTCAGATTGGGCACGTAGTGATTATCCATCACATCGAAATGCACGACATCGCCGCCTGCCGCCAGTGCTTTGGCGGTATCTTCACCCAGACGGGCAAAGTCAGCGGCAAGAATTGAAGGGGCCAGTAAAAATTGTTTCATCCGATTCTCCCAATGTTGTGCGCCAGCCTCAACTGACGTAATGCGTTGGTCGCGGACGAAACAGGCTAGCGGAAAAGCGCCAGCAGTTCGTCCACCTGCGTACGACCACTTATGCTTCGGCTGATAGAACGCCGGGCTTTTACTACATGTAAATCCGCGTTCTGATACCACTCCCGGGTCAGCAGCGTATCGTGATTGGAAATCAGGACCGGTATCTGGCTCTGTGCCAGCTTCCCGGCCAGCTCAGCAAGATGCTGCTGCTCGCGCAGGCTGAAACTGTTGGTGTGATAGGCCGTGAAGTTGGCCGTTGCCGACAGCGGTGCATAGGGCGGATCGCAATAGACCACTGAACCTGCAGCAGCCCTGTTCAGGGTAACATCGTACGATTCACAGACAAAGGTCGCTTTCTGCGCGCGCTCTGCAAACCAGAGTAGTTCAGCTTCCGGAAAATAGGGTTTGCGATAGCGGCCAAAAGGCACGTTAAACTCACCGCGCAGATTATAGCGACACAGGCCGTTATAACCGTGACGATTCAGATAGAGGAACAGCACGGCGCGCTGGTAGGGATCGCGGCTGGCGTTAAATGCCAGCCGCTGCGCATAGTAATGCTCTGCGCTGTTTCCTTCTGGCGTAAAAAGCTGACGCGCATCCGCAATAAAGGTCTGCGTACGCGTTTTGACGATGTTGTAAAGATTGATGAGATCGCCGTTGATGTCCGCCAGATGATAGCGGTCATAATCGGTATTGAGAAATACGGAACCGGCGCCCACAAAGGGTTCAACTAAACAGTCGCCTTGTGGCAGGTGACGACGAATATCGTCAAGCAGTGGGTATTTCCCACCGGCCCATTTCAGGAAAGCGCGATTTTTTTTCATGCTGTCGTGGTTATTACATCTTCATTGTAGCTGTGGTGAAACCGACAGCAGATCTGCGCTTAAACGGGGCCGCAGTAGCAGGCCCCACATCAATTTACTGACTCTCTTTTTTAACCTGGCTCAGCGGTTTTACCCACGGATTGACCGCACGTACTTCAGCAGGCAGTGCAGCTACAGCCCTTTTTGCTTCGGCAGGCGTCGCGTAAGCGCCGCTGACCAGCACGTACCAGGGCTGACCATTACGTGTGGTTTTATACACGTGATAACCGCTCAGATTCTGTTTTTTTGCCCACGCCGTCAGGCTTTCCTGCTTCGATGCCCCGCTCAGCTGCAGCGTATAGTTGCCACCTGAAGGCAAAGACTTACTGGCGCTGCTGGCAGGCGGGTTGTGAGCTGCCGTGGTGTGGGTCTGGCTCTCTCGGGTCGCAGACGGTTTTGCCGCAGCCGCAGATTTATGACTGCTCCCGGATGCGGTTGAGCGTGAAGTATTGCTGCTGGCACGCGGCGCGTTATCCGCCCGCACAGCTGGCGGCGTAACCGCTTTTGCTGCTGTGCTGCCAGCATTACCGCTTACGGTAGCCGGCGCGGTGGGCAGAGATGAGCCGCCCTGTGCACCCTGCGCCGCAGCGTCTACCGGGCCCTGCTGATTACTCAGCGCGCTATTGAGATCGCCCGGCAACGTGACGCGCTGCTGATTCGCAGGCGCCTCTGTTACCTGCGCCTGCGTTGGCGTAGATGAAACGGAAGGCATTGAGATCGCCTGTCCCTCACCGCCTGCTGCTGGCTGGGTGGTATCCTGCGGCGCGCTGCCTTCAGCCGTTGGTGCCGCTGTCTGCTGGCCGCTCATGGAGGTGGAGTCAGAGAGATCGATATGTTTTTCACTGCCGCCAGATGTCGCCGCACTGCCGCTGTTACGGTTAGCCGCCGGTTTATCATCCGGCCCGGTCAGCGCTGAACCAATGCCCAGCACCAGAACCAGCAACACCAGAATGCCAATTCCCATCATCATATGCTGACGGGAGACCGGCGCTTTGGCTTTTGGCGCAGAAGACGCTTTACGGGATCGCGCGGGACGGCGATCGCTGGCATCAGGTTTTAACTCATCTTCCGGTTTGAACTCATCCATCTCGCCTCCTCCGTAAAACGGCACGCGTCCGACGCACCGTATCACAACGTTCTTCTTCAGCCTGAACTTACCTGCCGCAGCGGTCTATGACGGTCTGCTGTCAGAACGCTACCTTCGCGCTCAGTTACTGCGACAATCGTTAATTGCAGCCAGCACCATATCATGAGCAACACCGGCACGCACTTCAGAGCGACCAATAGCGAGAGGCAGCACCAGACGCAGTTCGCCCCCTACTACTTTTTTGTCGCGCATCATATGCGGCAGATACGCTTCCGCTGTCATCTCAGCAGGACCGGTTACCGGCAAGCCCGCGCGCTGCAGCAGCGCAATCACGCGTTCGCTCTCTGCGGCGGTAAATTGCCCCAGCCGTTGCGCCGTTCGCGCGGCCATCACCATACCGGCGGCCACGGCTTCGCCATGCAGCCAGTTGCCATAGCCCATATGCGCTTCAATCGCATGACCAAACGTATGGCCCAGGTTGAGCAGCGCACGCTGGCCGTTTTCACGCTCATCGGCAGCAACCACTTCTGCTTTCAGCTCGCAGCAGCGGCGAATACACCAGGCGATTGCGCGCGCATCCAGCGCCAGCAGCGCATCAAGATTTTGTTCCAGCCAGTGGAAGAATTCACCGTCCAGAATGATGCCATATTTGATCACTTCTGCCAGGCCAGACGCCAGCTCGCGCGGCGGTAGCGTGGAGAGGCAATCGGTGTCAATGACCACCGAGGCGGGCTGATAAAACGCGCCAATCATATTTTTACCCAGTGGATGATTGACGGCGGTTTTTCCGCCTACTGACGAGTCAACCTGCGCCAGCAGTGTGGTGGGCACCTGAATAAATCGGACGCCGCGCTGATAGCTTGCAGCGGCAAATCCGGTGAGATCGCCTATCACGCCGCCACCCAGCGCAATCAGCGTGGTGTCACGGCCGTGTGGCTTCTGCAGCAGCGCGGTAAAGACCTCATCCATGACGGTCAGCGTTTTATACTGCTCACCATCAGGCAAGATCACCTGATCAACATGGATACCCGCCTGAGTCAGCAGCGTTGCTACTTTCCCGAGATAGAGCGGGGCCAGCGTCTGGTTGGTTACCAGCATGGCGCGATCGCCTGCCTTCAGCGGCCAAAAAGAAGCCGGATCATTAAACAATCCGGCAGCAATGGTAATGGGGTAACTACGATCCCCCAGTGAGACAGTGATCTTCTCCATGATGACCGATACCTGTTGCTGAGCCCTCAGGATGCTGGATTAATTTTTTTCCAGCATGTTGATGATCTGATTGGCGACCACTTTGGCACTTTGATCATCAGTGCGAATAGTGACGTCAGCGATCTCTTCATAAAGCGGATTACGTTCATCTGCCAGTGCTTCAAGCACTTCACGAGGCGGTTCATCAACCTGCAGCAGCGGGCGCTTTTTATCGCGCTGCGTGCGGGCAAGCTGCTTTTCGATGGTGGTTTCCAGATAGACAACCACGCCGCGGGCGGAGAGACGATTGCGCGTTTCACGGGATTTGACGGAACCGCCGCCGGTCGCCAGTACGATGCCTTGTTTCTCGGTCAGCTCGTTAATGATTTTTTCTTCGCGATCGCGGAAACCAGCTTCGCCTTCCACATCAAATACCCAGCCTACATCCGCTCCGGTACGTCGCTCAATTTCCTGATCGGAATCGAAAAATTCCATATTGAGTTGCTGAGCTAACTGACGACCAATAGTGCTTTTGCCGGCACCCATCGGCCCAACCAGAAAGATATTGCGTTTCTCTGCCATTTTGTCGGTATTACTAAGAATTCGTTGATGATACCCCGCGTTCAGCGCGTTGCTGGCGGGACAGGAACTGAGACCTCATAAGCATTAGCAAGAGTCAGATAGAAAATTATCTCAACACTCATGGCCGTTTGGCAACCGAATAAATCGCCTCCGGCAACCTGCACACAGGTATGGTCTTTGGTTCGCGAGACGGTAACGCTCTTCCTTACGTGCCTTCATGAAATGGGCTACAGCTGCGCAGGCCGGGGGTTGTCGGTGCTTATCATCGGCTGATATTAGCGCTGAAACCTGCCCTTTATCTGCTTGCTGCTGCCCGCTTTATGCTGGCATATTTCTTTTTTGACGCCAGTATCGCTTGTGACTGACGCCCGTCGGAAGATTATCCTGCCGCGTACCGCTACACCGTTTTAAAATCGCTAAACCTTGTAAGCTAATTCCTCTCCGGCGTCAACGCGCACGGCACTACAGAACGAATTTTCCGCTTTATCCGGCAGAAAGCGCTGCTTCCCTGACCAGTCTGGGGGTAATAAAGATAACCAGCTCACGCTTTTTCTGTTCCTGCAGCTGCTGCCGGAACAGCGCACCAAGCAGGGGCATCTCTCCCAGCCACGGCACGCGTTTTTCACTCTGCGTGCGCTGCTGCTGAAAAATGCCGCCCAGCGCCAGCGTTTCGCCATCACGCAGCGTCACCTGTGTCTCAATTTCCTGCTTTTCAATGCTGAGTACCTGATTCTCTCCCAGCGTCAGGCTGCGGCCAGGCATGTTCTGGCTCAGACGCAGCCGCAGCTGAATGCGGCCGTTGCCCAGTACCGAGGGAGTGACCTCCATACCCAGCACCGCCTCTTTGAACTCAATGGCCGTCGCGCCGCTGTTGCCTGACTTCACCTCATACGGAATTTCGGTGCCCTGCTTAATGGTCGCGGTCTGCTGATGCGCAGTAAAAAGCCGCGGACTGGCGATGATATCGATCTGATTCTCCTGCTCCAGCGCGCTCAGCTCAAGAGTGAGCAATTCACCGCTCATTTTTCCCAGCGTCACTCCGGCGCGCAGTGCAGGCGCACTGACGGCCAGCGGCAGACTAAGCTGCGGATTGCGCAGCGTCGCCGCCACCGCATCTGCCGGCGAGAGCTGCCAGCTGACGCCCAGTTCGCGCAGATGCTCTTCGTTCAGCGTAACGATATGTGCCTGCAACTCCACCTGTTCCAGCGGCCGATCAAGGGCTTTGATCCAGCGCGTTGTGTTTTCCAGGGCCTGCGGCATATCGCGCAGCAGCAGTGAGTTAGTACGGCTATCCACCGTGACGCTGCCGCGCGCTGACATCAGAGAGGGCTCGCCCTGCAGGCTGCGATGAATGTCGCTGGCGCTGGCGTAATGCAGCGCAACTGTGCGCTGCTCCAGGGTCCGCTGTGCCTGCTTCTCTTCCTGTTCCTGCCTGACCCGCTGCGTCTGACGCTGCTGCCAGCTTTGCGGATAAACCAGCAGCACCCCCTCCTCTTCTACCAGCACCAGGTCCGCCAGACGTGAAATCAGCGTCAGGGCATGCTCTGCGCTTACCTTCTCCAGACGCAGCGATAGCCGGCCCTCAACGCCGGGCGCAATCAGCAGGTTAGTCTGCTGATAGTCCGCCAGCGCCTGCAGAATGCGCTCCACCGGCGCATCGTCAAATACCAGGCTTAGCGTGCTGGTCTGCGCCTGCAGCGGGGCGCTTAACATAAGCCCCAGCAGCATCCCGATCCGTTTCATAAAAGCCTCCTTTAATTGTCCAGACTATCTGTTGCTGCACACAGCGGCGCGGTGCGGTTAACGTCAGCGTACGCGCGGTTATCTCCGCGACCTGCCAGGGATAAACCGGAAAAGGGGAGGATGGCGCCAGCCGATAGCTTTTCCCCTCGGGAGATATCACCCAGGCGACGAAGTGAGGTGCACGACCTGCTACGCCCTGCAGACGCCAGTTCTGCGGCGCTGCCGCGGCAGGTTCGCAGGCGCGGGTAATCAGAGGCATAAAAGGATCGCGTGCCGCTGCGGCGCCATGCCAGAGCAACAGACACAGCAGTGCGCTACTCCGCATCAGATGGCTCCAGCCACAGCTCTGCCGTCAGCAAACGCGGTCCGGACCGCAGTGAGAAACGCTGCGGTATCGGCTGCGCGGTTCCGGCCAGCTCACCAAACAGCGGCATAAATTCACGCCAGGCTAACTGCAATACCAGTTCTGATGGCTGAGCCTGCGGCTGCCAGTTTTGCAGCTGCGCGCCACGCGTGTTCACCAGTTGCTCCAGCGATGACGTTGTCGCGCTCTCGCGCTGCCGCGCCTGCAGCTTAGCGATCTCTGTTGCAAGGCTGTCTATTGACGGATGTAACGCCTGCTGCAGCTGACGCTGCTGCACGGTAAGCTCTGCCAGCGCTGTCCGCTGCTGTGCCAGCGCCTGGTGTTGAGGACGCAGCTGCAGCAGCCAGAGCAGCAGCAGCATTGTTGCGACAACCAGCACGCTGCAACCGGCACGCCAGGCAAAAGGCCACAGTACATAGCGCCACATCAGCTCATTCATCGGGCTGCTCCCGCAGTCGTGCCTGCAGCGTAAACCGGTATCTGCCCTCTGACTGCCGGACTATTGCCCTCTGTCTGACGGCCGCAAACAGCGGCTGCGCCAGCAACCGGTGGCGCAGCTCACTCACCGCCGCCACGCTGTCACTCCACCCTTCTATCCGCAGCAGCAGCTGCTGACGCTCAATACGCTCCAGCCATAACGCTTCCGGCAGTAGCGCCGGCAGCTGCTGCCAGAAATGTTGCCAGTGCTGATATTGCCGCATTACCTGCTGTCGCTGACGCTCTGTCTCCAGCAGCCTGTCGCGCGCCTGCAGCAGTGATTGCTGCTGCGTGCGCAGGTGCTGCAGCGTAAGCAGCTGCTGCCGGGCCTGCTCTGTCGCGCTTTCTGCCTGAAAAAGCTGTTGTCTGTTATACCCTCCCAGGATCAGGGCAGTGAGCAGCGGCAGCGTTAACGCGGTAACCAGCAGATATTGCGTCTGCCGGCAGCGTTTCTGCCACAGCCGTTCGCGCCACGGCAGCAGATTAACGCTTAGCATGCGCTGTCTCCGGGACGCAGTGCCAGCCCCAGCGCCAGGGTAAAATCTCCCTGTTGTGCAGGCAGTGGCGGCTGCTGATAGCGTAATAGTGACAGCGGCAGGCACAGCTTTGCCTGCCGCGCGGTCGGGGCTGACGTGGAGGTACAAAGCTGATCGGACACCTGCGGAAACAGCTGCGCAATGATGTCTGCATTGAGCGTCCCTGCAACGGCCCCGCAGCGCAGCGTGCCGTCATTAAACGCCCAGAAGGCGTGATCGCCTGTCGGGTGGATCAGCAGCGTATGCAGGGCAAGCGGCAGCTGTTGTGCGACCTGCATCAGAGCCTGCGTGCTCAGTTCAAAGATGTCAGGCTCAAGACCGGCCTGCTGCAGCGGCTGAAGCCACTGGGCCATCACGTCCCGCCGGGCAGCCGTCACCTGCAGCGTGTTTGCAGCAGCGTCACACTGGTAGTCAAACGCCAGCAGCGCGGTTTCCATCGGGAAGAGATTGCGGGCGGCGGCAGTGACATAACGATTTAACGCGGGTTCACGCAGCGTGGTGCCAGGCAGCGGCAATGTTCGCTGCAGCACCAGTTGTGGCGGCAGGCCAACGCGCAGTGAGAACTGCGCCGGTAGCTGCCGCCGCCACGCCGCTAACATCTCCTGTAACAGCGGCGAGCTTTGCAACACACCGTTGCGTAACGTATCGTGCGGCAGCGCTTGCTGCCACCAGTGTCGCAGCTGCCAGCCATGACGACGGCGTTCAATACCCAGCGCACACAGGTGCCTGTTCTGAATATCCAGTCCAATTTGCCAGCGCTGAAAAGCCATATGCGCAATCTCCTTATTATCAAAGGTCAACGCTAAACCCGGCTATGCTGAATGACAGACAAATGACGGGTATATCAAAGCGTCAGGCTTGCCTTTATACTACCGCGCGATTGTTTATAAACTGCCCAAACGCCAACAGATGGGAATTCTCAGGTGAAGTTCGTAAAGTATTTATTGATTCTTGCAGTGTGTTGCATTTTGCTGGGAGCCGGTACGGTTTATGGCTTGTACAAATACATAGAGCCGCAGCTGCCCGATGTGAACACATTGAAAGATGTGCGTCTGCAGACGCCGATGCAGGTTTACAGCGCCGAGGGCGAGCTGATCGCCCAGTATGGTGAGAAACGCCGCGTACCGCTGACGCTGAAGCAGATGCCGCCAGAACTGATCAAAGCATTTATCGCTACCGAAGATAGCCGCTTTTATGAGCATCACGGCGTCGATCCGGTGGGGATTTTTCGTGCTGCCAGCATCGCACTGATGTCAGGCCATGCGTCGCAGGGAGCCAGTACGATTACTCAGCAGCTGGCGCGTAACTTCTTTCTGAGCCCTGAACGTACGCTGATGCGTAAAATCAAAGAAGCGTTCCTGGCGATCCGCATTGAACAGCTGCTGAGCAAAGATGAGATCCTTGAGCTCTACCTTAATAAAATCTACCTCGGCTATCGCGCTTATGGCGTTGGCGCGGCGGCTCAGGTCTATTTTGGTAAAACGGTCGACCAGCTGTCGCTGAGTGAAATGGCGATGATCGCGGGTCTGCCAAAAGCGCCCTCAACCTTTAACCCGCTCTATTCGCACAGCCGGGCGCTGGCGCGCCGTAATGTAGTACTGGCGCGCATGCTGGATCAAAATGACATCACACAGCAGCAGTATGAAGAGGCCCGTAATACGCCGCTGACCGCCAGCTATCACGGTCCTGAGATCGCTTTTTCTGCCCCTTATCTCAGTGAAATGGTGCGTCAGGAGATGGTGAAACGTTACGGCGACCGCGCCTATGACGACGGCTACAAGGTGTATACCACCGTAACCCGTCGCCTGCAGGAAGCGGCGCAGCAGGCGGTACGTAACAATGTCATGGCTTATGATATGCGCCATGGCTACCGCGGCCCGACCACCGTGTTATGGAAAGTCGGTGAGACAAGCTGGGATCAGGCCCGTATTCTGAAAACGCTGAAAACGCTGCCTGCCTACGGACCGCTGAATGCGGCAGTGGTGACCAGTGCCAGTGCTCAGGAGGCCACGGCCTTACTGAAAGATGGCAGCACGGTCGCGCTGAAGCTCTCCGGCGTGCGCTGGGCTCGACCTTATAAATCAGACACGCTGCAGGGACCGACACCGCGCACCATTACGCAGGTGCTGCAGGCCGGTCAGCAGATCTGGGTGCGTAAAGTGGGCGATGAGTGGTGGCTGGGTCAGGTTCCGCTGGTGAACTCTGCGCTGGTATCACTGAATCCGGAAGATGGCGCGGTGCGTGCGCTGGTGGGCGGATTCGATTTTAATCAGAGCATGTTTAACCGTGCTACCCAGGCGCTGCGTCAGGTGGGATCAAACATCAAGCCGTTTCTCTATACCGCCGCGATGGATCGTGGCCTGACGCTGGCTTCGATCCTCAATGATGTTCCGATCTCCCGCTGGGATGCCGGTGCCGGCGCTGACTGGCGGCCTAAAAACTCGCCGCCAACCTATGCCGGCCCTATCCGTTTGCGTCAGGGGCTGGGAGAATCTAAAAACGTGGTGATGGTACGCGCCATGCGCGCCATGGGCGTCGATTATGCTGCAGAATATCTGCAGCGCTTTGGCTTCCCGGCGCAGAATATTATTCATACCGAATCGCTGGCGCTGGGTGCCGCTTCATTTACCCCGCTGCAGGTGGCGCGTGGCTATGCGGTCATGGCAAACGGCGGTTTTCTGGTTGACCCCTATTTCATCACCCGCATTGAGGATGAGCAGGGCGGCGTAATTTTTGAAACCCGGCCTAAAATCGCCTGTCCGCAGTGTAATCTGCCGGTGATTTACGGCGATACCAGGAAGTCAGTCGCGCTGAATGAAGAGAGCGTGGAGAACGTTGCCACCTCTGATGAGTCGCAGAACCAGTCGGTGCCAAAGCCGGCGCTGGAGCAGGTTCCGGCACAGTCGCAGCCAGCAGGCGATCAGCAGTATGCACCGCATGTGATTAATACGCCGCTCTCGTTCCTGATCAAAAGCGCGCTTAACTCCAATATTTTTGGCGAGCCCGGCTGGATGGGTACAGGCTGGCGTGCCGGACGCGATCTGAAGCGGAATGACATTGGCGGAAAAACCGGTACGACCAACAGCTCTAAAGATGCCTGGTTCTCCGGCTATGGTCCGGGTGTGGTGACGTCGGTCTGGATCGGCTTTGATGATTCACGCGCGCTGGGGCGTTCAACCGTGTCGGGAGCAATTCCGGATCAGATTTCCGGTTATGAAGGCGGCGCCAAGAGCGCGCAGCCGGCGTGGGATGACTACATGAAATCTGCGCTGGAGGGCGTCCCGGTGCAGCCACTGACGCCGCCGGATGGCGTGGTGACCGTTACCATCGACCGTGCAACCGGTAAACTGGCTAACGGCGGTGGCAATACGCGTCAGGAATATTTCATCAACGGTACACAGCCCACGGAGTATACGGTGCACGACGTCGGCACGACCATTATGGACAATGGCGAAAGTCACGAACTGTTCTGATAACAAGGCGCCTGCGGGCGCCTTTCTTTATTCAGTAATCAAGCCGGCCCTGTTTTACCAGCCATTCGCGCACCAGAAACAGCGCACTGACATTACGCGCCTCGCTGAAATCAGGTTCTTCCAGCAGCGCCAGCAGGTTCTTCAGCGGCCAGCGCCGTACCACCAGTGGCTCAGGCTCATCACCTTCCAGTTTCTCTTCATAGAGTCCTTCCGCCACAACGATATTCATTTTACTGGAGAAGTAAGAGGGTGCCATCGTGAGCTTGCCCAGCGCTTCAAGGCGGGTCGCTCCGTAGCCGACCTCTTCTTTCAGTTCGCGGTCAGCCGCCTCAAAGGCGCTTTCGCCCGGATCGATCAGTCCCTTAGGGAAACCAAGCTCATAGCTTTCCAGCCCTACCCCATACTCCTGAATCAGAATCACGTCGTCGCCGAGAATCGGCACAATCATTACCGCTTCGCGTTCAGAAGGTTTCATGCGCTCATAAACACGGCGTGCACCATTGCTGAAAGCGAGATCGACGGCTTCAATGGTAAACAGGCGGGAGCGCGCCACCGCTTCTACCTTGAGGATGTCAGGTTTTTTCAATGGAGTGGTCATATCAGCCTCAGACGTTGCACAACCTTGTGAAATGCGATAACGCCAGCATACCGAAGGCCGCGCAAATGTGCGACAGGCAACGTAGGCTAAGCCGCCGCCGGATTGCGCAGCCCGAAGTACGGCGTGTTCTCTGCCCGCCTGTTTTAAGCGTAAGTCAACGCTTTGGATCCAAATTCAGAAAATGCCGATATTTAATTGAGTATTGCCTGGTTACCATCCTATCAGGGATTAATCTAATAATTTATAATCCGATGATTTAGCGCATTATTTTATCTGTGTTTCTTCTTGTCAGAACCTCATCTGCTCGCCAGAATTGACACATCTTACGATTTTCGCCGGGAGTAGAACGTTAACGTGAAGGCATTTCGTTGGCTGGAATGAGCGTAGCATGAGCACTTTTATTGTCATCCTGACAGTGATGCTGGTCGGCTCATCATTAGCTGGTATCGCTTACTGGTACGCTATGCGGCATCGTCCGCCGTTAGCGCGACCCCTGCCGTTTATCAGTCCGCCCTGCCGCAAACTCTCTGATGATGAGCGCACTGCAGTAGAAAAGTATCTGGCTGCGCTGGCTAAACGTCAGCCGCCGCGCACCCGTGCGCGCTTTACCAGGGAGGCGGAAGCGCTAACGCTGACGGCACAAAGCAACAATGTCTATCCTGTTACCCGTTCTATTACCCGTTACGGCCTCTCAACCGACGATCCCCATAAATGGCGCTACTATCTGGATGAAGTTGAAGTACATCTGCCGCCGCTCTGGGAACAGTATATTGCAGACGAAAACTACGTTGAGCTGATCCGCACGCAGTCGCTGCCGCTGGTCATCTCTCTGAATGGTCACTCGCTGGTTAATTACGCCATTGAGCAACCTGCTCTGCCGCCGCTGATACAGCCTGCCAGTACCAACGCCTCTATCCGCAAAGCAGAGAGCGAAAACGTCGAATTACTGCGGGTACGCAAAGAGTCGCATGAGGAGTACCAGCTTTCGCGGCCTGACGGTACGCGTGAAGCCGTGGTTATCTGCTGCGCTTTTCTGCTGTTTTTTCTCGGTCTGGTGCTGCCAGGCAATCTCCTGATCTGGCTGGTAGCCCCTGGCTGCGTGATGATCGCCGTCAGCCTCTGGTTTCTCTGTCGTTTTCCCGGAGAGAAAGGCCTGCGCGATATTCACTGTCTGCGCGGCGCGCCGAAACGCTGGGGCCTGTTTGGTGAGTCGAACCAGGAGCAGAGCAATATTTCGCTGGGTATTATCGATCTCATTTATCCGCCGCACTGGCAGCCCTACATTACCCACGATCTTGGACAGATCACCGAAGTGGATATCTATCTGAACCGCCAGGTCGTGCGTCAGGGGCATTTTTTGTCGCTGCAGGATGAGGTCAGAAATTTTCCGGTACAACGGTGGCGCAAGAATCTGGTACTGACCTGCGGTTCACTGCTGGTGCTGGCGATGCTGCTGACCTGGATCCCGCTCAGTATGCCGCTCAAGCTGAGTCTGGCATGGGTCAAAGGTACGGAGAGTATTCAGGTCGACAGCGTAGATAAGCTCTCTGCCCTGCCGCTGCACGTCGGCGATGTACTCAGGGTAACGGGGACCGGTATGTGCTCTGTGCCAGGCAATTACCAAAGTAATCGCACCTACACTTACATGCCTTTTGACTGCTCGGCTATCTACTGGAACAAAGCCGCTCCGCTGCCGCAGCCGCAGTCTGACATTATCGATAAGGCCGCCGCGCTGCTGGATACCACCCTGCGCCAGCTGCATCCGGAAACCAGCACCGATCCCAAGCTTAATCCGCAGCTCGCCTCCGCGATTCAGAAGTCAGGCATGATTCTGCTGGATGATTTTTCAGAGCTGGTGCTCAGGACACAGGATCTCTGCAGTCAGCAACAGGATTGCGTCCGGCTGAAAAATGCCCTGGTGAATCTGGGCAATGCCAAAGACTGGGATTCGCTGATCCATCGTGCAGATACCGGCAAACTCAGCGGCATGAATGTGCTGTTAAGGCCTGTCAGTGCCGAAGCGCTGGAAAATCTGGTGAATACCGCGACCTCGACCTTCTTTTCCCGTGAGACCCGTCGTGCTGCGGAAACGCTTAACAGTCCGCCGCCGGGCGGTTTTCTCATTATCAGCGATGAAGGACGTCAGCTGGTGACGCAGCCGCAGCCTGCCGTTTCCCTGTTTGATCTTGACGCGCCTTCGCAGTGGCGCGAGCTGCAGCGTATCGCGGGCATGCTGCTGCATACCCCGTTCAGCGCCAGCGGTATTATCACCAGCATGAGTACGGATGCGAACGGGACGCGCCATATCATGCTGCATAACGAACCCGATGCAATGGCGCAGTGGCGCTACATTGGCAGCGTTGTGCTGATGCTGATACTGCTGATTTCAGCGGTGGTAAACGGCTTGCTGACGCTGCGACGCATCCATCGTAACCGGCTGCGTATGGCGGAAATTCAGCAATATTACGATAAATGCTTTAATCATAATCTCAGCACTATGCAGAGCGTGCGCTCGCTGTTCTGACCCTCCGCCCTTGTGTGCTACCCTGTCGCGCGTTTTTTGGCAGTGGCTGACGGGGCCGGCATTTACGCTAAACTGATAGAGTGCGGCATCGCGTCGCACCTTGATTTCTCACTTTCTGCCCATATTTCCGGATATCTGCCGATTTGTCTCTGCGGCGTGTCGCCGCATAGCCTGTCGCATAACTGCGCGACACGTTAATGACAGTGAACCGATTCCGGCTAACGTCCGGCGCAGAGACTCAGGCGTCAGCCGCTTCGACGCCAGTCGGCCGCTACCCTTTTTCAGCGCCGCGCTGCCGGACCCGTTTACCGGTAAAGATGAAACGCTGCGTTAAAGCAGGAGCCACAATGAAAGAAAAAATCAGCGACGGCGTACGCCTTGATAAATGGCTGTGGGCCGCGCGCTTCTATAAAACCCGCGCGCTGGCACGTGAAATGATCGAAGGCGGCAAGGTTCACTATAACGGCCAGCGCAGTAAACCCAGCAAGCTGGTTGAGTCCGGCGCAGAATTAACGCTGCGACAGGGAAACGACGAGCGGACGGTTATTATCAACGCCATCAGCGATCAGCGCCGTCCCGCCAGCGAAGCGCAGCTGATGTATAGCGAAACCGACGCCAGCGTGGAAAAGCGGGAAAAAACGGCGCTGGCGCGCAAGATGAATGCGCTGACCATGCCACATCCGGATCGCCGGCCTGATAAAAAAGAGCGCCGTGATTTGATGAAATTTAAACTGTCGGGTGATGAATAGTTCGCACCCCTGTGAGAGAAAACTTATGTCTGTTCAAGATCAATTACACCGTTACCTGTTTGAAAACGTTGCCGTACGCGGCGAGCTGGTCAATGTCTCCCACACCTGGCATGAAATTGTGCGTAACCATGACTACGCAGAGCCGGTAAAAACGCTGCTGGGCGAGCTGCTGGTCGCAACCAGTCTGCTGACCGCCACGCTGAAATTTGACGGGGACATTACGGTACAGCTGCAGGGCGACGGCCCGCTGACGCTGGCAGTGATCAACGGTAATAACCGCCAGGAGCTGCGTGGCGTGGCGCGTGTGAAAGAGGATGCAGAGATTGCCTCCGGCAGTACGCTGAAAGAAATGGTGGGTAACGGCTATCTGGTGATTACCATTACGCCAGAAAAAGGCGAGCGCTATCAGGGTGTGGTAGGACTGGAGGCGGATACGCTGGCAGGCTGCCTGGAAGACTATTTCATGCGTTCTGAGCAGCTGCCTACCCGCCTGTTTATCCGCACCAATGAGCAGGGCGCGGCCGGTATTTTACTGCAGGTTCTGCCTGCGCAGGATACCAGTCAGGATGATTTCAATCATCTGGCCATGCTGACTGAAACGGTTAAAGCGGAAGAGCTGATTACGCTGCCGGCAAACGATGTGCTGTGGCGCCTCTACCATCAGGAAGAAGCCACTGTTTACGATCCGCTGCCCGTTATCTTCAAGTGCACCTGCTCACGCCAGCGCTGCGGTGAAGTGCTTAAAACGCTGCCAGAAAGCGAAGTGGATGAGATCCTGGCGGAAGATGGCAAAATCGATATGCATTGTGACTATTGCGGCACGCACTATGTCTATGATGCAGTGGATATTGCCGCCATCCGTAACGAATCTGTCAGCGACAGCGACCAGCTGCATTAATCCCGCCGCGGGCGGCCACGCCGCCCGTTTTGCATAAAACTATACCTCTATGTTTTTTCACGGAAATTAACTAATTTTCGCTAACTTTACTTTTATAAGTAGCCGATTTCTCCGCTTGTCACGTTCCAGTTCGCATTTTTAACTATCTTCACTTTCCGCTTCTGCTCAGATGTGTACACTGCGCGCGATCTGTTCTGCGCAACCGAGTGCGCCACGCGGCAGACACCCCCTAAAAATGCAATGAAGTACCGATTTAAGGAGCAGTCACATGCGCGTTAACGGCCTGACATCGCAAGACCTCGCCGACCTGGGCATCAGCGGCACTACCGAAGTGGTGTATAACCCTGACTATGACACGCTGTTTCAGGAAGAAACCCGCCCGGAGCTGGAGGGTTATGCGCGAGGCACCCTGACGCAGAGCGGCGCTATCGCCGTGGATACCGGCATTTTCACTGGCCGCTCACCGAAAGATAAATATATTGTCCGCGATGACACGACGCGTGACACGCTGTGGTGGAACGGTACCGGCAACGGTAAAAACGATAATCAGCCGCTTTCCCAGGAGACCTGGCAGGCGCTGAAGGATCGCTGTACGCAGCAGCTTTCAGGCAAACGCCTGTTTGTGATTGATGCATTTTGCGGTGCCAATCCTGACTCCCGCCTGAGCGTACGCTTTGTGATGGAAGTCGCCTGGCAGGCGCACTTTGTCAAAAACATGTTTATCCGTCCGACCGATGAAGAGCTGGCCAGCTTCACGCCTGATTTTGTGGTGATGAACGCGGCGCAGTGCACCAATCCGGACTGGCAGGCGCAGGGGCTGAACTCAGAAAACTTCGTTGCATTTAACCTCACTGAGCGCATGCAGCTGATCGGCGGCACCTGGTACGGCGGCGAAATGAAGAAAGGCCTCTTTGCCATCATGAACTACCTGCTGCCGCTGAAAGGCATCGCCTCAATGCACTGCTCCGCAAACGTGGGTAAAGCGGGCGACGTGGCCGTGTTCTTTGGCCTCTCCGGCACCGGTAAGACCACGCTCTCCACCGATCCTGAGCGGCAGCTGATTGGCGATGATGAGCACGGCTGGGATGACGACGGCGTCTTTAATTTCGAAGGCGGCTGCTATGCAAAAACCATCAACCTGTCTGAACAGGCAGAGCCGGAAATCTATCGCGCCATCCGTCGCGATGCGCTGCTGGAAAACGTGGTAGTGCGTGCCGACGGCAGCGTGGATTACGCCGATGGCAGCAAAACCGAAAACACCCGCGTCTCTTATCCGATCAATCACATCGAAAACATCGTGCAGCCGGTGTCCAAAGCGGGTCACGCGAAAAAGGTGATTTTCCTTACGGCTGACGCGTTTGGCGTGCTGCCGCCGGTGTCACGACTGACGCCAGAGCAGACGCAGTATCATTTCCTTTCCGGCTTTACGGCCAAGCTGGCCGGCACGGAACGCGGCGTCACGCAGCCGACGCCCACCTTCTCTGCCTGTTTTGGCGCCGCATTTCTGACCCTGCATCCGACGCAATATGCTGAAGTGCTGGTTAAGCGCATGGAAGCGGCAGGCGCACAGGCTTATCTGGTTAACACCGGCTGGAATGGCAGCGGCAAGCGTAACTCATTGAAAGATACGCGGGCGATCATCAATGCGATTCTGGCAGGCGAGCTGGATAACGCCGCGACCGAGACCCTGCCGGTGTTCAATCTGCAGATCCCGACGCAGCTGACCGGGGTGGACGCCGCCACGCTGGATCCGCGCCGCAGCTGGCAGAGCGAAGCGGAGTGGCAGCAGGCCGCGCAGGATCTGGCACAGCGTTTTATCACCAACTTTGAGAAGTATACTGACAACGACGCGGGTAAAGCGCTGGTACAGGCGGGTCCGCAGCTGTAAGTACGGCTGAGCAGTGGCAGCGGGCGGCATTATTGCCGCCCTTTTTTTATCTGTTCAGGCGCTGTGCGCGACGCTGGCCAGCGCGGTGCTGTTTTCCGGCATCGGCAGCCACGCGCGGATACGTAATCCGCCACGCTCGCTGGCCCCGATCTCCAGCGACCCTTCATGCGCATCGATTATGCGCTGCACAATCGCCAGCCCCAGCCCGGTGCCGCTGGTGCTCCGGGCGCTGTCGCCGCGCACAAACGGCTGGAACAGATGCTGCAGCTGATCGGGTTTAATGCCGGGACCATCATCATCCACCTGGAACCAGGCGCGGTTAAGCTCCTGACCGCTGCTGACTTTGATCCAGCCGTTACCATAACGCGCAGCGTTGACCACCAGATTCGCCACCGCGCGTTTAATAGAGAGCGGATTGATATCCAGTATGAGCTCATCGGTCATGACCGCATTTTCAATCTCGCGTTCATAACCGCTTTCAGCCGCAACCACTTCTCCCAGCACGCTGTTGAGATCGGCCCGCTCGGTCTGCATCTCCTGCCCGGTGCGCAGATAATCGATAAACTGCTCAATGATGGCGTTGCACTCTTCGATATCTTTATTAATCGACTCAGCCAGATAGCCATCCTGCTCACCCATCATTTCGGTCGCAAGACGGATGCGCGTCAGCGGCGTGCGCAGATCGTGGCTGACACCCGCCATCAGCAATGTGCGATCGTCAGCCAGCTGCTTGACCCCTGCCGCCATCTGATTAAAGGCGCGTGTCACCGAACGGACCTCAGAGGCACCATATTCACGCAGCGGTGGCGGAATAATGCCTTTGCCCACCTGCAGCGCCGCGTGCTCCAGATCCACCAGCGGCCGGTTTTGCATCCGGATAAACAGCCAGGCTCCGCCAATCGCCAGCAGCATAATCGCCAGCGTGTAGCGGAACAGCGGTGAGAAGTCGCCCTGATGAATTTCCGTCAGCGGCACCCGTACCCAGATATCGGGCGAAAGCCAGGTTTTCAGCCAGACGACCGGCGAGTTTTTGTTGACCTCGACGCGCACATCGGTCGGGCCGCCAAGCTGCTGCGCCATCTGCTCACTAAGAAACTCATAGTGCTGCGCCCAGCGCAGCCCGCTCTCCTCTGCCGCCGCGTTGGTATAGAGCGAAATCCCCAGCTCGCGGTAAATTTCGCGCCGGAAGGCGGGTGGCACTTCCAGCTGTGTCCCATCTTCCAGCTGCAGCCGATCGGTCATCAGCATACGCACTTCGTAGGCCAGTACCTTATTAAACTGCTGCAGGCTGGGAAGAATAGCGAAGTTCAGCACCACCAGATACGTCGTTACCAGGCTGACAAACAGCAGGGTAACGATCAGCAGCAGGGTGCGGGCAAAGGAGCTGCGGGGCGAGAAGCGCAGTCGCCTCATGCTTTACTGCCGTCCGGCACAAAGACATAGCCCAGACCCCAGACGGTCTGGATATAGCGCGGATGCGCGGGATCTTCTTCCACCATACGGCGCAGGCGCGAAATCTGCACGTCGATTGAACGTTCCATGGCGCTGTATTCACGCCCGCGGGCCAGGTTCATCAGCTTGTCACGCGAAAGCGGCTCGCGCGGATGACTCACCAGCGCTTTCAGCACGGCAAATTCTCCGCTGGTCAGCGGCATAGGCTCATCTTCACGGAACATTTCACGTGTGCCGAGGTTCAGTTTGAATTTACCAAACGCGATTACCGCCTCTTCCTGTGACGGCGCACCCGGCAGCTCGTTGGCCTGACGGCGAAGTACCGCGCGGATACGCGCCAGCAGTTCACGCGGGTTAAACGGCTTGGGAATATAGTCATCGGCGCCGATTTCCAGTCCGACAATGCGGTCAACCTCTTCACCCTTAGCCGTTACCATGATAATCGGCATCGGGTTGCTCTGGCTGCGCAGACGGCGGCAAATAGAGAGGCCATCTTCACCTGGCAGCATTAAATCCAGCACCATCAGATGAAAAGATTCACGCGTCAGCAGGCGATCCATCTGTTCAGCATTCGCGACACTGCGCACCTGAAAGCCCTGTTCGGTGAGATAGCGTTCCAGCAGCGCGCGCAGACGCATATCGTCATCAACGACCAGAATTTTGTAGTTCTCTTGCATGTTCAACTCCCAAAGGCGCCATTGCCTGAAGCAATATTGTGAGGATAAGGGACCTGTCTGTGACAGACATTTATGGTTTATATTCTAAGCGAAATTGTTACAAAGCATATTAAACAGGAGCTTATATTTAATTTCTCGCCTGAAATGCGGCTCTGCTCCCGCTTTTGGGCGCTGATTTTACCCTGTTTAGCGCTTGTCTGAAAAATCGGCACTTTTTCTCACTGCGCGTGGTTCAGTCACACTTTTCTGGCTGTGTGACGGCCTGCCCTGTACTTTCACCCCAATTCAGCGGGATAGCGCCCCCAAGCAGCACAAAACTGCGCAGATTCCGGTTAGAACCTGATAACGCTCTCGGAAGAGTGCCAGCAGCGGTACAATCCAAGACCACTTATAAATAAAGACAGTTAAATCAGCGAGTAAACACCACTTTCGTCCGGCCCGATGATCTCCGACACTTCTGCTGTATCGACCCTATCGGTGTCATGTGGAGAAGAAAAATGAAAAAAGTTGTTCTGCTGAGCGCGCTGGTTCTCTCCAGCCTTACCCATGTTCAGGCGGCAACGTCAGTCGGTGAAGCCGCGGGTGCGCAGGCGTCAACGACGGCAAAAGGCAACTCGGATGCAATTGGCGTGGGCGCGGTAGCAGCATTGCTGGGTGTGGCGCTGGCGACCATGGGCGGTGGTGATGGTAATGGCAGCAGCACCTCAACCACGACCGCAACGGTGCCGGGCAAGTAAGCGTCATAAAGCGGCCTGCGCTGCCTGTGACTGTCGTCACGTGCAGCGCAGTTCACTCATGCCGGGTTGTGATAGTTAATCTGATTCACAAACCAGGTCTTTTGTCCTTCAGGCGTATTAACGGTGACTTCATCATCGACCTCTTTTTTGATCAGCGCCCGCGCCATGGGTGAATCAATGGAGATGTACGCTTTCACATTGTCGCCATAGATCTCATCCGGTCCGACGATGCGAAAACGCTTTTTCTCACCCTGCTCATTCTCCACTTCAACCCACGCGCCGAAAAAGACCTTGCCCTCCTGCTGTGGGGCGTAATCAACAATTTTCAGTTCAGCGAGGCATTTGCGCAGGTAGCGTACCCGCCGGTCGATCTGCCGCAGCAGGCGCTTGTTATAGGTGTAGTCCGCATTTTCTGACCGATCGCCGAGGCTGGCGGCCCAGGAGACGATACGGGTGACCTCCGGACGCTTCTCATTCCACAGATGATCGTGCTCGGCACGCAGCTTGTTATAGCCTTCGCGGGTTATCAGTTGAGTTTTCATTACATCGGCTCATTCATGTCAGTTTTGCAGGTCGCCAGCTGCGTACAATAAGCGACGCTGCCGCAGGCAGCAAGATGCGGGCGCCATTCAGAAAAAGATGGATTGCCGCCCTGCCGGCTGGCAATTTACGCCCTCAGTCCGTATAACTGTCCCCTGTTTTTAACCCCGGATAAGCAAGATCGTTACTGATGATGAAAGATTCGCTGAGCCAGATTATCGCAGGTGAGCTGCAGGCACGCGCCGAACAGGTCGATGCCGCCGTACGCCTGCTGGATGAAGGGAATACCGTCCCCTTTATTGCACGTTACCGTAAGGAAGTCACCGGCGGGCTGGATGATACCCAGCTACGCGCGCTGGAGAGCCGCCTGAGCTATCTGCGCGAGCTGGACGATCGCCGCCAGTCAATTCTGAAGTCGATTGACGATCAGGGCAAACTCTCGCCGGAACTGGCGCAGGCTATCAACAGCACGCTGAGTAAAACCGAGCTGGAAGATCTCTATCTGCCCTATAAGCAGAAGCGCCGTACGCGCGGGCAGATCGCCATTGAAGCGGGCCTGGAACCGCTGGCTGAGTCATTGTGGAACGATCCCTCGCAGCAGCCGGAAGCGGTTGCGGCAGGCTTTGTGGATGCGGATAAAGGCGTGGCGGATACGCGCGCAGCGCTTGATGGTGCACGCTATATCCTGATGGAGCGGTTTGCCGAGGACGCTGCGCTGCTGGCTAAAGTGCGCGACTATTTGTGGAAAAATGCCCACCTGACGGCACGCGTCATTGAAGGCAAAGAAGATGCGGGCGCTAAATTCCGCGATTACTTTGATCATCACGAGGCGCTGAGCAGCGTGCCTTCGCACCGCGCTCTGGCGATGTTTCGCGGCCGCAACGAAGGTGTACTGCAGCTGTCGCTGAATGCCGATCCGCAGAGTGAAGAGGCACCACGTGAAAGCTATGGCGAAACGCTGATTGCCGATCACCTGGGTCTGCGCCTGAACAATGCGCCGGCTGACAGCTGGCGCAAAGCGGTGGTGAGCTGGACATGGCGCATCAAGGTGCTGCTGCATCTCGAAACTGAACTGATGGGAACTATCCGCGAACGCGCTGAAGATGAAGCGATCAACGTCTTTGCCCGCAATCTGCACGATCTGCTGATGGCCGCTCCGGCCGGGATGCGCGCGACAATGGGGCTTGACCCTGGCCTGCGCACCGGTGTGAAGGTTGCCGTAGTCGATGCGACCGGCAAGCTGGTGGCCACCGATACGGTCTATCCGCACACCGGTCAGGCGGCGAAAGCTGCTGCTGCCGTTGCAGCACTCTGCATAAAACATCAGGTTGAGCTGGTGGCGATTGGTAACGGAACCGCCTCGCGTGAAACCGAGCGCTTTTTCCTCGATGTGCAGAAACAGTTCCCGCAGGTCAGCGCGCAAAAAGTGATTGTCAGTGAAGCGGGCGCCTCTGTTTACTCCGCCTCCGAGCTGGCAGCTCTGGAATTTCCCGACCTCGACGTCTCGCTGCGCGGTGCAGTCTCTATTGCCCGCCGCCTGCAGGATCCGCTGGCCGAGCTGGTGAAAATCGACCCTAAATCAATTGGTGTCGGCCAGTATCAGCATGATGTCAGTCAGAGCCAGCTGGCGAAAAAACTGGATGCGGTGGTTGAAGATTGCGTCAACGCCGTCGGCGTCGATCTCAACACCGCCTCGGTCGCGCTGCTCACGCGCGTGGCGGGCCTGACGCGCATGATGGCGCAAAATATTGTCAGCTGGCGCGATGAAAACGGGCGTTTTCAGAATCGTCAGCAGCTGCTGAAAGTGAGCCGTCTCGGGCCAAAAGCGTTTGAACAGTGCGCCGGCTTTCTGCGGATCAATCACGGTGATAATCCGCTGGATGCCTCTACGGTGCATCCGGAAGCGTATCCGCTGGTGGAGCGCATTCTGTCTGCCACTGAGCAGGCGCTGGATGCGCTAATGGGGAATCCCGGCAGCCTGCGCGATCTTAACGCGCGCGACTTTACCGATGAACGCTTTGGTCTGCCAACCGTAACCGACATCATCAAAGAGCTGGAAAAGCCAGGCCGCGATCCGCGTCCTGAATTCAAAACCGCGCAGTTTGCCGAAGGCGTGGAAACCATGAACGATCTGCTGCCCGGCATGATTCTGGAAGGTGCCGTCACCAACGTGACGAATTTCGGTGCTTTCGTGGATATCGGCGTGCATCAGGACGGACTGGTGCATATCTCTTCCCTCTCCGATCGCTTCGTGGAAGATCCGCATCAGGTGGTGAAAGCGGGTGATATCGTGAAGGTCAAAGTCATGGAAGTGGATCTGCAGCGTAAACGTATCGCGCTCACGATGCGTCTGGATGAGCAGCCGGGTGAGAGCAACGCGCGCAGCGGTAGCCGTCCGGCTGCCAGAGAACCGGCGCGTGCAGCGAATCCGGCCAAAGCACGCGGTAAGCCTGCGGCGGCGGGCAACAGCGCAATGGGCGATGCGCTGGCTGCGGCTTTTGGTAAAAAGCGCTGATTTCAGCCCCCTGATCTGCCTGCAGCCGGCCCGGGGCTGCAGGTAACGGGTTGCGAAATCGCCCTGTCAGGCTACGCTGAAAAAATCTGTGTGATCCACTGACCTTCCGCGTGGCCTGACAATCTGATGGATAAAATCAACGCCCTGCTCGATGAGATCTATGAAGGACGCCTGCCCGCCATGGCGCGCGAGCGCCTGCTGTCACATATTCGCGCCGCACGTGACAGCGTAAAGCTGCCGCGCAAAGCGCACTGGGATGAGAAAGATGTGGTGCTCATCACTTACGCCGATCAGTTTCGTGAGCCGGAACAGCCCACCCTCGCCAGTTTTACGCGCTTTTATCAGCAGCACCTGCAATCGGCCTTTAACCTGGTGCACCTGCTGCCCTTTTTCCCCTATTCGTCCGATGATGGCTTTTCGGTTATCGACTACCATAACGTCAATCCGATCTGCGGTGACTGGCAGCAGATTGCGGCGCTGCACAGCCAGACGCGGCTGATGTTCGATTTTGTCTGTAATCATATCTCGGCGCACAGCGCCTGGTTTCGCCACTATCTGGCGCAGGATCCGGGCTGGGATGATTTTTTTATCAGCATGCCGCCAGCCACCGATCTCAGCGCCGTAACCCGCCCGCGTACTTCGCCGCTGCTCACGCCTTTTACCCTGGCCGATGGTACCACGCGCTATATCTGGACCACCTTCAGCGCCGACCAAATCGACCTTAACTTCGCCAGCCCGGATGTGCTGATCCGCATGATCGGGGTACTGCTCGACTACCTGAAAAAAGGTGCGGACTATGTGCGGCTGGATGCGGTTGGCTATATGTGGAAAACACCAGGCACGCGCTGCATTCACCTGCACAAAACCCATTTGCTGGTGAAACTATTCCGGGCCGTCGCCGATGTCGTCGCACCGGGTACGGTGATCATCACAGAAACCAATGTGCCGCATCAGGATAACATCAGCTACTTTGGCCGCGGTGACGACGAGGCGCAGATGGTGTATCAGTTTTCTCTGCCACCGCTGGTGCTGCAGGCGATCCATGCCGGTTCAGCGCGCGCGCTGCGTCAGTGGGCCGCCTCGCTGACGCCTGGCAGCGGCAGCACCACCTTTTTTAACTTTCTCGCCTCGCACGACGGTATTGGCCTGAATCCGGCGCGCGGCATTCTGTCAGAGCCTGAAATTGTTGCGCTGGTGCGTGAACTGGCGCTGGAGGGGGCGCTGGTGTCGTATAAAAATAATCCTGACGGCACCACCAGCCCTTATGAAATCAACGTTACCTATCTCGATGCGCTTAACCACCAGACCGATGATGATGAGACGCGCCTGCGCCGTTTCCTGCTGGCGCACGCCATTCTGCTGGCGTTTCCGGGCGTGCCCGCCATTTATATTCAGAGCATCCTCGGCTCGCGTAACGATAACGAAGGGGTGCGCGCTGCCGGCCACAACCGCGCCATCAATCGCGAAAAATATAGCCTGCGCGAAATGGAGCAGTGGATCAGCGGTGGCGACTGGCTGCGTCAGCAGGTGTTTGAACGGCTGAGTGCGCTGATCCAGCTGCGCACCCGTCAGCCCGCGTTTCATCCTGATAATGCCATGACGCTGCTGGAGAGCGACAATGCACTCCTGCTGTTTCGCCGCCATGCGCCAGATGAGGAGGGGCTGCTGTGTCTGTTCAACCTGAGCAGCCGTGAAATGACCACCACGCTGCCCCAGGCGCGCCATTATCAGGATCTGGTCAGCGGCCAAAAAGTGGACGGCGGCGCGCCGGTGACGCTGGCCGCATGGCAGTTTATGTGGCTGCGCGGATAAACTGCGTCACGTGCCCGCAGAACGCCTCAGGGTGTGAAATAAACGGTGCGTGCGCCGCCTTCTCCATTATCACCGACGGGGAGCCGGGCCAGCGCGTATCCAGCTCACCGGCAATACGGCGCGGGACCAGCCCATCCAGTGCACCATACAGTCGCAGAAACGGCACGCTAAGGTGGTCCAGCGCCTGACGTAAATCACTCTGCCGCAAAATCTCCAGACCGCCCTGCAGCGCCGCCACTGACGGCATCGGCTGCGACAGCACCACCTCTTTCAGCTGACGCGCATCCTGACGGGCGTTTTCTGTCCCCATAGTCTGCAATGCCAGAAAGCGCTCAACGGTACGCCGGAAATCGTCACTGAGCTGCTGCTGAAAGCCGGTCAGCGTGTCGGGTTTAATACCCGGCCAGCTCGCCTGTGCAGTGAAGCAGGGTGAGGAGGCCACGCTGATTAACGCAGCCACACGCGCGGGCTGCAGCAGCGCCAGCTGGCTGGCCACCAGCCCGCCCAGTGACCAGCCCAGCAGCGTGGCGCGATCAGGCAGCTGCGGCAGCAGGTGTTGCGCCATCTGCATCAGCGTCAGCGGACCAGCCGCGGCGCTGCGGCCAAACCCGGGCAGATCCACCAGATGCAGGCGAAAATGAGGGCTGAGTCGCGGAACAATGTGTTGCCACACTTCGGCGTTCAGTCCCCAGCCGTGCAGCAGCACAAGATCGCGATCGCCCGTGCCCGTGGTGTGCCAGTAAAGCGAACTCATCGGTTACACTCCCGAAAAGAGAAAAAGAGGTCGCTATGCTATCAACCCCGGCCCGCTGCTGGCTATGCCATCTTCCGCTGCAGATTGCCCATCACGGTCTGTGCAGTCTTTGTCTGCATCAGCTGCCCGCTCTGCCCGCGCTCTGCCCCTGCTGCGGCCTGCCTGGCACCACACCGCAGCGCTGCGGACGCTGCCTGAATCAGCCGCCGCCGTGGCACAGCTTAACCTGCGTCAGCGATTACATTCCGCCCCTGAGTCACTGGGTACAGCAGCTGAAATTTTCCCGCGCGATAGCACTCAGGGTGATGCTGGCGCGGCTGCTTTTGTTAAAATTGTTAACAAAGCGCCGGAGTGAACCCGATCCCGCGTTCGATTTGGTGCTGAGCGTGCCGCTGCATCACCAGCGCGCCTGGCAGCGTGGCTTTAATCAGTCTGCGCTGCTCGCGCAGCCGCTGGCACGCTGGCTGCGCTGTGAATATCGTGAAGGTGTCAGCCGGATACGGCGGAGCAGCGTCCAGCATCAGCTTGATGCCCGCGCGCGCCGTCATAATCTGCGCAGCGCATTCCGCCTTGAAATGCCGGTGCAGAATCGCCATATCCTGCTGATTGATGATGTGGTCACCACCGGCAGCACCGTAGCGGAAATCAGCCGCCTGCTGCAGGCTCAGGGCGCTGCCAGCATCCATATTGGCTGCCTGTGCCGTACCTTGTAGAGCGTCGGTGTTGGGCGTATTATAACCAGGTAATTTAGTCAACTATTGAGCAATCGCCATGATCCGTATTACTGATACTGCGCAAGAGCATTTCGCAAAACTGCTGTCAAAACAGGAAGATGGCACCCAGATCCGCGTATTCGTTATCAACCCGGGTACGCCAACCGCCGAGTGCGGCGTCTCCTACTGCCCGCCTGACGCGGTAGAAGCCACGGATACCGAACTGAAGTTCGATAAACTCTCCGCCTATGTGGACGAGCTGAGCGCGCCCTATCTTGAAGATGCAGAGATTGACTTCGTTACGGATAATCTCGGCTCCCAGCTGACCCTGAAAGCGCCAAACGCGAAAATGCGTAAAGTCTCTGACGATGCACCGATGGCAGAGCGGGTAGAGTATCTGCTGCAGGCACAAATCAATCCGCAGCTGGCCAGTCACGGCGGCCGTGTTTCGCTGATGGAGATCACTGATGATGGCATCGCCGTTCTGCAGTTTGGCGGCGGCTGTAACGGTTGCTCGATGATTGATGTCACGCTCAAAGATGGCATTGAGAAAGAGCTGCTGGCGGCCTTCCCGGAACTGAAAGGTGTCCGCGATCTCACTGAACATCAGCGCGGCGAACACTCCTACTATTGATGGTTTCATGCGGCAGCACGCTGTGCTGCCGCATTTTCGCTACGCTTTGCGCGCCTCGCTTACCGTTTTCAGCAGCTTCTTCACGTTGTTATCCGCAAACGCCTCTTCCAGCGTAAAGCTCCATTTGCGTCGCCAGTTAGGATACTCATCTGTTGTGCCCGGTACGTTAACCGGTGTCGTCATGCCCATCCAGTCTTCCGGCTGCAGGCCCAGCAGCGCGCTGCCGGTGAGCGCCAGAAAACGATGGATAGCCTGATTAAACGCCGGCGTCAGCGCCTGCTTTACACTGCGTGCCGGCATTGCGCCAGCCTGATGCAGCGCATCCAGCAGCGCCTGCTTCTGCTTAACGCGCTGCGCCTGTAGCGACTGCAGCGTGCTGCCTTTATACATCCCCAGCTTCTCACCCAGCGCCAGATCGTCTGCCTGCCAGAAGCCGCTCAGCGTAGGCAGATCGTGGGTGCTGGCACTGGCGATAGATTGCTGCGGATAGCTGTCGGGCAGGCGATAGCGCCCCTCTTTTTCCTGCTCAAAGAACAGTACTTTCCAGGAAAAAACGCCGCTGTCACGTAGCAGTCTGACAATTTCCTGCGGCACGGTGCCGAGATCTTCACCAATCACCATGCAGCGCAGCCGCTGACTCTCCAGCGCCAGAATCGCCAGCAGATCGTCTACCGGATAGGAGACATAGGCACCTTTATCCGCGTTTTCCCCGTGCGGGATCCACCACAGCCGCAGCAGAGACATCACATGGTCGATGCGCAGCGCGCCACAGTCGCGCATATTTGCGCGCAGCAGGTCGATAAACGGCTGATAACCACGTGCGCGCAGCACGTGCGGATCGAGCGGCGGCAGCCCCCAGTTCTGTCCCAGCGGTCCCAGCGGATCGGGCGGCGCACCGACCGAGGCGCCAAGTTTATAGAGCTGCGGATCCTGCCAGGTTTCTGCACTATGTTCAGCCACACCCACCGCCAGATCGCGGTAGAGACCCACCGCCATACCCAGCTCCTGACTGCGCAGCCAGCAGTCGCTGAACTGCTGATGCGCCAGCCACTGCAGCCAGCTCCAGAAGCCAATTTCTTCTTCATGCTGTGCGCACCACGTCTGTACTTCAGGCTGTGCGGCATTGCGCCAGCCCTCCGGCCACGTTTCCCAGCCCCACGCCTGCCGATCCTGCCCGCTGCGCTCAGCCAGAATGCCGTCAAACGCCGCCTGGTAACGTAAAGGCTCGCCGCCCGCCGTCAGAAATGCCTGGAACGCCGTGTCATCCGCTGCCTGCGGCTGATACTGCTGCCAGGCGAGACGCAGCGCCTCCAGCTTGAGTGCCGCTACCGCCGCATAGTCAACCGCCTCTGCCGCACGCGCATTCTCCAGCGCCTTACGGGTTTTGGCACTTTTCCACCAGCGCTGCGCCGCTGCGCTCTGCTGAAACCCTGCCACCTGGCTGACGTCAATATAGAGAATATTCAGCCAGCGGCGCGATGCCGGACTGTAGGGACTGGCAAGTTCAGGCTGCGCCGGATAGAGCGCATGCAGCGGGTTAAGGCCGATAAAATCGCCACCGTGCGCCGCCACCTGTTCCAGCATGCGCTTTAAATCGCCAAAGTCGCCGATACCCCAGTTCTGCTCTGAGCGCAGCGTATAGAGCTGCACCAGCGCCCCCCAGCGCTTTTCTCCCTGTGCCAGCGGCTCAGGCAGATAGCAGCGACGCGGCGCGATAATCAGGCGCGACTGCCACTGCTGACGTCCCTTACGCAGGCTGAGCTGATGGTAGCCCTGCGCCAGACGCGGCGGCAGCGTCAGCCTCTCACCGCCCTGTACCGTGCCGCTGTGGCTTTTACCCTGCTCGGTGGTCAGCTGCCAGGTAAATTCTCCTTTGCCATTCACCGTGAGTTCACGTCGTGCGCGTGCCACAAAGACCTGCACCGGCGGCACCGGCGGCGTTTTGCCGGCAGGCGCTTCCATCACCGTCAGCAGCGCCTCTTTAGTCTCATCGCTGATGGTTTCCTGTTCCCCTCTGGCATTCACAAAACGCAAAGCAATTCCCGCCGCTTCTGCGGCCTTATCCAGTTTACTGAGAGACATCAACGCTCCTTTCGCGTCCGGGCTAGCGGCTACTGCTCAAAAGGATAAGTAAAGTCGCGCCTGGTGAAAAAAGCGACCGGATCAGGACGGAGAGGATAAAAATAGCTGGCCGGGCACACAGCCCGGCACAGGATCAGCAGAGTTCGAGATGGACCTCGTGCTGCTCGATCACTTTAAGCACGCTGGCAGGAGGCTTCTGATCTGTATACATATAATCAATCAGTCCCATGTTGCCCAGATTGACCATGGCGTTACGCCCGAACTTTGAGTGATCCACAACCAGCATTACGCAGCGCGAATTGTCGATGATGGCCCGTTTGGTGCGCACTTCATGATAGTCAAACTCCAGCAGCGAGCCGTCCATATCGATACCGCTGATACCGAGAATGCCGTAGTCGAGGCGGAACTGAGAAATAAAGTCGAGCGTGGCTTCGCCCATAATCCCGCCATCACGCGTGCGCACTTCTCCGCCGGCAATGATCACCCGGAAATCGGGCTTGCCCATCAGCAGAATGGCAACGTTCAGATTATTAGTGACAATGCGCAGATCGTTATGGTTCAGCAGCGCATGAGCTACCGCTTCCGGGGTGGTGCCGATATCAATAAACAGCGTTGCGCCATCGGGGATCTGGCTGGCCACGCGCGCGGCAATGCGGGCTTTTTCTGCTGACCACATCATTTTGCGATCCTGCCAGGCGGTGTTTTCCGAACTGGAGGGGAGTGCCGCGCCGCCGTGATGGCGCTGAATTTTGTTCTGATCGGCCAGATCGTTTAAATCGCGGCGGATGGTTTGCGGACTGACCGCAAAATGCTCAACCAGCTCTTCCGTACTGACATACCCCTGACGCCGGACCAGATCAATAATGGCGTCATGACGTTGCGTCTGCTTCACATCTCTCTCCTCGGCTTGCAGCCGTGTTCTTTTTATCTCTGATGACGGACGACGCGGCGGGTATCCATAAAAGCCATGGCCAGCCCGACCAGCAGGCCGGTCACGTGCGCGGCGTTGGCAATTGCCAGACCAAACGCGCCATACCAGCCAATCACCAGCCATACAATAGCGAAACCAATCAGTCCGCGCTCCAGATAAATACCGCTTTCGGGATCGCGCTCGCCGCGCAGCCAGCAATAGCCCATCAGCGCATACACCACACCTGAGAGACCACCAAAGAGCACGCCGCTGAATTTGGCCTGCATCCAGCCGCTAAGCAGCGCAGAAATCAGCATAATAACAAACAGCTTACCGCTGCCGAGTCGTTTCTCTACCGCCCCGCCCAGATACCACCACCACATCAGGTTAAACAGGATATGAAGCAGCGAAAAGTGCAGCAGCGCATGGCTGAACCAGCGCCACACCTGAAAATATTGCGAGGCGTCAGCCGGCCACCCCAGCCATGCCAGCGCGACATCATCGCCTGCTATCTGCATCAGAATAAACACGGCGACGCAGAGCGTCATAACCGAAAGCGTCAGTGGTCCGGCACGCTCCCGGATAGCGGCCCAGATATTGCTGCGCTCATAGCGCAGCCCGCTGCGGGTAGTGCCGCTGTGCCAGCTGGCCGCCTGATAGCGCGGGTGATTGGGGTCGCGAACGAATTGTGCAAGTTCGTTTTCGACCATCTGCAGCTGGCTCTCATCATCCAGCACGATCACGGAGTGACTTTCCTGCTCTATGCGCAGCGTCACACCGCGCGTCGCCATATAATCCACAAACGCCTGCGCGGTGCGGGCGTGACTGAACTGAGTAATACGCATCATGCGGTGCTCTCCTCAGGATAAAATGGCGGATCAGAGACTGCCGGTCGCGGTCTGCGCAGGAAACGCTGCACGCCAGGCATCAAAACCGCCATCAATGCTGTATACCTCGCTGAAACCCTGCCCCAGCAGAAATTGTGCTGCGCCTTTACTGCTGTTGCCGTGATAACACATCACCAGTACCGGCAGGTCATGGCGGGCCTGCGCAATAAAGTCTGCCAGGTTGTCATTAGAGAGATGCTGCGCGCCAGCAGCATGTCCCATGGCGAAACTTTGCGGGTCGCGAATATCGACTAACTGTGCGCCCTGCGCCAGCTGCGCGTTTGCCTGCTGAACATTAATACACTCGAAGGTTTCCATCGTTATCTCTCATTCCGCTGTTCTGTTTGCGCCTAGTTTACCCTGAGAAACAGGTGCCATAACCTGATAAAGAAAAGGGTTATCTGTTTTTTTTCCTGCCGGAATGTTAGCTGCATCACGCAGGAATGTTTTTATTGCGTTAAAGACTGGCGAAAATGTTGGTTTCCGATTATTATTACGCTCGAAAACGAACATTTTAGAACTATTCCGAACATCGGAGGAGATGACGTGGAAACCAAAGACCTGATCGTGATCGGCGGCGGCATCAACGGAGCCGGCATTGCAGTGGACGCTGCAGGACGCGGACTGTCTGTGCTGATGCTGGAGGCGCGGGATCTGGCGTGTGCCACCTCCTCCGCCAGTTCAAAACTGATTCACGGTGGCCTGCGCTATCTTGAGCACTACGAGTTTCGCCTGGTCGGCGAAGCGCTGGCAGAGCGTGAAGTGCTGTTAAAAATGGCGCCGCATATCGCTTTCCCGATGCGCTTTCGTCTGCCGCACCGCCCGCATCTGCGCCCGGCGTGGATGATCCGCATGGGCCTGTTTATGTACGACCGTCTCGGCAAGCGCACCACGCTGCCAGGCAGTAAAGGCCTGCGTTTTGGCGCGGAGTCAGCGCTGAAGCCGGAAATTACGCGCGGTTTCGAATATTCTGACTGCTGGGTGGATGATGCCCGTATGGTGGTGCTGAATGCGCAGGAAGTTGAGCGCAAAGGTGGCGAAGTGCGCACCCGTACTCGTGTTAATCGCGCATGGCGTGAAGGCGGCATGTGGATGGTTGAGGCAGAAGAGGTCGATACCGGCAAAATCCTGACCTGGCGCGCTAAAGGCCTGGTCAACGCAGCCGGTCCGTGGGTTAAACAGCTGTTTGACGACGGCCTGCAGCTGAAATCACCCTACGGTATTCGCCTGATCAAAGGCAGCCACATTGTGGTGCCGCGTGTGCACACCGAGAAGCAGGCGTATATTCTGCAGAACGAAGATAATCGTATTGTGTTTGTGATCCCGTGGATGGATGAATTTTCTATCATCGGTACCACTGACGTAGAGTACAAAGGCGATCCGAAAAACGTCAAGATTGACGAGGAAGAGACGCGCTATCTGCTGAAGGTGTTTAACGCGCACTTTAAAAAGCAGCTGACCGCAGACGATATCGTCTGGAGCTACTCCGGCGTGCGCCCGCTGTGTGATGATGAGTCAGATTCACCGCAGGCGATCACCCGTGATTATACGCTGGACGTGCGTGACGATAACGGTGAAGCGCCGCTGCTGTCGGTGTTTGGCGGCAAGCTGACCACTTATCGCAAGCTGGCTGAGCACGCAATGGAGAAACTGGCGAAGTACTATCCGAACGCCGGTCCGGCCTGGACGAAAAGCGCCGTGCTGCCGGGTGGTGACTTCTCCGGCACGCGTGACGACTACGCTGCCAGCCTGCGTCGCCGCTATCCGTTTATCAGTGAAAACATGGCGCGGCACTATGCCCGCACCTACGGCAGCCGCACCGAAATGCTGCTTGAGGGTGCCACCAGCCTGACCGATCTGGGTGAGAACTTTGGCCATGAGTTTTATGAAGCTGAACTGCGCTACCTGGTGAAAAATGAGTGGGTACGCGAACTGGATGATGCCATCTGGCGTCGTACCAAGCAGGGTATGTGGCTGAACAAGGCCCAGCAGGCGCGCATCAGCGAGTGGCTGGCCCGCAACAGCCAGAAGCCGGCGCTTTCGCTCGCATCATAAACGCCGTTCCTCGCTTTCCCGACCCCGCACACGCTGCGGGGTTTTTTTATGTCGCCGGATAAGCGTTTCAGTCAGGGGGCGCAGACGCCGGCGGTACGGCGTGGCAATAAGCGAGCGCCGCGGCGGCTCCGGGGAGCGGCAGCGGCGCAGGGGTGCAGGGGCACAGCAGCCGTTGTCAGAGTCCGGCGTGTTCCCGGATATAGTCGCGCGCTTTTACCGCATACTCAAACGGATTGGCAATAGCCGGATCCTGCTCCGCCTCTACCACCATCCAGCCTTTATAGCCCGCATCGTCGAGAATTTTAAACACCGGCGCGAAATCGATCGCGCCATCTCCCGGCACGGTAAAGGTGCCTTTCTTCACGCCATCAAGAAACGACAGGGAGTTCTCACGTACTTCAGCCACCACTTCGTCGCGGACATCTTTCAGATGCACGTGGAAAATACGCGGCAGATGCGTGGTCAGTACATCCAGCATCGCCTGCTGTGAGCCTTCGGAGTAGTAAATATGGCCGGTATCATAGAGCAGGCCTACATTGTCATGGGTCAGCGCCATAAAGCGGTCAATCTCTTCCGGCGTCTGGATCCCGGTGCCCATATGGTGATGCAGCGTCACGCGCATGCCCTTTTCTGCAGCCAGCTGCGCCAGTTCGTTATAGCCTTCTGCCGTCAGACGCCACTCTTCATCGCTGAACACCGGTTTCTGCTCAAACACCGCCAGCGTAGTGCCCTGAATACTTTTGCTCTGCTCTGAACAGCCGATAACGCGCGCGCCCATGGCGTGCAGAAAGTTCATATGATTGACGAACTCATCGATGGTCTTGGCTTTATCGCCATTAGCAAAAAAGGTGCTGAACCAGGCGTTGCAGATCTCAATGCCGCGGATATCAAGCATCGGTTTCAGAATAGCCGGATCGCGCGGGTATTTACTGCCGACTTCGCTGCCGGTAAACCCGGCCAGCGCCATTTCACTGACTGTCTGCTGGAAAGTGTTCTCTTTGCCCAGATCGGGCATGTCGTCATTGGTCCAGCCGATCGGTGCTATCGCCAGCTTTACATTCTCTTTGTTCATCTTCAGATCCCGGAATCAGGGCGGCGGGACAGCCGTGCCGCCGCAAAATAGGTAGCAGGTTAGTTGCTGTAGAATGCCGGACGCGGCGGCATTTCAACCGGCTCAATCGCGCCGCTGTTCTGCGCTTTCAGGCAGGCGTCAGCCGCAACGGAAGCAGCAAAGCCGTCCCATGCAGAAGGTCCGGTAAGCTCACCGGCTTTGACGTCGTTGATAAACGCCTGCAGCTCAACGTCATAGGCGTCGATAAAGCGATCTTTCCAGTCGGTCAGCAGCGGCGTGCCGAGGCATGCGTTTTTACGCGTCTGGATCGCCGACGGCTCCGGCAGGCGCGCAATCCCCTCTTCGCCCACCACTTCACACTGGATATCGTAGCCATAGGCGCAGTTCACAAAGATCTCCACATCGATGCGGATCCCTTTCTGCGTTTCAAACAGGACAATCTGCGGATCCTTCAGCTGCGCATGCGATTTTGATGTGGTACGCGGAAAGACCACCTGCACTGATTTGTAGTCATCTTCAGTCAGCCAGCGCAGCACGTCCAGCTCATGGATCAGCGTGTTGGTGATCGCCATATCGGTAGTGTAATTCTCACCCACGCTCTGATTGCGGTGCGCGCAGTGCAGCATCAGCGGTTCGCCAATCTCACCTGCGGTAATGACTTTTTTCAGGGCGCGATAGCCCGCATCATAGGGGCGCATAAAGCCTACCTGCACCAGCCGTTTGCCGTGCTGAATTTCCGCATCCACAATACGGCGGCAGCCTTCCGCACTCATCGCCAGCGGCTTTTCGCAGAACACCGGCTTGCCGGCGGCGATGGCCGCCAGCGTAAATTCTTCATGGGTCGGATCCCAGGAGGTCACCAGAATGGCGTCCACTTCCGGTGAGGCGATGACCTCATGACCATCCTGATAAACCTCTGCGCTGATGTTCAGCCGCTGCAGCGCCGCCCGCGCTCCCTCAACATTGATGTCGGAAACCGCCACCACTTTTGCGCCCTGCAGTACATTATTACAGCGGCGGATATGCTCCTGACCAATTGCACCGGTCCCGATTACCCCGAGTTTGAGCGTCATGATTACACCTGTAGAGTCAGATAAGAGATAAGACGGCCGGTCTGCGCCGGCCAGAAGCGTTAATATTTACGTGCCTGCTGAATGTGCTGATTCAGCTTGTCAGCAACCTGCTGCGTACGTTCAGATTCAGAGGTTTGCGCTACGCCGACGTTCCACCAGCTGAAATATTTGTGCACCATGGTTTTTGGCAGCACTTTGATATCGATCAGGGTGGACACGCTTTGCTGCTGTGCATCGGTCAGCGCCGCCTGCAGCTGCTCAAGGGTTGTGACACGATAAGTTTTGCAGCCGTACCCGGCGGCAATGGCCGCAAAGTCTACCGGCACAAAGCCCCCATCCAGCCGGCCCCCTTCCGGATTGCGGAAGCGGAATTCGGTCGTAAAGCTGTCCATACCGTGTTCCATCTGCAGATTGTTAATGCAGCCGTTGGTCATGTTATCCAGCAGGATGACGTTGATCTTTGCGCCCTCCTGAATCGACGTCACCAGCTCTGAGTGCAGCATCATAAAAGAGCCATCACCGACCATGGCATAGACCTCACGCTGCGGCTGAGCCAGCTTGGCGCCCAGTGCGGCGTTGACTTCGTAGCCCATGCAGGAGTAGCCATATTCCACGTGATAATCGTTGTAACTGCGGGTGCGCCATACGCGCTGCAGATCGCCCGGCAGGCTGCCCGCTGCGGCAACTATCACAGCATCATCAGGCAGCTGCTCGTTCAGGGTCCCGAGTACGCTGCTCTGCGTCAGCACGGATTGAGTGAGGCGCTGAAATTCAGCAAACAGCGCGTCGCGATCGATATGATCGGCAATTTCCGGCACAAAATCATGGCTGTTCCAGGTGGCAGCATAAACACGCTGCGTCTCCTGCTGCAGCTGACGCTGCGCCTCTTCGATCTGATCGCCCCAGTGGCTTTCAAAACCCTGCAGCTGCTGCGCCAGCGCGGTCAGACCTTCACGCGCATCGGCCAGCAGCTGTACGCCATCCAGCTTGTAGCTGTCGAAGTTACTGACGTTGAGGTTAAGGAAGCTGACCTCCAGATGACGGAAAATCCATTTTGAGGCGGTGGTAAAGTCGGTGTAGCGGGTGCCGATACCGATGACCAGATCGGCCTCTTTCGCCAGCAGATTCGCAGCCAGAGAGCCGGTTTCCCCCACGCCCCCCAGGTTCAGCGGATGATCGGAAATCAGGGTGCCCTTGCCCGCCTGCGTTTCCGCAAACGGAATGGCAAAGCGTTCAGCAAACTTCAGCAGCGCCTCGCCCGCGCCGGAATATTTCACGCCGCCGCCCACCACAATCATTGGCTTGTGCTTGCGCGCAATCAGCGCCAGCGCTGCTTCCAGCTGCGCAGGAGAAGGCAGCCGGCGATCGAGCCGATGCACCCGCTTCTGAAAGAAATAGTCCGGAAAATCCCAGGCTTCACCCTGCACATCCTGCGGCAGTGCGAGCGTTACTGCGCCGGTTTCGGCGGGATCGGTCAGCACGCGCATGGCATTAATACAGGCGGACATCAGCTGCTCCGGCCGGCTGATGCGGTCCCAGTACTTACTGACGGCACGGAAAGCATCATTGGTACTGATGCTTAAATCATGGCTCTGCTCAATCTGCTGCAGCACCGGATCGGGCTGGCGGGTCGCGAATACATCTCCAGGCAGCAGCAGCAGCGGAATACGGTTAGCCGTGGCAGTAGCCGCAGCCGTAATCATGTTGGCTGCGCCCGGGCCTACTGACGAGGTACAGGCGATGATTTGACGGCGCAGCGACTGTTTAGCAAACCCGGTCGCGGCATGCGCCATACCCTGCTCGTTACGCCCCTGATACACAATCAGATCGCCGCTATTCTGCTCCAGCGCCTGGCCCATACCGAGTACGTTACCGTGGCCGAAAATGGCGAACACACCTTTCACAAACTTGTTCTCTGCGCCATCGACATTCAGATACTGATTATCGAGAAACTTCACCAGCGCCTGTGCCGTCGTCAGTCTGATCGTGCCCATATCTCTTTTCCTTTACTTGCCGGCCTCCGCAGAGGAGCCTTGCGACCCGGAGCAGAGTGTCTGGCTGCCCCGCGCATAAGTGAAACATGCGGCGATTATAAACAAATATTTTTTCCATAAAATACAATTACAGAAGAAACATTTCATTTTGCGATAGAGATCAAATTCAGCAGAGTAACGGGGCTGAGCAGCCGTTTCTGCGTGGCTAAAGTGGAACAGAAGACAGAAAGAGGGGCAGCGCTGTGAACTTTTGTTTCACCCGGAGAGCTTCCGCTATTTGCCAGATATTTCCTGCGATCGGGTTCACAGCCCGGAAATACCGGGCCTGTTTATGGTGTTGTCCCTGAGCTGCTGTGCAGCACGGTAATTTTACCTGGCTCACAAAATAAAGATGTATGTTTCATTTTATGTTGTTTATGAAATATTCATTCCTCATACTGGTTTTCCAGCCAGTCAGGCAATCTGAGAACCCGACAGCAGCGCACCCGACACGGGTGATGACGTTCGTGCCTGCTTATCACAGAAGGAAACTATAGGTATGAGTACACAACAGAAGCGGCTTGATGTGATTTGTATCGGACGCATCGCCGTTGATCTCTATGGCCAGCAAATTGGTTCGCGCCTGGAAGATATGACCAGCTTTAATAAGTATCTGGGTGGCTCCTCAGGCAATGTTGCTTACGGCACGGCCATTCAGGGGCTGAAATCTGCGATGCTGGCGCGCGTCGGCGATGAACACAATGGTCGTTTTTTACGTGAAGAGCTGCAGCGCGTCGGCTGTAATACTGACGGCCTGATCACCGATAAAACGCGTCTGACCGGACTAGTGATCCTGGGTATTAAAGATGAAGAGACCTTCCCGCTCATCTTCTACCGCGATAACTGCGCGGATATGGGACTGGTGCCGGATGATATAGAGGAGGCGTTTATTACGTCCTCACGCGCGGTAGCCATTACCGGCACGCACCTTTCCCATCCGGATACCCGCGCCGCCGTACTGAAAGCGCTGGATATTGCCCGCCGCAACGGGCTGCGTACTGCGCTGGATATCGACTATCGTCCGGTGTTGTGGGGACTGACCTCACTGGGCGACGGTGAAACACGCTTTATTGAATCGGGCCAGGTGACCCGCCAGCTGCAGGAAGTCCTGCACTACTTTGACCTTGTTGTTGGCACCGAAGAGGAGTTTCACATTGCCGGCGGCAGCACCGATACGCTGACGGCGCTGAAAAATGTGCGTCAGGCAAGTCAGGCCACACTGGTGTGCAAACGCGGCCCGCTGGGCTGTGTGGTGTTTGAGGGCGATATTCCGGACAGCTGGGAGCAGACCCGGCTGCAGAGCGGCGTGCAGGTTGAAGTGCTGAATGTACTGGGCGCGGGCGACGCATTTATGTCCGGTCTGCTGCGCGGCTGGCTGAACGATGAGAGCTGGGAGCAGGCGTGTCGCTACGCGAATGCCTGTGGCGCGCTGGTGGTGTCGCGGCACGGCTGCGCACCGGCAATGCCAACCAAAGCGGAGCTGGATGATTTCCTCAGCCGCGACCGTGAGGTTAAACGACCGGATCGCGATACGCGTCTTACTCACCTGCACCGTGTCACCACGCGCCGGCAGCAGTGGCCGGAGCTGAATGTGTTTGCCTTCGACCACCGTAAACAGCTGGCCGATATGGCGCAGGAAGCGGGCGTCAGCGAAGAGCGCATTCCGCAGTTAAAACTCCTGCTGCTGCAGGCGGCGCAGGAGGCGGCGACAGAAGCGGGCCTGAATGAAAAGAGCGGCATTCTGGCAGATACCACTTACGGGCAGAAAGCGCTGAACGCCATTACCGGCAAAAAGTGGTGGATTGGTCGTCCGATTGAGCAGCCTGGATCGCGGCCGCTGCGGCTGGAGCATGGCAATATCGGCTCACAGCTGATCGACTGGCCGGCAGAGCATGTGGTGAAATGTCTGGTGTTTTACCATCCGCATGACAGCGCGGAGCTGCGCAATGAGCAGGATGACCTGCTGCTGGATGTGTGGCGCGGCTGTAACAAAAGCGGTCATGAACTGCTGGTCGAAGTGATCCTGCCGGAGAGTAATCCCGATCATAACGAGTCTTACTATCATGAGATGCTGAGCCATTTCTACAGCCTGGGCATTCAGCCCGACTGGTGGAAACTGCCGCCGCTTTCTGCAGAGAGCTGGCAGGCAATAGGTGCACTGATTGAGCAGCAGGATCCGTACTGTCGCGGCATACTGCTGCTTGGCCTGGACGCGCCGGAAGATAAGCTCAAGGCGGGCTTTGCCGCTGCGGCGCAGGCGGAGTGGGTAAAAGGATTTGCCGTCGGGCGCACCATCTTTGGTCAGCCGTCACGTCAGTGGCTGAAAGGTGAGCTGGATGACCAGACGCTGATTGAGACAGTAAAAGGCAACTATCTGCGCCTGATTGGCTACTGGCGCGCAGCGCGCGGTTAAGCCAGGCAGGTAGTGTTTCAGCACACCCTCTCCCCTGGCGGAGAGGGTGAAAACCCTCTGCACACGCTGTTTTTCCGCTTCTCTCTATCCGGTCCCGATCCCTTTAGCGCAAAATGTGCCGCCGCCGCGCGGTTTTGTGAGGTATTGCATAATCCGATGAAATAGATGCGCTGCAGATGACAATTGAATGAAATTTTCCATCCATCTGATACTATAGCGCTCATTATCCAGCCATTTTTTCTTTGTTAACGGGCCGAAGTCATGACCAATAATCCAACCCAGCTGACCCTGTTACAGGACGATATCCGTCGTCGCTATGAGACGCTGAGCAAGCGTCTGAAGCAGGTGGCTCGTTATATTCTTGATAACAGCAATAGTATTGCCTTTGATACCGTAGCCTCTATCGCGCAGCAGGCTGATGTGCCGCCCTCCACGCTGATCCGTTTTGCTAACGCCTTTGGCTTCAGCGGCTTTAATGAAATGAAACAGGTATTTCGTCAGCACCTGATGGAAGAGACCGTTAACTATACCGAGCGCGCCCGGCTGTTTCGCCAGACGGCAACCGATGACAGTGCCAGCTCGCCGGAAAGCCCGATGGAGATCCTCAACGTCTTCACCATGGTGAACAGTCAGGCGCTGCAGCAGCTGGCGATGCAGATTAACCCTGAGCAGCTCAACAAAGCGGTACAGATGCTGAATGAGGCGGAGAATATCTACATCATTGGCCTGCGCCGTTCATTTAGCGTGGCCTCCTATCTGGTTTACGCGCTGCGTCACCTTGAGCGCCGTGCGTTTCTGATTGATGGCCTCGGCGGCATGTTTGCGGAGCAGCTGAGCATGGTGAATCCCAAAGATGTGGTTATCGCTATCAGCTACTCGCCTTATGCGCGTGAAGCCGTTGAGCTGGTCGAGCTGGGTGCCCGGCGCGGCGCACATCAGATCGCCATCACCGACAGTCAGGTCAGCCCGCTGGCCGCCTTCAGCGACGTCTGCTTTGTGGTACGTGAAGCGCAGGTCGATGGATTCCGTTCTCAGGTTGCCTCACTCTGCCTGGCGCAGACGCTGGCCGTATCGCTGGCGCTGAATAACAGCAGCGAGCAGGAATAACCGCATCCATAAAAAAGGGCAGCCCGCTGGCTGCCCTCTTGTCATTTATGCCGCAACTCAGCGGCTGCGCGGGTAGTTTTCGCTATTTACCCAGGCGTGATCTTTCTCCCAGGTAAATTTCCACAGCCGCACCGGCCCTGCCATCACGTTCAGATAGTAGTTGTCATACCCTGCCAGCGTGGCGACCGGGTGATAACCGCGTGGCACCATGACAACATCGCGATTGCCGGGTGCCATACAGACATCGAGTGAGCGATCGTCGGTATAAACCCGCTGCATAGCAAAACCGGGTTCCGGGTCAAAGCGATGATAGTAAGTCTCCTCCAGATAGGTCTCATCCGGACTCGCTTTCTCATCATGCTTATGGCTTGGCCAGGAGCTGGTTGCCCCTTCATCGGTATAGACCTCGACCACCAGCAGACTGTCCGCCGCTTTGTTATCCGGCAGAATATTATGCACCAGACGCTGGTTATGCCCTTTGCCGCGATGCTCAATGCCTACGTCTTCCGGCGGGATGAGCCGGGCCGGCAGATCGCCATGCCCCGGCGCGCTGCATACGGCCAGCTCAAGATCGGTTTCTGCGGTGATCTCCGCTTCATCGTGATGCGGCACATAGACCGACCACGGGGGAATGCGCTCAAACGGCGACATGCGTTTGCCAATGCCGGCAAAGGCAGCGTGACGGGTTTTCACCGACGCCCGCCCGGCAACCAGCACCAGGCAGAGCTCGTTCTCACCGCTCTGCAGCGTCAGCGTCTCGCCCTGTTTTAGCAGGTAAGCCGCAAAGCCAACATATTCCCAGCCCGCGCTCTGCGGCGTGACGTGCTGAATACGACCGCTGCTGTCAGGCTGCTGTGCTTTTGAAATCAGGGACATGCTTTCCTCCTGTGCGTCGCCTTAACCCAGCGTCGGCATACTGAATTCCGATACGGTCTGCTGACCGCTGGGCCAGCGTACGGTGGCGGTTTTCATCCGCGTATAGAAGCGTACGCCATCCGGGCCGTGCACGTTCAGCGCGCCAAATACAGAGCGTTTCCAGCCGCCAAAGCTGTGGAATGCCATTGGAACCGGGACCGGAACGTTAACGCCCACCATGCCTGCCTCAACATTCTGGATAAACTCACGCGCGGTGTGGCCGTTGCTGGTAAAGATGGCGCTGCCGTTACCAAACTCATGGCTGTTGACCAGCTGCAGTGCGCTGCTGTAGTCGCTGGCGCGCATAATGCTCAGCACCGGACCAAAGATCTCTTCACGCCAGATCACCATATCTGACGTAACATTATCGAACAGCGTGCCGCCTACATAGTAGCCCTCTTCATGGCCCGCGACCCGGATAGCGCGGCCATCGACCACCAGCTTCGCCCCCTCCTGCTCACCTTTGTCGATGTAGCCCAGCACTTTTTTCTGATGGGCGGCAGAGACCACCGGTCCCATCTCATTCTCTTCTGCACCCTGCTGCATACCCGGCCCCACGCGCAGCGCTTTGATCAGCGGCGTCAGGCGGGCGATCAGTTTATCTGCCGTATCATCACCGACGGCAACCACCACCGGCAGCGCCATGCAACGCTCGCCTGCTGAGCCAAACGCGCCGCCCATGATCGCATTCACGGTGGCATCCAGATCGGCATCCGGCATGACGATAGCGTGGTTTTTCGCCGCGCCAAACGCCTGTACGCGTTTGCCGTGCGCGCTGGCCGTTTTATAGATGTGCTCCGCCACGCCGGACGAGCCGACAAAGCTGACAGCCGCGATGCGCGGATCTTTATACAGCTGTTCTGCATCATCATTAGATGAGTGCACCACATTGAATACGCCATCCGGCAGGCCTGCCTCTTTCAGCAGCTCCGCCATGCGTACCGATGCGGATGGATCCAGGGCCGGTGGTTTGAGAATAAAGGTATTACCGCACGCCAGCGCAATCGGGAACATCCAGAGCGGCACCATCGCCGGGAAATTAAATGGCGTAATGCCTGCCACCACGCCCACCGGCTGCATCAGTGAATAGCTGTCAACGCCAGTGCCTACGCCCGGTGAGTTTTCACCTTTCAGCAGGTGCGGAATGCCGCAGGCAAACTCAATCACTTCAATACCGCGCGTCAGCTCACCCAGCGCATCAGACCAGACCTTGCCATGCTCTGAAACAATCAGTTCTGCCAGCTCCTCACGATGCTTTTCCATCAGCGCTTTGAAATTAAACATGACGCGCGCACGACGCAGCGGCGCGGTTTTTGACCATTCCGGAAAGGCAGCGTGCGCTACCGCAATCGCCTGCTCCACTTCTGCAGCGGTGCTTTGCGTCAGCTCACGCACCACTTTGCCGGTTGCCGGATCGTAAACCGGAATGGTTTCATTACTGGCGCTGTGCGTGATGCTGCCACCGATAAAGTTTCCAATAATAGTCATGTCGATGCCTCATTGATGTAAAGGGCCCTGCAGGCAGCAAAGGGGTTAGCGTCAGGCTACCCGGGCAGGTGAGATGAAAAGCGTGCTATGAAGCTATTACAATGAAATAAATTTTTCAAATACTCTTTTTTGAAAGATTTACTTTTAGCGGACTGGATCGCATTTTTTCTGGCTGGCGGGCCGCTGTCCAGCACCTCAGACAAAAAATTGCGCGCGCTTAATGAAATCAAATGCACAATTTTGCGAAGCGGATCTAATCTTTTACGTTTCAATATTCAATTATTATGAAATAAATGTTCTTATTGTTTTCCATCAGTGCATTTGCCTCTGCAGATGTCTCAGCGATCCTTATTGGTGTCCTTTCAGGATACATTTGCCGTTGCTGGCCCCGGTCGGGGGCCTTTTTTTATGGCGTATCTGCGTCATCCTGCAGGCGGGATTTCATCATATGCAGCGTGCAGCCCAGCGCAATACAGACCAGCAGCGCCGTCAGCAGATAGACCAGTGATACGCCGGCGTAGTTCATGATCAGGCCGGCGAGTGGCCCTGTGATGCCCAGCGCCAGATCCATAAATGCGGTATAGGTTGCCAGCGCACTGCCCTGGTTTTGCTGCGGCACCGCTTTAACCGCAACGACGCCGATAGCCGGAAATACCAGGGAAAATCCTGCGCCGGTCAGAAAAGCCCCCAGCTTTGCCATCCACGGTTCGGCTGCGCCTGCGACCAGAAACAGGCCCGCGGCCTCAATGGCAAAGCAGACGCTGGCGACGCGCAGCCCGCCCCATTTGTTAATCGCATCCGGAAACAGCAGGCGCATGCCCACGAACGCACTGCTGAACAGCGTCAGGGCAAAAGCCGCGCCATCCCAGCCACGTTCGCGGTAAAACAGGGTAATAAAGGTCGCAATCACGCCAAATCCGGCCGATCCCATCGCCAGCAGCAGTCCAAAACCATATATTTTGCCCAGTACCGCCCGGAACGGCAGCGGGCGCGCTTTACTGCCTTTGACCGCTGCCCGTGGCAGCGCCAGCACCATCGCCAGCAGACTAATGGCCACAATTACCCCTGAGAGCTGCAGCAGTCCGCCGCTGCGAAACAACGCGACACCCAACGGTGCCCCCAGCGCCATGGCACCGTAGGTCACGATTCCGTTCCAGGAAATCACACGCCCGATGTGCAAAGAGCCCGCTTTTGCCACGCCCCAGAGCGACGTGCCGGTGCCGCAAAAGCTCTGACCGACGCCGAGAATAATGCGTCCCAGGCAGAGCAGCGTCAGACTGAGTAACGCCTGCTCCTGCGTCAGAGCGGAGAGCAGCATACAGAGGCCGCTTAGCAGGCTGCCTGCCAGCCCCAGTACCACAACGCGTTTAGGTCCCCAGCTGTCGGCAAAGCGTCCGGCATAGGGCCGGCTGAGCAGCGTGGCGATATACTGCAGACTGATGACCACCCCGGCCCAGAACGCGCTATACCCCAGATTGTCATGTACGAACCCGGGCAGCACCGCCAGCGGCAGTCCGATGGTCAGATAGGTGGCAAAATTAAATTTTACGACAGACAGAATCTGCAGATTCAGCCGGAGACGGCTGTGCTCTGCAGCAGCAGGCAGGTCAGGCATAAATAAACGCGCTCACGACAGGCATTTGATAACAGAAAATTAACTATACGCCTTTTCAGAGGGTATGCATCTGCTGAACGCCCTGGATTGCCGCCCTCTTTCTGGCGCTGTGCCCTGGCGTCTCTGCTGCCTGCATGTGTATAAACAACCTCTTACCCGCCTTCGGCTACACTTGGATCAGAAAAAATCCCCTCAGGAGCAGCAATGAACGAAAAGCCACAGGAGAGAATTGGCCAGAATATTCTGGTCAAGCTGGCGATGTTAGTGATTATTCTGGCTGGCGTCCGCGCCGCGTCAGACATACTGGTGCCCTTTCTGCTCGCCAGCTTTCTGGCTATCGTGCTGAATCCGCTGGTCAGTACACTGATGCGTCGTGGTTTACGACGCGGTGTGGCCATCTCACTGGTTATCACCGTTATCTTTATTATGATGCTGCTGCTGGTGGCTGTACTGGCAAGTTCAGTCGGAGAGTTCAGCGATACCTATCCGCAAATCCGCGCCATGCTGGAGCAGAAACTTACGGTGATCCAGCATCTGGCAGCCGGTTTTCACATTAATATTTCAACCGAAACGCTGGCGCAGCACTTTGATCCGAATCTGATCATGAACATGGCGACCACGGTACTGGCGCAGTTTTCCGGCGCGATGACCAATATAGTGCTACTGATCCTGACCGTGGTCTTTATGCTGTTTGAAGTGCATCACCTGCCCTATAAAATGCGTAACGCCCTGACTAACCCGCAAATCCGCATCGCGGGCCTGCACAAAGCGCTCAAAGGCGTGACCCACTATCTGGCGCTGAAAACGCTGGTGAGTCTGATAACCGGATTCTCCGTGTGGCTGGTGCTGCTGCTGCTGGACGTGAAGTTTGCGCTGTTCTGGGGGGTGGTTGCCTTTATTCTTAATTTTATCCCCAATATCGGCCCGATTATCGCCGGCATTCCGCCCTTTATTCAGGCTCTGGTGCTGAACGATATTTACGATGCGATGCTGGTCGCGTTTTTGTTCAGCGCAATCCATATGGTATTTGGCAATATGCTGGAACCGCGTCTGATGGGACGCGGGCTGGGCCTTTCCACGCTGGTGGTCTTTCTGTCCCTGATCTTCTGGGGCTGGCTGCTGGGGCCGGTCGGCATGCTGCTCTCGGTGCCGCTGACCAGCGTGACAAAAATTTTGATGGAAACCACGCCGGGCGGCAGCCGTCTGGCGATCATGCTGGGCACCGGCAGGCCACGTCTGAAACGGCGCGAACCACCGCGACAGAGCAGATAGTCTCTGGTTCCGCTGCCGTTTTTCTTTTACCGGGGAATACCGCGTTATCGTTGCTTTTAACTGTAAGATCGCGAGTTATCTGCTGAATAAATCCAAACGGAGCAGAAAAAAGCGGGCATTAAGCGCAACGGGCAGCGATCATCAGCGCCGGCTGACTGCACAGCCGGCGAATCGCTGCCCTGCACAGCGTCAATAAGATGTTATGCTGCTGGCGCGGCGGATAAACGCCTAACCCCACCGAGGAGAGTCTGGTGCCTCTGCGAAAAAAACGTCGTGATTTTGGCTGGCTCTATATTGTCTGCGCCGGACTCCTGCCGCTGGTACTGGGTATCGTCTGTACGGCGATTGAGGCGCGCCATATGGTCCGGCAGCAGCAGGTGGCGACAGCCACTATTTTGCTGGCTCAGGCAGAAAAGATGAGCGACAACGCCTGGAACATGATTGCTGAACTGGGACAATACCCGTCTCGCCCCTGCAGTAACATTGAACAGCACCTGCAGCGTATCGGCACGCTCAACGCCTATTTCCGGTCGGTGGGGATCTTGCAGGGCGATAACATCACCTGCTCCTCTGCTTACGGCATCAGTGACGGCACGCTTGAAGCGATGATGATGCGTCCGCTACCGGTAACCGGTAAAGCTTCGTGGAGCCTCTCGCTGCCAGGCACCTCGGGCGTACCGCATCGTCCGGCAGTCATATTTGTACGCCAGTTACCGGACAGCAGCGGCGTCTGGGCGGTCATTGATGGCCAGTATCTGATGGACTTTATGCACGCAATGGGAGAGTCACGCGGCTATCAAATGAGCCTGCAGTTCGGCGAGGGCGCAATTATCGCCAGCGGTAAGAGTGAAGCACCCGCTGAACGCTATATGCAGAGCACGCCGTTTCAGCGCGAATCACAGCGTTATCCTATTCGCGTTAGCGTAATTGTGCCTCCGGCAGAGCTGATCGCCGCCTGGCGGCAGGCGCTGTTTATCTTCCTGCCGATGGCTTCCATCTTCTCGATCATGCTGATGATACTGACGGCGAACTGGCTGCGCCGGCGTATTTCCTGGGCCGATGAGATCCGCCGCGCCATGCGTAATCGTCAGTTTTCTGTTCACTATCAGCCGGTTTACAACAATACGCTTGCCCGCTGTTCAGGGGCCGAGGCGCTGCTGCGCTGGCAGCTGCCCAATGGTGAAATGGTGCGGCCCGATATTTTTATTACGCACGCGGAGTCGGAGGGGGTGATTGTGGATCTCACCCGGCATCTGCTGGAACTGATGAGTGAAGATATTGCCAGCTGGCCGGTGATGCCGGGTTTTCACCTCGGTTTTAATCTGGCGGCAGATCATCTGCAACACGCAGACTTTACTCAGGACATCATGCAATTTGCGCAGGCTATCCGCGACAAGCAGATGCTGATCACCCTTGAACTTACCGAGCGCAGTTTGATTAAGGATGGCGAAGCAGTCGCGCGCAAGCTGCGTTTTCTGCAGGCGCAGGGCATGAAAGTCGCCATTGATGATTTTGGCACCGGACACTGCTCCCTTTCCTACCTGATGACCTTCCCGCTTGACTATCTGAAAATCGATCGCGGCTTTATCAATGCCATTGAAGGGCTGGAGATAGAAACGCCGGTGCTGGATGCCATTATCAATCTTTGCCACAAACTGAAGCTGGAGGTGCTGGGCGAAGGGGTAGAAACCGCGCTGCAGCTCACGTATCTGCAGCAGCGTCAGGTCACCTTTATTCAGGGCTATTATTATGCCCGTCCTGTTGCCAGCCAGACGTTCCTCCGCTGGATGGAAGAGCACGGTACTCAGCCGCTTTCCGGTATGACTTCCGCCCCGCATTAATTCCCGCCGCAGCCCGCATGGTGTGTGGGTTATGTCAAAAAAAGTAAAATATTTTTCACCCTTATGACACTGCTTTACGACCATATAATTAGTTAAAAAGTAACCACTTACTGGTGAAAACATGACAAATATCACATAAAAACGGTATACTCTGTCGCGGTTCGCAATAATTACCTGAGTAATAATTGCTGTGGCTGGCCAGGGGAAAACCCTTTTTCACGGCTATGCTTTAATCTTCTCAACGCCGCGGACTGAGTTGATAGCAAACAGCCTGCGGCGTTGAGGATTTTTCGAATTCCAATACAGGGTAACATCATGAAATTACGTAGGAAGCGTGTAAAACCTATCGGGCTGGATGACGTCACCATTATTGATGACGCCCGCTTACGCAAGGCTATTACTGCAGCATCGCTGGGCAATGCGATGGAGTGGTTCGATTTTGGTGTCTATGGCTTTGTTGCCTATGCGCTGGGTAAAGTCTTTTTCCCTGACGCCTCCCCGGGCGTGCAGATGATCGCGGCGCTGGGTACCTTTTCGGTTCCCTTCCTGATCCGTCCGCTGGGCGGGCTCTTCTTCGGCATGCTGGGTGACAAGTATGGCCGGCAGAAAATTCTTTCTATCACCATTGTTATTATGTCGATCAGTACGTTCTGTATCGGCCTGATCCCCTCCTACGCCTCCATTGGCATCTGGGCACCGATTCTGCTGCTGCTGGCCAAAATGGCACAGGGCTTCTCGGTCGGCGGCGAGTATACCGGCGCATCGATTTTTGTCGCAGAGTACTCCCCGGACCGTAAGCGCGGCTTTATGGGCAGCTGGCTCGACTTTGGTTCTATCGCCGGTTTCGTACTGGGTGCAGGCGTTGTGGTGCTGCTCTCAACCATCATCGGGGAAGATAACTTCCTTGAGTGGGGCTGGCGCGTACCTTTCTTCCTGGCACTGCCGCTGGGTCTGATTGGCCTCTACCTGCGTCATGCGCTGGAAGAGACCCCGGCTTTCCAGCAGCACGTTGAAGGTCTGGAGCAGGGTGACCGTGATGGTCTGCGCGATGGCCCGAAAGTGTCATTTAAAGAGATCGCCACCAAACACTGGAAAAGTCTGCTGGCCTGTATCGGTCTGGTGCTTGCTACCAACGTGACCTACTACATGCTGCTGACTTACATGCCGAGCTACCTGTCGCATAACCTGCACTACTCGGAAGATCATGGGGTGCTGATCATCATCGCCATCATGATGGGTATGCTGTTTGTACAGCCGGTAATGGGTATGCTGAGCGACCGCTTTGGCCGTCGTCCGTTTATCATTCTCGGCAGTATTGCGCTGTTCTTCTGTGCCATCCCTGCGTTTACGCTTATCAACAGCAACGTGCTGGGGCTGATTTTTGCCGGCCTGCTGCTGCTGGCAGTGATCCTCAACGCCTTTACCGGCGTGATGGCCTCTTCCCTGCCGGCGATGTTCCCGACGCATATTCGCTACAGTGCGCTCGCCAGTGCATTCAACATCTCGATTCTGGTTGCCGGCCTGACGCCAACCGTGACCGCCTGGGCAGTAGAAGCGACCAATAATCTCTATATGCCAGCTTACTATCTGATGGTGGTGGCTGTGGTGGGCCTGATTACCGGTCTCTATATGAAAGAGACGGCGAACAAGCCCCTGCGTGGCGCCACGCCTGCGGCATCTGACCTTGATGAAGCGCGTGAGATCCTGCAGGAGCATCACGACAATATCGAACAGAAGATTGAAGATATTGATGCAGAGATTGCACGCCTTGAGGCTAAACGTCGCAATCTGGTCGACCAGCATCCGGTTATTAAAGAGTAATATCCACCAGTCCCGCCGCCCGGCGGGACTTTTTTATCTCCCGCCTGAACCTGTCAGCAGCACACATTCTTCATTACCCGGCGCGAAAAAGAGTAAACTGTAGTCACTATTTTCATCCGAATAAGTTGTGTGAGCATGTCTGAATTTAATCTGATCCAGCGCCCGAGAAGGCTGCGTAAAAGCGCGTCAATGCGCACAATGTTCCAGGAGTCCGGCCTCAGCATCAACGATCTGGCGCTGCCGATCTTTGTCGAAGAAGAGGTGGATGATTACGTCCCGATCAACGCCATGCCGGGCGTGATGCGTATTCCGGAAAAACGTCTGGCGTATGAAATTGAGCGTATTGCCAAAGCGGGTATCCGTTCTGTCATGACCTTCGGTATTTCCCATCATACCGACGCTACCGGCAGCGACGCGTGGCAGGAAAATGGCCTGGTGGCGCGTATGGCGCGCATCTGTAAAGAGACGGTGCCGGAGATGATCGTGATGTCCGATACCTGCTTCTGTGAATACACCAGCCACGGCCACTGCGGTGTGCTGTGCGATCACGGTGTGGATAATGACCAGACGCTGATTAATCTGGGTAAACAGGCGGTGGTTGCCGCACAGGCAGGTGCTGACTTTATCGCTCCCTCAGCGGCTATGGATGGTCAGGTTAAGGCGATCCGTCAGGCGCTGGATGGGGCGGGCTTTACCGATACGGCGATCATGTCTTACTCCACTAAGTTTGCGTCCTCGTTCTACGGCCCGTTCCGTGAAGCGGCAGGCACGGCGCTGAAAGGCGATCGCAAAACGTATCAGATGAACCCGATGAACCGTCGCGAGGCGATCCGTGAATCCCTGCTGGATGAAGCGGAAGGTGCGGATTCACTGATGGTTAAACCTGCCGGTGCCTATCTCGACATTCTGCGTGATATTCGCGAACGCACCACGCTGCCGCTGGCGGCTTACCAGGTGAGCGGTGAATATGCGATGATCAAGTTCGCCGCGCAGGCGGGCGCCATTGACGAGCGTAATGTCGTTCTGGAAAGCCTGGGCGCCATTAAGCGTGCCGGTGCCGACCTGATATTCAGCTACTTTGCGCTGGATCTCGCCGAGCAAAAGCTGCTCTGATAAGCATTTTACAGCCCGGCGATCGCTAACGCCGGGCTGGCCTTACTCAATAATCATACACACGCGAATAATGCTTTCTGAGCATAAATTAAAATAATTAACGCTGCTTTTATTCTGTTATTTCCAGAAGGCGCGATAAATCACTTATATAAATACAAGACTATTCCCGATATAAAAATATATTACTTAAAACTCAAAAAATAATTTAGCACGCCTCTGCTTTATACCGTTTAATTGACTTTCATGATGACGCGTGAAGGAAAACATCGGCATGAAGCAGAAATATAATCAGCAGGTTATCACCACGATCAAAGAGTGGCTCACTGACAATCTGGAGCAACGCTTAAGCATCGACGATATCGCACAGAAATCAGGATATTCGAAATGGTATCTGCAGAAATTATTTGCCCGCTATTATAGTGAAACCCTGGCGCGCTATATTCGCAGGAAAAAGCTGACACAGTGTATTGCCGACCTTAAATACAGTGACACGCCGATAATTCGCCTGGCGCTGAAATACCATTTTGAAAGTCAGCAATCACTGACCCGTTCGTTTAAGCAGACGCTGGGCTGCACACCACTGCAGTGCCGCAGACGCAGGCTATGCCGCGAAGCGGAAGCGCAACTCCGCAGCAGTGATGACCCCTGCGCAATTTGCCGGCGGATGGAGGGTCAGCCGGGTTCTCCGGAGGAAGACACGGCATAACCATCCGGTGAGACGCTTTGCGTCTGCCGCGGATCAGCGCTATAGCCTCTACTCTACTGGCTTACCCGGCAGCATCACGGCTGACATGAGCTGCCGGCAGCGCAGCGCTTCCTGATGCGCCTGCTGCTGCTGCGGCAAGGTCAGATCCTGCCACACCTGCTGCAGATGTGTTGCCAGATCAGCCTTAAAGCGGATTTTCTGCAGGGCATAATCGGAGTTACTGCCTTCAATAATCTGCTGCATCGCCTGCGGGCTGTTATCGCGCCCGTCGTGCGTCAGCGTACAAAATACGGCAATATAATAAGCTTTATCTTCATCATCATAATGTGGCATCAGCCACCATACTGCGGCGCTCAGCAAAAGCAGAACCGGCAGCAGAAATTTCATTTTTAACATAGTGTCACAGCATCAGCGGAGTAAAAAACCTGCCGATAATAGCAGATTAGCGGCATGGCTACCCGCGCGTATCGGCCATCAGCGCTGGTTTCTGCGGATTCTCTTAAAGTTGTTGTTTTACGGTTTATTGATTGAGCAACTTCCCGCCCTTTGTTAATTTTAACCTTCATTTCGCGCCGCTCAGGGTGCATTCAGGACGTTGCCACAGGGCCAGTTTTTTTGCCTGCATAAAAACTGCGATAGCTGACGGCCTGCGACAGGAAAAAGCATGAACAAAAATAATCTTAAAACTCATCTGGTCTCGCTGGGTCTGCGGGCAGAGAAGATGCTGACGCGGCGTAAACAGCTGGCAAGCTATAATCCGCGCGATGAGCAGGATATCAATATGTGCAGCCAGCCCGCCACCGGCACGCCGATCCCGCAGCAGATCTGGATGTACTGGGAGAGCGAAACGCTGCCCGCTGAAGTGCAGATTTTTGTGGATAAAATTGTCCGGGAAAACCCGGGTTATCAGATGACGGTGATCAACAATCGCAATCTCGCCCGCTATCTGCCGGACCTGCAGTTTACGCATCCCGATATGCGTCCGTCGCACAAAAGCGATGTCATCCGGCTGGAGTTGCTTTATCGCTATGGCGGCATCTGGATGGACGCCACCATTATTCTCAACCAGACGCTGGATGCACTGCTGGCCGTTAACGCCGATGCGCGTTACGACCTGATTGCATTTTACCGGGCCGGCTCAACGCACGATATGGCGTATCCGGTGATTGAGTCGTGGTTCCTTGCGGCCCCGGCGCATAATGCTTTTATTGGTCGCTGGCTGCACTATTTCCGCCCGATTGTCACGCTGGGTGCTGAAGCTTTCTTCCGGCAGCTGCTGGCGCAGCCTGACTATGACACCCTGGTACAGGGCATTACGCCGCCTGATTACCTGGTGGTTTATCTGGCACAGCAGCAGGCGCTGCGCGAAAGCAATGATTACAACCTTTATCTGCGTAAGTGCGAAGCCAGCGCGCTGCTCTATCAAAGTCTGAGCGAGTGGCGCCCGGTCCGGCTGAGCCGCATGCTGATGGTTGATCGCCTGCCAGACGTGCTGCCGCCGCTGACCAAGCTCACCGGATTTGATCGCAAATATCTCGCTACCAATCTGAAATATGGCGTGGTTAACCGCGACAGCCTGCTGGGCCAGCTGCTGCTGAGCCGCCAGTAATGCTCAGAGTGCCTGGGCGCAGGCCCAGGCAGAACTCCACGCCCACTGGAAATTATAGCCACCCAGCCAGCCGGTCACATCCGCGACTTCGCCAATGAAATAGAGGCCCGGTACGTCACGCGCTTCCATGGTTTTTGAAGAGAGCTGGGTGGTATCAACACCGCCCAGCGTAACCTCCGCGGTGCGATAGCCTTCGGTGCCGTTTGGCTGTACGCGCCACTGGTGCAGTAACTGCGCCAGCTCAGCCTGCTGTTTGCTGTTGAGCTGCTTCAGGGTGACATCCGGGATCTGGTTCATCGCCTGCAGGACCTCCACCAGTCGCTTCGGCAGGATCTTCGCCAGGCTGTTTTTCAGGCTGAGGTTGGGGTGCGCGCTGCGCTGCTCATCGAGGTAATCCGTCAGCGCCAGTGCCGGCAACAGGTTAACGCTGACAAACTCCCCTGGCTGCCAGTAACTGGAGATCTGCAGCACTGCCGGACCAGAGAGGCCGCGATGGGTAAACAGCATCGCTTCCTTAAACAGCGTGCCGTCCTGCGCTTCAATGGTGGCTGGCAGCGCAACGCCCGACAGCGTGCTGAGCTGCTCCAGCAGCGGTTTATGCAGCGTAAACGGCACCAGTCCGGCGCGGGTCGGGTAGACGCGCAGACCAAACTGCTCTGCCACTTTGTAACCAAACGGCGACGCACCCAGTCCCGGCATCGATAATCCGCCGCTGGCGATCACCAGCTTCTCTGCCCATACGTCTGTGCCATTAAGCTGCAACCGGAACCCCTCGCCGTCGCGTGCCGTGCTCAGCACTTCGCTGCGCAGCCGCAGCGTCACCGCACCCGCCTCACACTCTTTCAGCAGCATATCGACAATGTGCTGCGCTGAGTCGTCGCAAAACAGCTGACCCAGCGTTTTTTCGTGCCAGGCGATGCCGTACCGGTTAACCAGATCGATAAAATCCCACTGGGTGTAACGCGCCAGCGCAGATTTGCAGAAGTGCGGATTGTGCGACAGGTAGGCCGCCGGCTCGGTATACAGATTCGTAAAGTTGCAGCGGCCGCCGCCTGACATCAGGATCTTACGGCCCGCTTTTTTGCCGTTATCCAGCAGCAGTACGCGGCGCCCGCGCTGTCCCGCCTGCGCTGCACAGAACATACCGGCTGCGCCTGCCCCTATTACGATAACGTCAAACTTTTCCACTGCGATGCCCACCTGATTACGAAAGGCGCTGATTGTAGTGATCTGCGGCTTTTTGCGCCACCTTCAAAAAAATGCTGTAAATATGTCATAATGTAACTGTTTCATTTTTAGGCTCTTTTACCTTGTTTTGTCCTCCGGGTTATCATTTTAAGACAAAAAAAGGCTATATTTCTCTTTCCCATACAGTGCGTTGTCGCAGATAATGCGCCGCGTTCATGTCCTCCAAAATGGCGTAACGTTTATGCTACATCTGTTTGCTGGTCTTGACCTGAGTACCGGCCTGTTATTGGTTCTTGCCCTGCTGTTTGTATTGTTTTATGAGGCAATCAACGGCTTCCACGACACAGCCAACGCGGTCGCTACCGTCATCTACACCCGTGCGATGCGGGCGCAGCTGGCAGTGGTGATGGCAGGTGTGTTCAACTTTTTTGGCGTGCTGCTCGGCGGTCTGAGCGTGGCCTACGCTATCGTACATATGCTTCCTACCGATCTGCTGTTGAATGTCGGTTCGGCGCACGGCCTCGCCATGGTCTTTTCCATGCTGCTGGCTGCCATTATCTGGAACCTCGGCACCTGGTATCTGGGCCTGCCGGCCTCCAGTTCTCATACGCTGATTGGCGCGATTATCGGTATTGGTCTCACCAATGCACTGATGACCGGCACCTCTGTGGTGGATGCGCTCAATCTGCCGAAAGTGATCAATATCTTTCTGTCGCTGATCCTGTCACCGATTATTGGATTGATCATCGCCGGCGGCCTGATTTTCCTGCTGCGCCGTTACTGGAGCAGTACGAAGAAACGCGCGCGTATTCATATGACTCCCGCTGACCGTGAAAAGATTGACGGCAAGAAAAAGCCGCCGTTCTGGACGCGCATCGCGCTGATTGTTTCGGCCATCGGCGTCAGCTATTCACACGGCGCTAACGACGGACAGAAAGGCATTGGTCTGATCATGCTGGTGCTGATCGGCGTGGCTCCGGCGGGTTTTGTCGTGAATATGAATGCGTCAGGGTATGACATCACCCGCACGCGCGATGCGGTTAATCATCTCGAACAGTATTACCGCCAGCACGGCGATTCACTGACGCACATTGTGCAGATGGCACCGCCTGCACTGCCAACGCCGGAAGAAGTTCCGAGCGGCCCGCAGGAGTTCCACTGTGACAGCGCGCGTGCGCTGCAGGCAATCGGTCGGGCTCAGGGCCTGCTGAACAATCTGCAGAGCTACGATCAGCTCTCTGTCGATCAGCGTAGCCAGATGCGTCGTCTGCTGCTGTGCATCTCTGATACTGCGGATAAAGCGGCCAAGCTGCCGGAAACCGGCGCGGATGATAAGCGCTTCCTCAGCAAGCTGAAGGGCGATCTGCTTGGCACTATCGAGTATGCGCCAGTCTGGATTATCGTTGCCGTGGCGCTGGCGCTGGGCATCGGCACCATGATCGGCTGGCGGCGTGTGGCGACAACCATCGGTGAAAAAATCGGTAAGAAAGGCATGACCTATGCGCAGGGTATGTCAGCGCAGGTGACGGCTGCCCTATCGATTGGGGTGGCAAGCTATACCGGTATGCCGGTTTCAACCACGCATATCCTCTCTTCCTCTGTGGCCGGCACCATGCTGGTTGACGGCGGCGGACTGCAGAGTCGCACCATCAAAAACATCGCCATGGCGTGGATCTTCACGCTGCCGGTCTGTATTTTGCTGTCAGGCGGACTCTACTGGATTGCATTGCATCTGATCTGATACCGCAGTATTCCGGCAAAAGGGCGACAACCGTGTCGCCCTTTTTTATTGCCGGCGTCCGGCATGAGGAGGCCGTTTTACTGCCAGATCGCCATGGCCACCAGGCTCACTACGACCAGAAAACAGAGCCCGCTGGTCAGCACAAACTGACCGCGTACGCGTTCGCAGCGGCGGATAAACTCATCGTCATGATGGTCAAGATAGCGTTTCAGCCAGATATAGCGTACCAGCCGTACCTGCTTGCCCGGCTGACCGTGAGACGTAAAAAAGCCAGCCCCGTCAACATACTGGTATAACAGCGGATCGCAGCCGCGCAATACGTAAAGCAGCGCACGTAAAGAAGAGAAGTAGCGCGCCATATTCACCAGACAAACCACACAAAGAGCCCAAAAAAGCGCGATAGTGCTGATCATAGTTCCCCCTTCTGGCTGGTACCGCAATGACGTGTTCTGCAGCGGGGAAGTGCTGCAAACGTCCTGTGGAAAATAAGCCAGCCATCGATAAGCAGATTGGCATTGTTGTTTTACAGATCTGCGCCTCGCCACCAGAGAAAAGTGGCACGCAATTTCAGTGTAGAATATCTGCTCAAATTTTTTCCAGCGACGCGTATCGTCACTCTACACCTGCTCCCTGCTCTGCGCATCGTCATCACACTCAGGCGCAGCGGTGCAGCATTTGCCGGTGACACTGGCTATACTCAGCAGATAACAACAGATCCTGCCGTTTCATTGAGTCACCGGCGCATCATCGCCGCTTCGCGCTAAGGAAAACGCCCGCCGTGGTTTGCGGGAGGGTGGCCCCCCAGAATATTGAGAAAGGAGTTTTATCATGGCCTATAAACATATCCTGATTGCAGTCGATCTCTCTCCGGAAAGCCAGCTGCTGGTGGATAAAGCGGTGTCTCTGGCGCGCCCTTATGACGCCAAAATCTCGCTTATTCACGTTGACGTTAACTATTCCGATCTCTATACCGGCCTGATTGACGTGAATCTCGGCGATATGCAGAAGCGTATTTCTGAGGAGACGCACAGCGCCCTGAAAGCCCTCTCTGCCAGCGCAGGCTATCCGGTTGGCGAAACGCTGAGCGGCAGCGGCGATCTGGGCCAGGTGCTGGTGGATGCAATCCGGAAATATGACGTGGATCTGGTGGTCTGCGGTCATCACCAGGATTTCTGGAGCAAGCTGATGTCATCCGCGCGTCAGCTGATTAACACCGTGCATATCGATATGCTGATTGTGCCGCTGCGCGACGCCGAAGAAGAATAAAAAAACAGGCCGGAAGAACCGGCCTGTTTTATTTTTGCTGCTCTGCCGCTTCAGGTTAGCGGCGGATAGATATCGAAGCGGTGGCTTTTTGTTACCACGGCAGACTGTGTTGCCACGCCTGCCAGCGGCGGCGCGTAGTCAGGACGCTTAACCACGATACGCTTTTTCGCCAGGCGACGGGCGGGCTCCAGCAGCGCATCGGCATCCTCATCGGCTCCGACCAGCGACTGAAATACGCGCATCTCTTTTTTTACCATCGCACTTTTCTGCCTGTGCGGATACATGGGATCGAGATAGACCACATCCGGCGCGGGTGCGATATCGCTCAGCGCCTGCTGGCTCGCTACGTGCAGCAGCGTCAGCCGCTCGCGCAGCCAGCCGCCAATTTCGCTATCGGCATAGCCGCGCTGCAGGCCATCCTCAAGCAGCGCGGCGACCACCGGGTGGCGCTCCAGCATCCGTACCCGGCACCCCAGCGCAGCAAGCACAAACGCATCGCGTCCGAGACCGGCCGTTGCGTCGACCACATCCGGCAGATAGCCGCCTTTAATACCCACCGCTTTGGCCACCGCCTCACCGCGTCCGCCGCCAAATTTGCGCCGGTGCGCCATGGCACCGGAGACAAAATCGACGAAAATACCGCCCAGCTTTGGCTCATCGCGCTTGCGCAGCTCAAGATGCGCAGGGGTGAGTACCAGCGCGAGCGGCGCGGTCTCATCCTGCTCAAGCCCCCAGCGCGTTGCCAGTTGTAATAAGGCGCCGTTTCCGGCGCCTGTTTCATCCACTAAACCAATGTTCACCAGCCGGTTTATCCCTGAATCCCGTAGCTTTTCAGCATGGCATCAAGCTGCGGCTCCCGGCCGCGGAAGCGTTTGAACAGCTCCATCGGCTCTTCAGCACCGCCGCGCGTCAGGATATTGTCAAGGAAAGCCTGACCGGTTTCACGATTGAAGATACCCTCATCGCTAAGGCGCGCCCACGCATCGGCTGCCAGCACGTCGGCCCATAAATAGCTGTAGTAACCGGCGGCATATCCGCCTGCAAAGATATGGCTGAACGCATGCGGGAAGCGTCCCCACTGTGGCGCTTCCACAACGGCAACCTGTTTTTTGACCGCATGCAGGGTGTCCATCACCTTCGCTCCGTGCTGCGGGTCAAAACCCGTATGGAGCCGCAAATCGAACAGTCCGAATTCAAGCTGACGCAGAATAAACAGCGCCGCGTGATAGTTCTTCGCTTTCAGCATTTTTTCCAGCAGCTCGTCCGGCAGAGAAGCGCCGGTTTCGTAGTGGCCAGAGATAAAATCCAGTGCATCCGGTTCCCAGCACCAGTTTTCCATAAACTGGCTCGGCAGTTCGACCGCATCCCACGGCACGCCGTTGATACCCGATATTCCCGGAACCTCAACCTGCGTCAGCATATGGTGCAGACCATGGCCAAATTCATGGAACAGCGTGATAACTTCATCGTGCGTAAACAGGGCAGGTTTGCCCGCCAGCGGCTGGCTGAAATTACAGGTCAGGTAGGCGATCGGCTTCTGCAGGCTGCCGTCCGCTTTGCGCATTTTATCAACGCAATTATCCATCCAGGCGCCACCGCGCTTATGCTCGCGCGCGTAGAGATCCAGATAAAAACTGCCGCGCAGCTCACCGCTTTCATCAAAGATGTCGAAAAAGCGGACATCGTGATGATAGATCTCAACGTTTTTGCGCTCTTTTACATTGATGCCGTAGATACGTTTTACGACCTCAAACAGACCTTTTAACACGCGGGCTTCCGGGAAATAGGGACGCAGCTGTTCATCACTGATCGCGTAGAGATGCTGCTTCTGCTTTTCACTAAAATAGGTGATATCCCAGGGCTGCATGTTATCAACCCCGTACACCTCTTTAGCAAACTCGCGCAGCTGCGCCAGCTCCTGTTCAGCCTGCGGACGCGCGCGTTTTGCCAGATCGCCCAGGAAGTCGATCACCTGAGACGGGCTATCGGCCATTTTGGTCACCAGCGACTTATCGGCATAAGAGTCATAGCCAAGCAGCTGGGCCAGCTCATGGCGCAGTGCCAGCTGCTCTTCCATTATCGGGCCGTTGTCCCATTTGCCTGCGTTGGGTCCCTGATCGGAAGCGCGCGTGGCGTATGCACGGTACAGCTCTTCACGCAGCGCGGCGTTGTCGCAATAGGTGATAACCGGCAGATAGCTCGGGATATCCAGCGTCAGCAGCCAGCCTTCCTGCTTGCGAAGTTTGGCCTGCTCACGGGCGGCAGAAAGCGCATCTTCCGGTACGCCCGCCAGCTCAGCTTCATCGGTGACCAGCTTGCTCCAGCCCATGGTCGCGTCCAGCACATTGTTGCTGTAGGCTGAGCCCAGCTCCGACAAGCGCGCCATAATTTTGCCATAGCGCCGCTGTTTGTCTCTTTCCAGCCCGATGCCTGACAGCTCGAAATCACGCAGGCTGTTATCAATAGCGCGCTGCTGCTCCGGGCTGAGTGCAGCAAAGCTTTCGCTTTGCTTCAGGCTGCGGTATGCCTTGTAGAGTCCCTCGTGCTGGCCAACCCAGGTAGAATATTCAGAAAGCAGCGGCAGCGCTTTGTCGAAAGCGTCGCGCAGATCGGGATTATTTTTTACCGCATTCAGATGGCTGACCGGTGAAAATACACGGCTCAGGCGATCGTCTGCTTCTGCAATTGGCTGAACCAGACTCTCCCAGGTGTAAGGCGCTCCCCGCGTCACCACACGGTCTACCGTATCGCGGCACTCTTCAAGAACCTCGGTCACGGCAGGCACGACATGTTCAGGTTTGATGGCAGAAAAAGGGGGCAGGGTAAAAGGGGTAAGTAATGGGTTAGTCATAAGCGCGATCCTTTCATCATGGAATTATGGGCGCGAATACTCGCGCTACGCAATTTTACTAAAATGCGGGCGCCGGACATTAAAATCAATGCCGTATAATGGAATAGAAGTAGGAAAAAACGCTCAAAATTGCATTTCCAGGCGCGATCTGACAGCAAATTAAGCATTCGCCTAAATCGACCCGTTACTATTTTGCCGGCCCGTCGCGCTTTTCTGCAGCCGCTCCGGTTTGCGCAGCGCAGCCGCAGCACCGGGTCGGGTGCCGCGAAAGCGCAGCAATTTCTCTGTGATCCGGCTATAATCGCGCCATATTCCATCGTCAACTCCTTTGATCCAACTGCGGACCCCCATTTTTTATGCTGAGTTATCGCCACAGTTTTCACGCCGGCAACCATGCCGACGTGCTGAAACACACCGTTGAAAGCCTGATCCTGACCGCACTCATGGAGAAGGATAAGCCCTTTCTCTATCTGGATACGCACGCCGGTGCCGGACGCTATCAGCTGAGCAGCGCACACGCCGAGCGCACGGGTGAATATCTGGAAGGCATCGCCCGCATCTGGCAGCAGCCTGACGCGCCCGCGCTGCTGAAACCCTATCTGAACGCGGTGCGTAACCTGAATCCCGGTGGCACCCTGCGCTACTACCCAGGTTCACCGCTGATCGCCCGTTATCTGCTGCGCGAAGAGGATAAGCTGCAGCTGACCGAACTGCATCCCAGCGACTATCCGCTGTTACGCAATGAGTTCAGCAAAGATGCGCGCGCGCGCGTGGAACGCGGCGATGGCTATCAGCAACTGAAGGCGAAACTGCCACCGCCGGCGCGGCGCGGCCTGATCCTGATCGATCCCCCTTATGAGATGAAAAGCGACTACCAGGAGGTGGTGAAAGGGATTCAGGAAGGCTATAAGCGCTTTGCCACCGGTATTTATGCACTCTGGTATCCGGTTGTGATGCGTCAGCAGATCAAACATATGCTTCGCGATCTGGAAGCCACCGGTATCCGCAATATTCTGCAGATTGAGCTGGCAGTGCGTCCGGACAGCGACCAGCGCGGCATGACCGCCTCCGGCATGATTGTGATCAATCCGCCGTGGAAACTCAAAGCGCAGATGGAAGAGCTGCTGCCGTGGCTGCACAAAACGCTGGTGCCCGCCGGCACCGGGCACTATAGCGTCACGCAGGTGGTACCAGAGTAACGGCCCGGCGCGTTAAATCTCTATAACAGCAAAATCGTGTGCCAGCTCGGTTGCCGCAAACACCGACTGGCACTCTGCCAGCAGCTTTTCCCGATCCGCAGAGAGATAGCGCGAACTGAAGTGCGTCGCGATCATACGCCTGGCGCCCGCCTGCTGCGCCACGGCTGCCGCCTGAACCGTTGTTGAATGCCCCCGCTCGTTGGCCTTTTCCGCCATTGCGGCTTCAAGCGTGGTTTCATGCACCATTACATCGGCATTGGCCGCCAGCGCCAGCGCGGTGTCGGTCGGCGCGGTATCGCCAAATATTGCCAGCACTTTACCTAACGTAGCGGGCCCCAGATAGTCTGCGCCGTTAATTTCGCGCCCGTCCTCCAGACGGATAACTTTCCCCTGCTTTAAATCCTGATACCAGGGACCGCGCGGAACGCCTTCGGCTTTCAGCCGTGCAGCATCCAGAAATCCGGGCTTATCATGCTGTTCAATGCGGTAGCCATAGCACTCCACGACGTGGTTCATCGGATAAGCGATCACCCGGAACTCGCCGTTATCCAGCACCAGACCTGCCTCGATCTCTATAATTTCCAGCGGATAAGTGGTCCAGGAGCTGCTCAGGCTCAGCGCATTTTCAACGAACGCCTTCAGTCCCTTAGGTCCATAGATCGTCAGCGGATCGGGCATGCCTGCCATTGAACGGCTGGTGAGCAGACCCGGCAGGCCAAAGATGTGATCGCCGTGCAGGTGCGTAATGAAAATTTTCTCCAGTTTGCCGGGGCGAAGCGCCGAGCGCATAAACTGATGCTGCGTCGCCTCACCGCAGTCAAACAGCCAGGTGTCGCCACGCTTTGAAAGCGTCAGGGCGATCGCGGTAACGTTGCGCTGTAAACTGGGCGCACCCGCGCCGGTGCCTAGAAAAGTCAGATGCATAATAGCCTTACCTGTAAGCGAAACCTAAATTTCACTCTATCTTGACTGCTCCCCGCCCTAAAGGGCGAGGATTCCTACTTCAACGCAACCTACCTAAGCCGCATTACGCGGCTTTAGGGTTTACAGTCGCTCCGTGGGCTAACGCGGTCAGCCCGACCGCTTTTATATTCTTCGCAGCGTTTACGTCACGATCATGGTTAGCCCCGCACTCAGGGCAGATCCACGAACGAACGTTAAGCGCCATCTTTGGCATGGTATAGCCGCAACCGCTACAGCGTTTTGAGGACGGGAAAAACTGGTCAATGGCGACCACGGATCGCCCCGACCATTCGCCCTTATATTCAAGCTGGCGCACGAATTCACCCCAGCTTGCGTCTGCTATCGCTTTGGATAACTTCGGGTTACGGATCATGTTCTTCACTTTCAGGGATTCGACGCAAACAACTTGGTTTTCGTTAATGAGCTTGCGGGATAGCTTGTGCAAGTTATCCAGGCGGCAATCAGCAATTTTCACGTGAATGCGGGCGACTTTGGCGCGGGCTTTGGCGCGGTTCTTTGAGCCTTTTTGTTTCTTGCTCAAACGTCGCTGTAGCAGGGCTAATCGCTTCGCATATTTAGCAGTATGGCGGGGATTGCCGGTTTTGAATCCGGTATCGGTGACGAACAAATCTTTTAAACCAACATCAATGCCGACCGTGGACGCGGTGATCGGAAGTGATACAGGTTCAAACTCGCAGAGGCACGAAACAAAGTAGCGCCCCGCTGAATCTTTGGACACGGTGACGGTAGACGGCACGGACGGCAAAGAGCGACTCCAGCGCACGTCTAAAGGCGCTTTGCTCTTTGCCATGTACAACTTGCCGTCGCGGTATTTAAACGCGGCATCCGTCAGCGTAGCGGCCTGTTTATGGCGCTTGCTTTTGAATGTCGGATACTTTGCCCGACCTGCAAAGAAGTTAGAAAAGGCGGCTTGTTGGTGGCGCAAGGCTTGCTGTAGTGGCACGCTGGAAACGTCATTGAGCCAGGCAAAATCTGGCTCTTTTTTCAGTGCGGTTAATCGTGCGCTGGCTTGTGTATAGCCGATCTTCTCTTGCCGTTCGTAATAAGCATCGGTGCGCCAGCGCAAGATGCTGTTATAGACAAAACGCACACAACCGAACGTTTGAGCCAGTAACTCAATCTGATCGGGTGTTGGATAGAATCTGTATTTATATGCGCGTTTCATGCTTTACATATTATGGCGCATTATGTAAGAAGGTCAAGGAATGTTACGCAGTTACCGCGCTTATATCCCCGCCCGATTGGGCGAGGTCTTACGCGCAAATTGATAATCATAGGCGGAACCTTTGCGCCGCTCCGTCAGGTAGCGGTAAACTTTACGCCATATTTTCTCAACAGACGGAAACAACGGATGACCAGACATTTTGACTACCTCGCTATCGGCGGCGGCAGCGGCGGCATCGCCTCCATTAATCGTGCAGCCATGCACGGCCAGACGTGTGCGCTGATCGAAGCGAAAGAGCTGGGTGGCACCTGCGTTAACGTCGGTTGCGTGCCGAAAAAGGTCATGTGGCATGCGGCGCAGATCGCCGAAGCTATTCACCTGTACGGACCGGATTATGGCTTTGACACCACGGTGAATCGCTTTGACTGGGCCACGCTGGTAAAAAACCGCAGCGCCTATATCGATCGCATTCACAGCTCCTATGACAACGTACTGGGCAAAAACAAGGTCGAGGTCATCAAAGGCTTTGCCCGCTTTGTGGATGCGCACACGGTGGAAGTGAATGGTGAAACGATCACCGCCGATCATATCCTGATCGCCACCGGCGGACGCCCGGTGCGCCCTGCTGTGCCGGGTGCAGAATATGGCATCGATTCTGACGGTTTCTTTGAGCTGGAATCTTTGCCGCGGCGCGTGGCCGTCGTGGGTGCAGGCTATATTGCCGTTGAGCTGGCAGGCGTGGTCAATGCGCTGGGCGCGGAAACGCATCTGTTTGTGCGTAAACACGCTCCGCTGCGCAGTTTTGATCCGCTATTGAGTGAAACGCTGGTGGAGGTGATGCAGGCGGAAGGCCCGCAGCTGCACACCGAAGCGACGCCAAAAGCCGTGGTGAAAAATGCCGACGGCAGCCTGACGCTGCAGCTGGAAAATGGCAGCGAACAGACGGTGGATTGCCTGGTCTGGGCCGTGGGCCGCGAACCGGCGACCGATAATCTCAACCTTGACGTGACCGGCGTTGCGCTTGATGAGAAAGGCTATATTCGGGTCGATAAGTTTCAGAATACCAGCGTTACCGGCATTTATGCGGTGGGCGATAACACCGGTGCCGTCGAGCTGACGCCGGTGGCAGTAGCGGCAGGCCGCCGCCTCTCTGAGCGTCTGTTTAACAACAAGCCGGATGAGCATCTCGACTACAGCAATGTCCCGACCGTGGTATTCAGCCATCCGCCTATCGGCACGGTGGGCCTGACCGAACCGCAGGCGCGTGAGCAGTATGGCGACGATCAGGTGAAGGTCTATAAATCCTCATTTACCGCCATGTATACCGCGGTCACGCAGCATCGCCAGCCGTGCCGCATGAAGCTGGTCTGCGTCGGCCCGGAAGAGAAGATTGTTGGTATTCACGGCATCGGTAGCGGCATGGATGAGATGCTGCAGGGCTTTGCCGTGGCGCTGAAGATGGGTGCCACGAAAAAAGATTTCGACAATACCGTGGCGATTCACCCTACCGCAGCGGAAGAGTTTGTGACGATGCGTTAACAAAAAGGCGCCCGGACGGGCGCCTTTTTTGATCACAATGGCCTATTACCAGGAGACGGTAATTTTGCCAAAGTGGCTGGCACCCTGCTGATGACGGAACGCCGCCGGCAGCTCGTCAAGCGCCGCAAAATGTTCACCAATCACCGGCCGGACCGCAATCTGCTCCAGCGCACGTACAAACTCCTGCTGCTGACGACGATGACCCACAATCAGCCCCTGGATCCGCGCCTGCTTCGCCATTAACAGCGAGGTCGGGATCACACCCTCATGGCCGGTCAGTACGCCAATCAGCGCGATATGTCCGCCGATGCGCACTGCTTTGATCGACTCTGCCATGGTGCCGGGTCCGCCCAGTTCAATCACCACGTCCGCACCGACACCCTCCGTCAGCTGCTGTACTTCGCTGCCCCAGCCGGGCGTGGTGCGATAGTTGATACCGGCATCGGCGCCCAGCTCGCGCGCACGCGCCAGCTTTTCATCAGAAGAGGACGTGACAATCACCCGTGCACCCATCGCCTTAGCAATCTGCAGTGCGGTGATAGAGACACCGCCGGTGCCGAGCGTAACGATGGTATCACCCGCTTTGATCTGTGCATCCCCCACCAGCGCCCGCCACGCCGTCAGCCCGGAGGTGGTGATAGTCGCCGCTTCGGCATGGCTCCAGCCGCGCGGTGCCAGCGTAAAGTGATGCGCCGGACGCACCACGATTTCAGCGGCAAAGCCGTGGGCACCATCCCCTGGCGTACGGGTAAAGTCACCCACGCGGGCGTAAGGCAGGCCATCCTGCCACTGCGGGAAAAAGCAGGAGACCACATGGTCGCCGGGCCGGAATTCGCTGACGCTGCTGCCCACCTCTTCCACAACGCCGGCGCCGTCCGCCATCATGATGCGCCCTGCTTCAGTCGGGATCGAGCCGTCTGCGACCAGCAGATCGTGATAGTTAAGTGAGGTGGCGTGGATACGGACGCGGATCTCATCAGCAGCGGGCTTGCCAGGATCGGGCAGATCCACCTGCTGCAGATTATCCAGGCCGCCGGGCTGGTTAAGAATCATCGCTTTCATTCGCTTTTCTCCTGTCAGAACACACAATAACGCGCTACCGGTTACTGAGTGTGGCAGTGCAACAGCATTCGTGCCTGGTAAGGTGTGCGGCAGACACGCCGCAGCGATCAGCTCAGTTTATCAAGCCAGCGCACATACGCCTGGTCCCAGAGCGCAGCAGGCGTGCCCGCTTTACCCAGACCAAAGCCGTGCCCGCCGCTGCTAAGCTCAATCAGCTCAACCGGTACGCGCATGCGCCGGCAGACGTCGCGCATCAGTTCGGTGTTGTAGGGATTAGAGGTGCGATCGTCCTCCGCCTGGGCGAGAAACGTCGGTGGATAGGCGCGGGTGACATAGTTTTGCACTGACCAGTTTGCCGCCTGAGTCGCGGTGGCATGTGCCCCCACCATCATCAGGCGGGTCTGCGTATGCTGAAACGGCGCTTCCAGCGTGATCACCGGATAGATAAGCCCTACGCTGCTGGCCGACGGCACGATCTCATCCAGCGCGTCCTGCTGCGGATAGGTGCGAAAATCAGGCCGCGCGGCGGCCATGCCCATCAGATGACCTCCGGCCGAAAAGCCGAGCAGGTGCACGTTCGACTCCATTGCGCGCACCATGCGAATGGCGCGCTGCGCATCCTGCAGCGGTGCCAGATTGCCCGCCTGCCACTTCTCACCGGGCAGGCGATAGCTCAGCACATAGGCGGTATAGCCATTGGCATTCAGCCAGCGCGCAACCGGCCACGCCTCCCGGCCCATACCGATAAAGCGATAACCGCCGCCTGCGGCAATCAGCACCGCCTCGCCGTTGGGATTCTCCGGACGAAAGCGCTGAATAGCGGGTGAAACGATGTTGGTCCATGAGCCTTTGGTGTTGACCCTCAACAAGCCAGACGGACCGCCACCGCCCGGCGGCTCATCCGGCCAGAGCGGAATGATGTCATCACGGGCAAACAGCTTGCCGGTGGTCATCGCGAGAACGGTTGCTCCGCTCGCCTGTAAAAAACGACGACGTGTCATCATGTTGCGTGCCAGCCACTCTCAGGAAACACCCGGCTCCGGGTCAGATTATTGGTGTGACGAAAGTCTGATTTCTATCCGGCGATAATGTACGCATTCCGCACCAAAAAGCCATAAAAAAACGCGCCGTAAAAGGCGCGTATAATGTGATTGTTACAGCTGCGGCGGCCTGCAGACCAAAGACGCGGCTTAATCCTGCTGCTGAAACTGCGTCATGACGGTCTGCTCGCACTGCTGCTGATCGTGACGCAGCTTACCGCGCTCTTCTTCACCCAGTTCCAGCCAGCCGTTGATCACTTCCTGTGCGATCTCTTCATCGAACTCAGGCTTGTTCATTGCAGAAGGCGACTGGCTGGCGGCCATTTGCGCTTTCAGCTTCGCGGTATAGCTCTCCATGTCACCAGTTTTCTGCTCGCTGCTGACCAGATGGCAGAGCTGACCAGCGTAGATATTCTCTTGTGCATCCGCCTCTTCCGCCAGCGCACCGGCAGAAAGGGTTAAGCCCATCAGGGCAATCAATAAGCGTTTCATAAAGGCTCCTGTTGTTTCCGGAAACTCAGGTTTCATCCTGTTGCGCGCGTGCCGCCTGACGGGCAGCACGCCAGTTTAAGAGCGGTGTCACTGTGATACCGTGCAGCACCACGCTGCATACTACAATGGTCAGGGCCATATCCACCATCTGCTGCGCTTCAGTGCCCTGCAGGCCGTGCACCCAGGCAAAAGCGATATAGTTGATACTGCCAATTCCGCGAATGCCGAGCCAGCCAATCAGCAGCCGGCGCGCGCGCGGCATTTCACAGCGCCAGGTAGTAAGCCAGACTGCCAGCGGTCGCACCACGATAAACAGCAGCAGCGCCAGGCCAATGCCCATCGGGTTCCAGTGGTGCGCCAGCGTAATGCCCAGCACAACCATCAGCGCGGCGGCCAGCAGGCGTTCCACCGTATCGCCAAATGAGAGCGCATCGCCAATCACCAGGCCCACGGATTTAACCATTCCGCCACCGCTCTGCCGTACGCGCTGATTGGGGTTCACCATAACCTCGGCCGGCAGATGTTGTTTCTCTTCCGGCAGATCTTCCAGCGGAAAACAGCGCGTTACGCGCAGTTCAGCGCGACGCAGGCCGACGCCTGCGGCGAAGGTCGCCAGAAAGCCAGAGGCATCCAGCGCCTGCGAGGCAGCATAGCTGAACGCAATAAGCGCCAGCGCAAGAAAATCGTTTGGCGCTACGTCATCGTGCGCGCTGCGCAGCCGCGCCGCCAGCTGGCCGATAATGCGCCCCAGCAGATAGCCAATCGCAATACCACCGCCAATAGACCAGAGCACATCCAGCGTCGCCCACTCCCCCAGGCTGGCGAGATCAAACCCTTCCGGGCGCATCAGCAGCAGCGCCAGGATCAGCAGCGGCAGCGCCGAACCATCGTTCATCCCCGCTTCGCTGGAGAGCGCAACGCGCAGTGCATCATCATCGCGCGCATCGTTGACTGAAATCAGGCTGGCCAGCACCGGATCGGTTGGCGCAACAATGGCGCCAAACGCCAGCGACAGCGGCCAGTTAAAACCGGTGATCCAGTGCACCAGGCACGCCATACCGCCCACCGTCAGCAGCATCGCCGGAAATGCCAGCCGCAGTCCGACCCGCCACGCGTGCGCTTTCAGCGGCAGACGCAGCTTCAGCCCGGTGATAAACAGCGACGCGGCCATCGTGATTTCGGTGATATGCGCCACCAGCTCAGAGTGACCCACAATATCGATACGCAGCAGATCCAGCACCCAAGGACCGCAGATAATCCCGGCGATAAGATAGAGGCCGAATGAGGTCACCGGTCCGCGATGGATCCAGCCGGAGGCCAGTGACATGATCAGTAACAGACCGCCGACAACGGCGGTCCAGGCAAGGAAATTCATAACGCTCCGCTTTTCAAAAACATAACTCTCTTAAGCCTGGCACATGATTGAAAATTAGTTTTTGAGGTGTGCGCTGCGCAGACGTACCAGCAGGGCCAGCAGTGCCGCCGCCGTTGCCAGCGTGACCACGCCGCTCCAGCCAAAATGCGCCAGGGCCAGGCTGCCCAGTGCCGCACCGGCGGCCATACCGACAAATATTACGGTAAACATCAGGGCATTCAGGCGACTGCGCGCCTCGGGTGCCAGACTGTAGACCAGCGTCTGATGCGCGACCAGCGTCGCCTGCACCCCCAGATCAAATCCCACCGTACTCAGGATAATCACGCCCGGCTGCGCCGGCAGCGGCAGCAGCGGCAGCAGGAACATCAGCGCGAACGACCCCATCACCAGCGCAGAGCCGTACTGTGTCACCCGCGCCGGACCGATGCGATCGGCCACGCTACCGGCCAGCGGGGCTGCCAGCGCCCCTGCCGCACCCGCCAGGCCAAACGCGCCCGCAACGGCACTGTCGAAATGAAAGCGCTCGCTCAGCATCAGCGCCAGCGTGGACCAGAAGGCGCTGAACCCCACGGATAACAGTCCCTGTGCCAGCGCGGCGCGGCGCAGCGTCTGATGCTGACGCCACAGCTGCGCCAGCGACAGCAGCAGGCGCGGATAGCTGACGGCGGTACCAGGTGTGAAGCGCGGCAGCACGCGCCAGAGTGCCAGCGTCATCAGCAGCATAGCGCCCGCGGCGATAAAATAGAGCGTACGCCAGCCGGCATACTCCGCCACCAGACCGCTGATCACCCGCGACAGCAGAATACCCGCCAGCAACCCGGTCATTACCACGCCAACCGCCCTGCCGCGGCGATGCTCAGGTGCCAGCGCGGCAGAAGCGGGCACAATATCCTGTGCCACGGTGGCGGTCAGTCCGGTCACAAAGCTGGCGATCAGCAGCGCGCCGATCCCGCCGGCAAACCCGCACAGCAGCAGCGAGGCCACCAGCAGTAATCCCTTAATCAGAATAATGGTGCGCCGGTCATGGCGATCGCCCAGCGGGGCCAGCAGCAGGATCCCCAGCGCATAGCCCGCCTGCGTCAGCATCGGCACCATACCGGTGCTGCTGATGCCGGTGTTAAATGTTTTACTGATGATATCCAGCATGGGCTGGCTGTAATAAATAGAAGCGACGCTCAGCCCGGCACCGGCGGCAAGCGTAAACAGCAGCGGAGCGGGAAGCGTTTCTGCGCGACGGGCAGATGAGGATAAAACAGACATGGGCAGTTCTCCTGAAAAGTTGCATCCAGTAAAGCGCACGGCAGCCATACGCGGTAGAGTGCGGTAACACACAACTGTTATGCATGACACGTATGAACAACCTGACCAGTACCGATCGTATCGCCCTGATGCAGACCTTTATCCGTATCGTTGAGAGTGGCTCTCTCTCTGCCGCCGCGCGGCAGCTCAGCATCACACAGCCCACCATCAGCCGCCGTCTGCAGGCGCTGGAGCACTATCTCGGCCTGAAGCTGATACTGCGCACCACACATGCGCTTAAACTGACGGATGACGGGGAGCGCTGCTATACGCAGGCGCGACAGTTAATGGCCACGTGGTATGCGCTGGAAGATGAGCTGACCGGGTCGCATGATGAACCGGCGGGCACGCTGCGGGTACGCGCGCCGCACGCCTTCGGACAGGATCAGCTGATTACGCCACTGGTGACCTGGCTGCAGCGCTACCCGCGTCTGAATGTGGAGTGGATGCTCAACGATCGCACGCCGGACTTTATCCGTGAAAATATTGATTGTGCGATTCAGGTTGGCGCGCCCGACGATCCGGGCATTGTGGCCGTGCTGCTGGCCGAGGTGCCGCGTATTGTGGTGGCGGCGCCGGCGCTGCTGGCCGCCCATCCCCCGGTGACGCAGACCGATGAACTGGCACAGCTGCCGTGGCTGGCGCTGACCAGCTTTTATCGCAATGAGATTGCGCTGCAACGCGTCAGCGATAGCGCAATGGTAAGTCTGGCTATCGCGCCGCGGCTCGCCAGCGACAGCCTCTATGCCGTGCGCAAGGCCGCGCTGGCCGGAATGGGCGCTGCGGTGGTGTCATCGTGGGTCGTGCAGGACGATCTGGCATCCGGCGCGCTGGTGCAGCTGCTGCCGGCGTGGCAGGCACCGCCGCTGCCGGTCTGGCTGACCTATCCGTGGGCCAGCTACTATCCGGCAAGGCTGCGCCATTTTTTTACGCTGATCAAAGCGGTGATGCCGCAGCTGCTGGGTACCCGGCCGCCGGCACGCTGAGCCGGTCAGTCAGCCTTCTTTTTCTCCATCTTTGACATGTTATCCAGCCAGCCCATAACAAACGCGGAGAGCACAAAGGTCAGATGGATGATCACGTACCACATCAGTTTGTCGTTGGCGACGTTGCGCGCATCCATAAAGATGCGCAGCAGATGGATAGAGGAGATCGCGACAATGGAGGCGGCGACTTTATTTTTAAGCGAGCCGGAGTCCATCTTGCCCAGCCAGCTCAGCTTCTCTTTGTGTTCGGCGATATCGAGCTTCGAGACAAAGTTTTCATAGCCGGAGAGCATCACCATCACCAGCAGCCCCCCGACCAGCGTCATGTCAACCAGCGACAGCAGCAGCAGGATCAGATCGTTTTCCGCAATGCTGAGGATGTTCGGCAGCAGATGGAAAATTTCCTGAAAAAATTTAACGGTCAGCGCCAGCAGGCCCAGCGAAAGTCCAATGTAAACCGGTGCCAGCAGCCAGCGTGATGAATACATCAGGTTTTCGGTAAAACGTTCCATAAGTTTCCATAAGTTAGCAGCGAAGCTGCCGAGTATACCCGAACTTGCGTGAAGTTATTTAAGCGCGGCCTCGGAAATTTCCGGCGGCGCCGGGAGCGGCAGCGACAGGCGAAATTCAGCCCCGCCGCTGGCACGGTTTTCCGCCCAGATGCGTCCGCGATGCGCTTCGGTGATGGTCTTGCTGATTGCCAGCCCCAGCCCGACCCCTGGTACGGCAGACTCTTTATCGCCCCGGGCAAACTTATCAAAAATCTGCGTCAGGCTGTCGCCCGCGATGCCCGGCCCGCTGTCCCAGACGCCGATTTCGAGCCGGCTGCCGTCGCGCCAGGCGCGAATACCGTGCTGCGCCGCGTTACCGGCATACTTCAGGCTGTTCTCAATCAGATTGGAAAATACCCGCTCCAGCATCGCGCTGTCGCCTTTAATCAGGACCAGCTCCGACGGCAGCGCCAGCTCAAACGCGTGGCCTTTCAGCATCGGCCCCATGCTGCGCAGCGCGCCATCGATCACCTCATCCAGCGCCACCCACTCTTCGCGCAGCTGCAGGCCGCCGGACTGAATGCGCGCCATATCCAGCATATTGCTGACCAGGCGAATCGTGCTCAGCGTCTGCTCACGGATCTGGCCGGCCTGCGCGACAAACGGCGACTGCGCATGCGCAAGGTCGAGCATCAGCATCTCTGCCTGACCAAACAGCACCGTCAGCGGCGTGCGCAGATCGTGTGACAGCGCTGACAGCAGCGCATTGCGCAGCTGCTCCCGCTCTGCTGCGAGGCGCGACGCCGCTTCGCTCTGCGTCAGCGCCATGCGCTCCAGCGCGTTGGCGATCAGCACGGTAAACGTCTCCACCAGCCGCTGCTGCTCCGGGATCATCAGCTGGCGCAGGTTCTCCGGCTCGACCACCAGCAGACCCCGGCACTGCTGACCGCTCTTCAGCGGCACAATCTGATAGGGCACAGCCGGCAGCGTATCGGTGCCGGCACCGGCGGGCTGGCCTTTGCTGTAGCTCCATTTTGCGATCCCGGCATCGGGCGGCGTGCCGCGTAAATCTGGTCCGGTCGCCTGCAGCTCCCCCTGCTCATCGGGCAGCAGCAGCTGACTGCGCGCCTGCAGCGTCACCTCAATGACCCGCTGTGCGGTAGCGGCAATATCCTGCGGCGTCAGCGCGCTGCCGAGCGATTTTGCCATCTCATAAAGGTAGCGGGCGCGCTGCTCGCGATAGCGCGCCACCCTGGCCTGATAGCGCACCCCGGCGGTGAGATTTCCGACGATCACGCCGACCGCCAGCATCACGCCAAAGGTGACCAGATACTGCAGGTCAGAAACGGCGACGGTGCCGGTGGGCGCGACAAACATCAGATCAAACGCGAGAACATTAATTACGGTGGCAAACACCGAGGGCCAGCGCCCGTAGCGCAGCGCCACCAGCACCACCGACAGCAGATAGATCATGACGGCATTGGCGCTGTCGAACTCCGCAAGCAGGCCGCGCCCGATAAACGTTACCGCAAGGCAGAGCAGCAGCGCCATGACGCAGCCGCGCAGCCGCAGCCGCCACTTATCGCTGCTGGCCGGTTTGCTGCTGGCCGCATGCAGCGCCGGACGCAGCGGCTCATCCAGCGCCACAACCAGCAGATCGAGATCCGGCCCCAGCTCGCCGAGACGCTGGGCGAAGCTGTCGCGCCGGAAGCGCCGGTGCGGCTGGCGTCCGGCAACAATTTTGCCCAGATTATGCTCGCGCGCGTAGCGCAGCACCGCGCGCACTTCATCCGGATCGGCGAGCGTGGCGGTTTCTGCGCCCAGCTCCTGCGCCAGCTGCAGCGTACGCAGGATCGCGCGCCGCTGCGTCTCCGGCAGGCGATGCAGGCGCGGGGTTTCCACATAAATGGCGTGCCAGACGCTGCCGAGCCGCGCCGCCAGACGCGCAGCGGTGCGCACCAGCTTTTCGCTGCCGGTGTCATCACCAATACAGAGTAAAATCGCATCCCGGGTATGCCAGACCCGATCGCGTCCCTGCTGATCACGCCAGGCGCGCATCTGATCGTCCACGCGATCGGCAGTACGGCGCAGCGCCAGTTCACGCAGCGCAAACAGGTTGCCCTTGCGGAAAAAGTTTTCAATCGCGCGTTCGGCCCGGTCGCCGATGTAGACCTTGCCCTCTTTCAGCCGCTGACGCAGATCGTCCGGCGGCAGGTCCACCAGCACGACCTCATCCGCGCTGTCGAAAAAGGGATCGGGCACGGTTTCGCGCACCTGGATCCCGGTAATTCCGGCCACCACGTCATTCAGGCTTTCGAGATGCTGTACGTTAACCGTGGTAATGACATCGATGCCGGCATCAAGCAGCTCGTCAATATCCTGCCAGCGTTTAGGATGGCGCGCGCCCTGCACGTTGGTATGCGCCAGCTCATCCATCAGGATCACCGCCGGGTGACGCGCCAGTGCCGCGTCCAGATCGAACTCCGTATGGTGTGAGCGACCGGCGGCGCGGCGCGGCAGCAGCGTCAGGCCATCAAGCAGCGCCGCCGTTTCTGCGCGATTATGGGTCTCCACAATACCGGCCAGCACATCCAGCCCCTGCGCACGCAGCCGCTGCGCCTCCTGCAGCATCGCAAAGGTTTTACCTACGCCGGCACAGGCACCAAAATAAATTTTCAGCTTGCCGCGATGCCCGTCCTGCTGCATCAGCAGCAGCGCGTCGGGATCGGGCCGGGACAGTTCATCATTCATGTCGTTCAAAGAGTGAGTTCCGTACCATCATTGAAACGGTCGCCATGAAGGGTGACCCTACAGTGTCGGGTGCGCATGAATGCGCACCGGATTCAAATTATCCAGCGCCAGATTGAGCCGCAGTACGTTAACGGTCTCTTCACCGATAAACGGCAGCAGCGGACGCACGGTAAGCTGCGCAATCAGCGCGGTCACCTGGGCCGGTGTGATACCGCGTGCCGCCGCAATGCGCGGCGCCTGCCAGCGCGCGGCCGCAGGTGAAATATCGGGATCCAGCCCGCTGGCGGACGCGGTGACCAGCTCAACCGGCACGGCAGCCGCCGCCTGCGGGTTTGCTGCCCGCAGTGCGGCCACGCGCGCCGCGACGGCACTGTCCAGCGCCGGGTTACTCCCGGCCAGGTTGCTGCCGCCGGAGGCCCGGGCGTTATAAGGATGCTCTGCCGTGGCCGATGGCCGTCCCTGGAAATAGCCGGGCTGAGTGAACAGCTGCCCAATCAGCGCCGAGCCGCGCACGCTGCCCGCCTGCTCCAGCAGCGAACCGCTCGCCTGCTGCGGAAACCACCACTGTGCCAGCCCGGTGGTCAGCAGCGGATAGAGTGCACCGGTGAACAGCATCAGCACCATAAACAATACAACAGCCGGACGTAACTGACTCATCTCTCTTCTCCTTATACCAGGCCTGACAGCGTGAGCAGCAGGTCAATCGCTTTGATACCGATAAAAGGCACCACCAGCCCGCCCGCACCGTAAATCCACAGATTGCGTCGCAGCAGCGCCGCCGCGCTCATCGGCCGGTAGCTCACCCCTTTCAGCGCCAGCGGAATAAGAAACACAATCACCAGGGCGTTAAACATCACCGCCGACAAAATCGCCGAGGCGGGAGAGTGCAGCGCCATGACGTTGAGCATGTTGAGCTGCGGGTAGGTCACGGCAAACGCCGCCGGAATAATGGCAAAATATTTTGCCACGTCGTTGGCGATGCTGAAGGTGGTCAGCGAGCCCCGCGTCATCAGCATCTGTTTACCGATATGCACCACCTCCAGCAGTTTGGTCGGATTAGAGTCGAGATCGACCATGTTCCCTGCCTCTTTCGCCGCCTGGGTGCCGGAATTCATCGCCACCGCGACGTCCGCCTGCGCCAGCGCAGGCGCATCGTTGGTGCCGTCGCCGGTCATTGCCACCAGCCGGCCTTCTGACTGATACTGACGGATCAGCGCCAGCTTGGCTTCCGGCGTCGCCTCTGACAGAAAATCATCCACGCCTGCTTCCGCCGCGATAGCCGCTGCGGTCAGCGGGTTGTCGCCGGTGATCATCACGGTTTTGATCCCCATCCGGCGCAGTTCAGCAAACCGTTCTTTAATGCCGCCTTTGACAATATCTTTCAGCGCCACCACGCCCAGAACCTGCGCACCTTCGGCCACCACCAGCGGCGTACCGCCGGCGCGTGCCACCTCCTCAACCCGGGCGTTGACCTCCGCCGGAAAACGTCCATTGCCGGCATCAATATAACGGCGCACGGCATCCACCGCGCCTTTGCGGATCAGCCGATTCTGCACGTTCACGCCGCTCATGCGGGTCTGGGCGGAAAAAGGGATAAAGCTGGCACCCATGGCGCTGAGATCGCGTTCGCGCAGGTTAAACCGCTGCTTTGCCAGCACCACAATACTGCGTCCTTCCGGCGTTTCATCGGCCAGCGAGGCGAGCTGTGCCGCATCCGCCAGCTGCTCTTCGCTGACGCCCGGCGCGGGCAGAAACTGCGTCGCCTGGCGATTACCGAGCGTGATGGTGCCGGTTTTATCCAGCAGCAGGACGTCGACATCCCCCGCCGCCTCTACGGCGCGTCCGCTGGTGGCAATCACGTTTGCCCCCAGCATGCGGCTCATGCCCGCGACACCAATGGCCGACAGCAGGCCACCAATCGTGGTAGGGATAAGGCAGACCAGCAGCGCCACCAGCACCGTTACGCTGACCGGCGTCCCGCCATACGCGGAAAACGGCCACAGCGTGGCGGTTGCCAGCAGAAATACGATGGTCAGTGAAACCAGCAGAATGGTCAGCGCGATCTCATTCGGGGTTTTGCGACGTTTTGCACCCTCCACCATAGCGATCATGCGATCGAGAAAGGTTTCACCCGGATTCACGCTGCACCGGATCACCAGCCAGTCAGACAGAATACGCGTGCCGCCGGTCACGGAAGCAAAATCACCGCCGGACTCGCGTATCACCGGCGCTGACTCACCGGTAATGGCGCTCTCATCCACCGACGCGCCGCCTTCCAGAACCTCGCCGTCGCAGGGGATCACATCTCCCGCTTCAGCCAGTACCACATCACCTTTGCGCAGCGTATCAGCAGAGGCTGGCTGCCATGCTGCCCCATAGTGCGGCGCCGCCAGCTTCTTCGCCTCGCTGGTTTTCTTTATGCCTTTCAGGCTGTTGGCCTGCGCTTTGCTGCGCCCTTCCGCCAGCGCTTCCGCAAAGCTGGCGAACAGCACGGTGATCCAGAGCCAGAAGGCAATTGCGGCGGTGAAGCCGGCGCTGCCGCTCAGCCAGCCGGCCAGCATGCCGGCGGCGAGCAGCGACGTCAGCACGCTGCCCAGCCACACCAGAAACATCACCGGATTGCGGAACTGCACGCGCGGATCGAGTTTTTTGACCGCATCCAGCAGCGCGGTGCGGGTCAGCTGTGCATCAAACAGCGCCAGATGTTGACGACTCATGATTGCGTTATTCCTGAATCAGTTGCAGATGTTCCGCGACCGGCCCAAGCGCCAGCGCGGGAATGAAGGTCAGCGCACCCACCAGCAGTACGGTGCCGATCAGCAGGCCGATAAACAGCGGGCCGTGCGTCGGCAGCGTCCCGTTGCCCGCGGGCTGCACGTTTTTCGCCGCCAGCGATCCGGCAATCGCCAGGACCGGAATGATGATGCCGAAGCGGCCCGCCAGCATGCAGACCCCGAGCAGCAGGTTCCAGAACGGCGTGCTGGCGCTGAGTCCGGCAAAGGCACTGCCGTTGTTATTTGCCGCAGACGACACCGCATAAAGCACCTCGCTGAAACCGTGAATGCCGGGGTTGGCCATCGCTGCGCGGCCGGCATCGGTCATCAGCGCCAGGGCAGTGCCCGACAGCACCAGCGCGGGCGTGACCAGGATCGCCAGCGCGGTCATTTTCATCTCCCACACGTCGATTTTTTTACCGCGATACTCCGGGGTGCGCCCGATCATCAGCCCGGCGATAAACACCGCCAGCAGGACAAACAGCAGCATGCCGTACAGCCCTGCACCCACGCCGCCGAACACCACTTCGCCCAGCTGCATCAGCCACATCGGTACCATGCCGCCCAGCGCGGTAAAGGAGTCGTGCATCGCATTGACCGCGCCGCAGGAGGCGGCCGTGGTGACCACCGCGAACAGGCCAGAGTTGAGTATGCCGAAGCGCGTCTCCTTGCCCTCCATGTTGAGCGCACTGTCAGCGCCCAGCGCCAGGAAATGCGGGTTGCCCCGCACCTCTGCCCACATCACCGCCGATGCGGCGAGGACAAACAGAATGCTCATGGTCCACAGCAGCATATGACCCTGACGACGATCGCCCAGGTGTTGCCCGAACGTAAAGCAGAGCGCCGCCGGGATCAGAAAAATGCTCAGCATCTGAACAACGTTGGTCAGCGCGGTTGGATTCTCAAACGGGTGTGCAGAGTTCGCGTTAAAGAACCCGCCGCCGTTGGTGCCGAGCATCTTGATGGCTTCCTGTGACGCCACCGGACCGAACGGCAGCGTCTGCTGTGCGCCTTCCAGCGTGGTCAGGGTGTGATAAGGCGCAAAGCTCTGGATCGTGCCCTGGCTGACATAAAACAGCGCAAGCACCAGGCTGAGCGGCAGCAGGACATAGAGCGTGATGCGCGTCAGATCACGCCAGGCGTTGCCGAGCGTGGCCAGCGAGCGGTTAGCAAAGCCGCGCATCAATGCAAACGCCACGGCGATACCGGTTGCCGCAGAGAGAACGTTTTGTACCGTCAGCCCCGCCATCTGGCTGAAGTAGCTCAGGCTGCTCTCACCGCCATACGCCTGCCAGTTAGTATTGGTGACAAAGCTTACGGCGGTGTTAAACGCCAGATCCCAGCTCAGGCCCGGCATCTGCTGCGGATTAAGCGGCAGCGTCCCCTGCAGCATCAGTATCGCCAGCAGCACCACAAAGCCGACGGCATTAAACAGCAGCAGCGCCAGCAGATAGTGCTGCCAGCGCATCGCCGCCTCCCCGGCGCCCGTCAGCTGCCACAGCAGGCGCTCGGTGCGCGGCAGCAGCGGTTTATCCGCGACCAGCCGCGCCAGAAAGCGCCCCAGCGGCTGCGCCAGCGCCATCAGCACCAGCAGAAACAGCGCGATCAGTAAAAAGGCATTCGCCGCCATCAGAATGCCTCCGCATTAAGCAGGGCATATACCAGATAGCCCAGCAACAAAATCAGCAGCACAATGCCCGCTATTACGCCCATGCTCACAGCAACCTCCGGAGTCATCAGTAGAGCGACAAGCATGCGCGGCGCGGTATAAAGAAGAGATAAAAAGGCGGAAGGCAGGCGTAAAGAAAGTATAAAAACAGCGGAAAATTAAGCGCTTTCCAGCGCCCAGACGCGATTAAGGTCAATGTTCTGCCACAGCGACCCCTCTTCAGCGCCGGTGATGCTGTCGGTGCAGAAGCTGTCGCCTAAATCGACAATTTCCGGTTTGACTTCGCGCCGGGCATGCAGCGACCAGAAGACGTGCAGCTTAGGCTTCAGCAGCGATTTTTCGCCCGCCTGCACCACCAGCGCGACCCGTCCCGACGCCAGCCGTACCAGCGATCCTACCGGATAAATGCCAATCGCCCGCACAAAACTGTGCAGCACTGCCGGGTCGAAATGGCCACGCCAGCTCAGCATGTTGTGCATCGCTTCTGCGGGCGTCCAGCCTTTACGATAGGGACGATGCGAGGTGAGCGCGTCATAAACATCACAGACGGAGGACATGCGGGCATAGAGTGTGATCTCCTCGCCGCGCAGGCCGTGCGGATAGCCGCTGCCGTCAAATTTTTCGTGGTGATGCAGCGCCACATCCAGCAGATCGTAGCCGGCATCCGCGTCCATCAGCATCTGTGCGCCAACAATCGGGTGTTCACGCATTACCGCGAACTCATCGTCGCTCAGTTTGCCGGGCTTATTGAGGATAGCCAGCGGCACCGCCGCCTTGCCGACATCGTGCAGCAGGCCAGCCATGCCCACGCGACGCAGCTGATCGGCTTCCAGCCCCAGTTTTTTACCGAGTGAGATCATCAGCCCGCACACCGCCATGGAGTGCAGATAGGTGTAATCATCATGATTTTTCAGGCGCGCCACGCTGAGCAGCGCCGAAGGTTCACGCGCAATCGATCCGGCTATCTGCTCAACCAGATCGAGCGTAAAGCTGAGGTCAAGCCGCTGGCCCATACGGGCTTCATTAAACATCGCCAGCACGCGCGGCTTGCCCTGGGCGAAAATCTGCTGCGCCTGATCCAGCTCGCGGAAAAAGGCACTTTCCGCTACCGGCGTTCTGACAGGCAGGCTGCGCGGGATCGGTACCGACTTATCGAGATCGATCCAGACATTGCGGATCCCTTCACTGCGGATCATGGCGATCTGGCGCTGGTCAGTAATCAGCATGAGGTTGCGGATGCGCAGATCTTTCAGCCACCAGACCTCAAGTTTGTGGATAAACATGCCCTCTTGCAGTTCGTCCACGGAAATCAGCTTTATCACACATACTCTCCTGACTCGCTGTGGATGGTCAGGAGGGGTATCGGCAGCTGATCAAAAAATCTTCAGAGGCGTTTTGTGCGACTGTGAGCCCGCCGGTAAAGCGCACATTTTTTCCGGTGGTGCCCTTTACCGGTGGCGGCGAACAAACTACCGGCTCAGAGCGCTTTTGCTTCATCTCCCTGCTCACGGTGCGACGTGCGCGTCTGGCCTGCTGGCGTCTGGCTGTCTGCGCGCTGAATCGGCCCCATCACCAGCAGAAACAGCAGGGCTGCAATAACGCAGTGCGCGCCGACAAACAGCAGGCCGACGCTGTAGCTGCCGGTCAGCCCGACAATAATGCCAAACAGCAGCGGCGTGATAAAGCCAGCCATATTCCCGATACCGTTGAAGATGGCGCCCGCCAGCCCCACCGCCTCTTTTGGCGCGGTGTCACTGACAATGGTCCAGGTGCCGGCACCGGCTGCCACTCCCTTGCCAAAGAAGGCGAAAGACATGATAGCGATAATGCCGGCGTTGGTCGGGATCACCGCGGCCAGCGTCAGCGAAGCCGCCATCAGCATACCGGCGATAAACGGCCCCTTGCGCGCCCAGGAGAGGCTCCAGCCGCGTGCCAGCAGCTTGTCAGAGAGAAAACCGCCGCTGATCCCGCCCAGGAAGCCAAACAGCGCGGGCGCAATCGTGGCAAACCCGGCATCCATAATATTCATACCGCGCGCCTGGACCAGGTAGATGGGAAACCAGGTAATAAAGAAATAGCTGAGCGCGATAGTGCAGTACTGTCCGAGGTAAACACACCACAGCATGCGGCTGCTGAGCAGCAGTTTAAACATGCGTTTATCAACCGGAGGACGGGCTTTCAGCGTCTCTGCGGCATCGATATCCACCAGCGCACCGCCCTGCTCGATGTAGTTCAGCTCGCTTTTTGACACGCGCGGATGCTGGCGCGGCGTGTGCATCCACGCCATCCAGACAAACACGGCCAGAATGCCGAGGGTGCCCAGCACAAAGAACGGCCATTCCCAGCCAAACCGCATGACCAGCCAGCCTGAGATCGGCGAAAAAATGGCGACGGCGAAATACTGGGCAGAGGCAAACAGCGATGAAGCGCGCCCGCGCTCGGCACCGGGAAACCACATAATGACCGCACGGGCGTTGGCGGGAAAGCTGGGTGCTTCTATCAGGCCCAGAGCAAAACGCAGCGCAAACATCAGCGTCAGCGTCATGGTCACGCCGGCTGAGAACTCACCGACAAAGCCCATCAGCAGCGTGGAGATCGACCAGAGCCCCAGCGTCACGCCGTAGACTTTTTTCGTGCCGAAACGGTCGAGCAGCAGGCCGCCGGGGATCTGACCAATCACGTAGGCCCAGCTGAAGGCGGAGAGGATCAGGCCAAGCTGGATCGCCGAAAGCCCGAACTCCTCTTTGATCGCGGAACCGGAGATCGACAGGATCGACCGGTCAGCATAGGCCACTACCGACAGAAACAGGATCAGACAGAGGATCCAGAGGCGCACACGGCTGGTTTCACTGCGGGTTTGACGTTGCAACATAGGCTCAGTTCCTTGAAAGGGAAGCGTCCTGCCGCGATGCGACAGGGGTCAGCAATACCGCGCAATCTTTACTGTTCAGCAACTATAGAAAGCGGTCTGGGGGGCGGTCATTGTGCGGTTGCAGGGATCGGCAGGTTAAAAACGTCCCCGCTTTTAGCGTTTGGCACAATGCAGCGTGCTGTGCCGCACAGATTGCCGATCTTTCTCCGGCGAGCGCTGCAGAGTGTGCGCCAGGCGAAAGAAAAGCGGGTTACTGCTGACTATGTACGGGCTGATATGTGCTCCCGGCAGCAAAACGCGCACCGGCAGATTGTCAGGTTTGTACGCCGATCGTAGTCTCAAATGGTTTCAACAGGTCATTTTTAACTCTACTGAAATATTTGTTCCAAACCCTTTTCTCTCATGCTCTGGAGTACGCAATGAAAATAGTAAAAGCGGTGCTGCTGGTGGGATTACTTTCGGCCTCTGCGTCGTCACTGGCGGATAAAATCGGCGTGTCGATGGCCTACTTTGATCAGAATTTTTTAACCATTATCCGCCAGTCGATCGATAAAGAGGCGAAAGCGCGCGGGCTGGAGGTACAGTTTGAGGATGCGCGCGGCGATGTCGGTCGTCAGACCGATCAGGTACAGAGTTTTATCGGCGCGGGCGTGGACGCCATTATTGTCGATCCGGTCGACTCGGCCAGCACGCCACAGCTTACCCGTCTGGCGCAGCAGGCAAAGATTCCGCTGGTGTATGTGAACCGTACGCCGGGCGATAAAGCGCTGCCGCCGGGCGTAGTGTTTGTTGGCTCAGATGAACGCGAATCCGGCACGCTGCAGATGGAAGCGCTGGCTAAGATGGCTAATTACAAAGGAAATGTGGCGATTATGATCGGCAATCTTACTGATGCCGGCGCTCTGCAGCGTACGAAGGATGTGGAGCAGGTCGTCGCGAAATATCCCGGTATGAAGGTGGTGCAGAAACAGCCCGCTAACTATGCACGCAACGAAGGCATGGATTTAATGCTCAACTGGCTTGGCAACGGCGAGTCGATTGATATCGTCGCAGCGAACAACGATGAGATGGCAATCGGCGCGGCAATGGCGCTGGCAAAAAGCAACAAAAAGCTGCTGATTGGCGGCATTGACGCCACGCCGGACGGACTGCAGGCGCTGGCGCAGGATAAAATTCAGGTCACCGTATTTCAGGACGCCATCGGCCAGGGCAAAACGTCTGTTGAGGTCGCACAAAAGCTGATCGGCGGTGAAAAGGTTGCCTCTCACGTCTGGATCCCGTTTGAGCTGGTCACTAAAGAGAATATGCAGAACTACGTTAAAAAGAGCCAGTAGCCCCGCCTGAGAACGCAGCAGAGCCGCCCGGTGCGGCAGCTCTGCTGTCAGGTCTTGTTTTCGCGCGCCTCAGCATGCGCGCGCACCGTCACTGACGGTCGCGCAGTTTCGCCATCACCACGATATCGTGATAGTCGCCATCGCGCAGGCAGGCCTGGCGCTTTACGCCCTCATGCTCAAAGCCCAGACGCGTATAGAGACGCAGCGCGCGCGCGTTGTCATGAAATGCCTCCAGCTCCACGCGGATAATTCCCATCCAGTTAAAGGCGTAGTCAAGCCCGGTGCGGATCAGCTGCTCGCCGATACCGCGTCCGGCAAACGCCGGATCAACGCTGATGCCAAAGCTCAGGCTGTGGCGGGTGCGCAGCCGCTGTTCGGTAAACAGCGTCAGTTCGCCCACCATCTGCCCCTCCAGCTCAGCGACAAACGCGATATAGCCTTCGGCATCCATACGCTCAAATTTTTTCTCCCACGTGGCTACGCTGGGAAAGGGTAGCTGCGTGGTCCAGCGATAGACCTCTGGCTGACTGTAGAGGCGCTGATAAGCCGCGGCGTCGCGCGGTTCGCGGCCGCGAATCTTTATCTCCATATCCGTGATCTCCGTCTGATTGCACTAAGCTGTTAACTCTGACCTTCCGGAAAGAGTGACCCTATGTTGTTTCGCCGTTTTGAACGTTTTATCAATATTTTCCAGGATGCACCAACGGATTCTCCCCCCGCCAGCCTCGGCGCGTTCTATCGCTACTATCTGCGTCAGGTATGGCCAGGTTTCGCCGCGCTGCTGGTGGTGGGTCTGGCACAGGCGCTGATTGAAGTCGCGCTGTTCAGCTATCTCAGCCGCATTATCGATCTCGTCAACCATGCCACGCCGGCGACGCTGTTCAGTGAACACTGGCCGGCGCTGCTCTGGATGGCGGCGGTAGCGCTGATCCTGCGGCCGGTGGTGATCGCCCTGCACGATCTGCTGGTGCATCAAAGCATTAACCCCGGCATGACCAGCATGATCCGCTGGCAGCATCATAACTATGTGCTGCGTCAGAGCCTTAACTTCTTTCAGAACGATTTTGCCGGGCGCATTGCCCAGCGCATCATGCAGACCGGCAACGCGCTGCGCGATTCGGCGGTACAGCTGGTGGATGCCATCTGGCACGTGGTGATCTATGCCGGTACCTCGCTGGTGCTGTTTGCGGAGGCGGACTGGCGGCTGATGATCCCGCTGGTGATCTGGCTGATTGCTTACAGCCTGTCACTGCGCTTTTTTGTGCCGCGCGTGAAGCAGCGTTCAGTGGTCTCCTCAGAGGCGCGATCGCGCCTGATGGGCACCATTGTGGATGGCTATACCAACATCGCCACCATCAAGCTGTTTGCGCATAACGATCTGGAGAAGCGCTACGCGCGCGAGGCGATTCAGGACCAGACAGACAAAACCCGTCACGCCAGTCGCATGGTGACCAGCATGGATATTACGCTCTCCACGCTGAATGGCCTGCTGATTGTCAGCACCTCCGGGCTGGCACTGTGGCTCTGGAGCCAGTCGCTGATCAGCGTCGGTGCCATTGCGCTGGCGACCGGGCTGGTGATCCGGCTGGTGAATATGTCCGGCTGGATCATGTGGGTGGTGAACGGTATTTTTGAAAATATCGGTATGGTACAGGATGGGCTGGGCACCATTGCGCAGCCGCTCAGCGTCCAGGATGCGCCGGCGGCACCACCGCTGCGGGTGACGCGCGGCCAGATCCGTTTTGAGGATGTGCGCTTTGATTATGGCAGCCATCGTCAGGTGATTAACCGGCTGAATCTGACCATTAAGCCAGGCGAAAAAATCGGCCTGATTGGCCCTTCCGGTGCCGGTAAATCCACGCTGGTGAATCTGCTGCTGCGCCTGTATGACCTCAACGGCGGACGCATTGCGATTGACGATCAGAATATTGCGGATGTCACCCAGACGAGCCTGCGCGGGCAGATTGGTATGATCACGCAGGATACTTCACTGCTGCACCGTTCCATCCGCGACAATCTCCTTTATGGTCGCCCGGACGCCACGGAAGCGGAGCTGCAGGCGGCGATTACGCAGGCGCGTGCCGATGAGTTTATTCCGCTGCTCTCTGATGCTCAGGGACGTACCGGGCTGGAGGCGCACGTTGGCGAGCGCGGCGTCAAGCTCTCCGGCGGCCAGCGGCAGCGTATCGCTATCGCCCGCGTGCTGCTCAAGGATGCGCCGATCCTGATTATGGATGAAGCCACTTCAGCGCTGGACTCCGAAGTGGAAGCAGCCATACAGGAGAGTCTGGAAAATCTGATGCAGGGCAAAACGGTGATCGCCATCGCCCATCGCCTGTCGACCATCGCGAAGATGGACCGGCTGGTAGTGCTGGAGCAGGGTGAGATCGTGGAGATGGGCAATCACCACGAGCTGCTGGCACAGAACGGCCTTTACGCCCGCCTGTGGCAGCATCAGACCGGCGGTTTCGTCGGCACCGATTAATCGCCGCGCCGGAACGGCAGGGCGGCGCGCGCCTCATCCGCCCAGTCGTGCACCCCTGCCCGTTCCTGCTGCAGAAAATCAGCCACCGCCGCGCGCAGTCCCGGATGCGCCAGATAGTGCCAGGAGTGCGTTATTACCGGTTCAAAACCGCGCACCAGCTTGTGCTCACCCTGCGCACCGGCATCAAAACGCTGTAGCCCTTCCGCGATAGCAAACTCCATACCCTGATAAAAACAGGTTTCAAAGTGCAGGCGGTCAAACTCCGCCAGACAGCCCCAGTAGCGGCCATACAGCGTGGTGCTGTCGCACAGATAAAAGGCCATCGCGGCAGGTTGTTCACCGAGCGTGGCGATAACCACGCGGATCGCCTGCGGCATACGCTCTGCCAGCAGACTGAAAAATGCGCGTGTCAGGTAAGGCCGCTGGCCGCGTACCGCGTAGGTGCTGACGTAGCAGGTGTAGACAAAATCCCACTGATCCTCCCGCAGTTCATCACCACGATACCAGCTAAACACAAAGCCGCTCTGCTGCACCAGCTCCCGCTCTTTACGCAGCTGCTTGCGTTTACGCGACATCAGCGTATCAAGGAAGTCAGCAAAGTCGCGGTAGTGACGGTTGTGCCAGTGATACTGCAGGCCAAGGCGCATCAGCCAGTCGGGCTGCTTTGCGATCAGGGCATTGGCGGGCGGCGTAGTGAAGTTGATATGCGCCCCGCTTATCTGTCGCGCCTGCAGCGCCTCCGGTAGCGCAGCTAGCAGCTGGCTGATAGCAGGCGCTTCGCCCAGCAGACGCTGCCCCGTCACCGGACTGAACGGAACCGCCCCGAGCCATTTCGGGTAGTAGCGGATCCCGGCACGCTGGCACGCTTCGGCCCAGGCCTGATCGAAGACATATTCGCCGCGCGAGTGGGATTTAACATAGCCCGGCAGTGCGGCACCGGTTTTGCCCTGTTCCCGCCAGAGCAGATGTGCCGGCTGCCAGCCCGTTTCAGCGCGTACGCTGCCGCTCTCCTCAAGGGTAGTCAGAAAGGCGTGGCGTAAAAAGGGCTGATCGTCAGGTAACAGCGCGTCCCATTCCGCGGCCGCGATCTCCGTCAGTGATGATAGAAAATGCAGTGACATGCAGCCCTCCCGGCCAGGGGCACCGTCACGGCACCCGGGTTAATGCGTATACGATACGTCACAGCGCCCTTTCTCGCCAGGATGCAGTGCTGCAGCCAGGGGCGCATTAATGCGCCCCCTACAATGGAATTCCCGTAGGGGCGCCATTAATGGCGCCCTGGGTTGATGCGCGTGCGGACTGTGGCCAGGGGCGCATTAATGCGCCCCCTACGATGGAAACCCGGCCCCTTACAACGCGATCCCCGTAGGGGCGCCATTAATGGCGCCCTGGGTTAATGCGCGTGCGGGACGTGATGACGCCATTAATGACGTCCTGGGTTAATGCGCTTGCGGGCTGTGGCCAGGGGCGCATTAATGCGCCCCCTACGATGGAATCCCACCCCCTACAACGTAATCCCCGTAGGGGCGCCATTAATGGCGCCCTGGGTTGATGCGCGTGCAGGCTGTGGCCAGGGGCGCATTAATGCGCCCCCTACGATGGAATCCTGCCCCCTACGATGGAATCCCCGTATAAATGTGCTCCTTACAGGGGCGCGGGTTGATCGTATACTCTGCCTTTGCCCTGCCTGGAGAGATGATGGATCGACTCGATTGTGACCGGATGTTTGTTGCTGTACTGGAGGCGGGCAGCTTTGCCGCTGCGGCGATGCGCCTTGGCACCAGCAGCGGGCAGGCGTCAAAACTGGTGTCGCGGCTTGAACAGCTGCTGGGCGTTCAGCTGCTCAAACGTACTACGCGGGCACTCTCTCCGACCGATGCGGGCCGCGCTTACTATGAGCGCATAAAAACGCTGCTGGATGCGTTTGATGCGCTGGATGACGCTATGCGCGAAAATGCCAGCCTGCCTTCTGGCCGGCTGCGCATCAGCGCGCCAGGCACGTTTGGGACGGCGGTGCTGGCACCGGTGCTGGTCGCGTTTGCCCGCCACTATCCGCTTATTGAGCTGGACGTCAGCTTTTCCGATCGCGCCGTGAATATCGTGGATGAAGGATTCGATCTGGCGGTGCGCATTGGCCATCTCGATGACAGCAGCCTGATTGCCCGACGACTGGGTGACGTGCCGGTGCATATAGCCGCATCACCTGCATACCTGCACCAGCACGGCACGCCACAGCACTGGCGCGATCTTGCCCGGCACCAGTGCATCAGCGACACCAACTTTCGCGATCCGTGGAACTGGCCTTTTATAACGGCAGCGGGCGACAGCGCAACGGTACCGATTCGCGGCCGCCTCTGTTTTTCCAATACCGAAGCGTGCCTGCATGCCGCTATCGCCGGACTCGGCATCGCCCGCCTGCCCGGCTTTATCGCCACGCCAGCCCTGCAGCGCAAAGAGATTATTCCGCTGCTGGCGGAGTTTGCACCGCCGCCCATGGGACTCTTTGCACTTTATCCCTCTGCCCGTTTTCTGGCGCAAAAAACCCGGCTGCTGATCGATTTTCTGGCCAGACATTTTCTCCACCAACCGCCTGTGTGATTACTTCCATTTCGGAAAGAATGAAAGCCGTTTTGCCTGGATTATCACCAGGCCTGCGGCGCGCTACTCTCTGCGCCCTGATGATAAAGGAGCAGCGTTATGTTAGTGAATGGCAAATGGAGCGAAGCCTGGCATCCCGTACAGGCCACCGATCGGCAGGGCGGATTTGTACGCCAGACCTCACAGTTCCGTCACTGGATCAGTGCCGATGGCACAACTGAATTTGCCGCAGAGCCGGATCGCTACCATCTCTACGTAGCGCTGATCTGCCCATGGGCATCACGCACGCTGATTGCGCGTAGCCTGAAAGGTCTCGGGCAGGTTATCACGGTTTCCGTGGTTGAACCGCAGCTGGGCAGCGCAGGCTGGCGCTTTGGCGATTACCCGGGGGCGCAGCGCGACACGCTGAACCAAGCTGACTATCTGCATGAGCTTTATACCCGCGCCGATGCCGGTTTTACCGGGCGCGCTACCGTACCGGTTCTGTGGGATAAAAAGACGCAGACGATTGTGAATAATGAGTCGGCCGATATTCTGCGCATGCTGAACAGCGGCTTTGGCGATCTGGCAGACGATCGTCTGGATCTCTATCCTGCCGATCTGCGCACGGAGATCGATGCGCTGAATGAAACGATCTACACCCGGTTAAACAACGGTGTCTACCGCACCGGCTTTGCCACCACCCAGGTGAGCTATCAGCAGGCCTTCAGCGATGTCTTTGCGCAGCTGGATGAGCTGGAAACGTTGCTGAAAGATGGCCGTACCTTTGTGCTGGGCGAACGCCTGACAGAAACCGACATCCGGCTGTTTGTCACGCTGATTCGTTTTGACGCCGCCTACTATGGCCTGTTCAAATGCAATCTGCGCCGTCTGTGTGACTATCCGCTGCTGGATCGCTATCTTAAAAGCGTTCTGGCGGTATCGGGTATCCGGCAGACGGTGAATATGGACCATATCAAACAGGGCTACTATTCCATTAAGGCACTGAACCCCAACGGCATTGTGCCCGCCGGGCCGGATATGGCAGCGTACGGTTTTTAAGGAGCAGGCATGGCAAACGCACTGGTTATTTTTCTGCATGGCGTCGGCAGCAGTGGCGACGATCTCGCGGCGCTGGGTGAGCACTGGGCCGGGCTGCTGCCCGACGTGGCGTTTGCCTCACCTGACGCCCCCTGGCCGTTTGAGCATGCGATGGGCTATCAGTGGTTCAGCCTGACCGGCATTACGCCGGAGAATCGTCCGGCCCGCGTGCGCGCAGCACGCGATGCGTTCGACGATACGCTGCAGCGCCTGATGGCGCAGCACGGTATGCCGGATGCCTGGGATAAGGTTATCCTGGTCGGTTTCTCACAGGGATCGATCATGGCGCTGGATGCGCTGGCCTCAGGACGCTACCCGCTGGCCGGCGTGGTGGCATTTTCCGGCCGGCTGGCCTTTGATGAGACGCTGACCCCGCAGCCCTGTGCCTCCGCGCTACTAATCCACGGCAAAGCGGATGATGTGATCCCTTTCAGCGAAACAGAATCTGCCATCAGCCGCTTACAGGCGGCAGGCGTTAACGTGACGGCCGCGTTTGAGGCCACCACCGGCCACACCATCTCGCCGCAGGGCGCAAGAGAGGCGGTAACGTATATTGCGCAGTGCCTGCAGGATTAGCGCCAGCAGCGATTCAGTGCCTGCCAGGCACGCCGCGCGCTCTCTGTCGCTGGCTGCGCTTTCAGCTGGTCATTGAACACTTCAATACCGACCGGACCGCAATAACCGGCACGCTGCAGCCGGCTGACAAAGCTGGCCACATCGATAATGCCGTCGCCCGGCAGCAGCCGCTGATGACGCGCATAGTCACTCAGCGCCTGATTATTCTGCGGCGGCTGTTCAGCCATATCGCACAGCTGAACTTCATAAATGCGATCAACCGGGATGCCCTCAAGGTGTGAGGCGTCGCCATCCAGCGCACAGATATGAAACAGATCCACCACCAGCCCGACGTTGGGCAGGTCAAGACGCTGCAGGCGCTGCCAGGCGAGCGGCAGCGTATTATCCACGCTGCTCCACGCCATGGGTTCATACATGATACGCATATCATGGCGCGCCGCTTCCGCCGCCAGCCAGCGCAAATCATCATCAATACGTTCCGGGATACAGTCCTGCCGCGTGGTGGCAGGTGCCTGAATGGTGTCGCAGCCAATCGCGTGCGCTAACCGGATAAACTGCTGCAGCTCCTCGCGTTTTTGCCGGCGCTCATGGTCCGGGGCGCCGGTAAAATCGCGCAGCACCTGCAGATTAGTAAAACGGATGGCAGAGTGCGCTAAGTGCGCCGTCTCCATGTTTTCCACATCCTCGCGCCAGATCTCGGCCTGATCAAAACCTGCATCCTGTGCCGCGTGCAGCTTTGCTGCAGGCTCGCCCTGCAGCAATACCAGATTAAGGAAGAGTGGATTACCCGGCATGGTTACGCTCCTTTGCAGTTGAATAAAATCCTCCCTGCCGGGCCACGGTCAGGCGCTCAGCCGAGCAGGTTAACCACTGCAAAGCCTGCAAAAGTCATCAGCAGCGACCCCACAACATGCACCATCACGCTCGACATTGCCCACAGGTATTTACCTGATTGTAGCAGGCTGACAATTTCTGCTGAAAAGGTAGAAAACGTGGTCAGGCCGCCACACAGTCCGGTAACGATCAGCAGTTTCCATGCCGGATCAAGCTGCGGGTAGCGCATAAACCACGCCAGGGCGGCACCGATGATAAACCCGCCCACCAGGTTGACGATCAGCGTGCCTGGTGGCAAATCAGGAAACAGTGCGTTAAAACGCAGCGAGATAAGCCAGCGCAGGGTGCAGCCAGCAGCTCCGCCAGCCATCACAGCACACAGCGACTTCAGCATAATTTGATCTCCGGAGTGAAGCGTGCGTAAAGGCAGCAGGAAAAGAAAAACGCCTGACCCGCCGCCCTGTCCGCACAGGAATAAGCGTATAGTCAGGCGTCATCAGCCGTCTGAAAACAGCGGCGGTTGGATCAGGTGGTACGCCATCACCCGTACTGAGATAATACGCTATCGCCGGTAAACGGTCACCCTTCAGACCGCTGTGCCGGGTGCCGGTCAGGCCACCCGATGACGCAGACGACCGATTTTTTCAATCTCCACTTCAATCTCATCGCCCGGGAACATAAACAGCGGTGGCGTACGCTTTTTGCCGACGCCGCCCGGCGAGCCGGTAATAATAACGTCTCCCGGAGAGAGCGGGCTAAAGGCAGAGATGTACTCAATAATCTTCGCCACCGGATGCACCATGCTGGCCGTGGTGTCATTCTGCACTTCACGCTGATTGAGCCAGGTTTTGATCGCCAGCTGCTGCGGATCGGGGATCTCATCAGCCGTGGTCATCCACGGGCCAAAACCGCCGGTCTGCTGCCAGTTTTTTCCGGCGGTAAACCAGGTAAACTGCATATCGCGAACCGTGGCATCCATAAAGCAGCTATAGCCCGCCACATACGACAGCGCGTCGCCCGCCGTTACCTGCGAGGCGGTTTTGCCGATAATAACGGCGAGTTCGCCCTCATAATCAAATTCTGCCGTGGTCGCGGGCTTCAGCAGCGGCTGCTCATGCGCCGCCAGGGAGTCAGCAAAACGAACAAACAGCGTGGGCGCATCCAGCGTTTCCGCAAATTCTTTACGTTTGTCCGCATAGTTCATGCCGACGCAAAAAACTTTGCCGGGCTGCTCAATCACCGGCAGAAAACGAATGGCACTAAACGCATGATCCACTGGCTGATGCTGAAATGCGGCCAGATCGCTGATACCGCCGCGGGCCAGCAGGGTTTTCAGGTCGGGACAGGCAGCACCCAGGCGCAGTCCCAGATCGACAACACCCTCTTTCTGCACAATGCCATAGCTTTTGCGTGCACAATCAATGATATAAAAACTGCAAAGCTGCATAACCGCCTCGTTGTAATAAGAAATGGCGCGCAGCGTATCAAAAGCCAGCCGGAAATGCGGTATGACCTGCAAAGAAAGTGGTGAAGGTTTGTGTCAGTCTGTGCACGGGAAAGCACAAAGAGGGGGGTGATAATCATCCTTCGATCCCTGAAGGCGATTATCGAGGGTAACTCTGGACGCTTAAGACAGCGCGCCCGGCGGTACGTGTTTAAACGTTGCGACATAGGCACGAAACACATAACGGAAAAAAGCTTTCATGACACACCTGACTCAAATATTGTTGAAAAATTACGCGCAAATTATAGCGGCAGCGCGTTTTTCATGCAATTTTATTTGAGCCAGATCACAAAATTGCCGTTCAGCTCATCAATCCCAGGTGCTCAATCAGAATGGTGCTGCCGATACAGATCAGTACGACACCGCCCAGAACTTCTGCCCATTTTCCCAGAACCGGGCCGATAAAGCGCCCGACCAGCACACCGGTCGTCGCCATCAGCGTAGTGGCTGCACCGATGGTCAGCGCAGTAAACAGAATATTCACCTGCAGGAAAGCGAGACCCACGCCCACGGCCAGCGCATCGAGGCTGGTGGCAACCGCCGTCAGCGCCAGCACCATAAAACCGTGCTGCTGCGGCGCTTCGCAGGGCTCATCTGCCGTCTGCCGGAAACCTTCCATAATCATCCGGCCGCCCAGTACGCTAAGCAGACCAAAGGCCACCCAGTGATCCCACGCCATGATGTAGTGACTGGCCGCCAGCCCGATAGCCCAGCCAATAAGCGGCGTCAGCATTTCGATTGCACCAAAAATCAGGCCAGTGCGTAAGGCTTCTTTTATTCCCGGACGGTGCAACGACGCACCTTTCCCCAGTGCAGCGGCAAAGGCGTCCATTGACATGCCAAAAGCCAGGATCAGGGTTGCAATGAATGTCATGGGTTTTTAGCCAGTTAACGAACAAATGCGGAAATTCTCTGCTTTGTTCGTGCTCATTATTCAGTCATGAAAAAGTGCGCGCAGTCTAACATGCAAAACACTCAAAAAAAAGACAACAAAATCAGGGGTTTAAGTATAGCAAAGGCTATAACTCTTAACGATCGCTATTTTTACCGCTAAGTTAATGGAATCGAAGAAATTTCCTGACGCCATTTGATTCACAGATTGCACTGCCCGCCCCTTTTATGCGCTAATGCCCGCGCAATATTGACAGGAAAAGCGCGATGAAAAACCCTTTTGAAACATTGATTATTCCAGGCGGGATCCTGCTGCTGGGCTTTCTTTCGGCGCTTCTGCTGCCGGCACCCTCTTTTGGTCTGATATGGGCGCAGCGTTTGCAGCAAAGCTTACACCTGCAGGATCTTAATCAGCTTTATACGCTGGTATTCTGCCTGTGGTTTCTGCTGCTGGGCACGCTGGAGTTTTTTGTTATTCGTTTTGTCTGGCGTCGCTGGTTTCAGATGCGCTGAACCTGCTCTAAGGAGAAACGCCCGTTAAAATCAGAATCACAGAAATGTAACACTATTTTTACACAAACGGGCGACATATCGCGCAACAAAAAATCCCTGATTCTTTCTCTCGATAAATATTTCTTATTATTCAGAATGTTATTTTGTGACGCCTGTCACTGTTCGCTTTTTACTCACCTGAAACTCATCACAATCGCATAACATTAATATCATCATAACCTGCTGATTAGCGGATAAAAATATCTTATAAGCCGTCGCTTACTCTGATTAATTCTTATGCTGAATCATTTCGGCATTTAAAAAATAAACAAACGTTTAATTCCAATACGAGAATGTTATATTCAGAAGCATATGCATAACGTGTAGTTAACCGTTATCGCCCCATTGGCTTAACCTGAGTCTTAACCCCTTGAGATAGCGCAGCGCGCGAACAAGCCGCGCGGCTATTTTGCCTGCCAACCTGTTGAGCTTCAGGTCAACAGAAGAGGAGATGTCGCCTCATGAGCAACACTGCGGTAAACCTGGCGCTGAGCAGCGCTGCAATGGATGGTGCAAAACGTCAGGAACGGAAAGAAGTTGATGTCCTGCTGATTGGCGCAGGCGTCATGAGTGCTACGCTTGGCACCTGGTTACAGGAGCTGGAACCAGACTGGTCCATTGAAATGGTTGAGCGTCTGAATGACGTCGCAGTGGAATCTTCCAACGGCTGGAATAATGCCGGTACCGGTCATGCCGCACTGGCAGAGCTTAACTACACGCCGCAAAAGGCGGACGGCTCGATCGATATCGCTAAAGCGGTGACCATCAACGAATCCTTTCAGATGTCGCGTCAGTTCTGGGCGTATCACGTGCAGAAAGGCAACCTGCAGGATCCCAAAAGCTTTATCCATACCACGCCACACATGAGTTTTGTCTGGGGTGACGCTAACGTCGACTTCCTGCGCAAGCGTTTCCAGGCGCTGCAGAAAAGCACGCTGTTCCGCGGTATGCACTATTCCGAAGATCGCGAGCAGATTGCGCAGTGGATCCCGCTGGTAATGAAAGGACGCGATCCGCAGCAGAAGGTTGCTGCTACCTGGACCGATATGGGTACAGACGTCAACTTTGGTGAAGTAACGCGCCAGCTGATCGCCGCACTGGAGAAAAAACCGCATTTCCGTCTGCGTATGCGGCAGGAAGTGCGCGATCTGGTTCGCCTGAACGATGGCCGCTGGCAGGTCACGCTGCTGAATCTGGATACCAGCGAGCAGCGTACCCTGATTACCCGCCAGCTGTTTATCGGTGCCGGCGGCGCCGCGCTGCCGCTGCTGCAGAAGTCAGGCATTCCTGAAGTTAAAGGTTACGCCGGTTTCCCGGTAGGCGGCTCTTTTCTCGTGACCGAAAATCCGGACGTGGTCGCGCAGCATATGGCCAAGGTCTATGGCAAAGCCAGCGTCGGCGCCCCGCCGATGTCAGTGCCGCATGTTGATACCCGCGTACTGGATGGCAAACAGGTGCTGCTGTTTGGCCCGTTCGCCACCTTCTCCACCAAGTTTCTGAAGCAGGGTTCGCTGCTGGATATGTTTGGTGCGATGAACACCAGCAACCTGCTGCCGATGATGCAGGTCGGCCTGAAAAGTTTTGACCTGGTGAAATATCTGGTCGATCAGGTGCTGCAGAGCGACGCCGATCGTATGGAGGCGCTGCGTGCCTATGTGCCGCAGGCGAAACAGGAAGACTGGCGCCTGGTAACGGCGGGTCAGCGCGTGCAGATTATTAAAAACGATGAGCAGGAAGGCGGCGTACTGCGCCTCGGCACTGAAGTTGTCACCTCTGCCGACGGCTCCATTTCTGCGCTGCTGGGCGCCTCGCCTGGCGCATCGACCGCGCCACCGATTATGCTGGAGTTGATGGCAAAAGCCTTTCCTGAGCAGATGCGCTCACCGGAGTGGCAGACTAAAATCCGTGCTGTTATACCGTCCTGGGGCCGCAAGCTTAATGGTGACGTGGCGCTGACCGAGAAAGTACTGGCCGATACCAGCCGCATACTGCAGCTGGAATATGAGCCGGTGATCACCTCGCATGCGGCAAACGACGAAGCGCGGATTACCGCTCACGTGGTCGGCAAGTAAGCTGACTTTTCAGGTGCGCCGCCCGGCGCACCTGCTCTATATCGCGCTCAGCGCGTCATACCCCATCCAGACAGTAGTGGCGACCAGCGATAATGCCATCACCGCATTAAACAGCCGCCGTTTCCAGTGCGTTTGCAGGTGCGTACGCAGCCGATCCCCCAGCGCCGCCCAGAGCAGAATACAGGGCAGATTCAGCGCCGCAAAAGCGGCCAGAACCAGCCAGACGCTGCTGCTGCTGGCGTAGAGCAGCGCCACGTTTGTAACCATCAGCCAGGCTTTCGGATTAACGGCCTGAAAAGCCACGCCGCCCAGCAGCGTCATGGGACGCGGACGGGCGCTGACCTGCGGCGCACCGGCGCGAAATATTTTCCATGACAGCCAGAGCAGATAGCCACAGCCGGCCAGCGTCAGCGGCAGACGCACGGTCGCCATCCACGTCAGCAGCAGCTCCAGCGCCACGCTGGCCAGCAGCATCTGCAGCGCGCAGCCGAGCAGTATACCGGCCAGCATTGGCAGCGTGCGGCGAAAGCCGAAGTTGACGCCTGAGGTAGCCAGCAGCAGATTGTTCGGGCCGGGCGTAATAGACATGATGGTGACGTAACTGAAAAAGGTGGGATCGAGCACAGGCGTTCTCCGGACTGAATAAGCTGACACCATCGTAATGCGCCAGCCGTAATGGCAACAGAGACAGCAATTCAGTATTGTGATGGGTACAGTCGCGTTTTTCCTGCTTTGTACCTGTGATTTCCGGAGGCTATTGTGTCCCTCGCTTTTTCTGACGATCAACCGCGCTATCAGCAGCTGGCAGCAAAATTTGCTGACGCTATTCATCAGGGATCGCTGCGACCCGGCGCACGCCTGCCTGCTATCCGGCGGGTGGCGCAGTCGCATCAGCTCAGCGTGAATACCGTGCTCAGCGCCTGGCAGCTGCTGGAAGATCGCGGACTGATCGAGGCGCGGCCGCAGTCAGGTTATTACGTGCGCGGTGTGCTGCCGGCCGTTACGCCGTCGCTGCAGACGCCCGCTGCAGAAATCAGCGATCCGGATGCACAGAAGCTGGCGCTGATTGAGCAGGTTTTTGCCGCGCAGAATAATCCTGACTACACCAATATTTCACTGGCCTGTCCGCAGGACAGCGAACTTTTTCCTTCAGCGAAGCTGGGCCGGATCACCGCCGCGCTGATCCGGCGCCAGGGCGACATTATCGGCCGCTATGCGCTGCCGCCCGGCAGCGAGCGGCTGCGCGAGGAGATCGCCCGACGCAGCGTGCATACCGGACTGAACCTTACCGCTCAGGCGATCACCCTCACCCACGGCTGCATGGAGGCGCTGCAGCTGGCGCTGCGTGCGGTTACGCAGCCCGGCGACTGTATCGGACTGGAATCCCCCACCTATTTTTTCCTGTTTCCGCTGCTCGCCTCGCTGGGGCTGAAAGCGCTGGAGATCCCGACCGATCCGCATCGCGGCCTCTCACTGGATGCGCTGGAGATGCTGCTGCAGGAGCAGCGCATTCAGGCGCTGATCGCCATGCCGGGCGCGCAAAATCCGCTGGGGTACGTGATGCCGCTGGAGAACAAAAAACGGCTGGCCGCGCTGATGAATCACCACCGCATCCCGCTGATTGAAGACGGACTCTATGATGAACTGCAGTTTGACTGGCCGCTGTCCCCGCCGGTTAAGGCGTTCGATCGCGATGGCTGGGTGATTTACTGCACCAGCTTTACCAAAACCGTGGCCCCTGATTTCCGCATTGGCTGGACCGCCGCGGGCCGGTTTCACGCCAGCATCGCGCGGCTGAAGGCGGTTTCATCAATGACTGAATCGCGGCTGCTGAGCGAGACGCTGGCAGAGTTCCTCGCCAGCGGAGGCTATGATCATCATCTGCGCTCGCTGCGCCGGCGCTATGCGGCAAACCTGGATGCGGCTCGGGGCATTCTGGCACGCCATTTCCCGCAGGGGACACGCGCCACGCTGCCGCGCGGCGGTTTTGTTTTCTGGGTCGAGCTGCCGGGTGAGATCGACACGGTTATGCTGTTTACCCGGCTGCTGCAGGAGCAGATCTGCGTCACGCCAGGTGCGCTTTATACACTGAGCGAACGCTACCGGCATGCGCTGCGCCTCTCCTGCTGCTATCCGTTTGACGCGCGTTATACCAGTGCCTTAGCGCGCACGGGCGCCCTGGCATGTGAGATGACCGGCATCGCCCCTGCTGTGCCCTAAGGCGTGCCGTTGCGTCCCCAGGTGGTAAAGCCGGGACGCTCCGTCAGCCGCTCATAATAAGTCTGTATCGCCGGAAAATCGGGGTGATCCAGCGGCGTCTCAAACCAGCGGTTCACCGCCAGGCCGACCGGAATATCCGCCAGGCTGAAGTGACGTCCGGCCACGTAGCGGCCCGATTTTTCCAGCTGCTGGTTGAGAATGCCCATGGTGTGCGTCCAGCCTTTTACCGCTGCCGCGAGCAGGCGGGGATCCTGATGCGCCGGCGAATTACGCACCAGAGACATAAAGGCGTAGCGCCAGGAGGTATTCAGCTCAGTGGCCTGCCAGTCGATCCACTGATCCACCGGCGCGCGTACGCGCGGTTCGTCCGGATAGAGCCATGCGCCACCGTAGTTGCTGGCCAGGTAGCGCAGAATAGCGTTGGATTCCCATATCACCAGCCCGTCGTCGATGATGACCGGCACCAGCGCGTTGGGATTCAGCGCCATAAACTGCGGTGCATGCAGCGACAGCCCGTCGTCGCCCCAGGCCTCATGTTTATAGGTGATATTCAGCTCAGCGCAGAGCCACAGCACCTTGCGCACGTTGATGGATGTATTACGACCTAAAATTTTTAACATTGCGGACTCCGCCTGCAGAATTATTAATCTATTCATAGTCCTGTTAGCACGCTTTTACCATGCGCAGGGTATCATTCCCCATATTGACTGACAGAAAAGGGATCGATATGAGAGTGGCGTTTAAACAAGTGGACGTTTTTACCGCAACGGCATTCCGCGGAAATCCGCTGGCTGTGATCATGGATGCACAGGGGTTAGCTGACGGGCAGATGGCAGCCATTGCGCGCTGGACCAATCTGTCAGAGACCACCTTTGTTCTGCCGCCAGAGCACGGTGCGGCGGACTACCGCGTACGCATTTTTACCCCGGAAGGGGAGCTGCCGTTTGCCGGTCACCCGACGCTGGGTACGGCACATGCGCTGCTGGAAGCGGGCTGGCCGCTGAAAAACGCCGGCTGCATTATTCAGGAGTGCGGCGTCGGGTTGGTCGAAGTGCGTATCGCCGCCGATGGCGCGCTGGCGTTCGCGGCCCCGGCGGCGAGCCTGACGCCGTTCAGCGATGCGCTGATAAGCCGCGCGCTTAACAGTGAGGCCTTTGATCTGACGCAGTCGCCTGCCGTGGCGGATATGGGAATTCGCTGGCTGCTTATCCCGCTCAGCAGCGCGCAGGCGGTACGCGATGTCACGGCTTCCGCGGCCGATCTGCAGCAGCTGCAGCAGCGCGCTGGCGTCAGCGGCACGCTGATTTTTGGCACACTGCCGCCGGGGGAGCCGGAGCAGTATGAGGTGCGCGCGCTACTGGTGGAGAATGGCAGCCTCACTGAAGATCCGGTCACCGGCAGCGCTAATGCCTGTCTGGCACGCTACCTGGCGGCACAGGGCCAGACGCGCAGCTACCGGGCACGCCAGGGCAGCGTGATCCAGCGCACCGGCCGTATTGACGTTACCTATACGGAGGAGGCAATCTGGATTGGGGGTCAGACGGTAACGGTAATAGACGGTACCATCACGCTCTGACGCGCCGCTCTTACGTCAGCAGGCAGTCACAACGCCTGACCGCCCGATGCTTCAATGCGCTGGGCGGTGATCCAGCCGCTCTCCTCGCTCAGCAGCATGCAGATAGCGTCACCGATGTCGTCCGGCAGCCCGACCCGCCCCAGCGCGGTGACGGACGCAATCTGCGCATTGAGGTCACGCGTATCGCGCACCCGTCCGCCGCCAAAGTCAGTCTCAATCGCGCCGGGTGCCAGGATATTGACGCGAATGCGCCGCGCGCCCAGCTCTTTCGCCTGATAGCGCGTCAGCACCTCCATGGCACCTTTCATCGCGGCATAGGTCCCGGAACCGGGCTGCGTGATGCGGGTCAGGCCGCTGGAGATATTCAGGATGCTACCGCCGTCGTTCAGCAGCGGCAGCAGCGTCTGGGTCAGAAAAAACGGGCCTTTCAGGTGCACATTGACCAGCGCATCAAATTCCGCCTCAGTGGTTTCGGTCAGCAGCCGATAGTGGCCATGACCTGCATTATTTACCAGAAAATCAAACCGGTCGCGCTGCCAGAGGCGCTGTAGCGTCTGCGTGAGCTGTTGTGCAAAGGCAGCGAACTGGCGGCTGTCACCCACGTCCAGCGGCAGCGCAGCTGCCTGCACGCCCAGCGCTTCGATCTCCTCCACCACTCTCTGCGCTTCATCGGCGTGACTTCGGTAGGTAAATACAATATGTGTGCCGCGCGCGGCCAGTTTCAGGGCTGCATTCCGTCCCAGACCGCGGTTTCCGCCGGTAATCAGCGCAATTTTGTGATTCATAACTCTCTCCTGCTGCAAAAGTGAACGTCTGATAAAGATATTCAAACCAAAGTGATCTATAAACGCAGATAACTGCGCAGCACTGTTTCAATAACAACAACAATCGGTGAACAACATGGATAAAATTCATGCAATGCAGGTTTTTGTACGGGTCGCGGAGATGGGCAGTTTTACCCGGGCAGCGGAAAGTCTGGGTTTACCCAAGGGCAGTGTGTCACGTCAGCTGCAGGCGCTGGAAAATCAGATGGGCACGCGCCTGCTGCACCGTACCACCCGGCGCGTGCATCTCACCCAGGACGGGCTGGTCTATTACGATCGCTGCCTCGATCTGCTGTCGATGATGGAAGATATGGACAGTCTGTTTCAGCATGACCCGGCCACGCTGAGCGGCAAACTGCGGGTCGATATGTCGGTGGCGATGGCCACGCGCTTTATTCTGCCGCGTCTGCCGGAATTTCTGCAGCACTATCCTGGTATTGAGCTTGAGCTGAGCAGCAGCGATCGCCAGGTGGATGTGATCCGTGAAGGGTTTGACTGCGTGGTGCGCGTGGGCGAGCTGAAAGATTCCGGGCTGATTGCGCGAAAAATTGGCACCTATGCCTTGATCAACTGCGCCAGTCCCGACTACCTTTCCCGCTTCGGACGCCCGATACGGCTGGAGGAGCTGTCGCAGCACGCCATGGTGCACTATACCCAGCAGCTGGGTCAGTCCGCGCCGGGATTTGAATATTTTGATGGCCGGCAGTGCCACTATGTGCAGACCGGCGGCGTGGTCACGGTAAACAGCACTGAAACCTATCGGGCCGCCTGCCTGGCCGGACTGGGCATTATTCAGGTGCCGGCAATGGGTGTTCAGCCGCTGCTGGAGTCGGGTCAGCTGGTGGAAGTGCTGCACGCCTTTCCGGCAAAACCGATGCCGATTACGCTGCTCTATCCGCACCGCCGTAACGTGGCGCGCCGCGTGCGGGTGTTTATGGAGTGGCTGAGTCAGGTGCTGCAGGAGTACGTCACCTGACGCATCCGCCGTGCCCGTTATTTAGGGTATATAATTTCAGTTTCGCAGTGAACAGGATGCCTATCGTCTATGACAGACAAAACAACCCAGGAGTCAGCCGCCGATCCAAAGCCGCTGATCGATATCCACACCGGTAACAAAACCGTGGATGGCTCAATTCGTCGCGTGTCGCGCTTCGCCACGTGGTTTCAGTCTATTCCGGCTGTGGCCCACTTTATCCGGGCGCTGGATCGCTTTAATGACCGGCTGGGCAGCCAGTTTGGCGCGGCGATCACCTATTTCTCTTTTTTATCACTGATCCCGATCCTGATGGTGTCGTTTGCCGCCGTGGGGTTCGTGCTGGCGTCCAATCAGGATTTGCTGTCAGAGCTGATTAACAAAATTGTCAGCAGCATCAGCGATCCCACGCTCGCCACCACGCTGAAGAATACCGTGAACACCGCGATCCAGCAGCGCGCTACCGTGGGTCTGACCGGTCTGCTGCTGGCGCTCTATTCCGGTATCAACTGGATGGGCAACCTGCGCGAAGCGGTCCGCGCGCAGTCGCGCGATGTCTGGGAACGAACGCCGGATGATAAAGAGGTGTTCTGGAAGAAATATCTGCGCGATCTCTTTTCACTCCTGGGGCTGATGCTGGCTCTGGTGATCACCCTTTCGCTGACCTCGATTGCCGGTGCTGCTCAGGCGGCTATCGTCAGTGCGCTGGGGCTGGACGGCATTGACTGGCTGCGTCCGGTCATGACGGTCATTGCTCTCTCAATCTCCGTGCTGGCGAACTATCTGCTCTTTCTGTGGATTTTCTGGATCCTGCCGCGTCATAAGCCGCGTAAAAGAGCGCTGCTGCGCGGTACGCTGCTGGCAGCCATCGGCTTTGAGGTGATTAAATTCGTCATGACGCTGACGCTGCCGAAGCTGGCAACCTCTCCTTCAGGCGCCGCCTTTGGTTCGGTACTTGGCCTGATGGCGTTTTTCTACTTCTTTGCCCGCCTGACGCTGTTCTGCGCCGCGTGGATCGCCACGGCGAAATATAAAGGGGACACGGAAATGCCACAGCCGCGTCAGCCCTCCTGACAGCGTGTGCAGGGCAACTGACTAAACAGTAATATCTGTTTCCTGCTGGCGAATTTCAGCGCATCCGCCAGCAGGAAACCCCGGCAGGACACTTTTATTTAGCGGTTTGGCAGCGATTCACGCCAGAAAAATGCTCCCTGCCGCTGCCATCCGCCATCAATCCGGTTAACTCAGACATTATCCTCTTTTTCGGCGAAAATCGCCGTTTTGCCACGCTTTTTGCTCATTGAATGCCGCATACCAGGTGCGTAATATTTCTGGTTTACATTTACAATTAAGAAACATTTATGCAAGCCTCCATCACAGAAACACCTGACGCACTGCACGACGATGCGCCGGTCAATTCGCGCGGTAAAGTTGTCGTTGCTTCCCTGGTCGGTACCGCTATCGAGTTCTTCGATTTCTACATTTACGCCACCGCAGCGGTTATCGTCTTTCCGCATATTTTCTTTCCGCAGGGGGATGCCACCGTTGCTACCCTGCAGTCGCTGGCAACCTTTGCCATCGCCTTTGTCGCGCGGCCAATCGGCTCAGCGGTGTTTGGTCACTTTGGCGATCGCGTCGGTCGTAAGGCGACGCTGGTCGCTTCGCTGCTGACAATGGGCGTCTCAACAGTGCTGATTGGTCTGCTGCCGGGTTATGAAACCATTGGCGTTGCTGCGCCGCTGCTGCTGGCGCTGGCACGCTTCGGCCAGGGACTGGGGCTGGGCGGTGAATGGGGAGGTGCCGCGCTGCTGGCAACGGAGAATGCGCCGGCGAAAAAGCGCGCGCTCTACGGCTCGTTCCCGCAGCTGGGCGCACCGATTGGCTTTTTCTTTGCTAACGGCACGTTCCTGCTGCTCTCCTGGCTGCTGACCGACGAGCAGTTTATGCAGTGGGGCTGGCGCGTGCCGTTTATCCTTTCGGCGGTGCTGGTGCTGATCGGCCTTTATGTGCGCGTCTCGCTGCATGAGAGTCCGGTTTTTGCCAAAGTGCAGAAGGAGCAGAAGCAGGTGCGTATGCCTATCGGCACGCTGCTGAGCAAGCATATGACGGCGACCATTCTCGGTACGTTTATCATGCTGGCTACCTATACGCTGTTCTACATCATGACCGTCTACTCAATGAGCTACGGCACCGCGCCGGCACCGGTCGGACTCGGCTACTCGCGCAACAGTTTTCTGTGGATGCTGATGGTGGCGGTAATCGGATTTGGCGTAATGGTACCGATTGCCGGTCTGCTGGCCGATCGTTTTGGCCGCCGCAGAACCATGATCACGATTACGCTGATGATTATCGCTTTTGCACTGATGTTTCCGCTGCTGCTTGGCTCCGGCTCGCAGATTCTGGTGATGGGCTTTCTGCTGCTGGGTCTGAGCATTATGGGCCTGACGTTTGGTCCGATGGGTGCGCTGCTGCCGGAGCTGTTCCCGACCGAAGTGCGCTATACCGGTGCTTCTTTCTCTTATAACTTGTCGTCGATTCTCGGGGCTTCCGTCGCGCCTTATATCGCTACCTGGCTCAATGCAAATTATGGCCTGCAGGCAGTAGGTTTCTACCTTGCCGCTATGGCAGTACTGACGCTGATTGCCCTGATCGCCTGTAAAGAGACACGGCACCAGACGCTGTATGATGCGGCGTAACGTCGCGTTCTGATGCAGTACAAAAACCCGGCCAGTCCGGGTTTTTTATTGCGTAGGCCGCGGGGGCGGGATGGTGCGGCGCTCCTGCGGGGTGTATCGCGTAGGGGCCGCATTTATGCGGCCCCTTAAGCCAGGGCGCCATTAATGGCGCCCCTACGGGTGGTGCGGCGCCTCTGCAGGATGTATCGCGGTAGGGGCCGCATTTATGCGGCCCGTTGAGCCAGGGCGCCATTAATGGCGCCCCTACGGGTGGTGTGGCGCCCCTGCGGGGTGTATCGCGTAGGGGCCGCATTTATGCGGCCCGTTGAGCCAGGGCGCCATTAATGGCGCCCCTACGGGTGGTGCAGCGCCTCTGCAGGATGTATCGCGGTTAGGGGCCGCATTTATGCGGCCCGTTGAGCCAGGGCGCCATTAATGGCACCCCTACGGGTGGTGCGGCGCCTCTGCAGTATGTATCGCGGTAGGGGCCGCATTTATGCGGCTCGTTGTGCCCGGGCGCTGTTCTGCGCAATAAAAAACCCCGGCAGGCCGGGGTTTGATGAGGCTGAAAATTGTCGGGCGGAAGATTTAACCAGCTACCGCGATACGTTTCATATCGGTCATATAGCCACGCAGTTTGCGGCCAACGGTTTCAATCGGATGCTGACGAATCGCTTCATTAACGTCACGCAGCTGCGCGTTATCAACCTGAGTGCCTTCCGTCGCTTTACCCAGATCGCCTGGCTGCAGCGTGGTCATGAACTCCTGCAGCAGCGGCACGGCCGCGAATGAGAACAGATAGTTGCCATACTCGGCGGTATCGGAGATCACCACGTTCATCTCATACAGGCGCTTACGCGCGATGGTATTGGCAATCAGCGGCAGCTCATGCAGCGACTCATAGTATGCAGACTCTTCAATGATGCCGGCATCTACCATGGTTTCAAACGCCAGCTCAACGCCCGCTTTTACCATTGCGACCATGACGACACCTTTATCGTAGTACTCCTGCTCTTCGATTTTGCCTTCAAACTGCGGCGCGTTTTCAAACGCCGTTTTGCCGGTCTCTTCGCGCCAGGTCAGCAGGTTTTTGTCGTCGTTTGCCCAGTCAGCCATCATGCCGGACGAGAATTCACCCGAGATGATGTCATCCATATGCTTCTGGAACAGCGGCGCCATAATGGTTTTCAGCTGCTCAGAAAGCGCATACGCACGGATTTTTGCCGGGTTAGAGAGACGATCCATCATCAGAGTAATGCCGCCAAACTTCAGCGATTCGGTGATGGTTTCCCAGCCGAACTGAATCAGTTTTTCGGTGTAGGCGACATCGTGCCCTTCAGCCACCAGCTTGTCGAAGCAGAGCAGCGAACCCGCCTGAAGCATGCCGCACAGAATAGTCTGCTCACCCATCAGGTCCGATTTTACTTCCGCCACAAAGGAGGATTCCAGCACGCCCGCACGGTCACCGCCGGTAGCCGCTGCCCAGGCTTTCGCGATGGCCATACCTTCACCTTTCGGATCGTTTTCCGGATGCACAGCGATAAGCGTCGGAACGCCAAAGCCACGCTTATACTCTTCGCGTACTTCAGTACCCGGGCACTTCGGTGCCACCATCACCACGGTGATATCTTTGCGAATGGTTTCGCCCACTTCAACAATATTAAAGCCGTGCGAGTAGCCCAGCGCAGCGCCATCTTTCATCAGGGGCTGAACCGCTTTCACAACAGAGGAGTGCTGTTTGTCTGGCGTCAGGTTAACCACCAGATCTGCCTGCGGGATCAGCTCTTCATAGGTGCCCACTTTAAAGCCGTTTTCTGTTGCTTTGCGGAACGAGGCGCGCTTTTCCGCAATCGCTTCTGCACGCAGCGCATAAGCCACGTCCAGTCCGGAGTCACGCATATTCAGACCCTGGTTCAGGCCCTGTGCGCCACAACCCACTATCACTACTTTTTTACCTTTCAGGAAGCTGGCGCCATCGGCGAACTCATCGCGCGCCATAAAGCGACATTTGCCCAGCTGCGCTAACTGATTGCGCAGGTTTAATGTGTTGAAGTAGTTAGCCATGGGGTACTCCGCATCGATGTTGTGTTTGCATTATTGTCTGGTAACGGCGCCTGCTTCAGCGCCGCGAATGACCCCATCATATGACAGGAAATCCATTGCTTAAATTGATATATTAACAACGTTACATTGCAATTTTTGCAATACAGAATGTCAGGAGATCCCGGATGGATTTACGCGATTTAAAACTCTTTCTGCATCTGGCGGAAAGCTGCCATTTTGGCCGCACGGCACGCGCCATGCACGTCAGCCCCTCTACGCTGTCGCGCCAGATCCAGCGGCTGGAAGAGGATGTCGGTCATGCGTTGTTTCTGCGGGATAACCGCACCGTGACGCTGACGGAAGCGGGTGAACGTCTGCGCCAGTTTGCCCAGCAGACGCTGCTGCAGTATCAGCAGCTGCGTCACGTCATGGATCTCAACGGCCCCTCACTAAGCGGTGAGCTGCGTCTGTTCTGCTCGGTGACCGCCGCGTACAGCCATCTGCCGCCGATTCTCGATCGCTTTCGTGCTGAACATCCGCAGGTGGAGATCAAGCTTACGACCGGCGACGCAGCAGACGCCATTGAGATGGTGCAGTCGGGTGAGGCCGATCTGGCCATCGCCGGCCGGCCGGAATCGCTGCCCGCCAGCATCGGCTTTACGCCGCTGGGACTGATCCCGCTGGTGCTGATTGCGCCGGCGCTGCCCTGCCCGGTACGCAGTCAGGCCACGCAGACGCAGCCCGACTGGTCACAGATCCCGTTTATTATCCCGGATCAGGGGCCGGCGCGGCGCGGTATCGATCTCTGGTTCCGGCGCTATCGTCTCGCTAATCCGCAGATCTACGCCACGGTGGCGGGTCATGAGGCGATTATCTCGATGGTGGCGCTGGGCTGCGGAATTGCGCTGGTGCCGGATGTGGTACTGGAGAACAGCCCTGAGCCGGTGCGAAACCGGGTGATGACGCTGGAGGGCGTGGAGTCAGTAGCGCCGCTGAAGCTGGGCGTTTGCGTACAAAAAAAGCGGCTCGGGGAGCCGCTGATTCACGCGTTCTGGCACCTGCTCTGATTACTGCCCGGCGAGGAAGAAACGAAAAGCCGGGTTATTCGCCTCATCGTGCCACTCGTAACCCAGTGCCGTAAGGTGGGTTTCGAAATCGGGTTCTTTGTCATTCACTTCAAAGGCCGCCAGCACGCGACCAAAATCGGTGCCGTGACTGCGGTAGTGAAACAGTGAGATATTCCAGTGCGCACCCAGCGTCTGCAGAAACTTCAGCAGTGCGCCCGGCGCTTCCGGGAACTCAAAACTGAAAAGCCGCTCGCGCAGCGATTTTGACGGACGCCCGCCAACCATATAACGCACGTGCAGTTTGGCCATCTCATCATCAGAGAGATCCACCACCTGGTAGCCCCCTTCCGTAAGCTGGCTGATGATCTCGCTGCGCTCCTCAAGACCGCGCGTCAGGCGCACGCCGACAAAGATGCAGGCGCTGTCCGCATCCGCATAACGGTAGTTGAACTCCGTAACCGATCGGCCGCCCAGCGTCTGGCAGAATGTCAGAAAGCTGCCCTGCTGTTCAGGAATGGTCACCGCCAGCAGCGCTTCCCGCTGCTCTCCCAGCTCGCAGCGTTCAGAGACATAGCGCAGACCGTGGAAGTTGACGTTAGCGCCCGACAGCACGTGTGCCAGACGCTCACCTTTGATGTCGTGCTGCTGGATATACTTTTTCATGCCCGCCAGCGCCAGCGCACCTGAGGGCTCCGCCACTGCGCGCACATCCTCAAACAGATCTTTCATCGCCGCACAGATGGCATCGCTGTCGACGGTGATGATGTCGTCGAGATACGCCTGGCAGAGCCGGAAGGTTTCGCTGCCGATGCGTTTCACCGCCACGCCCTCGGCAAACAGCCCGACGCGCGGCAGATCCACCGGCTCACCTGCCGTCAGCGCAGCTTTCAGGCAGGCAGAATCCTCAGACTCAACCGCAATGACTTTGATCTGCGGCATCAGCTGCTTGATCAGTACCGCGACTCCGGCTGCCAGCCCGCCTCCGCCAACCGGGACAAAGACGCGATCGAGATGCGCATCCTGCTGCAGCAGCTCCATCGCCAGCGTGCCCTGTCCGGCAATCACCGCCGGGTGATCAAACGGCGGCACAAAGGTGTAACCCTGCTGCTCCGCCAGCTCAATCGCCTTCGCTTTGGCTTCATCAAAACTGGCACCAAACAGATACGCTTCGCCACCGAACGCCCGTACTGCATCGACTTTGATGTCAGCCGTCGTGACCGGCATGACAATCAGCGATTTAAGTCCCAGCGTGCTGGCTGAGAGCGCAACCCCCTGCGCATGGTTACCGGCAGAGGCAGTCACCACGCCGCGCGCTTTCTGCTCTTCGTTTAATCCGGCGATCATCGCATAGGCACCGCGCAGCTTGAAGCTGTGCACCGGCTGCCGATCTTCACGCTTCACCAGAATAGTATTGCCCAGCCTTGATGAGAGCTTCTCCATCTTCTGCAGGGGCGTCACCTGCGCAATTTCATAAACCGGCGCACGCAGAATGGCGCGCAGGTACTCCGCGCCGTCGGGCGACGCGGAAAGGGGTTGAGACTCAGCCATACCCTCAGCCTCCCAGCTTCGACTTGTCGCGTACCGCGCCTTTATCTGCGCTGGTCGCCAGTGAGGCGTAAGCACGCAGCGCAAAAGAGACCTGACGTTCGCGGTTGTGCGGCGTCCACGCAGCTTCCCCGCGCGCAGCTTCTTCTTCACGGCGGGCGTGCAGCTCGTTATCCGGTACCGCTAATTTAATGCCGCGATTCGGGATATCGATCTCAATCAGGTCACCATCTTTCACCAGCGCAATGGTGCCGCCGCTCGCCGCTTCCGGCGAGGCATGGCCGATTGAGAGGCCGGATGTGCCGCCAGAGAAGCGTCCGTCGGTGATCAGCGCGCAGCTTTTGCCAAGGCCCATCGATTTCAGGTAGGTGGTGGGATAGAGCATCTCCTGCATACCCGGACCGCCTTTTGGCCCTTCATAGCGAATGACGACGACATCGCCTGCCACCACTTTACCGCCCAGGATCGCTTCAACGGCATCATCCTGGCTTTCGTAGACTTTCGCCGGCCCTTTAAAGGTCAGGATCTCTTTATCGACGCCCGCCGTTTTAACAATGCAGCCATCTTCTGCCAGGTTGCCGTACAGCACCGCCAGGCCGCCATCCTGTGAGTAGGCGTGTTCGCGCGTACGGATACAGCCCTCAGCACGATCGTCATCCAGCGTGTCCCAGCGACAGCTTTGCGAGAACGCCTGCGTGGTGCGGATGCCCGCCGGGCCGGCGCGGAACATATCTTTTACGGCCTGGTCCTGCGTCAGCATGATGTCGTACTGATCCAGCGTCTCACGCATTGTCTGCTGCAGAATATTGCGCGCGCTGGTGTCGATCAGGCCAGCCCGATCCAGTTCGCCAAGAATACCGATTACGCCGCCGGCGCGGTGCACATCTTCCATATGGTATTTCGGGGTGCTGGGTGCCACTTTACACAGCTGCGGGACTTTACGTGACAGGCGGTCAATATCGGAGATATTGAAGTCGATCTCGCCCTCCTGCGCCGCTGCCAGCAGATGCAGTACGGTATTGGTGGAGCCGCCCATGGCAATATCCAGCGTCATGGCGTTCTCAAACGCTGCTTTGGTCGCGATATTACGCGGCAGCATGTTAACGTCATCCTGCTCGTAGTAGCGTTTGGTCAGGCTCACAATGCGTTTACCCGCATTGATGAACAGCGCTTTACGATCGGCGTGTGTGGCCAGCAGCGAGCCGTTGCCCGGCTGCGACAGGCCCAGCGCTTCAGTCAGACAGTTCATGGAGTTAGCGGTGAACATTCCGGAACAGGAGCCGCAGGTTGGGCAGGCTGAGCGCTCAATCTGTTCACTGTCGGCATCGCTGACGTTTGGGTTCGCACCCTGAATCATGGCATCCACCAGGTCCAGCTTGATGATCTGGTCGGAGAGTTTGGTTTTGCCTGCTTCCATCGGGCCGCCGGAGACAAAGATCACTGGAATGTTGAGGCGCAGTGCCGCCATCAGCATTCCCGGGGTGATTTTGTCGCAGTTGGAGATACAGACCATCGCATCCGCGCAATGGGCGTTGACCATGTACTCTACGGAGTCGGCGATCAGCTCACGTGACGGAAGTGAATACAGCATGCCGCCATGCCCCATGGCGATACCATCATCTACCGCAATGGTGTTGAACTCTTTTGCCACGCCGCCCGCTGCTTCAATCTGCTCTGCAACCAGCTTGCCGAGGTCGCGCAGGTGCACGTGCCCCGGTACAAACTGTGTGAATGAGTTCACTACCGCAATAATCGGCTTGCCGAAATCATCATCGGTCATTCCGGTGGCGCGCCACAGGGCACGGGCACCCGCCATATTACGGCCGTGGGTGGTGGTGGCTGAACGGTACTTAGGCATGCTCTATTTACTCCAGTCTGAAAAATGACGCGGGCGCTGCTGCCCCCGCGTTGCTGTCTTGTTACGGATTAACCTGATCCAGCCAGCCATACTTATCTTCGGTTTCGCCGGTAAACAGGCCAAAGAACGCTTTCTGAATTCGGGTGGTCACCGGACCACGCTTGCCTTCACCGACCTGAATGCCGTCAACGCTGCGCACCGGGGTGATTTCCGCAGCGGTGCCTGACATGAAGATCTCATCGGCCAGATAGAGCGACTCGCGTGACAGTACCTGTTCGCGCACTTCGATACCGAGATCGTGTGCCAGTTTGATGATTGCATCGCGGGTGATGCCCGGCAGAGCGGAAGAGGTAAACGGCGGCGTAAACAGAATGCCATCTTTAACTTCAAACAGGTTTTCGCCCGCGCCTTCGGAGATGTAGCCCTGCGTATCCAGCGCGATCCCTTCCTGATAGCCGTGGCGGCGCGCTTCGCTGCCCACCAGCAGAGAGGAGAGATAGTTACCGCCTGCTTTGGCCGCAGTAGGCAGCGTATTAGGGGCCACGCGATTCCACGAGGAGACCATGGCATTGATACCCTGCTCCAGCGCTTCCGGACCGAGGTAGGCTCCCCACGGGAAAGCCGCAATGATAACGTCAGTGGTAAAACCGTCCGGCGGGTTAACACCCAGGCCCACATCGCCGACAAACGCCAGCGGACGGATATAGGCGCTCTTCAGATTGTTAACGCGGATCACTTCGCGGCAGGCTTCCATCAGCTCATCGACGCTGGCCTTGATCGGAAAACGATAAATTTTCGCGGAGTCGTGCAGACGCTGCATATGTTCACGGTGACGGAACACTACCGGGCCTTTGTGCGAGTCGTAGCAGCGTACGCCTTCAAACACCGAAGTACCGTAATGCAGTGCGTGAGACATAACGCTGACTTTTGCGTCTTCCCACTTAACCATTTCTCCGTTGAACCAAATAAAGTCTGCTTTCTTCGTACTCATCGTTATGTCCTTTGGCGACTAAGCGCGGATTTGTTGTGTTGTCTGCTGCTGGATCTCGACACAGGCGACATCCAAAAGTTTGCGTAACTGAGAAGACAGTAAATCGACTGAGCGCTGGCTGGCAACGGTCATTTCGATATTAATGTTGTCTGCATTGCTGGCGGAGCCCATATTCATTGCGCAGACCTGAAAGCCACGGTGGCGAACAACGCGCAAAATGCGCTCCAGCACTTCCGGGCGAAAACGGGCTTCAATTGATAACTGATGCTGATTCATACGGTTTTCTCCATCATGTTTGCGTTGCTGGCACCCGGCGGGACCAGTGGCCAGACGTTTTCATGCTCATCAATCGAAACATGCAGGAAATAAGGTCCTTCGCTGTTCAGCAGAGCATCAATCGCGGCGTCAACTTCATCTTTACGGCTGATACGCTGGCCTGGAATATCAAATGCGCGGGCCAGCATCAGAAAATCGGGGTTATCAGTCAGGGTGGTCTCGCTATAGCGGCCATCGAAAAACAGCTGCTGCCACTGGCGCACCATGCCCAGCCGCTGGTTATCCAGCAGCAGAATTTTTACCGGCAGCTGTTTGCGTTTAATGGTACCCAGCTCCTGAATGTTCATCATGATGGAACCGTCACCGGAAACGCAGATCACCGTGTCATCAGGACGGGCAATCTGCGCACCCACGGCCGCTGGCAGGCCAAACCCCATGGTGCCGAGACCGCTGGAGGTGATGAAATTTTCCGGCGCGCTGAACGCCATATGCTGCGCCGTCCACATCTGATGCTGACCCACATCGGTGGTCACGATGGTACTGTCCGGCTTGCGATCGGAAACCTGCTTCAGCAGCAACGGCGCATAAATCGCGTCGCCTGGGTGATCGTAGCGCCAGCTAAATTCCGCTTTCATCGCACGGACTTCATTACGCCATGCATCAATCTGCAGTGGCATGCTCAGCGCGGGCAATATCTGCCGGAGATCGCCCGGCAGCGAAACGTGGGCACGGCGCAGTTTGTTCAGCTCCGCCGGATCGATATCGATATGAATGACGCTGGCATGCGGCGCAAAGGTATCCAGCTTGCCGGTCACGCGGTCATCAAAGCGGGCACCTACTGCAATCAGTAAATCGCACGACTGTACGGCAAGGTTAGCCGCTTTAGTGCCGTGCATGCCGAGCATACCGAGATAGAGCTCGCTGCTGCTCTCTGCGCAGCCGAGTCCTTTCAGGGTCGAGACCACCGGGATCCCGCTTTCTGCAGCCAGGGCACGCAGCGCCGGAACCGCCTGCGCCATGCCCACGCCGCCCCCAACGTACAACACGGGTTTTGCTGCACGTGCCATTAAGGCGCGAGCGTCATCAATGTGTTGCGGTGAATGGGAAAGCGTCTCCTCAACCGGCAGCAGATGGGGCGTCAGTTCCGCGCTGGCAATCTGGATATCTTTTGGAATATCAACCAGCACCGGCCCCGGACGTCCCGACTGCGCGATAGCAAAGGCTTCGGCCATTACTGAAGGCAGATCGTCAAGCGACTCCACCAGAAAACTGTGTTTGGTGCAGGCCAGCGACAGCCCGAGGACGTCAATCTCCTGAAAAGCGTCGGTGCCCATGACAGCGGATGAGACTTGTCCGGTAATGGCTACTACGGGCACAGAATCCATCATCGCATCCGCCAGGCCGGTGATCAGGTTAGTGGCGCCCGGACCGGAGGTTGCGATGCAGACGCCGGTTTTACCCGTGGCTCGGGCATAGCCGATAGCGGCTATCACCGCACCCTGCTCATGACGGCACAACAGATGTTCTACGCCGCCATCATATAGCGCATCGTACACGGGCATGATAGCGCCGCCAGGATAACCGAACACGGTATCAACGCCCTGCGCGCGTAATGCCTGAACTACCCATTGTGCACCTGTCATGGTTATTCTCCTGTAATCCTGTGAGAACAACAGAATTTTATGCTACTGCTCATAATCTGCTCCTCGCTAATCAGCTGATAGTTTGTCTGGTCAAAAAAAAACCCCCGGACCTTTCGGTGCGGGGGTTTTTGAGATTTCAGACTTGATTTTTAAGCCTTTCTTTCTCCAGACGCAGCCCCGCACGGTGGGTTAATAATCACCACCACGCTAATCACGACTAGGCTAATCACGGATAGAAGGGCTTTCATACGTTGTCTTTTATTCGCTTGTTCGAAGTAATGCCTACAGAGTTATCATAGTTAGCAGGTCATTTACAATAATTTTCATCAGCCAATTTTCCGTGGTCGGGATGTAATTATCGTTATCACCTTGTAAAAACTAGGTTATTCAGATTTGTGATAAATATTCATTACGCCCGGCACGTAACTGCACGCCGTTTAGCGGAAGCGAGCGCTCATTGTTAGTGAAACCAGTGGAAAAACGCAGGAAAATGCGGAATAAAGCAGGCAAAAAGGTATACCAGGCATCGCAGATAGCGTGCTAACGGGCAAAGATAGAGGCAACAAGGAGGAGTGATGTCTTTATCTAAAGTTCTGACCCGTGCGGCACTGGGTATTGAAGCGCCGCTGGTCACTGTTGAGGTCCATATCAGTAACGGATTGCCCGCGCTGACGCTGGTCGGCCTGCCTGAAACCACGGTTAAGGAGGCACGCGAACGGGTACGCAGCGCCATCATTAATAGTGGGTTCAGCTTTCCGGCTAAACGTATCACTATTAATCTTGCACCTGCCGACCTGCCCAAAGAGGGAGGCCGCTACGATCTGCCGATTGCTATTGCGCTTCTCGCAGCCTCAGAGCAGCTGCCAGGAGATAAACTTGCGCGTTATGAGTTCCTGGGTGAGCTTGCCCTTAACGGCGCGCTCTGTGGCGTGCAGGCTGCGATTCCGGCCGCGATGGCAGCGCTCAGGGCCGGCCGTCAGATGATTGTTGCCGAGCAAAATCAACAGGATGTGGGGTTAATTCAGCAGGGGGAAACGCTGACCGGCGTGCACCTGAGTGAAATATGCGCTTTTCTGCATAATCAGACCATGCTCAGGGTGGCACAGGCCGCTACTGAAGACGCCACGGAGCCTCTGCAGGATCTGCGTGACGTTATTGGTCAGCAGCAGGGACGGCGTGCGCTGGAGATTGCCGCCGCAGGCGGACATAATCTCCTGCTGCTCGGGCCGCCCGGTACAGGTAAAACAATGCTGGCGACGCGTCTGCCGGGCATTATGCCACCGCTGGACGACAGTGAAGCGCTGGAGTGTGCGGCCATTGCCAGCCTGGTCACTACGGGCGGGCAGCGCGCTCAGTGGCGTAAGCGCCCTTTCAGGGCGCCTCATCACAGCGCCTCTCTCTACGCGCTGGTTGGCGGAGGCTCAATACCCCGTCCGGGTGAAATCTCCCTGGCGCACAATGGCGTACTGTTTCTGGATGAGTTACCGGAATTTGATCGTCGTGTTCTTGATGCGCTGCGCGAACCTATCGAGTCAGGTGAAATTGCCCTCTCCCGTACGCGGGCTAAAGTGACCTATCCTGCCCGCTTCCAGCTGATTGGCGCAATGAACCCCAGCCCCACCGGGCATTATCAGGGCAATCACAACCGCTGTTCACCACAGCAGGTACTGCGTTATCTCAGCCGGTTATCAGGGCCTTTTCTGGATCGCTTTGATTTGTCGCTTGAGATCCCGCTGCTGCCGGGCGGAACGCTGAGTCAGCAGACTGTTACCGGTGAGAGCACTGCGCAGGTCAGGGAACGGGTACTGGCGGCCAGAGCACGTCAGCAGGCCCGCGCCGGCAAGATTAATGCCCATCTTACTAATGCCGAGATTACGCGAGACTGTGTGTTGAACCAGGCTGATGCAGAGTGGCTGGAAGAAATACTGAATACGCTGGGATTGTCAGTACGTGCGTGGCAGCGCATCCTGAAAGTGGCCAGAACCATCACCGATCTTGCCGGAGAAACCCAGATATTACGGTCGCATCTGCAGGAAGCGGTAAGCTATCGCAGCATCGATCGTCTGATGATTTATCTGCATAAAACGCTGGAATAAAAACGGGGCCATTCAGAGCCCCGTTTTATCAGTCATCACTGTCGCTGAAATCTTCAACCGTATCCATCTGCGGCTTGCCACCTGAGAGGGTGTGAAAGCGTTTGGGACGCTTGATGCGGGCGGTATACTTAGACCAGACGCGCTCTGCTTCGGTCAGCGGCTCACGTTGTCCGCGGCACACTTCAAGGAATGAGCGCTCTTCCTCTGTTACGGGTTCGCGTTTTGCCAGATCAAGCTCATTAAAGGCATATCCATGGCGTTCCAGAAGCTGGGCCTCTTTAATGGTGAAATCACCATGACGTGAAAATCCACGTGGATAATGTTTGTTATCGAAGAAACGATTTGTTGTTGCGAAGCTTTCCGCCATTTTACACGCTCCTGATTCTCATATGGCCGTGCTATTTATGGCGCGGAGTATTAGATAGGCTTGACAGAGTGTAAAACAAAACATTTAAATCAGTACGACAAACAAATTTTGGGAGAATAGTGTGGATACGGAATTACTGAAAACTTTTCTGGAGGTGAGCAGAACGCGTCATTTTGGACGCGCTGCGGAGGCGCTGTACCTTACGCAATCTGCTGTCAGTTTTCGCATCCGTCAATTGGAAAACCAGCTGGGCGTGAATCTTTTTACCCGCCATCGTAATAATATCCGCCTGACTTCAGCAGGTGAACGACTATTACCTTATGCGGAAAGCCTGATGAGTACCTGGCTGATGGCAAAAAAAGAGGTTTCGCATACGCAGCAGCACCATGAGCTCTCTATCGGGGCCAGTGCTTCCCTGTGGGAGGCTTATCTTACGCCATGGCTCCAGACGCTCTATGAGAACCGTGAGAGCCTGCATATGGAAGCCCGTATTGCCCAGCGTCATTTGCTGGTTAAACAGCTGCACGAGCGGCAGCTTGATCTGTTAATCACGACAGAAGCACCAAAAATGGATGAGCTGACCAGCCAGCAAATTGGTCATATATCGCTTGCTCTGTTCCGGGCGCGTAAAACAGAAAAGCGCGAGAAATATGATTATATAAAACTGGAATGGGGGGCAGATTTTCATCAGCATGAAAGCTATTTGTCCAGCGATGACGTTCCGGTATTAACAACAACATCAGCACATCTCACACGAGAACTGTTACATACGACCGGGGCCTGTGCTTTTTTACCCGATTCCTGGCAGGCAATATATGACGATATTGTACTGATCCCTGACACACCGGTAGCGGTGCGCCCGCTGTATGCCGTCTGGCTGCAGAACAGCGATCAGCAAACGCATATTCGTCAGCTGCTTAAATTTCCGGTTCTGGCGCATTGAGATAAAAGACAGAGAAGGGTCTGAAGCGATTAAAGCAGGCGCAGACTCTTTATTTTTTGCATGGATGCAGAGGGAGCCTGAATTTCAGGCAAAAAAAATCCTTTGCCGAAGCAAAGGATTGTTTTCTGGCAGGGGCGGAGGGACTCGAACCCCCAACACCCGGTTTTGGAGACCGGTGCTCTACCAATTGAACTACGCCCCTAAATAGG
>NZ_MAYN01000008.1:148395-153683 GCF_001691555.1 Pantoea eucrina | reverse complement strand
CGTTGGTTTTAGCCAGAACGGTGGTGATTGCTGCAGTCAGGGTGGTTTTACCGTGGTCAACGTGACCGATGGTGCCCACGTTTACGTGCAGTTTGTTACGTTGAAATTGCTCTTTAGCCATCGCTTGTCCCTCTAAGACACGGATATATCAAAGATATCGTCACATTAACCAGGCAGTGCCCGATGTTAGTTTTACAGAGAGAGAATCAGGAGAGAGATAAAGGAAGTGGTGCTGATACCCAGAGTCGAACTGGGGACCTCACCCTTACCAAGGGTGCGCTCTACCAACTGAGCCATATCAGCACATCTGGAGCGGGCAGCGGGAATCGAACCCGCATCATCAGCTTGGAAGGCTGAGGTAATAGCCATTATACGATGCCCGCATCCTGGAACTCGGCTACCTGTTCTTTCTGTAGCTTTTGAATAATAAAAGAAGACCTTTTACTATTCGAGCCAGTCAGAGTTTCCGACTGACCCTGACCACACAGATGTGCAATCTGAATCCGGAGGTGAGAGAGTTTAACTCACCCATCAGGTAATTCTTTACCCGATGCCCAACCAGGAGGCTGAGATGGTGGTGGGAGAAGGATTCGAACCTTCGAAGTCTGTGACGGCAGATTTACAGTCTGCTCCCTTTGGCCGCTCGGGAATCCCACCTACTTGATGGTGCCGGCTACCGGAATCGAACTGGTGACCTACTGATTACAAGTCAGTTGCTCTACCAACTGAGCTAAGCCGGCATCAAGTGACGCGCATTCTAGGAAGACCGGCTCCGAGATGCAACAAGAAAATCATCATTTTTATTCTTTTGCTTACTATTTGTGCAAAACCTCTCACCATCAGGCATTACTGCTGCTTCTATACTCATATTTGGTACAAATGTTCATCAACCTCTTTCAGCGAGCGTTCTCTGTTTCCCCTCTTTTTCAGCTGCCTTACGTTAAACGATTTGCTCTTTTTTCCCGATGACTAAAAGGAAACACAACTTTTTCATTTCATCCGGTGAAAAAAATGTGGTGTGTTCTGCGAAAGCGCTCGCAGGATCATCATTTTACTTCTGTTTAAAGTGACACTGGTGTTAACCTCCTGCCCACTGTTTCCGTTAATTTATCTTCTATGACGCGCAATCGCGTTCAGGATGCTTCAAGATGAGGCAGGGATGAACCAGACTATGCGGTCAGATATATGCTTATGAGTAGAAAAACAACGCCACTGACCACCCCATACCTGCAATTTGACAGGCAGCAGTGGGCTGCGCTGCGTGACTCAGTGCCTATGACGCTGGACGAACGTGAAGTTGAGCGTCTGCGCGGTATCAATGAAGATCTCTCTCTTGATGAGGTCGCTGAGATCTATCTTCCTTTATCACGTCTGCTGAACTTCTACATCAGTTCTAATCTGCGACGTCAGGCCGTGCTGGAACAGTTTCTCGGTACCAACGGGCAAAAGATCCCTTATATCATCAGTATTGCTGGCAGCGTTGCCGTAGGGAAAAGCACGACTGCACGCGTTCTGCAGGCGCTGCTAAGCCGCTGGCCGGAACATCGCAAAGTAGAATTGATCACCACTGATGGTTTCCTGCATCCGAATGCCGTGCTGAAAGAGCGCGGTCTGATGAAAAAGAAAGGGTTTCCGCAATCCTACGATATGCATCGCCTGGTAAAGTTTGTTTCCGATCTAAAATCGGGTGCCAGCCAGGTCACAGCGCCGGTTTACTCACATCTGATTTATGATGTCATTCCTGATGGCGATAAAGTTGTTGAGCAGCCTGACATTCTGATTCTGGAAGGGCTTAATGTGCTGCAGAGCGGTATGGATTACCCGCACGATCCGCATCACGTGTTTGTTTCAGACTTTGTGGATTTTTCAATCTATGTGGATGCACCGGAAATCTTACTGGAACGCTGGTATATCAACCGCTTTCTGAAATTCCGTGAAGGCGCTTTCAGCGATCCCGACTCCTACTTTCATCACTATTCACAGTTGCCGAAAGAGGATGCCGTAAATATCGCGCGCGGACTGTGGCAGGAAATAAACGGTCTTAACCTGAAAGAAAATATTCTGCCAACGCGTGAACGTGCCAGCCTGATTATGACCAAAGAGGCTGATCACGCCGTTCAGAGCGTAAGGCTGAGGAAGTAACAGGATAAAGCCCTGCGTGCAGGGCTGTTATCATGCTGCTGTGGCTAGCCGTTATCTGGCCTGAGCGAGATCTCTCCGCCAACCCAGGATTTACTTACTCCCTCCTGTTCCAGCAGTAAGCCACCCTGCTTATCGATCCCGCGAGCAATACCGTAGACCTCACGCTCACCAATCAGTAATTTAACCGGACGATTAATAAAATTATCCAGCTTTTCCCAGCGGGGTATGAATGGCGCCAGACCATCGCGTTCAAAAAGCGGTAACGCCGCGCGCAGGCTGTTGATGATATGAGCTGCCAGCTGATTGCGATCGATGGTAACGCCCGCTTCCTGCAGGTTTATCCAGCCCTGATTAATTTCTGACGTGCCCTCGCCCCGCATACCAAGATTGATACCGGCGCCCATTACAATTTGCGCCGCATCGCCGGTTTTGCCGGTGAGTTCAACCAGGATGCCTGCAAGTTTCCGATCGTTAAGATAGAGATCGTTTGGCCACTTCACACGTACATTTTCAGCGCCAAGCGACTGAATAACTTCAGCCATAACAATTCCTATGACCAGACTCAGCCCCATTGCTGCAGCAGGTCCCTGCTCCAGACGCCAGTACATCGACAGATACAGATTAGCCCCGAAGGGAGAAAACCATTTACGTCCGCGGCGTCCACGCCCGGCCTGCTGATACTCTGCAACACAGGCAAAACCTGACTCAAGCTGATCCATACGATCGAGCAGGTACTGATTGGTTGAATCTATAACCGGAATAACGGCAATGCCTGAGGTCTCCAGATGCGCCTGGATAAGCGCTTCATCCAGCAGCTGCAAAGGCATCGCCAGACTGTAGCCTTTCCCCGTCACGGTATAGATATCCAGACCCCAGCTTTTCAGAGTCTGTATATGCTTATTAACGGCAGCACGACTCATGCCCAGCGCTTCACCCAGCTGTTCGCCTGAATGAAATTCTCCGTCAGCCAGCAACGCCGCCAGTTTGAGAGGAACGCTATGATCTTTCATGCAATAACCTCAACCGCATTGCGCTCACCCTCGGCACCAATAAAACGAACTTCAGGTTCCAGCCAGACATTAAATCTCTTACCCACATGCTGCCGCACTGTATGGGCCAGCGTGACAATATTCTGCGGTGTGGCGCAGTCCTGATTGATCAGAACCAGAGCCTGCTGGCAATGCACTGCAGCGCCACCCACTCTGAAGCCCTTAAGCTGGCACTGGTCGATTAACCAGCCTGCCGCCAGTTTTACTGTACCGTCAGGCTGAGGATAATGCGGTATTGCAGGCCACTGCGCGAGCAGCTCCGTCAGTTGACCGGCTGAAATAATAGGGTTTTTAAAAAAACTGCCCACATTGCCGGTGACGCGCGGGTCAGGCAGTTTGCTTTGACGCATCCGGCATACAGCATGATAAACATCCCAGGCGCTGGTAGTGGCCGGGTTGAGTTTTGCCAGATCGCCATAACTCAGTACAGGTTTCCACGCTTTCATCAGGCGCAGGCCGGTTGCGATGATGACGTAGTCATCTTTGAGCCCGTGTTTAAACACGCTATCGCGATAGCCAAAGCAGCACTCCTCACGAGAGAGCCTTTTCATGGCCGATGTGGGCAGATGGAGTACATCGACATAGTGACAGACATCTTTAAATTCTATGCCGTAAGCGCCAATATTCTGAATCGGTGCGGAGCCTGACATACCCGGGATGAGCGCCAGATTTTCCAGACCGGGGATCCCTTTTTTCAGGGTATATTCCACTAACTGATGCCAGTTTTCACCTGCACCAACGTGCACATGCCAGGCTTCTTCGTGTTCTTCCAGCTGAATACCTTTGATGGCATTAACCACGACAGTGCCGTTGAAATCTTCGAGGAACAGGACGTTGCTTCCTTCACCGAGGATGATAAAGGGCTGACTGCGTTGCTGGCTGGAGTGCCAGGCTGCGGTGATGGCTTCTGCGCTATCAGCGATAATCAGTGATTGTGCGTCGATCTCAAGACCGAACGTATTACATGCTTTGAGGGAGGTACCTGGGCTGGACATTTCACGGCCTTTACTGAGTGATCTGGCCGTAGTTTACCCGATTGGCTAATCAGGAGTGGGGGTTTTGATGGTTTTAGCAGGGAAATTTTACTTTTCTGCAGACGTAAAAAAGCCCTGAACAGACGTTCAGGGCTCTTTTACTTGTTGGATGCCTGGCAGTTCCCTACTCTCGCATGGGGAGGCCCCACACTACCATCGGCGCTACGGCGTTTCACTTCTGAGTTCGGCATGGGGTCAGGTGGGACCGCCGCGCTGTGGCCGCCAGGCAAATTCTGTTATCCGGTAAAACAAGCTGAAAATCAGGTCTCTCAAAACGCCTCTGGCGTTGTAAGGTTAAGCCTCACGGGTCATTAGTACCGGTTAGCTCAACGCATCGCTGCGCTTACACACCCGGCCTATCAACGTCGTCGTCTTCAACGTCCCTTCAGGAGCATCAAGTGCTCAGGGAGAACTCATCTCGGGGCAAGTTTCGTGCTTAGATGCTTTCAGCACTTATCTTTTCCGCACTTAGCTACCGGGCAGTGCCACTGGCGTGACAACCCGAACACCAGCGGTGCGTTCACTCCGGTCCTCTCGTACTAGGAGCAACCCCCCTCAATTCTCCAGCGCCCACGGCAGATAGGGACCGAACTGTCTCACGACGTTCTAAACCCAGCTCGCGTACCACTTTAAACGGCGAACAGCCGTACCCTTGGGACCTACTTCAGCCCCAGGATGTGATGAGCCGACATCGAGGTGCCAAACACCGCCGTCGATATGAACTCTTGGGCGGTATCAGCCTGTTATCCCCGGAGTACCTTTTATCCGTTGAGCGATGGCCCTTCCATTCAGAACCACCGGATCACTATGACCTGCTTTCGCACCTGCTCGAGCCGTCACTCTCGCAGTCAAGCTGGCTTATGCCATTGCACTAACCTCCTGATGTCCGACCAGGATTAGCCAACCTTCGTGCTCCTCCGTTACGCTTTGGGAGGAGACCGCCCCAGTCAAACTACCCACCAGACACTGTCCGCAGCCCGGATAACGGGCCCACGTTAGAACATCAAACGTTAAAGGGTGGTATTTCAAGGATGGCTCCACGCGGACTGGCGTCCGCGCTTCA
>NZ_MAYN01000008.1:147486-147565 GCF_001691555.1 Pantoea eucrina | reverse complement strand
TGTCCGACCAGGATTAGCCAACCTTCGTGCTCCTCCGTTACGCTTTGGGAGGAGACCGCCCCAGTCAAACTACCCACCA
>NZ_MAYN01000008.1:146160-146892 GCF_001691555.1 Pantoea eucrina | reverse complement strand
AGCTTAGAGGCTTTTCCTGGAAGCAGGGCATCAGTTACTTCAGCTCCGTAGAGCCTCGTCGTCACGCCTCAGTGTTAAAGAAGACCGGATTTGCCTGGTCTTCACACCTGCACGCTTAAACCGGGACAACCGTCGCCCGGATAACCTAGCCTTCTCCGTCCCCCCTTCGCAGCAACACCAAGTGCAGGAATATTAACCTGCTTCCCATCGACTACGCCTTTCGGCCTCGCCTTAGGGGTCGACTCACCCTGCCCCGATTAACGTTGGACAGGAACCCTTGGTCTTCCGGCGAGCGGGCTTTTCACCCGCTTTATCGTTACTTATGTCAGCATTCGCACTTCTGATACCTCCAGCGGCCCTCACAGGCCACCTTCTGCGGCTTACAGAACGCTCCCCTACCCAGCAAACTCGCGTTCGCTGCCGCAGCTTCGGTGCATGGTTTAGCCCCGTTACATCTTCCGCGCAGGCCGACTCGACCAGTGAGCTATTACGCTTTCTTTAAATGATGGCTGCTTCTAAGCCAACATCCTGGCTGTCTGTGCCTTCCCACATCGTTTCCCACTTAACCATGACTTTGGGACCTTAGCTGGCGGTCTGGGTTGTTTCCCTCTTCACGACGGACGTTAGCACCCGCCGTGTGTCTCCCGTGATAACATTCCTCGGTATTCGCAGTTTGCATCGGGTTGGTAAGCCGGGATGGCCCCCTAGCCGAAACAGTGCTCTACCCCCGAG
>NZ_MAYN01000008.1:145990-146150 GCF_001691555.1 Pantoea eucrina | reverse complement strand
CGATTAACGTTGGACAGGAACCCTTGGTCTTCCGGCGAGCGGGCTTTTCACCCGCTTTATCGTTACTTATGTCAGCATTCGCACTTCTGATACCTCCAGCAGCCCTCACAGGCCACCTTCTGCGGCTTACAGAACGCTCCCCTACCCAGCGACGCAAGCG
>NZ_MAYN01000008.1:145818-145919 GCF_001691555.1 Pantoea eucrina | reverse complement strand
TTATCGTTACTTATGTCAGCATTCGCACTTCTGATACCTCCAGCGGCCCTCACAGGCCACCTTCTGCGGCTTACAGAACGCTCCCCTACCCAGCAAACTCA
>NZ_MAYN01000008.1:145634-145808 GCF_001691555.1 Pantoea eucrina | reverse complement strand
CCACTTAACCATGACTTTGGGACCTTAGCTGGCGGTCTGGGTTGTTTCCCTCTTCACGACGGACGTTAGCACCCGCCGTGTGTCTCCCGTGATAACATTCTCCGGTATTCGCAGTTTGCATCGGGTTGGTAAGCCGGGATGGCCCCCTAGCCGAAACAGTGCTCTACCCCCGGA
>NZ_MAYN01000008.1:145371-145474 GCF_001691555.1 Pantoea eucrina | reverse complement strand
GGTTCACTATCGGTCAGTCAGGAGTATTTAGCCTTGGAGGATGGTCCCCCCATATTCAGACAGGATACCACGTGTCCCGCCCTACTCTTCGAGCTCACAGCCT
>NZ_MAYN01000008.1:145052-145361 GCF_001691555.1 Pantoea eucrina | reverse complement strand
GATGAGTTCACGAGGCGCTACCTAAATAGCTTTCGGGGAGAACCAGCTATCTCCCGGTTTGATTGGCCTTTCACCCCCAGCCACAGGTCATCCGCTAATTTTTCAACATTAGTCGGTTCGGTCCTCCAGTTAGTGTTACCCAACCTTCAACCTGCCCATGGCTAGATCACCGGGTTTCGGGTCTATACCCTGCAACTTAGCGCCCGGTTAAGACTCGGTTTCCCTGCGGCTCCCCTATGCGGTTAACCTTGCTACAGAATATAAGTCGCTGACCCATTATACAAAAGGTACGCAGTCACCCCATAAAAG
>NZ_MAYN01000008.1:144471-145042 GCF_001691555.1 Pantoea eucrina | reverse complement strand
ACATTAGTCGGTTCGGTCCTCCAGTTAGTGTTACCCAACCTTCAACCTGCCCATGGCTAGATCACCGGGTTTCGGGTCTATACCCTGCAACTTAGCGCCCAATTAAGACTCGGTTTCCCTTCGGCTCCCCTATGCGGTTAACCTTGCTACAGAATATAAGTCGCTGACCCATTATACAAAAGGTACGCAGTCACCCCCATAAAGAAGGCTCCCACTGCTTGTACGTACACGGTTTCAGGTTCTGTTTCACTCCCCTCGCCGGGGTTCTTTTCGCCTTTCCCTCACGGTACTGGTTCACTATCGGTCAGTCAGGAGTATTTAGCCTTGGAGGATGGTCCCCCCATATTCAGACAGGATACCACGTGTCCCGCCCTACTCTTCGAGCTCACAGAACGTGCGTTTTCGTGTACGGGGCTGTCACCCGGTATCGCGCGCCTTTCCAGACGCTTCCACTAACGCACAAACTGATTCAGGCTCTGGGCTGCTCCCCGTTCGCTCGCCGCTACTGGGGGAATCTCGGTTGATTTCTTTTCCTCGGGGTACTTAGATGTTTCAGTTCCCCCGGTTCGCC
>NZ_MAYN01000008.1:144091-144461 GCF_001691555.1 Pantoea eucrina | reverse complement strand
CAGGCTCTGGGCTGCTCCCCGTTCGCTCGCCGCTACTGGGGGAATCTCGGTTGATTTCTTTTCCTCGGGGTACTTAGATGTTTCAGTTCCCCCGGTTCGCTTCGCAGCACTATGTATTCATGCTGCGATGATGCACTGAGTGCACCGGGTTTCCCCATTCGGACATCGCCGGCTGTAGCGGTTCATATCACCTTGCCGGCGCTTTTCGCAGATTAGCACGTCCTTCATCGCCTCTGACTGCCAGGGCATCCACCGTGTACGCTTGGTCGCTTAACCTCACAACCCACAGGCGTTTTGACACGCTCGTGAATCGCGATAATCTTGAGACCCGGCCGCATCGTTCTGCCACCCTTATTACGGAGGGTGACCG
>NZ_MAYN01000008.1:143686-144081 GCF_001691555.1 Pantoea eucrina | reverse complement strand
TTCGCAGATTAGCACGTCCTTCATCGCCTCTGACTGCCAGGGCATCCACCGTGTACGCTTGGTCGCTTAACCTCACAACCCACAGGCGTTTTGACACGCTGTGAATCGCGATAATCTTGAGACCCGGCCGCATCGCGCATCGTTCTTATTACGGAGAACGAATACGACGCGGTCGTTTCAAATTTTCAGCTTGTTCCGGATTGTTAAAGAGCAATATCTCAAACTCGACGTCGCCGTCAGTTTTGAGATATTTCGTGGAGACACCTTTCACCTGTCACCAAGCAAGTGGCGTCCCCTAGGGGATTCGAACCCCTGTTGCCGCCGTGAAAGGGCGGAGTCCTAACCGCTAGACGAAGGGGACACATCGTGTCGCGACTTCGCAGCCGTCTTGCTCA
>NZ_MAYN01000008.1:142971-143676 GCF_001691555.1 Pantoea eucrina | reverse complement strand
GCGCTTTTCGCAGATTAGCACGTCCTTCATCGCCTCTGACTGCCAGGGCATCCACCGTGTACGCTTGGTCGCTTAACCTCACAACCCACAGGCGTTTTGAACGCTGTGAATCGCGATAATCTTGAGACCCGGCCGCATCGCGCATCGTTCTTATTACGGAGAACGAATACGACGCGGTCGTTTCAAATTTTCAGCTTGTTCCGGATTGTTAAAGAGCAATAACTTCGCAATGCACTCGAAAATGCATTCAGAAGTTGAGTATCAACGTGGGGACGTTGATGGTGGAGCTAAGCGGGATCGAACCGCTGACCTCCTGCGTGCAAGGCAGGCGCTCTCCCAGCTGAGCTATAGCCCCAATGATTCGCAAAACCCTTCACCCAATTCTTTCGAGTTCAAGGCGTGACGACGCGAAGCATAGTAAACTATGCGAGCCGTTGTCATAACGCAGAAATCGGGAGAATTTGGTAGGCCTGAGTGGACTTGAACCACCGACCTCACCCTTATCAGGGGTGCGCTCTAACCACCTGAGCTACAAGCCTGGAGAGAGTTTTACTGCTTCTTTAAATTTCATCAGACAATCTGTGTGAGCACTTCGCGGGAAAGTATCTTCAGGTAAGGAGGTGATCCAACCGCAGGTTCCCCTACGGTTACCTTGTTACGACTTCACCCCAGTCATGAATCACAAAGTGGTAAGCGCCCTCCCGG
>NZ_MAYN01000008.1:142499-142961 GCF_001691555.1 Pantoea eucrina | reverse complement strand
CTTGAGACCCGGCCGCATCGCGCATCGTTCTTATTACGGAGAACGAATACGACGCGGTCGTTTCAAATTTTCAGCTTGTTCCGGATTGTTAAAGAGCAAAACTTCGCAATGCGCCCTGAGGTGCATTCTGAAGTATTTTTCAGGACTGTAATGGTGGAGCTAAGCGGGATCGAACCGCTGACCTCCTGCGTGCAAGGCAGGCGCTCTCCCAGCTGAGCTATAGCCCCATACAGTCACTGCAGAGACCTTCTACTACCACTCAACTTCTCTCCAGGGAGAAACGTTGATTTGGCTCAGGCAAGGCATGTTTCCGCGAAGCATAGTGAACTATGCGAGCCGGAGACATAACGCAGCATGAGACAAATCTGGTAGGCCTGAGTGGACTTGAACCACCGACCTCACCCTTATCAGGGGTGCGCTCTAACCACCTGAGCTACAAGCCTGTAGAGGTTTTTCTGCTCG
>NZ_MAYN01000008.1:142383-142489 GCF_001691555.1 Pantoea eucrina | reverse complement strand
CTCCACCGCTTGTGCGGGCCCCCGTCAATTCATTTGAGTTTTAACCTTGCGGCCGTACTCCCCAGGCGGTCGACTTAACGCGTTAGCTCCGGAAGCCACTTCTCAA
>NZ_MAYN01000008.1:140846-141698 GCF_001691555.1 Pantoea eucrina | reverse complement strand
CTTGAGACCCGGCCGCATCGCGCATCGTTCTTATTACGGAGAACGAATACGACGCGGTCGTTTCAAATTTTCAGCTTGTTCCGGATTGTTAAAGAGCAAATACTTCACAATATGCTTAACAGCATACTCTGAACTATCAATGGCAATGTCTTTCACTCATTACCAGCAAATGGCGTCCCCTAGGGGATTCGAACCCCTGTTACCGCCGTGAAAGGGCGGTGTCCTAGGCCTCTAGACGAAGGGGACACTAGTCTCATTCGTAAGACGCTTTGCTCGTTACTTTTCTATCAGACAATCTGTGTGAGCACTTCGCGGGAAGGTATCTTCAGGTAAGGAGGTGATCCAACCGCAGGTTCCCCTACGGTTACCTTGTTACGACTTCACCCCAGTCATGAATCACAAAGTGGTAAGCGCCCTCCCGAAGGTTAAGCTACCTACTTCTTTTGCAACCCACTCCCATGGTGTGACGGGCGGTGTGTACAAGGCCCGGGAACGTATTCACCGTAGCATTCTGATCTACGATTACTAGCGATTCCGACTTCACGGAGTCGAGTTGCAGACTCCGATCCGGACTACGACGCACTTTATGAGGTCCGCTTGCTCTCGCGAGGTCGCTTCTCTTTGTATGCGCCATTGTAGCACGTGTGTAGCCCTGGCCGTAAGGGCCATGATGACTTGACGTCATCCCCACCTTCCTCCGGTTTATCACCGGCAGTCTCCTTTGAGTTCCCGGCATTACCCGCTGGCAACAAAGGATAAGGGTTGCGCTCGTTGCGGGACTTAACCCAACATTTCACAACACGAGCTGACGACAGCCATGCAGCACCTGTCTCAGAGTTCCCGAAGGCACCG
>NZ_MAYN01000008.1:140735-140836 GCF_001691555.1 Pantoea eucrina | reverse complement strand
CTTGTGCGGGCCCCCGTCAATTCATTTGAGTTTTAACCTTGCGGCCGTACTCCCCAGGCGGTCGACTTAACGCGTTAGCTCCGGAAGCCACTCCTCAGGGG
>NZ_MAYN01000008.1:140282-140592 GCF_001691555.1 Pantoea eucrina | reverse complement strand
TTACGCCCAGTAATTCCGATTAACGCTTGCACCCTCCGTATTACCGCGGCTGCTGGCACGGAGTTAGCCGGTGCTTCTTCTGCGGGTAACGTCAATCGGCGAGGTTATTAACCTCACCGCCTTCCTCCCCGCTGAAAGTACTTTACAACCCGAAGGCCTTCTTCATACACGCGGCATGGCTGCATCAGGCTTGCGCCCATTGTGCAATATTCCCCACTGCTGCCTCCCGTAGGAGTCTGGACCGTGTCTCAGTTCCAGTGTGGCTGGTCATCCTCTCAGACCAGCTAGGGATCGTCGCCTAGGTGAGCCA
>NZ_MAYN01000008.1:139904-140272 GCF_001691555.1 Pantoea eucrina | reverse complement strand
TTACGCCCAGTAATTCCGATTAACGCTTGCACCCTCCGTATTACCGCGGCTGCTGGCACGGAGTTAGCCGGTGCTTCTTCTGCGGGTAACGTCAATCGGCAAGGTTATTAACCTCACCGCCTTCCTCCCCGCTGAAAGTACTTTACAACCCGAAGGCCTTCTTCATACACGCGGCATGGCTGCATCAGGCTTGCGCCCATTGTGCAATATTCCCCACTGCTGCCTCCCGTAGGAGTCTGGACCGTGTCTCAGTTCCAGTGTGGCTGGTCATCCTCTCAGACCAGCTAGGGATCGTCGCCTAGGTGAGCCGTTACCCCACCTACTAGCTAATCCCATCTGGGCACATCCGGTGGCGTGAGGCCCTAAGG
>NZ_MAYN01000008.1:113753-139648 GCF_001691555.1 Pantoea eucrina | reverse complement strand
TTACCCCACCTACTAGCTAATCCCATCTGGGCACATCCGGTGGCGTGAGGTCCGAAGATCCCCCACTTTGGTCCGAAGACGTTATGCGGTATTAGCTACCGTTTCCAGTAGTTATCCCCCTCCACCGGGCAGTTTCCCAGACATTACTCACCCGTCCGCCACTCGTCACCCGGAGAGCAAGCTCTCCTGTGCTACCGTCCGACTTGCATGTGTTAGGCCTGCCGCCAGCGTTCAATCTGAGCCATGATCAAACTCTTCAATTTAAAGTTTGATTTGCTTAAACAAGTTAAGCGGTGCTCTGTGAATTAAACTTCGTAATGAATTACGTGTTCACTCAGCAAAGACTTGATATTTTTTAAAGCCCGTAGGCTTGTGATATCAATCCTGCGAGTGCCCACACAGATTGTCTGATAAATTGTTAAAGAGCGGTGCGCCCAGCGCCTTAAGCGTCTGTCGCGAGGTGGCGTATATTACGCTTTCCTCCTTCGGAGTCAACCACTTTTTTCAGCGTTTTTCTCCGGCGGGGTGAATCACTTCACGCCCTGCTGAGCCCGTCTGCGTTGCCGCTTTGCCGTCTCAGTGGTGGCGCATTATAGGGATCCGAATTTTTTGCACAACCCCTTTTTTCGATCTTTTTTACTGAGTGGTGAGTTTCTGTGCTTTTTGCTGCGATCGCGAGCGATCCGGTTAAATTTCGTCTTGTTCAGCACCGCATTTAGCTGCACGCTGGGAATAATTGATAAAGGAGAAAGATCATGTCTGTAGCCCTGCGCCCTTATAAACACTGTTTTCCGCAAACCGGCGAACGCGTCATGGTAGATAGCAGCAGCGTTGTTGTAGGTGATGTCCGGTTAGAAGATGATGTCAGTATCTGGCCGCTGGTCGCGATCCGCGGTGATGTTAATCACGTCATTATTGGTAAAAGAAGCAATATACAGGATGGCAGCGTTCTGCACGTTACGCATAAGTCAGCCTCCAATCCACAGGGGTATCCTTTACTCATTGGCGACGATGTGACGGTCGGGCATAAGGCGATGCTGCATGGCTGTACCATTAGCAATCGGGTGCTGGTCGGCATGGGTTCGATCGTACTGGACGGGGCCATCATTGAAGAGGATGTCATGATCGGAGCCGGCAGCCTGGTACCGCCCGGCAAGCGTCTCGTTAGCGGCTATCTCTATTTAGGCAGCCCGGTAAAACAGGTTCGGCCACTAACTGAAGCTGAAATTGCCGGCCTGCTCTACTCATCCGGCAATTACGTTAAATGGAAGGATGATTATCTGAATCAGGAGAGCCAGACCCAGCCCTGATCGCTGATAGCATCCGTCAGAATAAGCTTTTCAGCTTCCTCTTCTATATCCCAGCGATGCGCGCTGAACAGCGCCATCGCCTCTCCCTCACCAAAACGTGCCTGGAGCGCGGGCTGAGAAATAGCACAGGTAACTCCCATGCCATTTATCAGGGCAGGAAAGATCACCACCTGCTGCTGCTGATCCCAGGATTCACGTTCAGGAAAGTGAATCGCCTGATTCATGGCTGCATTGTCTGTTTCAGTTTGTCGATTACCGGCGCAATCTCTGGCATGACGCCGTGCCAGAGCTGAAAAGCATGCGCAGCCTGACCCACCAGCATGCCCGTGCCATCCGCCAGTGCGCCGGCACCCTGCTGCTTGCACCAGAGAAGGAAAGGAGTCAGGCCTGACTGATAAAACATGTCATAGCAGCGTACCCGGCTATCAATCAGTGTTGCAGGTAATGGCGGGATGTCGCCTGCAACACCGCTGGATGTGGCATTGATAATCAGATCAAAAGTGCCTGTATTAAGCTGGGCAAAATTTACAGCCTTAATCTCACCACAGTGGCCAAACTGTTGTGCCAGCTCTTCAGCACGGCTGGCAGTGCGGTTTACTACCACCAGCGAGCAGCCGGCGGCAAGCAGTGGCTGGATCACACCACGCGCAGCACCACCTGCACCGACCAGCAGGATCCGATCGCCCGGCTGGATCATCTCCAGCCTTTGCAGATCGCTGAGCAGGCCGATCCCGTCTGTGTTATCTCCAAAAAGCGAGCCATCGCTTCTTTTATGCAGCGTGTTCACTGCGCCGGATAATCTGGCGCGATCGCTCAGTGCATTAGCCAGTGACCATGCCTGCTGTTTAAACGGCAGCGTAATGTTAGCGCCCTTCCCCGCAGCAGCGAAAAAGGCGTTTAACGTCTGCGGAAAAGCATCCAGCGGCGCACAGATTTGGCCATAGCGATGAGCTATACCGGTTTGCCGGGCAAATTCGTGATGAATAAAGGGCGATTTACTGTGCGCAATCGGATGGCCAAAAACAGCGAAGTTTTCCATTTATCAGCCCTGACGAATCAGGTCACCGCTGAGTACATCGCGGATCTCTGAAGGATTAAGACGTCCCCCGGTGGCTGCCTGCAGCACCGGAAATGCAACGCCAAACTGCTCAGTGACTTCAGCAGCAGTGCGACAAGGCGGCATACCGGTCAGGTTTGCGCTGGTAGAGACCAGCGGTTTGCCAAAACCACGGCATAATGCCTGAACATCAGAATGGTTACTGACGCGAATTGCCAGTGAATTAAAACGCCCCGTCAGCCAGCGTGGTGTGACGGGCAGCGCCGGCACTACCCAGGTTACCGGGCCGGGCCAGGAGGCAAACATACGTTCGCGCTGCTCCGCTGTTAGCTGCTCATCATCAATATAGGGCGTCAGCTGGCTGTAGTCAGCGGCAATCAGGATCAATCCTTTCTCAACCGGACGTTGTTTCAGCTCCAGCAGCGCCATTACCGCCCGTTCGCTGTCAGGATCGCAGCCAAGGCCAAATACGGCTTCGGTGGGATAGGCGATCACGCGCTGCTGGTTCAGCTGTTCAATGCAAAAGTCAGCGCTTCCTGGAATAGATTGAGACTGGTTCATGATTACTCTTCATCAGGCACAACGGGCTTGCCGCAGCGTTTACTGGCGCAGAAACGCCTGACGCCCTGTGCAGTTTTCTTTTCTATTAATAGCGGGAACTGGCAGTGTGGACAAATGCCCTCAACCGGCGTGGCGTTGATCGCAAACTGACACTCAGGGTAGCGATCGCAGGCGTGAAACGTTTTGCCATAGCGCGAGCGCCGCTGCACCAGCTTACCGCTGGCACACTGCGGACAGGCAATAGCCGTCACGTCAGGTTTATCGACCGCTTCTGTATAGTGACACGCCGGATAACCGCTACAGCCGATAAACATACCAAACCGTCCCTGCCGCAATACTTTGTCTGCCCCACACTGCGGGCAGGCATGCCCCTCCAGCACTTTAACGATATGTCCATCTGCCTGATTTTTCATCGGGCGGATATAGTCGCAGGCGGGATAGTTTGTACAGCCCAGAAACGGGCCCATTTTACCAGAACGTATGACTAATTCTGCCCCACAGACGGGGCAGGGTTCCTGTTTGTGCACGCTAAACAGCGCTGATTTATTCATATTACCTGGGGCATTCGTTACAGATTAATGCAGCATACCTTCATTGACGTCGAATAACAGTTCTTCCATTTGCTGATAGGCATTTTCGCATCCCGGAATATTAAACAGCACCATCAGCACCACCCATTTCAGGTCCTGCAGATCAAACTCCAGCGTATCAAGCGCCATGACCCGTTCGATAACCATTTCCCGCGTTTCCATGTTCAGTACCTGAATTTGTTCAAGGAACAACACGAAACCGCGACACTCTGCATCTAAACGCTGGCTCTCTTCTTCTGTGTAGATACGCATAGAGAGAGGATCATTTGCCAGTAATACCGGTGCGACCAGACCCTCCTGGTAATCTGCCAGCCGTTCAAGCCAGTTCAGCGCATTGTAGATGTCTTCACGGTGAAAACCGGCGTCGGTTAAATCATCAGTGAGTTTATCCTGATCAACGCGCATCTCAGCTTCGTTATGAATATAGGTTTCAAACAAGTACATAAGTACGTCGAACATGGCATGCCCTCCTCAATCGGACATAGCCGCCGGGTACAGCTGCGATCCATCCTGCTAACTCCAGTTCGAGCAATTGCGCAGCGATTACTGGCACAGGTTGGCCGGCACGTTCAGCGACGACGTCAACAGGTGTAACCTCATCACCTACGTTAGCCAACGCGCTGAGAAATGGCAATGGCACATCGTCACTGAGTTGTGAATATGTTGTGTCCGATTGGTTTACGGGCAGCCACTGCAGCGCAGAGTGAAGATCTTCCAGGATATTATTAGGATGAGCAACCAGCAGTGCGCCCTGCTGTATCAGCCAGTGCACGCCTTCGCTGCCGGCGTTTCCCAGCGCGCCGGGCAGCGCATAAACATTGCGGTTTTGCTCGATCGCGTAGCGTGCTGTGACCAGTGAACCGCTTTTCAGCGACGCCTCTACCACCAGCACGCCATGGCTTAACCCACTGATAATACGGTTACGACGCGGGAAGTTCGCAGCATGCGGCGCACATGTCAGCGGCAGTTCAGAGACCAGCGCACCGCCGTGGCTGATAATGTCACAGGCCAGCGCCTGATGCTGCTTGGGATAAAGGCGCTGTAATCCGCTGCCCAGTACAGCCAGCGTTTTTCCTCCGGCAGCCAGCGCAGCGCGATGCGCAATACCATCAATACCGCGCGCCAGTCCACTGGTGATGGTCAGGCCGCTTACGGCCAGCTGTTGCGTAAACCACTCCCCCCACTCTTTTCCGTAAAGTGAGCAGTTGCGGCTGCCAACCACGGCAAGCTGAGGCTGGGTAAGCACTGATGCATCGCCAGCGACAAACAGCACGGCCGGGTAGCGCGCGATCTCTTTGAGCCGTTCCGGGTAACAAACATCCGTGCAGTCAATCAGGTTATGCTGCGGCTGAGCCAGCCACTCCAGTGCGTTATTGAGCTGGCGCGGGCACAGCGTCAGATAGTGCTGTCGCTGTTGCTCGCTCATGCCCTGCACGTGCAGCCACTCGTCATCCACGCTGTCTGCAGCCTTTAACGCCGTCATAAAACGGTGCGCTTTATGGCCACTTAAACCACGTATGTTTGCTGCTCTGAGCACTCTTTCCCGCTTTTCCATTTTGGCTTCCCTGACCGCCGTGTCTGTGCCGTGCAATGCTGTCAATCGGGTCCTGAAAAGTCTACAATATGAACCAGTAATCTTTTCTTTAACGCATATAGATCTGGATATTTATGTCAGTTTTGCAGGTATTACATTTTCCCGACGATCGCCTTCGCAAAATTGCTGCCCCGGTTGCAGCAGTCGACGCCGACGTGCAGCGTATTGTCGATGATATGTTTGAAACGATGTATGCCGAAGAAGGTATTGGCCTGGCGGCTACGCAGGTTGATATCCATCAGCGTATTATTGTTATTGATGTCTCTGAAAATCGTGACGAGCGTCTGGTGCTTATTAATCCGGAACTGCTGGAAAAACACGGCGAGACCGGTATTGAAGAAGGCTGCCTTTCTATCCCGGAACAGCGTGCATTTGTCCCGCGCGCTGAGCGGGTCAAAGTGCGCGCGCTGGATCGTGACGGTAACAGCTTTGAACTGGAAACAGATGGCCTGCTGGCAATCTGTATTCAGCATGAGATTGACCATCTGGACGGCAAGCTGTTTATCGATTATCTGTCACCGCTGAAACGCCAGCGCATTAAACAGAAACTGGAAAAACTGGCTCGCCAGAATGCCCGCGCATCCTGAGAGCGAACAGAAGGCTAAATTGTGTCTGCACCGTTAAAAATTATTTTTGCCGGTACACCTGACTTTGCAGCGCGTCACCTCGACGCGCTGCTTGCATCTGAGCATCAGGTAACTGGCGTCTTTACCCAGCCCGATCGTCCTGCCGGACGCGGCAACAAACTTACTCCCGGTCCGGTAAAAGTGTTAGCACAGACGCACGGTATCCCGGTTTTTCAGCCAAAATCACTCAGGCCGGAAGAGAATCAGCAGCTGGTAGCCGATCTGCAGGCGGATATTATGGTTGTCGTGGCATATGGACTGATTCTGCCGCAGGCGGTGCTTTCCATGCCGCGTCTGGGTTGCGTAAACGTTCACGGCTCCCTGCTGCCACGCTGGCGCGGCGCGGCGCCCATCCAGCGTGCGCTTTGGGCTGGCGACCACGAAACCGGCGTGACCATTATGCAGATGGATGCTGGCCTCGATACAGGCGATATGCTGCTTAAACTCAACTGCCCGATTGGTCCCGAGGATACCAGCGCTTCGCTCTATGATCGTCTGGCTGAACTGGGGCCGCAGGGCCTGCTGCAAACGCTGAACATGCTGGCAGCCAATCGTGCACAGCCGGAGGTACAGGACAATGCTCTGGCAACCTACGCTGAAAAGCTCAGTAAAGAGGAAGCCAGACTGGACTGGACGCTGCCGGCGGCGCAGCTGGAACGCTGCATCCGCGCCTTTAATCCCTGGCCGGTAAGTTATTTTCTGATCGATGAGCAACCGGTAAAAGCCTGGCAGGCAACAGTATTACCGCATCAGAACAAACAGCCTGGCGAAATTCTGCATGCCGATAAACAGGGCATTCAGGTTGCCACCGCCGATGGCGTACTGAACCTGTTATCCCTTCAGCCCGCTGGCAAAAAACCGATGTCAGCCCAGGACCTGCTCAATTCACGCCGTGAATGGTTCACTACCGGAACCGTTCTGGCCTGATCCTGTTGCCCGGCCTACGCCGGGCCCAATTGCCTGATGAAAAACGATGAAAAAAGCGACTAACCTGCGCAGCCTGGCGGCGCAACTGATCGAACGTGTGGTGGATAAGGGTGAATCGCTCAGCGCTATCCTTCCTGCCGCGCAAAAAACCGTGGCGGATAAAGATGGTGCCCTGCTGCAGGAGTTGTGCTTTGGCGTGACGCGCACGTTACCCCAGCTGGAAGCGCTGATCGGCAAGCTGATGGAGCGTCCGTTAACCGGTAAACAGCGCGTGCTGCACTATCTGATTATGGTAGGTCTTTATCAGCTGCTGTATACGCGGATCCCGCCGCATGCCGCGCTGGCAGAAACCGTGGCCGGCGCAGAAGTCCTTAAGCGGGCTAACCTGAAAGGGCTGCTGAATGGTGTATTACGCCAGTTTCAGCGTCAGCAGGAAAGCCTGCTGGCAGAGGTGGATCAGGCGCCGCAGCGCTATCTGCATCCTGGCTGGTTACTGAAGCGTCTTCAGCACGCCTGGCCGCAGCAGTGGCAGGCTATCACCGAAGCCAACAATCAGCGCCCGCCAATGTGGCTGCGCGTCAATCGCCAGCATCATTCGCGTGATGCCTGGCTGGCATTGCTGAATCAGGCGGATAAAAATGGTATCTGCGGTGATGCGCCGGATGCTCTGCGCCTGGAATCGCCAGCCCCCGTAAGCCAGCTGCCGGGTTTTGATCAGGGATGGGTTACGGTTCAGGATCTCTCTGCTCAGCGCTGTGCGCTGCTGCTTGAACCTCAGGCCGGCGAATATATCCTGGATCTCTGCGCAGCGCCGGGCGGCAAAACCACACATATTCTGGAAGTGGCACCGCAGGCCAGTGTAATGGCGGTGGATATTGATGAGCAGCGGCTGAGCCGCGTGCGGGAGAACCTGGGACGCCTTAACATGACTGCAGAAGTGCGTCAGGGTGATGGCCGTACGCCTGCCGCCTGGTGTAGTGACCAGACATTTGACCGTATCCTGCTCGATGCCCCCTGCTCTGCAACCGGCGTGATCCGGCGCCATCCGGATATTAAATGGCTGCGCCGCGATCGGGACATTGCGGAACTGGCGGCACTGCAGCGTGACATCCTCAATGCCATCTGGCCACGACTGAAATCAGGCGGAACATTACTTTATGCCACCTGTTCAGTACTGCCGGAAGAGAACCATGAGCAAATCCGTACGTTTCTCGCCGCCCATGATGATGCCATCGCGGTGCCCTTGCCGCAGGGCGATGAATATGGCTGGCAGGTCTTTCCGCACGCTGACGGCGGCGACGGCTTTTTCTACGCTAAGCTGATAAAAAAATAGTGCGGCGCACGTAATGAGAGCAACAGAGCGATGAAAATTATTATCCTCGGCGCCGGTCAGGTGGGCGGGACGCTGGCAGAAAATCTGGTAGGTGAAAATAACGATATCACCGTGGTAGACAGCGATCCTTCACGTTTACGCGTGTTACAGGATAAATTTGACCTGCGGGTTGTCCACGGCCATGGCTCTCATCCGCGTATCCTGCGTGAAGCGGGCGCAGAGGATGCCGATATGCTGGTTGCCGTAACCAGCTCAGACGAAACCAACATGATCGCCTGTCAGATCGCGTACTCGCTCTTTAATACGCCAAACCGTATTGCGCGTATTCGCGCGGCAGACTATCTGCGCGATGGCGATAAGTTATTTACGCCGGAAGCGGTGCCCATTGATCACTTAATCTCCCCTGAACAGCTGGTTATCGACAATATTTATCGTCTTATCCAGTACCCTGGCGCACTTCAGGTGGTCAATTTTGCGGAAGGAAAAGTAAGCCTTGCCGTGGTTAAAGCCTATTATGGCGGCCCGCTGGTAGGCAATCCGCTCTCTATCATGCGCGAGCATATGCCGCATATCGATACGCGGGTTGCGGCTATTTTTCGTCAGGATCGCCCTATCCGTCCGCAGGGATCAACCATTGTTGAAGCGGGTGATGAAGTGTTCTTCATTGCTGCCAGCCAGCATATCCGCGCGGTGATGAGTGAGATGCAGCGGCTGGAAAAGCCCTATAAACGCATCATGCTGGTAGGCGGGGGCAATATTGGTTTTGGCCTGGCGCAGCGGCTGGAGAAACACTACAGCGTTAAACTCATTGAACGTAATCAGCAGCGCGCCGCTGAGCTGGCGGAAAACCTGCAGGATACCATTGTCTTCTATGGGGACGCCTCCGATCAGGAGCTGCTGGCTGAAGAGCATGTGGATCAGGTGGATCTTTTTATTGCCGTGACCAATGACGATGAGGCCAACATTATGTCAGCCATGCTGGCTAAAAAGATGGGGGCTAAAAAAGTCATGGTGCTGATTCAGCGTCGTGCCTATGTTGATCTGGTACAGGGCAGCGTCATAGATATCGCCATCTCACCCCAGCAGGCCACCATTTCTGCCCTGCTGAGCCATGTACGCAAAGCGGATATTGTGGGCGTTTCGTCACTGCGCCGCGGCATTGCAGAAGCCATTGAAGCTATTGCACATGGCGATGAGAGCACGTCACGCGTGGTAGGCCGCCAGATTGAGAACATCAAATTACCGCCCGGTACGCTGATTGGCGCAATTGTTCGCGGTGATGAAGTGATTATTGCTAATGCAAACGTCAGAATCGAACAGGGTGACCATGTGATCATGTTTCTGACAGACAAAAAATTTGTTCCGGATGTAGAGCGGCTGTTCCAGCCCAGCCCGTTTTTCCTCTGATAATCGCCGGACTGCACCCCCTTTCGCAGTCTCGCGTTAATCCGCTGCAATAATGGAAAATGCGCAAAGGTTTGTTAGACTTTAGCGATTGGCTTAGGCAAGGGAGATAACCATGAGTTTATTCAAAGAGTTTCGCGATTTCGCCATGCGTGGCAATGTTGTAGATTTGGCAGTCGGTGTCGTGATCGGTGCTGCGTTTGGTAAAATCGTTTCATCATTAGTGGCCAATATCATCATGCCTCCGCTGGGCCTGCTGATTGGCGGCGTGGACTTTAAACAGTTCAGATGGGTTTTAAAACCGGCCGAGGGTGATATTCCTGCTGTTGTGATGGAGTATGGTAATTTTATCCAGACCGTATTTGATTTTGTCATTATTGCATTCGCGATTTTCATGGCGATTAAAGTGATGAACAAACTCTATACCAAAAAAGAAGTAGAGAAGCCGGCACCGAAGCCTTCAAGCGAAGAAGTGCTGCTGACGGAAATCCGCGATTTACTGAAACAGCAGAATACAAAGATCTGATAAAAAAGCCGCCTGCTCAGGCGGCTTTTTTTATGTCATAGCAGAAGGCCAGTGATAAACAGTGTTGCTTATCGCTGACCTCCCGCTGTTCTCTCTTAGCATGCTTCTCTTTACGACGATAGCTGCCTTTACCTTTGTGATTGCGCTCTGTCCGCTGACGATAAAGCGGATCATGCAGTAACGCTTCCAGCGCATTATCATTTATAGTGCCTTTCCGGTGCTGATAGTGACTCATCTTTTTCTCCTGATAAATATCGGGGATAACTTTACTCTTATTGCCCGGCCTTTCAATCATTACTGCATGCATATCGTTGCGCGCTCCGGCGTTTCAGAGACAGACAGCTTGCTGTTCCTGACACAGCAAAATTATGTTCAACGGCACATCCGTGAGCCAGACAGCTGACCAGCGCACCATTTATTGATCTTCACGTTTAAAACGATAAGCGATATCAGCACGATAATGACTGTATAAAAAGTCGGTACTCAGGCCAGCCTGCTGCAATTTACTTTCCAGCAGAGCGAGACGCCGGGAAATATCAGCATGAGCAGGTTCCTCTGCCTCAAGCGTCTGCAACAGCTTATGCAGCTCAAGCGCTTCTTTGCGAGCTTCAAGCTCCGGCGGCAGATAGCCGGCATTTTTCAACAGACGATAAGCGGTGCGCAGCTCTGAAGGTACCCCGCTGTCATCATCGAGTTGTAACGGCGCGCCTTCGCCGGGAAGATTACTGAATTCGCCTTTAGCCTGAGCCTCGCGGATGTGCTGTTCAGCCAGTTGATCGATTAACCACATAGTGCCCTCCTCTTACTGTCTGACTGTAGTTCAGAAACCATAGCAGACAAATTACAGGCAATAAAAAACCCGCCGAAGCGGGTTTTTTACGATACTGCAGATTACTCTGCAGCAGCTTCTGCTTGAGCTTCTGGACGATCAACCAGCTCGATGTAAGCCATCGGAGCGTTGTCACCAGCACGGAAGCCACACTTCAGAATACGAGTGTAACCACCGGCACGGCTCGCGAAACGCGGGCCCAGCTCGTTAAACAGTTTTGCCACGATCTCGTTATCACGAGTACGGGCGAATGCCAGACGACGATTAGCTACGCTGTCGGTCTTGGCAAGAGTAATCAGCGGCTCAACTACGCGACGCAGTTCTTTGGCTTTCGGCAGAGTCGTTTTGATGATCTCATGACGAACCAGAGAACCAGCCATGTTGCGGAACATAGCCTGACGATGGCTGCTGTTGCGGTTCAGTTGACGACCACTCTTACGATGGCGCATGACCTTATCCTTCTCAGTGAAACCTTAACCTGTGATCGGTTTATTCATCAGCGATGCTTGCTGGTGGCCAGTTTTCCAGGCGCATGCCCAGAGACAGACCACGTGAAGCGAGCACATCTTTAATCTCAGTAAGAGATTTTTTACCGAGGTTAGGCGTTTTAAGCAGCTCAACCTCAGTACGCTGTACCAGATCACCGATGTAGTGGATAGCTTCTGCCTTAAGGCAGTTAGCAGAGCGGACAGTCAATTCCAGATCGTCAACAGGGCGCAGCAGGATCGGATCGAATTCTGGTTTCTCTTCTTTCACTTCCGGCTGACGTACGTCACGTAGGTCAACGAAAGCTTCCAGTTGTTCTGCCAGGATGGTGGCCGCACGACGAATCGCCTCTTCAGGATCGATTGTGCCGTTGGTTTCCATTTCGATGACCAGCTTGTCCAGGTCGGTGCGCTGCTCTACACGCGCTGCTTCAACATTGTAGGCGATACGGTCTACAGGGCTGTAGCAAGCGTCGACCAGCAGGCGGCCGATTGGGCGCTCATCTTCTTCCGAATGAATTCGGGCAGACGCCGGCACATAACCACGACCACGCTGAACTTTGATGCGCATGCTAATAGATGCGTTTTCATCGGTCAGATGGCAGATCACATGCTGCGGCTTGACGATTTCGACATCACCATCATGGGTGATGTCGGCTGCAGTCACAGGGCCAATGCCAGATTTATTCAAAGTAAGGATGACTTCATCTTTACCCTGAACTCTTACCGCCAGCCCTTTCAGGTTGAGCAGGATTTCCAGGATATCTTCCTGAACGCCCTCTTTGGTGGAGTACTCATGCAGCACGCCATCAATTTCAACCTCGGTCACCGCGCAACCCGGCATGGAAGAAAGCAGAATACGGCGCAGTGCGTTACCAAGAGTATGGCCAAAGCCACGCTCTAATGGTTCAAGGGTCACCTTGGCGTGCGTCGAACTCACTTGCTCGATATCTACCAGGCGCGGTTTTAGAAACTCTGTCACAGAACCCTGCATTGTGTCCTCTCTTTGGTACTAAGCTTTACTTAGAGTAAAGCTCGACGATCAGGTGTTCGTTAATGTCCGCAGACAGATCAGTACGCTCAGGCATACGCTTGAACACACCTTCCATCTTGGTCGCATCAACTTCCAGCCAGGTTGGCTTTTCACGCTGCTCAGCCAGCTCCAGAGCGGCCTTCACGCGAGATTGCTTTTTGGCTTTCTCACGGATGCTTACGACATCATTCGGAGATACCTGATAAGAAGCGATGTTAACAACGCGGCCATTTACCAGAATAGATTTGTGGCTAACCAGCTGACGTGCTTCTGCACGAGTGGCGCCAAAGCCCATACGGTAAACTACGTTATCCAGACGACCTTCCAGCAGAGCTAACAGGTTTTCACCGGTGTTGCCTTTCAGACGTGCTGCTTCTTTATAGTAGTTACGGAACTGACGCTCCAGCACGCCGTACATACGACGAACTTTCTGCTTTTCACGTAACTGACCGCCGTAATCAGACAGACGCGGTTTACGCGCACCATGCTGACCAGGGGCTTGTTCAATTTTGCACTTGGAATCAATCGCGCGAACGCCAGACTTAAGGAATAAGTCGGTACCCTCGCGACGGCTCAGCTTGAGCTTAGGACCCAAATATCTTGCCATTTTCTTTCTCCAACTAACCTAAAAAACGGGGCGTTATACGCGACGTTTTTTCGGCGGACGACAACCGTTGTGAGGGATCGGAGTCACATCAGTAATATTCGTGATGCGGAAACCGGCAGCGTTCAGAGCACGAATCGTAGATTCGCGGCCTGGACCTGGACCCTTAACCATAACTTCCAGGTTCTTAATACCGTAATCTTTTACCGCTTCTGCACAGCGCTCTGCAGCGACCTGAGCAGCAAACGGAGTAGATTTACGTGAACCGCGGAAACCGGAACCACCGGCGGTTGCCCAACCCAGTGCGTTACCCTGACGATCAGTAATGGTAACGATGGTGTTGTTAAAAGACGCATGGACATGAGCCACGCCATCTGAGACTTGTTTTCTTACACGCTTACGTGCACGAACTGGTGCCTTTGCCATTATTTACTCACCCCGATTATTTCTTGATCGGTTTACGCGGACCCTTACGGGTACGTGCGTTGGTCTTAGTACGCTGACCGCGAACTGGCAGACCACGACGATGGCGTAAACCACGGTAGCAACCAAGGTCCATAAGACGCTTGATGCTCAGGGTGATTTCACGGCGCAGATCACCTTCAACAACGAATTTACCAACTGCTTCACGCAGCTGATCAATCTGTTCTTCAGACAGCTCACTGATCTTAACATTTTCAGCAATGCCCGTTTCAACGCAGATAGCTTTGGAACGAGTTTTGCCGATACCGAAGATCGAAGTTAATGCGATAACGGTATGTTTATGATCAGGAATGTTAATGCCTGCTATACGGGCCACTATGCACTCCTATAATTAAATAAATGCGAACCATGCTGAAAAGCCCGTTTTCAGGATACTCAAATGGAAACGCATCGACATACAAAAGATTGGCTGGCTAATCTAGCCAGCTCAACCCGACTTTGCAAGAAAAATATGTGACTTAATCAGCCCTGGCGCTGTTTATGCTTAGGCTCGGCGCTGCAGATCACACGTACGACACCGTCGCGACGAATGATTTTGCAGTTACGACATAATTTCTTGACGGAAGCACGAACTTTCATTTTTACTCTCCGTAACTTCTCAAGCTACTGAATTAACGGCCATAGCCTTTCAGGTTAGCTTTTTTCAATGCAGACTCATACTGACTAGACATCATCAGAGTTTGCACTTGAGCCATAAAGTCCATGATGACGACCACTACAATCAGCAGTGAAGTACCGCCAAAGTAGAAGGGAACCTTCATGGCATCACGCATGAACTCCGGGATCAGGCAGATAAAAGTAATATACAGCGCACCGATTAAGGTGAGACGTGTCATAACTTTATCGATATACTTCGCCGTTTGCTCTCCCGGACGAATTCCCGGTACGAATGCACCAGACTTCTTCAGGTTATCTGCTGTTTCACGCGGGTTAAACACCAGCGCCGTGTAGAAGAAACAGAAGAAGATGATTGCAGTCGCATAGAGTAGCACATAAAGCGGCTGTCCTGGCTGCAAATACAGCGAAATTGTTGTCAGCCAGTTCCAACCACTACCGCTCCCGAACCAGGATGCTATCGTTGCCGGGAACAGAATAATGCTGGAAGCGAAGATAGCTGGAATGACACCTGCCATATTCACTTTCAACGGTAAATGTGTGCTCTGTGCAGCATATACACGACGTCCCTGCTGACGTTTAGCGTAGTTGACCACGATACGACGCTGGCCACGCTCAACGAAAATAACAAAGAACGTCACTGCAAATACAAGAACTGCAACCAACAGCAACAGAAGAAAGTGCAGGTCGCCTTGCCGCGCTTGCTCGATGGTATGGCCAATGGCCGGCGGAAGACCCGCAACAATACCTGCGAAGATAATGATCGAAATACCGTTACCGATACCTCGTTCAGTAATCTGTTCGCCCAGCCACATCAGGAACATTGTTCCGGTGACCAGACTCACAACAGCGGTAAAGTAGAATGCGAAGCCCGGATTTAACACCAGGCCCTGCATTCCTGGCATATTCGGCAGACCGGTAGCGATACCGATCGACTGAAATATGGCCAGAACCAGGGTGCCATAGCGGGTGTACTGGCTAATCTTACGACGGCCAGCCTCACCCTCTTTCTTAATCTCTGCCAGGGCGGGATGAACCACCGTCAGCAGCTGGATAATAATAGAGGCCGAAATATACGGCATAATACCCAGCGCGAAGATTGAGGCACGACTGAGAGCACCACCAGAGAACATGTTGAACATTTCAATGATGGTGCCACGCTGTTGCTCAAGCAGTTTGGCAAGTACAGTGGCATCGATACCGGGGATTGGAATAAAAGAGCCAATGCGGAAGACAATCAGTGCACCGATTACAAACAATAGTCTGCGCTTCAGTTCACCAAAGCCCCCTTTGGCGCTTTGAAAATCTAATCCCGGTTGCTTTGCCATCTGCTACTTATTCCTCGATTTTACCGCCAGCAGCTTCGATTGCAGCACGAGCACCTTTGGTGACACGCAGTCCACGAATCGTTACCGGTGTAGTAACTTCACCAGACAGAATCACTTTCGCGAATTCAATCTGAACACCGATGATGTTGGCTGCTTTCAGCGTGTTCAGGTCAACAATACCGCCTTCCACTTTCGCCAGATCAGACAGACGAACTTCAGTCGTCACGAATGATTTGCGTGAAGTGAAGCCGAACTTCGGCAGACGACGGTACAGAGGCATCTGACCACCCTCGAAACCACGACGTACGCCACCGCCAGAACGTGAGTTCTGACCTTTGTGACCACGACCGCCGGTTTTGCCGAGGCCAGAACCGATACCACGACCCAGACGCTTGGAAGCGTGTTTAGACCCTTCGGCCGGAGACAGAGTGTTTAAACGCATCTCTTACTCCTCCACTTTCAGCATGTAGGAAATCGCGTTGACCATACCGCGTACAGCAGGCGTGTCTTCACGCTCAACGGTGTGACCAATACGACGCAGACCCAGGCCAATCAGAGTGGCTTTATGCTTAGGCAGGCGGCCGATTGAACTGCGGGTTTGTGTAATTTTAATAGTCTTAGCCATCGTGATTACCCCAGAATTTCTTCAACGGATTTACCACGCTTGGCAGCGACCATTTCCGGAGATTTCATATTGCCCAGGCCATCAATAGTTGCACGAACCACGTTAATCGGGTTGGTGGAACCATATGCTTTAGCCAGAACGTTATGAACTCCAGCGACTTCCAGGACGGCGCGCATTGCACCACCGGCGATGATACCGGTACCTTCAGAAGCCGGCTGCATGAACACACGAGAACCCGTGTGCGCACCTTTTACAGGGTGCTGCAGAGTGCCGTGAGTCAGCGCGACGTTAATCATATTGCGACGGGCTTTTTCCATCGCTTTCTGGATCGCTGCTGGAACTTCACGCGCTTTACCGTAACCAAAACCCACGCGGCCGTTACCATCACCCACTACAGTCAGTGCGGTGAAGGAGAAAATACGACCACCTTTCACAGTTTTAGAAACACGGTTTACCGCGATCAATTTTTCCTGCAGTTCGCCAGCTTGTTTCTCGATGTGTGCCATCTTAGACCTCTACCTTAGAACTGAAGGCCAGCTTCACGAGCAGCATCTGCAAGTGCCTGGACGCGACCATGATATTGGAACCCGGAACGATCGAAAGAAACATCTTTGATGCCTTTTTCGATAGCGCGCTCAGCCAGAGCTTTACCTACAGCTGCAGCAGCGTCTTTGTTACCGGTATACTTCAGTTGTTCAGCGATAGCTTTTTCTACAGTAGAAGCAGCAACCAGAACTTCGGAACCGTTCGGGGCGATTACCTGTGCGTAAATGTGACGCGGGGTACGATGTACCACCAGGCGAGTAGCACCCAGCTCTTTGAGCTTGCGACGTGCACGGGTCGCACGACGGATACGAGCAGATTTCTTATCCATAGTGTTACCTTACTTCTTCTTAGCCTCTTTGGTACGCACGACTTCGTCGGCGTAACGAACACCCTTGCCTTTGTAAGGCTCAGGACGACGGTAGGCGCGCAGATCAGCTGCAACCTGTCCGATAACCTGCTTATCAGCACCTTTCAGCACGATTTCAGTTTGAGTCGGACATTCAGCAGTGATGCCGGCCGGCAGTGCATGTTCAACAGGGTGAGAGAAGCCCAGGGCCAGACTCACAGAGTTGCCTTTAACAGCTGCACGATAACCAACACCAACCAGTTGCAGCTTCTTAGTGAAGCCGTCGGTAACACCGATAACCATGCCGTTCAGCAGTGCACGAGCAGTACCTGCCTGTGCCCAACCATCCGCATAACCTTTGCGTGGAGCAAAAGTCAGGGTGTTGTCTTCCTGCTTGATTTCAACAGCATTGTTGATAGTACGAGTCAGCTCGCCGTTTTTGCCTTTGATCGAAACTTCCTGACCGTTGAGTTTTACCTCTACGCCGGCAGGAATAACGACAGGTGCTTTTGCAACACGAGACATTTTATTCCTCCGATTACGCTACGTAGCAGATAATTTCGCCACCAAGACCAGCCTGGCGCGCTGCACGATCAGTCATGACACCTTTAGAGGTAGAAATTACAGCAATACCCATACCAGCCATCACTTTTGGCAGCTCATCTTTTCTTTTATAGATGCGCAGACCTGGACGGCTAACACGTTGAATGCTTTCTACAACAGCTTTACCCTGGAAATACTTAAGAGTCAGTTCCAGTTCCGGCTTGATGTCGCCTTCGATTTTAAAATCTTCAATATAGCCTTCTTCCTTCAGCACGTTGGCAATTGCCACTTTCAGCTTGGAGGAAGGCATAGAGACCGCAACTTTGTTCGCGGCCTGACCGTTACGGATACGGGTCAGCATATCCGCGATCGGATCTTGCATGCTCATCTGTGTTACTCCCGTGATTCAAATGGTGACAATTACCAGCTAGCCTTTTTCAGACCCGGGATTTCACCGCGCATAGCGGCTTCACGGACCTTGATACGGCTCAACCCAAACTTCCGCAGGAAACCGTGCGGACGACCTGTCTGACGGCAGCGATTACGCTGACGGGAAGGGCTGGAATCACGCGGCAGACTCTGCAGCTTGAGAACGGCATTCCAACGATCTTCGTCAGATGCGTTCACATCAGAAATGATTGCTTTCAGCTCAACGCGTTTTGCGAAGAACTTGTCTGCTAATTTCACACGCTTAACTTCGCGTGCTTTCATAGATTGCTTAGCCATTAAGTAACCCTACCTTACTTGCGGAACGGGAAGTCAAAGGCAGCCAGCAGTGCACGGCCTTCATCATCAGATTTCGCAGTAGTGGTAATGGTAATATCCAAACCACGAACGCGATCGACTTTGTCGTAGTCGATTTCTGGGAAGATGATCTGCTCACGTACGCCCATGCTGTAGTTACCACGACCGTCGAAAGACTTCGCAGAAAGACCGCGGAAGTCACGAATACGTGGTACAGCAATAGTGATCAGACGCTCAAAGAACTCCCACATGCGTTCGCCACGCAGAGTTACTTTACAGCCGATCGGATAGCCCTGACGGATTTTGAAGCCTGCAACTGATTTGCGTGCTTTGGTGATCAGCGGTTTTTGACCGGAGATTGCTGCCAGGTCAGCTGCTGCGTTATCCAGCAGTTTCTTGTCAGCGATCGCTTCACCAACACCCATGTTCAGGGTGATCTTCTCGACCCGAGGGACTTGCATGACAGAATTGTAGCCAAACTCTGTCATGAGTTTCTGGACTACTTCGTCTTTGTAGTAATCATGCAGTTTCGCCATCGTACTACTCCAAATTACTTGATAGTTTCGCTGTTAGACTTGAAGAAACGGACTTTTTTACCGTCTTCGAATCTAAAGCCTACACGGTCAGCCTTGCCGGTTGCCGCATTGAAGATTGCAACGTTAGAAACCTGAATTGCAGCTTCTTTTTCAACGATGCCACCTGGCTGGTTCAGAGCCGGAACCGGCTTCTGGTGTTTCTTAACCAGGTTGATACCTTCAACGATGACTTTACCAGAAGTCAGGACGTTCTTTACTTTACCGCGCTTACCTTTGTCTTTACCGGTAAGAACAATAACTTCGTCGTTACGACGGATTTTAGCTGCCATTGCTCGCTCCTTAGAGTACTTCTGGTGCCAGAGAGATAATTTTCATGAACTTTTCAGTGCGAAGTTCACGAGTTACCGGCCCAAAAATACGCGTTCCGATTGGCTGCTCACTGTTATTGTTCAGAATAACGCATGCATTGCCATCGAAGCGAATGACAGAACCGTCCGGGCGACGAACACCCTTCCTGGTGCGCACCACTACCGCTTTCAGGACATCACCTTTTTTCACCTTGCCACGCGGAATTGCTTCCTTGATGGTCACTTTGATGATATCGCCGACGCCTGCGTAGCGACGGTGCGAGCCACCCAGAACCTTGATACACATTACGCGACGTGCACCGGAGTTGTCGGCGACGTTCAGCATAGTCTGTTCTTGGATCATTTTAGTGCTCCGCTAATGTCAACTACTACTTCGGGACCCAAACCTCAGGTCGTTAAAAAGCCCCATAATTGAGGGCGCGGCATTATAACACCGGATCTCGCAGATGGGTAGAAAAAATGAACGGCTCGCGAGAGCCGTTCATTTTGTTTTTAGAGGAAACGAATTCTATTACAGAATCGCTTTCTCTACAACGCGAACCAGAGTCCAGGACTTAGTCTTGGAAAGTGGACGGGTTTCGCGGATCTCAACCACGTCACCAATACCACACTCATTGTTCTCGTCATGGATGTGCAGCTTAGTCGTACGTTTGATGAATTTACCGTAGATCGGGTGCTTCACGAAACGTTCGATAGCGACAACAGCAGATTTCTGCATTTTGTCACTAACAACACGACCTTGCAGAGTACGGATTTTATCGGTCATTACGCCGCCTTCTCAGTCAGTAAAGTCTTAACGCGCGCAACATCACGGCGAACTTGCTTCAGCAGATGGGTCTGCTGCAGCTGGCCAGATGCTGCCTGCATGCGCAGGTTAAACTGCTCACGCAGGAGGTTAAGCAGCTCAGTGTTCAGCTCTTCAACGCTTTTTTCACGCAGCTCAGTTGCTTTCATTACATCACCGTCTTAGTTACAAAGGTGGTTTTGATAGGCAGTTTTGCTGCTGCCAGCTTGAAGGCTTCACGGGCCAGCTCTTCCGGTACGCCGTCCATTTCATACAGGACTTTACCAGGCTGAATCAGGGCAACCCAATACTCAACGTTACCCTTACCTTTACCCATACGCACTTCCAGCGGCTTCTCGGTGATCGGTTTGTCCGGGAATACACGGATCCAGATCTTACCTTGACGCTTAACTGCACGGGTCATAGCACGACGTGCTGCTTCGATCTGACGAGCGGTCAGACGACCACGGCCAACAGCTTTCAGACCGAAAGTACCGAAGCTAACATCCGTACCCTGCGCCAGACCGCGGTTACGGCCTTTATGCACTTTACGGAATTTTGTACGCTTTGGTTGTAACATCAGCGACTCTCCTTACTTACGGCCTTTACGCTGCTGCTTTTTAGGTTGAGCAGCCGGTTCCGGTTGTTCAACAGCAGCCATACCACCCAGGATCTCACCTTTGAAGATCCATACCTTAACGCCGATTACACCATAAGTGGTGTGCGCTTCAGAGGTGTTGTAGTCAATGTCCGCACGCAGAGTGTGCAGCGGTACGCGACCTTCACGATACCATTCGGTACGTGCGATCTCAGCACCGCCCAGACGGCCGCTGACTTCAACTTTAATACCTTTAGCGCCCAGACGCATTGCGTTCTGTACAGCACGCTTCATAGCACGACGGAACATCACACGACGCTCCAGCTGTGAAGTGATGCTGTCAGCAACCAATTTAGCGTCCAGTTCCGGTTTACGGACTTCGGCGATATTGATCTGAGCAGGAACGCCAGCGATATTCGCGACGACCGTACGCAGTTTTTCTACGTCTTCACCTTTCTTACCGATAACGATACCCGGGCGAGCAGTGTGAATGGTCACACGGATGCTCTTAGCCGGACGCTCGATAACGATACGAGATACAGACGCTTTAGCCAGTTCTTTAGTCAGGAACTGACGTACTTTAAAATCGCTGTCGAGGTTGTCAGCGAATTCTTTGGTGTTCGCAAACCAGGTAGAGTTCCATGGTTTTACAATACCCAGGCGAATACCATTAGGATGTACTTTCTGACCCATTGCTAGTCTCCAGAGTCTCAGCGATCGGACACAACCACAGTAATGTGGCTGGTGCGCTTCAGGATGCGATCTGCACGACCTTTTGCACGCGGCATAATGCGCTTCATGCTTGGGCCTTCGTCTACGAAAATTTTCGCAACTTTCAGATCGTCGATATCAGCGCCATCGTTGTGTTCGGCGTTAGCAATGGCAGATTCCAGGACTTTCTTAACCAGTACAGCCGCTTTCTTGTTGGTGTAAGTCAGAATATCCAGAGCCTGCGACACTTTCTTACCGCGAATCAGGTCTGCCACCAGGCGAACCTTCTGAGCAGAAGAACGAGCATGGCGATGTTGAGCAATAGTTTCCATCTCTTCCTCCTACTTATTTCTTCTTGGCTTTCTTATCTGCAGCATGGCCGCGATAAGTACGTGTCGGTGCGAATTCGCCCAGCTTGTGACCAACCATTTCGTCGGAAACAAAGACTGGAACGTGCTGACGACCATTATGGACAGCGATGGTCAAACCGATCATGTTAGGGAAGATCGTTGAACGACGGGACCAAGTGCGCAGGGGCTTCTTGTCACCGCTTTCCACCGCTTTCTCTACCTTCTTCAGCAAGTGCAGGTCAATAAAAGGACCTTTCTTGAGAGAACGTGGCATGGCTTATCCTCTAAAATTATTTGCTACGGCGACGTACGATAAATTTATCAGTACGCTTGTTGCTACGGGTCTTCTTACCTTTGGTCTGAACGCCCCACGGTGAAACCGGGTGCTTACCAAAGTTACGACCTTCACCACCACCGTGCGGGTGATCGACTGGGTTCATCGCAGTACCGCGAACGGTAGGACGAACACCACGCCAACGGGCTGCACCGGCTTTACCCAGAACGCGCAGCATGTGCTCAGCGTTACCGACTTCGCCCAGGGTTGCGCGGCAGTCAGATTCGACTTTACGCATTTCGCCTGAACGCAGACGCAGGGTCACGTAAGAACCTTCACGCGCAACGATCTGCACGTAAGCACCAGCAGAGCGAGCAATCTGACCGCCTTTGCCTGGTTTCATTTCTACGTTATGCACGGTAGAACCAACTGGGATGTTACGCATCGGCAGGGTGTTACCTGCTTTAATCGCAGCATCAACGCCAGACTGAATCTGGTCGCCAGCTTTCAGGCCTTTAGGGGCCAGAATGTAACGGCGCTCGCCATCTTTGTACAGAACCAGTGCGATGTTCGCAGAACGGTTCGGATCGTACTCAAGACGCTCAACAACTGCCGGGATACCATCTTTGTTGCGTTTGAAGTCAACAATACGGTAAGCCTGCTTGTGACCACCACCGATATGACGGGTAGTGATACGACCATTGTTGTTACGACCACCGGATTTGCTGTTTTTTTCAACCAGCGCGGCAAATGGTTTGCCTTTGTGCAGCTCAGGGTTCACCACTTTAACTACATGGCGACGACCCGGAGATGTCGGTTTACATTTAACAACTGCCATTGTCTTTCTCCTCCGACTTACTCAGCGCCGCCGACGAAGTCCAGATTCTGGCCTTCCTTCAGGGTAACGTAAGCTTTTTTCCAGTCGTTACGACGACCGATACGCTGTCCGTGACGCTTAACTTTACCCTTAACAACCAGGGTATTTACGTCTTTAACTTCTACTTCGAACAGTTTCTCAACAGCAGCAACGATCTCTGCTTTGGTCGCATCTTTCGCAACTTTGAGAACGATGGTATTGGTTTTTTCCATCGCGGTTGATGCTTTTTCAGATACGTGCGGCGCGCGCAGTACTTTCAGCAGACGTTCTTCACGGATCATGCCAGCATCTCCTCAACTTGCTTAACTGCTTCAGCAGTCATAACGACTTTGTCGAAGGCGATCAGGCTAACTGGGTCGATACTTGCTGCGTCACGCACGTCAACCTTGTACAGGTTACGCGCAGCCAGGAACAGATTTTCATCCAGTTCACCGGTGATGATCAGCACGTCTTCCAGCGCCATGTCTTTCAGTTTCTGTACCAGCAGCTTGGTTTTCGGTGCTTCTACAGAGAACGACTCGACAACGATCAGACGGTCCTGACGTACCAGCTCGGACAGAATGCTTTTCAGCGCGCCGCGGTACATCTTTTTGTTAACTTTTTGACTGTGGTCCTGTGGACGAGCAGCGAAGGTCACGCCACCTGAACGCCAGATCGGGCTCTTAACAGAACCTGAACGCGCACGGCCGGTACCTTTCTGGCGCCACGGCTTTTTGCCTGAACCAGTTACTTCAGCACGAGTCTTCTGCGCACGAGTACCCTGACGAGCACCTGCGGCATAAGCAACAACAACCTGGTGAACCAGCGCTTCGTTGAAATCACGACCGAAGGTAGTTTCGGAAACAGTCAGCGCGCTCTGCGCGTCTTTCAGTACTAATTCCATTGCTATCCCCTTACGCCTTCACAGCTGGTTTAACAATCAGGTCGCTGCCGGTTGCACCCGGGACAGCACCTTTGACCAGCAGCAGGTTGCGCTCAGCGTCAACACGTACTACTTCCAGGCTCTGAACGGTTACGCGCTCGTTACCCAGCTGACCAGCCATTTTCTTGCCTTTAAACACTTTGCCCGGAGTCTGGTTCTGACCGATAGAACCCGGAACGCGGTGAGACAAGGAGTTACCGTGTGTAGCGTCCTGGGTACGGAAGTTCCAGCGCTTAACGGTACCTGCGAAACCTTTACCTTTAGAGGTACCGGTAACGTCTACTTTTTTAACGTCAGCGAAAATTTCAACACTGATGCTCTGGCCTACGGAGTACTCTTCACCTTCGGTGCGGAATTCCCACAGACCACGGCCAGCTTCAACGCCAGCTTTAGCATAATGACCTGCTTCCGGCTTGGTCACACGGTTTGCTTTTTTAGCACCGGTGGTAACCTGGATCGCCTGGTAACCATCGTTTTCCAGACCTTTGACCTGGGTAACGCGGTTTGCTTCAACTTCGATTACGGTTACTGGGATTGAAACGCCATCTTCAGTGAAGATGCGAGTCATGCCCACTTTTTTACCGACTAAACCAATCATTGTATCAACCTCTCAATCGCTCGATGACCTGATTAACCCAGGCTGATCTGCACGTCAACACCGGCAGCCAGATCCAGACGCATCAGAGCATCAACGGTTTTTTCAGTTGGCTCAACGATGTCTACCAGACGCTTGTGAGTGCGGATCTCGTACTGATCACGCGCATCTTTGTTAACGTGCGGAGAGATCAGAACGGTGAAACGCTCTTTGCGGGTTGGCAGCGGAATTGGACCACGAACCTGCGCACCAGTGCGCTTGGCAGTCTCAACGATTTCCGCGGTTGATTGATCGATCAGACGATGATCAAACGCTTTAAGACGGATACGGATTCTTTGGTTCGACATGAGACCAAGGCTCCAAACATTTTATAAACGAAAAAAATTACTACCCACACCCATTACGATTGATGGGGGAGTGTAATCGTTCAGCATATAACTCCCCAATCGGGAGTATTGTCAGGCGACACACCTAGCATTGTCACCTGCGATTCTGCTCGAATCGCGCCATACCAATGTCGGTAGGCCGGCGTATTATACGTAATTACGCTCAGGAAGCAACCCGTGCTCTGTTTTTAACCATAAAAATTCAGGCAAAAGAAAACCCGCCGGGCATGACTGTCGGGCGGGTTGGCATAACAGGTATGCGCAGACCTCTATTCGTCTGCCTTTTCGCTGATTTGCGACTGCAGGTAGTTCTGCAGGCCAATTTTCTGAATAAGGTCGAGTTCGGTCTCCAGAAAGTCGATGTGATGCTCTTCATCAGCCAGAATTTCAATCATCATGTCACGACTCACATAGTCGTGAACTTTATCCGCCCAGGCAATGGCTTCGCGCAGATCTTTTGCCCCTTCCAGCTCCAGCTGCAAATCGGACTGCAGCATCTCCGGCACGTCCTCACCTATACGCAGACGCCCCAGATCCTGCAGATTGGGGATACCTTCGAGAAAGAGAATACGTTCGATATATTTGTCGGCGTGCTTCATCTCATCGATCGATTCATGATATTCGATATCGTTGAGGCGCATCAGCCCCCAGTTTTTAAACATGCGCGCGTGCAGAAAATACTGATTAATTGCGACCAGCTCATTTCCGAGCAGTTTATTGAGATGTGCAATGACTTTAACGTCGCCCTTCATATCACCCCTCCCCTCTTCAGTTAACCAGATAGTAGATGCGGAGAGAAAGAAGTCAAAAAGGCGTGACAGTTTTTGTGGGTATTACGACATTCTGTGCGTGATGTCAGGCGATCTCTTTGTAAAGCGGCACATGCTGCAGCTCTTCATCCATGATTTCACGTGCTGCACGGATGCATTTACCACACTGTTTTCCCACCGGAACCAGCTGGCGCAGCTGCTGGATCGATTTGGGCTGATAGCGGCGTACAACTTCACGCAGCGTTTTGTCACTTACCCCATTACACAGACAGACGTACATTTCAGATTCAGCTCCGGTACAATTTCTGATCAAAGTGTAAATGAGAATGGTTGCTATTACAACGCAGTGTTTGTGGGGTTATCGATGGGTTTCCAGGTTTATGCCGGGCAAAAAAAAAGAGCACCGGAGTGCTCTTTCTGATTGCTACAGCAGCGGTTAAAAACCGCTGCCGGCGTTAACACAATTAAGCGATAACAGAAGCAACAACGCCCGCGCCAACGGTACGGCCGCCTTCGCGGATTGCGAAGCGCAGACCCTGGTCCATCGCGATTGGGTGGATCAGGGTAACAACCATCTTGATGTTATCGCCTGGCATTACCATTTCCACGCCTTCC
>NZ_MAYN01000008.1:0-113743 GCF_001691555.1 Pantoea eucrina | reverse complement strand
TGTTCACTCAGCAAAGACTTGATATTTTTTAAAGCCCGTAGGCTTGTGATATCAATCCTGCGAGTGCCCACACAGATTGTCTGATAAATTGTTAAAGAGCAGTGCCGCGATTTCTCAAGCGGCGCGGGATGCGTATATTACGCTTTCCGCATTTTCAGTCAAGCATTTATTTTTGCTTTTCTGAAGGTTGCTGTAAAAGCCACCTGCTTAACGCGACGCTTCGTAAGCCGTTGTGCCGTGTCAGTGGAGGCGCATTATAGGGAGTTCTTCCGGGCTGACAAGTGCTAATTTCGAATTATTTTCCGAGTGCTGATTTTTTCAGCGAAACCGTCTTAAACCGCCAGTTTTTCGAGCAGCGGAAAGCCATAACGCTGTAAAACGCCTGATAATTGCACAGCCTCTTCATCCATAGATGTACAAAATGCAATGTTGCTGCCAGCAGCGGCCGCATCAGGCGCCTCATGCTCAAGCAGCCAGACGGTACGCCTCGCTATAGCGGCACCGGAATCCACCAGCCGGGTGCCGTCCGGCAGGACCTGCTGCAGTTCATCGCGAAGCAGTGGAAAATGGGTGCAGCCCAGTACAACCGTATCTGGCGGCTCTTTCATACGCAGCCAGGGCTGCACTGCCCGGCGTACATCATCCAGTGATACTGGTTCCCCATGCAGCTTCGCTTCTGCCAGTTCAACCAGCTCAGCGGAGCCCAGCATCTCAATAGTGCATTCCCGGGCGAACTGTTTGACCAGTTCATGAGTATAAGGACGCTTTACCGTTCCCCGTGTTGCCAGCAGTCCAACCACTCCATTCCGTGTCAGACGCGCTGCCGGTTTGATTGCCGGCACTACGCCGACGACCGGAAATGCAAACCGTTCGCGCAGCGCCGGTAAAGAGACGGTGCTGGCGGAGTTGCAGGCAATAATGACTAATGCGAGCGGAAAACGCTGTGTGATGGCCGTGACCACTGCCACTACGCGTTCAACGATATACGTTTCCGTTTTTTCACCATAGGGAAACCCTTCGTTATCGAAAGCATAGAGATAGTGCAGGTCCGGCAGCAACTGCCGGACTTCATCATAGACGGAGAGCCCACCTACGCCGGAGTCAAAAACCAGCACGGTGGGACGGAGATCAGAAGCTGTAGCTGGCGCTAAGGTAGTATTCTCGTCCAGGGGTGCGATAGCCATAAACCGTCTCATAATCCTTATCCAACAGATTGGCAATTTTACCACGAACTGTCAGATGAGACGTGACCGGATACGCAGCTGCGAAATCGACCAGGGTATAACCTGGCATGCGCCGCTGTGTCGCTGCGTACTGGTTGGTATTGTTGTTGTAGCTTTTACCAAAATATTGCCAGGCGAGATCGAAATTAACATCCAGTGCTGTCCAGTCGAGCTGATACTTATATTGCTGACGGGAGCGGTGTGCCAGCACCTCATTATCCTGATCGCGGCGCGGATCGATATACTGCAGCGTAATGCGGTGAGTAAAGATGCCGGTATCCGCACTGCCGCTCCACTCAACGCCTTTTATCGTCGCTGACTGTACGTTGTAATACGTACCAACAAAGTTTTCATCGGCTCTGTAGTCAATCAGGTTATTGATCTTATTTTGATAAACGTAGAGGTGCCACTCCACCGGCCCGCTAAGTCCTTCAATACCGGTTTCAATTTGATGTGACTTCTCAGCCCGGAGAGCAGGGTTGGACGCGATAAACAGACGACTCTGTCCATACATCTGCCCCAGCGTAGGCGCCTGAAATGCGGTGCCGTAGGAGACAATCAGGCGATAATCAGGCATAAACGCCCATCCCGCTGCCGCCTGCCACGTGCCGTTCCAGCCAAACTGATTGTTGTCGTCACCGCGCAGGGCGCCTTCCAGCGTAATCGTATCGAACTGCTGCTGCGTGGTCAGGTAGTAACCGGTGTTATTACGCCTATAGCTGTCGGCATTGAACCGATCGCGGGACACCAGTTTTTGCTGCTGCCAGTCGATGCCGGCGCTGAGTGTGCCATTTGCCATGGCGACACTATTACCCCACTGCAGATTGCGCTGGCTCATATCATCCAGCGACGTGCCGGGACCATAAAGGCCAAGCGTGCTGGCATAGTTATAGTCTTTATAACGCTGGTAGCTGTAGGTCAATTCTGAAGAGTAGCGCTCCTCACTGAACTTCATGCCACCTTCATAGGTGTGATTATAAACCTGCCGTTTATCACTGCCGTCCTGATAGCCTGCATCATACGCACTATTATTACCGTAGCCATAGCCGCGAAAGAAGGCGGATAAACTGTCGCTGAAACGGTGATTCACACCGGCCCAGAATGTTTTACTGCGAAAGCCATCGCGATCGCCATCAACCGCGTAAGCCGACTGTGGCTGGATGTTGTAGCCGCGCGTCGACTGAAAGGCTCCCGCTGCGGTTACCAGCGTATCTTCACCCACCTTTTGTCGCAGTGCAGCGTCATACTGCTGATAGCGATTTGAACCGAGGCCCGCCGTTATCTGTCCGCCTGGCTCGCTGTTCTCAGTGATTATGTTAATCACACCACCAATGGCATCGGCGCCGTAAACGGCGGAGCGTGGTCCGCGGATCAGCTCAATACGCTGAATCAACGCCAGCGGAATCTGGCTAAAGTCAGCGATCCCGGTGATCCCCGACTTCGCCAGCGGAATACCATCGATTAACACCAGCGTATGGCGCGCTTCCGCACCGCGGATATAGATGTAACTGGTCTGGCCCGGACCGCCGTTTTGCGCAATATCCACACCCGGCAGGCGCCGCATGACATCTGTCAGCGATTTAGCCTGCCAGCGATCGATATCTTCCCGCGTGATCACCTCACCCGGTGCCAGCACGCTGCTGACCGGCTGCTGAAAGCGGTTAGCGGTGACAAGCTGCGTGTTATCATTTTGCCGGGCATAGCCAGAGGGCGCCCAGAGCGACAGCGCTGTTGCACTCAGGGCGAACAGCGATGCAGACGTTATTTTCATTGTTGTAGCATCCAAAAGATCGGGCCGGATGCCGCAGGCCTGAGATCGATAGCACGCGATGATCTCAGCGTTTGCGACGATACACCGGCAGGTCTTCGGGCTGAGAATCATAAATGGTGAAGACTTCCCGTCCGTCAGGACAGTGTCTGCCTGGGCGATCACCATGACATTCTTTTACCGCTGCGCGTCAGCTCCAGATTTGCACTGGATTCCCTTTTAACTCAATGAGGCCGGCGGCCGCAGTCTACGGTTAAGCCCGCTGCCGATCCACCCCTCCCGCTTTCTGACATTCGGTTGGGCTGGACATCAGCAGTTGAATGCCTACAATCGCCCGGCAAGCAGGCTTATTACCAGGATTGAAGATGACACCCGAACAGCTCCCGATTGACCAGTATGACGCGCAACTCGCTGAAAAAGTCAGCCGTTTAGAGGCGATGATGACCCCTTTCACCGCGCCTGACGTGGAGGTGTTCCGATCGCCGGTCAGTCACTACCGTATGCGCGCCGAGTTTCGCATCTGGCACGACGGTGACGACCTCTATCACATCATCTTCGACCAGGGGACCAAACAGCGCATTCGCGTGGACAGCTTCCCGGCCGCCAGCGAACTGATTAACCAGATGATGCCTGAAATGATGGCAGCGATACGCGATAATCAGGTGCTGCGCTTCAAGCTATTCCAGATCGATTATCTCTCCACGATGAGCAACCAGATAGTGATCTCGCTGCTCTATCATCGCAAGCTGGGAGAAGAGTGGCATGCCGCCGCCAGCACACTGCGTGACCAGCTGCGCGCCAAAGGATTTGACGTGCAGCTGATTGGACGCGCCACCAAAACCAAAATTTGTCTGGATCGCGACTACGTGGATGAGCGCCTGCCGGTGGCGGGCAAAGAGATGATTTACCGCCAGGTGGAAAACAGCTTTACCCAGCCTAATGCTGCCATGAACATTCAGATGCTGGAGTGGGCGCTGGATGTTACGCAGCAGTCGCGGGGCGATCTGCTGGAGCTTTACTGCGGCAACGGCAACTTTTCGCTGGCGCTGGCGCGTAATTTCCGTCGCGTGCTGGCAACGGAGATTGCCAAACCTTCGGTGGCGTCGGCCCAGTACAATATCGCCGTGAACCAGATCGATAACGTGCAGATTATTCGTATGGCGGCAGAGGAATTTACACAAGCCATGAACGGCGTGCGCACCTTTAACCGGCTGGAAGGCATCGATCTCAGCAGCTATCAGTGCGAGACCATTTTTGTCGATCCGCCACGCAGCGGGCTGGATGATGAAACGGTAAAAATGGTGCAGGCGTATCCGCGCATTCTGTACATCTCCTGTAATCCGCAGACGCTGTGCGACAATCTGGCTGTACTGTCAGGCACGCATCAGATTGAGCGGCTGGCGCTGTTCGATCAGTTCCCCTATACCCACCATATGGAATGCGGCGTGGTGCTGACGCGTAAAGCATAAAAAAGGGAACCCGCGGGTTCCCTTTTTATTACTGCCGGCTTCTGGCGCGACGGAAACGCGTGCCAATCCAGAACACCAGCGCCACCATCAGAATGACAGGAATGAAGTTTGAGCCGATATCCGGATATTCTGCACGCACCATGGCGCTGTAAACCAGGATGCCCAGCAGGAAAAATGCCGCGGCCAGTGACGGCATGCCGTCCGGCATATTGCGATTAAGATAACGCTGATGCAGGCACCATGCTGACAGCCCAAGCGCTATCAGCGGAAAAATGGAAAACGGCACAAAGGTACTGAACAGCGCCGAAAAGGAGCCATTGATTGCTAAACCAGTGATAAAAGCCAGTAATAACGTTCCTTTATCACGAGGATGCTGCTCAATCATTTCATTATCCTTATCACGTTACTTTTCAGGGATTTCCAGGGTTACCGCCAGCCGTTCTTGTTCCCGGCGATACCAGTAGTAGGCGCCTTTGGCGATCATACGCAGCTGCAGTACCAGCCGCTCTTCCAGCTTACGCCGCTGGTCAGGATCCACATCCAGCGCTTCAGCACCGGCGCTAAAAACAATGGTCACCATTGCTTCAGCCTGCGCTTCGGTAAAGCTGCGCGGCATGCGGCTTTCCAGCTCCAGATAGTCAGCCAGTTCTGCAATAAAATGCTGAATCTCACGGGCAACAGCGGCGCGGAAGGCGGCAGACGTGCCGGAGCGTTCACGCAGCAGAAGCCGAAACGCATTCGGGTTGTTGCCGATGAACTCCATAAAGGTTGCCACCGACGTTTTAATGATGCTGCCACCTTTCGCGATACGCTGACGCGCCTGGCGCATCAGCTGGCGCAGCATCAGCCCGCTCTCATCAACCATGGTCAGTCCAAGCTCATCCACATCACGGAAATGACGATAGAATGAGGTAGGGGCAATGCCGGCTTCACGTGCCACTTCGCGTAAACTCAGGCTGGCAAAACTCCTTTCTGCACTAAGCTGACTGAATGCAGCTTCAATCAGCGAACGTCTTGTACGTTCTTTTTGTTGCGCCCGAACGCCCATTTTTGCGGCCTTGTGAGTAATCAGGCGCTCACTATAACAAACTTTTCAGCGTACAGCCGGGCAAACTTTGTCACCGCCTGTTAACCTCACTGATTGTCAAACTTCTGCATTTTTCACTGTTAGAATTCAGATGTGCGCGGCGAGATGTTAGAATCTCGTTGTAAAAATGTATAGAAGAATAGGACGTACTGGTATGCAAAAGTCTTACGATTACGATGCCATTGTGATTGGCTCCGGTCCGGGCGGCGAAGGTGCGGCGATGGGGCTGGTCAAGCAGGGAGCGCGCATCGCAGTGATCGAACGCTACCACAACATTGGCGGCGGTTGTACACACTGGGGAACCATTCCCTCCAAAGCGCTGCGTCATGCTGTCAGCCGCATCATTGAATTTAATCAGAACCCGCTCTACAGCGATCACACCCGTCTTCTCCGCTCTTCGTTCGCTGACATACTCAATCACACCGAGAACGTTATCAGCCAGCAGACTGCCATGCGCCAGGGTTTTTATGAGCGCAACCGCTGCGAACTCTATCAGGGCGACGCGCACTTTGTGGATGCCAACACGATAGAGGTGGAGCAGCCTGATGGCACTCGCGAGCAGCTGACGGCAGAAAAATTTGTCATTGCCTGCGGCTCACGTCCCTACCATCCGGCCGACGTCGACTTTACGCATCCGCGCATTTACGATTCCGACTCCATTCTGAACCTGCATCATGAACCGGGTCATGTGATTATCTATGGTGCCGGCGTCATTGGTTGTGAATACGCCTCTATCTTCCGGGGTCTTAACGTCAAGGTCGATCTCATTAACACCCGCGATCGTCTGCTGGCGTTTCTCGATCAGGAGATGTCCGACTCTCTCTCTTACCACTTCTGGAACAGCGGCGTGGTGATCCGTCACAACGAGGAATTTGAGAAGATCGAAGGCGTCAGTGATGGCGTGATTATGCATCTGAAGTCAGGCAAAAAAGTGAAAGCGGATTGTCTGCTGTATGCCAATGGCCGGACCGGGAATACCGACTCGCTTTCGCTGGAGAACGTGGGTCTGGAAGCCGATGGACGCGGCCTGCTGAAAGTTAACAGCATGTATCAGACCGCGCAGCCGCACATTTATGCCGTGGGCGATGTGATTGGCTATCCGAGTCTGGCTTCCGCCGCTTACGATCAGGGACGCATTGCCGCTCAGGCGATCATCAAAGGTGAAGCGAGTGCGCATCTGATCGAAGATATCCCGACCGGTATCTATACCATCCCTGAAATCAGTTCAGTCGGAAAAACAGAGCAGCAGCTGACCGCAATGAAAGTGCCTTATGAAGTAGGCCGTGCGCAGTTTAAGCATCTGGCACGCGCGCAGATTGTTGGCATGCACGTCGGCAGCCTGAAAATCCTGTTTCACCGCGAGACAAAAGAGATTCTGGGGATCCACTGCTTTGGTGAGCGCGCGGCGGAGATCATTCACATCGGCCAGGCCATTATGGAGCAGAAAAACGGCGGTAACACGATTGAGTACTTCGTGAATACCACCTTTAACTACCCCACCATGGCTGAAGCCTATCGTGTAGCCGCGCTGAACGGATTAAACCGCCTGTTTTAACGCGGCGTCAAAATGGCCCTGCATATGGGTTTTGATTGCTTCTGCCAGCTGCTCATAGCGGCTGCGCAGAGGCGAACCCGGCCGGTAAACCAGCGCGATAGTGCGCTGCGGCACCGGTTTATAACAGGGCAGATAGCAGACGCCGTCGCGCACGCGCTCTTTAGGCACCGCCAGCGAAGGCAGTAGCGTAATGCCGCTGCCGGCCGCCACCATATTACGCAGCGTTTCCAGACTGGTGGCGCGGAAATGGGTATCTTCATCAGCGCCCGCCTCAAAGCAGAAGCCCATCGCCTGATCGCGCAGGCAGTGACCATCTTCCAGCATCAGCAGTTTTTCACCCGCCAGATCGGACATCGGGACGCGATCGCGATCGTGCCACGGGTGATCCTGGTAGACCGCCAGCTTCATGGGCTCATCAAACAGCGGCACTTCAATAAAGGCTTCACTCTCTTTAACCAGCGCCAGAATAGCGCAGTCGAGTTTCCCGCTGTCGAGCTGTGCCAGCAGTTGCTGAGTCTGTGCTTCATGCAGATACATCTCCAGCTTTGGGAAAGTCTGATGCAGCATAGGAATAATATTGGGCAGCAGATAGGGGCCGGTCGTGGGGATCAGCCCGATATGCAGCGGTCCGGACATCGCTTCACCCTGCTGGCTGGCCATCTCTTTCAGGACCTTAACCTCACGCAGTACGGTTCGCGCCTGATCAACCAGCAGCAATCCTGCCTGGGTGAACAATACTTTACGGCTGGTACGTTCCAGCAGCATGACGCCCAGTTCATCTTCCAGCTTACGGATCTGCCCGCTCAGGGTCGGCTGACTGACATGACAGGCATCAGCGGCGCGGCGAAAATGGCGGTGTTCCGCAAGTGAAACCAGATACTCGAGATCGCGAATGTTCATTAATATCCTCCAAACCACGATAGCCCGTGGCGATAGATAGAATAGCAACGAACGATTGGCCCTATCAAGACATGCACGGGAATAATAGCGCTCACTGATTTAAGCCCATGCATTTGTGGAGAAATTTATTTATTTGCTGAACGTGTGCCGGGCCTGAACGCTTTTATAAAAAACGCTTTTTATGCAGCAAATCTGTTTTGCTGAACCCAATCACTGTGCTGGCGGGGAGTGCCGGTACACTGATGATGTGCCTATAAAAATATGCAATTCCGAAGCCAGAGGTTAGCGGGCTTTTTTATAAAGCCCGCTTTTTTTATGGCGCATCAAACCAGCGGCAGCGGCCGGAATTAGCTATTGCAGGCGCGCCTGTGCTTCACGGATTGCCAGGGCGACCTGCTGCGGTGCAACACCGCCGCGCGCGTTACGCTTTTCGAGGCAGGACTGCAGCGAAAGCACCGGATAGACATCCTCTTCAATGACGTCACTGAACTGTTTCAGCTGTGCCAGGCTCAGTGCCTCCAGCGCCACGCCATGCTGGATAGCCGCGACCACCGCCTCTCCCACAATGTGGTGCGCCTCGCGGAACGGCACGCCTTTCGCAACCAGATAGTCTGCCAGCTCGGTGGCATTGGCGTAGCCCTGCTCAGCGGCTTCCTGACAACGCGGACGTTTAACCTGAATGCCGTCCAGAACCAGCACTGACATATGCAGACAGTCGAGCCAGGTATCCAGCGCGTCAAACAGCCCCTCTTTATCTTCCTGCATATCTTTGTTGTAGGCCAGCGGCAGGCCTTTTAGCGTCATCATCATGCCGGTCAGTGCGCCCTGTACACGGCCGCATTTACCGCGGATCAGCTCCAGCGCATCAGGGTTTTTCTTTTGCGGCATCAGCGATGAGCCTGACGTCACTTTATCGGACAGCTCGACGAAACCCGCCTCGCCCGTATTAAAGAAAATCAGGTCTTCCGCAAAGCGCGACAGGTGCACCATGCCGATTGACGCATCAGAGAGCAGTTCCAGCACGTGATCGCGATCGGATACGGTATCCAGGCTGTTACGCGTTGCCGACGCAAAACCGAGCCAGCCCGCCAGCTGCTCGCGGTCAATCTCATAAGCGGTACCGGCCAGCGCTCCGCAGCCCAGCGGGCTGACATCCAGCCGCTTCAGCGTATCCTGCAGACGGCTCTCGTCACGCGCCAGCATTTCGGTATACGCCAGACACCAGTGGGCAAACGTCACCGGCTGCGCGCGCTGCAGATGCGTATAGCCCGGCATGACGGCATCCTGATTCGCTTCTGCCGTTGTCACCAGCGCACTCTGCAGCTGACGCGTGGCATCCAGCAGCAGGGCAACCTGCTCTTTACACCAGAGCTTCAGATCGGTGGCAACCTGGTCGTTACGGCTGCGACCGGTATGCAGCTTTTTACCCAGCGCGCCGACCTTATCGATCAGTTTGCCCTCGACCCAGCTGTGAATATCTTCTGCATCGCTTTCAAGGATCTGCGACGGATTAGCACGTACGTCCGCCAGCAGTTCGTTCAGCGCTGCCTCAAGCTGCTGCTGTTCCGCCTGGGTTAAAACGTTTACGGTCACCAGCGCTTTTGACCACGCCACAGAGCCGGTGATGTCCTGCTCCGCCAGGCGATAATCAAAACGCAGTGAATCATTAAACTGTTTAAACCGCTGATCTGCTGCCTGCGAAAACCGTCCGCCCCAAAGTGCCATCTGCTTGCTCCTGAAATCGTGTTGAAAAAGGCGGCCTGAGCCGCCCTTGCATAACTGCTGCTGCGTGCTTACTTCTTCTGCTCGTTCAGCGCACGAATGCGTGAAGAGAGGGAGAACAGGCGAATAAAGCCGCCCGCGTGACGATGGTCATACACTTCATCTTCACCAAAGGTAGCGAACTCTTCTGAGTAGAGGCTGTTAGCAGATTTTTTCTGAATCGCCGTTGCCTGACCTTTGTAGAGCTGCAGAACCACTTCGCCGTTAACCTCTTCCGCCAGCGAGGCTGCCGCTGCCTGAATAGACTGGCGCAGCGGTGCGAACCAGCGACCATCATAAACCACGTAAGACATCTCCTGGCCCAGCTGCTCACGCCATTTGAAGCTGTCGCGATCCAGCACCAGCTGCTCAACCGCACGCAGTGCGTTCACCATGATAGTACCGCCGGGGGTTTCATAGCAGCCGCGTGATTTAATGCCGACCAGACGGTTTTCCACGATATCGATCCGGCCAACGCCATGTTTTGCACCCAGTACATTCAGTTTTTCCAGGCACTGGAACGGGCTCAGCTGCTCGCCGTTTACGGCAACCACGCAGCCTTTTTCAACGGTCACGGTGACATTTTCCGGCTGGTCCGGCGCTTCAAGCGGATCCACGGTCCATACCCAGCAATCTTTATTCGGTGCATTCCACGGACTTTCCAGCACGCCACCTTCGGTGGAGATATGCCACGCGTTCTCATCGCGGCTGTAGATCTTCTCCAGCGACGCGGTCGTCGGGATATTGCGCTCTTTCAGATAGTCGAGCAGCGCCTCACGCGAACGCAGATCCCACTCGCGCCATGGCGCAACAACTTTAAGCTGTGGTGCCAGCGCGGTATAGGTGGTTTCGAAACGCACCTGGTCGTTGCCTTTACCGGTTGCGCCGTGGCACAGCGCGTCAGCACCCACTTTCAGCGCCAGTTCAACCTGCGCTTTAGCAATGATAGGACGCGCCATTGACGTGCCCAGCAGATAGGTGCCTTCATACAGGGCACCGGTCTGCAGCACCGGATAGACGTAATCGCTGATGAACTCTTCACGCAGATCCACTACGTGACATTCAGATGCGCCCGACTGCAGCGCTTTTTTCTCAACGCCTTCCAGGTCGGCCGGGTCCTGACCAATATTGGCGACAAACGCCACAACTTCGCAGCCGCCGTAGTTCTCTTTCAGCCATGGAATGATGGCTGAGGTATCGAGGCCGCCTGAGTAGGCCAGAACGATTTTTTTAATGTTTTGCGTGCTCATGTCTTAATCCTTGATTATGCGAGAATCCGGGTGCCAATCGACACGCCGTTGAAAAGGTCGGGCAGCTGCTCAGCATGGCGCCAGCTGGCGATATCGACCGGACGGCCCAGCGTGCGTGCCGCATCCAGCGCAGCGTTGACTTTAACAATCATACCGTCGGTAATAATGCCCTGCGCAATCAGCTGTTCCGCTTTCGCTGCGGTCATTTCAGCGATGCGCTGGCCTTTGCCGTCGAGAATGCCGCTGACGTCAGAGAGCAGCACCAGATCGGCTCCGATAGTGGCTGCCAGCGCCGTCGCTGCCTGATCGGCATTCACATTCATCAGCGCTCCGCCGGCAGTGATGCCAATTGAGCTGATAACCGGCATATAGCCTGCATTAAGCAGCGTATTCAGCAGCGCAGGGTTGCCCGGCGTGGCCTGCCCGACATGCCCCAGCTCTTCATCAAACTGCGCGACGCTGACCAGTCCGGCATCGCCCAGACACAGCCCGACAGCATTAATGCCGTAACGGGTTGCCCACGCCAGCAGCGTTTTATTCGCAGTGCCCGCCAGCGCGCCGGTAATAATGTCGATTTGATCGGCGGGTGTAACGCGCAGGCCATCTTTCTTTTTCACCGGCAGCGCGAGCTTTTTCATCAGTTCGTCGACCAGACAGCCGCCGCCGTGCACAATCACCAGCGGACGCTGATGTTCATTACGATACGCCAGCAGCGCATCAAACAGCCGGGCCAGTGCTTCTTCGCTATCCAGCAGTACGCCGCCCAGTTTAATGATCAGTGGATTGCTCATGGTTACGTTATCCGTCCGTTAAATCAGAGAGAGCGTTTCAGGGAAACCGAAACGAATATTCAGACACTGAATCGCCTGTGATGACGCACCCTTCAGCAGGTTATCTTCTGCCGCAACCACAATCAGATGCTCATCCTGTACGGCAAAACCGATATCGCAGAACGGCAGGCCCACTACCGCTTTCAGCGCCGGTACGCCGTTGTCATAGAGGCGCACCAGCGGCTTGTCGTGATAGGCCGCATAAAACGCATCGGTCACATCCTGCTGCGTAATGCCCGCTTTCAGACGGCAGGTGATGGTTGCGAGAATACCGCGGGGAAAATTACCCAGATGCGGGGTAAAAATAACCGGCGCGCCAAGATGGGCAACTATTTCCGGATGATGACGGTGGTTAAACAGGCCGTAGGGCTGCAGGCTCACTTCGCAAAAGCTGGTCGCGACGCTGGCTTTGCGCCCGGCTCCGCTGACGCCGCTGGTGGCGTTGATAACCGGCCACTGTGCGTCATTCAGCAGATCCGCTTTAAGCAGCGGTTTCAGCGCCAGCTGTGCCGCCGTGGGATAACATCCAGGCACTGCCACCAGCTGCGCTTCTTTAATGCGCTCGTGATTCCACTCAGCCAGACCATATACTGCGTTATCCAGCCACGCCTGATGCTGATGACTGAAGCCGTAGTAACGGGTGTAAAACGCCTCATCATTGACCCGGAATGCGCCTGACAGATCGAAGACCACACAGCCTGCTTTCAGAAATTCAGGCGCCAGATCGTGGCTGACTTCATGCGCCGTCGCAAGGAACACCACATCGACTTTCTCTGCCCACGCCGCCGGATCGCTCAGCGGCTGCAGCGGCAAATCAACGATGCCTTTCAGCTGCGGATGGAGATCGGAGAGCAATTTTCCGGCATCCGGGCTTTGCGCTGAAACCGCTAAAGCGGTTATGTTCATATGCGGATGGCGATTCAGGTAAGTGGCAAGCTCTACGCCAGCATAACCACTGGCACCAACGATCAGCGTATTCAACATCAGGCTGTATACCTTTTTACAGTCAACGTATCGGGTCGCGGCCGTGCCCCGTTGCCCACGATGCCGTTTGCACTTTTTCAGTTCACATGCAGACGACGTTAATGTATTTTTATTCACTATTAGTGCATGAATATTGATACATCCTAACCTAAGGACCGTCAACAGTGAAGTCAAAAATTCCACCTTTTATCGAACTCTACCGCCAGTTGATCGCCTCACCATCAATCAGCGCAACCGACAGCGCGCTTGACCAGAGCAACGAAAGTTTAATCAATTTGCTGGCGGGCTGGTTCCGCGATCTGGGCTTCAGCGTTGAAGTTCAGCCGGTACCGGGTACGCGCCATAAGTTCAACCTGCTGGCACGCAGCGGTGAAGGCGCAGGCGGACTGCTGCTGGCGGGCCATACTGACACCGTGCCCTTTGATGACGGGCGCTGGACGCGCGACCCCTTTGTGCTGACTGAACATGACAATAAACTTTACGGACTGGGCACGGCAGACATGAAAGGCTTCTTCGCCTTTATTCTCGATGCGCTGCGCGATGTTGACGTCACTACGCTCAAAAAACCGCTCTATGTGCTGGCGACCGCCGATGAAGAGACCACCATGGCGGGTGCAAAATATTTCGCTGAGTCTGCACAGCTGCGCCCCGACTGCGCCATTATCGGTGAGCCGACCTCGCTCAAACCCGTGCGCGCCCACAAAGGCCATCTATCACACGCTATCCGCATTGAGGGTCAGTCAGGCCACTCCAGCGATCCGGCGCGCGGCGTGAATGCGATTGAGCTGATGCATGCATCCATTACAGAACTGATGAAGCTGCGTCATACCCTGAAAGAGCGCTATCACCACGATGGCTTTGCCATTCCTTATCCGACCATGAACTTTGGTCATATTCATGGCGGTGACGCGGCTAACCGCATCTGCGCCTGCTGCGAACTGCATATGGATATCCGGCCGCTGCCGGGTCTGAGCCTGAACGATCTGGATGGCTTACTGAATGAAGCGCTGGCCCCGGTGAGCGCCCGCTGGCCCGGCCGTCTGACCGTAAGCGAACTGCATCCGCCTATCCCGGGCTATGAATGTCCGGCTGACCATGAGCTGGTCACGGTGGTGGAAAAACTGCTGGGTGTGCCGACGGAAGTGGTTAACTACTGCACCGAAGCGCCGTTTATTCAGCAGCTCTGTCCGACGCTGGTGCTGGGGCCGGGTTCAATTGAACAGGCGCATCAGCCAGATGAATTTATCGATACCGCATTTATTAAGCCCACTCATGCGCTGATCACGCAGGTTGTGCAGCATTTTTGTCACTGATAGATAATCTGCGGGGCATTTCACTGTTTAATCAGCAAAATGCCCCGTCATTATCTGGCGTTTGCTGATAAGAATAACTTATCTCTCTTCTTCCCCGATAAAACTTATCACTTTCCGCACGTTAGCCACCTGTTTTCGCCAGTTCAGGCTAATTGACGGAGTTCACAAATCGTGGCTAGATAAAAGATGATGTTATACCCGCTGGTTGGGTCCAGGGGGGTTAAAAGACGATAAGGGTGTCAGGGTCAAATGAACGAACAATATTCCGCAATGCGAAGTAATGTCAGTATGCTCGGCAAACTGCTCGGGGATACGATAAAGGATGCACTGGGAGAGAACATTCTCGATCGGGTGGAAACCATCCGCAAACTCTCTAAGTCATCCCGTGCAGGAAATGACTCTCATCGCAGGGAGCTGCTGTCAACGCTGCAGAACCTTTCTAATGATGAGCTGCTGCCGGTGGCCCGCGCCTTTAGTCAGTTTCTTAACCTTACCAACGTGGCTGAACAGTATCAGACCATTTCACGCAGCGGCGATGGCGCTAACCATCCGGAGCTGCTGAAAAAAACGTTTGAACGTCTGAAGCAGCAGGGCGATCTCAGCGAAATGGCTATTCGTCAGGCGATTGAAGAGCTGTCGCTGGAGCTGGTGCTGACCGCCCATCCCACTGAAATTACCCGCCGCACCCTGATCCACAAGCTCGGTGAAGTCAACAGCTGCCTTGAGCAGCTCGATCATGCCGATATCACCGACTATGAGCGCAATCAGGTGATGCGTCGCCTGCGCCAGCTGGTGGCGCAGGCATGGCATACGGATGAGATCCGCAAATACCGTCCGACCCCGGTTGATGAAGCGAAATGGGGCTTCGCCGTCGTAGAAAACAGCCTGTGGGAAGGGGTCCCCGCGTTTCTGCGTGAACTGAATGAACAGGTCGAAGAGACGTTTGGCATTCAGCTGCCGGTAGATTTTGTGCCGATTAAATTCACCTCCTGGATGGGTGGCGATCGCGACGGCAACCCCAACGTGACGGCCCCCATCACCCGCCACGTTATGCAGCTGAGCCGCTGGAAAGCAGCCGATCTCTTCCTGCGCGACGTGGGTGTGCTGATCTCTGAGCTGTCGATGTCGGAGTGCAGCGACGAGGTACGCGTGCTGTGCGGCGATCCGGAGGCAATTGAACCTTACCGTATGATCCTGAAACGCATGCGCAGCCAGCTGATGAACACGCAGGCGTATCTGGAGCAGCGTCTGAAAGGCGAACGCCTGCCGCGGCCTGCCGATCTGCTGGTCTCCAATGAGCAGCTCTGGCAGCCGCTGTTTGCTATTTATCAGTCGCTGCAGCAGTGCGGCATGAGCATTATCGCCAATGGTCAGCTGCTGGACACGCTGCGCCGGGTGAAGTGCTTTGGCGTGCCGCTGGTGCGTATTGATCTCCGCCAGGAGAGTACCCGTCATACCGAAGCGCTGGCTGAAGTCACGCGCTATCTGGGTCTTGGCGACTATGAAAGCTGGTCAGAAGCGGACAAACAGGCGTTTCTGATCCGCGAACTGAATTCCAAACGCCCGCTGCTGCCGCGCCAGTGGGAGCCCGGCGACAACACGCGTGAAGTGCTGGAAACCTGTAAAGTTGCCGCCGAGGCGCCGCAGGGTTCAATCGCGGCCTACGTGATCTCTATGGCTAAGACCCCTTCTGACGTGCTGGCAGTGCATCTGCTGCTGAAAGAGGCGGGTATCCCCTATGCCATGCCGGTCGCACCGCTGTTTGAAACGCTGGATGACCTGAACAACGCTAACGATGTGATGACACAGCTGCTGAACATCGACTGGTATCGCGGCTTTATCAACGGCAAACAGATGGTGATGATTGGCTATTCCGACTCGGCAAAAGACGCCGGCGTAATGGCCGCCAGCTGGGCGCAATATCAGGCGCAGGACGCGCTGATCAAGACCTGTGAAAAAGCGGGTATTACTCTGACGCTGTTCCACGGTCGCGGCGGCTCCATCGGTCGCGGCGGCGCACCTGCGCACGCGGCCCTGCTTTCTCAGCCGCCGGGTAGCCTTAAAGGCGGCCTGCGCGTGACTGAACAGGGCGAGATGATCCGCTTCAAATATGGTTTACCGGAAGTCACCATCGCCAGCCTGTCGCTCTATACCGGGGCCATTCTGGAAGCGAACCTGATGCCGCCGCCGGAGCCTGCACAGGAATGGCAGGAGATCATGAACGGGCTTTCTGCACACTCCTGCGCCATGTATCGTGGCTATGTACGGGAAAACCCTGACTTTGTCCCCTACTTCCGTTCTGCCACGCCGGAGCAGGAGCTGGGCAAACTGCCGCTGGGTTCGCGCCCGGCTAAACGTCGTCCGACCGGGGGCGTTGAATCCCTGCGCGCCATTCCGTGGATCTTCGCCTGGACGCAAAATCGTCTGATGCTGCCAGCCTGGCTCGGCGCCGGTGCAGCGCTGCAGAAAGCGATGGATGAAGGGCACCAGGATCAGCTGGAAACGATGTGCCGCGACTGGCCATTCTTCTCTACCCGCCTGGGGATGCTGGAGATGGTTTTCTCCAAGGCTGACCTGTGGCTGGCAGAATATTACGATCAGCGCCTGGTCGACAAAGCACTCTGGCCGCTGGGTAAACAGCTGCGCGATCAGCTGGAAGCTGACATTAAAGCGGTGCTGACCATCGCAAATGATGCGCATCTGATGGCGGATCAGCCGTGGATCGCCGAATCAATCGCGCTGCGCAACGTGTATACCGATCCCCTGAACGTATTGCAGGCAGAGCTGCTGCAGCGCGCCCGCGCACAGGAAGCGCGCGGTGACGAACCGGATGCACGGGTTGAGCAGGCGCTGATGGTAACCATCGCCGGCGTGGCCGCCGGCATGCGCAACACCGGTTAGCCGGGACAAAAAAGGAGCCTCAGGCTCCTTTTTTAATCCTCGTTGCTGCGGGATGAATCAAAGCAGCTGGGCCAGGCGATTCAGATCCGACTGCAGCGCGCCAGCGGTCACGTCGCGTCCTGCACCGGGACCACGGATCACCAGCGGATTATCACGATACCAGCGGCTTTCAATAGCAAAAACGTTATCGCACGGCAGCAGCGCCGCCAGCGGATGTTCAGCCCGCACCGCTTCTACGCCAACGCGGGCTTTGCCGCTGGCATCGAAGCGCGCCACATAGCGCAGCACCAGGCCCAGCTCCTGCGCCGCTTCATAGCGCTGCAGCATCTGATTATTCAGCTCGTCGGCGTTTTCAAAAAAGTGATCAACCGATTCTGCTTCGCAGTCGGCTGGTACCAGCGACTCTACCCGCACCTGATCCGGTTCAATATCATAGCCCGCCTCACGCGCCAAGATCACCAGCTTGCGCTTCACATCCTGTCCGGAGAGATCAACGCGCGGATCGGGTTCCGTCAGCCCCTGCTGCCACGCCTGATCCACCAGCTCGCTAAAGGGAACGCTGCCGTCAAACTGCAAAAACAGCCATGACAGCGTGCCGGAGAATATGCCGCTGATAGAGAGTATCGTGTCACCGCTTTCACGCAGATCGCGTACCGTATGGTTAACCGGCAGACCGGCACCCACCGTTGCGTTATAAAGCCAGTGACGCCCGGTTTTAGCGAATGCATCGCGGATCTGACGCCAGCTCTGGCTGTCTGATGCGCCGGCCACTTTATTCGCACTGATCACGTGAAAACCGTGGCTGGCAAAATCGAGATACTGCTGCGCCAGCGGTGCACTGGCGGTCACGTCAAGCACCACCAGGTCATCAAACGGATGCGCGCACATCCACAGGAACAGTGACTCCTCATCCAGCGTCTGCGCTTCATCATCGAAAAAGGCCAGCGTGCGGCTGGCATCCAGCCCTTCGTAGCTCAGCAGGCTGCGGCGGCTGTCAGCCACGCCGGCCAGCACAAACTCAAAGCCGGTGCGGGCGGAGAGGGTCTCCTGCTCGCGGGCAAACAGCTCCAGCCAGCGCGCGCCGATATTGCCCTTTCCAAACAGCATCAGGCCAATGCGCTTTTCTGCGCGAAACAGCGACTGATGTAATCCCTGAATCAGATGTGCAGTCGGCCCTGTGCGCAGCACCGCGACCAGGCTGATATGCTCTTCTGACTGCCAGACAAACTCAACCGGCTGATCTTTAATCTGCTGCCAGAAACGGTGGCTGTGCAGCGGGTTACGCGTTACGCCGGCGCCTACCAGTGCCACCAGCGCCATGCCATCGCGCAGCTGCAGATGGCCCGGCAGGGCCGCATCCTGTAACAGCGTAAAGGCGCTGTTCACCACTTCAGCGGTATAGCAGAGCTGCAGCAGACGACGATCGGGATGCAGGCCGCTTGCCAGCGGACGCAGCTGGGCACGCTTCAGCAGCTGATCGATCTCTTTTTGCTGCGTGGCAAAGTCGTGACCTTCAGAAAGCTGGATCTCCACCAGACAGACATCGTCGTGACTGGTGACAATCCGCGCGCCGGTGCCGGAAGCAAGCACACGCTCAATACGCGTTGATCCCTGCTCAGGCTGATAGCTGCAGCGCAGCTGTAAATCGATATCGCTGCTGGAGACGGGCTGCAGCGTACGCGTATGCAGTACCGGTGCCGCCAGGCGCGCCAGCTCACTGGCTTCATCCAGTCGCAGCAGCGGCAGCAGGCAGGCATCAGAAACTTTGCGCGGATCGGCGCTATAGACGCCGGCCACATCGCTCCAGATCGTGACGCGTCCCGCCCCGGCGAGCGCACCAATCTGGGTGGCAGAATAGTCAGACCCATTGCGGCCCAGCAGCACGGTTTCACCCGCCTCGTTACGACTGATAAACCCGGTCACCACCAGACGTTTATGCGGATGCTGTGTCAGCAGCGCCTGCAGCAGCGGCCAGGATTTACCCTCATCCACCTGTGGCTGAGCGGCGCGTTCAGCCCGCAGGAAATCACGCGCGTCCAGCCAGGTGGCGTCAATATCGCGCTGACTCAGTACTGCAGCCATCAGGCGCGCTGACCAGATTTCGCCATGCCCGACGACTTCCGCATATACCGCTTCGGTTATCGCGCCATCCAGCAGCGCCGCCAGCCGCTCCAGATCGCGGATAAAGAGGCTGGTCAGGCGGTCGGCCGCTTCAGCCGGCAGCAGGGCAGCAATCAGATCGCTATGGTAGCGGCGAAGCGTCTGTTGCACCTGATGCGCAGAGAGGCGATCGCTCTGACTCAGCTTCAGCCAGCTGATCAGCTGATTCGTGGTGCTGCCTGCGGCAGAGACCACCATCAGATCGCCTGGCTGACTGTAATCAGCCATAATGGCCGCTACACGCTGGTAGCAGCTGGCATCCGCCAGGCTGCTGCCACCAAATTTATGCAACTGCTTCGTCGGCGTTCCCGCGCCTGCTGTACTGGTCATGATTACTCCCCGGCTGCGATTCGGAAGGCATTATCCAAATCGGCAATTAAATCTTCGTGATCTTCAATGCCGACGGAGACCCGCAGCAGCGTTTCAGAGATCCCGGCGGCCGCACGCGCTTCCGCGGACATGCCGGCATGTGTCATGGTGGCCGTATGTGAAATCAGGCTCTCTACCCCGCCCAGCGATTCCGCCAGCGTAAACAGCTGTAACGCTTTCAGAAAACGGCGCAGACGCGCTTCATCTGCATCCAGCTCGAAGCTTAACATTGCGCCAAAGCCGCGTTGCTGACGCCGCGCATATTCATGACCGGCATTTTCCGGCAGAGAAGGATGATACAGCTTTTTCACCAGCGGCTGCTGCTTCAGGTAGTCCACTATCGCCAGCGCGTTACGCTGGGCGGCCGCCATGCGGGGCGCCAGCGTCCGCAGGCCGCGCAGCAGCAGATAGCTGTCAAACGCCGCGCCGGTCACGCCGATGTTATTGGCCCACCAGGCGAGCTCAGTGGCAACGGCCGGATCTTTTGCAATCACCGTACCGGCTACCACATCAGAGTGGCCGTTGAGGTATTTGGTGCAGGAGTGGATCACCAGGTCAGCCCCCAGAGCGAGCGGATTTTGCAGTGCCGGGCTCAGGAAGGTGTTATCCACCACGCTGACGGCGCCCGCCGCGCGCGCGGCCTGACAGATTGCCGCAATATCCACCACGCGCAGCAGAGGATTGCTCGGACTTTCCACCAGCACCAGCTTTGGTTTTTCCGCCAGCGCTGCGGCCAGCGCCGCACTGTCGCCCTGGTCGACAAATTTCACACGATAAGCGCCGCGCTTGCTCAGACTGTCAAACAGGCGATAACTGCCACCATAGCAGTCGTGAGGAGCAATCAGCAGATCGCCAGGTTTCAGGAACACAGTGGTAACCAGATGAATCGCAGACATGCCGGTATTCGTCAGTACGGCACCCGCGCCGCCCTCCAGCTCGGCCAGCGCGCGCTGCACCACATCACGCGTCGGATTACCACGACGCGAATAGTCATGGGCACGCGGCTCATTAAAGTCGAGAAAATTATAGGTGCTGGAGAGGTGAATGGGCGGGACTACGCAGCCATACTGCTCGTCATCATTCAAACCGCTGCGTACTGCGATGGTTGCCTGTTTGCGCGTCATGGGCTCTGCTGTTCCTGAAGAGGGGTAAAGTGCCCACAGGATAACATTCCGCTAACAGACGTCAATACATCTGGACATCTAAATGTCTTTGCGTATAGATTGAGCGTAACGCGAATAACCGCTAAAATTATACGTTATTGCCTGCTGAGCAGCGCATGCGCTTTATTAACGCCGCGCTGAAGCACAAAATCCACGGCGCAGGCGGTCAGGCACACAAAAATCGGGCATAATCCACGGATTATCCCCTATAACACTTTTATTAATTAAGGTAACTCATGGCTGAATGGAACGGCGAATATATCAGCCCGTACGCTGAGCACGGTAAAAAAAGCGAGCAGGTTAAAAAAATAACGGTTTCTATCCCGCTGAAAGTGCTTAAAATTTTAACCGACGAGCGTACACGTCGCCAGGTTAACAATCTGCGTCACGCCACAAACAGTGAGCTGCTGTGCGAAGCTTTTTTGCACGCGTTTACCGGCCAGCCTCTGCCCGATGACGTTGACCTGCGCAAAGAGCGCAGCGATGAGATCCCGGAAGAAGCGAAGCAGATTATGCGTGAAATGGGCATCGACCCGGATAGCTGGGAATATTAAACGCTGATATAAAAAAACCCAGCCGAAGCTGGGTTTTCTTTTGCATCCGGGATAACCCGGCGGCAAATAAATCTTATTTTTTGCTGCCCGGAATGCTGAAACGCTTGTTGAAGCGATCAACGCGGCCGCCGGTGTCAACAACACGCTGCTTACCAGTGTAGAACGGGTGGCATTTGCCGCACACGTCCAGGTTCAGGTCGTGGTTCATGGTAGAACGGGTGTTGATCACGTTACCGCAAGAGCAAGTGATGGTCACTGCTTCGTACTTCGGGTGAATACCTTGTTTCATGGGAAAACCTCATAAAAGGCCGTGTCGCTCTCCATGCCAGGCGAACCTGCACAGCACCACACGCGGTTGAACATTATATGTATCTCTGGCGAGCCATCTCACCAAAGGCGGCATAGTATACAGAATTTAACCGCCCAAGGCAAACATTGCTCAGCCATACACGCCTGCGGCCCCAGCGTGTACACTACCGTCCCTGATTACAGAACTGGATAGAGATCGCGATGTCCGTCGTAAAGGTTGCCCTGCCCGTCCCGCTACCGCGCCTGTTTGATTATCTGCTTCCTGCTGACGCTTCGCAGCCGGCAACCGGCAGTCGCGTCAGCGTGCCCTTTGGCAATCGTAAGCTGACTGGCATTGTGACCGGTGTGGCCGAAAGCAGCGATTTGCCGCTGAAACAGCTGAAACCGATAGACGCGGTGCTGGATGACAGCAGCCTGTTTTCGCCCGCGCTATGGCGCATTCTGAACTGGGCGGCAGGTTACTACCATTCACCCGTCGGGGAAGTGCTGAGTCATGCGCTGCCGGTTCTGCTCCGCCAGGGTAAACCGGCGCAGGAAGCGCCGCTGTGGCAGTGGGTGATAACGGAGGCCGGGCGTGAAGTGGCTGCTGAAAGTCTGAAGCGCGCGCCAAAGCAGCAGCAGGCGCTGGCCGCCCTGCGTCAGCGACCACTCTATCGCCATCAGGTGAGCGAACAGAGTTTTAATGACGCCGCACTGCAGGCGCTCAGAGCCAAAGGGCTATGCGAGCTGCGCGAACATGCGCCACCGACTGCAGACTGGCGGACGCATTTTGCCATTAAAGGCGAGCGTCTGCGGCTTAATACCGATCAGGCCATGGCCGTTGGTGCGATCCGCGCAGAAGACGATCGCTACGTTCCGTGGCTGCTGGCCGGGATCACCGGCTCCGGTAAGACCGAGGTTTATCTCACTATTCTGGAAAACATTCTGTCGCGCGGTATGCAGGCGCTGGTGCTGGTGCCGGAGATTGGCCTGACGCCGCAAACCATCGCACGCTTCCGTGAACGCTTTGATGCCCCGATTGATGTCCTGCACTCTGCGCTGAATGACAGCGAAAGGCTGGCGGTCTGGCTGCGCGCCCGGCGCGGCGAAAGTGCGATTATCATTGGTACACGCTCCGCGCTGTTCACCCCGCTGGCGCGGCCCGGCGTAATCATTATCGATGAAGAGCACGACAGCTCCTATAAACAGCAGGAGGGCTGGCGTTATCAGGCACGCGATCTGGCGGTGTTTCGCGCGCATGAAGAGAACATCCCGATTGTGATGGGTTCGGCCACTCCCGCGCTGGAGACGCTGCATAACGTGCGCGTCGGCAAATACCGGCAGCTCAACCTCACCCAACGCGCCGGTAATGCAAAACCGGCGTTGCAGCAGTTGATCGATCTTAAAGGACAACCGCTTAAAGGCGGTCTGGCACCGGCGCTGCTCAGTAAAATGCGTCAGCATCTGCAGGCAGACAATCAGGTGCTGCTGTTTCTCAACCGGCGCGGCTTTTCACCGGCGCTGATGTGCCACGACTGCGGCTGGCTGGCGGAGTGCCAGCGGTGTGACAGTTACTACACGCTGCATCAGCATCACCGTCAGCTGCGCTGCCATCATTGCGACAGTCAGCGCCCGCTGCCGCTGCAGTGCCCCGGCTGCGGATCAACCCATCTGATGCCGGTTGGCGTAGGAACAGAGCAGCTGGAGCAGCAGCTGGGCACGCTGTTTCCGGATGTGCCGATCTCGCGCATCGATCGCGATACCACCAGCCGGAAAGGTGCGCTGGAGCAGCATCTGGCGGATGTGCATCGCGGCGGTGCGCGAATACTGGTGGGCACACAGATGCTGGCAAAAGGCCATCACTTCCCTGATGTTACCCTGGTGTCGCTGCTGGACGTTGACGGCGCGCTCTTCTCTGCTGATTTTCGTGCGGCAGAGCGTTTCGCGCAGCTCTATACCCAGGTTGCGGGTCGTGCCGGACGCGCCGGTAAACAGGGCGAAGTGCTGCTGCAGACGCACCATCCGGAACATCCGCTGCTGCAGACGCTGCTGCATCGCGGCTACTTTGCGTTTGCTGACCAGACGCTGCTGGAACGCCAGTCAGTGCAGCTGCCGCCCTGGACCAGCCACGCGCTGTTTCGTGCCGAAGATATGGATAATCAGCAGGCTGCCGCTTTTCTCGTGCAGCTGCGTAATCTGCTGGAGGCGAGCCCGCTGAAAGATGAAGCGACCTGGCTGATGGGCCCGGTACCGGCGCTGGCACCCAAGCGCAGCGGCCGCTGGCGCTGGCAGCTGCTGCTGCAGCATCCGTCACGCAAACGGCTGCAGCAATTATTGGGCAGCTCGCTGCCGCTGCTGAGCACATTACCCGCTGCACGCAAAGTGAAATGGACGCTGGATATCGATCCTGTTGAGAGTTGACAGCGCCTGCATCTGCGAGCCAGATCGAAAAAAGTCGAACAAGTCACAGTTTTTATGCAAATTAAGTAACAACCCTGCCCGCCAATGCGTTATCAATAGAGCAATCCGGCCAGGACCGGCCCTTGCAGGCAAACTGTACGCTGTATCATGCCAGGAGTAATACGTTGGACCCGAAGCAAACTTCATCTGCTGCCACGATGAAAGATGTGGCTGAGCACGCAGGCGTCTCGACGGCGACCGTTTCCCGGGCGCTGATGAATCCGGAGAAAGTGTCTGCTGCCACCCGGCAAAAAGTGGAGCAGGCGGTCGTTGCGACAGGCTACGCAGCGCATGGCCTGGCGCGCAATGCCAGACGCAATGAAACCCGGACTATCCTGGTGATTGTGCCCGATATCTGCGATCCCTTTTTCAGTGAAATTATCCGGGGCATAGAGGTCACTGCCGCGCAGCAGGGGTATCTGGTGCTGATTGGCGACTGCGCGCATCAGGATCATCAGGAAAAAACCTTTCTTAATCTGATGCTGACGCGACAGATTGATGGCATGGTGCTGCTGGGCTCACAGCTGCCGTTTGACGCCGATCCCGAGGCACTGCGCAGCCTGCCACCCATGGTCATGGGCAATGAGTTTGCGCCGGAGATGGCGCTGCCTACCGTGCACATTGACAACCTGACCGCTGCGTTTGAAGCGGTCAACCATTTGCTGCAGCTCGGACATCGTCGTATCGCCTGTGTTACCGGGCCGGAAGCGGTTCCGCTCAGCCAGTATCGTCTGCAGGGTTATATTCAGGCGCTGCGCCGCAGCAGCCTCCCCGTTGAACCCACGTTTATCGTGCGTGGCGATTTCTCTTTCGAAGCCGGTGCACGCGCTCTGAAGCAGCTGATGAGTCTGCCGCAGCCACCGGAAGCGATATTCTGCCACAGCGATCTGATGGCGCTGGGCGCCATGAATCAGGCGCGCAAACTGGGTATGCGCATTCCGCAGGATCTCTCCGTCGTCGGCTTTGATGATATTGAGCTGGCGCGCTATTACGAACCCCCTCTGACTACCGTGGCGCAGCCCCGCTTTGACATTGGCCGTGAAGCAATGCTGCTGCTGCTGGATGAGCTGCAGGGCAAGCGGGTAAATAATGGTTCGCGCCTGCTGGATGCAGAACTGCGCGTGCGCGGGAGTACGGCACCGGCTAAAAAGCGTTAGGTGATGCGTGCCGCACTGCGCATTTTCAGCAGATTCTGAAGACAGAGTCTGCTGGTCAAAGTTCGCACCCTTGAGTAACATGGCGCATTCATTGCCGGGCGGTTTACACCTCATTTACACCCGTCATTTTTCAAGCTGCAGCCAGGCTGGTTGCAACTCACACTGTTCAGGGCCTACGCCCGCAGGCATTTTGAAGGTATCAGGACGAAAGTGGCACAAAGAGATTATGTAGGCCGCGGGCGTTCAACAGGGACGCGTCGCAAAAAACCCGCCGGCCGCAGCAGCAAAAAAAGCAAAGGCGGCTCGGGTATATCGAAAGTGATGGTGGTACTCGCTGCGGCAGTACTGGTCGCTTTTGCCGGTGGCTTATGGTTCATCGCGCACCATAAAAAAGAAGAGACGCCGGTTATTCCGAATCACAAAGTCAATGGTAACGGCCTGCCGCCCAAGCCGGAAGAGCGCTGGAAATACATCAAGGAGCTGGAAAACCGGCAGATCACGGTTCCCTCACCGACTGAGCCTTCTGCTGGCGGTGAAGTGCAGTCGCAGACGCAGCTGACTGATGAACAGCGTCAGCTGCTGGAGCAGATGCAGGCGGATATGCGTCAGCAGCCTACTCAGCTGAACGAGGTGCCGTGGAATGAGCAGACGCCAGCCCAGCGGCAGCAGACATTACAGCGTCAGCAGGTGCAGCAGCAGCAACGTCAGCAGCAGATGCAGGCACAGCAGCAGCAGGTACAGCAGCGGCAGCAGCAACAACAGCAACGTCAGCAACAGTTACAGCAGCAGCGTCAGCAGCAGTTGCAGGCTCAGCAGCGTCAGCAACAGCAACAGCAACAGCAACAGCAGCAGGCTGACCGACCGGCACCGGTACAGCAGGCAAAACCAGAAGCCACCAAAGTGAAGCCGGAAGAGAAAGCCTCTTCACAACGCTGGATGGTGCAGTGTGGCTCCTTTAAAGGCAGCGATCAGGCGGAGTCGGTGCGCGCCGGTCTCGCTTTCGAAGGTTTTGAAAGCCGTATCACCACCGGCGGCGGCTGGAATCGTGTGGTGATTGGTCCGTTTAAAGATCGCAGTAAAGCTGACAGTACCGTGAAGCGGCTGCACAGCGCCGGTCACGGCAGCTGCATTCCGCTAGCCCTGCCCTGATAGTACCAGCCCTGCTCCCGGCGTCTGATGCCACCGGGAGCAGGCGCAGCCGAATTAAGATAAACCCCATCTTCCTGAGGGGTTGAAACCTTCTTAACCCACCCCATATCTGTTTGCATGATACGCCGCGCCGGGTGCGTGGTGTCTTTTTTCAACTGCAACAAGGGGTCTGCCCGTGACAACAATAGTAAGTGTACGACGCAACGGCCGGGTCGTTATTGGTGGTGATGGCCAGGCAACGCTCGGCAACACCGTAATGAAAGGCAACGTCAAAAAAGTGCGTCGTCTTTACAACGATAAAGTGATTGCGGGCTTTGCGGGCGGCACTGCCGACGCCTTTACCCTGTTTGAACTGTTTGAGCGTAAGCTGGAAATGCATCAGGGCCATCTGGTTAAAGCCGCAGTTGAGCTGGCAAAAGACTGGCGCACCGATCGCATGCTGCGCCGTCTTGAAGCGTTGCTGGCGGTAGCGGATGAGAACTCTTCGCTGATCATCAGCGGTAACGGCGATGTTATTCAGCCGGAAAACGATTTAATCGCTATTGGCTCCGGCGGCCCCTACGCCCAGGCAGCGGCCCGTGCGCTGCTGGAAAATACCGACATTGGTGCACACGATATTGTTGAGAAAGCGCTGAACATCGCCGGCGATATCTGTATCTACACTAACCATAATATCAACTACGAAGAATTACCGTCTAAGGCGTAAGGACCAAAACCATGTCTGAGATGACTCCACGCGAGATTGTCAGCGAGCTTAATCGCTTTATCATCGGCCAGGACGGCGCTAAAAAAGCGGTTGCCATTGCGCTGCGTAATCGCTGGCGCCGCATGCAGCTTGACGAAGAGCTGCGTCATGAAGTCACCCCGAAAAATATTCTGATGATCGGCCCGACCGGTGTCGGTAAAACCGAAATTGCGCGTCGCCTGGCGAAGCTGGCCAACGCGCCGTTTATCAAGGTTGAAGCGACAAAATTTACTGAAGTCGGCTATGTCGGTAAAGAAGTGGACTCCATCATCCGCGATCTGACTGATTCCGCCATTAAAATGGTGCGCAGTCAGGCGATTGAAAAAAATAAGTATCGCGCTGAAGAGATGGCAGAGGAGCGCATTCTTGACGCACTGATCCCGCCAGCTAAAAATAACTGGGGTCAGCCAGAGCAGAATGCTGAGCCATCAGCCGCGCGCCAGTCTTTCCGCAAAAAACTGCGTGAAGGCCAGCTGGATGATAAAGAGATTGAGATCGATCTGGCTGCTGCACCGGCTGGCGTAGAGATCATGGCACCGCCGGGCATGGAAGAGATGACCAGCCAGCTGCAGTCCATGTTCCAGAACCTGGGCGGTCAGAAACAGAAGCCGCGCAAGCTGAAAATCAAAGATGCCATGAAGCTGCTGATTGAAGAAGAAGCGGCAAAGCTGGTTAATCCGGAAGAGCTGAAGCAGGATGCGATTGATGCGGTAGAGCAGCACGGTATCGTGTTTATCGATGAGATCGATAAAATCTGTAAGCGCGGCGGTCAGTCTTCTGGCCCGGACGTATCACGTGAAGGTGTGCAGCGCGATCTGCTGCCGCTGGTAGAGGGCTGCACCGTCTCTACCAAGCACGGCATGGTTAAAACCGACCATATCCTGTTTATCGCTTCCGGCGCATTCCAGGTGGCCAGCCCGTCCGATCTGATCCCGGAGCTGCAGGGTCGTCTGCCGATTCGCGTTGAACTGCAGGCGCTGACCGTGAACGACTTCGAGCGTATCCTTACTGAACCTAACGCGTCCGTCACCGTGCAGTATAAAGCGCTGATGGGTACCGAAGGCGTCAACGTGGACTTTACCGAAGACGGTATCCGCCGGATTGCTGAAGCAGCCTGGCAGGTTAACGAAACCACTGAAAACATTGGTGCACGCCGTCTGCATACCGTGCTGGAGCGTCTGATGGAAGATATCTCCTATGACGCCAGCGATCGCCACGGTGAGTCGATTACCATCGACGCAGAGTATGTTGGCAAGCATCTGGATGTGCTGGTCGCAGACGAAGATCTCAGCCGCTTCATCCTGTAACACCATTCTGACCGCCCCCGCTGCCCGGCCATTGCGCCGGGCATTTTTTTGCGCAGGATATTGATGCGGCGCTGCTTTTTCCCGGTGATGATTTTGCCAACAATCTTCAGATAGCGATATACTTACCTTTCCTGTGGCAAACAGACGGCATCCTTATGAAATACGATACATCTGAACTCTGTGACATCTACCATGAAGAAGTGAATGTGGTTGAACCACTTTTTTCCAACTTCGGTGGACGCACCTCATTTGGTGGGCAGATAACCACAGTCAAATGTTTTGAAGACAATGGCCTGCTTTACGATCTGCTGGAAGAGAACGGGCGCGGACGGGTGCTACTGGTCGATGGCGGCGGTTCGGTACGTCGTGCACTGGTGGATGCTCAGCTGGCCCGGCTCGCGGCGCAAAACGAGTGGGAAGGCCTGGTGATTTACGGCTCGGTACGGCAGGTTGATGAACTGGAGGAGCTGGAAATTGGCATTCAGGCAATTGCCGCCATCCCCGCGGGTGCTGCAGGTGAAGGCATTGGTGAAAGTGACGTACGCGTCAACTTCGGCGGCGTAACCTTTTTCTCCGGCGATCATCTCTACGCGGACAATACGGGCATTATTCTGTCAGAAGATGCGCTGGATATTGAGTAAACCGCAAACAAAAACGGGTGCCTGAGCACCCGCAGGTTTAAGCGCAGGTGCTTAAACCTCTTCCATTTTTCCCAGCAGTGCCCGCAGACGTTCCTGCCAGACATGCTGCTCTTCTTTCAGATGCTGATTTTCACGCGCCAGCGCGTCCTGGTTGCCGGAAGCCTGGCTTACTTCGTTTTTCAGCGTACTGTTCTGCTCTTTCAGCTCTTCAATTTCCATTTGCAGCAGCGTGATGGTATCAATCGCCTGCTGTACTTTCGCTTCCAGTTTCTCAAATACTTCAAATGACATCGTTCTGACCTCTCCTAAAACTCGCAAGGCGTTGATGAAGCTGCAGGTGCCTGAATAAAGACGCACGCAGCCATGTTGACCCGATTGTATGTAGCCAAACCCGGCAAGTCCAGCGGCACGGGATCCTGGCGGTCAGTCTGTAACACTTTTCAGGTAATGCTTAAAAAATAGACCCGCGGTCTGCCTGGCTGGGTTAAGCGCGTTAACTGACGGGTTAATTAGCCTTAAAGAAAGGTAAAAGACGCGAAAACGCGCATTTTTATGACGCAGTACACAGAATTCAATTTCGCTATTTCTCGTTTATGTTCGTTAACGATAAATTCACATCAACCCTACATTAGCGCTGGGCGACTCAGGGATTGAGAACAAAAACTGATAACATTTAACCTCGCTTCAGGAATTCCATTATGAGTCAGACAACGAACACACTCAAAGGTCAATGTATCGCCGAGTTTCTCGGCACCGGTTTGATTATCTTTTTTGGCGCAGGCTGTGTGGCTGCGCTCAAGCTTGCTGGTGCGGCATTCGGTCAGTGGGAAATCTGTATCATCTGGGGTCTGGCCGTTTCGATGGCGGTGTATCTGAGTGCGGGCGTTTCCGGCGCGCATCTCAATCCGGCGGTCACCGTGGCGCTCTGCCTGTTTGCTAATTTTGAAGGGCGTAAAGTTTTACCTTACATTCTGGCGCAGGTTGCCGGCGCCTTCTGTGCCGCTGCACTGGTATACGGCCTTTATTACAATCTGTTTTTCGATTATGAAGCGAGCCATCAAATGGTGCGTGGCAGCGTGCAGAGCCTCGACCTGGCGGGTATCTTCTCTACTTATCCTAATCCGCACATCACGGTCGGTCAGGCGTTTCTGGTAGAGATGGTGATCACAGCCGTACTGATGGCGGTTATCATGGCGCTGACTGACGATGGCAATGGCGTACCGCGTGGCCCGCTGGCGCCGCTGCTGATTGGCCTGCTGGTTGCTATTATCGGTGGTTCAATGGGTCCCCTGACCGGCTTTGCGCTCAACCCGGCACGTGACTTTGGACCTAAACTGTTTGCCTTTATCGCTGGCTGGGGTGACGTAGCCTTCACCGGCGGCAAAGATATTCCTTACTTCCTGGTGCCTGTGTTTGGTCCGCTGGTGGGTGCATGTCTGGGTGCCTTTAGCTATCGTGCGCTGATTGGTCGCCACCTGCCGGTAAACATCGCAGAAACCAGCAAAACAGAAAAACCTGTAGCGCGCGCTGAACAGCGTAAAGCGTAAGTTTCACTCTTAATCATCAGGACATTATTATGACTACGCCAGATAAAAAATATATCGTCGCGCTCGATCAGGGTACCACCAGCTCCCGTGCCGTCGTACTCGACCATGACGCCAACATCGTTGCTGTTTCACAGCGTGAGTTTACGCAGATCTACCCGAAAGCGGGCTGGGTTGAGCATGACCCGATGGATATCTGGGCTTCACAGAGCTCAACGCTGGTGGAAGTGCTGGCACACGCTGACATTAACTCCGATCAGATCGCCGCTATCGGTATCACTAACCAGCGTGAAACCGCTATTGTCTGGGATAAAGAGACCGGCAAACCTATCTACAATGCCATTGTCTGGCAGGATCCACGTACCGCTGACTACTGTAACAAGCTGAAGAAAGAGGGGCTGGAAGAGTATATCCAGCACACCACAGGTCTGGTCATTAACCCTTACTTCTCCGGCACCAAAGTAAAATGGATCCTCGATCACGTGGAAGGCGCACGCGAGCGTGCAAAACGCGGCGAGCTGCTGTTCGGCACGGTAGATACCTGGCTTATCTGGAAGATGACGCAGGGCCGTGTGCATGTCACTGACCATACCAACGCCTCGCGTACCATGATGTATAACATTCACAAGCTGGAGTGGGATGCACGCATGCTGGAGATCCTCGACATTCCGCGCGAAATGCTGCCGGAAGTTAAGGGCTCTTCTGAGATTTACGGTCAGACCAATATCGGCGGTAAAGGCGGCACGCGTATTCCGATTGCCGGCATTGCCGGTGACCAGCAGGCGGCCCTCTATGGTCAGCTCTGCGTACAGCCGGGCATGGCGAAAAATACCTACGGTACCGGCTGCTTTATGCTGATGAATACCGGTACTGAAGCGGTCACCTCTACCCACGGCCTGCTGACCACTATCGCCTGTGGCCCGCGCGGCGAAGTGAACTATGCGCTGGAAGGTGCCGTATTTATCGGCGGCGCCTCGATTCAGTGGCTGCGCGACGAAATGAAGCTGATCAACGACTCTACCGATTCAGAATATTTTGCGCTGAAAGTTAAAGACACTAACGGTGTCTATATGGTGCCGGCGTTTACCGGGCTGGGCGCCCCGTACTGGGATCCGTATGCCCGTGGTGCCATCTTCGGCCTGACCCGCGGTGCCAATGCCAACCACATTATCCGCGCTACGCTGGAGTCGATCGCCTATCAGACACGTGACGTGCTGGAAGCGATGCAGAACGACGCCGGTACCCGGCTGCAGTCGCTGCGCGTGGATGGCGGCGCTGTCGCGAACAACTTCCTGATGCAGTTCCAGTCCGACATCCTCGGCACGCGCGTTGAACGCCCGGAAGTGCGTGAAGTCACGGCGCTGGGTGCGGCCTATCTGGCAGGCCTGGCGGTTGGCTTCTGGAACGATCTGGACGAGGTGCGTGCCAAAGCCGTTGTGGAACGCGAATTCCGTCCTGGCATCGAAACCACTGAACGCAACCTGCGTTACGCGGGCTGGCAGAAAGCGGTCGCGCGTGCCAAAGCCTGGGAAGATGAAGCATAAATAGCCCCCTGCCCGCGGTTCATGCCGCGGGTTTCTCCCTCTCCCGCTTTTCCCGCTGTGCTACACTGCCTGCCTGTTTTTCTGTCAGGTGCAGACCATGAAACGAGAACTCGCAATTGAATTTTCCCGCGTCACTGAGGCGGCAGCGCTGGCTGGCTATCGCTGGTTAGGACGTGGTGATAAAAATGCGGCCGACGGCGCAGCCGTTAATGCCATGCGCATTATGCTCAATACCATCAACATCGATGGCCGCATCGTCATTGGTGAAGGCGAAATTGATGAAGCGCCTATGCTCTATATCGGTGAACAGGTCGGCACCGGCCAGGGCGATGCCGTGGACATCGCGGTTGATCCGATTGAAGGCACACGCATGACCGCCCTGGGTCAGGCCAACGCGCTGGCGGTGCTGGCAGTTGGCGACAAAGGCAGCTTTCTGCACGCACCTGATATGTACATGGAAAAACTGATTGTCGGGCCAGGGGCGCGTGGCGCTATCGACCTTAACCTGCCGCTGGAGACCAACCTTAAAAACATCGCTATTGCGCTCGGTAAGCCGCTTACTCAGCTAACGGTATCGATCCTGGCGAAGCCGCGGCATGACACCGTTATTGCGCAGCTGCAGACGCTGGGCGTGCGCGTGTTTGCTTTTCCCGATGGCGATGTAGCGGCGTCGATCCTGACCTGTATGCCTGACAGTGAAGTGGATGTGCTGTATGGCATCGGCGGTGCGCCTGAAGGCGTGGTCTCAGCAGCCGTGATCCGCGCAATGGATGGTGACATGCAGGCACGTCTGCTGGCGCGTCATGAGGTTAAAGGCGAGAGCGAAGAGAATCGCCGGCTGGGTGAACAGGAGCTGCGGCGCTGCGCAGAAATGGGAATCGCTGCAGGCTGTGTGTTAACGCTGAATGAGATGGCACGAAACGACAACGTGATTTTCGCCGCCACCGGCATCACCAGCGGCGATCTGCTGAAGGGCATTACCTGTAACGGCAATATCGCCACCAGTGAGACGCTGCTGGTACGCGGCAAGTCGCGTACCATTCGCCGCATCCAGTCGATCCACTATCTGGACCGCAAGGATACGGCGCTGCACCCGTTTATCCTGTAACCGTCTGCTTGCCGCTCTCGGGATGACGTGAGAGCGGCCACCAGCACAGCAGCATCACCAGCGATGTGACAAACATCAGCAGGCCCAGGCTGGACTGATCGTGCTGTGGCAGCAGCGCAGAGAGCCACGCAACCACGCCCGATCCCAGGTTCTGCAGGCCGCCAATCAGCGCCCCTGCACTGCCCGCCAGCCACGCGTAAGGCTCCATGGCACCCGATGTCGCCAGCGGGAACAGCATGCCAGCCCCGAAGAAAAACAGCGCCGCGGGCACCAGCAGCGTCCAGATATTCATTACACCAAACCACGACGGGATCCACATCAGCAGGCCAGCCAGCAGGCAGCTGTTGACTCCATACCACATCAGCGTATGCCAGGATGTCTCTTCCCGGCCGGCAAACCAGGCACCAAAAAAGGCGGCCGGAATGGGCAGAATAAACAGAATGCTGACGGTCAGGCCATCCAGTCCCAGTACGCCCCCCATCAGCACACCGCAGCTCGCTTCAAAGACGGCAATGCCCGCCAGTGCACCCACCAGCAGCAGCAAATAGCGGATAAAATTGCCGTCGCTGAGCAGCGTGGCGTAGCGGCGCAGAAAAGGCGTAGCCGGGGCATCATTCGGCCGGGTTTCCGGCAGCCAGCGGGCCATGGATGCCGTGACGCCCAGGCACAGCAGCAGCAAAAAGGCGAAGCAGGCGTGCCAGCCAATCAGCCGGGTCAGCAGCGCCCCTATCACCGGTGCCAGCAGCGGACTCACCAGAATGCCCATGTTCAGCAGGCTGTTAGCCCGCCGCAGCGCGGTTCCGGCATACAGATCGCGCGGCATCGTGCGTGCCATAACGCCGGCAACGCCGGTGCCGAGTCCCTGGATAGCGCTGCCCAGCACCAGCATCTGCAGCGATGAGGCAAACAGCGCGATCAGCGCGCCGCAGGCAAAGATCGTCATACCGGTGAGGATCACCGGGCGACGTCCTACGCTGTCAGAGAGCGGGCCATAGATCAGCTGCGATCCGCCATAAGTAATCAGATAAGCAGCCATGACCTGCTGCATTGCGCCGCTGCGCACGTTCAGCGCTTCCGCCATCACGGCCATAGCAGGCACATAAATGGTTTGTGCCATCTGACCTACGGCCACCAGCACAATCAGCATGAATAACAGAAAACGGTTTTGAGTTTTATCGATCTGCATGGAACACGGTATCAGCCTGAAAAAAAGAGTGCGCCGGCAGCACACAAGGTTTGCCGGCAGTAATGGCGGCAAAAATATCAGGATTACCGGGCAAATCGAGAGCTGAGCCGCAGGAAGGCGGGTTGCCAGCCGTCAACCTCCTGTACCAGACTGTAAACAGGCTGCTACAGGTAGTGATCTGTGCGGCGGTTTTGTCGCAAAGAGCGCTTTCGCCTCAGCCGGGCTGACAAGCACGGAGCAGGCTGGTAAAGATAGCGATAACCGGGAGAATTCAACAGGAGCACCTATGGCCGAGTGGATTAATGCAGAAGTAAAAGAGGTAAAAAACTGGGCCGACGCGCTGTTCAGCCTGCGCGTTACTGCCCCTATCGATCGGTTTACCGCCGGGCAGTTTGCCAAACTGGCGCTGGAAATTGAGGGCGAGCGCGTGCAGCGCGCTTACTCCTACGTCAACGCCCCCGACGATCCGCTGCTGGAGTTTTATCTGGTCACTGTACCGGAAGGTAAACTCAGCCCGCGTCTGCAGGCACTGCAGCCGGGCGAGCAAGTGATGCTGACCAAAGAGGCGTCCGGCTTTTTTACCCTGGATGAGATCCCTGACTGTCGTACCCTGTGGATGCTGGCGACCGGCACCGCCATCGGGCCTTACCTGTCGATTTTACAGCAGGGTGAAGACCTGGCGCGTTTTGACCATATTGTACTGGTTCACGCTGCGCGCTATGCCAGCGATCTCAGCTTTTTGCCGCTGATGCAGTCGCTGCAGCAGCGTTATGCAGATAAGCTGCATATTCAGACCGTGGTCAGCCGTGAAAGCAGCCCGGGGTCACTACAGGGCCGGGTGCCACAGCTGATTGAAAGCGGTGAGCTGGAGCGTGCCGTGGGGCTGCCGCTCGACGTAGAGAGCAGCCACGTTATGCTGTGTGGTAATCCGCAGATGGTACGTGATACCCAGCAGCTGCTGAAAGAGAGTCGCGGCATGCGCAAACATTTCAAACGCAAACCGGGCCACATGACCAGCGAACACTACTGGTAAGGTTGCCGTAACATCCCGCCACGCTTTTCACCGCGCGGGTTTTGACTTTCAGCGGTAAAAACCGTTTTAATCGTGCCCTAAGTGAATGATTCAGGGCCGATGCAATGAAGACACTGCCAGCCGCGCTGCTGCTTAGCTGCGCGCTGTCATCTCCTGCCTGGGCAGACGAGACGCCACCCGATCGCAGTGCGCATCTGCCGGTGGCACCTTATCTGCTGACAGGCGCGCCTGCGTTTGATATGACGATCGCGCAGTTTCGTGAAAGCTATAACGCAGCTAATCCCGCACTGCCGCTGCCGGAATACCGTGCAATAGATAATCGCGATGATAAAAGTCACCTGACGCGCGCAGCCAGCAAAATCAGCGAAACCCTCTACTCTTCCACCGCGCTGGAACAGGGTACCGGAAAGATTAAAACGCTGCAGATCACCTGGCTGCCGGTGCCGGGTCCGGAAATGAAGCTGGCTCAGCAGCAGGCGATAAATTATATGCGCGCACTGCTGCGCTATTTCGTGCCGGGACTCTCACCCGAAGAGGGACGCCAGAAGCTGGACGCATTACTGAGCGCCGGTAAAGGCGCGCGCTATTTTAGCCGCACAGAGGGTGCGCTGCGTTTTGTGGTGGCTGACAATGGCGACAAAGGCCTGACGTTTGCCGTGGAGCCGATTAAGCTCACGCTGCCTGCTCCCTGATATCACAGGCGGAAATGACGAAAAGCAAAGCCAGCGCCCTTTTTGATCTCTATACTGTCTGGCAGACATCGCTGCCATGACGGCAGCGCTATTTCATGAATCGCGTAATGCGGAGGAACGAATGCGACATCCACTGGTTATGGGTAACTGGAAACTGAATGGCAGCAAGCAGATGACTGGCGAGCTGATTGAAGGTCTGCGTACCGCGCTCTCGGGCGTGGATGGCTGTGGTGTAGCGATTGCCCCACCGGCAATTTATCTGGATCAGGCAAAACATGCGATCTCCGGTAGCCACATTGCGCTGGGTGCGCAGAACGTCGATGTTAACCTTTCAGGTGCATTCACCGGTGAAACCTCCGCAGAGATGCTGAAAGATATTGGCGCGAAGTACATCATTATCGGTCACTCTGAACGTCGTACTTACCACAAAGAGAGCGACGAATTTATTGCGAAGAAGTTTGCGGTGCTGAAAGAGGCAGGCCTGGTGCCGGTACTCTGCATTGGTGAAACCGAAGCGGAAAATGAAGCAGGCAAAACAGAAGAAGTGTGCGCACGTCAGCTGGATGCCGTGCTGGAAACTCAGGGCGCAGCGGCGTTTGAAGGCGCAGTCATCGCCTATGAGCCGGTCTGGGCTATCGGTACCGGCAAGTCTGCCACACCAGCGCAGGCACAGGCGGTGCACAAATTTATTCGTGACCATATTGCGAAGAAAGATGCCGCTGTCGCAGAGCAGGTCATTATTCAGTATGGCGGCTCAGTAAACGACAAAAATGCGGCTGAACTTTTTACCCAGCCCGATATTGACGGAGCGCTGGTTGGCGGCGCGTCGCTGAAAGCAGACGCCTTCGCCGTAATCGTGAAAGCGGCGGCACAGGCAAAACAGGCATAAGTCTGTCTGTTTTGTATAAGGCGACCCGCGGGTCGCCTTTTTTATCGCCGCTGACTCAGGGAGAGAGCAGCCGGCAGGTGTGATCCTGCAGCATCTCTGCCGCCCCCGGATTCAGACGCAGCCAGTTACGCTGCAGCGCCAGCAGCACCAGCCTTCCGTCCGGCAGCGCAGCCAGCGCCATACCGTAGCGACCCATTTCGCCGCGCGCCCCCGGCACCTCGCTGGCCAGACGCATAAACGTGCTCTGCTGCGCCAGCTGTGCGGCAGAGAGCGTACGGACCAGATAGGGATGCTGGCGCAGCGTGATGTGCTGCCAGCGCTCACTGAGGCGCAGAGCCTCATCGTCAAGCTGCTGACGCACGTCGGGTCGCAGGCACGAAATATGAATATGCAGCTGATTCTGCGTACGGCCATACTGTGCATTGACCGCCAGCGACAGTGCCCGATCGTTTACAGATCTGCCCCATCGCTGCGCCAGCAGGCTGCGCTGCTGCCAGGCGGCAGCAAAAAAATCGGGCGTGGCGGGCTGCAGAAGAGCGGGGCTTTCCATACCGGCAATCTTGGTTGTCGGGATCAGCAGATATTGCAGCGGACCGTGAATATCTTTGAGCGTGACATAGCCCTGGGTCAGATTAACCTGCTGGCAGGGTGCCGGATTGCGCTGGTGACGCATACCCGGTACGCACTGTTCACTGACAATCTGCCAGAGCGCATCGGCGTTTTTATGCAGCCGGTATGCTGTTACCAGCAATCCGGCAATCAACAGCATCAGGCATAGCGTAAGCCACTTCAGTAGCCGGTTTCGTCCCCGCATCATTATTGTCTCAGCCATGCATTTCCGCGCATCCTGCCGTGAACAATGTGCGTTGTCACGGCTTTTCCCGACACCATAATGTAAAACGGCCAGCACATGGCTGACCGTGTTGGCGCAATAATACTGCGTTTACGGTTTCATGACCTGATCGTAGCTGCCACCGTCGGCAAAGTGATCTTTCTGCGCTTTACTCCAGCCGCCAAATTTCTCATCCACGGTGAAGAGTTTTACCGGTGCAAAGGTGCTGGCAAACTTCTTCGCGACCTCTGCATCACGCGGACGATAGAAGTTCTGCGCCGCGATAGTCTGGCCTTCCGGAGAGTAGAGATATTTCAGATAGGCTTCTGCCACGCTGCGTGTACCCTGCGCGTCGACCACTTTATCCACTACGGAAACCGTAGGCTCTGCGAGAATGGATTCGGCTGGCGTCACGATTTCAAACTTATCTTTACCCAGTTTTTCGACTGCCAGATACGCTTCGTTTTCCCAGGCAATCAGCACGTCACCAATTCCGCGTTCAACGAACGTATTGGTTGCGCCACGCGCGCCGGAATCCTGCACCTCAACGTTTTTAAACAACGCTTTTACATAGGCGAGTGCTTTAGCCTGATCGCCCTGATTCTGATCCAGCGCCCAGCCCCATGCCGCCAGATAGTTCCAGCGCGCGCCACCGGAAGTTTTCGGGTTTGGCGTGATCACCGATACGCCAGGCTTAGTCAGATCTGACCAGTCGTGAATGTTTTTGGGATTGCCTTTGCGTACCAGAAACACAATGGTGGAGGTATAGGGCGCAGAGTTTTCCGGCAGGCGTTTGATCCAGTTTTTGTCGATACGGCCGCGCTCAGCAATCGCATCCACATCAGACTGCAGCGCCAGCGTAACCACATCGGCACGAATACCGTTGATGACGGAGGTCGCCTGCTTGCCTGAGCCGCCGTGCGACTGACGGATCACCACATTGTCGCCGGTCTCCTGCTTATAGTGGGCGCTGAAGGCTTTGTTATATTGTTCGTAGAGTTCGCGGGTAGGATCGTATGAGACGTTTAACAGCTGATAATCCTTTGCCAGCGCACCAGACGATGCCAGTAACAAGGTGATGCCAATACTCCACTTATTCATTGCCTGCTCTCCCGCGTAGGTTATGCCGCAAGAGTGACACAAAGCGAACAGTGGATTAAAGAATTAAAAATAAGCAGTTATAACTTGCGAGAATATAGAGACAGCGAAAAGGCGCGAACGGGGTCGCGCCTGTGCACAGGTTAGTAGAGCTTTTTCGCTGTATCGAGCCAGTCACGCTTGAACGGACGCTTCATGTTCTCAATGGCATCGATAATATCGTGGTGCACCATCTTCTCATTCTGAATACCGACGCAGCGGCCGCCATAGCCCTGCAGCAGCAGCTCAATTGAGTAAGCCCCCATGCGTGACGCCAGAATGCGGTCGTAGGCGCAGGGCGCGCCGCCACGCTGAATATGTCCCAGAACGGTGGCGCGGGTTTCACGCTTTGTCTCTTCTTCAATAAAACGGGCCAGATCGTCGATATCGCAGATGTGCTCGGTAATCGCCACGATGGCGTGTTTTTTCCCTTTTGCAATGCCTGCTTTGATCTCTTCAACCAGCTCTTCACGGGTATAGGGAATTTCCGGCAGCACAATAAACTCACAGCCGCCGGCAATGGCCGCTGCCAGCGTCAGATCGCCACAGTAGCGGCCCATCACTTCCACAATTGAGATACGCTGATGCGACGAGGAGGTGTCGCGCAGACGGTCAATCGCTTCCACAACGGTTTCCAGCGCGGTGAAATAGCCGATAGTGTAGTCAGTGCCGGCGACGTCGTTGTCGATGGTGCCTGGCAGACCGATGCAGGGGAAACCCATCTCAGTCAGTCGTTTGGCACCCATATAGGAGCCATCACCGCCAATGACCACCAGCGCATCGATACCCCGCTTTTTCATGTTTTCGATCGCTGCCTGGCGCACCTCTTCATTGCGGAACTCCGGAAAACGCGCAGAGCCGAGAAAAGTGCCGCCGCGGTTAATCATGTCAGAAACACTGTAGCGGTCGAGATTAATCATGCGATCTTCATACAGACCCAGATAGCCGTCATAGATACCAAAAACTTCCAGGCCTTCACTCAGGGCGGAACGGACAACTCCGCGAATGGCTGCGTTCATGCCCGGGGCGTCGCCGCCGCTGGTCAGTACTCCGATTTTTTTGATCATGACAACCTCTGGATTGTTCAAAACTAAGGATTATTCCCGCCGATCGACCGGGTCATGCCTGCTCCCGAACGTGGGGCTTAATAGTTGCAGATAGTATATCAAAGGCTCAATGCTGAATTGATTCAGGTCAGACAAGTTTTCGCTAATTTTTTAAAGAGTTGTTAGCGCTTTGTCATTTTTAACATATAAGCGCCTGAACTAAAAAACTAAAATCGGAAGAAGCCCTGCTGATGTTCCGGGACGACCGAGCAGGGATCCTGGTGAATAATGATGTCGGAACCCGGAAATTTCCGGCGCAGCGCCTGTTCAATCTCATCAGCAACGTGATGCGCCTGAACCAGCGGCAGCGCATCTTCCATTTCCAGATGCAGCTGAATAAACCGCGTCGGCCCTGACTGCCTTGTACGCAATGCATGCGCACCGTGCACGCCAGGCCACTCTGTCACCAGCGCAATAATTTGCTGCTTTTCCTGCTCGGGCAGCGCGCGATCCAGCAACGACTGTACGGCTTCATATCCCATACGCAGCGCGTTATAGAGGATATAGACGCCGATCCCCAGCGCAAATAACGCATCAGCACGCGCAAAACCGTAGCTGCTCAGACCGAGCGCGATCAGGATTGCGCCGTTCATAACGATATCGGACTGATAGTGCAGCATATCGGCGCGAATCGCCTGACTGCGGGTGCGCCGGACAACCCAGCGCTGAAACGCCACCAGCGCCAGCGTGGAAAAAAGGGCAACAAGGGTTACAACGACGCCGACCAGCGGCGCGCGCAGCGTTTCCGGCTTTGCCAGATGCTGGATACCGGTCAGAAACAGAAAGAGTGCGGAGCCGGAGATAAACATGCTCTGCGCCAGCGCCGCCAGTGACTCCGCTTTGCCATGCCCGAATGTATGATCATCGTCAGCAGGCTGCAGTGCATAACGCACCACCAGCAGATTAGTCAGCGAGGCGGCAATGTCTACCAGCGAATCCACCAGCGCCGCCAGCACGCTGACTGAGCCGGTGTACCACCAGGCGAAAATCTTGACCAGCAGCAGCAGGAGCGCCAGTGAGGTCGCGGCCAGCGCAGCACGCCGGACCAGTGTTGCGTACTCAGAATCCATGTTTCGCCCTATCAGACAGATGCGTGTTCCAGTCGTAACTGAAAACAAGTTTATCATCAGTCCGGCCAGGCTGCGTCTGCGATGCGGCATTTCCCGGCACGCCATACCGCGGGCAAAAAAAACCCCGCCATCATGGCGGGGGAAGACAGGGATGGTGTCTATGGCAAGGAAAACAGGGATACTATGTTACTGGTTACTACGGGTGCTGCTCACTGCTTGCAGCGATGACGATGGCTGCAATCCTGAGAACCGACGAACATCATTCAGCCGCCGTTCATGATTCTTTTTTAATGCCGCCTGCTGCACAGGCGTCAGCAGGTGATACATCTGATTACGAACCCGGGCCATCTCAACCTGCAGGTCAACCTGCGCGCGGGCCTGTTTTTCAGCCAGCTGGCGGATCGCCGATTCATTAAATTTGTCTGCAGTGACAAGGTCATGCATAGTTTCAATATCCTGAACGCTTAACACCGGGCGCTCATGGCGTGCTTGCTGCATCAGGTCCCGCATTTGCTGCCGTTGCTGTTCGGTAAGCTCAATTCCATCGAACATGTGACTTTGCGGATTTTGCGTCATACTGCCTGTCGTCAAGCCGCCGTTTTGATGCATCTCTTCAATCGCTGTCGTCTCTGCTGCAACTGCGCTGGCGTGACTAAGAACCATCGCTGAAGCAATGACGATGACGGTTAAGTTGCGCATCGTTTACTCCCGGTTTGCTCTGTTTTGCGATTCAACGAGACCCAGTTTACGGCGGCAGCTGCAAACAACCGTCAGGGGGTGTAAAACTACGTAAAGCGTTGGATTGCCAGTGTGGGAACACGGTATTTTGCCTGCGGAGGGCAATAAAAAATGAATAAAATCCTGTTGGTAGATGACGACCGCGAATTAACTTCGCTGCTTAAAGAATTACTCGAAATGGAAGGGTTTGACGTCATTGTAGCCAGCGATGGAGAGCAGGCTCTTACCCTGCTGGACAGCTCCGTTGACCTGTTGCTGCTGGATGTCATGATGCCGAAGAAAAACGGTATCGATACGTTAAAAGAGCTGCGTCAGCAGCATCAGACGCCGGTCATCATGCTGACGGCTCGTGGCAGCGAACTGGATCGCGTTCTGGGACTGGAATTGGGGGCGGATGATTACCTGCCTAAACCTTTCAATGACCGCGAGCTGGTGGCGCGTATTCGTGCGATCCTGCGTCGTTCAAACTGGAGCGAGCAGCAGCAACAGCAGCACGATACCAGTTCGCCGACGCTTGAAGTTGACTGCCTGCGCCTGAACCCAGGCCGTCAGGAGGCGAGCTTTGATAACGAAACGCTCGATCTCACCGGCACTGAGTTCACGTTGCTTTACCTGCTGGCGCAGCATCTCGGCCAGGTGGTATCGCGGGAACATCTCAGTCAGGAGGTGCTTGGTAAACGCCTGACGCCCTTTGACCGTGCCATCGATATGCATATCTCCAACCTGCGCCGCAAACTTCCTGAGCGTCGTGATGGCCATCCATGGTTCAAAACGCTGCGCGGACGCGGCTATCTGATGGTTTCTGCATCATGATAGGCAGTCTGACGACCCGCATCTTCGCCATCTTCTGGCTTACGCTGGCGCTGGTGTTGATGCTGGTCCTGATGGTGCCCAAGCTCGATTCGCGTCAGATGACCGCCCTGATGGAAAGCGAACAACGGCAGGGCACCATGATTGAACAGCATGTTGAAGCGGAACTCTCTCAGGATCCCCCTAATGACCTGATGTGGTGGCGCCGGCTGTTTCGCGCTATCGACAAATGGGCACCACCGGGCCAGCGCCTGCTGCTGGTAACCAGTGAGGGCCGGGTGATTGGCGCACAGCACAACGAAATGCAGGTGATCCGTAACTTTATCGGCCAGTCAGATAACGCCGATCACCCGCAGAAGAAAAAATATGGCCGCGTTGAGATGGTGGGCCCCTTTGCCGTGCGCGACGGTGAAGATAACTATCAGCTCTATCTGATCCGACCGGCCACCAGCTCCCAGCTCGATTTTATCAACCTGTTATTTGACCGGCCGCTACTGCTGCTGATTGTCACGATGCTGATTAGCTCTCCGCTGCTGCTCTGGCTGGCATGGAGCCTGGCACGACCGGCGCGCAAGCTGAAATACGCGGCGGATGAAGTGGCCAGCGGCAACCTGCGCCAGCATCCTGAACTGGAGTCGGGTCCGCAGGAGTTTCTGGCGGCCGGTTCCAGTTTTAACCAGATGGTCAGCGCGCTTGAACGCATGATGACCGCGCAGCAGCGCCTGCTATCTGACATCAGCCATGAACTGCGCACCCCACTGACGCGACTGCAGCTGGCTACCGCTCTGCTGCGTCGTCGCCATGGTGAAGGCAAAGAGCTGCAGCGCATTGAGACAGAAGCGCAGCGGCTGGATGGCATGATCAACGATCTGCTGGTGCTGTCACGCACCCAGCATAAAAATGCCCTGGTCAGCGAGGCGATGAAAGCAAATCAGCTGTGGAACGGCGTGCTGGAGGATGCGCGCTTTGAAGCAGAACAGATGGGTAAAACCATGGAAGTGCCTTATCCGCCTGGTCCGTGGCCGCTGTACGGCAACCCGCATGCGCTGGAGAGCGCCCTGGAAAATATCGTACGCAATGCGCTGCGCTATTCTGATTCGCACATCAGCGTGAGCTTCTCGGTGGATATTCAGGGCATTACCGTTCACGTGGATGATGACGGTCCGGGCGTGAGCGAAGAAGATCGCGAGCAGATTTTCCGCCCGTTCTATCGTACGGATGAAGCGCGCGATCGCGAGTCTGGCGGCACCGGGCTTGGGCTGGCGATTGTGGAGACGGCCGTACAGCAGCATCGCGGCTGGGTCAAAGCAGATAACAGCCCTCTGGGCGGCCTGCGTCTGACGCTCTGGCTCCCGCTATACTCTGCCCGGCAGTAATTTGTTATGCTTCGGCCCCTGATTGCGGGGGCCTTATGCTGAACATTGTTTTATTCGAACCTGAAATACCACCCAATACCGGTAACATTATCCGCCTGTGCGCCAACACCGGCTTTCAGCTGCATCTGATCGAGCCGCTTGGCTTTGCGTGGGATGATAAACGACTGCGCCGCGCCGGGCTTGATTACCACGAATATACCGCGCTGAAAAAACACGCCAGCTACAGCGCTTTCCTCGCATCTGAAGCGCCGCAACGCCTGTTTGCGCTGACCACGAAAGGTACACCGGCACACAGTGCGGTCAGCTATCAGGCCGGAGACTACCTGCTGTTTGGCCCGGAAAGCCGGGGTCTGCCCGCTGAGATCCTGGACGCCCTGCCCGCCGGACAGAAAATACGTATCCCGATGCGCGCCGAAAGCCGCAGCATGAATCTGTCGAATGCCGTATCGGTAGTGGTGTATGAAGCGTGGCGCCAGCTCGATTTCGCCGGCGCGCTGATCAAAGATTAAATCCCGTCGCCATATTCAAAACCGGCGCCGGTGAAGTGCTGATCCATATCCATTGAGGGTTTGTCGCTGGCGGGCTTGCCCACAATGCGCGCCGGTACGCCGGCAGCGGTGGTGTGCGGAGGAACAGGCTGCAGTACAACAGAGCCGGCGCCAATTTTTGCGCCGCGGCCTACGTCTATGTTGCCGAGAATTTTGGCGCCGGCACCAATCATGACGCCTTCGCGAATTTTAGGATGACGATCGCCACTGGTTTTGCCGGTCCCGCCCAGCGTCACGGATTGCAGGATAGAGACGTCATTTTCCACTACCGCGGTTTCGCCGATCACAATACCCGTGGCGTGATCCAGCATGATCCCGCGTCCGATATGGGCCGCCGGGTGAATATCAACGGCGAATGATACGGAGATTTCGTTTTGCAGATAGACGGCCAGCGCGCGGCGGCCCTCTTTCCACAGCCAGTGGCCAATGCGATAGGCCTGTAGCGCATGGAAACCTTTCAGGTAGAGCAGCGGCGTGGAGTATTTGTCTACTGCCGGATCGCGCTGGCGTACAGCCTGAATGTCATAGGCCGCTGAAACAATCATTTCCGGATCCTGACGATAAGCTTCTTCGACAATTTCACGCACGGCGATGGCAGGCATAATAGGATTCGCCAGCTTATTTGCCAGCATGTAGCTGAGCGCACTGCCGAGATTTTCATGCTTCAGCAACGTCGCGTGATAAAAGCTGGCCAGCATCGGTTCGCAATCCGCCAGCGCTCTGGCTTCTGCTTTGATATGGTTCCAGACCAGTTCTAACTCTTCAGACGACATTGCTGTTTACTCCCGATAAAAAAGCGCCGCAGAGGCGCTACAGGTTGATGTGCTGAGCATCCTGCTCTAGCCTGGGCTGTTTTCGTCCTTCCTTGTACGACCCAGTAAGCTCAATGCTGCCTCTCGCGCCGTTTTTTCGCAATACAGTACCTGATAAATCTGCTCGGTTATCGGCATTTCGACGCCCATTCTTTCCGCCAACGCTTTGACTTCTTTGGTATTTCTGTAGCCTTCTACAACTTGTCCGATAATGCGTTGCGCCTCTTCAACGCTCTCGCCCTGACCCAGCATCATGCCAAAACGACGGTTGCGCGACTGGTTATCTGTGCAGGTCAGTACCAGATCGCCCAGTCCTGCCATGCCCATAAACGTTACCGGATCGGCACCCAGTGCCGCGCCCAGACGGCTCATCTCGGCCAGGCCGCGGGTAATCAGTGCGGTACGCGCGTTAGCACCAAAGCCAATACCGTCTGAGATGCCGGCGCCGATAGCGATAACGTTTTTAACGGCCCCGCCCAGCTGAACACCGGTAAAATCAGGATTGTTATACACGCGGAAGCTTTTGCCGCAGTGCAGCTTCTGCTGCAGATCGTCAGCAAACTCTGCATTGGTGGCCGCCAGTGCGATAGCGGTGGGTAAACCGGCAGCCAGCTCTTTAGCAAAGGTCGGGCCGGAAATCACCGCCAGCGGAATAGCATCGCCCAGGATCTCCCGCGCAACCTCCTGCAGCAGACGGCCGGTCTCTTTTTCCAGGCCTTTGGTGGCCCAGACAAGGCGGGAATCTGTACGCAGGTAAGGTTTAATCTGCTGCAGCACGTCGCCAAAAACATGGCTCGGCACCACCACCAGCAGATCGCGGCTCGCGCGAACGACCTGTGCAAGATCGGCTTCAGCAATCAGATTATCAGGAAAAGGAACATCGGGCAGGAAAGCGGTATTACAGCGGTCAGCCTGTAAGCGGGCAACGCTTTGCGGATTATGGCCCCAGAGCAGAACCGGATGCCCGTTGCGAGCTAACGTGATAGCGAGAGCGGTGCCGTACGAGCCGGCACCGAGTACGCTGATAGACGCGTTATGTGTTGTCATCAGGCATCCTGACGTGGCGCTTCGCCTTCACCTTGCTGCTGCAGATAGTTCATGAACAGCGCATCAAAGTTAACCGGTGCCAGATTCAGCTGCGGGAACGTACCGCGCGAAACCAGACTGGTCACACACTCACGTGCGTAAGGGAACAGAATGTTCGGGCAGTATGCGCCAAGGCAGTGTGCCATCTGCGTGCCATCAATACCGCTGATGGTGAAGATACCCGCCTGCTGGACTTCGCACAGGAAAGCGGTCTCTTCGCCTACGGTTGCGGTTACCGTCACGCGCAGCACCACTTCATACACTTCATCAGCCAGCTGAGAAGAGGCGGTATCCAGATCCAGTTTAACTTCCGGCTCCCACTCTTTCTGAAAAACCTGAGGCGCGTTTGGCGCTTCAAAAGAGACATCTTTGGTATAAACGCGCTGGATCTGGAACTGCATTTCGTTGGTGCTTTGTTCTGACATGTTACTAAGTCCTTAAGTGATGATTATCAGTGCAGAAGAGTTAAGCCTGAAGCAGAGGATCGAGTCCCTGACGCCCGTCCAGCGCATAGAGATCGTCACAGCCACCGATGTGCTGAGCGTCGATGAAAACCTGCGGCACCGTGGTGCGACCGCTGCGTCTGATCATCTCTTCACGTTTCATTGCGTCCCCATCAATAGGGATCTCCTGATAAGAAACGCCTTTCTGATCCAGTAGCGCCTTTGCACGATGGCAATACGGGCAGGTTACTTTGGTGTAAATCTCAACATTCGCCATGCGGGATACCTCAGATGATTATTTACCGCGAACCAGCGGCAGGTTTTCGCCACTCCAGCCGCTGATGCCATCTTTCAGGACAGCGACATGTTCAAAGCCTGCGGCGCTCAGCGTTGCTGCTGAATCACCCGCGCTTTGACCGGTGGCACATACCACAATTATGGGCTGCGACTTGTGCTTTTCCAGCTCGCCGAAGCTGCCTTTTTTAATATCTGCTGCTGCCACGTTAACCGCTCCGGAAATATGCCCCTTGCGATAATCGTCGCGTGAACGCACGTCTACTACCACCGCGTTCTCTTTATTAATCAGGTGGGTTGCTTCACCACGGCTGATGGTTTTTACCTTAGAGAACATCCCTTTAACGGTGGTCACAATCACCAGAATAAGTAAAACGACCCATGCCAGACTAAGGATGGGGTGATTGCTTGCAAACTGCATGATTTCTTGCATGAGAGGTAACGACTCCAGACCGGGCTTATAAGCTAAAACAAGGGTTCTGAGTATACCTGCGCCACTTCGCATGTACAGTCGCGATGCGGGCAGAGATACGATTTGTGCGTCATTTTCCAAAAAAAATGTTCTAATCGCAAAATTCAGACAATGTTTATCGCGCTAAGCTTTAAAGCGACATGTTTCGTAATCTAAAAGCTGGCCGGGATAACTGGTAAGCGGCTGTTCATCGTGGAATAATTATTAACTATGAAGGGAAAAGCGCGCATTACACCCACAAGGACCCCTCACAACGGCCCGGCTGCTCAGCTGGTATTCCGCTGGTCCGCCCTCTCCCTCAGCCTGCTGTGTGCGGGTATGTTTTTGCTGCCCGTTACGGGTTACAGCGCTGACGACAACAAAGCGCAGTTAAAAACCATTCAGCAAAGTATCGCGGAAAAAGAGAAGCGCGTTAAAGCGCAGAAAACTGAGCGCAGTAAACTGCTCGATCAGCTCCGGAGTCAGGAGAAAATCATCGCGCAGGCGAGCCGTCAGCTGCGTGAGACGCGCAATAGCTTAAGCACGCTCGACAAAGAAGTGGCTCAGCTTACTGCCTCTATCTCCCGCCTTGAACAGCAGCAGACGCAGCAGGAAAGTCTGCTGTCACAACAGCTCGACGCCGCTTTCCGTCAGGGACAGCATAATGGTGTACAGCTGTTGCTGGGCGGCGCAGAAGCGCAGCGCAGCGAACGTATCCTGGCCTATTTTGGTTACCTCAACGCCGCGCGCCAAAAAAATATTGATGAACTGCGCCAGACCCGGCAGCAGCTGGCTGAACAGCGCCTGACCATGCAGAGCAAACAGCAGCAGCAAAAAAATCTGCTCGTTCAGCAGCAGGCGCAGCAAAGCAAGCTGGAAAACGCCAGCGCTGCCCGCAAAAAAACCCTCTCCGCGCTGGAAAACGCGCTGGAAAAAGATCAGGCAGATCTGGTTGAAATGCGCCAGAACGAAAGCCGTCTGCAGGATAAAATTGCCAGAGCAGAGCGCGAAGCGCGTCAGCGGGCTGAGCGTGAGGCGCGTGAAGCAGAGAAGGTTCGTCAGCGTCAGGCGCAGGCCAAAGCGAAAGGTTCCAGCTATGCCCCAACGCAGAGCGAGCGTGAGCTGATGGCGCGTACCGGCGGGCTGGGGCGCGCGGGCGGTCAGGCTTTCTGGCCAGTCCGCGGCAGAATTGAACACCGCTTCGGTGAATCGATGCAGGGTGAACTCCGTTGGAAAGGACTGGTGATTGACGCACCGGAAGGAACCGAAGTAAAAGCGATTGCGGATGGACGGGTACTGATGGCCGACTGGCTGCAGGGATACGGGCTGGTTGTGGTGCTGGAGCACGGTAAAGGCGACATGAGCCTGTACGGCTATAACCAGAGCGCCCTGGTAAGCGTTGGTGCACAGGTGAAAGCCGGTCAGCCGGTGGCGCTGGTAGGCACCAGCGGTGGCCGCGGTACGCCGTCGCTCTATTTTGAGATCCGCCGTCAGGGCAAAGCTGTTAACCCACTACCGTGGTTAGGAAGATAAGTGCTGTTTTTATCCCGAACGTTACCCGCTCTGCTGTGCGGCTCTCTTCTGAGCTTCAGCGCACACGCGGCAAAATTAGCGATTGTCATTGATGATTTTGGCTACCGTCCTGCTGAAGAGAACAAAGTGCTGGCGATGCCGGCGGCCATTTCCGTTGCCGTACTGCCCAATGCCCCGCATGCGCGCGAGATGGCCACTAAAGCCCATCAGCGCGGCCATGAAGTGTTGATTCACCTGCCAATGGCCCCGCTCAGCAAACAGCCGCTGGAAAAAGATACCCTGACCCCGGAGATGAGCAGCGACGAAATTGCCCGCATTATCCGTGAAGCCAGCGGTAAAGTTCCCTATGCGGTTGGCCTGAATAATCACATGGGCAGTAAAATGACTTCCAGCCTGGCCGGAATGCAGAAAGTGATGCAGGTGCTGAATCACTATAACTACTATTTTCTCGACAGCATGACCATCGGCAATAGTCAGGCCGTTGCGGCAGCACAGGGGACGCAGGTCAAAGTCGTAAAACGTCGCGTGTTTCTTGATGATAATCAAAATGAAGCGATGGTACGGCAGCAGTTTACCCGGGCGGTTAAGCTGGCACAGCGGGACGGGTCTGCTATCGCTATCGGCCATCCGCACCCGACAACCGTACGCGTCCTGCAGCAGATGCTGCCTTCGCTTCCGGCTGATGTCACGCTGGTTACGCCAGGACAGCTGCTGAATGAGCCGCTGCGTCACACCACAAAACCTGCCGCAGCCGCTCCGGCTAAACCCGCAAGCGCGCATTTCCGTGCGCCTGCCCTCTGTAAAGTCAGCGCCACGCCGGTACCGCAGCAGCGGGCAGTGGAAATCATCGGCGAAGGTCTGATGCAGAATCCATTCATGCTCAAACTGAAAGCGCTGTTTTAAATCAGTGGTGCGGGCGACCGCACCGCTGACATTCACATTGCAGCCAGAAAGTTTATACTCTTGCCCGAAAAGGCACTGCACAGAACAAGGACATCAGCAGGAATGACGCCGCATAAACAAAAAATTCTACTGCTTGATAATGGTCGCGAGTGGGGCGGCGGCACCAATAGCATGCTGGAATTGCTAAAGCGGATCGATCGTAACCAGTTCGATATCACCTGCTGCTTTTATCATAATTATTCGCGCGGCAATGACGAAACCATTGAACAGACTCTTGGATCGTTAGCCATCCCGGTGACGTTTATTCCGCAGCGCAGACAGCCTCTCTGGGCAAAAATCAGCAAAGAAATAGTCCGCACGCTGCTTTTTTTCAGCAAAGAGCGCAGAAAAAAAGCGGTTCATGTCGTGGATCGCCGGTGGCGCATTATTCCGAATGCACACAAGATTGGCGAGCTTCTGCAGGCAGGCCAGTTTGACCTGCTTTATATGAATAATCAGCCCAGTACCAATACTGAAGGCTATCTGGCAGCCCGCCCGCTTGAGATCCCGGTGGTGCAGCACTGCCGTATCGACCCGATGCTGAATCGTCAGCTGGTCACGATGCTGAACCGGGACTGTAAGGCAATTATCTGCGTTTCGCACGGCGTCAGTCATACCCTGCAGCGTCATGGCGTTCATCATCACCTCTGCCATACCGTCAGTAATGCCATCGATATTCACCAGCCGTTGCCCGATCGCACTGCTGTTCGACAGGCCCTGCAGATAGCACCTGAAACGTTTGTATTTGGCTCGATTGGTTCACTGATAGCGCGTAAAGCCAACCACCACACGCTGAGCGCGCTGGGCCGGTTTCATCGCCTCTACCCTCACGCTGACTGGAAAATGCTGATTGTAGGTGCCGGTCCGGAACAGGCTAATCTCGCACAACTGGCAGAAAAAGAGCAGATTGCTGACCGCATCGTTTTTACCGGTTTTAAAAACAATGCGCTCGATTTTCTGGCAGCGTTTGACGCGTTTATACTGGCCTCGCAAAGTGAAGGTTTACCCCGCGTAGTGCTTGAAGCAATGCTGGTTAATACCGCTGTTATCGGATCGCGGGTGACCGGCACAGCTGAACTGATTGAACACAACCAGACCGGCCTGCTGTTTGAATATGGTGATATTGCGCAGCTGACACAGCAGCTGATTGCCCTGTGGGAAAACAAAGAATTACGTCAGAAATTAACTGACACTGCTGCCGGAAAGGTACGCGAACATTACGCTATTGATAACTATATTCAGGGCGTAGAAACGGTTCTGGCTAATGTTATTCAGGAAAAGAGTCATGCTTAATTTTTTTAATAAACGTTTCCGCCATATTCGCGCGCGTCACAATATTCCATACAGCGAGAGTCGCGTGCAGGGCGCAATTCCGGTTACCTCCGTGGTGATCCCGTGTGCCGGTGAGGACTATATTGAAGAAGCGCTGCTCAGCGCCTGCTTTGCCAGCCGTTTTGCCACCAGCATCACGGAAATTGTTATCGTCAGCGACCAGCCCGCAACAAAATTTGGTGAACTGCCGGCAAAGACCCGTGTTGCGACGCTGACCATCCCGCATCGCGAAGAGAGCTACCGTTATAAACAGATTTACCGCAGTCGGCTGATCAAACTGCAGGCGCCTTTACAGGCCAGCGGTGACGCCGTTCTGATGATCGACTCTGACCTTAACCTGCTTAAAGACCCTGCCCTCAGCCTGCGGGAAGGTCATCTTTACTCCAGCTTCAGAGAAGGCAGAATGATTGCCAAACTGGAGAATGCAGCTGAAGAGCAGATCCCGGCTTATTACAAACCCGCCATCCGGCCCTATCTGGTTGACCATGTCAATGGCGCTTATCTGGCCGCCACGCGTCAGACCTGGAAGCGTATCTGCCTGCTGTGGCTGACGCTGTTTCAGGATACCTGGGAGCTGATGAATGACAATCAGCCACCCACCGATCAGCTGCCGCTCTCTGCGCTGCTGGATATGCTCGATCTGGTCACGGTCAACCTGGGCGAATGGGCAAACTGGCCGGTCTCCAAGCGCATCGGCGGGACCGCAGCGGTGATCCCGCCTGAGGTCATTGGCGCCCACGGCGGTTTTCCGTTAAGTGAATGGCAGAAGTACCTGCAGGACCCGGCACAGCCGCTGCAGTTTAAAGGTCAGGACTACACGCGCAAAGTACGCTACCTGACTGATGAAGAGAAAAAACGCAGCTGATATGACTCCGGCCCGCGGGCCGGAGTCCGGTCAATCCCAGCTCAGCACGACTTTCCCTGAGCGCCCGGAGCGCATTTCATCGAAACCCTGCTGAAATTCGTCGATATGATAGCGATGGGTGATCACTGGCGTGAGATCCAGTCCGGACTGGATCAGTGCCGCCATTTTGTACCAGGTCTCAAACATCTCACGGCCATAAATGCCTTTGATAAACAGGCCTTTGAAGATGACCAGATTCCAGTCGATCGCCATATCACCGGGTGGAATGCCCAGCAGCGCAATGCGCCCGCCGTGATTCATGGTTTCCAGCATCGTGCGGAAAGCTGCCGGTGCGCCTGACATCTCCAGTCCGACATCAAACCCTTCGGTCATACCGAGCTCCTGCATCACGTCGCGCAGATTCTCCTGCGCCACGTTAACGGCCCGGGTCACACCCATCCCGCGCGCCAGACTCAGACGGTAGTCATTCACGTCGGTGATCACCACATGACGGGCACCCACATGCCTGCAGACGGCGGCGGCCATAATACCAATCGGCCCGGCGCCGCAGATCAGGACATCTTCACCTGGCAGATCAAATGACAGCGCAGTATGTACGGCGTTGCCGAACGGATCAAAGATGGCGGCCAGCTCGTCAGAAATGTTATCGGGAATTTTAAACGCATTGTACGCCGGGATAACCAGATACTCCGCGAAGCAGCCCTGCCGGTTTACCCCCACGCCCACCGTATTGCGGCACAGGTGCGTTCGCCCGGCCCGGCAGTTACGGCAGTGACCGCAGGTAATATGGCCCTCTCCGGAAACGCGATCGCCGATGGCGAAGCCTTTGACCTCCTGCCCCATGCCAACCACTTCACCGACATACTCATGTCCGGTGATCATCGGTACCGGAATGGTTTTGCGTGACCACTCATCCCAGTTGTAGATGTGAATATCCGTGCCGCAAATAGCGGTTTTGCGGATCTTAATCAGCAAATCGTTATGCCCGGGTTCCGGCACCGGCGCATCCCGCACCATCCAGATCCCCTCTTCAGCTTTCAGTTTGGCAAGTGCTTTCATTGTTCTGCTCCTGCAGCAATCACGCCCAGCTGCTGGCCCACGCGGATAAACGCGGCGATGGCCTGTTCCAGCTGCGCCTGCGTATGAGCAGCAGACATCTGCGTGCGGATGCGCGCTTCACCCTGCGGCACCACCGGATAGAAAAAGCCGGTGACGTAAATGCCTTCCTGCTGCAGCAGCGTGGCAAACTGCTGCGCCACGTTTGCTTCACCCAGCATCACCGGAATAATGGCGTGGTCAGCCCCAGCCAGCGTAAAGCCGGCAGCGCGCATTTTTTCGCGGAAAAAGCGTGCATTATCCCAGAGCCGCTGGCGCAGGCCGTCGCCCTCACTCAGCAAATCCAGCACCCGCAGTGAGGCAGAGACAATGGCCGGCGCCAGCGAGTTAGAAAACAGATAGGGGCGTGCACGCTGACGCAGCCACTCCACCACCTCTTTTTTCGCAGCCACGTAGCCGCCGGACGCGCCGCCCAGCGCTTTACCTAATGTCCCGGTGAGAATATCGACGCGATCCATCACGCCGCAGTATTCATGCGTACCGCGTCCGGCTGCGCCGACGACGCCCACCGCGTGAGAATCATCCACCATGACCAGCGCATCAAACTCCTCCGCCAGGTCGCAAATTCCCTGCAGGTTAGCAATCACGCCATCCATGGAGAACACGCCATCGGTGGCAATCATTATATGACGGGCACCCTTATCACGCGCCTCCTGCAGACAGGCACGCAGCGCCTGCATATCGTTATTGGCGTAGCGATAACGCTGTGCCTTGCACAGACGTATGCCATCGATGATGGACGCGTGATTCAGCGCATCGGAAACAATGGCATCCTCCGGCCCCAGCAGCGCCTCAAACAGGCCGCCGTTAGCGTCAAAACAGGAGGAGAACAGAATCGCCTCTTCCATACCAAGAAAGTCAGCCAGCTTACGCTCCAGCTGCTGATGCGTATCCTGCGTACCACAGATAAAGCGCACCGATGCCATACCAAAGCCGTGAGAATCCATACCCTCTTTGGCCGCCTGAATCAGCGCCGGATGGTTAGCCAGACCGAGATAGTTGTTAGCACAAAAGTTAATGACCGGGGCGCCGTGGTCGACGCTGATCTCTGCCTGCTGGGCCGACGTAATGCGGCGTTCCTGTTTGAACAATCCGTCCTGACGCGTTGTCTCAAGCTGCTGACGGATTTGCGAATAAAACTGACCGGACATGATTCTGCTCCTTAGATCGCCAATTACCGGGGCATCTTACTGAGCAAATGGTGTGCAGACGATATTTCAGCCAGCTAAATGTTCGTTTTGCAGCATAGTTCACGCCATGGCCAGCGTTTGTGCGATACGCCTCACGCATCTGGCTGTCCGGACAGGGCTGAAATGTTATGATGATAAGTATTCGTGCGTGAAACCTTCTGTTTCACCCCAACTGATTAAAGGCTAAGCATATGATTATCGTTACCGGCGGCGCTGGCATGATTGGCAGCAACATCGTTAAAGCGCTTAACGATCGCGGTCATAGCGACATTCTGGTCGTGGATAACCTGAAAGATGGCACCAAATTTGTGAATCTGGCGGATCTGAATATCGCCGATTATATGGATAAAGAAGAGTTTCTCTCTTACATCATGTCAGGCGAAGATCTGGGACCCATTGAAGCAGTCTTCCATGAAGGTGCCTGTTCAGCCACCACCGAGTGGGATGGCAAGTACATGATGGATAACAACTACCAGTACTCCAAAGATCTGCTGCATTTCTGCCTTGAGCGTGAGATCCCGTTTCTCTACGCCTCTTCTGCTGCGACGTATGGTGGCCGCAATGAGAACTTTATCGAAGAGCGCCAGTATGAAGAGCCGCTGAACGTCTACGGCTATTCAAAAATGCTGTTCGATCACTACGTGCGTCAGATTCTGCCTGAAGCAGATTCGCCGGTATGTGGTTTCCGCTATTTCAATGTGTATGGTCCGCGCGAAGGGCACAAAGGCAGTATGGCCAGCGTGGCATTTCATCTGAATACGCAAATCAGCAACGGCGAAAACCCTAAGCTGTTTGAAGGCAGCGACAGCTTCCGTCGTGATTTTATTCATGTAGATGATGTTGTTGCGGTGAACCTGTGGTGCTGGGAGAACGGCGTATCCGGTATCTATAACTGCGGCACCGGACGTGCAGAGTCGTTCCAGGAAGTGGCTGATGCCGTGCTTAAATTCCATCAGAAAGGCCAGATTGAGTACATTCCTTTCCCGGATAAGCTCAAAGGGCGTTATCAGGCATTTACCCAGGCCGATCTTACAAAACTGCGTGAAGCGGGCTATGACAAGCCCTTCAAAACCGTCGCACAGGGCGTAGGCGAATATATGGCCTGGCTGAATCGCAACGCATAAGGACACCCGCATCAGCGATGAAAATTCTGGTTATTGGCCCTTCCTGGGTCGGCGATATGATGATGTCGCAAAGTCTCTATCGCACTCTCAAGGTGGCGCATCCTGATGCGGTCATTGATGTTATGGCACCCGCCTGGTGCCGCCCGCTGCTGTCACGCATGCCGGAAGTGAATCAGGCGCTGGCGATGCCGCTGGGACACGGCGCGCTGGCGCTGGGCGAGCGCCGTCGTCTTGGCAAAACCCTGCAAGCCAGCGGTTACGACCGCGCTTACGTCTTGCCGAATTCATTTAAGTCGGCGCTGGTGCCGTTTTTCGCTGGCATTCCGCGACGCACCGGCTGGCGCGGTGAAATGCGCTACGGCGTGCTCAATGATGTGCGGGTACTGGACAAAGCGGCGTTTCCGCTGATGGTAGAGCGCTATGTTGCTCTGGCGTATGACACGCCGGTTACCTCAGCTGAGCAACTGCCGCAGCCTCTGCTCTGGCCGCAGCTGCGCGTAGAGGACGATGAAAAGCGCATGACAGCCGCGCAGTTTGGCCTCTCCGCCGATCGTCCGGTTATCGGCTTTTGTCCGGGCGCAGAGTTCGGGCCGGCGAAACGCTGGCCGCATTATCACTATGCCGCCCTGGCAGAACAGCTGATTGCAGAGGGCTACCAGGTCGTGCTGTTTGGCTCAGCCAAAGATCGCGATACCGGTGAGTCCATTCTGCAGGCGCTGCCTGATCCGTTACGCGCGCACGGTAAAAATCTGGCGGGCGAGACGCAGCTGGAGCAGGCGGTGATCCTGCTCGCCCATTGTCGTGCCGTGGTCAGCAACGATTCCGGTCTGATGCACATTGCAGCTGCGCTCAACCGACCGCTGGTCGCGCTGTATGGCCCGAGCAGCCCGGACTTCACGCCGCCACTTTCCCGCCAGGCACGCGTTATCCGGTTGATCAGCGGCTATCACACGGTGCGTAAAGGCGATGCCGCTGAAGGGTATCATCAGAGTCTGATCGACATCACGCCTGCGCGCGTGCATCAGACCCTGAGCGCGCTGCTGCAGCCGGCGCAGGAGCAGACATGCGCGTTTTAATCGTTAAAACCTCTTCGATGGGGGATGTCCTTCATACGCTGCCCGCGCTTACCGATGCGATGCAGGCACTGCCAGGCATACGCTTTGACTGGGTCGTCGAAGAAAATTTTGCTCAGATCCCCGGCTGGCATCCTGCTGTAGATAAGGTGCTGCCGGTCGCGATCCGGCGCTGGCGCAAACACTGGTTTGGCAGCCAGCAGCGCGAAGAGCGCGTCGCGTTTAAGCGCAATTTGCAGTCGCGCCAGTATGATGTGGTCATTGATGCACAGGGCTTAATTAAAAGCGCCGCACTGGTGACGCGTCTGGCAACCGGCACAAAACATGGCCTGGACAGCCGCAGCGCGCGCGAGCCTTTTGCCAGCTGGTGGTACGACAGGCGCCATGAGATCAGCAAGCAACAGCACGCCGTTGAGCGCACGCGCGAGCTGTTTGCGAAAAGTCTCGGCTATGAAAAACCCGCCACCCAGGGTGATTATGCCATTGCGGCACATTTTCTGACTCCCCGGCCCGCAACAGTACAGCCCTGGCTGGTGTTTTTACACGCCACAACCCGCGACAACAAACACTGGCCGGAAGCACACTGGCGTGAGCTGATTACGCTGCTGCAGCCGACCGGCCTGCAGATCAGGCTGCCGTGGGGCGCAATACATGAACAGCAGCGTGCGCAGCGGCTGGCGGAAGGCTTTTCCCATGTGGAAGTCTTGCCAAAACTGACGCTGGAACAGGTGGCTCAGCAGCTGGCCGGCGCGCGCGCGGTAGTCTCTGTGGACACCGGGCTCAGCCATCTGACCGCCGCACTGGACAGACCCAATATTACGCTGTTTGGTCCGACCGATCCGGGGCTGATTGGCGGCTATGGCAGAAACCAGCACGCGCTGCGCCCGGTTCAGGGTGACAGGATGGCAGATATCCAACCTGACACGGTGCTGGAGACGTTAAAGCAGGTGTTAGCATGAAGAAATTGCACATTATCAATTTAGGCAAAATGGGCGGCGTTGAACGGCTGTTTCTTCAGTACATCAATGATGTTTCTGACGGAAACGATGACGTTATCTGCATCAGTAATCAGATCGACCCGGATATTTTGCAGCAGATGCCCCGGCAGCACGTTACCTTTGCTAACCGGCTGTTTCCGCACTTTCCTTTAAAAAGCCCGCAGTTCCTGCGCAAGCATCTGCTGCAAAAACGCGTAAATGCCAGTAATGCCGATATGATTATTGTGTGGGATCTGGTTCCCCGGCTTACCGCTAAACCCCGCAAGGCGAAACTGGTTTATTACGATCACGGCTGTTCATGGCGTTATCCAAAGAACGGTAAAACGCTTGCGTTTATGGCCATGCTGGATGGGGTTATTTCAGCCTCCGGAGCGTCGTCCAGAGTAATGCAGCACCGTTTCAATCTGCCCTGCCTGCATAAAGTTGTGATTAACCGTCTGGTCACGCCTCAGGGAATCGATCCTGCAGTGCGGCAACTCCGCCAGCCGATCAGAATCGGAACCGCATCGCGTCAGGTTGGCCTGAAGGGGATCTCTGTTTCGCTTTTGATGACGAAAGAGCTGCTAACGCGCGGGCATAATGTCACGCTTGAAGTTGCCGGAAAAGGCCCCGATCGTGAAGCATTTGAAGATTTAGCGCAGCGGCTTGGCATATCAGAGCATGTCAGGTTCAGCGGTTTTCAGCATAATATTGCCGACTTTTTCAATCGCGTTGATATTTATATGAGTACGCCAGTGACCGAGCCTTTTGGTCTGTCCTGTATGGAAGCCCTTTATTTTGGCGTACCTGTGATTTTCCCTTTTGTCGACGGGCAGCCTGAAGTGATTGCCGACAAAATTTGTGGCATTGGCTTATCACCCCGGGTTTCTTTAAGTGAACACCAGCAGCTTACGGGGATTGACGTTGACTTTCCTTATCAGGTATACGATCCGATAAAAGATACCATGACTGAACCGATGCTGCTTTCTCATATCGATTGTGCCGATGCGTTTGAATTTCTGATACAAAAAGAGAACTATCAGGCATACAGTGAAAACGCTAAAAACTGGACAATGACTCACTTTGATTATGCGTATTTCAGAGATGAAATAGAAAGTTCCTTAAACGAAATTGCGAATATAAAAAATGCACATCAGTAATTACCTGGCAAGGCGCGAAGCCCCCCACGCTGCAATAAGTACCCTGATATTTTTTGGATGCGCAACGGCACTGCTCACCGCGCCCTTTGGCGGCAGCTTTGGCCGCAATGTATTTTATATAACCAGTTATATTGCTTTCATTGTCATAGCTACCCATGCCTTGTATTACGCTAAATTGCGAATAAATATCGCGTTACCTGCGGCCATGTTGCTGGTGGGCATCGCCAGTATCATCTGGACTGTGGTTTATAAGCAGCCAGGCGATTTTATCAGTCTCTATCGCCAGTATCAGTCAACGGGCCGCTTACAGATATCGGCCGCACTTATTCTCTTTTTTGTCTTAAATGATAAAAGTGACCTACGCAGCAAGGCTATTCTTGCCGCAATTCTGACTGGCCTGGCGGTTAATGCCTATGCTATCTATCAGGGCGCCTGGCTGCATCTGCGTCGCGTAGAGCTGAACTTTGACCGGGCGACTATGGCCGCCTATATCATCAGCGCTGTCAATTTAGTTTTCCTCAAGGCAATTTTACTGCAGAAAAATAAAGTGAAGCTTTTCCTTTTTCCTGCGGCTTTTTTGTTTAGTTATCTTGCTATTATTCTGACCGGTACGCGCGCGGCAATGCTTGTTTTTCCTGTACTGGCCCTGATACTCATCTTATTTTCAAAAAATGTTATCAGCAGAAGCTATAAAGTTGCGCTTTTTGTCATTATTCCCGTACTTTTTATCGCAGGTTCGCTGATATTTAAAGACAAGATAGCTAATCGCATCGATGAGTTTCAGCAAAATATTGCGGATATGCATAAAAACCGCGGAGAAAATTCAGTTGTCTCCCGCTTAAGCATGCAGATTATCGCGCTGAAAACCGGCATACATTCCCCTGCGGGCCAGTCAGCAGAACATCGGGCTTTGCTGGCAAAACAGATTATTCAGCAACAGCCGCAGCTGTATGGCGCATTACCTTACCTGACTGTTCATATGCATAATGAAGTACTGGAAACCTTTTCGATAAAAGGAATAGCAGGCGCGCTGGCACTGGTGAACTTCTATATTATGCTGCTGGTTTATGCATTCAGACGTGGCGGAAATGCGCTTTTACTGACCCTGACGCTGGCGCTGATAGGTTATGGGCTAAGTGATGTGATTTTCTTTAGTACAGAATGTACCCTCATCTACTGTCTGACAATTATATTTGTTTTCTTCATGATGAAAGGTTCGCATCATCAGGAAAAACATCAATGACAAAATCGAGCCCGCCCGTTCTGAGCATCATTATCCCCTGCTTTAATGCAGGGGAGTTTATTCTTCCCTGCCTGCAGTCGCTGTTTACGCAGCTTGAACCTGATATTGAAGTCATCATTATTGATGATGGTTCAGAGGATAACTCAGCGGGCATAATTGGCACTTTTTTGCAGACCCAACAGCATGAAGCAGTGCTGTTTCTGCAGCAGAAAAACTGCGGCATTGCTGATACGCGTAATATCGGTCTGCAGCACGCCAGGGGAACGTTTGTCACATTTATCGATGCAGACGATATGATCAGCAGGCACTATATTGCTGTTATCAGGCCGCTGTTGCTGACTGATAATGATGATTTAATCGATTTCAACTATGCGCGTTTTGAACGACAGCCACCTGAGGAGATGGAAACCCTCGATGTGAAACGTATCGCCTATGACTTTCAGTCCTCGGGCGTGAACTGCCTTGAGCCTCTGTTTAAAAAATCGATGTGGCATTTGTGGAACCGGGTTTACCGTCGTGCTCTACTGAGTGATGAACGTTTTGCATCGGGCAGGCGCTACGAAGATGTGATTTTTACACCTTTTATCTATTTCAAAACAGACAACATTGCGCATCTGGATAATACGCTTTATTTCTATCGCGATAATAAGAGCGGTATAACACGCAATGTCAGAAAAAGTGATATCGCCGATCTTACCTTTGCCATGCAGAAAATGCTCATCTGGGCAGAAAAGAAAGATAAAGCTCATCAGCGTCTGGCGTCATTTATGGTGCTGGACTGCTTTAATGAAATAAAGACCATGTCGAAAATTGTCTACGGCTATTACTATTACGAGCACTCTACTCTCGCGCTTTTCCGCTCAGCGGCAGTGATTTGCCAGGGCAACTGCAGGACAAAAAAATATCTGCAGTTGCGCTTTCCTCAGGTTGATACCTTTTTCTCATACCTGAACGGCCTGTTCAGAAAGCGCCGCTCTGAAACGCATCAGCGTGCCTGACCTTTTTTATGTAAGGCATACTCGGTCAGCGTCATGCCCTGTACACGTGGCTGGAGCCAGATAAACAGCTGCTCCAGATCGCTGTACAGCCTGTCGATGTCCGCCTCAGTTTTAAATGTAGGGCTGCCGTCTGGCATGAACTCAGAAGAGTGAAGCATAAACTCGATATAATCACTGCCCTGATCGAGCGTCTGTGCGGCAACCTTTTTCATTTCATTCAGGTTGCCACCGGTCGGGCGCAGCCAGTTGACAGAAGGTCCGCGCGGCTTACCGCGCAGCTGATTCCACGCCTTTTTAAACCGATTGGTCATTGGGCCATAGCGATACTGAATGCTCATGGGCAATTCAAGCAGCGGACTGTCGCCGGGCTTTGAGATATCGCTGGTGTCTATATAGTAAGCGCGATCGGGGAAGCGACTGTAGTCAGTGCCTCCGTTCCCCTGCGGGGCGCCGGATGAATGACGCCAGCTAACCCGCGGGGTGACGGAGCAGTCCACCAGATACCCGTTATCGATTAAAGCCTGAGCATACACTTCGTTAAAGGCCCAGCGGCCAGCGCGATGACTGGTCATTTTTTGCTGAAATGCCTCCTCCAGCAACGCCGTCATAAAGGCGACTTTATCGCGTAAAACGGCCTCGGGATACTCAATCAGATAGGGTTGATAACGCCAGTCGTCCTGCGTCAGTTTATATTCCGGTGGGCTATACCAGGCGTGAAGATGCATACCAATCTCCCCCTGTCCGCGGGCCAGCAAATCCCGCCCGAACTCCACATAGGCAGGGTCGCTCGCCATTTCGTAATTGGTCAGCCAGGTAGGCCTGAAGCCGTACTTTTCGCATAGCATCTGAAAGCGGGGCAGGAAACTGACGTTATGCGTTGTTACCTTTCCGCTGCGGTTGCGCCACAGGTTATCACCTTCAGTATCCAGGGTAATCAAAAAGGCAGGCTTTTCCATAACTTGTCCGGTATATTTCACTATTATCGTCACTATGTTACGCACCGTCCGTGGCAGGCGCAAACTTTTCCAGCGCAGCTGTCTGAGCCAGGGAAGAGCACTCCGGTGCTGGTTAAACCAGATCAGTCCGGATAAAAAGCAGGCTGAATTTATCTGTAGCGGCCAGCAGCACGCTGTTATGGCTGGATTTTTATATAATCCATGTGTTTTACGATAAATTGATCGTATCGGAAAGATAGCAGCGCAGTTTCATTAGCAAGCTGACAGGCAGGCAGAGGTATATAATTTGTCGAAACGCATTTTAATGGTGATCGATGGTTTGCCCGGTGGCGGCGCCGAAAAAGTCGTCTTAACGCTGGCTGAGGGTTTCGTTTCGCTGGGACACCGGGTCTCGATCTTCTCTCTGCGAAAAATCTGCGATTACCCTATTCCTGCAGGCGTGGATTATCAGGTGGTATGCGATCACAGCTCCCGTCCGTGGCGAAGAATGACAGAAACCGTACGCCGTGCGCGGTTACTTGACGATGCGGTACGCCAGAGTGAAGCGCTGAACGGCAAATTTGATTTAATATTTTCGCATTTACATAAGACCGATCGTATCGTCAGACGGGCCCGCTCGCTGGATTCAGCGAAAACCTGGTACTGCCTGCACGGTGTTTTTTCTGCCTCCTATCTGGGCCGGAAAACAGGTTTTTCCCGCTGGCTGAAACAGATAAAAATACGTTACGTCTATCAGGGCCGACAGCTGGTGGGCGTATCGCAGCATGTTATTAATGATCTGGTAGAGAACGTCGGCGTCACACCGCGCCTGACCCGCGTTATTTTCAATCCTTTCGATTTTGAACAGCTCGACCGGCTGGCAGCTGAGCCCTGCCCGCTGGCGGGCCAGGATTATCTTGTCCACGTAGGACGTATTCATGAGGCAAAACGTCAGGACCGTTTGCTCGACGCCTATGCGCGTAGCGGCATAACGGCGCCTCTGATTTTGCTGGGACAGGGCAGCGCGAAACTCCTGGATGCGTTACGCCAGCAGGCGCGGGACTTAGGCATTTCAGAGCGCGTCCGTTTTGAAGGCTTTCAGCAAAACCCTTATCCGTGGATCCGCCATGCTCATATGCTGATTGTGAGCTCAGATAGCGAAGGGTTTGGTAATGTGCTGGTTGAAGCGTTGCATTGTGGCACGGCGGTGGTCAGTACACGCTGTCCCGGTGGCCCTGCTGAAATCCTGACCGGCCCACTGTCCCGGTGCCTGGCTGATATGAATGCCGCGTCGCTGGCAGAAAAAATGCACGATGTGTATACCAATCCCCCTGATTTGCAACATATCGATTTGAGCATTTATAGTCTGGCTAACATTTGTCAGCAATATCTGCAGCTGGATCCTGTAACAGAAAAATCATTTTCAAAGGCACGCCATGTTTCGAATTAAGACATCCCCACCGGGGTGCGGCCAGAATATGGGGATAATTGCTTGACCTACATTATTATATTTATCATTTTTTGCCCGATTAAATGGGTAATGAAGCTGTTTCAGTCGCGTAGCGGAAAAAACCTGGTGATTCAGACCGCCAAGATAGGCGATTTTATTAATATCACTCCATTGCTAACGCATCTGGGAAAAAGCGATGCGCTGCTGAGCAAGAGTGTTGCGCCGCTCGCCAGCCATGACGCCACCCTTGAACACATCTGGTATATCGAAGAGTATCGTTCCGGCCTGCTTAAAAAGCTCAAATTAGTCTGGCATTTGCTCAATCGCTACGACAATGTATATCTGCTGCACCCGACTAACCTGAATCTGTTTATTGCCGCCTGCTGCAATGCGGGTAATAAACAGTTTCTCTCCAGCTATCGCCGTAAGGGGTATCAGAATCTTTTCTATTACACTGCAAGCGGCGAGGTGCAGCATGAGAAAAATACGCTGACCCTTGAAAACTATCTGAAGTTAGCCGACCGCACTTTCACTAAAGAGAGCTACCCTAAACACGCGACGCTGCCGCTATGGCAACCTGATGCCCTGCCGGCAGAGATTACAGCGTGTGCAGGAACACGCATCGGTATCAGCGTAACCGCCGGTAATCAGGCAAAAACCATTCCGCCTGCTATCTGGCAACGCCTGTTTGACCACCTGAGCGATCTTCACTGCACCTTTTTTGCTTTCGGTGCACCGAATGAACAGTCGCGCGTTCAGGAGTTGTTCAAAATAGCGGGGCATCGCGATAACCTGATCAGTCTGGTGGGGAAAGTATCACTGGAAGCCCTGCCGGCCGTTATCAGCGAAATGGATTTCTATATCGCCTCCGATTCTGGCAATGTGTACATTGCCGATGCGCAGCGGGTACCGGTTATTCTGATTTATGGCCCCTGCTGTGTAGAGGAGCAGAGACCGCTGGGCGATGTGCTGCTGATTGGTCCCGACCATATCGCGCCCTCATCTTTTGTCTTTGATGCGCAATATGAATTCGCGCATCCGGTTGAACAGCTTTTCAGCCTGGATCAGCGTAAGCTGAGCGATATCCACGATTTTATTCGCACCCGACAGCAGCAGCGTCTGGCGCGCCGAAACAATGAAATGACCTCATGACAGCCCAGCCAGAAAATTCCGCACCATTACTCAGTCTTATCATTCCGATGTTCAATGCCGGCACTGAATTTACTGCCTGCCTTGAGGCGCTGTTAGCGCAGACGCTGACCAGCCTTGAGATTATCATTGTCGATGATGGCTCAACCGACGGTTCCGGCGAGCAGGCGGACGCTTACGCCGCACGTTATCCGCACATCCGCGTGATCCATCAGGCCAACGGTGGCGTGTCACGGGCAAGAAATGCCGGTCTGGCCATTGCACGCGGTAAGTACGTCAGCTTTCCCGATGCCGATGACACCATGGATGCGGCAATGTATCAGACGCTGGTGGAGATGGCAGAGCGCGATGAGCTGGATGCGGCGCAATGCAATGCCGAGTGGTATTTCAAAGCAAGCCAGCGTACCAGACCGCTTATTCCTCTTGAGCGCCTTACCAGCACCGCGGTGCTGAGCGGTCCTGAGTGGCTTAACACCGCGCTTAAAACGCGGCGTTACATGCACGTTGTCTGGCTGGGCATCTATCGCCGTGAGCTGATTACGCGCTGCAATCTGCTGTTTGAGCCCGGCCTGCATCATCAGGACATTCCCTGGACCACTGAATTTATGTTTAACGCAACGCGCGTGCGTTATACCGATCGCGTGCTTTATCGCTATTACATGCATGATGCCTCCATCAGCAACCGCAAACGCACCGGCCAGCGCAACGTAGAGTATCAGCGTCACTACCTGAAAATTGCCCGGATGCTGGAGGAGCTGAACCAGCGTTATCGCCGCCGTATCCGCATCTATCCGGTCTTTCACTACCAGATCACGCATGAAGCGCTTAGCGTCTGTCACGCTATCCGGCGCGAACCTGAAGCAGATGCGCGACAGGCGATGCTGGCCGATCTGTTCAGTACAGGGACGCATAAACGTATGCTGCGCAACGCGCGCGGCCTGAAGCAGTGGTATCAGCTGCTGCTGTGGCTGAGCCGTATTTACCGATGGCGCCAGAAATAAGCACCACTGCTCGCTTTAACCCCTTTCGGGTTTGCCCTACAATCGGCTCACTGAATCCTGAGATCAATAAGTATGGCAAGCCCGATTCCAGCCCGGTTCACACCACAATCTATTTTAGTGATCAAACTGCGTCATCATGGTGACATGTTGCTGACAACACCTGTCATCAATGCGCTGCGCGCGCGTTATCCTGATGCGCATATCGATGTTCTGCTCTACAAAGAAACCCGGCCGATGCTGGAAGCGCATCCGGCAATTCGGCAGCTGCATATTATCGATCGCAGCTGGAAAAAAGAGGGCAGCTTACAGAAACTGCGCCATGAACTGGCGCTACTCTCCGCCGTGCGCGCCTGCCGCTACGATCTGGTGGTCAACCTGGCCGATCAGTGGCGCAGTGCCATTATTACCGGCCTGTCGGGTGCCGCAGTGCGTATCGGCTTTGCCTACCGCAAACGTGATAACGCCTTATGGCGCTGGTGCCACAATCAGCGGGTACCCACAACGCAGCATCATCAGCTGCATACGGTCGAGCAAAATATGAGCGCGCTGGCGCCGCTCGGTATCGACGTAACGGACGCAGTTGCATCAATGCATTTCAGCGAGGCGGATCGACAGAAAGTAGCTGCTTTGCTGGCGCAGCAGCAGATCGCCGGCCCGTTTATTGTGCTGCAGCCTACGTCGCGCTGGGTATTTAAATGCTGGGACGATGAAAAGATGGCGCAGCTGATCGCGGCGCTCTCTGATGAAGGGCACACCCTGGTACTGACTGCTGCACCGGATAAAAAAGAGCTGGCGATGATAGCGCATATCCAGTCGCTCTGTTCCACCTCACGCGTGGTGTCACTCGCAGGCCAGCTGTCACTGCCGCAGCTGGCTGCGCTGATCGACGCGGCGCAACTGTTTATTGGTGTCGACTCTGCGCCGATGCATATGGCAGCGGCTCTGGATACGCCCTGCCTGGCGCTGTTTGGGCCGACGAAGCTGCAGCACTGGCGCCCGTGGGGCAATAATAACCGGGTGATCTGGGCGGGTGATTATGCACCGCTGCCGTCGCCCGACTCGATCGATACCCGCACGGAGCAGCGCTATCTTTCCGCGATTCCGGTCGCCGATGTGCTGACCGCTGCAAGGAGCTATTTGCATGAATAAAATACGTCTGGCTATCGTCCGGCAGAAATATCGCCCGGACGGCGGGGCCGAACGCTTTATTTCACGCGCGCTGGAGGCGCTGGATAGTGAGCAGCTGGATCTCAATATCATTACCCGCAGCTGGCAGGGCACGCCCAATCCCGCCTGGCATCTGCACATCTGCAATCCGGTAAAGTTTGGCCGTATCTCCCGCGAGCGCGGCTTCGCACGTGCAGCACGCGCCTGCTGGGAGCGGGAGCAATTTGACCTTGTTCAGAGCCACGAGCGCATCGCCGGGTGCGATATTTTTCGTGCCGGTGACGGCGTACATCGGGTCTGGTTAGAGCAGCGCTCGCGCATTGTCTCCCCGTGGCAGCGTCTGAGCGCCACACTCAGCCCTTATCATCGCTATGTGCTGCAGGCTGAAGCGGAGATGTTTAATGCTCCGTCGCTCAAAGCGGTGATCTGTAATTCAGAGATGGTGAAGCAGGATATCCTGCGCCATTTCACGCTGGATGCCGGCAACATTCATGTGATCCACAATGCCATTGACAGCAAACGCTTTCAGCCCGCGACACCCAGCCTGCGCCATTCGGCACGCCAGCAGCTGCGGCTGCCGCAGGACGCTCATGTGATGATCTACGTTGGCTCCGGTTTTGAGCGCAAGGGGCTGAAAGCGGCGATCGAAGCTGTCGCACAAACCGATCGCTACCTGATTGTGGTAGGCCAGGATAAGCAGCTGTCGCGCTATCAGCAGCTGGCAAACCAGCTTAACTGTCTCGATCGTCTGCGCTTTGCCGGTGTCCAGCAGGATGTGCAGCCGTTCTATCACGCCGCCGATGCGCTGCTGCTGCCAACGCTGTACGACCCGTTTCCTAATGTAGTGCTGGAAGCAATGGCCTGCGGACTGGCGGTGATCACCAGCACCGGCTGCGGCGGGGCAGAGTTTATCCGCAACGGTGAAGAGGGCTTTGTCTGTGATGCGCTGGATATCCGCGCGTTGAAAGAGGCGGTGCTGGCGGTGCCTGCGCTGTCAGTCGACAACCGCATGGGTGCGGCCGCCCGCCGCCGGGTGGAGCCTTACGGGCCTGAGCGGCTGGCAGCTGCGCTGACCTCACTCTATCAGCATGTGCTGAGCCAGCGCTGACGAAGTGATGTGAGCAGGCGGTGAATTTCTGATAGTATGCCGCCTTTCTCCGGTTTTTTGACGCGAATATGTCGTAACGATAACTATGACGACTCTGTATACCGCCCTGCTCTATCTGATTCAGCCATTTATCTGGCTGCGCCTGTGGCTGCGCGGTCGTAAAGCGCCAGCCTATCGTAAACGCTGGGCAGAGCGGTATGGCTACTGCACCGGCAAGGTTGAGCCGCACGGTATCGTGCTGCATTCAGTATCGGTAGGTGAAACGCTGGCTGCAGTACCGCTGGTGCGGGCGCTGCGCCATCGCTATCCGTCCCTGCCTATCACCGTGACCACCATGACGCCCACCGGCTCAGAGCGCGCACAGTCCGCGTTTGGTAAAGATGTGCACCATGTTTACCTGCCTTACGATCTGCCCGGTGCCATTAACCGTTTTCTGGATACGGTCGATCCGCGCCTGGTGATCATCATGGAAACCGAGCTGTGGCCAAATATCATTCGCATCCTGCACCAGCGCGACATTCCGCTGGTTATCGCCAACGCCCGTCTCTCCGAGCGTTCCGCCCGCGGCTATAAAAAGCTGGGCGGTTTTATGCGCGATCTGCTGCAGAGCATCACCCTTATTGCGGCGCAGAATAGCGAAGATGGCGATCGCTTTCTTAGCCTGGGCCTGAAACGATCGCATCTGGCGGTCACCGGCAGCCTGAAATTTGATATCTCCGTGACGCCAGAGCTGGCGGCCAGAGCCGTTACGCTGCGGCGTCAGTGGGCATCGCGCCGTCCGGTCTGGATTGCGACCAGCACGCACGAAGGTGAAGAAGCCATTGTGCTGGATGCGCATCGCCAGCTGCTGCAGCAGTTTCCCGATCTGCTGCTGATTCTGGTCCCACGTCACCCCGAACGTTTTAAAGATGCGTGCCATCTGACGCAAAAGCGCGGTTTTACTTTTACCCTGCGCAGCAGCGGTGCGGTTCCTTCTGCCGATACAGAAGTGGTGATTGGCGATACTATGGGTGAGCTGATGCTGCTGTATGGCATCGCCGATCTCGCCTTTGTCGGTGGCAGCCTGGTTGAACGCGGCGGTCATAACCCGCTGGAGCCTGCCGCGCATGCCATCCCGGTGCTGATGGGACCGCACACCTGGAACTTCAAAGATATCTGCGCCAAATTACAGCAGGCTGAAGGGCTGATCACAGTCAGCGATGCCGCTGCACTGGAAAAAGAGGTCGCCAACCTGCTGCAGGATGATGACTATCGTCGCTATTATGGCCGTCACGCCGTTGAAGTTTTACATCAGAATCAGGGCGCGCTGCAGCGCCTGCTGCAGCTGCTGGAGCCTCATCTGCCACCGCGAGCACACTAATTTATGTCACAACGCCAACGTCTTTCGGTCGTGATAATCGCCCGGAATGAAGCTGAACTTCTGCCTGATGCGCTGGCATCCGTTGCCTGGGCCGATGAAATTATCCTGCTTGATTCAGGCAGCAGTGACGCCACCGCAGAGATTGCCCGGGCGCAGGGTGCGCAGGTCTATGAAGCCCCGCCGTGGGCAGGCTATGGCAAACAGCGCCAGCGCGCGCAGGCCTTCGCCACCGGAGAGATGATCCTGATGCTGGATGCTGACGAGCGCGTGACCCCGGCACTGCGCCACGCCATTGAACAGGTGCTGTGCCAGCCGCCTTCTGCCACGGTCTATAGCCTCAGCCGCAGCAATTTTTTCCTCGGCCGTTTCATGCGTCACAGCGGCTGGTATCCGGATCGCGTGATGCGCCTCTATCCGCGCCATCTCAGCTATAACGACAATCTGGTGCATGAGTCGCTGGAAACGCAGGGTGCGCCTGTAGTGACGCTGCCCGGCGATCTGGCACACCTTACCTGCCGCGATCTGATAACGTTTCAGCGTAAACAGATGAACTATGCCGAAGCCTGGGCGCAGGAGCGTTTTCAGCGCGGCAAGCGCTGCGGTCTGTTCGCCATTTTCTCTCATACGCTGGGGGCTTTTGCCAAAACGCTGCTGCTGCGTGCCGGCTTTCTTGATGGTAAACAGGGCTGGATCCTGGCAGTGGTTAACGCGCAGTATACGTTCAATAAATATGCCGCGCTCTGGGCGCTGCACCATACTTCTGCACAAGGTCGCGTATGAGTACGAAAGCGATATATCCCGGCACGTTTGACCCGATGACGCTCGGACACCTTGATATCGTCACGCGCGCGGCCCGCATGTTTGATCGGCTGGTGGTGGCGATTGCCGCCAGCCCCGGTAAGAAACCGCTGTTTACGCTGGATGAACGCGTCGATTTAGCGCGTCAGGCCACTGCACATCTGACTAACGTTGAGGTGGTGGGCTTTAACGAGCTGATGGCTGATTTTGCCCGGGCGCAGCAGGCGAACGTGCTGGTACGCGGCGTGCGGGCGGTGGCTGACTTTGAGTATGAATCGCAGCTGGCACAGATGAACCGCCACCTGCTGCCCGCGCTGGAGACGGTGTTTCTGCTGCCGTCGCAGGGCTTCTCGTTTGTGTCGTCATCGCTGGTAAAAGAGGTGGCGCGTCACGGCGGCGACGTGCAGGCATTCCTGCCTGCCGTCATTCATCAGGCGCTGCTGACCAGACTGCAGCAGCCGTGATCAGTGCTGGCAGTGCGGACACCAGAAGGTGCTGCGCTGTCCATGCCGGCCGCTGAGGATCGGCGTGCCGCAGGCGCGGCAGGGCTCGCCGGCGCGGCCATAGACCTGCAGCTGCTGGGCAAAATAGCCTGGCTTACCGTCAGTCTGTAAAAAGTCGCGCAGCGTGGTGCCTCCCTGCTCAATGGAGCGCAGCAGCACCGCTTTTATTGTGTCCGCCAGCAGCGTGGTTTCCGCTTCACTCAGGCTTCCCGCCGCCCGATCCGGCAGTATACCGGCGGTAAACAGCGACTCACTGGCGTAAATATTGCCTACCCCGACCACAATCTTGTTGTCCATCAGCCACTGCTTGATGGCGGTGCGCTTGCCGCGCGATCGGGTAAACAGATAGTCACCGCTGAAGGCGTCACTCAGCGGCTCCGGTCCGAGATGAGACAGCACGCTGCTGCCTGCCGGATCGGCGCTCCAGAGCCACGCACCAAAACGTCGGGGATCGGTATAACGCAGCACTTTGCCGTTACTCATGACCAGATCGACGTGGTCATGCTTTTCAGCCGGCTGTTCACCGGGCAGAATGCGCAGGCTGCCGGACATGCCGAGATGAATGATGATCCAGCCATGCGGCAGCTCCAGCAGCAGATACTTTGCCCGCCGCTGCACGCTCAGCACCGGCTGATCGCTCAGAGCGTGAATTTCACTGGAAACCGGCCAGCGCAGGCGCGCATTGCGCACAATAGCGTGCAGAATGGTTTCCCCCACCAGGTGAGGCTCAATACCGCGTCGGCTGGTTTCTACCTCAGGTAATTCAGGCATCGCATCTCCTCAACGTGTTGACATAGCGCACAAACAAAAAACCCGGCCGGAGCCGGGTTTTTCGCAAGAACACCAAAATTACTTAATTTTGGCTTCTTTGTAGATCACGTGCTGACGTACAACCGGATCGAACTTTTTCAGTTCCAGTTTCTCAGGTTTAGTACGCTTGTTCTTCGTGGTGGTATAGAAGTGACCTGTACCAGCAGAGGAAACCAGCTTGATCTTCTCACGAATACCTTTAGCCATGATTCAGTTCCTTAGTACTTCTCACCACGGGCGCGGATTTCGGCCAGAACCGTATCGATGCCCTTTTTATCAATAACACGCATACCTTTAGCAGATACACGCAGAGTAACGAAGCGCTTCTCGCTCTCAACCCAGAAACGGTGAGAGTGCAGGTTCGGCAGGAAACGGCGTTTCGTCGCGTTCATTGCGTGGGAACGGTTGTTACCGGTCACCGGACGCTTTCCAGTTACCTGGCAGACTCGTGACATTTCTATTCTCCAAAAATCAAATCAGCTCGAGCTTTAAAAACATAGGTTTTGGCCGCCTCGTCAGGCCTTAGCCCGCCAGGCGAGTTCCATGTGAACCCGCTAAGCTGGCCCAAACGCCAAACCCGAGATTCTCAAAGGTGGCGTAGTATACGCCGCTCAGCTCAAGTGCTCAAGTCCCGAACAGATAAAGATCCCTCTGGATCGTGCAAAAACGCCGCATTTTTGCCCGGTTGAGGCGCAAAACTATAGCCAGCCGCGCTCGGCGAATGAGGTAAACTCGCCGTGACCGATCACCAGATGGTCCAGCAGGCGGATACTCAGCAGCGCACAGGCCTGAGCAATTTTTGTGGTGATCTCGCGATCGGCACGGCTGGGATCAGCCTGTCCCGAAGGATGATTGTGCGCCAGAATCACTGCCGCAGCGTTGAGTTTCAGCGCCTCCCGCACAATTTCACGCGGATGCACCTCTACGCTGCTGATTGAGCCGGCAAACATCTTCTGCGCCTGCAGTACACGATGCTGGTTATCAAGAAACAGCACCATAAAAATTTCCCGCTTCTCATGCGCGAGCACGCTTTGCAGATAGTGACGCGTGACCTGCGGATTCTCCATCACATTTTCCCGCGCCAGCTGGCTGGCAAAAAAACGCCGTCCCAGCTCTGCTATCGCGTGCAGCTGGGTCAGCTTTGCTCTGCCAACGCCTTTAATCAGGCTCAGTTCGCGCTCGCTGGCGGTCATGATGCGGTAAAGTGAGCCAAACTCATTGAGCATCTGCCGGGCCAGCGCCATAACGCTGACGCCGCGCGTACCGGTACGCAGAAAGATGGCCAGCAGTTCAGCATCACTTAGCGCTTCTGCGCCCGCCTGTATTAGTTTTTCCCGTGGTGCCAGTTTATTCATTGCACTGCTCCCTGTGGCTGATAGTCAGGATGCGCGCCAGCGGTCAGCAATGCCAGTCCTGCATTCGTCTTTTCAGAGACGCTTCGCAAAGGGCACGGCCGGTGAACAGGCGGCCGGACGGTTTTATGATAAAGTTGCCCTGTCTGCTGCGCCGGGTGCGGCATCATGCGTTAAGTTGAGGCAAACAACATGACTGGATTAGCCGGAAAAAAAATTCTGCTGGGCGTCAGCGGCGGTATCGCTGCATATAAAGCGCCGGAGCTGGTGCGACGTCTGCGCGATCGCGGTGCCGAGGTGCGTGTCATGATGACCTCCGCAGCCCGCGCCTTTATTACTCCGCTCAGCCTGCAGGCGGTCTCCGGCTATCCGGTGTTTGATGACCTGCTCGATCCCGCTGCTGAAGCCGCGATGGGCCATATCGAGCTGGCTAAATGGGCGGACCTGATTGTACTGGCTCCCGCCTCGGCTGATTTAATCGCCCGCATAACTGCCGGTATGGCTAACGATCTGGTGACCACTGCCTGTCTCGCCAGCGACGCGCCGCTGGCGCTGGTACCCGCCATGAATCAGCAGATGTACCGTGCCGCCATTACGCAGGAGAATCTGCAGCGTCTGCAGCAGCGCGGCGTCATGATCTGGGGGCCGGATAGCGGCAGCCAGGCGTGCGGCGATACCGGGCCGGGCCGTATGCTCGATCCGCTGGCGATTGTGGCGCATGCGCTGGAGTGGGCCGAACCGGTCAGCGATCTGCAGCATCTCAGTATTATGGTTACCGCAGGTCCGACGCGCGAAGCGCTGGATCCGGTGCGCTATATCAGCAACCACAGCTCAGGCAAAATGGGCTATGCCATCGCCGCGGCCGCGGCCCGACGCGGTGCCCGCGTCACGCTGGTTTCCGGTCCGGTAACGCTGCCGGTGCCCGCCGGCGTGCAGCGTATCGACGTCACAACCGCGCTGGAGATGCAGGCGGCAGTGATGGCGCATATTAGTCAGCAGCATATCTTCATCGCCAGTGCCGCCGTGGCGGACTATCGCGCGGCAACCGTGGCAGCAGAAAAAATGAAAAAACAGGGTGACGACGATAATGTCACACTGCAGCTGGTGAAGAACCCGGACATTGTTGCCGGCGTGGCGGCACTGCAGGAAAATCGCCCTTATGTGGTGGGATTTGCCGCCGAAACCCGGAATGTGGAAGAATACGCGCGGCAAAAACGCGTACGGAAAAATCTGGATCTGATTTGCGCTAACGATGTCGCGCAGGCGGGTCAGGGATTTAACAGCGACACCAATGCGCTTCACCTTTTCTGGCAGGAGGGCGAAAAGCGCTTACCGCTCAGCGATAAGTCGCTCCTTGGCCAACAGTTAATAGACGAGATAGTCAGCCGTTATGATGAAAAAAATAGACGTTAAAATTCTTGATGCGCGCGTAGGCAGCGACTTTCCGCTGCCCGCTTACGCCACCTCTGGTTCTGCAGGTCTCGACTTACGCGCCTGTCTTGATGAGGCGCTGGAGATTACGCCAGGCATGACCACGCTGGTACCCACCGGCCTGGCAATTCACATCGCTGACCCGACGCTGGCCGCGGTGATCCTGCCGCGCTCCGGCCTCGGCCACAAGCACGGTATCGTGCTCGGTAATCTGGTCGGCCTGATCGATTCTGACTACCAGGGACAGCTTATGGTTTCAGTCTGGAACCGCGGTCAGGAGAGCTTTACCCTGCAGCCGGGCGATCGTCTGGCGCAACTGGTGTTTGTGCCGGTGGTACAGGCGGAATTTAATCTGGTCGAGGATTTTGACGCCAGCGATCGCGGTGCAGGCGGTTTTGGCCACTCCGGCCGTCAGTAAGTTACCACTCTTCAATTAGCCATCTTGTTAACGCATGTCTCTGCAGGTAATTACCTGCGGCAGACAGGCCGGTATTGCCTGTATTTAATGAATTTCAGGGGTGTTGAAGGTCATGGCAGAGAAAAAAGTCGCGAAAAGGAACCGTCGCGAAGAGATTTTGCAGACGCTGGCGCAGATGCTGGAGTCAGGGGATGGCACCCAGCGAATTACCACCGCCAGGCTGGCCGCTAACGTAGGCGTCTCCGAGGCGGCTCTCTACCGCCACTTCCCCAGCAAGACACGGATGTTTGACAGTCTGATCGAATTTATCGAAGACAGTCTGATTACCCGCATCAATCTTATCCTGAACGATGAAAAAGAGACCACGGCACGGCTGCGTCTGATTACGCAGCTGATTCTGGGTTTTGTTGAGCGTAATCCGGGACTGACGCGTATCCTGACCGGTCACGCGCTGATGTTTGAACAGGATCGTCTGCAGGAGCGTATCAACCAGCTGTTTGAGCGCATTGAGATGCAGATGCGTCAGGTGATGCGCGAAAAGAAAATCCGCGACGGAGAGGGATTCCGGACAGATGAAGCCCTGCTGGCCAGCCAGCTGCTGGCGTTCTGCGAAGGCCTGCTGTCACGCTTTGTCCGTTCCGGATTTCGCTACAGCCCGACGGCAGAGTTTGACAGCCGCTGGCAGCTGATAGCCGCGCAGCTGATTTAATCGCCTGCCTGTCTGGCCAGGTGCGCCTGAAAGCGTCTTCTGCGGCCGCCGCGGATGGCGGCCGCAGCGCGGTTTTAAATACCATACTCGTTGCGGTAAGCGCGCACTTTTGCCAGATGATCTGCCATCTCCGGCTTCTCTGCCAGATAATCAATCAGATCGCTCAGGGTAATAATGGCGGTGACCGTACAGTGATAATCGCGCTCCACTTCCTGAATCGCTGAAATCTCGCCGCGCCCGCGCTCCTGACGATCGAGTGAAATCAGGACGCCAGCCAGCGTGGCGTGATGCGCGCTGATAATGTCCATCGATTCGCGGATCGCCGTACCGGCGGTAATCACATCATCAACCAGCATCACTTTGCCTTCCAGCGGACTGCCTACCAGCAAACCGCCTTCACCGTGATCTTTGGCTTCTTTACGGTTAAAACAGTAGGGCACATCGCGATCGTGATGATCGGCCAGCGCCACGGCAGTGGTAGTGGCAATGGGAATACCTTTATAAGCCGGGCCAAACAGCAGGTCAAAGCTGACGCCGCCGTCAACCAGTGCCTGCGCATAGAAACGCCCCAGCAGGGCCAGGTCGCGCCCGCTGTTAAACAGGCCGGCGTTAAAAAAATAGGGGCTTTTTCGTCCGGACTTCAGGGTAAACTCACCAAATTTCAGCACCCCTTTATTCAGGGCAAATTCAATAAACTGACGCTGCCAGGCTTTCATCTCTCACTCCTCAAATAAAGAAAAGGCGACCCGGAGGTCGCCTTAGTACATCAACTGGATAGCGCAGCCTTCTGCGCCTGAATCAACTGTTCAATCCCGCCTCGCGCCAGCGCCAGCAGTGTTAACAGCTCCTCATGGCTGAACGGCTCGCCTTCTGCGGTGCCCTGCACCTCAATCATCCGGCCATCTTCCATCATTACCACGTTCATATCCGTTTCCGCTGCGGAGTCTTCAACATACTCCAGATCGCACAGCGCCTCACTGCCCACGATGCCAACAGAGATAGCGGCCACCATACCTTTCAGCGGGCTGCTCTTCAGCTTACCCGCGGCAACCAGCGCGTTCAGCGCGTCCGCCAGCGCCACGCAGGCGCCGGTGATTGACGCGGTACGCGTGCCGCCATCCGCCTGAATAACATCGCAATCCAGCGTGATGGTGTACTCACCCAGCGCAGTGAGATCGACCGCAGCACGCAGCGAGCGGGCAATCAGACGCTGGATCTCCAGCGTACGGCCACCCTGCTTGCCTTTGGCCGCTTCGCGCGCCATACGGCTGTGGGTTGAACGCGGCAGCATGCCATATTCTGCGGTCACCCAGCCCTGACCTTTACCCTTGAGAAAACGCGGCACGCCTTCCTCGACGGTCGCGGTGCAGAGCACTTTGGTTTCACCAAATTCAACCAGCACTGAGCCTTCGGCGTGTCTGGTGTAGTGACGGGTAAGGGTAACGGGACGCACTTCAGAAGTGCTACGGCCTGCAGGACGCATAGGTTCTCTCCGGCTTGCTTGAGTTTGGCTGCGCATTATACGGACTTCAGCCGCCACTGTCCCGCGTGCGTGGGACAGATCGACGATTCTCTTTGTGCTCAGCGGACAGCCGCGCAGACCAGCGTATCAATGCGGGTAGTGGTTCTGGCGTTAAAGCGCGTACGATACCGGTCGCGCGCGCGCTCAATCACGGCAGAAAAGTCCACATCCGGTGGATAGAGCAGTACCACTACCCGGCGCGCCTCTCCCTTTCCTGCGGCGTCATAGCTTGTCAGCGTATCGCCAAAGCGCGGCATCAGCTCATCGCGCAGAAACAGCTGCCATTCCTGCTCCGGTACTGCACTCAGCCACAACGTGGTCTGCATCATCATCTCTCCGGTGCCACACAGCGCCACCGGTGCGTTGTGCTGCGGGATCGACTGCAGACGCGCCGGCGTGGTCTGACAACCGGTCAGCAGTAACAGCACTATCAGGCTGCACCAGAATTTATACAGATTACGAAACAGATCGGACATCATAGTCGCCAGGTAATATGCTTGCTCAGAGTGAATAGACCTGTTCTAACCATAGCAGCGTTTTGCTATCCCTATCCCGCTGCACCGCACGCCGCTATAATGCGCAGAACATTCCCTGAAAGAGTACAAGCTTATGATCCGCAGTATGACCGCTTACGCCCGTCGCGAAGCCAAAGGCAGCTGGGGCAGCGCGACCTGGGAACTGCGCTCGGTAAACCAGCGCTATCTGGAAACCTACATTCGCCTGCCGGAGCAGTTCCGCGGCCTGGAGCCGGTGATCCGCGAGCGTATCCGCGCCCGCCTGACGCGAGGTAAAATTGAGTGCCATCTGCGTTTTGATGCCGACCCGGGCGCGCAGGGCGAGCTGCAATTGAATGAAGCGCTGGCAAAACAGCTGGTGCAGGCCGCTAACTGGGTAAAAATGCAGAGCGATGAGGGCGCCATTAATCCGCTGGATATTCTGCGCTGGCCGGGCGTGATGTCAGCACCGGAGCAGGATCTGGATGCGATTAATGCTGAGCTGCTGACGGCGCTTGATGGCGCGCTGGATGACTTTATCGAAGCGCGTGAAAGTGAAGGTAATGCGCTGAAGGGGATGATTGAGCAGCGTCTCGCCGGCGTGTCGCAGGAAGTCAGCAAAGTGCGGGCGCAGATGCCGGACGTACTGAAATGGCAGCGCGAGCGTCTGGTGACCCGGCTGGAAGAGGCGGACGTTCAGCTGGAGAATAATCGTCTGGAGCAGGAGCTGGTTATGATGGCCCAGCGCGTTGACGTGGCTGAAGAGCTGGATCGCCTTGAGGCGCATGTTAAAGAGACCTATAACATCCTGAAGAAGAAAGAAGCAGTCGGCCGTCGCCTCGACTTTATGATGCAGGAGTTTAACCGCGAGTCGAACACCCTGGCCTCTAAATCGATTAATGCGGATATCACCGCTTCAGCGATTGAGCTGAAAGTGCTGATTGAGCAGATGCGCGAGCAGATTCAGAACATTGAGTAAGGTTTGCCTGCCATTATTAAAGGCATCTTTGCATAAGCCCGCAGCAGCGGGTTTATGCAGCCTCACTTCCGTAGACCATTTTTTATCTTTTGCAATGTAAGCATTGTGCGTGCAATGATGTACAGCTGTGTCTGCTGCTGACCTGTCCTGACATATCTGCGGTATCTTCAGCATGAATACTGCCATTTTATCTGATTGATTTTACTGACTTAAAAGAAAAATCATCCTTCCTGCAGCCGGTAATGTCCCGGTTCCATAAATTCCATCAATCCTAAAGATACTAAAGTTAGCAGAATTCTTAAGGCACTATTTGCTAAAGTGCCGGTCGTAATTACTACAGTTGTACCGCACCAGGAACCATGGACCGACTTCTTAGCGCGTTACATTTACTCTACCTATGAAGGTGCTATGAAGAAAACCGGACAGTTTCGCTCCACACTGCTGCATCCCCGCTACTGGTTCACCTGGTTCGGTCTGGCCGTGCTCTGGCTGCTGGTGCAGCTTCCCTATCCTGTTCTGATCCGTCTCGGGGCAACCGCGGGTAAACTCTCCCGCCATTTTCTCAAGCGGCGTGAACGCATCACCCGCCGCAACATTGAACTCTGCTTCCCGCATATTAATGAAGAAGAGAAAGAGGTCATGATTGCCGGCAACTTTGAGTCGCTCGGCATGGCGCTGGCAGAAACCGGTATTGCATGGTTCTGGTCAGATGCGCGGGTCCGTCGTCTGTTTAACGTCAGCGGTATCGCTAACCTGCAGAATGCGCAGAATCAGCAGCGCGGCGTTATGGTTATCGGCGTGCACTTTATGTCACTGGAGCTGGGCGGTCGTATTACCGGTCTCTGCCAGCCAATGATGGCCATGTATCGTCCGCATAATAATCAGGCGATGGAATGGGCGCAGACCAAAGGCCGTATGCGCTCGAATAAAGCGATGATTGACCGACGCGATCTGCGCGGCATGGTGCAGGCGCTGAAGCAGGGTGAAGCCGTCTGGTTTGCCCCCGATCAGGACTACGGTCCGAAAGGCAGCGTATTTGCCCCTCTGTTTGCGGTAGAGAAAGCCGCGACCACGAACGGCACCTTTGTTCTGTCTCGTCTTGCGCGGCCTGCAATGCTGACGATTGTTCTGATTCGTAATCCGGATAAAACCGGTTACCAGCTCATTATTCAGCCGGAACTGGAAGGCTATCCGCATGAAGATGAAGCAGCGGCAGCAGCCTATATGAATAAGGTAATTGAAAAAGAGATCCTGCGCGCGCCGGAGCAGTACCTGTGGCTGCATCGTCGTTTCAAAACGCGTCCGCCGGGTGAAGCCTCTCTTTACGTCTGATCTGCACGGATAACCGTCCGCCGTCGTTTCCCCTGTCGTGCGGACCCTTACTCCGGTCATAAAGCCGATCGGCCTGACAGCATCCGCTGCGGGCTGATCAACCGTCCCCTTCACACGCATTATGCTGCCCGTCAGCCATATCACCTGCAGCATGAAGCCGATATAAGCGGCAGCATTCTGTTTCTCCTGGTTAACACGTGTATGAAACAGCCATTCTGTTGCCAGCGCGTGTGGCTGTCCGGCCCGGCTTAAGGCCCGGTAACACAGTAAAAAACCTCTGCTGCCCCACACTTTTCCTGTTGCGCCATAGGCAGCCCGGTCAGCTTCCGATAGGGTGAGATCACTCTGAATCAGGCTGCCTCAGGAGGCACCATGCTGCCCTCACAGACTCTCACGCTTACCGTGCCGCGTAACTGGCTGGATCTGTATGAAACTATCTGGCAACCCGCCTGTTTTGCAAAATGGGCAAGCGACCTGAACGGCGCAACGCTGGTGCAGGAAGGACAATACTGGCGGGCAAGGCGCGGAGAGAACTCGCTGAAACTGCGTTTTACGCCACATAATCCGTTTGGCGTTATGGACTACTGGGCAGATAACGGCAGCGGTAAAGAGCGCTATATGCCAATGCGCGTCATTGCCAACGGCCAGGGGGCTGAACTTATTGCCGTGCTCTACCGTCAGCCTTTTACTTCTGATGCGCACTTCGGGCAGGAAGTGGCGGCCCTGCGCGCCGACCTGGAAAGATTACTTTATCTTTTAACTCACTAGAATCAATTGCTTACATAACGCCTGATTTCCCAGCCACAGCTGGACGCAATGGCAAAAAAAATTGCATTTTTTTTGCGCAATACTCCTTAACTGTTTCATGGTTGTTTATAACATTTCAGCGCTGCATCCCCAGGATAGCTAAAGCGTCGTTAACGGGAAAATTCCTGGTTGACGGTGCAGTGCGATCAAAGAAAAGCGTTGATATAAAAGAACATTTATATCATTTCACATTCAGTAACTGCGGCCGATAAGACAATTTCCTGAAAAGATTAATTAGTCAGAAACATCACTGCTTAACTATTTTAATGCATAGTCTGAAACCATTAATTCCTGAAGTCTGTTTATAAGAATTTTCTCATGGTGTTAAATTAAATAAAAAACTGTATAACGTATTCACACACAGCAAGACTTAATAATAAAAACAGGGAAAAACATGGATCGCTCAACTTATCCTTTGTTATCAGAAAAAGAATTTGTTGAGATTGCCAGACGGATGCTGGCCGGGGATTATAATAATACAAAAGGATTTTATAACGATCTCACGGATTTCCTCCGTATTGGAGGAGATACCGTGCGGACAAAAGAAATAATAGATGCCTGCAGTATTACACTATTTTCAGAACACCATTTGCTGCAGTGCATTCATAAATGGCAAACCCTGAAAGGTATTTCAGGGCTGCGTCAGGATGTGCTGCACTAAGGTGCAGGGCATACCCCTTCTGCTCTGTACAATTTCTTAACTGTAATGGTACATGTACCATAATGAGCATACTGTGGCGATACGTGAAAGAGAACTGTCCAGCGCCAAATGGTCGCTTCTCTCTTCAGCAAAAATTATTGGCATTGGCGTCTTACAATTGACGCTGCTGGCGCAAACTCTGCAGGCGAATGAATTAAACCTGCTGGTTATAGCCATATTGACTCTGCTGGTTATCGATACACTTGCCGATCGCGGCTTTAATAATAAAATTATTCGCAAAATAAGCTTTAATAATAGCGAACTGTCCGTTCTTTACTGGGGAAGTATTTTTACCGGCTTATTTATTTTTGCAGCATTGTTTATTGGCAGTGATATTTATAGCGCTGTAGCGCAGCAGCCGCAGCTTGCGGTTATGCTGGAGATGATGTCGGTAATATTTATTATTATCCCGCAGGGGCAGCACTACCGGGCTATCCTGCAGCGGGAAAAGCAGTTTACGCGTATCGCTTTTACCGAGATCACGTCGGTAGCAGCGGGCCTGGCGGCAACACTCTTTACGGTGTGGCTGATGCCGTCGGCGCTCTGCGCGGTCTGGGGATACCTTGCACTGGTCTCCGTCAGAATGCTGCTCTGTTGCTACTACGGTCGCGCCTGGTTTCAGCCTGCGTACCGTTTTAGCCTGAAAGAATTCGCCAGCGTGCGAGCAAGAAACGGATAATAACAACAAGTCTGTATGGTGGGCTCTGGGCATCTGTCCGATGCATTCGCGTGCTGGTTAACAGCACGCTTTTTTCTTTTCTGCGCTGCAGGCAATCCCATCATTTCTTTTCTGAAAAAACGTGCTGCTGCATCATATTTTTTTATCACTAAAAATGATGCACTCTGTTTCTTCCCTACTGCACCTGCCTTTATTGAGCCCTCACATTAACTATTCTAATCCGATAGCGTTCAGTTGAAAAAAACTCAGTAGTCTCTGAGGTATCCAGGCTATAGCCTTGCCGGCCAGACTGCTGGAGTACCTCATGCTATTAACTGTTCTCTACCTTATCGGCATCACTGCTGAAGCGATGACCGGAGCGCTGGCCGCAGGCCGGCGCAAAATGGATCTGTTTGGCGTCATTATCATCGCTTCTGTCACTGCAATCGGCGGCGGTTCGGTGCGCGATATTCTGCTGGGTCACTACCCGCTCGGCTGGGTAAAGCATCCGGAATACATCATGATCGTTGCAGCGGCGGCGGTGGTCACTACCTTTGTTGCCCCGCTGATGAACCATTTGCGCAAAGTGTTTCTGGTACTTGATGCGCTGGGACTGGTGGTGTTCTCTATTATTGGTGCTCAGGTCGCGCTGGATTCCGGCCATGCCGCGATCATTGCCGCAATTGCTGCGGTTATCACCGGCGTATTTGGTGGCGTGCTGCGCGATATGTTCTGCAACCGTATTCCACTGGTGTTCCAGAAAGAGTTGTATGCCGGTATCGCCTTCGCGTCCGGCTGGATCTACATCCTGCTGCTGAAAACCTCGCTGGCGCATGAAGCGGTGGTGATTATTACCCTGCTGTTTGGTTTTACCGCCCGCCTGCTCGCCCTGCGTTTTCGTCTCGGCCTGCCGGTCTTCAACTATCCCCATCCCGAGCAGTGAGGGGGCTTCCGGAATGCCCTGCTGCTGCAGAAACGCAATAAGCTCACGCAGCTGAGGCGTCTGCAGCAGGGTGACCAGGCGCTGTGCCAGTACGTCGCCTATCCCTGGCAGCTGCTGCCAGTCAGCTTTGGTGCGCGCCAGCAGCTCATCCCACTGCGTATCCGGCAGGGACGCAAGCGCCCGGCGCGGCAGCGGCAGACCCAGCGCAGCGATCCAGCGACGCAGCGGCTGCTGACGCGTCAGCATAAAGCTGAGCCAGATACGCTGCGCCCGTGCCGGCGATATTCCCTCTGCCGCGGCAATCTGCTCTGGCGTCAGCGTCAGCCATGAAAAAAGGTGCGTCAGCGCACCCTGCTGTAGCAGACGCTGCCAGCTGCTGCGCTGCATACCGGCAATATCCAGCACCGTTTTCTGGCTCAGCCCGCTCAGGCGGGAAAGAAACTGTGCGCGACAGTCTGGCGTGATGTGCAGACAGCTGGTGGCGTGAAAAGCCTCACTGGCAGGCGGCTGCGGATAGTGTCGTTCTGCTATACGCCAGATCACCCGCTCCAGACGCGGGATCCCCAGCCCGGCCAGCGTCAGCGTGACCTGATCGCCGGCGATGACGTCCAGCGCGCGCCAGCGTGCGACGGAGCCAATGCTGATACGCCGCACGGTTTTATCCTCTGCCTGAACCGGCTGCAGATGCAACACCACTGCAATTTTTCCGGTGCGTCCAACGGAAAACGTGACGGCACGCACTTCGCTGCTGACTTCGGCAGGCTGGTATTTCCACGCGGCGGACCAGCTTCCCTGCCCTGGCTGCCAGTCGCGACCGGCAGCAGAAGGCGTAGCATGGATCACTACGCCATCAGTGGCAAACGGCAGCGCAGCGCGGAACCAGCGCGCGCGCCAGGCGGCAACCTGTTCTTCATCGCTGACCGGCTGGCTCCACTGCCGGGTAAGATCGAAGCCCCAGCGCGACAGCTGCGCGAGTTTTTCCGCCATATCGGGAGGTCCGTCTGGCCACGCCCAGATAAACAGCCCGGTGTGTTTCAGCAGCGGACTGGTTTCGCGCCGCATCATGGCTCCGGCCACCTGCGCACGGGCATTGGCGCCGCCATCGCGTGCCTGCTGATGATCGGTCATCTGCAGGAACAGCTCTCCCTGCAGTATGACTTCTGCCAGCGTGGTCTCAATCCGCTGGGGAATAGCCGGAATGTGCGCCGCTTTTTCCCGCCACTCTTCGCCGCGCAGCCCGTCGCCGCGGCTGATAAGCGACGTCAGCCTGCCGTGACGATAGACCAGCGTGACGGCCACGCCATCCACTTTGGGCTGGACCCAGAGCGCGGATTTATGCTGCATCCAGTAAGCAACCGCCAGCCTGTCGCGCAGCTTGCGTACTCCGGTATGGGCAACCGGGTGCGGTGTGCCACGGCTGGCCGGAAGTGCGGTTTCATGTAACGGCGCACCGGGTATAAAGCAGCGTTGCCACTGCTGTAACCTGGAAAGCAGACTGTCATAGTCATCATCGCTCACCGGCGACGCCCCCTGCTGGTAGTAAGCGTTATCCCAGTGACGCAGCTGTTGCTGCAGACGCGTTATCTCCTGTTGTGCCCGCATGGGTGACCAGACAGGACACAGCGCTTCTCCCCGGCTTTCTGTATTCAGCAGGCAGAGACCTAACCACAGCCATCGTTTCATTACCGCTCTCCTTTTTGCTGATTGGAGCGCGCGGCAGTGGTGATTGCCAGTAGCCTGCGCAATGCGTGGAACAGCGCTCGCGCACAAATCCGGCGTTTTACTGTCTGTTACTGCGTGGTTTGCGCCCGTTCGCAGAAAAGAATTGCTTTACCTGCGCGGCAAACGCTGCGTGGCGGCCCTGACCCGTGTATACTGTGCAGGAAATCGACTTCGCTCTTTACTCAATTCAAGATAACCATGGCTCAAGGCACGCTTTATATTGTTTCCGCCCCCAGCGGCGCGGGTAAATCCAGCCTGATTCAGGCGCTGTTAAAGACACAACCGCTCTACGACACACAGGTGTCGGTATCGCATACCACCCGCGACATGCGGCCTGGCGAAGCGCATGGTGAGCACTACTTTTTTGTATCCAAAGCTGAATTTGAAAGCATGATCGCTGAGGATGCGTTCCTCGAGCATGCCGAAGTGTTTGGCAACTATTACGGCACCTCGCGCGCCGCGATTGAGCAGGTTCTGGCCACCGGCGTGGACGTGTTTCTGGACATCGACTGGCAGGGCGCGCAGCAGATCCGCAGCAGAATGCCCGCAGCACGCAGCATTTTTGTCCTGCCGCCGTCGACCGAAGAGCTGGATCGCCGTCTGCGCGGCCGCGGGCAGGATAGCGAAGAGGTTATTGCGCGCCGCATGGCGCAGGCCGTGGCGGAAATGAGCCACTATGCTGAATACGATTACCTGATTGTTAATGATGATTTCGATCTGGCCCTGTCCGATCTGAAAACCATTATTCGCGCAGAACGCCTGCGTATGGGACGCCAGAAAGCGCGTCATGATGCTTTAATCAGCAAACTATTGGCAGTCTGAATTCAGTTTCAGTATTATGCCCAGTCATTTCTTCATCATCTGTGGAGTAGCACACCTATGGCACGCGTAACCGTTCAGGACGCAGTAGAGAAAATTGGTAACCGTTTTGACCTGGTGTTGGTCGCTGCACGTCGTGCACGTCAGATGCAGGTAGGCGGCAAAGACCCGCTGGTTCCGGAAGAGAACGATAAAGCCACCGTTATCGCCCTGCGCGAAATCGAAGAAGGCCTGATCACCAACCAGATTCTGGATGTGCGTGATCGTCAGGAACAGCAAGAGCAGGAAGCCGCTGAGTTGCAAGCCGTTACCGCTATCGCTGAAGGTCGTCGTTAACCGCACTCTGCAGGTCAACCTTGTATCTGTTTGAAAGCCTCAATCAGCTGATTGAAAAATACTTGCCTGAGGAGCAAATCAAGCGCCTCAAGCAAGCCTACCTTGTCGCACGTGATGCTCACGAGGGACAGACTCGTTCCAGCGGTGAGCCTTACATCACCCATCCTGTTGCCGTGGCCTGCATTCTGGCTGAGATGAAGCTCGACCATGAAACACTGATGGCCGCGCTGCTGCATGATGTGATCGAAGATACCCCCGCCACCTACCAGGATATGGAACAGCTGTTTGGCAAGAGCGTGGCTGAACTGGTGGAAGGCGTATCCAAGCTCGACAAGCTGAAGTTCCGCGACAAGAAAGAAGCGCAGGCAGAAAACTTCCGTAAAATGATCATGGCGATGGTGCAGGATATCCGCGTCATTCTGATCAAGCTGGCTGACCGCACGCACAACATGCGCACGCTGGGCGCGCTGCGTCCGGATAAAAAACGGCGCATTGCGCTGGAGACGCTGGAAATTTACAGCCCGCTGGCGCACCGTCTTGGTATTCATCATCTGAAAACAGAACTGGAAGAGCTGGGATTTGAAGCGCTCTATCCTAACCGTTTTCGCGTGATTAAAGAGGTGGTAAAAGCGGCGCGCGGTAACCGTAAAGAGATGATTCAGAAGATCCTGTCGGAAATTGACGGGCGTCTGCTGGAGGCAGGTATTCCCTGCCGCGTCAGCGGTCGTGAAAAGCATCTTTACTCCATCTACCGCAAAATGCATCTGAAAGAGCAGCGTTTTCACTCGATCATGGATATCTACGCGTTCCGCGTGGTAGTGAAAGATCTCGATACCTGCTATCGCGTGCTGGGTCAGATGCACAGCCTGTATAAACCGCGTCCCGGACGCGTGAAAGATTATATCGCCATCCCCAAAGCTAACGGCTATCAATCTCTGCATACCTCAATGATTGGACCGCACGGCGTGCCGGTTGAGGTGCAGATCCGTACTGAAGATATGGATCAGATGGCAGAGATGGGGGTGGCCGCCCACTGGGCCTATAAAGAAGCGGGTGAAAGCGGCACGACCGCACAGATCCGCGCTCAGCGCTGGCTGCAGAGCCTGCTGGAGCTGCAGCAAAGCGCCGGCAGCTCATTTGAATTTATCGAAAGCGTTAAATCCGATCTCTTCCCGGATGAGATCTACGTGTTTACGCCTGAAGGCCGCATCGTTGAGCTGCCAGCCGGTGCGACGCCGGTGGATTTCGCCTATGCGGTACATACCGACATTGGCCACGCCTGTGTCGGTGCGCGCGTCGATCGCCAGCCCTATCCGCTGTCACAGCCGCTCACCAGCGGACAGACCATCGAGATTATCACCGCGCCCGGCGCACGCCCGAACGCCGCCTGGCTCAACTTTGTGGTCAGCTCAAAAGCGCGCGCCAAGATCCGCCAGCTGCTGAAAAACCTCAAACGCGAAGATTCCGTTAACCTCGGGCGTCGTCTGCTGAGCCATGCGCTGGGCGGCAGTAAAAAGCTGGCTGAAATACCGGCAGAAAACGTGCAGCTGGAGCTGGAGCGTATGAAGCTCGCCAGCATGGACGATCTGCTGGCTGAAATTGGTCTGGGCAACGCCATGAGCGTGGTTGTGGCGAAAAACCTGCTGCAGTCCGCTGCAGATGCGGCGCAAAGCAGCAAGCGCAGCAAAAAACTGCCGATCAAAGGCGCCGATGGCGTACTGATCACCTTTGCCAAGTGCTGCCGTCCTATCCCCGGCGACCCGATTGTCGCGCACGTCAGTCCCGGCAAAGGCCTGGTCGTGCACCATGAATCCTGTCGTAATATCCGTGGCTACCAGAAAGAGCCCGAGAAGTTTATGGCAGTAGAGTGGGATAAAGTGACCGATCAGGAGTTCGTCGCGGAGATTAAGGTGGATATGTTTAACCACCAGGGGGCGCTGGCGAATCTCACCGCCGCCATCAACACGGCGGGGTCGAATATTCAGAGCCTGAATACTGAAGAGCGCGACGGCCGCGTTTACAGCGCCTTTATCCGTCTGACTGCTAACGACCGCGTTCATCTGGCAAACATTATGCGTAAAATTCGCGTGATGCCGGATGTAATCAAAGTCCACCGTAACCGTAATTAATGCATGAATGCTCAACGTTTTGCCCGAATTCAGGAAATGCTGGCGCTGCGCCAGCACGATCTTACCGTCTGCATGGAGCAGGTGCACAAGCCGCATAATGTCTCTGCGGTGATCCGCACGGCAGACGCGGTGGGTATTCATGAAGTTCACGCCGTCTGGCCCAGCGTGCGGATGCGCACGATGGTTTCGGCGTCCGCGGGCAGCAACAGCTGGGTAAACGTTAAAACCCATACGCACATCACTGAAGCAGTACGCCATCTGAAAGATCGCGGCATGCAGGTGCTGGCCACCAACCTGTCAGCAAAAGCGGTCGACTTTCGCGCTATTGATTACACCCGCCCGACCTGCATTCTGATGGGTCAGGAAAAAACCGGCATCACTGCCGACGCGCTGGCGCTGGCTGATCAGGATATTATTATTCCGATGGTGGGTATGGTGCAGTCGCTGAATGTCTCTGTGGCCTCCGCGCTTATCCTTTATGAAGCACAGCGCCAGCGGCAAAATGCCGGGATGTATCAGCGTAAGCACAGCCTGCTGGATGAAGCAGAGCAACAGCGTTTGCTGTTTGAAGGCGGCTATCCGGTTCTCGCACGCGTGGCGAAGCAGAAAGGCCTGCCCTATCCGCAGATCAATATGCAGGGCGGCATTGATGCCGATGCCGGCTGGTGGTCCGCCATGCAAGCCACGGGTCGGAAATGAAAGGCCGGCTGCTGGATGCCATACCGCTCAGTACCCTGACCGGCGTCGGCGCCAGCCAGGCCGCTAAGCTGGCCAGACTTAACCTGTTTACTATCCAGGATCTGCTGCTTCACCTGCCGCTGCGCTACGAAGATCGCACTCAGCTCTATAAAATCAACGACCTGCTGCCCGGTATCTGGGCCACCATTGAAGGCGAAGTGCTGAACAGCGAGGTCACGTTTGGTCGCCGCCGCATGCTGGTGTGCCAGATTAGTGACGGCAGCGGGATTGCTACCCTGCGCTTTTTTAATTTCACTGCCGGCATGAAAAACAGCCTGGCACCCGGTCGCCGCGTTACCGCTTATGGTGAGATCAAGCGCGGGCAGCGCGGTGCCGAAATTATCCATCCTGAATATCGCCTTCAGGGCGAGCAGGGCGGCGCAGAGCTGCAGGAAACCCTGACGCCGGTCTATCCCACCACGGAAGGCATACGTCAGGCCACGCTGCGCAACCTGACTGACCAGGCGCTGACTCTGCTGGAGAGCTGTGCGATTGCTGAGCTGCTGCCGCCGGAGCTGAGCGGCGGGCTGATCAGCCTGCCTGATGCGCTGCGCACGCTGCACCGGCCGCCACCCGATCTCCGGCTCAGCGAACTGGAAACCGGTCGTCATCCGGCACAGAAACGATTAATTCTTGAAGAGCTGCTGGCGCATAACCTCAGCATGCTGGCCGTGCGCGCGGGGGCACAACGTCATCATGCGCTGCCGCTGCCCGCCTGTCATACGCTGGTGGACAGGCTGCTGGCCGCGCTGCCCTTCTCTCCGACCGGCGCACAGCAGCGTGTGGTAAAGGAGATTGAACGCGATCTGGCCAATGACTATCCGATGCTGCGTCTGGTGCAGGGTGATGTCGGCTCCGGGAAAACGCTGGTGGCGGCGCTGGCCGCGCTTAACGTGATTGCCCACGGCAAACAGGTCGCGCTGATGGCGCCGACTGAACTGCTGGCCGAGCAGCACGCGGCGAATTTCCGCCAGTGGTTTGCTCCACTCGGCATCGAAGTGGGCTGGCTGGCCGGCAAGCAGAAAGGCAAAGCGCGCGAAGCGCAGCAGGCGGCAATCGCCAGCGGCCAGGTGGCGATGGTCGTGGGCACGCACGCGCTGTTTCAGGAGCAGGTAAAATTCAGCGGCATGGCGCTGGTGATCATTGATGAGCAGCACCGCTTTGGTGTGCATCAGCGGCTGGCGCTGTGGGAAAAAGGCGAAGAGCAGGGTTTTCATCCCCATCAGCTCATCATGACCGCGACCCCTATCCCGCGTACGCTGGCGATGACCGCCTACGCCGATCTCGACACGTCAACTATTGATGAACTGCCGCCGGGCCGTACGCCGGTGACGACGGTGGCCATTCCGGATACGCGCCGCAGCGACATTATTGAACGCGTAAAAAACGCCTGTCTGGAGGGCCGTCAGGCCTACTGGGTCTGCACCCTGATTGATGAATCGGAGGTGCTGGAAGCGCAGGCTGCCGAAGCGACCTGGCAGGAGCTGCGCGTTGCGCTGCCCGATTTGCGCACAGGCCTGGTGCACGGTCGCATGAAGCCTGCAGAGAAGCAGGCAGTGATGGCCGCATTCAAAGCCAACGAGATCCAGCTGCTGATCGCCACTACCGTTATTGAGGTTGGCGTGGATGTACCCAATGCCAGCCTGATGATCATCGAAAATCCGGAGCGGCTTGGCCTGGCACAGCTGCATCAGCTGCGCGGGCGCGTCGGGCGCGGTGCCGTCGCCTCACATTGCGTGCTGCTTTATAAAGCCCCGCTGAGCAAAACGGCTCAGCGTCGCCTGCAGGTCCTGCGCGACAGCAACGATGGCTTTGTGATTGCGCAGCACGATCTCGAAATTCGCGGGCCCGGCGAGCTGCTGGGCACGCGGCAGACCGGCAATGCTGAATTCAGGGTAGCTGACCTGTTGCGCGATCAGGCCATGATCCCGGAAGTGCAGCGCGTGGCACGCCATATCCATCAATACTACCCCCAACAGGCACAGGCGCTGATTGAGCGCTGGCTGCCGGAAACTGAACGCTACAGCCACGCCTAGGTACCTGTTTCCGCCGCGCCCTGTGCGCCTGCGGAAAAATCACCCAGCGGAAGAGTGACGCCAGCTATGCAAACGATTGCTTTCAGCGGGCAACCGTTTAAAATCGCCACTTTGCTGTTACTGAGAGCCTGTCATGCCTGTTAATCGTGCCGAACCCCTTTCGCCCGCCAGTGCGTCTGCCACGACAAAAAGCGAACTGATTTATCGTCTTGAGGATCGCCCGCCGCTGCCGCAGACGCTGTTTGCCGCCTGTCAGCATCTGCTGGCGATGTTTGTTGCCGTGATCACCCCGGCGCTGCTGATCTGCCAGGCGCTGGGACTGCCGGCACAGGATACGCAGCACATCATCAGCATGTCGCTGTTTGCCTCCGGCGTGGCGTCACTGCTGCAGATCAAAACCTGGGGACCGGTTGGGTCCGGGCTGCTGTCGATTCAGGGCACCAGCTTTAACTTTGTCACCCCACTGATCATGGGCGGTATGGCGCTGAAGAATGGCGGAGCGGATGTGCCCACCATGATGGCGGCGCTGTTTGGCACGCTGATGGTCGCCTCCTGTACCGAAATGCTGCTGTCGCGCGTGCTGCACCTTGCACGCCGGATTATTACGCCGCTGGTGTCGGGCATTGTGGTAATGATTATCGGTCTCTCGCTGATTCAGGTCGGGCTGACCTCGATTGGCGGTGGTTTTGCCGCGATGAACGATCACAGCTTTGGCGCACCTGAAAACCTGCTGCTGGCAGGTGCCGTGCTGCTGGTCATTATTCTGCTTAACCGGCAGCGAAACCCCTATCTGCGCGTCGCATCGCTGGTGATCGCGATGGCGGTGGGTTATGCACTGGCGTGGGGGCTGGATATGCTGCCGGAGAGCGCGGCACCGGTACAGCAGCCGCTGCTGGCCGTGCCCTCACCGCTCTATTACGGGCTGGGCTTTGACTGGAATCTGCTGATCCCGCTGATGCTGGTCTTTATGGTTACCTCGCTGGAGACCATCGGTGATATCACCGCCACCTCTGACGTTTCAGAACAGCCGGTCAGCGGCCCGCTCTATATGAAGCGTCTGAAAGGCGGCGTGCTGGCAAACGGCCTGAACTCCTGCGTCTCTGCCCTGTTTAATACCTTCCCCAACTCCTGCTTTGGACAGAACAACGGCGTGATCCAGCTGACCGGCGTAGCCAGCCGCTATGTGGGCTTTGTGGTGGCGCTGATGCTGGTGGTACTCGGGCTGTTTCCGGCGGTCAGCGGCTTTGTTCAGCATATTCCGGAACCGGTACTGGGTGGCGCCACTATTGTGATGTTTGGCACCATTGCTGCCTCCGGCGTGCGCATTGTCTCGCGCGAGCCGCTTAATCGCCGCGCCATCATGATTATTGCACTGTCGCTGGCGGTCGGGCTGGGTGTCTCTCAGCAGCCGCTGATCCTGCAGTTTGCGCCAGAGTGGCTGAAAACGCTGCTCTCTTCCGGTATTGCTGCCGGCGGTATTACGGCGATTGTGCTTAATCTTATTTTCCCGCAGGAAAAATAGCGCAGCAGGCAGGCATCAGCCTGCCTGCTATTTATTCGCATTTTTCGCCAGACAGTTGAGCTGCAACGGTAATTCAGGCATAACAACCACTGACCGGACAACGATCGCGATGGATGAATGCAATGAAATTTCTGGGCAAGTTTTTCCTTACTTTATTACTGCTGATTCTGCTGCTGCTGGTGATCGGTTATGTGCTGGTGCAGACACAGTGGGGCGCCGGCTGGTTTAGCCGTTGGGTAAGCGACAAAACAGCCTGGCATCTCTCCGTCAGTAAAATTGAGCATAACTTCTCCTCCCCTTCGCATATCGTGCTGGATAACTTCAGCTTTGGTCACGACGGCCAGCCGGCGGTTGTCGTGGCTAAACGCATCGATCTTGGCCTGGCGCTGGTGCAGTTCAGCGACTGGCTTCATTTCGACAGCATTGAAATCCATGAAGGGGAGATCAATCTCGCTAATCAGACGCCAGCGACCACGCTGCCGATTCAGGCAAACCGCCTGCAGCTGCGAAATGTACGCCTGGAGAGCCCGCGCACGGCGCTGCCGCTCTCTGCGCGCGGCATTAATGGCGGTATCATTCCATGGAAACCCACGCCCGCCGATATGCTGGGCAGTGACGCACAGTTTCAGATGAGCGCGGCGCAGCTGACGCTGAACGGAGTGGCCGGTGATAACGTGCTGCTGCAGGGCAACGTGGCGCAGCGCCGCCTGCAGCTAACCACAATCGGTGCGGATATCGCACGCGGCTCGGTAACCGGCCGGGCAGAGCGTGACGCCGGGGGTAACTGGAGCATCAATCAGCTGCGCCTGAATGATATCCGCCTGCAGACCAGCAAATCGCTGAATGAATTTCTGCGCCCGCTGCTGACGGCCCCTGCGGTCAGTATTCATCGTCTGGATCTCACCGATGCCCGGCTGCAGGGCCCCGACTGGGCCGTCACCGATCTGGATCTTACGCTGCGGGACATCACCCTGCACAACGGGGACTGGCAAAGCAAAGAGGGCTACCTGGCAATGAATGCAGGTAACTTTATCAATGGCAGCCTGGCGCTGGATGATCCCATTGTTAATGCAGAGTTCTCGCCTGAAGGTGTCAGACTCACGCAGTTCAGCTCGCGCTGGGTTAACGGTATTCTGCGAGCCAGCGGCAGCTGGACGCGCAGCAACCGGCAGCTGACGCTGGACGATCTGGCAGTGGCCGGACTGGAGTATACGTTACCGCAGAACTGGCGCGAGCGCTGGCAGGCCCCCCTGCCCGCCTGGCTTGGCAGCGTGCTGGTGAAGCACGCCACCGCCAATCGTAACCTGATCATCGATATCAACCCGGCGTTTCCTTTCCAGATGACCGCACTGGACGGCTCTGCGGACAACCTGCTGCTGGCGCGTGAACATCAGTGGGGGATCTGGTCAGGCAAAGCGGCTTTTAATGCGGCAGAAGCCACGTTTAACCGTACCGATCTGCGTCATCCCTCAATCGCACTGACGGCAGATGAGCAGCAGATCCAGATAACAGAAATGAGCGCCTTTAACGGCAACGGACTGCTGGAAGCGACAGCAACGGTGGGTCAGAGTGCCGGACGCCCGCTCACACTGAGCCTGAAAGGCCAGGCGGTGCCGGCAAACGTGCTGGAAAACTGGGGCTGGCCGGCACTGACGCAGAGCGGTAACAGCACGCTGCAGCTGCAGCTTAAGGGTTCGCTGCGCGCCGGTACGCCACTGCGTCCGGGCATTTCAGCAGACCTTTCCGTTACCACCGACGCAGGATCGCTGCAGCAGACCATGCGTAACGGAGAGACAGAGTAATACCGGCCCACCGATCGCGTTGTTGCAAGCGCGATCGGTGCCGACACCCTTAGTTTATCAGCGCGCCAGAGCCACCCGCTTCAAGCGGACCATGCTGATCTGCAGGCAGTACAATATAGACGCCCTCAAATACTGCGCCCGGCTCCTCATTACCATACAGCTCGACTTCCAGCTGCACGCGCGCCTTACGCCCGCGCGCGAGGCGATCGAGATCGCCGCTCAGCGAGCCGAGATCGGCGATGGCACCGGGCCGTCCGCTGATAGGTTTGCTGTAGCGGATGTGCGCATCCGCCAGAATAATGGTCCCGCCCAGGTGACGTTCGCGCAGCAGCAGCCAGATCAGTCCCCAGCCGGTCAGCGTGGCCAGTGAAAAGAGGCTGCCGGCAAACAGCGTATGGTGCGGGTTCTGATTGCCGGTCTCCGGCATGGTGGTAACAAATTTCTGCCCGGTATATTGCAGAATGCGCACGCCCATTTTTTCACTCAGAGGAATGTGCTCATACCACGCCTGTTGCAGCTGACCGCACCAGTCGGCGCGGTGCAGAATGTCATCCAGCGTCACCACCGGTTTAATCATCAGAAAATGACGCAGCGGCGTGGTCTGCGGTGCCGTAATTTCACCCTGATTGATAAAACCCAGCTTGGCAAAAAACTCCACGGCGTCTTCGCGCGCGCTGCAGGTTACGCGCTTGGCGCCCTCCTGGCGTGCAACGGACTCCAGCGTCATCGCCACCAGCGTACCCAGCCCCTTGCCCTGTACCGACGGGTGCACGGCCAGAAAGCGAATAGCCGCTTCGTTCTCGGCATTGATATAGAGGCGGCCTGCAGCAACCGGCTTGCCCTGCTCATCCACCACCATCTGATGATGCGCCAGCGCATCCCAGGCGTCACGTTCTGAGCCCTGTGGCTGGCGTAGCGGCTTGCGCAGCATTTCCCAGCGGAACTGGTAATACATGTCCAGCTCTTCAGCCGTCTGCGGCACTCGAAGATGATACATAAAATGGTTCTCCCGTTCGGAGCCTGCGTGGCCGATCGCCTGTCGCCCGACTGCCGATCTCACACCTGCAACCAGAAAGTGACCGGACCGTTATTTACCAGTGAAACCTGCATATCCGCCGCAAAGCGACCGCAGGCGGTGGTGATACCGCTGGCCCGGCAGCAGTCGCTAAAGACGTTATACAGTCGCTCCGCTTCGGCCGGTGCGGCTCCTCCGGAAAATGAGGGGCGCATGCCCTTACGGGTATCTGCTGCCAGCGTAAACTGCGAAACCACCAGCACGCTGCCACCAGCCTGGTGCACATTCAGATTCATTTTGTCATTTTCGTCACCGAAAACACGGTAGCCGAGCACTTTATCGCAGAGTCGCCGCGCTTTTTGATCATCATCCTCTTTCTCCACGCCCAGCAGCACCAGCAGTCCTGCGCCAATCTCACCAATGATCCGCTTGTCGACCGTCACGCTGGCGGCACTGACGCGCTGAATTAATGCAATCATGTTTCCTCACGGGATGGTTCATGTTCCTGCTGCTTTAGCTGGCGATAGTCGTTCAGGGTGACGGTGACTTCCGCTCCCAGCAAAACAATACACCACGTCCAGTAGACCCACAGAAACAGGATCGGAATAACGGCCAGTACGCCGTAAATTAACTGATACGAAGGAAACATCGTAACATAGAGCGCAAAGCCTTTTTTGCCCAGCTCAAACAGCAGACCTGCCACCACTGCCCCCGTGAGCGCATCGCGCCCCGGCACGCGGCGCGTTGGCACAACGCTGTAAAGCAGCCAGAACGCCAGAATAGAGAGCACCAGCGGGAAAATACGCAGCAGCTGGTCGATGAGGCTGGTTACGCCGGTAACATTCACCCAGCGCAGCGACAGCAAATAGGAACTGATTGCCAGACTGGCACCAGCCAGCAGCGGTCCCAGCGTCAGGATCATCCAGTAGACGGCAAACGAATAGACCATCGGACGCGGCGAATTGCTGCGCCAGATGGTGTTCAGCGCGCTGTCAACGGAGTGCATTAGCAGCAGCGCCGTCACAATCAGCCCTACAGCCCCCACTGCCGTCATTTTGTTAACGTTAGCCACAAACTGGTCGAGGTAGCGCTGGATCACGTCACCCGCTGCCGGCATGAAGTTGGTAAAAATAAAATTCTTGAGCTGTACGCTGATGTCGGAAAACACCGGGAACGCGGCGAACAGCGCGAAGATCACCGCGACCAGCGGCACCAGTGCCAGCAGGGAGACGTAGGCAAGATTACCTGCCTGCGTGGTCATGTTGTCTTCGTCGATACGCCGCCACAGCAGCTTGAGCCATAAAAAGAACGCATGCGCCCGGTGGCGCAGAGTGTTAGCCATCACATTTATCCACGCGCTGCAAACCAGTCTGGCAGGGTTTTGTGGTCCTCCACCAGCACGCTGTCTATTCCCAGCGCGCGTGCCGCATCGATATTTGCCTGATTGTCATCAAAGAAAATGGCCTGATCGGCAGTGTACCCCTCCTGCGCCAGCACATAGCTGAAAATACGGGCTTCCGGTTTACGCATGCCGAGATCCTGCGACATATAGACGCGATCGGCAGCCTGCTGCACTTCCGGATAGTGTGTTGGCCAGAACTCAAAATGCAGCTGATTCGTGTTGGAAAGGATCACCACGCGCTCGCCCCGGGCGCGTAGCTGGTTCATGATGGCCAGCGTCTCCGGGCGCACGCCGACAAACACGGCCTGCCAGCCGGCAGTGAACTGTTCGTAGCTCAGGGCAATATCGAGCTGCTCGCAAAGACGTTCAGCAAATTCAGGGTCGCTGATTTCACCCCGTTCATGTTGTTCAAACGCTTCATCCATGCCGAAGCGACTCTGCAGCGTGGCCAGCGGCACGCGACCTAAATCACTCCAGACGCCCAGTACGCGATTGAAGTCGATATCAACGATCACGTTACCCAAATCAAAGATGTACAGCATGACGCCTCTCCTCTGTGCTTCCGGGATCATTCACTCTAGCGGCAAAAAGCGTAGCTGAACAGTAAGCAGCCGGGGAAAAGGCGGGCAACAAAAACAAAAAAGCCCCGCAGTGCGGGGCCTGATAACAGAAGGTATCGCTTACTCTTTACCGCCGCGAGACGCGCGTTTGCGATCGTTCTCGGTCAGGTGACGTTTACGAATACGCACTGACTGTGGCGTGACTTCAACCAGTTCATCATCATCGATGAACTCGATCGCCTGCTCCAGCGTCATTTTCTGTGGCGGAACCAGCGTGGTTGCCTCATCGGTACCTGACGCACGCATGTTGGTCAGTTTCTTACCGGTCAGGCAGTTTACTGTCAGGTCGTTAGAGCGGCTGTGAATACCGATGATCTGGCCTTCATAGACTTCTGCACCGTGACCCAGGAACAGCTTACCGCGATCCTGCAGACCAAACAGCGCAAACGCAACGGCTTTACCCTGACCGTTGGAGATCAGAACGCCGTTCTGACGCTGACCCACTTCACCCGGACGAACGTCGTCGTAGTGGCTGAAGGTAGAATAAAGCAGACCGGTACCGGAGGTCATGGTCATGAATTCGTTACGGAAGCCGATCAGACCACGGCTTGGGATCACGTAGTCGAGACGTACGCGGCCTTTGCCATCCGGATCCATATTTTTCAGGTCGCCTTTACGCTCACCCATCGCCTGCATCACCGAGCCCTGATGGGTCTCTTCGATATCGAGGGTCACGTTCTCAAATGGCTCCTGCTTGCGGCCTTCATGCTCACGGAAGATAACTTTCGGACGGGATACCGCCAGCTCGAAACCTTCACGACGCATGTTTTCGATCAGAACAGAAAGGTGCAGCTCACCACGACCTGATACGCGGAACGCGTCAGCATCGGTGGTCTCTTCAACGCGCAGCGCAACGTTGTGTACCAGTTCTTTGTTCAGGCGATCCAGGATCTGACGTGAAGTAACGTATTTACCTTCTTTACCGCAGAACGGTGAGGTATTGACGTTAAAGAACATGGTCACGGTCGGCTCATCCACGCTCAGCGCCGGCAGGGCCTGCACATTCTGCGTGTCGCAGATGGTATCGGAGATGTTCAGCTCACCCAGACCGGTAACGGCAATGATGTCGCCCGCTTCTGCCAGATCGCTGTCGATACGCTCCAGACCCAGATGCGTCAGCACTTTGCCTACTTTTGCGTTACGGGTTTTGCCTTCGCTATCAATCACCGTTACCTGCTGGTTCGGCTTGATTTTACCGCGCTTGATGCGGCCAATACCGATAACGCCCAGGTAGTTGTTGTAGTCCAGCTGTGAAATCTGCATCTGCAGCGGCGCATCAGCTTCAACCTGCGGCGGAGAAACGTGATCGACGATTGCCTGATACAGCGGGGTCATGTCCTCAGCCATATCAGTATGTTCCAGACCTGCAATACCATTCAGCGCTGACGCGTAAATGATAGGGAAGTCCAGCTGCTCGTCAGTCGCGTCGAGGTTAACGAACAGGTCGAATACCTGATCTACAACCCAGTCAGGACGCGCGCCTGGACGGTCAATTTTGTTGATAACCACAATAGGTTTCAGACCGTGGGCAAAGGCTTTCTTGGTTACGAAGCGGGTTTGCGGCATAGGGCCATCCATCGCATCAACAACCAGCAGCACCGAATCCACCATGGACATGACGCGCTCTACTTCACCACCGAAGTCGGCGTGTCCCGGGGTATCAACGATGTTGATACGGTAGTCGTTCCATTTGATGGCGGTGTTTTTTGCGAGGATGGTAATTCCACGCTCTTTTTCCAAATCATTGGAATCCATCACACGTTCAGTCGCTTCGGTACGAGCGTCAAAAGTACCGGACTGTTGCAGCAGTTTGTCGACCAGGGTGGTTTTTCCATGGTCAACGTGCGCGATGATGGCGATGTTACGCAAATTTTCGATCACAGCTTTGCCTCAGGCATTATAGAAATAACGCGGTATTGTACACGGATTAAGCGGAATACTGAACATGATCACAGTTTTCCCGACAATATTCTCGCGCTGCTGATTTTTAGCACCATTAGCGGTGCAAATATCTGCATCCTGCTGGCTTTGTGCACCATTTTAGTGCTGACACCGCACGGATTTGCACCATAATAAAGCAATGCGTCTGTTCTGGTGCAGCTGCTGATGCACCGCAGCGCGCCGCACAGCGCCATTTATCGCGCTTGAAAAAAGTTGGCACAGAATTCGCTTTATCTTTTTTAAGTGCAAACGACAGTGGCCTGATGGCTGAATAGCTTGCCGGGATCTTAGTCAGGGGTGGTCAGTAGTCGTGACACATTCCAGGCATTTTGAGTTCTCTCACCACGACAACAGATGACCATTTCCAGGAGAGTTGAGTATGTCCGCTGAACACGTTCTCTCGATGATGAACGAGCATGAAGTTAAGTTCGTCGATCTGCGTTTTACCGATACCAAAGGTAAAGAACAGCACGTCACCATTCCTGCTCATCAGGTTAACGCAGACTTCTTTGAAGAAGGCAAAATGTTCGATGGTTCATCCATCGGTGGCTGGAAAGGCATTAACGAATCAGACATGGTGCTGATGCCGGATGCCACCACCGCGGTAATGGATCCGTTCTTCGAAGACCCGACTCTCATCATCCGGTGTGACATCCTTGAGCCAGGCACGCTGCAGGGTTACGATCGCGACCCGCGTTCCATTGCCAAGCGCGCCGAAGAGTACCTGCGTTCTTCCGGTATTGCTGACACGGTGCTGTTCGGGCCTGAGCCAGAATTTTTCCTGTTTGACGATATCCGTTTCGGCTCATCGACTTCAGGTTCACATGTTGCTATCGATGATATCGAAGCGTGCTGGAACACCGGCAAAGCGTACGAAGGCGGCAACAAAGGCCATCGTCCGGGTCTGAAAGGCGGTTACTTCCCGGTGCCACCGGTTGACTCCTCTCAGGATATTCGTTCTGCCATGTGTCTGACCATGGAGCAGATGGGGCTGGTTGTAGAAGCACATCACCACGAAGTGGCAACCGCTGGTCAGAACGAAGTGGCAACCCGCTTCAATACCATGACCAAAAAAGCGGATGAAATTCAGATTTATAAGTATGTCGTGCACAACGTCGCGCACGCTTACGGCAAGACCGCAACCTTTATGCCAAAGCCAATGTTTGGTGATAACGGATCCGGTATGCACTGCCATATGTCACTCTCTAAAGGTGGCGTAAACCTGTTCTCCGGTGATAAGTACGGCGGCCTGTCTGAAACGGCACTGTTCTACATCGGCGGTGTGATCAAGCACGCTAAAGCAATTAACGCCCTGGCTAACCCAACCACCAACTCTTACAAGCGTCTGGTGCCGGGTTATGAAGCGCCGGTTATGCTCGCTTATTCTGCGCGTAACCGTTCTGCCTCTATCCGTATTCCGGTTGTTGCCAGCCCGAAAGCTCGCCGTATTGAAGCGCGCTTCCCGGATCCAGCGGCTAACCCATACCTGGCGTTTACTGCACTGCTGATGGCTGGCCTCGACGGCATCATCAACAAAATCCATCCTGGCGATGCGATGGACAAAAACCTCTACGATCTGCCGCCGGAAGAAGAAGCGGAGATCCCGAAAGTAGCCGGTTCTCTGGAAGAGGCGCTGAACGCGCTGAATGAAGATCGCGAGTTCCTGACCCGCGGCGGCGTATTCACTGACGACGCTATCGATGCTTACATCGAGCTGCGCAAGCCAGATGTTGATCGCGTTCGCATGACGCCACACCCGGTTGAATTTGAACTCTACTACAGCGTTTAAATGGCCATTCACCTCTTTTGTCCGCCAGTCCGGGCAAAAGAGGACAACGTTTTTTTGTTGCCGTGGAAACTTTAGCCCATCTCCGGATGGGTTTTTTTCACCGCAAAATTGCCGTTATCAGGGAGTTTTCCATCCCAAAACGCTATAGTGCACTAATTTGGTGCAGAGGATCGTGGTATGGTTGCTGGCTCACTGCCTGATGCAGGGCAGATTCTCAACTCCCTGATAAACAGTATCCTGCTGGTCGATGACGGGCTGGTGATCCGCTATGCCAATCCGGCTGCGCAGCAGCTGCTGGCGCAGAGTTCGCGCAAACTGTTTGGCACACCGCTGCCGGAACTGACCGGCTACTTTTCGCTGAACATTGACGTGATGCGTGAGAGCCTGGCTGCGGGCCAGGGCTTTACCGACAGCGAAGTCACGCTGGTGGTCGACGGACGTGCGCATATTATGTCGCTGACCGCGCAGCGTCTGCCAGACGGCCTGATCCTGCTGGAGATGGCCCCGATGGACAACCAGCGCCGGCTCAGCCAAGAGCAGATCCAGCATGCTCAGCAGGTTGCCGCACGCGATTTGGTACGCGGCCTGGCGCATGAGATTAAAAACCCGCTTGGCGGCCTGCGCGGCGCAGCGCAGCTGCTGTCGCGCGCGCTACCTGACCCGTCGCTGAATGAATATACCAACGTTATCATTGAGCAGGCAGACCGGCTGCGCAATCTGGTGGATCGTCTGCTGGGCCCGCAGCAGCCGGGGTTGCACGTTACGCAGAGCATTCATCAGGTGGCTGAACGCGTGGTCAAGCTGGTCTCGATGGAGCTGCCGGATAACGTCACGCTGGTGCGCGACTACGACCCCAGTCTGCCGGAACTGCCACACGATCCTGACCAGATTGAACAGGTGCTGCTTAACGTAGTACGCAATGCGCTGCAGGCGCTGGGCGCAGAGGGCGGTACCATCGTGCTGCGTACGCGCACCGCTTTTCAGCTGACGCTGCACGGCACACGCTACCGGCTGGTGGCGCGTATTGATGTGGAAGATAACGGACCGGGTATCCCGGCACAGCTGCAGGATACGCTGTTCTATCCCATGGTCAGCGGACGCGAAGGCGGCACCGGTCTCGGGCTCTCTATCGCCCGCAGTCTGATCGATCAGCACTCAGGAAAAATTGAATTTAACAGTTGGCCAGGCCACACCGAATTTTCGGTTTACCTGCCCATTCGCCAGTGAGGTTTCTATGCAACGAGGGATAGTCTGGATCGTCGATGACGATAGCTCCATCCGCTGGGTGCTTGAACGCGCGCTCACTGGAGCCGGTTTAAGCTGCGCGACGTTTGACAGCGCCAGTGAAGTGCTGGATGCACTCGCCAGCAAAACCCCGGACGTATTATTGTCAGATATCCGCATGCCGGGCATGGATGGCCTGGCGCTACTTAAGCAGATTAAACAGCGTCATCCGATGCTGCCGGTCATCATTATGACGGCGCATTCCGATCTTGATGCCGCCGTCAGCGCCTATCAGCAGGGTGCGTTTGATTATCTGCCGAAGCCGTTTGATATTGATGAGGCGGTCGCGCTGGTCGAGCGCGCCATCAGCCACTATCAGGAGCAGCAGCAGCCGCGCAATCAGCCCGTCAGCGGCCCGACAACCGACATCATCGGCGAAGCGCCGGCGATGCAGGATGTGTTCCGTATTATTGGCCGTCTCTCCCGCTCCTCAATCAGCGTGCTGATCAACGGAGAGTCCGGAACCGGTAAAGAGCTGGTCGCGCATGCGCTGCATCGCCACAGCCCGCGGGCCAAGGCGCCTTTTATCGCGCTGAATATGGCAGCGATCCCGAAAGACCTGATTGAATCTGAGCTGTTCGGGCACGAAAAAGGGGCGTTTACCGGCGCTAACCAGATCCGCCAGGGCCGCTTTGAACAGGCGGATGGCGGCACGCTGTTTCTTGATGAGATTGGCGATATGCCGCTGGATGTGCAGACTCGCCTGCTGCGCGTGCTGGCAGACGGTCAGTTCTATCGCGTGGGCGGCTACGCGCCGGTAAAGGTGGATGTGCGCATTATTGCCGCCACGCATCAGAACCTTGAGCTGCGCGTGCAGGAGGGCAAATTCCGTGAGGATCTGTTCCACCGCCTCAACGTTATTCGTGTGCATCTGCCGCCGCTGCGTGAGCGCCGCGAAGATATTCCGCGTCTGGCACGCTACTTCCTGCAGGTCGCCGCGCGCGAGCTGGGGGTTGAGGCCAAAATCCTGCATCCGGAAACGGAAACGGCGCTGACCCGCCTGCACTGGTCAGGCAACGTGCGCCAGCTGGAGAACACCTGCCGCTGGCTGACGGTCATGGCCGCCGGTCAGGAAGTGCTGATTCAGGATCTGCCGCCGGAGCTGTTTGAATCCGTCACGCCTGACAGTCCGGTGCAATCGCTGCCGGACAGCTGGGCCACGCTGCTGGCACAGTGGGCCGATCGCGCACTGCGTTCCGGTCATCAGAACCTGTTATCCGAAGCGCAACCGGAGATGGAGCGCACCCTGCTGACGACGGCGCTGCGTCATACTCAGGGGCATAAACAGGAAGCGGCACGCCTGCTCGGCTGGGGACGCAACACGCTGACGCGCAAGCTCAAAGAGCTGGGCATGGAGTAACGCTGCAGGGAGCGGCTTTCTGCTGATTTTTTGCACGCACAGGCTGTACAGACCGTTACCGATGAGTATCATATGCGCGGTAATCGGGAGACAAGTATCATGCTGCAATCTGTCATGCTGACGATAGCGCATAACCTGGCAGCCATTGGCAGCGCGGTGACACATTCGCCGCAGACTGCGCTGGCTGCTGTGGTATGCGCCGTTACGGCGAGCCTGTTCAGTTAATAGCAAGGGAGCGTACTGCTCCCTTTGTTATTTAAATAATCCGGGAATAGTGCTGCTGGCGGTTTTTCTGCCGCAGATAGCGATCAAAACACATGCAGACAGAGCGGATCAGCAGACGGCCGCGCCCGGTCACCGTCAGGCGCCGCGCTTCATAACGCACCAGCCCCTCCGCCACCAGCGGGGCTAACTGCGTCAAATCTTCAGCAAAATAGTCTTCAAACGCGACCGGCCACTGCGCCTCCACGGCGGCAAAATCGAGCGTGAAGTTGCAGATAAGCTGTTTAATGACCTCGCGCCGCAAACGATCATCCTCCGTCAGCGTTAATCCGCGCCACAGCGCGCTACCCTGCTGCTCCACCCCTGCATACCACTCATTCAGCACTTTCCGGTTCTGCGCATAGCTGTCGCCCAGCATGCTGATAGCAGAAACGCCCAGTCCCAGCAGATCGCTCTCACCGTGCGTGGTGTAGCCCTGAAAATTGCGGTGCAGCAGGCCGCTGCGCTGCGCGATCGCCAGGTCATCATCCGGCCGGGCAAAGTGATCCATCCCGATAAACTGGTAGCCTGCGGCGGTCAGTGTGGCAATGCTCTGCTGCAGGATCAGCAGCTTTTGCGCGGCGTCGGGTAGCTCTGCTGCTTTGATTTTGCGCTGCGCCGCAAACAGCGCGGGCATATGCGCATAGCTGAACAGGCTGAGACGGTCGGGAGCAAGCCCGACCACCCGCTGCAGCGTCCGTGCAAAGCGTTCCGCAGTCTGCAGCGGCAGACCGTAGATCAGATCGAAACTGACCGAACGAAAGCCCTGTTCGCGCGCGCGCTTTACCAGCGCACCAATTGCCGCTTCATCCTGTACCCGGTTAATGCGCGCCTGCACCGCCCGATCAAAATCCTGAATCCCTATGCTCAGGCGGTTAAATCCTTCCGCCCGCAGATGATCGATCGTGGCCGGTGCGATCTCACGCGGATCGATTTCGATCGACATTTCAGCGTCATCCGCTATATCAAAGTGATGCCGCAACAGCGCCATCAGCCGGCTTATCTGCGGTCCGTCAAGGAAGGTCGGCGTGCCGCCTCCCCAGTGCAGCTGAGTTACCCGGCGACCGGCAAACAGCGGTGCACGACAGGCGATCTCCTGTGCCAGCGCATTCAGATAGCGGTCAGCTTTATGCCGCTGACGCGTCACTATTTTATTGCAGCCGCAGAAGTAACATAGCCTGTGACAGAACGGAATATGCACGTAAAGGGAGAGCGGCCGGTGAGGATAGCGGGTAGCAGCCTGCTGAAAATCTGCGTCGCGGAAAATTTCACTGAATTCCGGCGCGGTGGGATAGGAAGTATAACGCGGGCCTGAGCCGCTGTATTTCTCAACCAGCTGCTGATCCCATTCTATCTGCTGCGCGGTCATGCTTACCTCTTTCGGTGGCGTGTGGTCCGGAAAGGTCGCGCAGAAGGGTCAGTGAAGCGGTGAAGGGAACGCCGCCATAAACGCGATTTCAGGCGCGACAGGCGGCGTAGTTTAAACAATAACCAGAGGATATAACATGTGAGCAGCAGCGCTAAAATTGATCCAGGCCAAAACATTGTTGAATACCTGCTCAGCGCGGCATGCGGTACGGCGCATGCCGTCCGGTAACGGAATTACTGCCCTTTCAGCAGGCGCATCATATCTTCTTCAGCCTGCTCATCTTCGGCGTCGTCATCCAGCGCGATCCCCAGCGTTTCCATCAGCTCATCGATGCGGTCCAGCGTCTCATCCAGCCACGCCTGGTCTTCACCGCTCAGCGTCTCGCCTTTTTCCAGGCGATCAAGCAGTGTGTCGAGACGTTCGTCGTTCTCCAGCTTCGCCAGCTCCTCTTCAGGCGTCAGGCGTACTTTCTGCGCTTTCGCTTTGGGCTGAGGTGCCGCTTTTGTCACGGGCTGCGTTTTGCCTTCAGCCACCAGCGATACCGGTTTTTTGCTGCCAATGCGGGCATCGCTGCTTTTTTTAGTCTGTGCGCTGCCGCTGCTCTGCGCCGTCGGGCTGGCACGGCTGCCCGATTTATGGCCGCTGTGCTTTTTGTCACGTTTACGATCGCGCGCTTCCTGATTCAGTTCTTCACGCGATTTGCGTTTGGCTTTAGCAGCGGGTTTGCCACGCTGGGCGGGTGCAGGTTGCTTCATGGTATCCGGTCTCAGTGATGCCTGGTGAGTTCAGTATAGAATTGCGGCGAAATCTAGCAGAAAGCAGACAAAGAAAAAAGGCGATAGCTTTTGCTATCGCCTTATTTCGCACCTTCGTACGAAGGAAACTCTGAATAAATCCTTTACGGCTCTCAACGTCCCGGTCACTCCGTCGCCATATCGCTCCTGCGAGTAATCCCTGTCCTTTCCCGATTCCTGCCTGAATCGTACTCCTGCCATGCTCGTGGTCTTCCGGACACTCCTGAGCGCATCATCCTGATGGGTGCTGCCTTGCACTGACACCAAATGTAGACGAAAGTGCAGAATCAACAAGTGAGTCCTTGCCCTTATTTAGAGAAAAGAGTGATTAAAACAACGCAAGACTTTGTATTTTAATGATAAAAAAATATTGAACTTTTTATATTTCAGCCAAAACTGGCATCATGAAACGGCGATCTCTTACACAGTCTGTCAGGGCAACAGCTGTCAGATACTTTTGCGTCATAACAGGTATAATCAGCGCATTAGTCCGTATCTATCAGCTGGAGTCTATTTTGTCTGCTTTGAATTATCACGTTACTCACTTCATGCTCAGTGCGCCAGATATCCGTCATCTGCCGTCCGACACGGGTATTGAAGTAGCCTTTGCCGGGCGCTCAAATGCAGGCAAATCCAGTGCGCTTAATACACTGACTAACCAGAAAAGTCTGGCGCGCACCAGTAAAACGCCGGGGCGTACCCAGCTTATCAACCTGTTTGAAGTGGTTGAGGGCAAACGTCTGGTGGATCTGCCCGGCTACGGCTATGCCGAAGTACCGGAAGAGATGAAACGTAAATGGCAGCGTGCGCTGGCAGAATATCTGCAAAAGCGGCAGGCGCTGAAAGGGCTGGTGGTGCTGATGGATATCCGCCACCCGCTTAAAGATCTCGATCAGCAGATGATTGAGTGGGCCGTGAGCAGCAACATTCCGGTTTTAGTGCTGCTGACCAAAGCGGACAAGCTCGCTTCTGGCGCGCGTAAAGCGCAGCTCAATATGGTGCGTGAAGCCGCGCTGGGCTTTACGGGCGACGTGCAGGTTGAGATGTTCTCTTCGCTGAAAAAGCTGGGCGTGGACAAAGTGCGTCAGAAGCTGGATACCTGGTTCAGCGAACTTGAGCCGGCCCGGGAAGGCGATGCAGATAACCTGCCAGCAGAGTAACGGCAGCGTAGTCAGGTGAAAAAAGCCCAATAAAAAACGCCCCAGTCATAACTGACTGGGGCGGCTAAATATTCAGCCAAATCCGATTACGTGAAGTAAAAGGTCTGAAAGATAGAACATCTTACCTCTGTACCCTACGCGACGAACTTTACCTGATTTTTTCTGACCGACAAAGGATTTTTTGTGATTCACTTTCAGGTTTTGACATAATTTTTACCAGCCTCGTCACACTTTTGCACAGAAGCTATAGTTTAATTCCCGAAAAAATGTTTAGCAGGCAGCAAGTTAGATCAGTGCGCCTGATCCCAGTTATCACCGACGCCGACTTCCACCAGCAGCGGCACATCCAGCGTCATGCTGCTCTCCATCAGCTGACGGATTTTTGCGCTGGCGCTCTCCACCGCGTCTTTGTGGATCTCAAACACCAGTTCATCGTGTACCTGCATGATCATCTTCACGTCATCACCGCTCTGCTGCTGCAGCCAGCCATCCACGGCAATCATTGCCCGCTTGATGATATCTGCTGCAGTTCCCTGCATTGGCGCATTGATTGCCGCACGCTCAGCCGCTTTGCGGCGGATAGCGTTACTGGATTTGATATCCGGCAGCCACAGACGACGCCCGTCCAGCGTCTCCACATAGCCTTTGGACGCCGCCTGATCGCGGGTCTTTTCCATGTAACGCAGCACGCCCGGATAGCGTTCGAAGTAGAGATCCATATATTTCTTCGCTTCACCGGCACCGATGTTCAGCTGGCGCGACAGACCAAAAGCACTCATGCCATAAATCAGGCCAAAGTTAATCGCTTTGGCGCTGCGGCGCTGCTCGGCTGAGACCTTTTCCAGCGCGGAACCAAATACTTCCGCTGCCGTGGCACGGTGGATATCCTCTCCCTGGGCAAAGGCATCCAGCAAACCTTTATCCTGTGACAGATGCGCCATGATGCGCAGCTCAATCTGGGAATAGTCCGCAGCAACAATCCGTTTATCTGTACCGGCAATAAAGGCCTGACGGATCCGGCGACCTTCTTCGTTACGGACCGGAATGTTCTGCAGGTTCGGATCGGTCGAAGAGAGACGGCCGGTCGCCGTGACGGCCTGATGATAAGAGGTGTGAACGCGTCCGGAGACCGGATTAATCATCTGCGGCAGTTTATCGGTGTAGGTAGATTTCAGCTTTGACAGCCCCCGATGCTCCAGAATGACTTTTGGCAACGGATAATCAAGCGCCAGCTCGGCCAGCACCTCTTCGCTGGTTGAAGGTGCGCCGCCCGGTGTCTTCTTCGTAGGCTTAATGCCCTGCTTTTCAAACAGGATGGTCTGCAGCTGTTTAGTTGAGGAGAGATTAAACGGCTCGCCCGCCAGTTCATGCGCCTTCAGTTCCAGTTCAGAGAGGCGGGTGGTCAGCTCCTGAGAGTGCCTGGCGAGGATGTTCTGATCGATAAGCACGCCGTTACGCTCAATACGTGAAATCACCGTGACCAGGGGCATTTCGATGTCCGTAAAGACCTGTTTCGGACCCGCTTCCTGCTCCAGTTTTGGCCACATCTGCTGATGCAGCTGCAGCGTCACATCGGCATCTTCTGCCGCATAGTGTGCCGCCTGCTCCAGCGCAATCTGGTTAAACGTGAGCTGATTTTTGCCTTTGCCGGCGATCTCCGTGAACGTGACCGTCTTGTGATTCAGCCAGCGCGCCGAGAGGCTGTCCATATCATGCTTGCCGCCAATGCTGTTCAGACAGTATGACTCCAGCATGGTGTCAAACCGGATGCCGCGCAGTTCGATACCGTAATTTTTCAGCACGCCGCGATCGTACTTCAGGTTCTGCCCGACTTTCGCCGCGCGTTCATCTTCCAGCAGCGGTTTTAATTTCGCCAGCACGTCGATGCGATCGAGCTGATCGGGTGCGTCCAGATAGTCGTGCGCCACCGGCAGGTAGGCGGCCTCACCGGGCGCGACGGCAAAGGCGATACCCACAATGGTCGCGCTGAGCGTATCGAGTGAATCAGTTTCAAGGTCGAAGGCAAACACGTCAGCCTGCTTCAGTTTATCGAGCCAGGTGTTAAAGGTTGCCTCATCAAGGATAGTGACATACCCGTCTGCTGAGAGCACGCTGGTGGCTTCCGCGGCCTCGGGCTCATCAGCCAGCACGCTCTGCGCCTGCACATTGCTCTTTTTGCCCTGCAGCCACTTACCTTCCTGCAGATCGGCCTGCCAGCGCCGGAATTCAAAGCGGGCAAACAGCGTCTGCAGCGTCTCAACGTCAGGCTGGTTCACCGTCAGCTGATCGTAACTCACCTCCAGCGGCACATCCGTTTTAATGGTCGCCAGCTGGTAGGAGAGAAAGGCCACATCGCGGTTCTGTTCGAGTTTGGCCGCCATGGTTTTCGCGCCACGGAATGCCAGACCGGCTACTTTGTCGAGATTTTCATAAATGGCATGCATGCCACCCAGTCCCTGCAGCAGCGCCTGCGCGGTCTTCTCACCTACGCCCGGCACGCCGGGAATGTTATCGGAACTGTCGCCCATCATCGCCAGAAAATCGATGATCAGTGCAGGCGGCACACCATATTTCTCTTCAACCTCTTCCGGTCCCAGTACGGTATTGCTCATGGTATTGATCAGCGTGATCTCTGGCGTCACCAGCTGCGCCATATCTTTATCACCGGTGCTGATCAGCACGCTGCGCCCCTGTTTACCCGCTTCCAGCGCCAGCGTACCGATAACATCGTCCGCTTCCACGCCCGATACGGCCAGCAGCGGCAGCCCCATCGCTTTTACCATTTCATGCAGCGGTGCGATCTGCGCACGCAGATCGTCAGGCATCGGCGGGCGATGAGACTTGTAGTGTTCGAACAGTTCGTCACGGAAGGTTTTTCCTTTCGCATCGAAGACCACAGCCACATGGCTGGGCTGATACTGCATCAGCAGGCTTTTCAGCATGTTGAGCACACCATACATCGCGCCGGTGGGTTCACCCGCGCTGTTGGTCAGTGGCGGAAAGGCATGATATGCACGGTAGAGATAAGAGGATCCGTCTACCAGAATCAGGGGATTTTCTGCGATTTTCGCCATAGTGTTAAGGTTTCTTCGTTGCGAGATTCAGGCTTATAAGGATGCCACAACCTGAGAAAAATGTTGAATGAACACGGGAGAGAGGCACTTTTTTTCACGGTTATCAAACGCGGATCGCAACGATCTTTCTGTGGATAACTTTGTGCGCAAATTTTACAGGGCGCTAATTTTTCAGGATGAGAAAAAAAAATATCAGATAATAACTATTTATTTACAGTAAGTTAATAAGTTGCCGTGACACAGAGCGCGCTTTCGGGGACGCGATCGTCCATGTGGATATCACTGCGGAGGATCTGCGGAAAAAAGAATAAATGAGGAAGAAAGAAATAAAAAACGCTGGCATTGCCAGCGTTTAAGCGTATTACGTTACTGCTTTTCAGCCAGGAACTTAACCACGTTGGCATAATCGGCGACAAAATTCTCCATAGAGCTGGTGTCCAGACCGCCGTTATTGACCATATATTTGCCGTTAACAAAAATAGCCGGCACGCCCTGCAGATTGACGTCAGAAGCGGCTTTCTGCTGCTGCGCAACCAGCGCCTTGACCGCAAAGCTGTTCCAGGCAGCATCATAATCGCCAGCTGAGATCCCTGCTGCTTTGATAAAGGTCTCTTTCAGGCTGGCCGGATCGGTGATGGTTTGCGTCTTCTGAATGCCATCAAAAATTGGTGCGGTAACTTTGCTTTCCACGCCGAGTGCCATAGCCACTGCCCAGGCGTGCGTTACAACCGGCCCTAAGTCACCGCCGAGAAAATCGACGTGATATTTTGTCACTTTGGTCTCAGCCGGCAGGTTCTTCTTCACTGCCTCGCTGACGTGGTAAACACGTTCAAACTGATAGCAGTGCGGGCAGAAAAACGAGAAGAATTCCATGACCTGAGGTTCACCTGCCACCGGCTTCTGCAGCGTGACATACTGTTTACCGTCGGTGAACTGCGCCGCTGATACGCTAAATGCCAGCAACATTCCCGCCAGCGCAAGCCAGATTTTTTTCATTGTTAACCTATCTCCTGAGTACGTTATTAAAATTGCGGACCAAGCCGTAATGGGGGTTCGTGCAACAGTCGCTCCTGCTCAATCAGGAGTGCAATCTGCCGGCGCCAGAAATCCTCGTCAGTCATCCAGGGGAACGCACGCGGAAAAGCGGGATCCTGCCAGCGGCGTACGACCCAGGCCAGATAATAAACCATGCGCATGGCGCGTAAAGACTCAATCAGTGTCAATTCATGTAAATCGAAATCACCGAACTCGTTATACGCCTCTATCAGAATATCCCACTGAATGCGCTGTTCCTGTCGATCGCCGTTTATCAGCATCCAGAGATCCTGCACGGCCGGGCCGGTGCGCGCATCATCCAGATCAACAAACATCGGGCCGTCACGCCATAAAATATTGCCCGGATGACAGTCGCCGTGCAGGCGCAGCGGCTGCCACTGCGTGTGCCAGCTCTGCTGCAGCGTGCTTAAGAGATGCTCTATAGCCTTCAGCAAGCTCTCTTTAAGCCTTGCCGGTACCAGCTCGCTGTGGGCCAGCGTCTGCTGTGGCTGCCGGATATACTCTTCAAGCCCCAGCTCCGGACGCCGGACGAAAGGTTTACGACGTCCGGTCTGATGCATGCGGCCGAGGAAGCGGCCCACCCACTCCATCTGTTCCTCATTGTCCGTTTCATACTGACGACCGCCGACGCTGGGGAACACGGCAAACATAAATCCGGCATGCTGGTTAAGCGTGCTGTCCTGTAGCGTAAGCGGTGCCGCTACCGGCACGTCGTCATTCAGCAGATCCAGCGCCAGCGCATGCTCTTCAAGGATCTGTTCCCGGCTCCAGCGCTGCGGACGATAAAACTTAGCGACGTAGCGCCGGTTTTCATCATCGCTGAACTGGTAAACGCGGTTTTCATAGCTGTTCAGCGCCGTTAAGCCTGACTCCACCCGCAGGCCGGTATCCCATAAAGCGTCGAGAATGGCATCCGGATCCAGCGTATGAAAATTAAAGGCAGCGTCGTTCATTGTCGGCCCTGTATGTTACCTTTGCAGTAGATGCGCAAGGATAGCACTACTCGTCAGCCTTGATCACACCGCGTGCGCGTAACAGTGCTGTTTTAAAGTCTGCTTCGTAATCTTTTCTGATACCGGGTATTTCTGTGGTGCTATCGGTATCACGCATTTTGAGATGGTAAATCAATATGTCGTCGCTTAATTCACTTAACGGGCCATGAAAGCCCGCCTCCTGCGCCAGCTTGTGTAAAAAAGCCAGCAGGTTATATTCAGGCTCCTGCTGCCAGGCAGGCTGCAGGAGCGCAATCAGTTCGTTAAGACGATGGGTTTTCATAGCCGATCCCTCGTTACACTGCGCGGGTTTATAAAAGGAGATAACCATGCCCGTATTTACCGGCGTTATTCTGGCGGGTGGCCAGGGCAGCCGTATGGGAGGTCGTGATAAGGGGCTGGTGCGGCTGCATAATCAGCCTCTTTATCAGCATGTGCTGCAGCGACTGCAGCCACAGGTAGAGAGTGTGCTGATCAGCGCTAACCGGCACCTTGATCAATATCAGTTAAGCGGCTGTAAAGTGATAACAGACACATTACCTGACTGGCCCGGTCCGCTGGCGGGTATGCTGAGCGGATTACGCCATAGCCAGAGCGAATGGGTTGTTTTCTGCGCCTGTGATACGCCCTATATTCCTCAGGATTTTGTCCTGCGGCTATGGCAACAGCGCGCAGAGGCGCCGGCGGTCTGGGTCAGATCGGTCATGCGCGATCATCCGGTACTGGCTCTGCTTAACCGGGCGCTGGCTGATGAACTGGCCATGTATCTCTCACGCGGCGAACGGCGTCTGATGCAGTTTCTGTGCGCCAGCGGCGGCCATGCAGTGCTGTTTGATGAGGATGAGACACTATTCCGTAATATCAATACCGCAGACGATCTGGCACAGGAGGAAGGAGAATAATGGACGTCCCTTTACTCGCCATTGCCGCGTGGAGCGGTACCGGCAAGACTACGCTGCTTAAATCGCTGATACCGCTGTTAAAACAGCGCGGGATCCGGACCGGGCTGATCAAGCATTCTCATCATCAGCTGGAGATCGATACGCCAGGTAAAGACAGCTACGTTTTACGTAAAGCGGGCGCCGACCAGGTGATGGTTGCCAGTGAACGGCGCTGGGCGCTGATGTGTGAAACGCCAGATGAACCCGCATCTCTGCAGCATCTGGCAGCACAGATGAACAGCGCAGCGCTGGATCTGATACTGGTTGAAGGATTCAGGGATGAAAAGGTGGCAAAAATTGCGCTGTGGCGGCGTGGTGTTAAAGGCGGGGCAGAAGAGTTGCTGGATGAATATGTGATTGCCATAGCCAGCGATGAAGCCCTGGCGCTTGATCTGCCGCTGCTGGATATCAACCAGCCTGACCGCATCGCTGACTTTATCGTCAGCTGGCTGAAAAAAGCTTAAATTTTACTCATTTCTGCGTTTTCTGCAGACGTAAAAAAGCCCTGAACGTCTGTTCAGGGCTCTCTTACTTGATGGATGCCTGGCAGTTCCCTACTCTCGCATGGGGAGGCCCCACACTACCATCGGCGCTACGGCGTTTCACTTCTGAGTTCGGCATGGGGTCAGGTGGGACCGCCGCGCTGTGGCCGCCAGGCAAATTCTGTTA
>NZ_MAYN01000007.1:315510-438299 GCF_001691555.1 Pantoea eucrina | reverse complement strand
TTTTTTCAGCGTTTTTCTCCGGCGGGGTGAATCACTTCACGCCCTGCTGAGCCCGTCTGCGTTGCCGCTTTGCCGTCTCAGTGGTGGCGCATTATAGGGAGTTCTCGGCGGGTGACAAGTGCTAATTTTAACTTTTTTGCTTAAGCGCTCACTTTCCAGGCAAAGCGTTGTAAAAAACAGCTTGAACGCTTATTTAAGCAACAAAAAACGGGCCCGCAGGCCCGTTTTTATGCGTAACACTTACTGATGAGCGACAATTTCGCCTTCGCTTACATCCATTTCGATAACTTTTCCTGGCACAAATGCACCGGAAAGTATCTTCTGCGCCAGCGGGTTCTCTATATGCTGCTGGATAGCCCGTTTGAGCGGACGTGCACCGTAAACCGGATCGTAGCCATTTTCACCAAGCAGCTTCAGTGCTGCTTCAGAGATGTGCAGCTGATAGCCGCGATCGTCCAGCCGCTGATAAAGACGCTGCAGCTGAATCTGCGCAATAGAGGCAATGTGCTGCTCTCCCAGTGGATGAAACACCACAACTTCATCTATACGGTTGATGAACTCAGGACGGAAGTGGTGTCCGACTACTGTCATTACCGTCTCTTTCATGGCTGGATAGTCAAGTGCGCCAAAACGCTCCTGTATTAAATCCGACCCCAGGTTCGATGTCATAATCACCACCGAATTGCGGAAATCCACGGTACGCCCCTGACCATCAGTCAGTCGACCATCATCCAGCACCTGCAGCAGGATGTTAAACACATCCGGATGCGCTTTCTCTACTTCATCCAGTAAAATCACGGAGTAAGGCCGACGGCGTACTGCTTCAGTAAGATAACCGCCCTCTTCATATCCGACATATCCCGGAGGTGCGCCCACCAGCCGCGAAACCGAATGTTTTTCCATAAACTCAGACATATCGATTCGCACCATCGCATCGTCACTGTCAAACAGGAAGTTTGCCAGCGCTTTGCACAGCTCGGTTTTACCTACCCCGGTTGGACCGAGGAAGAGGAATGAGCCAATCGGACGGTTTGGATCGGACAAGCCTGCCCGGCTGCGACGGATGGCATTAGAAACCGCCTCCACCGCTTCATTCTGGCCGATAACCCGCGCATGCAGCTCCTGCTCCATACGCAGCAATTTGTCACGCTCGCCCTCCATCATGCGTGCTACCGGGATACCGGTCCAGCGCGCCAGTACGTCGGCAATTTCAACGTCAGTTACGCGGTTGCGTAACAATTTCATGATCTTGCCTTCAGCCTGAGTAGCGCTTGCCAGCTGCTTTTCCAGCGCCGGAATTTTGCCATACTGCAGCTCGGACATTTGTGCCAGGTCGCCAACACGTCGCGCCTGCTCCAGCGTCAGTCGAGCCTGCTCCAGCTCCGCTTTAATGTTTTGCGTACCGGTAAGTGATGCTTTTTCAGCTTTCCACTCTTCTTCCAGTTCCGCATATTCGCGCTCTTTCTGATTCAGTTCTGTTTCCAGCATCTCCAGACGTTTGACACTGGCATCATCAGACTCTTTTTTCAGCGCCTGCTGCTCCAGCTTCAGCTGGATAATGCGGCGCTCCAGACGATCGAGCGGCTCAGGTTTGGAATCGATCTGCAGACGAATGCTGGATGCAGCTTCATCTATCAGGTCAATTGCTTTATCCGGCAGCTGACGATCGGCGATATAGCGGTGTGACAATGTTGCTGCTGCCACGATAGCCGGATCGGTGATCTGCACATGGTGATGCAGCTCATAGCGTTCTTTCAGGCCGCGCAGAATAGCAATGGTATCTTCGACGCTGGGCTCCGCGACAAATACCTTCTGGAAGCGGCGCTCCAGGGCAGCATCTTTTTCTATATACTGCCGGTACTCATCCAGCGTGGTTGCGCCAACGCAGTGCAGCTCGCCACGCGCCAGAGCCGGCTTCAGCATGTTTCCTGCGTCCATCGCACCATCGGCTTTGCCTGCGCCTACCATAGTGTGCAGCTCATCGATAAACAGAATGACGTTGCCTTCCTGCTTCGCGAGATCGTTCAGCACCCCTTTCAGGCGCTCTTCAAATTCACCACGATATTTGGCTCCGGCCACCAGCGCACCCATATCCAGCGCCAGCACGCGACGACCTTTCAGCCCTTCAGGCACTTCACCGTTGATAATACGCTGAGCCAGACCTTCAACAATCGCGGTTTTACCCACGCCAGGTTCACCAATCAATACCGGGTTGTTTTTGGTACGGCGCTGCAGCACCTGAATGGTGCGGCGGATCTCTTCATCACGGCCAATTACCGGATCCAGCTTGCCTCGCTCGGCGCGCTCGGTGAGATCGATAGTATATTTCTTCAGTGCCTGGCGCTGATCTTCAGCTCCCTGGTCATTCACGTTTTCGCCTCCACGCAATTGTTCAATAGCGTTCGCGAGTTTGTCAGACGCCACGCCGGCAGCTTTGAGCAGATCCGCCAGCGAACCGCGTGAATCCAGCGCCGCCAGAACAAATAATTCAGATGAGATAAAGTTATCGCCGCGCTTTTGTGCCAGCTTGTCACACAGGTTCAGCATTCGCACCAGATCGGCTGAGGGCTGCACGTCGCCCCCGGTGCCTTCTACCTGGGGCAGACGATTGATTGCCTGTTCAATACTGGTACGCAGAGTGGCGACATCGGCACCTGCTGCGCTGAGCAGCGGACGCACCGATCCCCCTTCCTGATTGAGCAGAGCGCTCATCACATGAAGCGGTTCAATAAACTGGTTATCCTGTCCCAGAGCCAGGGACTGGGCATCAGCAAGGGCTAGCTGGAATTTGTTGGTAAGACGATCCAGACGCATAATTCCTCCCGTTACAGGTCAAAATGCTACTGGAGATTAAAATGAGGTCAGGCCTCAAATTTTCAAGGTTTCTGACCTGATATTGTGAGCAAAAAACAGGCTTACCTGATCGTCTCAGGGGGTAAAGTTATCTTAGCCAGATCAGGGTTGCCATACGCCCGGTCACGCCGTCACGACGAAAGGAGAAAAAATCGTGTTCTTCAGTGAAGGTGCAGCGTCGTGAACCACTGACAGAGGTTACGCCGGCGTTAACCAGACGCTGCTCGGCCAGTAGCCAGAGGTCCGCAAAATACTTCCCGCCCGCCGGACGAAATGCTGCTTCAGCACAGGCATCGTGGGCCATAAAAGCCTGGCGTACTTCCGCCCCTACCTCAAACGCATTGGGTCCGATCGCCGGGCCCAGCCAGGCATATACCTCGCTGGCCGGGCAGTGGAACTGTGCCAGCGTCTGTTCCAGCACGCCGTTACAGAGGCCGCGCCAGCCCGCATGAGCTGCTGCGACTTCACTGCCATCTTTACTGCAAAACAGCACCGGCAGGCAGTCAGCTGTCATAATGGCGCATACCACGCCGGACTCCCGGGTGATGGCTGCGTCAGCCTGTGGCAGCACAGAGGCGGCAGGCAAACGTACTACCGCATTGCCATGTACCTGATTCAGCCACTGCGGCATTGCAGAAAGCGCTAATGTTTCTGCGATGTGCTGGCGATTATGCATTACGTGCGCAGGCGTATCCCCAACGTGGGCCGCGGGGTTGAGCGAATCCCAGGGCGCCACGCTATGACCGCCCTGCCGGGTAGTGGAGCAGGCCCGGACACGCTGCGGCGCAGGCCAGTCCGGGATGATCCACTCACTCATAGCCAGTCCATGCGATCGCGGAACTCTTCGGTATCCGCTTTTAAAGCGTCAATCAGATCAACCATGTCCTGCGGCAACGGTGCATGCCACTCCATTTCAATGCCGGTTATCGGATGATAAAGACGCAGCATCGTCGCGTGCAGTGCCTGACGATCAAATCCACGCAGCGTATTAATGAACGCGTCTGAGGCGCCTTTTGGCGGGCGCGGACGGCCACCATAGAGCGGATCGCCTACCAGCGGATGGTTGATATGCGCCATGTGGACACGAATCTGATGCGTACGCCCGGTTTCCAGACGCAGACGCAGGCGCGTATGGGCCCGGAAATGCTCCATGATGCGGTAGTGCGTGGTTGCCGGTTTCCCCATAGGATGGACGGCCATGTGGGTACGCTTGGTAGAGTGACGCGCCATCGGCTCATCAACGGTGCCACCCGCTGTCATCGTACCGATAGCAACCGCTTCATATTCGCGCGTGATTTCACGCATCTGCAGCGTTTCCACCAGATGCGTTTGTGCCGGAACTGTTTTTGCCACGACCATCAGGCCGGTGGTGTCTTTATCCAGGCGATGAACGATACCGGCGCGCGGTACATCAGCAATCGCCGGAAAATGGTAGAGCAGCGCGTTCAGAATGGTACCGTCAGGATTACCTGCGCCCGGGTGTACCACCAGGTCGCGGGGTTTATTGATAACCAGAATGTGGTCATCTTCATAAACGATATTCAGAGGAATGTTCTGCGCTTCCCAGCGCTGTTCCTCTTCAATCTCAGCATCAATAGCCACCTGCTCACCGCCCAGAACTTTCTCTTTCGGTTTATCGATGATAGTGCCGTTGACGCTGACGCGGCGATCGAGGATCCACTCTTTTATGCGGGAGCGTGAATAATCAGGGAACAATTCTGCCAAAGTCTGATCTAAACGTTGTCCAAGCTGTGCTTCGGACACCGTTGCGGTGAGTTGAACTTGTTGTGCCATATACAGCTTCTTCGTTAACGTTGGGTTTTACGGCGATGCCGTTTAATATAATGTGCTATCGTACTGGTCATTACCGGGAGCTATACGGACAGCTTCCGCCATAACATTTTGAGGATAATCATTTCGTCATGACGCGTATGAAACATCTGGTGGCTGCCGCCACATTGAGCCTGGCCCTGGTGGGCTGCTCAGGCTCATCTGATCCGGTTCCGGACAGCCCGCCGTCTGAAATTTATGCCACAGCTCAGCAAAAGCTGCAGGACGGTAACTTCAAAGCGGCAATTAAGCAACTGGAAGCGCTGGATAATCGTTATCCGTTTGGTCCTTACTCGCAGCAGGTGCAGCTGGATTTAATCTACGCGTATTACAAAAATGCCGATCTTCCGCTGGCGCAGGCTGCTATCTCGCGCTTCATGCGTCTGAACCCTACTCATCCGAATATCGATTACGTCATCTATATGAAAGGCCTGACGGATATGGCTCTGGATGACTCCGCTCTGCAGGGCTTCTTTGGTATCGATCGCTCCGATCGCGATCCCAACCATGCGCGCGACGCCTTCCGTGACTTCTCCCAGCTGCTGCGTAGCTACCCAAACAGCCAGTATGCGGCGGATGCTCAGAAACGCCTGACCTATCTGAAAGATCGTCTGGCGAAATATGAACTTTCGGTGGCGCAATTCTATACCAAGCGCGGGGCCTATGTCGCTGTTGTTAATCGTGTGGAAGGCATGATGCGCGATTATCAGGATACGCAGGCAACACGTGATGCGCTGCCGCTGATGGAGAATGCTTATCGCCAGCTGCAGTTAACGGCCGAAGCTGACAAAGTGGCGAAAATTATCGCGGCCAATAACAGTTAAAAAACCGGTTGGTAACGTGCTTAAAAAGCAGCCAGCTGGCTGCTTTTTTTATGCCTGCAAAGGGCATCTGCGTTGCAGTTAACCTGTCAATCCTGCCCTGCTGTTCTGCTGTCTTCAAGCATTTTTTGAATAATCTCCGGTCTTTCTCGCAAATCCTCTGCGTTGACAAAAAGTGACCTTCCTATGTGATCAAGATCACATAAATTCCTGTGGGGCGCGGTATGCTGATTCTACCCAGACGGAAATGACAGAGAGGTTTAACTATGATTCTGAACATTACCAGTAAACAAATGGAAATCACTCCGGCCATCCGCAGCCATGTCGAAGACCGTCTCGCTAAGTTGGAAAAGCGGCAAGTCCACCTCATTAACCCACACATCGTGTTGTCAAAAGAGCCTAAAGAGTTTGCGGCAGATGCCACGATTAATACGCCTAACGGTACTCTGGTTGCCAGTGCCAGACATGGTGATATGTATACCGCCATCAATGATTTGATTGAGAAACTGGGGCGCCAGCTAAATAAAGCTCAGCACAAGCCTGAAGCACGCCGCGCTGCCAGCAGTGTTAAAGATTTTATTCCGGCAGGATAAACGCTGTAGTTATAAAAAACGCGCCAGCTGGCGCGTTTTTTATTGACAGCTTTTAAGCAGTACGATTACTCTCAGAACACTTTCCTGCCGGAATCAGACATGAAACATCAGCCATTTTTCTTCGCATTCTTTTTTACCTTCCCCTGAACGGGAGGCGTGTCGTCATGCGAAAATGAATGCGAAGACGAATGACAAAGCCTCCCCCAGCGGGAGGCTTTTTTTTTAACTGTATTTACAGGTGAGCCTAATGAGTATCGATAATCCACTGCTCGCGCTGCGCGACAAAATCAGCGCGGTTGACAGCAAATTACTTGCGTTACTGGCTGAGCGACGGTCGCTGGCAATCGAAGTTGCTCAGGCGAAACTGACTACGCTGCGGCCTATCCGCGATATTGAGCGGGAGCGTGCCCTGCTGGAAACTCTGATTTCCCTCGGTAAAGAGCAGCAGCTCGACGCCCACTACATTACCCGTCTGTTTCAGCTGATTATTGAAGATTCGGTGCTGACGCAGCAGGCGCTGCTGCAGAAAAACCTGAACCACCCGCACGCGCTGGCTCCCCGCATCGCCTTTCTGGGACCTAAGGGATCTTATTCGCATCTGGCCGCCCGTAAATATGCGTCACGCCATTTTGCTTCATATGTTGAAAACGGCTATCTGAAATTTCAGGATATTATCCAGCAGGTTGAGGCTGGCCAGGCTGACTATGCGGTCATGCCGATTGAAAATACCAGCTCCGGCTCCATCAACGATGTTTATGATCTGCTGCAGCAGACGTCGCTCTCTATCATTGGCGAACTAACGATCCCCATCGAGCATTGTGTACTGGTAAAAGAGACGACCACGCTTAAACAGATAAAAACGGTCTACAGCCATTCCCAGCCTTTTCAGCAGTGCAGTCAGTTTATCAACCGTTTCCCGCAGTGGAAAATTGAGTATACCGAAAGCACTGCTGCAGCCATGGAGAAAGTCGCCGCCCTTAATTCACCTGACGTTGCGGCTCTGGGCAGCGAAGCAGGCGGTGAACTCTATGGCCTGCAGGTGCTTGAGCGAAACCTGGCAAATCAGCAGCAGAACCACACGCGTTTTATCGTACTGGCGCGCAAGCCGGTTGATGTTTCAATGCAGGTGCCTGCTAAAACCACGCTGATCATGGCCACCGGGCAGCAGGCAGGTGCGCTGGTGGAGGCGCTGCTGGTACTGCGCAAACATAACCTGATTATGAGCCGGCTGGAGAATCGCCCGATTAACGGTAACCCGTGGGAAGAGATGTTTTATATTGATGTTCAGGGCAATCTGCAGTCGGAAAATATGCAGCTGGCGCTGGAAGAATTGCGCGAGCTGACCCGCTCGCTGAAAGTGCTGGGCTGCTATCCCGGTGAAAATGTAGTTCCGGTTGAACCCCGTATATAAGCAGAAAGGGCACCGCTAAAGGTGCCCTTTTTTTATTGCCGGCTATCGTTAGCCGAGCGTAACAGGCTGCGGCTCTCAACCAGAAAACGCTGAGCGTGATCGCCAAACCACTGTTCCACGCGTTCAAAGCTGCTGATAAACGCCTGCTTATTGCTCTGCTCCAGCAGCGAGATAGCTTCACCAAACCGCTGGTGGTAACGCTTTATCAGCGCCAGGTTACTTTCTGAAGACATAATGATATCGGCATAGAGCTGCGGATCCTGCGCAAACAGCCGCCCCACCATGGCCAGCTCCAGCCGGTAGATAGGCGAAGAGAGCGCCAGCAGCTGATCCAGATTAACATTCTCTTCGGCCAGGTGCAGACCATAAGCGAAGGTCGTAAAATGGCGCAGCGCCTGAATAAAAGCCATGTTCTGATCGTGTTCTGTGGCACTGATGCAGTGCAGCCGTGCGCCCCAGACCTGAATCTGTTCCAGAAACCACTGATACGCTTCCGGTTGCCGACCGTCACACCAGACTACCACCTGTTTTGCCAGACTGCCGCTGTCAGGCCCAAACATCGGATGCAGGCCCAGTACCGGCCCGGTGTGCGCGGCAAGCATGGCCTGTAGCGGCCTGTTTTTCACCGATGCAAGATCCACCAGAATGCAATCGTCCGGCAACGCAGGCAGATCGGCAATGATCTTCTCAGTGAGATGGATTGGTACACTGATGATCACCATGCCCGCATCCTGCAGGAGTTGATCGGCGCGATCCCAGTCCTGCTTGTCCAGAATACGCACCTGATAACCGGACAGCGTCAGCATCTTTTCAAACAGACGCCCCATCTTGCCGCTGCCACCGACGATCACTACCGGACGCAGTGAAGGACAGAGCGTTTTAAACCCTTTGTCATTTTCATGCGTATAGGATTCCCGCATCAGGCGACGCAGTACATCTTCAATCAGATCGGGAGAAACGCCGAGCGCTTCCGCTTCCTGCCGGCGCGACGCCAGCATACTTGCTTCACGCTCGGGTACATAAATCGGCAGGCCATAACGGCTTTTTACTTCGCCAACCTGGGCCACCAGCTCCAGTCGTTTTGCCAGCAGCCCAAGCAGCGCCTGATCGACTTCATCAATTTGATCGCGTAATGCGGTCAGTTCAGCCACCATGACTCTTTATACCTCGTGTGACAGACGCGCCGGCAGCACTCCCTGCAGATCCTGATGGATAGTGCGCAGCAGCGTTTCGGTGGTGTTCCAGTCAATACAGGCATCGGTTACCGAAACACCATATTTCATTTCGCTGCGCGGCTGCTCTGAAGGCTGATTGCCTTCATGAATATTGCTCTCCAGCATCAGGCCGATAATAGAGCGGTTTCCATCTTTAATCTGCGCAATAGCCGATTCGGCTACCCCAGGCTGACGACGATAGTCTTTGTTAGAATTGCCATGGCTGCAATCTATCATTAAGGCCGGGCGCAGTCCTGCTTTCAGCATCTCTTTTTCACACTGCGCGACATCATCCGGGCCGTAGTTAGGCGCTTTACCACCACGCAGAATAACGTGCCCGTCCGGGTTGCCCTGTGTCTGCAGCAGGCAGACCTGCCCAGCCTGGTTAATCCCGACAAACCGGTGTGGCATCGCTGCCGCACGCATGGCATTAATCGCCGTGCCAAGACTGCCATCGGTGCCGTTTTTGAAACCCACCGGCATAGAGAGGCCTGATGCCATCTCACGGTGCGTCTGCGATTCCGTTGTGCGCGCACCAATCGCTGACCAGCTGAAAAGATCGCCGAGGTATTGCGGGCTATTGGGATCCAGCGCTTCTGTCGCCAGCGGCAGCCCCATTTCAACCAGATTTACCAGCAGCTGACGCGCAATGTGCAGCCCGGCTTCCATATCAAACGAGTTGTTCATGTAAGGATCGTTGATCAGCCCCTTCCAGCCTACGGTAGTGCGGGGTTTCTCAAAATAGACGCGCATGACGATATACAGCTGATCCTTCAGCTGCACAGAGAGATCTTTCAACTGACGGGCGTACACCAGGGCTGCTTCCGGATCGTGGATTGAGCAGGGACCGCAGACCACCAGCAGGCGCGGATCGCGTCCGGCAATAATATCTGCAATGGTGTTACGTGAAGCCGCAATCTGCGCCTCCTGCTCTGCCGTCAGAGGAAAGCGTGCTTTCAGCTCCTGCGGCGTAATCAAAATCTGTTCGTCAGCGATATGTACGTTGTTCAGCGCGTCTTTCTGCATGATGGCGATCCTTTTTACTCGTCTGTGCGGTTTGGATCCTCAGTGAGGATGACGCTTACTTTATCACAGGCTGTATCACATGCAATCCATGCATGTACACTATTTTTACCACCTATATTTAATTCAGCTTAAATAACCAATAAATATCATATATATCATGTAATTATATTTATATTGCAACCAAAACCGAACCAGTTATTCGTAAACTAATATTTACATCACGCGCATTCTGTATCTTTTTCGTTGCAGGCTGGCAGCATGGGCTGATTATGCTGCCGGACAAGCCAGCCAATGCAGCGGTTTATCGCTTAAAACGCCCATAAAAAAAGGGGTCAGCCTGTGGCCAACCCCTTGTTTGCTATTAACTTTAGGATGTCGCTTACGCGCCAAGACGCTCTTTGATACGAGCTGACTTACCGGTGCGCTCACGCAGGTAGTACAGTTTGGCTTTACGCACAGCACCACGACGTTTGACAGTAATGCTGTCAATTACCGGAGAGTGAGTCTGGAAGACACGCTCAACGCCTTCGCCGTTGGAAATTTTGCGAACAGTGAATGCAGAGTGCAGACCGCGGTTACGAATAGCGATAACCACGCCCTCGAATGCCTGCAGACGTTTTTTAGAACCTTCAACGACCCATACTTTCACTTCCACGGAATCACCCGGACGGAATGAAGGTACATCCTGTTTCAGCTGTTCTTGTTCAATTTGCTTGATAATGTTGCTCATAATTAAATCTCATATCCTGGGTAAACTGATAGTCAGGGAAGATTACTCTTCCGCTTCATCGTTTTGTTGCTGCTGCTGTTCCCGCTGGAACTCAGTCAGCAACCTTGCTTGCTCTTCAGTCAGAGCCAGGTTTTCCAGAAGTTCAGGTCTTCTTAGCCAGGTACGGCCTAGCGACTGTTTCAGGCGCCAGCGGCGAATATCGGCATGGTTGCCCGACAGCAGAACTGACGGTACTTCCATCCCCTCTAACACTTCAGGCCGGGTATAGTGCGGGCAATCCAGCAAACCATCCGAAAATGAGTCTTCATCGGCGGACGCCTGCTTGCCCAGTACGCCGGGAATAAACCGGGCGACGGAGTCAATCAGCGTCATGGCTGGCAGCTCACCACCACTGAGAACGTAATCGCCGATTGACCACTCTTCGTCAATCTCTGTATGGATCACGCGCTCATCAATACCTTCGTAGCGACCACAAACCAGAATCAGCTTCTGGTTAGTCGCCAGTTCGCAAACGCCCTGTTGGTCAAGTTTGCGTCCCTGAGGTGACAGATAAATCACCTTAGCACCTTCTCCCGCCGCTGCTTTCGCTGCGTGGATCGCATCCCGTAAGGGTTGCACCATCATCAACATTCCCGGTCCGCCGCCGTAAGGACGATCGTCCACGGTACGGTGCCGGTCGTGCGTGAAGTTACGAGGACTCCAGCTCTCAATGTTGAGCAGGCCATTTTTAACTGCCCGGCCAGTTACCCCGTACTCGGTAATAGCGCGAAACATCTCTGGAAACAGGCTGATAACACCAATCCACATCGCGTTCGCCGTTACGTTACCGGATTGTCCGGAGATCAAAAACCAGGATCCCAGTCTACTTCAATAGTGCCAGTAGCGAGATCGACTTTCTTGATAACCTGTTCATCGAGAAACGGTATTAACCGCTCCTGTACACCGAATGCATCTTTCAGGTTCGCCTTAACGACGAGTACGTCGTTTGAGCCGGTTTCCATCAAATCAATGACTTTGCCCATCTCATAGCCGTCGAGGTTCACTACTTTGCAACCCATAAGGTCTTTCCAGTAGTAATCACCCTCTCCCAGCGCAGGCAGCTGCGTGGAGTCAACCGTGATTTCACAATTGGTCAACTGCGCCGCCGCGTCCCGATCGTCAATGCCGTTGACTTTGATAATCAGGTCCTGATTGTGGTGCTTCCAACCTTCCAGTTCTACCTGCTGCCATTTACCGGCGCGCTGGATAAACCAGGGTTGATAGTCGAAGATGCTTTCAGCGTCTTCAGTGGAGGAAAACACTTTGAGCCAGCCCCGAATTCCGTAAGCGGCACCCATTTTACCCAAAACGATGGGATTAACAGGAGGCTGTGCGGCAGGTTTACTGGTCATGCTCACCACCGTGACAGATTAAGCTGCTTTTTTTGCTTCTTTGATCAGCGCGTTAACGCGATCGGAAAGCGTTGCGCCCTGGCCAACCCAGTGCTCAATACGGTCCAGGTCCAGACGCAGACCTTCAGCCTGACCAGATGCGATCGGGTTGAAGAAACCAACGCGCTCAATGAAGCGACCGTTGCGTGCATTGCGGCTGTCAGTGACGACGACCTGGTAGAACGGACGCTTTTTCGCGCCGTGACGTGCCAAACGAATTGTTACCATAACATCCTCTTTAGTTAATAAAACAACCGGACCCCATCGAGGAACGGGGTCCGGGTGCAATATAAAAAGCCCGAAAATTTTACTCATTTTGGCGCAAAAAGCAACCGCAGTAGCATACTTTTCTGGCTGTGTAGTGATCTCTTAACGGCTCGGGAACCCTGGCGGCATCATACCCTTCATGCCACGCATCATTTTGGCCATGCCGCCTTTCTTCATCTTTTTCATCATGCGCTGCATATCATCGAACTGCTTCAGCAGCCGATTGACATCCTGCACCTGCATGCCGGCGCCAGTTGCGATGCGACGCTTACGCGAGCCCTTGATGATTTCAGGCTTTTCACGCTCTTTGCGCGTCATGGAGTTGATGATGGCTTCCATACGCACCAGCACCTTGTCGTCCATTTGCGATTTGACGTTATCCGGTAGCTGCCCCATTCCCGGCAGTTTACCCATCAGGCTGGCCATGCCGCCCATATTGCGCATCTGCTTGAGCTGCTCAAGGAAGTCATTGAGATCGAAACCGTCACCGGTTTTCAGCTTTTTCGCCAGCTTTTCCGCCTGATCGCGGTCAACCTTGCTCTCAATATCTTCAATCAGCGACAGGACATCGCCCATGCCCAGAATGCGCGAAGCGATACGGTCGGGATAAAATGCTTCCAGCGCCTCGGTTTTTTCACCCATCCCCATAAACTTGATCGGTTTACCGGTGATGTGACGAATCGAGAGCGCGGCACCGCCGCGTGCATCACCATCAACCTTGGTCAGGATCACCCCGGTCAGCGGCAGCGCTTCATTAAAGGCTTTCGCCGTGTTCGCGGCATCCTGACCGGTCATGGCATCGACAACAAACAGCGTTTCCACCGGATTAATCGCGGCGTGCACCTGTTTGATTTCGTCCATCATCGCTTCGTCTACGTGCAGACGACCTGCGGTATCGACCAGCAGCACGTCGTAGAACTTCAGCTTCGCCTCTTTCAGCGCATGCTTAACGATATCGACCGGCTTCTGGCTGAGATCGGAGGGACAGAAATCCACGCCCACCTGCTGCGCCAGCGTCTCCAGCTGTTTAATCGCCGCCGGGCGATAAACGTCAGCCGAGACCACCAGCACCTTTTTCTTGTGCTTTTCGCGCAAAAATTTACCGAGTTTACCCACGCTGGTGGTTTTACCGGCACCCTGCAGACCCGCCATCAGCACCACGGCTGGCGGCTGAGCATTGAGGTTCAGGGTGTTATTTTCAGCACCCATGGCCGCAATCAGTTCGTTGCGGACAATCTTGATAAACTCCTGACCCGGCGTCAGGCTTTTATTGACGTCGTGTCCGACCGCTGCTTCTTTTACGCGGTTAATAAATTCACGTACCACCGGCAGCGCAACGTCCGCCTCCAGCAGCGCCATGCGCACTTCGCGCAGGGTATCTTTGATGTTCTCTTCGGTCAGCCTTCCGCGGCCGCTGATGTTGCGCAGGGTTTGCGACAAACGATCGGTTAAATTATCAAACATGCTCTCTCACTTAATACCGTAGCGAGGCCGCCTGAGCGACACAATGCGCCGGATTATAACACGAAGCCTCAGCGATCTCTGCAATTGACCGTGAGATCGTTTGGAGCATACTGCCGCTGACGCTATACTGCTTTTTTCCTTATCTCATCATTCTCAGAAAGGATCTATGTTCGTTTTCGCGATCGTGGCGCTGTTCGCCTACTCCCTCAGTCTTGCCCTTATCATCCCCAGCTTACTGAAACGTAACAGCGGCTGGCGGCGATTTGCTGTTCTCTCAGCCTGCGTTGCGCTGATTGCGCACGCTGTCGCGCTGCAGCAGCGGATATTTGCTATTGATAGCGGGCAGAATCTCAGCTTACTTAATATTGGATCGCTGGTAAGCCTGCTGATTTGCGCCATCATGACTATTGTCGCTTCACGCAACCGTGGCTGGCTGCTGCTGCCGGTAGTGTATAGCTTTGCGTTAATTAACCTGGCTTTTGCCACGTTTGTTCCGAATGCCTTTATTACGCATCTGGAGACCACGCCGGGCATGATGGTGCATATCGGTCTGTCGCTGTTTGCTTATGCCACGCTGATTATTGCCGCGCTCTATGCGCTGCAGCTGGCGTGGATAGATTATCAGCTGAAAAATAAAAAACTCGCTTTCACGCAGGACATGCCGCCGCTATTAAGCATTGAGCGCAAAATGTTTCATATCACGCAGATTGGCGTGGTGCTGCTGACGCTGGTGCTCTGCACCGGGCTTTTCTTCATGGATAACCTGTTCAGTGCAGAAAATATTGATAAGGCAGTGCTCTCTATTCTCGCGTGGTTTGTCTATATCGTGCTGCTCTGGGGGCACTACCGTGAAGGGTGGCGCGGACGGCGCGTGGTGTGGTTTAACTGCGGCGGTGCGCTGCTGCTGACCATGGCCTACTTCGGCAGTCGCGTACTGCAGCATCTTCTCACTTCCCATTAAGGAATTTCTCGTTGGAACATGTTTCAACCACCACGATGATCATCATCCTTGTCATCATGGTGCTGGTCTCAGCGTACTTCTCCGGATCTGAGACCGGCATGATGACGCTCAACCGCTACAAGCTGCGGCACAAAGCCAAAAGCGGTAACCGTGCAGCGCGACGCGTTGAGAAACTGCTGCGCCGGCCAGATCGCCTGATTAGCCTGGTTTTAATCGGCAATAACCTGGTCAATATTCTCGCCTCCGCGCTGGGCACGATTGTAGGGATGCGCCTGTATGGTGATGCCGGCGTCGCTATCGCCACTGGCGTGCTGACCTTCGTTGTTCTGGTTTTTGCCGAAGTTCTGCCTAAAACCATCGCGGCGCTCTACCCTGAAAAAGTGGCCTATCCCAGCAGCGTTTTGCTGGCCCCGCTGCAGTATGTGATGCTGCCGCTGGTCTGGCTGCTCAATACCATTACGCGCATGCTGATGCGTATGGTGGGGATCAAAGCAGAAGGCTCCGTAAGCTCCGCGTTAAGCAAAGAGGAGCTGCGTACCATTGTCTACGAATCGCGCTCGCTGATGTCTCGCCGTAATCAGGATATGCTGCTGTCCGTGCTCGATCTGGAAAAAGTCAGCGTGGATGACATCATGGTGCCGCGCAATGAAATTGTTGGCATCAATATCAATGACGACTGGAAATCGATTGAGCGCCAGCTGAGTAACTCACCGCATGGCCGTATTGTGCTGTTTCGTGACTCCCTTGACGATACCGTAGGCATGCTGCGCGTGCGCGAAGCCTGGCGCATGATGACAGAGAAAAAAGAATTCAATAAGGAACGCCTGCTGCGCGCGGCAGATGAGATCTACTATGTTCCGGAGGGTACACCGCTGAATGTGCAGCTGGTTAAATTCCAGCGTAATAAGAAAAAAGCGGGTCTGGTGGTGGATGAGTATGGCGATATCAAGGGTCTTATCACCATCGAAGATATTCTGGAAGAGATAGTCGGCGACTTTACCACTTCGATGTCCCCTTCTCTGGCTGAAGAGGTGATGCCGCAGAATGATGGCTCGGTGCTGATTGAAGGCAGTGCTAACGTGCGCGAAATCAATAAGGCGTTCAACTGGACGCTGCCGGAAGAGGAAGCGCGCACCATTAATGGCATGCTGCTCGAGGTGCTGGAGGAGATCCCGCAGACCGAAACGCGGGTACAGGTCGGCAGCTATGACATCGATATTCTTGATGTGCAGGACAACATGGTGAAGCAGGTGCGGGTTACACCGCAGCAGCCGCTGAAAAGCTCAGTGGGTTCGTGATATAAAAAACGCCGCAGACTATGCGGCGTTTTTACAGAAAGACCTAATCAGATATGCAGTTCTTTCAGCTTTTCCGCTGGCAGCTTCAGATCGTCGTTACGATTAACGCCAATCTCATGTGACAGAACATTACGCGCAATCTGCTGCGCTTCATCCAGAGAGTGCAGCTTATAGCTGCCACACTGATACTCATTAAGCTCCGGGATCTGATTCTGATCTTTCACTTTCAGAACATCTTCCATCGCCCCTTTCCACGCCTGCGCCACGCGCTGCTCATCTGGCGTGCCAATCAGGCTCATGTAGAAGCCGGTACGGCATCCCATTGGAGAGATGTCCACGATTTCCACACCGTCACCGTTGAGGTGATCGCGCATAAAACCGGCAAACAGATGCTCCAGCGTATGGATCCCGCGCTCGGTCAGAATGTCGATATTTGGCCGGCAAAAACGCAGATCGAAAACGGTGATCGTATCGCCATGCGGCGTTTTCATGGTCTTTGCCACGCGTACTGCCGGCGCGGCCATGATGGTGTGATCAACGGTAAAACTGTCCAGTAGTGGCATACGTCACCTCCTGTTTAAAAATTTTTTTCTGAACGATGAAACTTTTCTCGTCGTTCTGCGTCTGAATATATGAAAGACGCGCATTTGTTATCATCATCCCTGACAACAGAGATGTTAATTTTGGCCACAGTGATGTGGCCATTTTCTTTTTCAGCCTTCCCGACCTGCCAGATAATCTTCAAAACTTGTGCTATCACTCGCTTCCAGCGCCTGCTGTGCAGCAACAGACTCCTGCGCCTGCTGAGTGAAATCCGCTTCGGTCAGAATTTCCAGCGGCTCTGCGCAGAGCATCTGTCGGTATTGCTCCGCCAGCGCGACACCGGCTCCGGTCAGGCCGTTCTCTTTAATAGCGTGAAGAATGCGCGCCGAGTAGGTTAGCTCAGGATCGTCAAAAGAAGCTACCAGTTGATCGCATACCTGCTGATATTGCGTGCTGCCTTCATTGCTATCCAGCACTTCCGCGACGCGACGCAGATCGGCGAAGAGCGCTTTACCTACATCAACCAGCGGATGTTCTGTGTCACTGCAGCCAACGCCAATAACCTGCCCTGGCTTGCGTCCTTCCATTACCACACGGTTCCAGTTTTTACGGCTGCAGAGCAGCTCGCTGGCGCTCAGTTCAGGCGCATCGGCCAGCGTACACCAAATCAGGAAGAGATCGAGGAAGCGCGCCTGGTCAGCGTCCACACCCACCGGTGAGAACGGATTGATATCAAGTGAGCGAACTTCAATATATTCAATGCCGCCGCGCAGCAGTGCGTCAGAAGGGGCTTCACCGGAACGGGTAACGCGTTTCGGACGGATAGGCGCATACAGCTCATTTTCAATCTGCAGCACGTTAGTATTGAGCTGCAGCCAGTTACCTTCAGCGTCTTTAACCCCCATGGCAGCATACTCTTCAGAAGGCGTCTTAATCGCGGCTTTCAGCGCGTTAACATACCCTTCCAGCGAGTTAAAGGTGATGCCGAGATTACTTTGCGACTTATTGGTATAGCCCAGGTCGCTCAGGCGCAGAGAGGTCGCATACGGCAGCCACAGCGTATCTTTACCGTCGGTTTCAAACGGCAGCTGGCTTTCACGGCCCTGCAGAAATGAGGAGCTGATCGCCGGGGAGGCGCCAAACAGATAAGGGATCACCCAGCCAAAACGATAATAGTTGCGGATCAGGCGCAGATAGCCCGCAGAGATAGTCTCTTTACCGCTCTCAGCATCTTTCACATCCGCCCACTCCTGCCAGAAAGAGAGCGGCAGTGAGAAGTTATAGTGCACGCCAGAGATAATCTGCATCAGCGCGCTGTAGCGGTTTTTTAATCCCTGCCGGTAGAGGGTCTTCATCCGGCCCACGTTTGAACTGCCATACTGCGCCAGCTCAATTTTATCGGTATCGTCAACATGACCAGGCATACTGAAGGGCCACATACGCTCTTCACCCAGCTGCTTAGCCACATGGCGATGGATATCGCGCAGGAAGGTAAGCGAACGATCGATATTTTTATCAACCGGCGTGATGAACTCCAGCAGCGTTTCCGCAAAATCCGTGGTGATCCAGTCATGCTTCAGCGCCGAGCCAAGCGATGCCGGATGGCCGGTAGTTGCCAGATGACCATCAGGCCCGACGCGCAATGTTTCGCGTTCGATGCCACGGCCGATACCCTTTAACGCGTCGGGATGCGCTTCCAGCCAGGAGAGCGCTTTTGATACGTCCGGGATCACATTAACCTCCCGCTGTGAGAATAATTTATTTTTGTTCAGCATAATGTTAACCGTAGCCTCGAATCTGTGCGAATCAATGCCACCACTCCATACCCTGTATTGTGGCGATCGCGATAAAGATATAACGCAGCGTTTTACCGAGAGCGAGAAACAGCACGCAAGGCAGCCAGCTGAAGCGCAACCAGCCTGCGAGAACGCAAAGCAGATCGCCAGCGACCGGCAGCCAGCTAAAGATCAATGCCGCAGGGCCCCATCGGTGTAACCACGTCAATGCTGTGTCATGCCATCGCCCCTGCCCGTTTTGCGGCATCAGGCGACCAAGAAAAATGTTGGTCAGGCCACCCAGCGTGTTTCCCACTGATGCAGCCAGCAGTAAGCCATACACCGATCCTTTCTGAGCAATCAGCAGCGCTATCAGTACGGCCTCGGAACTGCCCGGAAGCAGAGTGGCGCTCAGAAAGCTGCTGCCCAGTAGCGAGCCATAAATCAGGAAATCATTCACGGTAATGGCATATCGCACGTACGACAAAATGAGCCATTACTTTAGCTTAATGCGCTCAGGTTGTCGCCAGGCAGGCTTAACCGCAAATGCTTTGAAAGCATTAGCAATTTTCGTTTTCAGAAAAAGGTCAGGGACTAAAACCGGGGATAAATGGCGGTAAATGCAGCATTTTTCATATCAGCGTACAAAAGAGAGTCAGCATTCTTATTAACGCCTGTGAACTCTGACAGTGGAAAAATCACTGAATTGAGATCGGCTTATCGCAAAAGCTGCTGGTACTGCCGGAGAGATTTAAGGGATATAACACGGTACTAAAGCTGTCTGTCACAGACTCACTGAAGCATACGGAAACAGAAACAGAGAATGGTGCATCCAGGAGGATTCGAACCTCCGACCGCTCGGTTCGTAGCCGAGTACTCTATCCAGCTGAGCTATGGATGCATTGAGACGTAGCCTGCTAACAAGCGACGCTGATAAAACTGAGAGGGTATGAAGAATGGTGCATCCAGGAGGATTCGAACCTCCGACCGCTCGGTTCGTAGCCGAGTACTCTATCCAGCTGAGCTATGGATGCATTGAGGTATTTCTTACGATGGACTGACTGCAACAAGCCTGAAATGATACAAAGAATGGTGCATCCAGGAGGATTCGAACCTCCGACCGCTCGGTTCGTAGCCGAGTACTCTATCCAGCTGAGCTATGGATGCATTGAGGTAATTCTTGTATTACGCAGGGTGCTAACAACTCACCATGAAAGGAACTGCTCGTTCACTCTTTAACTTTTTCCGCTACCATCTGAAAGATGGTGCATCCAGGAGGATTCGAACCTCCGACCGCTCGGTTCGTAGCCGAGTACTCTATCCAGCTGAGCTATGGATGCATCGGAAATGGCGGTGAGGCGGGGATTCGAACCCCGGATGCAGCTTTTGACCGCATACTCCCTTAGCAGGGGAGCGCCTTCAGCCTCTCGGCCACCTCACCTTACGCGTTCTTCCGAACCGTGCTTCTGAACTTGTTTCTGCTCATCGGCACTGCGTGGCGCACATATTACTTTCCCGGACTTATAAGTCAAACAATTTCTCCCGACTTTTTTCACTCACGCGTCTGATTGCACAAATGACGCACAATTCGGCTGATTTAGCGGCGAAAAGAGTGATTTATCAACAGCAAAAGCCAGGAGAGCAATGAAAAAACAGAGACGGGTAAAACAGAAATAAATGAGCGGAGGAAGCAGAAAGGTAGCGTCTCGCCCATGAGCGAGACGCTGAAAACGTTAGTAACCCGTGGTTTGCGTTTTTTCAGCCTGAATACGCTGATAAATCTCTTCACGATGTACTGATACTTCTTTTGGCGCATTAACACCAATGCGGACCTGGTTACCTTTAACACCCAGCACCGTTACAGTCACCTCATCGCCAATCATGAGGGTTTCACCAACTCGACGAGTTAGAATAAGCATTCTTTGCTCCTTGAAAGATTAAAAGAGTCGGGCCTGTTCGGGTTCCCGGCCATATCCATCATATACCGCTGAACAATGCCTATGACAAATACACCATTGCGATTTGTCACGCCAATACATTCTGCTGATAATTAGTTTAGCCGAAATACACTACATCGACCGGACTTTGTCATTACCTGGTGTCCATTGCACTAAAAAGCGCCGGAACAGACGTTCCCGGCGCTATACAACGCTTAATTTTAATTGTTACAGCCGGCTGCTTACCCACTCCTGTACGCCTGCCAGCGCGCCTGCCAGCGCCTGCGGATTGGTTCCACCCGCCTGCGCCATGTCAGGACGTCCACCGCCTTTACCGCCCACCTGAACGGCCAGTTCGCCAATCAGCTCGCCTGCCTTCACGCGATCGGTCAGATCTTTGGTTACGCCCGCAATCAGCGAAACCTTACCTTCTGCGACCGTTGCCAGTACGATAACGGCAGACCCAAGCTGATTTTTGAGGTCATCCATAATCGTACGCAACATTTTAGGCTCAGTGTTGCTCAGCTCACTCACCAGCAGCTTAGCACCTTTGATTTCGATGGCGTTGCTGCTCAGCGATGCGCTCTCCTGTGCCGCCTGCTGATCGCGTAGCTGCTGCAGCTCTTTCTCCAGCGCACGGACGTTATCAACCAGACCGCGCACCTTCTCATTGAGATTGCTGCTGTTGGCTTTTACAACCTGGGCAATATCAGCCAGCTGATCGCTCTGCGCATGCAGCTGCGCAATAGCAGCCTCGCCGGTCAGTGCTTCAATACGGCGAATACCAGCAGCCGTGCCCGACTCAGACTGAATGCGGAACAAGCCGATATCGCCAGTGCGCGCAGCGTGCGTACCGCCACACAGCTCTACTGAATATTCACCCATGCTGACCACGCGTACACGCTGATCGTATTTCTCACCAAACAACGCCATTGCACCGCGCGCTTTGGCCTCTTCCAGATCCATGATATCGGTCTGAATCAGCAGGTTGCGGCGGATCTGTGCGTTGACAATATCTTCCACCTCACGGATCTGCTGCGGTTTCATCGCTTCAGAGTGCGAGAAGTCAAAACGCAGATATTTATCGTTATTCAGCGAGCCTTTCTGACCAACGTGATCGCCCAGTACCTCACGCAACGCTTCATGCATCAGGTGTGTCGCCGAGTGATTCAGGCGAATACGCGCCCGGCGCGCTTCGTTTACCTGCGCCTGCAGCGCATCACCGATACGCAGCTGACCGTGGGTGAGCTTACCGATATGTCCCAGTGCTTTGCCATACTTTTGCGTATCCTGCACGCTAAATTCAGCATTCTGCCCTGTCAGTACGCCGGTATCACCCACCTGCCCGCCTGATTCACCGTAGAATGGCGTGGCGTTCAGGATCACGACTGCATCCTGACCAGCTGTAATCTGCTCTACAGGCTGACCATCAACAAACAGCGCTTCAATGGTGGCATTCAGCGTAAGCGCTTCATAACCTTTAAAATCGGTTACGGCATCAACGCGAATAACGCTATTGTAGTCTGCGCCAAAGCCACTGGCTTCGCGCGCGCGCTGGCGCTGCTGCTCCATGGCGGCTTCAAATCCTGCCTCATCAATCTTGAGATTGCGCTCGCGGCAGACGTCAGCGGTCAGGTCCGCCGGGAAGCCAAAGGTGTCATAAAGACGGAATACGGTTTCACCATCCAGCGTATCGCCACTGACTTTTGCCAGCTCGTCATCCAGCAGTGCCAGGCCGCGCTCCAGCGTTTTAGCAAACTGCTCCTCTTCAGCCTTCAGCGCATTTTCGACCAGCTTCTGCTGACGCTTCAGATCTTCACCTGCAGCGCCCATGACCTCAATCAGCGGTGCAACCAGCTTATAGAAGAACGCCTCTTTGGCACCGAGCATGTTGCCATGACGGACCGCACGGCGAATGATGCGACGCAGCACGTACCCGCGGTTTTCATTCGATGGCATGACACCATCGGCAATCAGGAAAGCACAGGAGCGGATGTGATCCGCAATAACACGCAGCGATTTGTTATTGAGGTCGCTCGCGCCCGTGACCTGAGCAACGGATTTAATCAGCCGCGCAAACAGATCAATCTCATAGTTGGAATTTACATGCTGCAGTACCGCGGCAATACGCTCCAGCCCCATGCCGGTATCCACTGACGGCTTAGGCAGCGGTTGCATGGTGCCGTCAGCCTGACGGTTAAACTGCATAAACACGATATTCCAGATCTCAATATAGCGATCGCCATCCTCTTCCGGGCTACCCGGCGGGCCTCCCCAGATATGGTCGCCATGATCATAGAAAATTTCAGTGCAGGGACCGCAGGGGCCGGTATCGCCCATCTGCCAGAAGTTATCAGACGCGTACGCGCTGCCCTTGTTGTCGCCAATACGGATAATGCGCTCACGCGGGACGCCGATCTGGTCAGCCCAGATATCAAAGGCTTCGTCATCAGTTTCGTAGACGGTTACCCATAAACGCTCTTTGGGCAGGCTGAACCACTGCTCACCCGTCAGCAGTTCCCAGGCATAAGCAATCGCTTCCTGTTTGAAATAGTCGCCAAAGCTGAAGTTGCCCAGCATTTCAAAAAAGGTGTGATGGCGTGCGGTATAACCCACATTTTCCAGATCGTTATGCTTACCGCCTGCGCGTACACAGCGCTGCGAGGTAGTGGCACGCGTGTAGTCACGCTTGTCCTGACCAAGGAAAACGTCTTTGAACTGCACCATGCCGGCGTTGGTAAACAGCAGCGTTGGATCGTTATTCGGTACGAGGGAGCTGCTGGCTACAACCTGATGTCCCTTGCTATGAAAAAAGTCGAGAAACGCTTGACGGATCTCAGCAGTGCTCTTGCTCATAAAATTCCTGGAATCACGCTAACGAACGTTCCCTTTCGCTGACAAACCCTGTCTATCCGGTCCGTCGCTGACTGAGGAACAAAAAGTGGGAATAAGATAAAATTTCTGCAATAGGAAGTAAAATCACATTGCCTTTCAGTCGTCACTATTTCTGAAAACCGCCTGAATATCTTCCATCATAAAGCCTTTTGTCATGAGAAAGCGCTGTACTTTGCTTTTTTCTGCCCAGGTCTGCGGCAGCGGCTCGCCGAACTTCCGTCTGGCAAGCTCAGCAGCACACGCCGCCCAGTCCATTTCACTTTCTGCCAGCGCCTGATTAATTTCGTCGCGTCCGATACCTTTTTGCTGCAGCTCCATCCTGACGCGCTGCGGACCATACCCTTTACGCGCCCGACTCTGAATAAAACGCTCGGTGAATCGATTATCGTTCAGCCAGCCATTTTCCTGACACCAGTCGAGCACTTTTTCCAGTAGCTCATCCGGGATGGGAATATTTTCCTGCTGCTGCAGGTAGGCCGCGCGCTGACCCGACAGCTGCAATTTGCGCTTCAGTTCGCTGCGACTGTGATCGCGCTGTGACAGCAGCCGCATAGCGCGGTCGAGTAAACGGGAAAAGTCAGGTACCGGGGCCTGTGAGGATGTTGATGACATACGTATTAGCCTTACTGTTAGTAACGGGCAGGGTAAAGCATGAGGGCAGAGAGCGGAAGGCGTACAGAGGAGTATAAAAGAAAACGGGAGCATTGCTGCTCCCGCTGATATTAAAAGTCTTCGTTGATGTCGCCGGCTTTTTCCAGCTCAGCGTCAGAAGGCTCTTTGGTATTCGCTTCCGCTGTCGCACCTGTCAGCAGCGACTCACGCAGCTTGCTATCAATCTCATTAGCAATTGCCGGGTTCTCTTTCAGGAAGTTAGTCGCGTTCGCTTTACCCTGACCAATCTTGTCGCCGTTGTAGCTGTACCACGCACCGGCTTTCTCCACCAGCTTGTGCTTCACGCCCAGGTCTACCAGCTCACCAAAGGTGTTGATACCTTCGCCATACATAATCTGGAATTCAGCCTGCTTAAACGGTGCAGCAATTTTGTTCTTCACCACTTTCACACGCGTTTCACTACCAACGACTTCATCACCCTCTTTGATCGCGCCGATACGACGGATATCAAGACGGACAGAAGCGTAGAACTTCAGCGCGTTACCGCCGGTAGTGGTTTCCGGGTTACCGAACATCACACCAATTTTCATACGGATCTGGTTGATGAAGATCAGCAGCGTGTTGGACTGTTTCAGGTTACCCGCCAGCTTACGCATCGCCTGGCTCATCATACGTGCCGCCAGACCCATGTGCGAGTCACCGATTTCACCTTCGATTTCCGCTTTAGGCGTCAGCGCCGCAACGGAGTCAACGATGATGACATCAACAGCACCTGAACGTGCCAGTGCATCACAGATTTCCAGCGCCTGCTCACCGGTATCTGGCTGTGAACAGAGCAGATTATCGATATCTACGCCCAGTTTTTTCGCATAGACCGGATCCAGCGCATGCTCAGCATCAATAAAGGCGCAGGTTTTGCCTTTACGCTGTGCAGCTGCAATAACCTGCAGCGTCAGCGTGGTTTTGCCAGAAGCTTCCGGTCCGTAGATCTCTACGATACGACCCATCGGCAGGCCACCCGCACCCAGTGCGATGTCCAGCGACAGGGAGCCGGTAGAAATGGTTTCTACATCCATCGAGCGGTCTTCACCCAGACGCATGATGGAGCCTTTACCAAATTGTTTTTCAATCTGGCCCAGTGCGGCAGCTAAAGCCTTCTGTTTGTTCTCGTCGATCGCCATTTACACTCCTAATCATGCCGGGTGAGCAAACACTGGCTGTGTCCGCCCGTTCTGTTGCCAATAATTATACTGTATAATCATACAGTATCAAGCCTAATTTATCAGAAATTGATCAAGCAGCGTCTGCAGCGCCCACGCCACCGACTGACGTCGTACCGCCTCACGATCGCCAGTAAAAACACAGCGTTGCGTGAGAATGCGCGCCGGTCCGGCAAGGGCAAACCAGACGGTGCCCACCGGCTTATCCGGGCTGCCGCCACCGGGTCCGGCAATTCCACTGACCGCGATCCCGTAGGGCGCCTGCGCCGCCTGACATGCACCTGTCACCATCTCACGCACTGTCTGCTCACTCACCGCACCGTAACGCGCGAGCGTCGCTGCCTGTACGCCTGCCATCTGCTGCTTGGCACTATTACTATAGGTGACAAATCCGCGCTCAAACCAGGCAGAGCTGCCGCTGATATCAGTGAAAACTTTGGCTATCCAGCCACCGGTACAGGACTCAACCGTCGTCACGCTGGCGTGCCGCGCGATCAGTTTTTCGCCGATCTGATGGCTTAACTGCTGCAGCTGTTCATCATTCATCGCTTTCTCCTTTTGCGGCGCAACGATAGCAGTAAATGGAGCGGCTGGCGGGGCTTTTCAACCAGCGGCAGCGAAATTTGCGGCCCCGCTTCCGCTGCCGCTGGCCTGGATTTATTCCCATCCTGAACGGATGCGGGAAAGCGCACAGCAGGGTGCCGCCGCTGCGTGACGGATTAGCCAGCGTCAGCGCCGCCTGATCAATCATAGTCGTTATCTGCGCCAGGCAGGCGCGGGCGTTTAGCCGCGAGTGAGACTGAAGCTATTGTCAGAGAGAATGGTGCAATGAGAACCGAAAGCGTGGAGCGTAAATACGCGCACAAGGAGAAGCAGGACGGCCTGTACCGTCCGGCTGTCAGCTCTTCTTCACAAACTCAGATTTGAGTTTCATCGGGCCAAAGCCCTCAATTTTGCAGTCGATATTGTGATCGCCTTCGACCAGACGAATACTTTTGACTTTGGTACCGATTTTCAGCACCGAAGAGCTGCCTTTCACCTTTAAATCTTTGACTACGGTGACGCTGTCGCCATCTGCCAGTACGTTGCCATTGGCATCACGTACCAGCAGCGTATCGCCTGCTTCCGCACCGCTGGCCGACCAGATATGGCCACACGACGGACAGTTCAGGTTGTCGCCATCCTGCCAGGTGTAATCAGCCTGACACAGCGGACAGGCGGGTAAATGTTCCATGAGTGCTCCTGATAATCTGCATGCGGTGAAACGGCACCGCAAAGAGGGTGCCATCTTATATCCTCACACTTTATAAGGACAGTACTAAAGCAGATTACCCTGACGCGCTTTGGCAACCGCGTCTCCCAACTGCCACACCGCCATGGCGTAGTGCGTGCTGTGGTTATAACGCGTAATCACATAGAAATTAGGCAGACCGTACCAGTACTGATAGCTGGTGCCGAGATCGAGCCGCAACAGGCTGGCTTCATTGTTACCGTCCAGTGAGCCCTGCGGTGTCAGACCGCTGGCGGCCAGCGTAGCAACCGGATAACGCGTCTTGAAGCCATTCTCCAGCGCGGGTGCCTGCCCACTGGCCGGGACAGCGACCGACTCACCGCTGCGCCAGCCGTGCGCTTTGAAATAGTTTGCTACGCTGCCAATCGCATCAACCGGATCCCAGAGGTTAGTATGGCCATCTCCGTTAAAATCCACGGCGTACTCTTTATAGGATGAGGGCATAAACTGGCCATAGCCCATTGCCCCGGCAAACGATCCGCGCAGATCCAGCGGATCATCCTGCTCGGTGCGTGCCATCAGCAGAAACGTTTCCAGCTCGCTGCTGAAATAGGCGGCGCGACGCGGATAGTTGAAGGAGAGCGTCGCCAGCGCGTCCAGCAGACGCGTTTTGCCCATTACCCGACCCCAGCGCGTCTCAACGCCGATGATGCCCACAATAATTTCCGGTGGTACGCCATAAACCTGCTGCGCCCGCTGCAGAGCATCCTCATACTGATTCCAGAACGCCACGCCATTCTGTACGTTATCAGGCGTTATGAATTTTTTCCGGTAGCGCAGCCAGGCACCGTTTGGCCCTGCGGGCGGCGTATAGCTCGGCGCCTGCTGATCCATCAGGCGCAGCACGTAATCAAGCCTTTTTGCCTGGCCGATAACCGCATGCAGCTGATCGCGGTCGAAACCGTGCTTCGCTACCATCTGATCGATAAACTGCTCCGCCGCCGGGTTGCCGGCAAAGTCACCGAACATCGGCTGAACCGCATGCGAAGTGTCCAGCAGAAAGCCACCTTTAGGCGCCGGCACAACATCGCCTTGCTGGTGAGAAGCAGGCTTACTGCTGCAGGCAGCAAGCAGGAAAAAGAACGGAATGAGGGCAACCTTAATACGCATTAGATATCCATAAGCGAGCAAAAAACCTAAACGCTTATGGTAGACGTTCAGCGCATTGACGGACAGAATAATGTCGTAACTTTACGCGCTGCGTGCGCCCCCTCAACGCGAGGTTGCGCACGCAACAGGTTCAGGGTACCAGCAGCACTTTGATCGATTCACGACCTGATGCCATCGCAAAGCCCTGCTCCCACTCCGCCAGCGGAAAACTGTGCGTGACAATGCCTTCTGCGGTGAACCATTTTTTCTCAAAAAAGCTGATGACTGTTTCATAACAGTGCGGGCCAAGGTGCGAGCCGCGCACATCCAGCTCTTTGCGGTCGCCGATAATTGACCAGTCCACCGTGGCAGGCTTGCCAAAGACGCTGAACTCGACATAGCGGCCCATGCGCCGGATCATCTGCAGTCCCTGATTAACCGCCAGCGGGTTGCCGGTCGCCTCTATATAGATATCACAGCCGTAGCCGTCAGTGAGTTTGCGCACCTCCGCATCCACATCCTGCTCCAGCGGGTTGAAAACCAGATCGGCCCCCAGCTTTTTCGCCAGCGCCAGACGTTCCGGAATGGTATCCAGCACAATAAACAGTTTGGGATTTTTCAGTCGGATAGCCTGAATCATGCCGGTACCAAGCGGGCCGGCACCCGCCAGCACCACCACATCATTGAATTCAATCGCCGCGCGATTCACCGCGTGAACGGCACAGGCGAATGGCTCAATCAGCGCACACTCTTCGTGCGTCAGCGTATCAGGGATTTTATGTACCCGGCTGTTGGCTTTAAACAGCATATATTCGGTCATGCCGCCATCAGAGTCCTGCGTCTGAAAGCCGTAGATATCATGCTTTTCGCACATCCAGTATTTGCCATCTTTGCAGAAGCGGCACTGAGTACAGGGAATGATCTGCTCAGCGATGACGCGGTCACCGGGCGACACGCCAAAATGTTCCAGCGCGCCTTCGCCATACCCCACTACCGTGCCATAAAACTCGTGCCCTACCACCACGGGCGTTTTAACCCAGGCTTTTTCCGGATTGCCGTCTCCCCAGTACATGGGTGCCCCGTGCCAGCAGTGGACGTCAGAGGCGCAGATACCACACGCTCCGACTTTTACCAGCAGCTCACGTGCTTTCGGCTCAGGAAGCGGTAACGTTTCCAGGCGATAATCGCGCGGGCCGTAGTTCACCAGGCTTTTGATCTGTTGCGGCAGAATATTCATAGCATATCCTTTTCGATAAATGTTAACGTCAACATTGAATGATATAGAGATGACCCGCAGGTCATCTTAACGGTGTGCTTTACGCTTAACGGAACTCAGCCAGATTGCGCCCAGAATGATCCCGCCTTTAATCACAATCTGCACATAAGGTGAAACGCCCATCAGATTCAGACCATTGTTGAGAATGCCGAGCATCATCGCGCCCACTAATGTGCCAAGAATGGCGCCTTTTCCGCCGGCTATTGCCGCCCCACCCAGCACCACAGCAGCGATCGCATCCAGCTCAAAACCATTACCGGCGTTTGGCTGCCCGCTCATCAGACGCGAACTGAGCACAATGCCGGCCACGGCCGCCGTGAGGCCGCTGATGATATAGACCCAGAGCTTGGTGCGGGAGACGCGGATACCACTCAGGCGCGCAGCCTCTTCATTGCCACCGAGGGCGTAGACGTGGCGACCAAAGGGTTTCTGGTGCAGTAAGATCCACGCCAGTAAATAGACCACCAGCATGATTAAAATAGGCACCTGAATACCCAGCAGGCTGACACGGCCAAACATCATGAAGCTTTCCGGCAGGCCGGAGATGGGATACCCCCCGGTATACATCAGCGCCAGTCCCCGTGCGATCCCCATACTGGCGAGCGTAACGATAATGGGCGGCATACGCAGCCAGGCGATACAGCCGCCATTTAAAGCGCCAAAGCCCATACCGATCAGTAATCCGGCCAGCACCGCCAGCGGCATCGGAATACCCGCCACCATCAGACCGGCAGCAACGGTACCGGAAAGCGCCATTACCGATCCTACCGACAGATCAATCCCGCCGGTTAAAATGGCACAGGTCATTCCCACAGCAATAATGGCGTTGATAGAAACCTGACGCGCCACGTTACTGAGGTTGTTCGCCGTCAGAAAGCTGTCGTTAAGAAAAATCATCACAATAAACAGCAGCACAAAACCCACAAACGGCAGAAAGGCGGGATGATGCAGGCATCGGTCAAGCCGGCCGCGCCTGCGCGACGTTTGTGACAGCATGGAATTAGACAGAATACTCATGATGCGTTCCCCGTAGCGTGTAGCATGATGGTCTCAGCGTTGATTGCGGTATCGTGAAGCTCCTGCGCGATGTGTCCGTTGCGAAACACCAGCACCCGGTGACAGAGGCCAATAATCTCCGGCAGCTCAGAAGAGATGACGATGATGGCGATGCCTTTACGCGTCAGCTGCTGCATCAGCTGATAAATTTCCATTTTTGCGCCCACATCGATACCGCGTGTGGGCTCGTCAAAAATCAGCACCTTACAGTCATTGTTCAGCCAGCGCGCAATGACCACCTTTTGCTGATTGCCGCCGCTAAGCGTATTGACCTCCTGCTCCGCTGACGGCGTCTTCACGCCAACCCTGCGGATAAGATCGCTGACCACTTCACGCTCGCGCACATGGTGCAGAAATCCGCCGTGGGTGATCTGCCGGTTCAGGGTAATGTTATGCGCGACGCTAAACGGCAGTACCAGCCCTTCGGTTTTCCGGTTTTCCGGCAGCAGCCCAATCCCCTGCTCTAAAGCATCGGCCGGACTGCGCAGCCGCAGCGGCTCGCCATTCAGCCGCACCTGCTTTTGCCAGCACGCCTGCGCTCCCAGCATCGCGCAGGCGGTTTCAGTGCGACCCGACCCCACCAGCCCGGCAAAGCCGAGAATCTCCCCAGGCCAGAGCTGAAAGGCGTCTGCCGGCCCCTGACGCTGACGCTGCAGGTTAACCTCGAGCAGCGGTAGCGTTGCCGCCGGTAGCGGCAGCTTGTCGGGAAAATGCTGTGCTACCTGACGGCCCACCATCATTTTTACCAGCTGCTCGCTGCTGCATTCGCTCACCGGGATGGTGCCAACATAGCCTCCGTCACGCAGTACCGTAATGGTGTCGCACACGGCAAAGATCTCCTCCAGATGATGCGAGATGAACAGCATGCCCACCCCCTGCTGCCGCAGGTCGCGCATCACCCGGAACAGATGCTCAGCTTCACCCGGCGTCAGCGTCGCCGTAGGTTCATCCAGGATCAGGATCCGTGCATCCAGCGCCAGCGCTTTGGCAATCTCAACAAATTGCTGCTGCGCCACGCTGAGATGCGTCACTGCAATGTCCGGATCGAGCTCAACCCCCAGTCGCGCCAGCAGCGCCAGCGTACGATCACGCATCGTCTTGCGATCCAGCCATCCCCAGCGGGTACGCTGTTCGCGATTCAGAAAGATATTCTCTACTGCATTAAGGCCGGGTATCAGCGAGAACTCCTGAAAGACAATCCCCACGCCGGCTGTTATCGCCTGACGATAGCCAGCGAACTGCTGTGGCCGATCGTTGATACAGATCTCGCCGCTGTCAGGCTGATAAATTCCGCTCAGAATCTTCATCAGCGTGGATTTACCCGCTCCGTTTTCACCGAGCAGCGCATGAATTTCACCGGCTTGCAGCGTCAGATTAATGTTATTTAACGCGCGTACGCCTGGAAATGATTTACTGATTCCGTTGAGTTGCAGTAACGGCATGACAGCGCCTCCCCGGAGTGATTACCAGCTAAAGCCGCTGGCGTTCTCTTTCGTGATCAGTTTTACATCAAGCGGTACCGCAGCCGGCACCTGACTTCCCCAGTGCTTCGCCATCGCTACACCCAGCCCAAGCCGTACCATGTCGCGTGGGAACTGCGCAGAGGTGGCAATAAACGGCGAGCCCGCTTTTTCAATCTCTTTAACCGCTTCCGGCTGACCATCGACGCTGACCAGTTTCACATCTGCGCCATTAGCCTGAATCGCCGCCAGGGCCCCAAGCGCACCGGTATCATTGACGCTAAATATGCCTGCCAGATCCGGTGCCGCCTGCAGCATATTCTCGGTAACGCTCAGTGCGGTATCGCGCTCCTGCTTGCCGTTCTGACGGTTAACGATTTTGATGCCGGGATACTTCTTCATCGCATCTTCAAACCCTTTGACGCGTTCAATAATCGGCACTACCGGAATACCATCAAGAATGGCGACTTTACCTTTACCGCCCAGCGCTTTGGCCAGAAACTCTCCGGCCTGCAGGCCGGCATCATAATTTTTAGAGCCGACAAAGGAATCGATAGGGCCTTTGGCCTGAGCGTCAATCGCTACCACCACCACTCCCGCTTTTTTCGCCTCATTAACTGCGTTTTCAACACCATTGGTATCTGCCGGATTAATCAGCAGAATGTCGACTTTTTTCTGCAGCATGTCTTCAATGTCGTTGATCTGCTTTGAAACATCATGACGGGCATCTGCCTCAATAACCGTGGCCCCCATGCTGCCGGCGGCGTCCTTGAGCGCTTCCTGCATCGTGACAAAATAGGGATTATTCATTTCCTGGAAGGACATGCCGATGGTCAGCGGTTTCGCTATTGCTAACGCAGATGCCAGCATTAAAGGGGTTGTTACACAGAGCGCCAGCAGGGTATTCAGTTTGCCTTTCATAGTTTTCTCCGGGTCTTTTCAGTTAACTGCTTGTCGTCGTTACGAAATAAAGCCGGTACACGAAACACTGCGCAACCACACCTGAAATGTTGACGTTAACATAGGAGCAAAAACGTCTTATCTGCCAGGAATACGCCCTGTGAGGATGAATAAATTCATTCCGCCAGAAGTGAGATCAAAATTTAAACACCAAGAATGACAACGTCAACATCCGCTGACGAGCAAGTTTGAGATTCTTGCGGCATGTCACATCTTCTTAACATCGCTTTCAGTGCTGTTACAGAAAAAACCACCAGGCATCTGAAACTAAAGGTTTTTCAGGAAGCCATTGATCATCACGCGGGTTTCATAGGGGCGGCCCTCAATGGCAGAGATGATATTTTCTGACACTACCCGCGCCCACTGCCCGGTATCATGGGCGACATAAGGAATAACCTGATTAAAATCGTCGGCACAGGGGACTTCATCGACAGAGATGAAGCGGGTGTCATGCATCCCCCACTTATTGGCCAGAGCGATCGCCGCCAGCGTGATCATGCCATTTAATCCCACGATGGCATCGTAGCGTTCAGTAGTGGTAGAGAACCATGACTGGATCATCGCCTTAGCGTGTTCGTAACGGTAGTCGGTATAAAGCGCGTGCAGATTAACATGCGCATTAATGCCGCTACGGATACCGGCAATACGCTGCTGTGTGATATGGGAATGTTCACTGCCGCCGATCACCAGCACATTACGATATTCTTTTTTCATTATCGCGTCTGCGACCAGTTCACCGGCGCGACTGTTGTTGATATAAACTGCCGGCAGCGAAGTATCAAACTGACGATCCAGCTGGATAAGCTGGCTCGAAGAGTGACGCACCACGTCAATATGGCTTTTGTCGTAGCGGTCAGAATCCTCTACCACCGACAGAATAATCCCTGCCGCTTTGTAACTGACCAGCGTCTGCAGCGCGCGCGCCTCAATCTGCCGGTTACCGTTCGTGGTAAAGAACATGACCGAATAGCCTTTAGCATCCGACAGACGGCACACCTCTTTAATGATGTGGGAATAGACAATATTGAAGGTGTCGTCAGTGACCACGCCAATAATACGGCTCTGGCTGGCCTTGATAGTGCGGGCAAAGGCGTTGGGAACATAGTTAAGCTTGCGCGCGGCGGCAAGGATCCGCTCGCGCGTTTCGGGTTTGACCTTATCAGGCGCAGTAAACACGCGCGAAACGGTGATATTGGTTACGCCTGCAATCTGCGCAATATCTTTAATGGTGGCCGCTTTGGTGCTTTTTCGGGTCATAACATTCGCTATCGGCAGTATCAGCAAGAGTAACGCGATGGTAGCAGCTTTAATGAAATGTTGACGATGACATTTTACGTGCTCAGTGCAGAAACAGGGCCGGCGTAGTGTGCAATTCTGAAGCGCCCCCGAAGAAACAGCCCTGCGCGCCGGTTTTCCTGCTATACAGACTTCGTTATCATAATCAGCACACAGTCGTGAACACATTCAGGTTAATGGCCGCCCTTCAGCTATCATCGGGCAACAAGTTGAGCCTTAAACGGGTTTTACGCCGTAATACAGCGCTGAAAGGCAGATAAATGACAATCAACATCATGTATCGCGCTGCTTATGTTTAAACATGGAAACCCTAATACTATGAGTACATTAGAGAATATCAGCGCTCACACGCCAATGATGCAGCAGTATCTGCGCCTGAAAGCCGATCACCCTGACATCCTGCTTTTTTACCGTATGGGCGATTTCTACGAGCTGTTCTTTGATGACGCAAAACGCGCCTCGCAGCTGCTGGAAATCTCCCTGACCAAACGTGGCGCCTCCGCTGGCGAGCCGATTCCAATGGCGGGTGTGCCCTATCACGCCGTAGAGGGCTATCTGGCAAAGCTGGTGCAGCTGGGCGAGTCGGTGGCGATTTGCGAACAGATCGGCGATCCGGCGCTGAGCAAAGGGCCGGTTGAGCGCAAGGTGGTGCGGATTGTTACTCCCGGCACTATCAGCGATGAGGCGTTGCTGCAGGAGCGCCAGGATAACCTGCTGGCTGCTATCTTCCAGAGCCAGCGCGGCTTTGGTTACGCCACGCTGGATATCAGCTCCGGGCGTTTCCGCCTGAGCGAACCGGGCGATGCTGAAACCATGGCCGCTGAGCTGCAGCGCACCAATCCCGCTGAGCTGCTCTACCCTGAAGACCTGCAGGCAATGTCACTGATCGATCAGCGCCGCGGGCTGCGGCGGCGCCCGCTGTGGGAGTTTGAAATCGATACCGCGCGCCAGCAGCTGAATCTGCAGTTTGGCACGCGCGACCTCAGCGGGTTTGGCGTGGAGCAGGCGCATCTGGGGCTGCGGGCAGCAGGCTGTCTGCTGCAGTACGCTAAAGATACCCAGCGCACCACCCTGCCGCACATCCGTTCTCTGAGTATGGAGCGCCAGCAGGACAGCGTAATCATGGACGCAGCCACGCGCCGGAACCTTGAAATCACGCAAAACCTGGCCGGCGGAATCGATAACACGCTGGCGGCAGTACTGGACAAAACCGTCACGCCCATGGGCAGCCGCATGCTGAAGCGCTGGCTGCACATGCCGCTGCGCGATATTGCGGTGATCACCCGACGTCAGGATGCCATTGCAGAACTGCAGTCGCTGAGCGACGCGCTGCAGCCGGTACTGCGCCAGGTCGGCGATCTGGAGCGCATACTGGCACGTCTGGCGCTGCGCACTGCCCGCCCGCGCGATCTGGCGCGCATGCGGCATGCGTTTCAGCAGCTGCCGGAAATCAATCAGCTGCTGACCGGCGCTGAGGCCGGGCAGCTGGTCACTCTGCGCACGCAGATGGGCGAATTTGCTGAGCTGCGCACGCTGCTGGAGCAGGCGATCATTGAATCACCGCCGGTACTGGTCCGTGACGGCGGCGTCATTGCGCCGGGCTATAACGCTGAACTCGATGAGTGGCGGGCGCTGGCCGATGGTGCCAGTGACTATCTCGACCGGCTGGAGATCCGCGAGCGGGAAAAACTGGGGCTGGATACGCTAAAAGTCGGCTTCAATGCGGTGCACGGTTACTATATTCAGGTCAGCCGTGGGCAGAGTCACCTGGTGCCCATCCACTATGTTCGCCGCCAGACGCTGAAAAACGCTGAGCGCTACATCATCCCTGAGCTGAAAGAGTATGAAGATAAAGTTCTGACCTCCAAAGGCAAGGCGCTGGCGCTGGAAAAAGGCCTCTATGAAGAGCTGTTCGATCGCCTGCTGCCGCATCTGGAAGCGCTGCAGCTGAGCGCGGCCGCGCTGGCCGAGCTGGATGTACTCGCCAGCCTGGCAGAGCGCGCCTGGACGCTGAACTACTGCCGGCCGGTGCTGCAGGAGAAAGCGGGGATCCGCATTACCGCAGGCCGGCATCCGGTGGTTGAACAGGTGCTGAAAGAGCCCTTTATTGCCAACCCACTCTCGCTGTCGATGCAGCGGCGCATGCTGATTATCACCGGACCCAATATGGGCGGTAAAAGCACCTATATGCGCCAGACCGCGCTGATAGCGCTGATGGCGTGGATCGGCAGTTTTGTGCCGGCTGAAGAGGTGGTGATCGGCCCGGTGGATCGTATCTTTACCCGCGTCGGCGCAGCAGACGACCTCGCCTCCGGCCGCTCCACGTTTATGGTTGAGATGACAGAAACCGCAAACATTCTGCATAACGCTACGGAAAATAGTCTGGTACTGATGGATGAAATAGGCCGCGGGACCTCAACCTATGATGGTCTGTCCCTTGCCTGGGCGTGCGCCGAAAATCTTGCCAGCCGGATTAAAGCGATGACGCTGTTTGCCACCCATTATTTCGAGCTGACCACGCTGCCGGAAAAAATGGAGGGCGTCGTGAATGTTCATCTGGATGCGGTTGAACATGGCGATACTATCGCGTTTATGCACAGCGTGCAGGAGGGTGCCGCCAGCAAGAGCTATGGCCTGGCGGTAGCGGCGCTGGCAGGCGTGCCTAAAGAAGTGATCAAACGCGCGCGGCAGAAGCTGAAAGAGCTGGAGACGATCTCCATGAGTCAGAGCGCTTCGTCAACCGGAGGAGCGCAGCTGCCACTGCTGGTGGCAGAAACCTCACCCGCAACAGACGCGCTGGAAGCGCTGGATCCTGACAGCCTGACGCCAAAACAGGCGCTGGAGTGGATCTACCGGCTGAAAAGCCTGGTCTGATACACGGGCAAAAAAAAACGGTGACCTGACAGGTCACCGTTTTTGCTGCTGATTATGGCTTATTCGCGAAACAGTGCTTCGATATTGAGGCCCTGTGTCTGCAGGATTTCCCGCAGGCGACGCAGCCCTTCAACCTGAATCTGACGAACGCGTTCACGGGTTAACCCGATTTCACGACCCACATCTTCCAGGGTTGCCGCTTCATAGCCTAACAGGCCGAAACGACGCGCCAGTACTTCACGCTGCTTGGCATTGAGTTCAAACAGCCACTTAACGATGCTCTGTTTCATGTCATCGTCCTGCGTGGTGTCTTCCGGACCGTTGTCTTTTTCATCGGCCAGGATGTCCAGCAGCGCTTTTTCGGAATCACCACCCAGCGGGGTGTCAACCGAGGTAATACGTTCATTGAGACGCAGCATACGGCTTACGTCATCAACTGGCTTATCCAGCTGCTCGGCAATCTCTTCCGCACTCGGCTCATGATCGAGCTTGTGTGAAAGTTCACGCGCGGTACGCAGATAAACGTTCAGCTCTTTAACAATATGAATCGGCAGGCGAATTGTACGGGTTTGGTTCATGATAGCCCGTTCAATAGTCTGGCGAATCCACCAGGTAGCGTACGTTGAAAAACGGAACCCGCGCTCCGGGTCAAATTTTTCTACGGCACGAATCAGGCCAAGGTTACCCTCTTCAATCAGGTCCAGCAGGGCCAGACCACGATTGCTGTAACGACGGGCAATCTTCACTACCAGGCGTAAGTTACTTTCAATCATGCGGCGGCGAGAAGGAATATCGCCTCGTAAAGCACGACGCGCAAAGAAGACTTCTTCTTCTGCTGTCAGCAACGGAGAATAACCGATCTCTCCGAGGTAGAGCTGCGTCGCATCCAGTACTCGTTGCGTCGCACCCTGTGACAACAGCTCTTCTTCTGCTACTTCGCTATCACCAGGTTCGTTCTCAACAAGAGCTTTCTCATCGAAAACTTCAGCTCCGTTCTCCTCGAATTCCGCATCTTCATGTAACTCATTAACTTTCAGCGTATTCTGGTTCATAAGCGGCTCCTACCCGTGATCCAAGGGCAGAACACCAAAGGTTCTGCCGGATTATCGCTGCGGTAAATAACGCAACGGATTTACGGATTTCCCCTTGTAACGAATTTCAAAATGCAATCTAACTGAACTGGTACCGGTGCTACCCATGGTAGCTATCTTTTGCCCCGCCTTAACTTCCTGTTGTTCCCGGACCAGCATTGTATCGTTGTGGGCGTAGGCGCTCAGATAATCATCATTATGCTTAACGATGATCAAATTACCGTACCCGCGCAACGCGTTACCTGCGTACACCACCCTTCCCGATGCGGTAGCGACAACAGATTGTCCGCGAGACCCGGCGATATCGATACCTTTGTTTCCGCCTTCCGCAGCAGAGAAGTTATCGATGATCTTGCCATCAGTCGGCCAGCGCCAGCTCCCCACCGGGGTTGAGCTATTTGTAGTGCTGCTGACTGTAGGCGGTGCGGTAACCGGAGCTGTGGTCGTTGCCACATTAGTTGCTCCTTTCGACGGTAGCATTTTCCCACCTGTCGAACCTGAATCATCAGAATACGTAATAACAGGTTGCTGTGCAACAGCCGGGGATTTAATTTGCGTTTGAGTATTGGTTCCAGGGGTGCCGCTCTGGCTGGCATCGGCCGCTGTAATCGCATTTCCACCGGTAATTGTCTGACCGTTACCGTTGCCAACCTGGAGGGTTTGGCCGGCGCTCAGGCCGTACGGCGCGGGAATATTGTTGCGCTGAGCCAGATCGCGGAAATCGTTGCCGGTAATCCAGGCGATATAAAACAGCGTGTCGCCACGCTTAACGGTATAGGTTTCACCGCCGTAACTGCCTTTCGGAATATTCCCGTAATTTCGGTTGTAAACAATTCGTCCGTTTTCAGTCGCTACATTATTACTGGTACTAATCATTCCGCCCGCAGGCGCGGCAGAAGGTGCATTATTGCTTAACATTCCACCTTGTGGCATAGCGGGTACCGGGGAACTCTGCCCGGCGACCATCCCCCCTCCTTGTGGAGCGGCCATGCCGCCGCCCTGAGGTGTCAGCATACCGCCGCCGTTGCTGCTGCCGACCTGACTGATAGGCGCCTGCGTGTTATCGCCAGAGCTACAGCCAGCCAGCCAGAAACCTACCAGTGAGACTGCCGCCAGACGGCGTAATTGAAATGCGGTGCTTCCTGTGCTCATTGCTCCCCCGTGATGGCAATACTGGTCAGAACTCTCTTGCGGCCTGAACCGCATAATTCTCTACGCGTATGGTTTCAAACGCGCATCGGTATCGAAAAAGAGGATAGTAACAATATCACCTGCGCCATGCCACGCCGGGATTGTGAAGAAATACGTAAGATCGCCCTTACGCCAGGTCGCCCTGCACCAGCGGAACAAAGCGTACCGGCTCGATAATCTCTTCGGTCAGCTCGCCTTTACGGCGGCGCAGACGCTTAAGCACCTGATGGTCCTCCCCCACCGGCAGCACCATTCTGCCGCCTTCCCCGAGTTGTGCTATCAGCGCAGTCGGAATTTCAGGCGGTGCCGCGGTAACAATGATGGCATCAAACGGCCCGCGCGCGGGCCAGCCGAGCCAGCCGTCGCCGTGCCGGGTAGAGATGTTGTGCAGGTCGAGCTGTTTCAGACGGCGCTTAGCCTGCCACTGCAGCCCTTTGATGCGCTCAACGGAGCAAACGTGATCGACCAGGTGCGCAAGAATCGCGGTCTGATAGCCGGAGCCGGTACCAATTTCCAGTACGCGTGAGTGCGGGTCCAGCTCCAGCAGCGCGGTCATACGCGCCACCATATAGGGCTGAGAAATGGTCTGTCCGCTGCCGATGGGGAGTGCCGTGTTGTCCCACGCCTTGTGCTCAAAGGCTTCATCTACAAAGCGCTCCCGCGGTACATCGGCAATCGCCTGCAGCAGACGCTCATCAGTAATGCCCTGCGCCCGCAGCTGGGCTAACAGCGTGTCGATGCGCCGGTTTATCATGCCAGTGAGACCTCTGCCTGCAGCAGCCAGTCCTGCAGAACGCTCTGCGCGGGGTGGGCGGTGAGATCGACATGCAGCGCCGTCAGCGAAACATAGCCGGCGTCAACGGCTGCAAAATCGGTGTCAGGTCCGGCATCAAGCTGTTTACCAAGTGGACCGATCCAGTAGAGCGGCTGGCCGCGTGGATCTTCAGTGCAAATCACCTGATCCGCCGGGTGGCGGCTGCCACAGCGCGTAACGCGAAAGCCTTTAATCTGCGCCAGCGGTAAATCGGGCACATTAATATTGAGGATGCGTCCGGTGCGCAGCGGTGCCCGGGAGAGCGCGCGCAGCAGCACACAGGTTACGGCTGCAGCAGTGTCATAATGCGTATGGCCATTCAGCGACACCGCCAGCGCCGGCAGGCCGAGATGCCGGCCCTCCATCGCAGCCGCGACGGTACCGGAATAGATGACATCATCGCCCAGATTGGGGCCGGCATTGATGCCTGAAACCACAATATCGGGACGCGGCTGCATCAGCTTATTCACGCCAAGAAAGACGCAGTCGGTGGGCGTGCCCATCTGTACAGCGATATCGCCGCTGGCATGCGTAAAGGTACGCAGCGGCGTTTCCAGCGTCAGTGAATTAGAGGCGCCGCTGCGGTTGCGGTCAGGTGCCACCACCTGGACCTCAGCAAATTCCCGCAGCGCATGCGCCAGCGTCTGAATGCCAGGCGCATGGATTCCATCATCGTTACTGAGCAATATCCGCATCTGTTTCTGACCTTTGTTCATTAACCGGTCCCCGCCAGCCTGTGCCGGCTGTGCGAAAAATCGGGCGCAACTACGCCAGTGGCCGGTGAGACAGGGATAGGTGCATTCTAGCGATGAGGCGCAGGAAGTGGTAGACGTAAATCGCGATACAGAGAGGGTTTGTCAGTGCAGTGGTGAGAACCCGGCCAGCGGCCGGGTGGAATAATGCGCCGGAGGTCAGCGCAAGGGAACCAGCACTACTCGTCGCCGAGCGGTGCCGCAGCGCCGTTGCTCAGCAGCTCGCGCACCAGGCTGGTAGCGAAGCTGCCGGCGGGCAGCCAGAACTGCAGCGCCAGCGTGGCGTCATCCTGCCACTGCCACTGCAGATTGTCTGGCACTACCAGCATGGCGCGGCGGGAGGCATCAACCCTTTCACGCGTCAGCAGCGTCAGCAGGGCTGGCGATTGCGCCAGCTGCTGCTGCTCAAATGAGGCGACTTCACCCTGTGTGCCCGCTTCACCCCGTCCCGCCAGCGGTGCCGTGATGCGCAGCTCATGCGCGGCCACGCGCTGCTGCAGCACCGGCAGCTCATCGGCGGCAGCCACAAACCAGCTGCCGCGTCCGGCAAGCTGCAATGCATCGCCTGCCTGCACCTGCTGCAGCGAACCGTCGCGCTGCAGACGCGCGCTGGTTACCTGATTAAACAGGTAGCTGCGCGCGGCTGACAGCAGCAGACTTTTCATGTTGCGATCGCGCGGATGAAACTGCTCTTCTGCCCAGCGCTGCGCTTGCTGAAGATTATTACCGCCGCGGCCAAAGCGCTGCTCGCCAAAATAGTTGGGCACGCCCTGCGTCTGGATCTGCTGCAGGCGTGCGTCAACGTCTGCACGGTCAGACACGTCACGGATCACCAGACGAAAGGCATTTCCTGCCAGCGCGCCGGTCCGCAGCTTACGCCTGTGCCGGATCACCTGCAGGATCTCAACCCCTTCAAGGTGAAAGCCGCTCATGACCGGCATTGCATTACCCGGCAGGCGAAAACAGAGCGTCTGTTCAGTCACGGCGTGGCGGTCTTTCATGCCGGCATAGCTCAGGTCGCGCGCCGGCACCCCCAGATACTTTGCCAGGGCTTCAGCAACAAACCGCGTGTTGCAGCCGGTTTTACGGATGCGCACCAGCAGCTGCTCGCCGTCACCGTCATAGGGATAACCGAGATCTTCGATCACCACAAAATCATCCGGACGCGCTTTAATGATGCCAGTGGCAGCGGGCACGCCGTGCAGAAAGTGCAGCTCACTCATGCGTCAGCCTTTACCAGCAGTGCCACTGCCTCGCAGGCGATACCCTCACCGCGTCCGGTAAAGCCCAGCTTTTCGGTGGTGGTGGCTTTCACGTTAACCGCATCCATGTGGCAGCCCAGATCTTCGGCGATATTGACGCGCATCTGCGGCACGTGCGGCAGCATTTTAGGCGCCTGCGCGATAATCGTGACGTCAACGTTGCCAATGACGTAGCCTTTTGCCTGAATACGGCGCCACGCCTCACGCAGCAGCCCGCGGCTGTCCGCCCCTTTAAACGCCGGATCGGTATCCGGAAAGAGCTTGCCAATATCGCCCATCGCTACCGCGCCCAGCAGGGCATCGGTCAGCGCATGCAGCGCAACGTCACCGTCGGAGTGGGCGATAAAACCGTGCTCAAACGGGATACGCACCCCGCCAATCACCAGGGGACCTTCACCGCCAAAAGCGTGAACGTCGAAGCCGTGACCGATACGCATCATGCGTTCTCCTGTCGTTGAATCTGAGTAAGGTAAAAGGCCGCCAGCGCCAGATCTTCCGGTCGCGTGACCTTGATGTTGTCGCTGCGCCCGCTAATCAGCTGCGGATGATAGCCGCAATACTCCAGCGCTGACGCCTCATCAGTAATGGTGGCACCTTCGCTGAGCGCCCGGCTCAGACAGGCAGTCAGCAGCGTATGCGGGAAAAACTGTGGCGTCAGCGCATGCCAGAGATCGTCACGTTCAACGGTATGCGCCACCGCGGTTTGGCCCGGCTCAGCGCGCTTCATGGTATCGCGTACCGGTGCGGCCAGAATGGCGCCGGTTTGAGTGTGATCCCGCGCGGCCAGCAGCCGTGCCAGGTCGTCAGCATGGAGGCACGGGCGCGCGGCGTCGTGCACCAGTACCCACGCGCTCTCTTTGATGTGCTGCAGGCCTGCCAGCACCGACTCGGCGCGCGTTGCGCCGCCGGTAACCCGCACCACGCGCGGATCGTGCGCCAGCGGCAGCGAATCAAACCAGCCGTCGTCAGCACTGACGGCGACAATAACCTGCTGCACCGCGGCGTTAGCCAGCAGGCGCGCCACGCTGTGTTCAAGCAGCGTCATGGTACCAATAGTGAGATATTGCTTGGGAAACGCCGCCTGCATGCGGCTGCCGACACCGGCAGCCGGCACGACGGCAATCACATCCGCAGCGTGAGAGTGGTGAGTCATGTTGTTATCGTTGCTGATTTTGCGCAGATTGCTGCGCATTACGTTTGTTCTGGTCTGCCACCAGGCGATAGAAAGTCTCGCCGGGTTTAATCATACCCAGCTCGCTGCGTGCGCGTTCTTCAATCGCTTCTGAACCGCCATTGAGATCGTCAATTTCGGCAAACAGCTGATCGTTTCGCGCTTTGAGTTTGGCGTTATTCGCCTGTTGTGACACCACGTCTTCGCTGACGCGTGTGTAATCATGGATACCGTTCTTGCCCAGCCACAGGGAATATTGCAACCATCCCAGTAGCGCGAGCAGCAGTAACGTCAGTTTTCCCATCCCCGCCCCCTGAAAAACGGCCCAATCATCCCATAACTTGAGTCCGGACTCCACTGCGGCAGCGAAAATGGCGCGTAAGCAGATTTATCCGGATCATTTATAGCAGGCGGACGCGGAAAACAGCAGGCAAACTTTTGTAACCAGCCGATGCGTTTGCACATCTCTGCGCTTACCAGCCGGACAGATAAGAGAACAGCAGCCAGAACAGGCAGATGACCAGCAGGCCAGTCGCAACGGCGCACCAGAACAGGTGCCCGCGCATCATCAGGCTCAGCACAATGCCGGCCAGCACCGATACCGGCAGCAGCGCGAGGAAAAAAGGCCAGGTATAGAGAAAAAAGAACAGCGTATTAGAGCCGTAGAGCAGAAAGGGGATTGCCAGCGCACACCAGTAGGCGAAAAAGCCAATGACGCCGCCGGGTAACGAAGAGCGCGGCTCTTCAGGCAAGCTGTCGTCTTTGCGTGCGAGCATGGGAGTGACGTTCTGCATAGAGATCCTGTTGACGCTAAAATGCGGCAAACCCGGTGAAGGCATTTGCCGCGTCGGTTCAGGATCTGATGATATCGCGGCGGCGCAGCAGGTCTAACAATTGGGCCGCGAGTTTTGTAACCAATTGTTCGCCATCCAGCGTGATATCAGCGGCCTCTGGCGCCTCATAGGCGCTGTCGATACCGGTGAAATTGCGCAGTTCGCCGGCGCGCGCTTTTTTATACAATCCTTTCGGATCGCGCGCTTCGCATACCGCCAGCGGCGTATCGACAAAGACCTCAATAAACTCGCCCTCGCCCAGCAGATCGCGCACCATCTGCCGTTCAGCGCGGTGCGGCGAGATGAACGCGGTCAGTACCACCAGCCCGGCATCGACCATCAGCCTGGCAACCTCACCTACGCGCCGGATATTCTCCCGGCGATCGTCATCACTGAAACCCAGGTCGCGGCACAGGCCGTGTCGCACGTTGTCACCGTCCAGCAGATAAGTGCTGACGCCAAGCTGATGCAGCGCCTGCTCCAGCGCACCCGCTACGGTGGATTTACCCGAGCCGGACAGCCCGGTAAACCACAGTACGACACCCTGATGACCATGCTGCTGCTCACGCGCCGTCCGGGTGACCGGATGGTCGTGCCACACCACGTTTTCATCATGCTGCGCCATTACGCACCGCCCAGCAGATCGCGTGCGTTCCAGTGCGGGAAGTGGCGACGTACCAGCGCATTCAGCTCCAGTTCAAAGGCGCTATAGGTACCCGCTGTAGCAGGTGCAGCGCTCTGCGGCTGATTGATCATACCAGCGCCTACGGTGACGTTGCTCAGGCGGTCGATAAAGATCATGCCGCCGGTCACCGGGTTTTGCTGATAAGGATCCAGCACCATCGGCTCATCAAAAGTGATCTCCACCAGCCCGATACCGTTCAGCGGCAGGCTGTCAACGGTGTGCGTTGCCAGGGTGTTGATCTCCACCTGATGCAGAATTTTTTCCACCCGCCCACGCGCTTTTTTACCGGCAATTTTAATTTCATAGCTCTGCCCTGGCTGCAGCGGCTGCTCCGCCATCCAGACCACGTCAACCGTAGCGGACTGTACCGCCTGCAGATCGGCATCGGCAGCAACCAGCAGGTCGCCCCGGCTGATATCGATCTCATCGTTCAGCACCAGGGTAATCGCCTCCCCCGCTGCCGCTTCCGGCAGATCGCCGTCAAAGGTCACGATGCGGGCGATAGTGGACTCCACGCCAGAAGGCAGTACTTTTACCCGCTGTCCCGGTCGCACGGTACCGGACGCCAGCGTCCCGGCGTAGCCGCGGAAGTCGAGATTAGGGCGATTAACGTACTGTACCGGGAAACGCATTGGCTGGTGATCGACCACGCGCTTCAGTTCAACCGTTTCCAGCACGTCCAGCAGCGTCGGACCGCTGTACCACGGCATGGTGGTACTCGGGGTGGCGACATTGTCCCCTTCCAGCGCGGACATCGGCACAAAGCGAATATCCAGATCGCCCGGCAGCTGAGCCGCGAAGTCGAGATAATCCTGTTTGATCTGCTCAAATGTCTCCTGGCGATACTCCACCAGATCCATTTTGTTGATCGCCACCACCAGATGTTTGATGCCCAGCAGCGTAGAGATAAAGCTGTGGCGCCGGGTCTGATCCAGCACGCCTTTGCGCGCGTCGATCAGCAGAATAGCCAGATCGCAGGTTGAGGCGCCGGTGGCCATATTACGGGTGTACTGCTCATGCCCCGGGGTATCCGCAATAATAAATTTGCGTTTTTCCGTCGAGAAGTAGCGATAAGCGACATCGATAGTAATGCCCTGCTCGCGTTCCGCCTGCAGGCCATCGACCAGCAGCGCCAGATCGAGTTTTTCACCCTGGGTACCGTGCCGTTTGCTGTCGTTATGCAGGGAAGAGAGCTGATCTTCATAAATCTGTCGCGTGTCGTGCAGCAGGCGACCAATCAGGGTGCTCTTGCCGTCATCAACGCTGCCGCAGGTCAGGAAACGCAGCAGGCTCTTATGTTGTTGCGCCGTCAGCCAGGCTTCTACGCCACCCTGCTCGGCAATCTGTTGTGCAATAACGGTATTCATCTGCGTCTCCTTAGAAATAACCCTGGCGTTTTTTCAGTTCCATCGATCCCGCCTGGTCGCGGTCAATCATACGTCCCTGTCGTTCGCTGGTGGTGGAGACCAGCATCTCTTCGATAATCTCCGGCAGCGTCTGCGCTTCAGACTCTACGGCGCCGGTCAGCGGCCAGCAGCCCAGCGTACGGAAACGCACCATGCGCTCGATGATCTCTTCGCCTGGCTGCAGATCGATACGATCGTCATCAATCATCATCAGCATGCCGTCGCGCTCCAGAACCGGGCGCAGCGCAGCAAGGTAGAGCGGCACGATTTCGATGTTTTCCAGGAAGATATACTGCCAGATATCGAGTTCGGTCCAGTTAGAGAGCGGGAATACGCGAATGCTTTCGCCCTTGTTGATCTGGCCGTTGTAGTTGTGCCACAGCTCAGGGCGCTGATTTTTAGGATCCCAGCGATGAAAACGGTCGCGGAAAGAGTAGATGCGCTCTTTCGCACGCGACTTCTCTTCATCACGACGCGCGCCACCAAAGGCGGCATCAAAACCGTACTTGTTCAGCGCCTGCTTCAGTCCTTCCGTCTTCATAATATCGGTGTGTTTGGCGCTGCCGTGGACAAACGGGTTAATCCCCATCGCCACGCCTTCCGGATTACGGTGCACCAGCAGCTCGGCACCCATGTTTTTCACCGTGCGATCGCGGAACTCATACATTTCGCGGAATTTCCAGCCGGTATCAACGTGCAGCAGAGGAAACGGCAGCGTTCCCGGGAAGAATGCTTTACGCGCCAGGTGGAGCATCACCGAAGAGTCTTTACCGATGGAGTACATCATCACCGGATTGCTGAACTCGGCCGCCACCTCGCGGATGATATGGATACTCTCTGCTTCCAGCTGACGCAGATGAGTAAGACGATTTTGGTCCATAGTTTTTCCTCAAGCCAAATTGACAACGGCGGACTCGCGAGCCCCCTGCTGTGCAGAATGTTGAAACCAGGCTAATTGCCCGTGCAAGTTCACCACTTCGCCAATCACTAACAGCGCAGGCGTCGGCGCGGCGGCTGCCAGCACCTCAAGTTGATTCAGGGTTCCGGTCAGCACCTGCTGATCCTGACGCGTGCCGCGCCCGATTACCGCCACGGGCGTTAGCGGATCGCGGCCGTGGTCAATCAGTCCGGCGGCAATCTCTGCTGCTTTGACGGTGCCCATATAGATAGCCAGCGTCTGGCGCGCACGCGCCAGTGATGGCCAGTCGATGCCATCGCCGTCGGCGCGGCAGTGACCGGTAATAAACATCACGCTCTGGGCATGATCGCGGTGTGTCAGCGGGATGCCGGCGTAGGCGGTCGCGCCTGCGGCAGCGGTAATGCCTGGCACCACCTGGAACGGAATGCCTGCCGCTTTCGCCGCCTGCAGCTCTTCACCGCCGCGGCCAAAGATAAAGGGGTCGCCGCCTTTCAGCCGCACCACGCGCTTGCCCTGCAGCGCCAGCGATACCAGCAGCTGGTTGGTCTCTTCCTGCGGCACCGAATGGGCACCGGCGCGTTTTCCGACGCAGATGCGATCGGCATCGCGCCGCACCAGATCCAGCACCTCATCGCTGACCAGATGGTCATACAACACCACATCCGCCAGCTGCATCACCTGCAGGCCGCGCAGCGTCAGCAAGCCGCTGTCGCCAGGCCCTGCGCCAACCAGCGCAATTTCACCCTGGTTATCGCTGATGTGTTCCAGCTCACGATCGAGCGTCTGGCGCGCTGCGCTGACATTGCCTGCCGCCATCTGACTGGCAAACAGACCATTAAAGGCGCGCTCCCAGAAACGGCGGCGATCGGACATTTTGCGATAGCGCTGTTTGACTTTGTCGCGCCACTCTCCTGCCAGTGCGGCCATCTGGCCCAGGTTCGCCGGCAGCAGCGCTTCGATTTTTTCCCGCAGCAGCCGCGCCAGCACCGGCGCGGTGCCGCTGGATGAGATCGCAACGACCAGCGGTGAGCGATCAACAATAGAAGGGAAGATAAAGCTGCATTTAGGCTGGTCATCCACTACGTTAACCAGCTTGTGCCGCGCATTGGCGGCGTCAAATACCTGCGAATTAAGCGCGTTATCATCGGTAGCGGCAATCACCAGAAATACGCCGTCAAGCTGAGACGGCTCAAAACTGCGGGCTATCCACTCAACGGCCTGCTCTGCCTCCAGCGCCTGCAGTTCATGCCCCAGCTCGCGGGCGGCCACCAGGATGCGTGCGCCAGCCCGGCGCAGCAGTTCAATTTTACGGGCAGCGATTTCACCACCGCCGACGACCAGCACCGGACGCTGTCTGAGATCGGCAAAGAGGGGCAGATAATCCACGATAACCTTGCTAGTTTTACAATAAGTTATCGCGACTATACGTCGCGCTATTCCGCCAGATGAAATTACGATTTCGCATGAGTAGTTACCAAATGGAATATAGCGGTGGCAAAGCTGATGCGTTTTTCTGCTTAAGAACTGATTTTATAACGCTTTTTTCAGGCGGGACGATTCTGACCGAAGCCAGGCGGGGATCACTTTAGGAATTAGCAGAGGTGGGCCAGAGAGGAATAAAAAAACAGGGCGAAAATTCGCCCTGTGGATTGGGGTTAGCCTTCGTGCAGACCGCACTCGCGCTTGAGGCCAAAGAAGCGCGTCTCCTCTTCAGCCATGCCCGGTTCCCATTTACGCGTGGTATGGGTGTCCCCTACTGAGAGATAGCCCTCATCCCGCAGCGGGTGATAGCTCAGGCCATGCTCTTTCAGGTACTGATGCACCTGACGGTTATCCCAGTCGATAATAGGCAGGATCTTAAAGACACCGCGCTGGACCGCCAGCACCGGCAGACTGGCCCGGCTGCCTGACTGGTCGCGCCGCAGTCCGGCAAACCAGGTCTGCGCGCCCAGCGTGCTCAGCGCCCGGTTCATCGGTTCCACTTTATTGAGCTGGTTATACTGCTCAATGCCGTCCACGCCCTGCTCCCACAGTTTGCCGTAGCGCGCTTCCTGCCATGCAGGCGAGGTCTCCGCGCGGAAAATCTGCAGGTTAAGGTTGAGCTTTGCCGTTAACTCATCGATAAAGCGATAGGTTTCCGGGAACAGATAGCCGGTGTCGGTGAGGATCACCGGAATATCCGGCCGCTGCTGCGTGACCATATGCAGCAGCACTGCCGCCTGGATACCAAAACTGGAGGAGAGCACAAACGCTCCCGGCAGCTGTTCCAGCGCCCAGCTGACGCGCGCTTCAGCAGAGAGTTTCTCCAGCTGCACATTGCTCTCAGCCAGCGCCATAATACGATCAACTTTGCTGCCGCTGTTCAGTACGGCGAGATCGGGCAGGGTCATACAGCCTCCGCGTCCCAGAAATCACGAGCCGGATCCGTCACCGCTTTAACGATACCGGTGCGGATCGTGAAGTCACCAAAACCTTCGCCAGCCTCGCGCTCATTTGCCCAGCGCGCCACCAGTTCATCAATCGTGGCAAGAATTTCGCTCTCGGTGATATTTTCACGGTACATACGCGGAATGCGCGTACCCACCCGGTTACCGCCGAGATGCAGGTTGTAGCGGCCTGGCGCTTTGCCGACCAGTCCCAGCTCTGCCAGCAGCGCACGACCGCAGCCGTTCGGACAGCCGGTTACGCGCAATACGATATGCTCTTCGCCCACGCCGTGACGATGCATAATCTCTTCAACTTTGGTGACAAAGGACGGCAGGAAACGCTCTGCTTCTGCCATCGCCAGCGGACAGGTCGGAAACGCTACGCAGGCCATTGAGTTTTCACGCTGCGGGGTCACGCTTTCCATCAGTCCGTGCTCGCGGGCAATCGCTTCAATCTGCGCTTTCTGCGCTTCCGGCACACCGGCCACAATCAGGTTCTGATTAGCGGTGAGACGGAAATCCCCCTGGTGTACTCTGGCGATTTCGGCGATGCCGCTTTTCAGCGGACGGCCCGGATAATCAAGCAGGCGGCCATTTTCGATAAACAGCGTCAGGTGCCACTTGTTATCGATGCCTTTAACCCAGCCGATACGATCGCCGCGCGTGGTAAATTCGTACGGACGCGCCGGCGCAAAAGTCAGACCGGCACGCTTTTCCACTTCCGCTTTGAACGTCTCAACGCCCACCCGCTCAAGGGTGTATTTGGTTTTAGCGTTTTTACGATCGGTACGGTTACCCCAGTCGCGCTGCGTAGTGACGACTGCCGCCGCCACATCCAGGATCTTCTCTACCGGCAGGAAACCAAACTCACTGGCGGTACGGGCGTACGTCGCTTTATTGCCATGTTCGATAGAGAGACCGCCACCCACCAGCACATTAAAACCGACCAGCTTGCCGTGCTCGGCGATGGCAATAAAGTTAAGATCGTTGGCATGCAGATCAACATCATTGTGCGGCGGTACCACCACGGTGGTTTTAAACTTACGCGGCAGATAGGTTTCGCCAAGAATCGGCTCTTTATCTGTGGTCGCAACTTTTTCCTTATCCCACCAGATTTCCGCATAGGCGCGGGTCTGCGGCAGCAGGTGCTCAGAGAGTTTTTTCGCCCACTCGTAAGCCTCCTGATGCAGCTCAGACTCCACCGGGTTTGAGGTGCAGAGTACGTTGCGGTTGACATCATTGGCGGTCGCCAGCGCGTCGAGTCCCACTTCATGCAGCATCTGATGCGTGGGTTTCACATTCTTTTTCAGAATGCCGTGAAACTGGAACGTCTGCCGGTTCGTCAGGCGGATGCTGCCATAGAGCGTTTTTTCAGCCGCAAACTTATCAATCGCCAGCCACTGCGTCGGGGTAATGATGCCGCCCGGCAGACGGCAGCGCAGCATCATGGCGTGACGCGGCTCCAGCTTCTGCTCAGCTCGCTCAGCGCGAATATCGCGATCGTCCTGCTGATACATGCCGTGAAAGCGGATCAGCAGGAAGTTATCGCCGGTGAACCCACCGGTCAGGCCATCGTCGAGATCGTCTAAGATGGTGCCACGCAGATAGTTGCTCTCTTTTTTCAGACGCTCGGCGTCAGAAAGTTTACCTTCAACCACCAGCGGTCCAGGGTGTTTTTCGCTCATTAGTAAACGTCTCGCTGATAACGGCGCTCAATGCGCAGCTCACTCAAAAATTCATCAGCCGTTTCACGATCCATGCCGCCGTGTTCGACCACCACATCCAGTAATGCCTGCTCCACATCTTTCGCCATGCGATTCGCATCGCCACAAACGTAAAGGTGAGCGCCCTCTTCGATCCAGCGCCAGACCTCTGCGCCTTTCGCCCGGATTTTATCCTGTACATAGACTTTCTCAGCCTGATCGCGTGACCAGGCGAGATCGATATGGGTCAGCAGCCCCTGCTTAACATACTTCTGCCACTCTACCTGATAGAGAAAATCTTCGGTGAAGTGCGGGTTGCCGAAAAAAAGCCAGTTTTTACCGCCGGCACCGTCATTATCACGCTGCTGCATAAACGCGCGGAACGGCGCAATACCGGTGCCCGGACCAATCATGATCACTGGTGCATCCGGATTAGCCGGCAGGCGGAAATTGTCATTATGTTCAATGAAGACGCGGATGGCGCCCTCTTCTTCCAGCCGATCGGCGAGCCAGGTTGAGGCGCCGCCACCGCGCTGACGGCCATCGATCTCATACCGCACCGCCCCCACCGTGATATGCACCTCGGTGTCGTTCTCCGCCTGGGAAGACGCAATTGAGTAAAGGCGCGGCGTCAGCGGACGCAGTAAGCCCGTCAGCTGCTCGGCATTCAGTTCAGTGGGCGCCTGGCGCACCATATCCACAATCGGGAAACTCTGGGCATAGCTCTGCAGCTTCTGCTTATCTTCTGCCAGCGACAGCAGCGCCTCATTGCGCGACAGCGCGGCGTAGCGCTCCACTATCTGCGGCGTGTTGACCGTGAGTTCAAACTGCGTCTGCAGCGCTTCAGTCAGCGGCAGCGTTTTGCCCTGTACCGTTACCTGCTCATCGCCTTTCAGCCATACCAGCTGCAGCAGCTCCTGCACCAGCTCAGCATCATTCTCATACCAGACGCCCAGCGCGTCGCCCGGCTGATAGCGCAGGCCGGAGTCACCGAGATCGATTTCAATATGGCGCACATCTTTATCAGAGAGGCGGCCGGTGATTTTCTGATTCAGCGCAAAGCTGGCGGTCAGCGGCAGCTCTTTCGTGTAAGGGCTGCTGTCAACCAGGTTAACATTGCCGGTGCTGCTGGCCGCAATCTGCGCCGCAGGTGCGACCGGCACGCGCGCTTTCAGCAGATCGGTCAGCTGCAGGCGCCAGGCGCTGGCCAGCTCGCTGTATTCAACGTCGGCATCAACGCGATCCAGCAGGCGCTCTGCACCCAGCTCTGCCAGACGGCTGTCGAAATCTTTACCCGCCTGGCTGAAGAACTCGTAAGAGGTGTCGCCGAGACCAAACACGGCAAAGGCCGCGCCGTCCATTTTCGGTGCTTTCTTCGACAGCAGGAATTTATGCAGCGCGACCGCCTCTTCCGGCGGCTCACCTTCGCCCTGCGTCGAGGTGACGATAACCAGCAGCTTTTCCTGGCCAATCTGCTTGAACTTATAGTCACCGGCGTTAACCAGATTGACATTCAGCTTCGCTGCCAGCAGGTCGTCACGCAGCTGTTCTGCCAGGCGACGTGCATTGCCGGTTTGCGAAGCTGAAATCAGCGTCACGCCCGGGGTTTCCGCTGGCGGAGCAGCAGGTGCTGCAACCGCACCGGGCGTCTGGTTGACCATGCCCCAGAAGTAGCCCGAAAGCCAGGCCAGCTGAGTCGTATTGAATTCCGTGGTCGCCGCCTGTAAGCGCGCAAGTTGCTCCGGAGAGAGCGGCAGCATGGAGCCTGGGGGTGCCTGAGTCGTCATCGCGTTAAAAATTCCAGTGTCAGAAGTCCGGACCGAGAAGCGGTGGAAGAGGAGGTAGGTTACCGAGCTGTATATTAACGATTAAATAAGGGTTCGACATAATAAATAACCAAAATGACTAAGCGGTTTTTCGGGTATCAGTAACCGCCAAAAGTGGTAAATTATCCCTTTGTTAAATATGGGTTTTATCTTCAGGTACCCTGCCGGATAGCGTTAAATGCGCTTTTGCGCCCCGGCGGGTGCGAAAAATCTGCTTTTGAGGTAGACTTCAGCGGTTTTTTCGTTTGAGAGTCATTATGTCTACCACGCTGTTTAAAGAGTTCCAGTTTGAAGCGGCTCACCGCTTACCTCACGTGCCTGAAGGGCACAAATGCGGTCGTCTGCACGGTCACTCCTTTCTGGTGCGACTGGAAATAACCGGTGAAGTGGATGCGTATACCGGCTGGGTTATGGATTTTGCTGAACTGAAAGCGATTTTCAGTCCGCTCTATGAGCGACTGGATCATCACTATCTGAACGATATTCCGGGTCTGGAAAATCCCACCAGTGAAGTGCTGGCGAAGTGGATCTGGGATGAGCTTAAGCCGGTGCTGCCGGTGCTGAGCGCGGTCATGATCAAAGAGACGTGTACTGCTGGCTGCGTTTACCGCGGCTGACCGGACCGGCGTTTTCCACGCTGCAGGTGCGCTGGCTGCCCTTATCCACCCCCGTCACTTACTCATGTAAGCGCCTGAGGAGGAACGCGGTTGCTGCCTTCCTGCAACGTGGGATCACGGGTCCGCACCTGAACCGCTGTCTGACCTGAATGCATCTCCGGATCGCCTATTACTGCTGATTCATCTCTTTGTAACAATCCCCCTCTACGTTGTTGTCTCCTCTGTTAAAACTCAAGAGAATCAACAATGAACCTTTTGAAATACCTTTCCCTGCTTGCTGTTTTTATCTCTGCTTCTGCTGCCGTTCAGGCGCAAAACGTGCTCGATTTTCCCCAGCCGGAGAAGATGCCGGAAGAGTTTTACGCGGTGACAGAAATTCCGGCAGGCGGAACGATCAAATATGAAACTGATGCGAAAACCGGGTTTATTGTGGCTGACCGCTTTCAGTCGATGCCGGTCGCGTATCCGGCTAACTATGGTTCCCTGACTCAGTCACTGGGCGGCGATAACGATCCGCTGGATGTGATTTTTTACACCCGTGCGCCGTTACAGCCCGGCACGCTGATTAAGCTGCGTGCGATTGGCGTGCTGAAAATGATTGATGGCGGTGAAGTGGATGACAAAATTGTCGCCGTACCCGCCAGTAAAATCGATCCGACCTATGATGATATTAAAGAGATAAGCGATCTGCCCCGCATTGAGCAGCAGCGGCTGGAGGCTTTTTTCCGGGTGTATAAACAGTTACCGGATGGCCGTAAAAAGGTCGAACTGAACGGTTTTGAGGATGCGGCTAAAGCCAGGGCGGAGATCAAGCAGGCGTTTGACGCCTATAACGCGAAGCAGTAGCTGGCCCGGGCGCGCCCCTACCGGTATGTGCGTAGGGGACGCATTAATGCGTCCCTGGCCGATGTGCGATTTCTATCCGGGCGCCATAAATGGCGCCCCTACGGATATGTGCGTAGGGGGCGCATTGATGCGCCCCTGCTGTGAATCAGGCAATATTCAGGTACTTGTGCGTCTGCATGGAGAGCCGCCAGTTACGGGCGATGCAGGTTTCAATACAGAGCCGGGTCGCGGCATCACCGCGGCTGATCGGCTGCAGCGCCACAATACGCGGTTTATCATCATGCAGCTCTGCCAGCAGCTCATCAAGCGCCTCCACGTCACGTTCGCGCGCCACCGGATGCTTGATCTCATCTGCGCGCGTCAGCGCCTGCAGCAGCACATCATAGCCACCGCGCATATTCACCTTTGGTGATACCGTGACCCAGGTCGCCGCAGAGCAGTGCACCTCATGGGTGCCGCTGGTCTCGATCTGACACTGGAATCCGTGCGCTTCCAGCCCCTCCGTCAGCGGACGCAGGTCAAAAATTGCCGGCTCGCCGCCGGTGATCACCACGTGGCGCGCGCTCCAGCCCTGTTGGGCAATAGTGTCAATCAGCGTGGCCGCGTCTGCACTTCCCCAGGCATCACTCTCCACTGTTTTGACCAGAATATCACCCAGTGAGGTCTCCCGATCCGCGCGCTTCTCCCAGGTATGTTTGGTATCACACCAGCTGCATCCCACCGGACATCCCTGTAAGCGGATAAAGATGGCCGGCACGCCGGTATAAAACCCTTCGCCCTGCAGCGTCTGGAACATTTCGTTAATCGGGTAGAACATTTTTCACTCACGTCTCTCATTCGGGGCGCAGATTATGGCAGATTTTTACTGCAGCTTCACAGCCGCTTTGTGCCCTGAAAAACAAAAAGCCCCGCTTATAGCGGGGCTTTCAGGCAAAGCGTGCTGCACGGAGCAGCACCTGCAGGCGATTACGCCTGGCCTTTCACTTCTTTCAGACCGTTGAATGGTGCTTTTTCGCCCAGCGCTTCTTCAATACGGATCAGCTGGTTGTACTTAGCAACACGATCAGAACGGCTCATGGAACCGGTTTTGATCTGGCCCGCTGCCGTACCTACCGCCAGGTCAGCGATAGTGGCATCTTCTGTCTCGCCTGAACGGTGAGAAATAACGGCCGTGTAGCCTGCATCTTTCGCCATCTTGATCGCAGCCAGCGTTTCGGTCAGAGAGCCGATCTGGTTGAATTTGATCAGGATAGAGTTCGCGATGCCTTTATCAATACCTTCCTTCAGGATTTTGGTATTGGTGACAAACAGATCGTCGCCTACCAGCTGGATTTTGTCGCCCAGCACTTTGGTCTGGTAAGCGAAGCCGTTCCAGTCAGACTCATCCAGGCCATCTTCGATAGAAACGATTGGGTACTGTTTGGTCAGATCTTCCAGGAAGTGAGTGAACTCTTCAGAAGAGAACGCTTTGTTGCCTTCGCCAGCCAGAACATATTTGCCATCTTTATAGAATTCAGACGCGGCACAGTCCATCGCCAGGGTGATATCTTTGCCCAGCTCATAGCCCGCTGCTTTTACCGCTTCAGCGATAACCGCCAGCGCTTCAGCGTTGGAGCCGAGGTTAGGCGCATAGCCACCTTCATCACCGACTGCAGTGCTCATGCCTTTGGCTTTCAGCACTTTAGCCAGGTTGTGAAAGACTTCAGAACCCATACGGATGGCTTCTTTGATATTTTTCGCGCCCACAGGCTGGATCATGAACTCCTGGATATCCACGTTGTTATCCGCGTGCTCACCGCCGTTGATGATGTTCATCATTGGCAGCGGCATAGAGTATTTGCCTGGGGTGCCGTTCAGCTCAGCAATGTGTGCGTAAAGCGGCAGGCCTTTTGATGCTGCAGCAGCTTTCGCTGCGGCCAGAGAAACAGCCAGGATGGCGTTTGCACCGAAGTTGGATTTGTTATCAGTACCGTCCAGCTCGATCATGATCTTATCGATGTTCGCCTGGTCTTTGGCATCTTTGCCTTTTACCGCGTCAGCTATTGGGCCGTTAACCGCTGCAACCGCTTTGGTTACGCCTTTGCCCAGGAAGCGAGACTTATCACCGTCGCGCAGCTCCAGTGCTTCACGTGAACCGGTAGAAGCGCCTGATGGAGCTGCCGCCAGACCAACGAAACCGCCTTCCAGATGCACTTCTGCTTCTACAGTCGGGTTGCCACGGGAGTCGATGATTTCGCGACCAATGACTTTAACGATTTTGGACATTCGATTTTCCTCAGTACAAGTTAGTCAATCCTAAGACAAACAACGCGCGAAAAGTTCGCGCGTTGTTCGTAAACTCTTACTTCGCTAAACGCTTCTGGTGCTCCTGCGCGGCTTTCACAAAGCCGGCAAACAGCGGATGACCATCACGTGGTGTTGACGTGAACTCCGGATGGAACTGGCAGGCCACAAACCACGGATGGTTCGGGATTTCAATAATCTCAACCAGTTGATCATCGCCGGAACGGCCCGCAATATGCAGCCCCGCTGCTTCAATCTGCTTCAGCAGCAGATTGTTGACTTCATAACGGTGACGGTGACGCTCGGTAATCACATCAGAACCGTAGAGCTGGCGTACTTTGCTTTCCGGCGTCAGCTGACACTGCTGGCTACCCAGACGCATAGTACCGCCCAGATCGCTCTGCTCAGTACGCTGCTCAACGTTGCCATGTTCATCACGCCATTCCGTGATCAGCGCGACCACCGGATATTTACAGTCTGGCACAAATTCGGTGGAGTTGGCGCCTTCCATCCCGGCCACATTACGTGCGAACTCCATCAGCGCAATCTGCATACCGAGGCAGATGCCGAGATACGGAATGTTATTTTCACGCGCGTACTGTGCCGTCATCAGCTTGCCTTCCACGCCGCGATAGCCGAAACCGCCGGGAATGAGAATCGCATCGAGATCTTTCAGGATCTCAACGCCGCGCGTCTCCACATCCTGTGAATCGATCAGTTTGATGTTCACGGTGACGCGGTTTTTCAGGCCGCCATGCTTGAGCGCTTCAATCACTGACTTATAGGCGTCCGGCAGCTCAACATATTTGCCGACCATACCGATGGTCACTTCTCCGCCCGGATTCGCTTCTTCATAGATAACCTGCTCCCACTCGGCGAGGTTAGCTTCCGGTGCGTTCAGATTAAAGCGTTTACAGATATAGTCATCCAGACCCTGCGACTTCAGCAGGCCCGGGATTTTATAAATGGAGTCGACATCTTTCAGCGAGATAACGGCTTTTTCCGGCACGTTACAGAACAGCGCAATTTTTGCCCGCTCGTTGGCAGGTACCGCGCGATCGGAACGGCAGATCAGTACATCAGGCTGAATACCAATCGACAGCAGCTCTTTAACTGAGTGCTGAGTAGGCTTGGTTTTTACCTCACCCGCTGCGGCCATATACGGCACCAGCGTCAGGTGCATGTACATGGTGTGTTCACGGCCAACGTCTACCGCCATCTGGCGAATCGCTTCCAGGAACGGCAGGGATTCGATATCGCCTACGGTGCCACCAATCTCAACCAGCACGACATCATGACCTTCGCCACCTTCGATGATGCGCTCTTTGATAGCGTTGGTGATGTGTGGAATAACCTGGATCGTGGCACCCAGATAGTCACCGCGACGCTCTTTGCGCAGCACTTCTGAGTAGATACGACCGGTAGTAAAGTTGTTACGACGCGACATTTTGGTGCGAATGAAACGCTCGTAGTGACCTAAATCCAGATCGGTTTCGGCCCCGTCATCGGTGACAAATACTTCACCATGCTGCGTCGGGCTCATGGTACCCGGATCAACGTTAATATACGGATCGAGTTTCATGATGGTCACATTCAGACCACGTGCTTCGAGGATAGCTGCGAGGGAGGCTGCGGCAATGCCTTTGCCCAGAGAGGAAACGACCCCGCCGGTCACAAAAATATAATTCGTTGTCATGCTGAACCTGAGAGTTTAGGTTTAAAGACGATGGAATAACCAGGACGGGAAAGCAGTATACCCGAAGTCGTCCCCAGCCACAATTGATGAATCACACCATCCTCCCGCGCCGTGCAGCGGCTAACATAACGGATAGTCAGCCAGAAAATGTTGACGCATGTCACAAAGTTGCCGGATGGCTGAATCGAGTAAGCGCAAGCGGATGAATTATGCGCACTGCTGGAATAACCAGCAGTATAACGCTGCACAAGCTAGTGATTGTTCTCACTCAGTTTTACCTGCTGCCATGCCGCTTCCATCTGCTCCAGCGTTGCTGCCGGCATACTCAATCCCTGCGCCGTAATAATCTGCTCTACGTGGCGGAAGCGACGCTCAAATTTGTCATTGGCTTTCTGCAGCGCGATTTCCGCTTTACTGCCGAGATGGCGTGACAGATTTACCGTCGCAAACAGCAGATCGCCAATCTCCTCCTCCAGCTTGTCGCTGTCGACAGTGGCCTGCTGCGCTTCATGCATGACTTCATCAATCTCCTCATGCACCTTATCCAGCACCGGTCCGAGGCTGTCCCAGTCAAAGCCTACACTGCTGCAGCGCTTCTGGATTTTATGCGCCCGCATCAGCGCCGGCAGCGCGCGCGGAATATCATCCAGCGCCGAGTGCTGCGCTTTCGCCGCGCGTTCATCCTGTTTAATCGCTTCCCAGTTCTGCAGTACCTCTTCGGCGCTCTCAGCCTCAGCGCTGCCAAAGATATGCGGATGACGGCGCTCGAGCTTGTCGCCGATTGCGTTGCAGATATCGTCGAAGTTAAAACGCCCTTCTTCTTCTGCCATACGGGCATAGAACACAATCTGAAACAGCAGGTCGCCCAGCTCATCGCGCAGATCGGTAAAATCTCTCCGCTGGATAGCATCAAGCACTTCATACGTCTCTTCCAGCGTATAAGGCGCAATAGTGGCAAATGTCTGCTGGCGATCCCACGGGCAACCGCGCACCGGATCGCGCAGGGTTTGCATCAGGGTAAGCAGACGGTTCAGGGCTGTCATGGAGAATCCTCTAAAAAACAGTATAAAAAGGGCCGCCGTTAAGGGCGACCCTGAAGGGCAGCGGGCCAGTGCCGGCTGCGCGTTAATTCAGACGACGGGCGTCGATAATATCCGGCACCTGGTTAAGCCGCGCCAGCACGCGACCCAGCACCTGCTGGTTATAAATCTCAATATCCATATCAATGGTCGCCAGCTGTTTTTTGGTATCGCTGCGGCTGGAGACGCCCAGTACATTGACCTTTTCATTCGCCAGTATGGTCGTGATATCGCGCAGCAGACCGCTGCGGTCGTTGGCCGTCACGCGCACCACCAGCGAATAGCCGCTGGAGTAGCTTTCACCCCATACGGCATCAACGATACGCTCCGGCGCATGAGAGATCAGTTCACTGAGCTGATCGCAGTCGGCACGGTGAATTGAGATGCCGCGTCCCTGAGTAATAAAGCCGGTGATATCGTCGCCGGGAATAGGCTGACAGCAGCGGGCAATGTGATGCATCAGGTTCCCGACTCCCTCGACCACCACGCGACCACTCTCTTTACGTACGCTGGAGGCGTGATGCGACTTCTGCGTCAGCTGGCGCAGCGCTTCACGATCTTCCTCTTCGGCGCTCGGCTTATTGAGCTTTGCCTGCAGGAAGTTAATCATCTGGTTAAGACGAATATCGCCGCCGCCAATCATTGCCAGCAGCTCATCCTGCGAGCCAACGTTGTAACGCGGCAGCAGGATCTTTTCCGCTTCACGCATGCTGATATCAAGCTGGCTCAGCTCATTATCGAGGATCTGGCGGCCCGCCACGATATTTTTATCGCGATCCTGTTTGCGGAACCAGGCGTGTACTTTGGAGCGCCCGCGACTGGTGGTGATATAGCCCAGGTTCGGGTTGAGCCAGTCGCGGCTGGGATTAGGCTGCTTCTGGGTGATGACCTCAATCTGATCGCCCATCTGCAGCTGATAGGTAAAGGGCACGATGCGTCCACTGATCTTCGCACCAATACAGCGGTGCCCGATATCGCTGTGGATATGATAGGCAAAATCGAGCGGCGTGGAGCCGGCGGGCAGATCCACCACGTCGCCTTTCGGCGTAAAGACATAAACGCGATCGTCGAACACCTGACTGCGCACTTCTTCCAGCATCTCGCCGGAGTCCGCCATCTCTTCCTGCCAGGTAATCAGCTTGCGCAGCCAGGCGATACGCTCTTCGTGTCCGGCCGCCCCGCGCGAGTTGCTGACGCCCGGTCCCTCTTTATATTTCCAGTGTGCCGCTACGCCAAGCTCGGCATCTTCATGCATTTGACGGGTGCGGATCTGGATCTCAACGGTTTTGCCCTGTGGTCCCAGCACCACGGTATGAATGGACTGGTAGCCGTTGGGTTTAGGGTTTGCGACATAATCGTCAAATTCGCTGGGCAGATGCCGGTAAAGGGTATGCACCGTACCGAGTGCGCCATAGCAGTCCTGCAGGCGCTCTGCCACGATACGCACCGCGCGCACGTCGAACAGCTCATCAAACGCCAGTGACTTCTTCTGCATCTTGCGCCAGATGCTGTAGATATGTTTCGGCCGCCCGTAAACCTCTGCCCGTACGCCCTCTTTCTGCATCTCCTGGCGCAGGTTGGTCACGAAGTTATCGATATATTGTTCGCGATCGATACGCCGCTCATGCAGCAGCTTAGCGATGCGCTTATATTCATCCGGGTGCAGATAGCGGAAACAGTAATCCTCCAGCTCCCACTTCAGCTGGCCAATACCGAGCCGGTTAGCCAGCGGTGCATAGATGTTGGTGCTCTCTTTTGCCGCCAGCACGCGCTCATCTTCTGGCGCATCTTTCATTTCGCGCAGGTGCGCAATCCGCTCGGCCAGCTTAATGACCACACAGCGGAAATCCTCCACCATCGCAAGCAGCATACGGCGGACATTATCCACCTGGGCTGACGCCATAGAATCATTATGAATCGCTTTCAGCTGGCGAATGGCATCCATATCGCGTACGCCGTGTACCAGGGAGACAATCCCTTTGCCAAACGCCTGCTCCAGCTTCTCTTCGCTGACCACATCTGCGTTGGCCAGCGGAAACAGCAGCGCCGCGCACAGGCTATCGCAATCCATACTGAGCATGGTGAGAATTTCCACCATCTCAATACCGCGCCACAGCAACAGAGTCTGATCGGGGTGCTCGCGCGTTTCGGCTTCACAGTAGCGCCAGGTCTCTGCCAGTCGCTCACAGGATTGAGGATTACCAATAGTCAGGCTGGCAATCCACTGATCGAGGGCAAACTCCCCTGCCGTATTTAAATGCGCACTTCTGACCGCAACCATATCCTCTCCTGCCACAGCGACATAACTGTCGCTTATGTTTTGCTAAACAACACCATGGATTCGAGATGACTGGTATGTGGGAACATATCCAGCATCGCGACCCTTTCCAGATGGTAGCCCGCAGTCAGAAGCACCTGACTGTCGCGCGCAAGCGTCACCGGGTTACAGGAAACATAGACCACGCGTTCCGGCGCAAGTTTAACAATATGCGACATCACGCCCGCCGCCCCGGCTCGCGCCGGATCCAGTAACACCTTATTAAATCCCTGCGCCGCCCACGGCTGACGCGAAACCTCTTCTTCCAGATTATGCTGGAAAAAGCGCACATTGCTTAGATTGTTAAGCGCGGCATTATACTCTGCCTGCTTAACTAATGCTGCTACCCCCTCCACACCCACAACATTTTGTACAAATTTTCCTGCCGGCAGGGTGAAATTTCCCATGCCGCAGAAAAGATCCAGTAGGCTGTCGTCGGGTTGCAAATCGAGCCACGCCAGCGCTGTTGCCACCATCTGCTGATTAACGCGATCGTTAACCTGAATAAAATCCTGTGGACTAAAGGTTAGCGTTAAATCCTGCGAGCGGTAGTAAGGCATAGTGCTGTTGATCGCCTGCAGCTCGCCGCTGCCGTCAGCCAGATAAAGCATAAGCGAGTGCTGATGCGAAAAGCGTTCCAGGTCTGCGCGATCGCGGGCAGAAAGCGCGTCGAGATGGCGCAGCACCATCAGCGGGCCGTTGTCTGCCAGCACCAGCTCCACATGCCCGAGCCGCCTTACCCCCTGCAGGGCACTCAGGCAGTGGTGCAGCGGCTGAAGCAGTGCTTCAAGTTCGGGCACCAAAACAGGGCACTGCTGCAACGCCACCAGCGCATGACTGGCCGCCTGGCGAAATCCCATCACCAGCCGCTGCTGCTTCGGCTGCCACTGCAGCCCAAGCCGGGCGCGACGCCGATATCCCCAGCTTTCACCGCGGATAATCTCCTCAACCGCCACCGGGGAGGCGGCGTCGCGGCTCAGCAGGCGACTCAGCGCATGCGCCTTGCTGCTCTCCTGCAGTGCAACAGCAGCATGCTGCTGCTGGCAGCCACCGCAGACGCCAAAATGGCGGCAACGCGGTATTTCCCGCTGCGGACTGGGCTGCGCGATCTTTATCGCTTTACCCCGGGCAAACTGCCGTTTATCTTCCAGCAGCGTGACTTCTGCCTGTTCGCCCGGCAGCGCGCCGCTGACAAACAGGGTTTTTCCCTGATAGCGTGCGACGCCCTGTCCGAACGGATCGAGTTCATCAACAGTGACGGCGATCCGCTGCTTTGTCGTCGGCCGCTGTTTTGCGGCGTAAAATTGCGCCATAGTAATCGTATTCTCTTTTAATCAGGTTGTGCCGCCCGCCACGACGCGTGCACAGGGAAACGGCAATCGCCAGGGCATCGTAATGACCAAATACAGCCTGCGGGCGCGGATGATGATTTTAATACTGGCGCCAACGCTGCTGATTGGCCTGCTGCTCAGCACCTTTTTTGTCGTCCACCGCTATAACGAACTGCAGCGCCAGGTCTACGATGCCGGCGCCAATATTATCGAACCCCTGGCGGTATCCAGTGAGTATGGGATGAGCTGGCACGATCGCGATGCGATCCACGAGCTGGTCAGCCTGCTGCACCGGCGTCATTCCGATATTGTCCGTGCCATTACGGTTTTCGACAACCAGAATCGCGTTTACGCCACCTCGAACAGTAAGCAGAACCTGGCGCTGCTGCAAAAAGAGGATATGACGCATCTGCGTGAGGGCGTCACGCATGAACGCCAGGGTAACCTGCTGGTGCTGCGCACGCCTATCATATCTGAACGCTATTCTGCTGATGAGCAGCCGGATGAACAGACCAAACCCGGCGGTAATCCCCTGGGCTACGTCGCCATTGAACTGGACCTGCAGTCGGTCCGGCTGGCGCAGTATAAAGAGGTTTTTGTCGCGACGCTGCTGCTGCTGTTCTGCCTCTGCCTCGCCATGCTGTTCGCTTATCGTCTGATGCGTGATGTGACCGGCCCGATACGCAACATGGTTACCACCGTCGATCGCATCCGGCGCGGCCAGCTCGACAGCCGGGTGGAGGGCTACATGCTGGGAGAACTCAGCATGCTCAAAAACGGCATCAATGCGATGGCGATGTCGCTCACCGCCTACCACGAAGAGATGCAGCAGAATATCGACCAGGCCACCTGGGATCTGCGCGAAACGCTGGAGCAGCTGGAGATTCAGAACGTCGAACTGGATCTGGCAAAGAAACGTGCTCAGGAAGCGGCCCGCATTAAATCAGAATTTCTGGCGAATATGTCCCACGAGCTGCGTACGCCGCTCAACGGCGTGATCGGCTTCAGCCGTCAGATGCTGAAAACCGGGCTGAGCACCAGCCAGCGCGACTATATGAGCACGATTGAGCGCTCCGCCAACAATCTGCTGAGCATTATCAACGATGTGCTCGATTTCTCGCGTCTGGAGTCGGGTAAGCTGGTACTGGAATCCATACCGTTTCCGCTGCGCGCCACGCTGGATGAGATGCTGGTGCTGCTGGCGCCGTCCGCGCATGAGAAAGGGCTGGAGATCACCGTCTGCCTGCAAAACAGCGTGCCTGACAATGTCATCGGCGATCCGCTGCGGCTGCAGCAAATTCTGATCAACCTGATAGGTAACGCTATCAAATTTACCGAGCAGGGGCATATCGATCTGCGCGTTGAGCTGCAGCATCTCAGCGCCACGCAGGCGGAACTGGAGATTCAGGTGCATGACACCGGCATCGGCATTCCGGATATTCAGCAGCCGCAGCTGTTTCAGGCATTTCGTCAGGCGGATGCCAGCATTACCCGCCGGCATGGCGGCACCGGACTTGGGCTGGTGATCACCCAGAAACTGGTTCAGGAGATGGGCGGTGAGATCGCTTTTCACAGTCAGCCTGGCCAGGGGTCGGTTTTCCGGGTGCGCGTCCGGCTCAACCTCAACCCGAATGCCCCTGCCATCCCGCGCGTGCTGGATGACCTGCATGCCACAACGCTGGCCTACGTGGAAGCCCATCCGGCGGTGGCGCGGGTTGTGCAGGAGATGCTGAGTATCACTCCGCTGAAAGTAGAGTATTACCCCAGTCTGGCTGCGCTGCCGGAACGCCACTATCCCCTTCTGCTGCTGGGAATGCCGGTCGCTAAACCGCATCCGGCAACGCTGACGGATGCGGAGATCCAGCAGCTGTGCGCCCGGGCGGATGCCGTACTGCTGGCGCTGCCGAGCGAGATGATGCTGTTTGCCGACGAGCTGCGCGCCAGGGGCATTGCTGGCTGTATTACCAAACCGGTTTCGCTGACGCGTTTTATCCCGCTGCTGCTGGACATTGACAGCCGTCAGCATCGCCTGGCCGCCCCGATGCCGCGTCAGCCGCTGACGGTGATGGCGGTGGATGACAACCCGGCTAACCTCAGGCTGATTGGCGCACTGCTGGAGGAGCAGGTTGAAAATATCATTTTGTGTGACAACGCAGAGCAGGCAATCCGCGCTGCGCAGCAGCAGCGGCTGGATGTGATCCTGATGGATATTCAGATGCCCGACATGGACGGTATTCAGGCCAGCGAGATTATCCGGCGGCTGCCGCTGCACGCCAGCACGCCCATCGTTGCGGTTACGGCGCATGCGCTGGATGGCGAGCGCGAGCAGCTGATTGCCGCCGGCATGAACGATTATCTGGCGAAACCGATTGATGAAACCCGGCTGGCCCGGCTGCTGCAGCGCTATCTGCCGGTTGCGCTGGCCGCTCAGCTGCCCGCACCGGCGGTGGCTGTTTCACTCGACTGGTCACTGGCGCTGCGTCAGGCGGCCGGCAAACCAGCGCTGGCGCGCGATCTGCTACAGATGCTGCTCGATTTTCTGCCCGAGGTGGAGGAGCGCGTGACGCACTGTATAGCTGAAAGTGATGTAAACGGACTGCGCGAAATTATTCATAAGCTGCACGGCAGCGCCAGTTACAGCGGTGTTCCCCGCCTGAAGCAGCTCTGCCAGCAGCTGGAGAGCAGCCTGCATCAGACAAGCGATATTGCTGCACTGGAACCGGAACTGCTGGAGCTGAGCGATGAGATGGCAAACGTAGCGCGCGAGGCGCGTAAGCAGCTGGCGCTGAACTAAAAGGATGCATCAGGATGATCGTCCCGGCACCTCTGCGGTGACCTTCATCCTGACTCTCAGTCGCCGGGGTGCCAGCCATCGCGATCCGGCTTACAGCGCTTTGCCTATCCTGATTGCCGCCGCGACATTACGCGCCGTCATGCGCACATTCCGTTCCGCGCTGGCCAGCGCCTCCTCCAGAGAACAGATGCTGAACAGTACGCTGTAGACCGCATCAAGACCGTGCGCATGCACAACACCCACGTCAGGCGTCAGGCTACCAGCAATGCCAATCACCGGCTTATTGAACTGTTTTGCAACCCGCGCCACGCCGACCGGTACCTTGCCATTCACAGACTGACTGTCGATGCGCCCTTCCCCCGTGATCACCAGGTCGGCATCTTTGACCTGCTCCGCCAGCCCGAGCGCTTCCGTCACGATTTCGATGCCGCTGCGCAGCTCAGCCTGGCAGAAGGCGTGCAGCGCGGCGCCCATACCGCCCGCCGCGCCACCGCCTGCAATATGCAGCACGTCAATATCAAGATCGCGCTGAATAAGTGAAGCGTAGTGTGCCAGCGCCCGATCCAGCTCTGCTATCTGCGCCGGATTTGCGCCTTTCTGCGGACCGAACACCGCCGATGCGCCTTTTTCTCCGGTCAGCGGATTGGTGACATCGCAGGCGACTTCAAAGCGGCACGCTCTAATCCGTGCATCCACTCCGGTGATATCAATCTGCGCCAGCTGTGCCAGCGCAGCACCGCCCGGTGCCAGATCGCTGCCGCTGTTATCCAGCAGACGGACGCCCAGCGCCTGTATCATTCCGGCACCGCCATCGTTGGTGGCGCTGCCGCCTATGCCAATAATGATGTGCTCTACGCCGCGATCGAGTGCGTTTTTAATCAGCTCACCGGTCCCCCATGAGGTGGTAATCAGCGCATTGCGCTGCGCCACCGGCACAAGTTCCAGCCCGCTGGCGGCCGCCATCTCAATAAACGCGGTGCGCTCATCCCCTGACAGGCCATAAAACGCTGCAACGGGATCGCCCAGCGGGCCGGTCACGGTCAGCCGGACCAGCGTACCGCTGGTGGCGGCAACCATTGCCTCAACGGTGCCTTCACCGCCGTCGGCAACCGGAATTTTGACATACTCGGCGGCCGGGAAAACCTCGCGGAAACCTGCTTCAATTGCGGCAGCCACATCCAGGGCAGACAGACTCTCTTTGTATGAATCGGGTGCGATGACAATTTTCATAGGCAATCCAGGCGCGATGGGTAACGTAACGGTATGCTGCTTTGCTTATGCAGCCTGTTCTCCGGCCTCCGCAGACGCCGGAGAGCGGCTTCACCGGGCTATCTCAACCTGCGCTAACGTCTCATAATAGCAGGCCAGCGCACTGTGGTCGGCGGAGCCCTGTCCGCTGGTTTTCAGCGCCTGCATCATCTCCATCACCGCGGCCGTCAGCGGCAGATGTGCGCCAATGCCGTGAGAGGTATCCAGTGCGTTAGCTAAATCTTTAATATGCAGGTCAATACGGAAACCCGGTTTGAAGTTGCGATCCAGCACCATGGGCGCTTTGGCATCAAGCACGGTGCTGCCTGCCAGTCCGCCGCGGATCGCCTGATAAACCAGTTCCGGATTCACACCCGCTTTGGTTGCCAGCGAAAGCGCTTCAGACATGGCTGCGATATTCAGCGCCACAATCACCTGATTTGCCAGCTTGGTTACATTGCCGGCGCCGATATCACCGGTATGCACCACCGAGCCCGCCATCGCTTTCATAATCTCAAAGCATTGGTCGAAGATCGCTTTATCGCCACCCACCATGACAGACAGTGTGCCCTCGATCGCTTTTGGCTCACCGCCGCTGACCGGTGCATCCAGCATACGGACCCCTTTTTCCGCCAGCGCATCATGGATCTCGCGGCTGGCCAGCGGGGCGATAGAACTCATATCAATGACAATCAGACCGGGCTTTGCCCCTTCAATAATGCCGCCTGCACCCAGGCAGACTTCCTGCACCTGCGGCGAATTCGGCACCATGGTGATCACCACATCCACCTGCTCTGCGACCTCTTTGGGTGTTTTTGCCACCGTAGCGCCCAGTGCTGCCAGCTCCGCCTCATTACCGGCATTGTGATCGCGTACTACCAGCGTGTAACCCGCTTTGACCAGGTTTTTACTCATCGGTTTGCCCATAATACCGAGGCCGATAAATCCAATTTTCATTGCCTTCCCCTTTCTGCGTTACAGTTTAAATTTGTTGCACAGCGCCTGCGTGGCGTTGCGAAAAACCCCGAGATCGCTGCCGACGGCAACAAAGGTGGCCCCCCATTCCAGATAGCGCCGTGCATCCGCCTCTACCGGCGCCAGGATGCCACATGGCTTGCCTGCTGCTTTAGCGCGTTCAAACAGGTATTGAATGACTTTCAGCACTTCAGGATGCGCTGGCTGGCCCAGATAGCCCAGCGCGGCTGAGAGATCGCCCGGACCGACAAAAATGCCGTCCACGCCGTCAACGGCCGCGATCGCATCGATGTTATCCACCGCCTGCTGCGTTTCGATCTGCACCATCAGCGTGATGTTGTCGTTAATCGTGGCGTTGTAATCCGGCAGCGTGCCGTACATGTTGCTGCGGTGCGAAACCGACACGCCGCGGATGCCCGCTGGCGGATAACGGGTGGAGGCAACGGCGCGGCGCGCCTCCTCTTCCGTCTCCACAAACGGGATGAGAAAGTTATAGAAGCCGATATCCAGCAGGCGTTTAATGATCACCGGCTCATTGCACGGCGGACGCACGACCGCCGCGCTGCTGCTGCCTTTTAGCGCCATCAGCTGTGGTACAAAGGTGGTGATATCGTTGGGCGCATGTTCGCCATCCAGCACCAGCCAGTCAAAACCTGCCAGTCCCAGCACTTCAGTGGTCAGCGGACTGGCAAGGGCGCACCAGCTGCCAATCAGGGTCTCTCCTGCCAGCAGACGGCGGCGAAAGGTATTTGGCCACGCATTACTCATTCTGTTTACTCCTGTATTTGACGGCAGGCTCCCTTACAGAGAGCCTGAAGCGTTAGCGCACCAGGCAGGGACGCTTATTATCAAAAGTCCAGTCCGGTACCAGGAACTGCATCGCCTGAGCGTCATCACGCGCACCCAGTCCATGTTTCTGATACAGCGCGTTTGCCTGCATCACCTGATCCATATCCAGCTCTACGCCAAGCCCCGGCTTTTGCGGTACCTGCACCATGCCGCCTTTAATGACGAATGGCTCTTTGGTCAGACGCTGGTTGCCCTCCTGCCAGATCCAGTGAGTGTCGATAGCGGTAATCGCACCCGGTGCGGCGGCGGCAACGTGGGTAAACATCGCCAGCGAAATATCAAAATGGTTATTGGAATGCGAACCCCAGGTGAGGCCAAAGTCGTGACACATCTGCGCCACGCGCACTGAACCCTGCATGGTCCAGAAGTGCGGATCGGCCAGCGGGATATCCACCGACTGCAGCGACAGCGTGTGGCCCATCTGCCGCCAGTCAGTAGCGATCATGTTGGTCGCAGTCGGCAGACCGGTGGCGCGGCGGAACTCTGCCATCACTTCACGGCCGGAATACCCCTGCTCTGCGCCACAGGGATCTTCAGCATAGGCGAGCACACCTTTCAGCTGTTTACCCAGCAGAATTGCCTCATTCAGTGACCAGGCTCCGTTGGGATCGAGCGTAATGCGCGCCTCCGGGAAGCGTCTGGCGAGCGCGGTAACCGCCTCCGCCTCTTCGCCGCCGCGCAGCACGCCGCCTTTGAGTTTGAAATCGTTAAAGCCATATTTCTCATACGCGGCTTCAGCCAGCCGCACCACTGCATCGGGCGTCAGCGCCTCTTCATGACGCAGACGATACCAGTCGCACGGGTCATCCTCCTGGCTCTGGTAGGCGAGCGAGGTTTTGCGACGATCGCCGATATAGAAGAGGTAGCCGAGCATCTCAACGCGGTCGCGCTGCTGTCCATCGCCCAGCAGTGATGCGACGTTTACGCCAAGGTGCTGTCCGAGCAAATCGAGCAGCGCCGCTTCGATACCGGTTACCACATGGATAGTGGTGCGCAGGTCAAATGTCTGGCTGCCGCGCCCGCCCGCGTCGCGGTCGGCAAAGGTGCTGCGTACCAGATTGAGGATATTTTTATATTCGCCGACGGTTTTTCCGGTCACCAGCGCGGCTGCATCCTCCAGCGTCTGACGGATCTTTTCGCCGCCCGGTATCTCGCCCACACCGGTATGGCCGGCGTTATCTTTGATAATGACAATATTGCGGGTAAAAAATGGCGCGTGCGCCCCGCTCAGGTTGAGCAGCATGCTGTCACGTCCGGCAACCGGAATAACCTGCATCGCGACGATTTTAGGGGTCTGACTCATTTTCTGCTCCTTATGTATGACGGCGCCCAAACGCCGGACGCTTGCGATCAAATGACCAGCCGGGAACCAGATACTGCATTGCGGTGGCGTCGTTGCGCGCGCCCGCCGGCAGTGATTTATACAGTTCATGCGCCTGCTGCAGACGATCCCGATCCAGCTCAATGCCCAGCCCCGGTTTATCCGGCACGGCAATTTTGCCGTTGCGGATCTGCAGCGGCTCGCGCGTCAGGCGCTGATCGCCCTCCTGCCAGATCCAGTGCGTGTCAATCGCGGTTGGCTTGCCCGGAGCGGCGGCACCCACGTGGGTGAACATCGCCAGCGAGATATCGAAATGGTTGTTGGAGTGGCAGCCCCAGGTGAGACCCCATTCATCGCAGAGCTGCGCCACGCGCACTGCGCCGCTCAGCGTCCAGAAGTGGGGATCGGCCAGCGGGATATCGACCGCGTTGAGCATCACGGCGTGGTTCATTTCGCGCCAGTTTGTGGCGATCATGTTGGTGGCAACCGGCAGTCCGGTAGCGCGGCGAAACTCCGCCATCACTTCGCGCCCGGAGTAGCCCTGTTCCGCGCCGCAGGGATCTTCTGCATAGCTCAGCACATCCTGCAGGCCTTTGCAGAGGCCGATCGCCTCGTCCAGATGCCAGGCGCCATTGGGATCGACGGTAATGCGCGCCTCCGGGAAGCGCTGCTTCAGCGCCACCGCCGAGGCGATCTCCTCTTCACCCGGCAGCACGCCACCTTTGAGTTTGAAATCTTTGAAGCCATATTTATCCTGCGCTGCCTCTGCCAGACGCACCACCGCCTCCGGCGTCAGCGCCTCTTCATGCCGCAAACGATACCAGTCGTGGCTGCCGGCCTCACCGCTGCGATAAGGCAGATCGGTTTTATGGCGATCGCCGATATAAAACAGATAGCCGAGCACGGTCACCTCATCACGCTGCTGACCCGGCCCGAGCAGTTCTGCCACCGGCACGCCCAGATGCTGCCCCAGCAGATCCAGCAGCGCCGCTTCCAGCGCTGCCACCGCGTTCACACGCAGTTCAAAAGTCCAGGCCCCGTTGCCAAAGGTGTCAAAATCTGCAGACTGATTGCCCTTATGCACCTGCTGCACCAGCCGGTTCATACGCGCAATCTGCTGGCCCTTAACCTGGGGTACTGCCGCCAGCAGCGTCTGATAGATTGTGTCGCCGCCCGGCGCCTCGCCCAGTCCGGTATGACCGGCGCTGTCGGTCAGCACCACTATATTGCGCGTAAAGCAGGCGTTATGTGCGCCGCCAATGTTAAGCAGCATACTGTCGTACCCGGCAACCGGGATCACCTGCATGTCGGTGATGACAGGCGTACTTTGCGTACTCATTTCGGCTCCTTATACGGTTTCAGCTCAACGCGTTTAATGTCACCGGTGATAAACAGGAAGCTAAAGGCGGCGACAAAAGCGTGGATCCCGACATACACCAGCGCCCCCTCAAACGATCCGCTGGTGGCGATGATGTAACCAATCGCGATAGGCGTGACGATACCGGAGAAGTTGCCAAACATATTGAACAGACCACCGCTCAGGCCACTGATCTCTTTCGGTGCGGTATCAGCCATCACCGCCCAGCCCAGCGCACCAATGCCTTTTCCGAAGAACGCCAGCGCCATGAACAGCACCACCACCCATTCCGTTTCGGTGTAGTTACACATCACCATGCTGATAGAGAGCAGCATGCCAATAACGATTGGCGTTTTACGGGCAATATTGAGTGAGCCGGTTTTACGCATCAGGTAGTCGGAAATAACCCCGCCCAGCACGCCACCGAGGAAGCCGCAAATTGCCGGAACGGAGGCAATAAAGCCCGCTTTCAGAATCGACATACCGCGCGCCTGCACCAGATAAACCGGGAACCAGGTAATAAAGAAGTAGGTCAGCGCGTTGACACAATACTGGCCAAGATAGATGCCCCACATCATGCGGGTAGAGAGCAGCTGTTTGATCTGATCCCACTTCTCACCGCGGCTGACTTTGCGATCGGCTTTTTTCGCATCCATATTGATCAGCGCGCCGCCCTGCTCCATGTACTCCAGCTCCGCCTTGTTCACGCCGGGGTGGTTGTTGGGATCGTGCATCACTTTCAGCCAGATAAAGCTCAGGATGATGCCGAGGCCGCCCATAAACCAGAACACATGCGCCCAGCCGACTTCAGAAACCAGCCAGCCCATGATGGGCGCGAAGATCACCGTGGCGAAGTATTGTGCCGAGTTAAAAATGGCGACAGCGGTTCCGCGCTCCTGCGCCGGGAACCAGGCCGCAACAATGCGGCTATTGCCGGGGAATGAAGGTGCTTCAGCCAGACCCACCATAAAGCGCAGCAGGAACAGCGAAATCACAATGCCAAAGCCGCTGAAAAGATCGACAAAGCCCTGCAGAAGGGTAAACAGCGACCAGAGGAAAATACTCCAGAAGTAGACGCGCTTGGATCCGAAGCGATCCAGCAGCCATCCGCCCGGGATCTGGCCGATCACATAGGCCCAGGAGAAGGCGGAAAAGATATAGCCCAGTCCGACAGAGTCGAGCCCGATATCTTTGGACATTGCCGAACCGGCAATGGAAATGGTGGCGCGGTCGCCGTAGTTGAATGAGGTGACAATAAATAACATCACCACGATCCAGTAGCGGGCGTTGGTACGTTTCTGCACCGCCTCTGCCGTCTGGCTGTAACTATTCATGATGCACTCCTGAAATATAGCGAACGCTACATTCACTCTGACTGCATACACATCGCGTTGGGTATCAGAATGATGTCGGGTTAAACACGGCGATTGTTGTTATGGCGAACGTTGATGCGTCGTGACAGGTAACCAAACCTTTGAGAACGGAAATCAGTATAAAAACAGCCCGTCGCTGAAACACTGGAAGAAAGCCCGACAATTCAGCCGAAACAAAAAAGATTTTGTGGCATATGCACATCCTGCTGCGTGATGGCTCACGAAATGCGGATGACAGCGCCATAAATGTACAAAAAACAGTCACCCGGAGAGCGCTTTGTGAGCACCTTCACTTGCTTTTGGTTAAAATCACCAAAGCGGGCAAAGAAACGGGCTAAAAGCCGGACAGTTGCACAATGCGCTGGCGGGCGTGTGCTGCTTATACTGGAGCTGGCTGACTTTGATGACGTGACCAGAACCTCTATTTATCGCCCTGCAATGTACAGTGCGGCTACCCGGAAGGTGAGCAATGAACCGACCCGTTACAGAAAAACCACTCTATATAAAAGTCCATGAAGCGGATAACGTTGCGATTGTCGTCAACGACCAGGGCCTGCCCGCGGGTACACGCTTTGCAGACGGGCTGCAGCTGACGGAACATGTGCCCCAGGGGCATAAAGTTGCGCTGGACGATATTGCGCAGCATGCACCGATTCTGCGCTATGGCGAAGTGATCGGCACGGCGCTGCGCCCCATCATGCGCGGCAGCTGGATAGATGAGTCGCTGGTGGCGCTGCCCGAGGCACCGCCGCTCAGCAGCCTGCCGCTGGCAACTAACGTCCCGCCCGTGCTGCCGCCGCTGGAAGGCTATACTTTTGATGGCTATCGTAATGCAGACGGCAGTGTGGGAACCCGTAATCTGCTTGGCATTACCACCAGCGTCCACTGTGTGGCCGGCGTCGTGGATTATGTTGTGCAGCTTATTGAACGCGATCTGCTGCCGCGTTACCCCAACGTTGATGGCGTGGTTGCGCTGAATCACCTGTATGGCTGCGGCGTAGCGATTAACGCGCCGGCTGCCGTCGTGCCGATCCGTACCATTCATAACCTTGCGCTGAATCCCAATTTCGGCGGCGAAGTGATGATTGTCAGTCTCGGCTGCGAAAAGCTCCAGCCGGAGCGGCTGCTGACCGGTACGCCTGATGTACAGGCGATCTCGCTGGATGATAACGATATCGTGCGCCTGCAGGATGAGCGTCACGTCGGCTTTGGCGCCATGGTGGATGAAATTCTGCAGGTTGCCGAACGGCATCTGAAAAAGCTTAACCTGCGCCGGCGGGAGCCCTGCCCGGCCTCTGAGCTGGTGGTAGGCACCCAGTGCGGCGGCAGCGACGCGTTTTCCGGCGTAACGGCCAACCCGGCGGTGGGATTCGCCTCCGATCTGCTGGTACGCTGCGGCGCCACGGTTATGTTTTCTGAAGTCACTGAAGTACGCGACGCAATTCATCTGCTGACGCCGCGCGTGGTCAATGAAGCGGTGGGCAAACGCCTGCTGGAAGAGATGGCGTGGTATGACGACTATCTGCATCAGGGACAGACCGATCGCAGCGCCAATCCTTCACCGGGCAACAAAAAAGGCGGACTGGCAAACGTGGTGGAAAAAGCGCTGGGATCGATTGCAAAATCGGGCCGCAGCCCGATTGCTGAAGTCCTGTCGCCAGGACAGCGCCCTACGCAGCGCGGGCTGATTTACGCGGCCACACCTGCCAGCGACTTCGTCTGCGGTACGCAACAGATGGCTTCCGGCATTACGCTGCAGGTATTTACGACCGGACGCGGCACGCCTTATGGTCTTGCGGCGATCCCGGTGATCAAGATGGCGACGCGCAGCGCGCTGGCCCGGCGCTGGCACGATTTAATGGATATCAACGCCGGCACTATTGCCACCGGTGAAGAGAGCATTGAGCAGGTGGGCTGGCGTCTGTTTGAGCTGATTCTGGAGATCGCCAGCGGTCGTCAGCAGACCTGGTCCGATCGCTGGGGGATCCGCAACCAGCTGGCAGTGTTTAATCCGGCACCGGTGACGTAATAGCGCTACAGCCGTGAATACCGGGCCGCCATACAGGGGCGGCCCTGCTCACTACAGCAGCTTACCCCAGCTCTCTACCCACGGCGTCGTCACGCTTTCAGGCTCCGGATGCTCAATGGCATCTACCATCAGCACGTCACCGATACGCTGCGCCTGCTGCGCCTGGAGCGTGGCATCAAAGGTTTTTCCTGCGCCGCAGAAGTGCTGATAGCTGCTGTCACCCAGCGCAATCACACCGTAGCGCAGCGCTGGCTGGTAGCCGAGATCATCATGGATTTGTGCATGGAGACGGGCAATATTATCCGGCAGATCGCCCTGCCCCGTTGTTGAGGTTACAATCAGGACAACCTCGCTGCTGTACGCCTGCCACTCCGCCAGCGTCGGGTCCTCGAATACCGCTACCTCATGCCCCTGCGCCTGCAGCACCGGCTGCGCCTCTTCGGCGACCAGCAGTGCATTGCCGTAAACCGTGCCTGTGAAAATGCCAATCTTTGCCATCTTGCTGCTCCTTTACGCTGTTGGCTTATCCTGAACTGCCTCAGCGTCAAACTCAACCCTGGGAACCTCCGGTAACCGATCCTGCCAGCCGAACTGCTGCAGCATCTGCTGCCATATCGGATCCAGCCCGGCACGGATCACCAGCGGCTCTCCGGTAAAAGGATGCGTCAGCGACAGGGCGCTGGCGTGCAGCATTAAACGATCAAGCCCAAAATGCGCGGCCGCGCCACGATTTTGTCGCAGATCGCCATGGGCGCTGTCGCCAATAATCGGGTGGCGCAGATGCGCCATATGACGGCGCAGCTGATGCTTGCGCCCGGTGCGCGGCGACATCTCCACCAGAGTGTAACGGGCACTGCTGTATTTACCGATTGCCACCGGCATTTCTGTCTGCGCCAGCGCCTGATAATGCGTGACCGCGGGCTGTGGTGCGCGCGGTTCAGCAGAAAATTTATCCGCGATCTTATCCAGCTCTTCCAGCAGCGGATAATCCAGCGTCGCCGTGCCATCCAGCCAGCCACGCAGTACGGCGTGATAGGTTTTTTGTATCTGATGCTGTTCAAACTGCTGTGCCAGTAAACGACCCGCCTCGCTCGACAGCCCCATAAGCAGTACGCCGGAGGTCGGGCGATCGAGCCGGTGTGCGGTGAATACGTGCTGACCAATCTGATCGCGCACCGTTTGCATCACCACCACTTTCTCTTTGCGATCGAGCCAGCTGCGGTGAACCAGCCAGCCTGCCGGCTTGTTCACCGCTACCAGCCACTCATCCTGATAGATAATCTCCAGCATCAGCGCGCTGGCTCCGCAAACAGCGCATCAAGCTCACGCAGCGTGGTCAGCAAATCGGCATAGCCGGGGGTAACGGGAGTGAGAGCCACTTCATAATAGGGCGCGACGGCGAAGCCCGCCGGCATCGGTGCGCCGGAGGCGATCAAGGCTGACATACGCGGGATCAATACCCACTGCAGCCACTCCAGCGGAGCCATGGTATCAAGGCAGAAAGGCTGGTCGCTGTTAAACGCAGCCGCGTCAGGGGCGCTATGTTGCCAGTAATCGTGTTCGCGCATGACTGCTTCGACCTGCTGCAGTCGCTGAGTAATAGTGTGCGTCGACATAGGTTGCCTCCGTGAAATAATGGGCGGCAAGCATATCACTCGTCACCGATGGCGTAAAAAGCGCATAAAAAAAGGGAGCACTGTTATTAACAGTGCTCCCGGTTCGTTGTGCAGCATTCCCGCCACCGCAGTGCTCCCTGCTCATCCGTGACAACTCTTCCTGCGCTTTCCATTGCCTGTCTTCATGACAGCATCCTTAGCATCCTGGCTCGCCCTGCTCCGCACGGCTCACATTCTCCATCCTGGAGGTGTCCCTTACTCACTCCTGAGTGTCCTGCTTCATCCTGAAGCCTTCCCTGTGACGCAAACTCCGTTACGTTCCTGCCTTCCTGGCTGACATTCTCCTGAACGTCACTCTGTCCATAGCATCCTGCTAACGGGGGGTATTCTCTCAAAAATCGCCACAATAACAAGTAAGCATGAGCCATTAATCGATCAAGTATTGTCTCAATTTTCAGATTGATACCATAACTCTATGATTCACAATATTTTTACATTTCGCATTTCTGAAAGGTTTATGCATAAAATGTCAATCTCGCACAAACTTTGTAAGAGATCTCTTACAGCACACTTCAGATGTCAGGCAGCTGGTTCGATAACAGGTTGTATATCATCAAGAAATGTACTGATACAGGGTGAAAGAATTTCACGTTTATTACGCCCCGGCTCTTCCAGAATAACTTCACCGGTAAGATTGCACACCGCCACCATCTCCTGCTCTGAATCGGTGGTGGCAATAAACAGCGTCGGACTCTGTTTCAGACGTCGCTTCATAATCAGGTGGCCAATCAGATTCTCCTGCAGCCGGAGAAAGTCCTCTTCGCTCCATACCTGCAGCAGCGTTAACCGGCGCTCCTGCAGGCGGGCATGCATATCGCCGGCAAACTGGGTGGTATAAAACGCAGTAATATCAGGCTGGAGCTGAATATCCAGCGCCCGCTCTACTGCATCCAGGCCCGACGACGGTGAAAAAGGCTGCGGCTGCCAGAGGACGCGGTCATCAACGGTGCTGATGATACAGGGCGAAGGGATCCCCATAAGCTCACTGCTGGCAGGATAGTGTCCCTGCTGCTGCTGCCAGAGATCGATATAACGGGTGGTAAACGCACGCAGTGCGCCGGCGGTGGGCTGCATCATTCATCTTCTCGCTGGTGATCGGTTACACTTAGCCACTTTGATCCAAGTTGTGGTAACCATTATGTCTTCTGAACACCCAAACCAGGCATTAAGCGGCCTGACCCTGGGCAAATCTGTCGCCTATGTTGATGAGTACGATAACACGCTGCTGCAATCTGTGCCGCGCAGTCTGAACCGGGAACCTCTCGGTCTTTTTCCGGATAACCTGCCGTTTCACGGCGCAGATATCTGGACACTGTATGAGCTTTCATGGCTAAACAGCAAAGGTGTGCCGCAGGTCGCGGTCGGCGAAGTGGTGCTGGATGCTGACAGCGTAAATCTGATTGAGTCGAAAAGCTTTAAACTCTATCTGAACAGCTTTAATCAGACCCGCTTTGCAGACTGGGGTGATGTGCGTCAGACGCTGGAGCGCGATTTGCGTGCCTGCGCCAGCGGTAACGTCAGCGTAGCGCTGTTTCGCCTGAGCGAGCTGGAGAGCCAGCCCATCGGACAGTTCAGCGGCAGTGTTATCGATGAACAGGATATCAGCATCAGCGATTACGGTTTCAATGCCGGACATCTTGCGCACGCCGCAGGCAATGAAATTGTTGACGAGACGCTGGTGAGCCACCTGCTGAAATCTAACTGCCTGATCACCAACCAGCCCGACTGGGGCTCGGTGATGATTCGTTATAAAGGCCCGCGTATCGACCGCGAGGCGCTGCTGCGTTATCTGATCTCTTTCCGCCAGCACAATGAGTTTCATGAGCAGTGCGTGGAGCGCATTTTTAATGACGTGCAGCGTTTCTGCCGGCCAGAGGCGTTAACCGTTTATGCGCGTTATACCCGCCGCGGCGGTCTGGATATTAACCCGTGGCGCAGCAATGTTCCCTTCACGCCCGGCTTTTCGCGTCTGGCACGCCAGTAACAGAGTGCGAGGCACCTCGCAGGCCGTAGCAGGGATGCGCGGTTCCTCTTGAGCAATCGCGACAGAGAGCGTTACTCTGTCTGCGGCGTTAAGCGTAAAGCGTATGCGACCAGGGATTTTCGTCACTGCGCTCAGCAGATTAAGCGCAGCGTCATTAGTCACGCTATGGCGTGTAAAGGAGTTCTTTTGATTACACATATCAGCCCGCTTGGCTCGATGGACCTGCTTTCCCAGCTGGAAGTAGACATGCTGAAGCAGACAGCCAGCAGCGATCTCTACCAGCTTTTTCGCAACTGCTCCCTTGCAGTGCTTAACTCCGGCAGCCAGACAGACAGCAGTCATGAGCTGCTCTCCCGTTTTGAAAATTTCGCTATCAACGTCCTGCGTCGCGAGCGCGGCGTTAAGCTGGAGCTGATCAATCCACCGGAAGAGGCGTTTGTGGATGGGCGAATCATCCGTTCACTGCAGGCAAACCTGTTTGCCGTGCTGCGCGATATTCTGTTTGTTAACGGTCAGCTTGCTTTGCCGGAACGCCTCGCCGGTCAGGCTGACGATTCGGCGCATATTACCAATCAGGTTTTCTCGATACTGCGCAACGCGCGTGCGCTGCACGTAGGAGAATATCCTAATACCGTGGTTTGCTGGGGTGGACACTCCATCAACGCGGTGGAATATCAGTATTGCCGTAATGTTGGCACCCAGATGGGGCTGCGCGAGCTGAACATCTGCACCGGCTGTGGCCCGGGCGTAATGGAAGCGCCGATGAAAGGCGCGGCGGTCGGTCATGCGCAGCAGCGCTATCATGACAGCCGCTTTATCGGCCTGACTGAGCCCTCCATTATCGCCGCTGAACCGCCTAACCCGCTGGTTAATGAACTCATCATTATGCCCGATATTGAAAAACGCCTTGAAGCCTTTGTGCGTATCGCCCATGGCATCGTGATCTTCCCGGGCGGCGTGGGCACCGCCGAGGAGTTTCTCTACCTGCTTGGCATTCTGATGAATCCGCAGAACAGCGAGCAGGTACTGCCGCTGATCCTTACCGGGCCTAAGGAGAGCGCCGACTATTTCCGCGTGCTTGATGATTTCATCGTCAATACGCTGGGTGAGCAGGCGCGTAAACACTATACGATCATCATTGATGATGCCGCCGAAGTGGCGCGCCAGATGAAAAAAGCGATGCCGCAGGTAAAAGAGCATCGTCGTGAAACCGGAGACGCTTATAGCTTTAACTGGTCTATCCGTATTGCGCCGGATCTGCAGGTGCCTTTCCTGCCGACCCACGAAAACATGGCTAACCTCAACCTGTTTCCGAATCAGCCGGCGGAAAAACTGGCGGCTGATTTACGTCGCGCTTTCTCCGGTATCGTGGCCGGAAACGTTAAAGAAATCGGTATCCGGGAGATCCGCGAACGCGGCCCCTATCAGCTGCGCGGTGACGCCGATCTGATGCATCGGATGGATGAGCTGCTGCAGGGCTTTGTGGCGCAGCAGCGTATGAAACTTCCGGGCAGCGCTTATATCCCCTGCTACGAAATCATCAAATAACCCTTCAGGAAGGCAGCCTGCGGGCTGCCGCTTATCGCTTCTATGGCACTACATCTGTTAATCATTGATGCGCTGAATCTCATCCGGCGCCTGCATGCCGTTCAGGGCTCTCCCTGCCGTGACGCCTGTGTTGCGGCACTGCATCAGCTGCTTGGTAACACGCGCCCCACGCACGTGGTGGCGGTATTTGACAGTCCGGAACGCCAGCCTGGCTGGCGTCATGCGCTACTGCCGGACTACAAAGCGGGACGACCGCCAATGCCAGAGGATTTGCAACAGGAGCTGCCGCTGCTGCAGGAGGCTTTCCGCACCGCAGGCGTCAGCTGCTGGATCGCCGGGCGCGATGAAGCAGACGATCTGGCCGCCACGCTGGCGGTAAAAATGGCGGAGGCCGGGCATCAGGCCACTATCGTTTCCACCGATAAAGGGTATTGTCAGCTGCTGGCGCCCGCTATCCGCATTCGCGACTATTTTCAGAAGCGCTGGCTTGATGTGCCGTTTATCGCGCAGGAATTTGGCGTTACACCGGCACAGCTGCCAGATTACTGGGGTTTATGCGGCATCAGCAGCAGTAAGATACCGGGCGTCTCCGGTATTGGGCCGAAAAGCGCGCGCGAGCTGCTGGCACAGTTTGGTTCACTGGAGGGGATCTATCAGCAGTGGGAACAGGTGCCGGCAAAGTGGCAAAGTAAATTGCATACCCAGCGTGAAACAGCCGACATCTGCCGGCAGGTTGCCACGCTAAAGCGCGATTTAGTGCTGCAGGGCAACCTTAATACGCTGCGCTATCAGCCAGGATAAACCGCGGTACACCAGGGACGCATAAATGCGTCCCCTACAATTATTGTAGGGGCGCCATTAATGGCGCCCGTGTTGATGCGCGCACGGAACGTAATGACGCTATTAATGGCGCCCGTATTGATGCGCGCACGGAACGTAATGACGCCATTCATGGCGCCCGTGTTAATGCACGTGCGGGACGTAATGACGTCCGTGGTTCACCCGGTGATATGACCGCGAACACCAGGGACGCATGAATGCGTCCCCTACGCTCGGATCCGTAGGGGCGCCATTAATGGCGCCCGTATCGATACGCGCACGGGACGTAATGACGCCCGTGGTTCACCCGGTGATATGACCGCAAACACCAGGGACGCATGAATGCGTCCCCTACGCTCGGATCCGTAGGGGCGCCATTAATGGCGCCCGTATTGATGCGCGCACGGGACGTAATGACGCCCGTGGTTCACCCGGTGATATGACCGCAAACACCAGGGACGCATGAATGCGTCCCCTACGCTCGGATCCGTAGGGGCGCCATTAATGGCGCCCGTATTGATGCGCGTGCGGGACGTAATGACGCCATTAATGGCGCCCGTGTTGATGCAGATACGGAACGTGATGACGCCCCGGCCTGACAAATCAGCGCTCGTCGCGGCGGCCGCCTGTTGCAGCCCAGATGCGCCGGACGTGTACCGTTACCTCTTCGCGATCGTGATACAGCTGACGAGCCTGAATCTGAGCATTAATACCCTGCGCCTTTAACGCTTCGTCCATCATTGCCAGATTCTGGGTAACCTCTTCATAGCGCTTTTTCATCGGCAGCTTGAGGTTGAAAATCGCTTCACGACACCAGCCGTTTACCAGCCACTCAGTCATCAATGTCGCCACACGCACCGGTTTTTCTACCATATCGCATACCAGCCAGCTGATATTGCTGCGCGGTGGACGAAACTTAAACCCATCCTCACGGCAGTGGGTAACCTGTCCGGTATCCATCAGGCTCGGGGCCATGGGTCCGTTATCTACCGCATAAACCCACATGCTGCGCTTCACCAGCTGATAGGTCCAGCCGCCCGGACACGCGCCGAGATCGACCGCATACATACCGCTTCCCAGACGCTCGTCCCACTCATCTGCCGGCACAAACACATGAAATGCCTCTTCCAGCTTCAGCGTTGAGCGGCTGGGCGCGTCGGAAGGAAACTTCAGCCGCGGGATCCCCATATAGAATGATGAATTGTTTTCCGGCAGTGAATAGCCCACGTAACAGGTGCCCGGTGCAATAAAAAATACGTGCACCACCGGCCGCTTAGGACTCTCATAGTTGAGCAGGATATTGCTGGCGCGCAGGCTGGCGCGCAGTGGCACCGTTAGTTTGCGACAGAATTTGGTCAGCTCTTTGGCTTCATTGGTGTCCGGAACCTCGACGCGCAGCTCCCCCCCTTTCTCCACTACTCCGGTCAGCATGCCGGTAATGGGGGTAATGCGATCTTCCGGGGGCAGATCGCGCAGCAGCTCGCCGACAACCAGCATCTGCCGGGCAAAAATCAGTTCAGCAAACGGCAGCGAGCGCAGCAGCTTCTCTGCATCTTCCGGCTGATAGCACTCAAACAGCACATAGCCCGACTCTTCTTTCACCCGCGGAAAACCGTAGATTTCCCGCTCTGCTGCTTTAGCGCTGATTTCTGCCGCGCACTCTTTTTCAAACCCGGGACGACAATAGAGTAATACTTTATTCATGGCGTTCTGCCTTTGTTTTCAGACGCAGCGCGCCAATCAACATCAAAAACCAGCCGGTCAGGAAGCACAGCCCCCCTACCGGCGTAACAAACACCCAGAACTGCAGGTGCGACAGCGCCAGGCAATAAAGACTGCCGCTGAAAAGAACGGTACCCAGCGCCATCGCTGCGCTGCTCCAGTAAAACCAGATATTGGCGCGTCGCAGCATCGCAGCACCCAGTCCCATTACCGCCAGCGTGTGGTAAGCCTGATATTCCAGGCCGGTATGGATCCACGCCATTTCAGATGGCCCCAGCGATTTACTCAATACGTGCGCGCCAAACGCACCAAACGCCACCAGCACGAAACCGCTGATGGCTGCAAATATAAACATGGCACGACTGGACATCGAACTATCCTCATGGTCCCGCCGCACATCACTGTGCAGCGAACGGTAACTTAGTGATCGTAGCGAAAACGGAATTTTTCCTGTTCGGTGGCGGCTTTTTCCAGAATCCACTGACGAAAGGCGGCTATTTTACCCAGTTCTGCCTGGCTGTCATGACAAACCAGATAAAAAGCGTTTTTACTTACCAGCACATCATTGAACGGGCAGACCAGGCGACCCGCTTCAATCTCACTCTCTGCCATCACATTGTTAGCCAGCGCCACACCCTGCCCGTGGATCGCCGCCTGCAGCACCATGGCACTGTGGCTGAAAATAGGTCCCTGCTGCACATTGATATGCTGCAGTCCCAGCTGGCGGGTATAAGCCTGCCAGTCGCGACGCGACGCATCATGCAGCAGTGTAAAGTGCGCCAGATCGGCGGGCGATTTCAGCGGATTATCCCCGGAGAGCAGCAGCGGCGAGCAGACCGGCAGCAGATATTCAGCATACAGCTTATCCACCCGCAGGCCCGGCCAGTTGCCGCGGCCATAGAAGATAGCGACGTCAACATCGTCTGCCAGCTTCTCCTCCTCGCGGTCTACCGCCTGAATACGCACGTCGATGCCCGGATAAGCCATATTAAAGCTGGAGAGACGCGGAACCAGCCACTGAATTGCAAAACTGGGCAGCAGGCTGACGGTGAGCGCACCTTTAGCACTACGCGCCTGCAGCTTGCGGGTCGCATCGTTAAGCGCTGAAAAAATCTCTTTGATATCGAGATAGTAACTCTGCCCTTCTTCCGTCAGCAGCAGCGAGCGATTTCGGCGGCGGAACAGCTTGAGTCCGAGAAAATCCTCAAGTGACTTGATTTGATGGCTCACTGCCGCCTGGGTCACAAACAGCTCTTCAGCGGCTTTGGTAAAGCTCAGATAACGGGCAGCCGCGTCAAACACACGTAAAGCATTGAGCGGCGGAAGGCGTTTAGACATGGTTTTCCACAGGTGGATTCATAGTGTAAAACTGCAACTTATACAACGTCGTCAGCTATTAGATTTTTTAATCCGAGACATTATAATTTGTCCGTTGAGGAAGCTCCAGCAAATACCTATAGTTGCCGCACTTCCAGAGCCGGAACGAAAAGTTTTCTGAAAACGTGCGAGAGATCGCAGACTTTTGGAGAGCTTTTGGCTTGTGGTCGTGATGTTGTGTTTGCATTTTTTGATCTGAAACTTGCAGATCAAACTTTTAATTCCTCAGATTTACCCTGTCTGTCCAAAGTGATTTTATGTAGCACCGCAAATTGCGGTGCTTTTTTTTGCGCAATTTTACTGCCCCATCTCAACCATCTCTTTCACATCGGAGCGGTTAATCTGCTGCTCATTGCCATTGGCATCTTTATAGCTGATCATACCGGTATCATCATCAACTTTTGGCTTGCCGTCAGCGACAATCGTGCGGCCATCGTTCGTGTGCATAACATAGTTGCTGGAACAGGCCGCCAGGGTAAACGCCATGGTGCAGACAGCCAGCACTGCGGTAAGTTTGTTCATCTTCTATCTCCTTGCAGATTGATTGCATTAAACCTCCCGCAGCCACGACATTACGCTATCAGCCTGAAACCAGAGCTGAAAATGGCGAACGGGTTATGCGGGTTTCGGTTCAAACCTTGCCATAATGAGCATAACGCGCTTTTACAGCTTTGCCAGCCAGCAGTCTGCTGTTACGGCTGGCCCTAAATCACCGGAGTGGGCCCGATATGACCATCTTCTCCCCTGGCACCTTTCGTCAGCAGTTTCCTGCGCTGAACGATGCCGGCGTCTATCTCGACAGTGCTGCGACGGCACTCAAGCCGCAGGCGGTCATTGATGCCACCGCCCAATTCTATTCGCTCAGTGCCGGCACCGTGCACCGTAGTCAGTTTGCTGCGGCGCGTGCACTGACCGCACAGTATGAACAGGCGCGCGGCGTAGTCGCACAGTGGCTGCACGCCGCTGACGATCGGCAGATTGTCTGGACGCGCGGAACCACCGAAGCGATTAATCTGGTGGCATACAGCTGGCTGGCGCCGCGCCTGCAGCCGGGCGATGAAATCATCGTCAGCGAGGCGGAGCATCACGCTAACCTGGTGCCGTGGCTGATGGTGGCTCAGGCAAGCGGTGCCAGCGTGGTGAAATGGCCGCTGGGCGCCGATCGCCGGCCCGATATCACTCTGCTGCCGGGGCTGATCAACGCGCGCACCCGCCTGCTGGCCGTAAGCCAGATGTCAAACGTCACCGGCGGCTGTCCGGATCTGGCGCAGGCTATCACGCTGGCACACGAGGCAGGCGCAAAGGTCATGGTGGATGGTGCTCAGGGCGTGGTGCATTGCCCGCCTGACGTGCAGGCGCTGGATATTGACTTCTATGCGTTTTCCGGCCACAAACTCTATGGTCCGATGGGTATTGGCGTGCTGTATGGCAAAGCGGAATTGCTGGAGTCGATGCAGCCGTGGCAGGGCGGCGGCAAAATGCTGACGCAGGTCGACTTCAGCGGATTTACGCCGCAGCCTGTGCCGTGGCGCTTTGAAGCCGGCACACCCAACGTGGCGGGTGTGGTGGGTCTTAGCGCAGCGCTGAGCTGGCTGTCACACCATCATCAGGAAAAAGCGGAGATGTGGAGCCAGCAGCTCGCCTGCCTGGCCGAAGAGCAGCTGAGCGCGCTGCCCGGTTTTCGCAGCTTCCGCTGTGGCTCTTCCAGCCTGCTCGCCTTTGACATTGCCGGGATCCACCACAGCGATATCGTCACGCTGCTGGCTGAACAGGGAATTGCCCTGCGTGCCGGACAGCACTGTGCGCAGCCGCTGATGGCAGCCCTGGGCGTTAGCGGCACGCTGCGCGTCTCATTCGCGCCTTACAATAACCTGCAGGATGTGGATGCGCTGGTGCGCGCCATGCACTGCGCCGTGGATCTTTTAGGTGAATAAGCTTATGACAACCCTGCTCGCGCCCCATCCCTTCGGTCATACCATTACCGCAGAAGGGCTGACCGACACGTTTGCCCGCTTTCAGCAGTGGGAGGATCGCTACCGGCAGCTGATTCAGCTCAGCCGTCAGCTACCGGCGCTGCCGGATGAACTGAAATGTGCGGACATTGAGCTGAGCGGCTGCGAAAACCGCGTCTGGCTCAGCAGCCAGCAGCTGCCTGACGGCACGCTGCATTTTTATGGCGACAGTGAGGGACGAATTGTGCGCGGCCTGCTGGCTGTGCTGCTGACTGCCACTGAAGGAAAAACACCGGCACAGCTGCTGGCGCAGGATCCGCTGGCGCTGTTTGATACGCTGGGGCTGCGTGCGCAGCTTAGCGCGTCACGCAGCAGCGGCCTGCAGGCGCTGGCAGAGGCGGTAACGCGCGCGGCGCGTCAGTCAGCCTGACGCGCCCTGCGCGCCTGAAATTTTTTCAGCGCGTGCGATACGGCGATAAACCCGAACGTGGCGGTGACCATCGTTGCCGCACCGAAGCCCGCAGCGCAATCCATACGCTTCGGACCTTCTGCCGTGCTGCGCGAAGCGCACACGCTGCCGTCGGGCTGCGGATAGACCAGCGCTTCAGTGGAAAATACGCAGTCGATACCCAGTTTGCCTTTGCTGTTTTTTACTACGCCAAAGTCACTTTTCAGGCGCTCGCGCAGTTTTGCCGCCAGCGGATCCTGGATAGTTTTCGCCAGATCGCTGACCTGAATTTGCGTGGGATCGATCTGTCCGCCTGCCCCACCCGTGGTGATAAGCGGGATCTTATTGCGCCGGCACCAGGCGATCAGCGCCGCTTTTGGCCGCACGCTGTCAATGGCATCAATCACATAGTCAAAGCCGGCAGAGAGCAGTTCTGCGGTGTTTTGCGGCGTGATAAAGTCGTCAATGCAGGTCACGACGCACTCTGGATTGATGGCGCGGATGCGCGCGGCCATGACCTCTGTTTTTGCCTGACCGACATTGCCCTGCTGCGCATGGATTTGCCGGTTGGTATTGGTGATACAGACATCATCCATGTCGATCAGCGTAATGTGTCCGATGCCGGTACGCGCCAGCGCCTCAGCGGCCCAGGAGCCCACACCGCCAATACCAATTACGCAGAAATGCGCCTCTGCAAACTGCTGCAGCGCCTCCTGCCCATAAAGACGCGCCGTCCCGCCAAAGCGCTGTCGCCAGGCGTCGCTTACCACTTTCATATCTGACCTTTACTCCGGAATGCGGTGCGCCGCGTGGCGCACCCGATAATGTCACTCTCCCGCGGAGAGCAGGCTATCAGTGTATCAATTTGCACCGAGCAGCAGTGAACCGTTGTTGCCGTTTTGCGCATTGCTGAACAGTGGCTGCCCGGCGCCGGGAGCCGCCTTCAGTACCCAGACGCGGCCGTAGTGGTTATAGAAGCCAGCCAGATGTGCGGCGTCCGGACCCACGCCCTGGTAGATGTCAAAGTGCTGACCTTTGATTGCGCCACCGACGTCCAGCGCCACCATCAGACGCATTTCATACTTACCGTTGAACTTACCTTTGGCATTCAGCTGCGGCACTTCTGCCAGCAGCGCCGTGCCCGCCGGGATCAGGGAGCGGTCAGAAGCCACCGACGCTTTGGCAATCAGCGGTACCGCGCTGGCGCCGCGCACCGGCACATACTCTTCAGGCTTAAAGAAGACAAAGGACTGGTTAGTCTCCAGTACGTCACGCACCTCCTGCGGTGAATGCTCCTCAGCCCACTGCCGGATGGCCTGCATCGACATATCTTCGCGTTTAACTTCGCCGCGATCGATCAGCTCTTTACCGATACTGTGATAAGCCCAGCCATTTTTACCGCCGTAGCCAAAGAAGCGCAGCGGACGTCCGTCACCAAAATCGACGTAGCCGCTGCCCTGCACATCCATCATAAAGTTGTCGATCAGGGAGTTGCTCCAGGCGATAACGTAGCGCTCATCGAGCGCGCCGCTATAGATACCGGCGCGGCTCGGCAGTTTCGCCCCGCGCGGGCGCGGCGGCATGCGGTAAATAGGATACTGAAACTCACCCTGTCGGGTGTAGCGCGCTTCCACTACCGGCGTGTAGTAACCGGTGAACTGCACGTTGCCATAGTTGTCTGTGCCTTCCATCTGAAACGCATTCAGGCCGAACTGACGCAGCTGACGGGTATCTGCACCTGAAAGCAGCCAGTTCTGAATAGCGCTGTAGGTACCATTATTACGGCTGAACAGGCGCGACGAAGCGGACTGAATCTGCTGCACCTGCAGGCCGAAGTCCTGCCCGTTAACCGGACGCCCTTTGGCATTGGGCTCATTGACCAGCCCGAGCGGTTGCTCCAGCTTGCCATCAATATATTGCTGACCGCGATCGGTCGGCTTCGAGCTACAACCTGCTAATAGCGCCAGAAATGCGCCAGTGAGTGCATACTTTACCCGGTGTCCGTTCATGACTCTCTCTTGTTGTCGGTTGTTCGCCCGGCGACGATAGCAAAGCCCTGGTCAGAATGAAATCTGCCGCCCGCCATCACCTTCACATCTGTATGTTTTTTCATCCAGATGCGACATTATTCAGCAACTGTTGCAGGGTTTCACTGGTTTAGTGCAAAAAGGGGTTGCATCACCACGTGCCAGGTGTATAGTGCGCATCCACGGACGCGGGGTGGAGCAGCCTGGTAGCTCGTCGGGCTCATAACCCGAAGGTCGTCGGTTCAAATCCGGCCCCCGCAACCAATTCTTCTTAATGAAGAGACAATATGAAGTGTCGCTCAGGCGACAGACGGACGCGGGGTGGAGCAGCCTGGTAGCTCGTCGGGCTCATAACCCGAAGGTCGTCGGTTCAAATCCGGCCTCCGCAACCAATTGTCTTAAGAAGAATACAATGTGAAACGTCGCTCAGTGCGACAGACGGACGCGGGGTGGAGCAGCCTGGTAGCTCGTCGGGCTCATAACCCGAAGGTCGTCGGTTCGAATCCGGCCCCCGCAACCACTTCTTCTGATGAAGAAACACAAAACACCTTAACGGGTGTTTTTTTGTTTCTGCCGCCGGAAAAAGCGGCATCGCTGCCGCCCTGTCCTCAACGCTTTGCCAGCACGCCGCCTTTGTCAAAATAGGCTTTGATACCGTGAAAAATCGCTTCCGCCACCTGATGCTGATAGCGTGCGGTTCGCAGCTTGCGCTCCTCCTCCACATTACTGATAAACGCCGTCTCAACCAGAATTGACGGAATATCAGGCGCTTTCAGCACGGCAAAACCCGCCTGATCAACCGTACGCTTATGCAGATGGTTGATGCGTCCCATGCGCGTCAGTACCTCTTTGCCAAACTTCAGGCTGTCGCTGATGGTCTGACGCTGCACCATGTCAAACATTGTGTGGTCGAGATAGCGATCGCCGCTCATGCTGACACCGCCAATCAGATCGGCTTCGTTCTGCGTCTGTGCCAGGAAACGGGCTGCTGCAGAGGTGGCGCCGCGGGTGGAGAGCGCAAAGACCGAAGAGCCACGCGCTGCCCGGCTGGTAAACGCATCGGCATGAATTGAAACAAACAGATCGGCACGCTGCTTACGCGCTTTTGCTACCCGCACGCGCAGCGGAATGAACACATCTTCATTCCGCGTCATGTAGGCTTTCATATTGTGCTCTTTATCAATCAGTGCCCGCAGATAGCGACCAATTTTCAGCACAATATCCTTTTCACGCGTTTTATATTTACCGTGTGCGCCGGGATCCTCGCCACCGTGACCGGGATCGATCATGATGATAATCGGGCGATCGCGCCCCGCCTTGCCCGGCAACGGCGCCTGCACGGGCTGATCGCGCTCCAGATCGCCTTTGTTGTAATCATTCAGCAGCGCCAGCAGCGGATCGTCGGCGTGCGATGCCTGGCTTGGATAGAGATCCACCACCAGCCGGTTTTTAATGCCGGCCACAGGCGCGAGGGTAAAGGTCTTTGGTGCAACGTGACGTTTCAGCTCCAGCACAATTCGCACCGTATGCGGATCAAACTGCCCGACCCGTGCCGTTTTGATAAAGGGATCGTCGGTGCGCACCAGTTTATTGATGCCTTTCAGCGTCGGATTGATATGCAGGTTTTTGATATCAATGACCAGACGTTCAGGGTTACTCAACGCAAACTGCTTGTAGTGCAGCGGGATATTCGACTCCAGCGTGACGCGGGAGTACGTTGATGAAGGCCAGATGCGTACTGCAACAATGTGCTGACTCGCTGCCAGCCCGGTACGCGTTACGCTAAGGAGCCATAGCGCACCCGCACCCTGTAATAATCGTCTTCGGGAAAAAGCCTGGGACATGCCACTCCAGCTACTGTGTTATGGATAAATCCGCGTCAACTGACGCTCAGAAAGCGAAAACTTTATCCAATCTGGCAACGCTTGTCTCGTCGGAAAAGCCAGATAATGCAGGCTGTTATCACCGGATGCATCTGAAAAATCGTAAAGTAACGTCAGGCGCAACGCTTGCAATACGGCGCAAAACAGAATAAAAATACAATAATTACGAATAACCATTCACAGAGGGTGCACCGTGAAGGAACGCAGTACCGAGCTGGTTCAGGGTTTTCGCCATACCGTTCCCTATATTAATGCCCATCGCGACAAGACGTTTGTCATCATGCTGGGCGGCGAAGCCATTGAGCATGAAAACTTCTCCAGCATCGTTAACGATATTGGCCTGCTGCATAGCCTGGGCATCCGTCTGGTGGTGGTCTATGGCGCACGTCCGCAGATTGACGCCAGTATGGCGCAGCAGCAGCTGGAGCCGGTGTATCACAAGCATACCCGCGTAACCGATGCGCAATCGCTGGAGCTGGTAAAGCAGGCGGCGGGTCGTCTGCAGCTTGATATCACCGCACGCCTGTCGATGAGCCTTAACAACACCCCGCTGCAGGGTGCGCATATTAATGTGGTCAGCGGTAACTTTATCATCGCCCAGCCGCTGGGCGTGGATGATGGCGTTGACTACTGCCACAGCGGACGCATTCGCCGTATTGATGAAGAGGCGATTCATCGTCAGCTGGATAATAACGCGATTGTGCTGCTGGGTCCGGTCGCAGTCTCTGTGACCGGCGAAAGCTTTAACCTCACCTCAGAAGAGGTTGCCACGCAGCTCGCTATCAAGCTCAAGGCAGAGAAGATGATTGGCTTCTGCTCCGAGCAGGGCGTGACCGATCGCGCCGGCACCATTATTTCAGAGCTGTTTCCTGGCGATGCGCAGGCGCGCATTGATGAGATGGAGAGCGACGGTGATTTCCTGTCCGGTACGGTGCGCTTTCTGCGCGGCGCGGTTAAAGCGTGCCGCAGCGGCGTGCGCCGCAGCCATCTGATCAGCTATCAGGAGGATGGCGCACTGCTGCAGGAACTCTTCTCACGTGACGGTATCGGTACGCAGATTGTTATGGAATCTGCTGAGCAGATCCGCCGCGCCAATATCAACGATATTGGGGGTATTCTGGAGCTGATTCGCCCGCTGGAGCAGCAGGGTATTCTGGTACGGCGCTCGCGTGAACAGCTGGAAATGGAGATCGATAAGTTTACGATCATCCAGCGCGATAATATGACTATCGCCTGTGCCGCGCTCTACCCGTTCCCGGATGAGCAGATTGGCGAAATGGCGTGTGTGGCCGTGCATCCCGACTATCGCAGCTCATCGCGCGGCGAGCTGCTGCTGGATCGCGTGGCGCTACAGGCGCGGCAGATGGGGCTGAAAAAGCTGTTTGTGCTCACTACCCGCAGCATTCACTGGTTCCAGGAGCGGGGCTTTACGCCAGTAGATATCGAGTCGCTGCCAGAGAGCAAGCAGCAGATGTATAACTATCAGCGTCGCTCAAAAGTGCTGATGGCAGATTTAAAATAAGCCACGATATTCCAGGGCCGCATTAATGCGGCCCCTACAACATCCGGCAGAGGCGCCATTTGTGGCGCCCTGGCCACGCATGAAATTCCTGACTACGTTATCCCCCAGGGCCGCATTAATGCGGCCCCTACAGCATCCGGCAGAGGCGCCATTTATGGCGCCCTTGCCACATTATTCTATACCGGGGCTTTACGCGTCAGACGTCGCGCCAAGCCGTGACAGCAGGCCGCTGCGGCGCTGCGTGCGCAGCTGGACCGCGCGACGGAAGATGTTTTCATCGCTGTAGAGCGTCAGCTGTCTGCGGGCACGCGTAATCGCGGTATAAATCAACTCCCGCGTCAGCACCGGTAAAAACTGAGCCGGCATCACCAGTGCAGTGTGCTCAAACTCCGAACCTTGTGACTTGTGCACCGTCATTGCCCAGGCGGTATCGTGCGCCGGCAGGCGGCTCGGCTGTACTGCTTTAATTGTGCCGTCCGGCAGCGGAAAGAAGACTTTCAGCACGCCCTCCTCGTCTGTCAGCGTAATACCGATATCGCCGTTGAACAGCCCCAGCGCGCTGTCATTGCGCGTGACCATGACCGGCCGTCCGGGATACCAGCGGCTGCCGCCTGCAGGACGACGGATCAGCTGCAGCTGCATCAGCTTCTGCTCGATGCGCTGGTTAAGTCCTTCCACGCCAAACGGCCCTTCGCGCAGTGCGCACAGCAGCTGATAGCGCCCGAAAGAGGCGAGGATATCAGCCGGGGCAGCCTCCTCAGCCACTTGCTGCAGAAAGTCCCGGTAACCTGCAGCAATCTCATTCAGCATACGCTGATACGCCTCACCGCTGTTCAGTGGCGCACGTGCGATATCGCTGAAGTTGCCCTGAAAGGCGCGTTCCACCGCCTGCGCATCGCCGGCGTTAACCGCTGCCGCCAGCTGGCCGATGCCGGATCTGGCGTCAAAACGGTAACTTTTACGCAGCAGACAGATGGCATCGCGCACCGCTGGCGCGTCGGTTTCATTACTGCCGTCAATCTCACAGCCGGTCATCAGCGTCAGCTGTGTGGCCCGGACCGGACTGTAGCCCGCCTCTGCACAGCGGCAGATATCGCCCAGTACCGCGCCCGCCTCTACAGAGGCGAGCTGGTCGCGATCGCCGAGAAAAATAACCCGCGCCTGTGACGGCAGCGCAGCGATCAGACTGGCCATCATGCCGAGATCTACCATCGAGGCTTCATCCACCACCAGCACATCGAGATGCAGCGGATTACCGGCATGATAGCGCAGGCGCTGCGTTTCCGGCTGTGCGCCCAGCAGGCGATGCAGCGTGGTGGCCTCTTCCGGAAAGCGCTGACGCTCCTCCTCGCTGACCGCCAGCTGCTGCAGCGCTTTCCCCAGTGATTCCGTCAGGCGGGCCGCCGCTTTGCCGGTTGGCGCGGCCAGCTGAATACGCAGCGCGCCGTCACTCAGCCGAATCAGGGCCGCCAGCAGTTTTGCCACGGTCGTGGTTTTGCCGGTGCCCGGCCCGCCGGAAATCACTGCGGTTTTCTGTGTCAATGCGACGGCAGCGGCAATCTTCTGCCAGTCATCCGGCGCGGTGCCAAACAGCGCATCCAGCACGCGGCGTACCTGTTCCGGTGCAAACAGCTGCGGCGCAGCCTGAGGGTGGAAAAAGCGCGCTACGTCACCCTCATGATGCCATAAGCGATGCAGATAGAGCCGCTCGTCGCTCAGCACAACAGGCGCGGCGCGATCGTGGGTGCTGACCGCATCCCAGCCCGCCAGCACGCTGTGCCAGTCGTGCGGCTCGCCGGCGGCCTGCCAGATCGCCTGCGCCAGTTCGGGATGACGACCGCGAAACAGCTGCTCGCGGTTCAGATGGGCCAGCGGCAGACAGACATGCCCTTCTCCGGCTTCAGCGCTGAGACAGGCAGCAGCCAGCAAACGGGCGGGCTCATCACTGGTGGCTATCAGCTGAGCAAACTGCACATCCAGCGAGCGCAGCAGCCGCAGCTCTGTTGCCTGCTTTAATAGCGTAGTGATATCGCTCATGCATCCTCTCCCTGCCCGCGAAACAGGCTATCAAGTTGTGTCACAAATTCAGCGGCAGGACGGGTGTAAAAGACCCCGTTAGCAGGCGAGCTGCCATCCATACCGCGTAAAAACAGATAAAACACGCCGCCGACATGCTGCTCATAGTTGTAATCCGGCAGCCGGTGCTGCAAAAACCGGTGCAGCGCCAGCGTATAGAGCTGATACTGCAAATCGTAGCGATGGTCAATCATCGCCTGCGCCATGGCATCCGGGGTATAGGCTTCATGACTCTCCCCCAGCCAGTTAGATTTGTAATCCAGCAGGTAGTATTTGCCTTCGCGGCGAAACACCAGGTCGATAAAGCCCTTGAGCATGCCCTGCACCTGACTGAAGTTAAGCGCGGGTGCCTGCGCGGAGAGCGGATCATGCTGGCGCATCAGCTGGTCCAGCGCCGGCGCGGTCAGCAGGCCGCTGATAGGCAGATAAAACTCCATCTCAATCAGGCGATCGCGTACGCCTACGTCAGCCAGCCGGATCTGCTGCGCATTAAGCGGCGTAGTGACTACCCGCTCAATCCAGCTGCTCAGCACCGGCTGCCAGTGCAGCGGATAGCCATTCTGCTGCAGATGCTGTTCCAGCAGTGCCGTTCCGGGCGGCTGGGTAAAATCGATCGACTCAAACAGCTCATGCAGAAACGTACCCGGCGCGGCCCCGCGCGGAAATTGATGTGGCGTCAGCGCCATCTCTTCGGTCGCCGCCTGCGGCTCTTCACCTGCCGCTTCCAGATCGAAGTGAGGCACCACATCCAGCAGGCGATGTGCGCTGTGCTGCTGCAAACCTGAATAGCTGGTCACGCGCCAGGATTCAGTCAGCTGGCGCGATATTGCGCGTGCGCGAAGGTCGTCGCGTGCGCCGGCCTGTACCTGCCAGCGCGCCGCTTCAGCACGATCGGCCATCACGACGTCACAACCCTCGCCGCTCAGCGCCTCCAGCAGCGCCCCGAGCTGCTCTGCCGTCGCCGCTTCGCCGCGCTGCAGCAGATAACCCAGCGCACTTTTATGCAGATCGCTCTCGCCCTCTTTTTTACGCGCACCGCGAAACAGCGGCGCCACCCCGATGCTGCAGTGATAGATCGACCGCGTGAGGGCGACATAAAGCAGCCGCAGATCTTCTGCCAGTCGCTCCTGCTCCGCCAGCGCCAGGCTCTGCTCATCGCTCTGCAAATCCAGCACCGCGCTGAAGTTTTCGCGATCGTGGTAAAGCGCAATATCGGCCTCACGAAACCCTGCTGCAAACGGCAGCCACACCAGCGGATACTGCAGCCCTTTCGATTTATGAATGGTGACGATCTGCACCAGATGGCGATCGCTCTCCAGTCGCAGCTGCTGACTGGCTGACTGGCTATCGGGCCGCGCTATCTGCTGAGCCAGGTAACGCACCAGCGCGTGCGGGCTATCAAGCTGCGCGGCCGCTTCCTGCAACAGCTCTCCCAGATGCAGCAAATCGGTCAGGCGACGCTCGCCATTGTCCGACGCCAGCATATTTTCTGCCAGCTGGCGCTCCAGCATAATCTCCCGCAGCATCGGCAGCACACCACGCTGATGCCAGAGACGCTGCCAGCGCGCAAAAGTATCCACCAGCGTATCCCAGCCGCGCGCGTCGTGATCGAGCGCATCCAGCTGAGCCGCATCGAGCGCAAACAGCGAGGTCGCCAGCGCGGTACGCAGCATACGCTCCTGCTCCGGCGCCAGAATGGCCCGCAGCAGCCAGAGCAGCTCGCGCGCTTCCGGCGTCGTGTAAACGCTGTCGCGGTTGGAGAGATAGACTGACGGGATAGCAAGCTGTGCCAGCGCTTCACGGATCTGATTCGCTTCGTTGCGGCTGCGCACCAGCACCGTGATATCCGATGCCTGTACGGGCCGCAGCGCCGCCCCTTTCCCCAGTATCGCCTCGCCCTGCTGCCCTGCCTGCAGCCAGCGGCTGATATCCATTGCACACTGCTTTGCCATCTGCTGCTGATATTCGCTGACGCTGGCGCCGCTGCCAGGCTGCAGCCAGAAGCGCAGTGCAGGCTGCTCCCGGCCCTCAGCCTGCAGCGACAGCGCCTGGTTAGGCGGTGCAAACTGCACCGGCAAAAACGGAATTTCAGCAAACAGAAAAGGGGCCGGTAAGCGGGCGAAGAGCTGATTAACGCTCTTCACCATCGCAGGTGACGAGCGCCAGTTGGTGTCCAGCGTATAGTGTGCCGCAATTTCATTTCGCGCCCGGATATAGGTAAAAATATCCGCCCCGCGGAACGCGTAGATCGCCTGTTTGGGATCGCCAATCAGCAGCAGCGCATGGTCAGGCTGATGCATGTAGAGCGTACGGAAAATCCGGTACTGCTGCGGATCGGTATCCTGAAACTCATCAATCAGCGCCACCGGATAGCGCTGCCGGATCAGCTGCGCCAGCTGTGCGCCCCCCGCCTGCTGCAGCGCATCGTCAAGGCGGCTCAGCAGATCGTCAAAGCCCAGCAGCGCCTGCAGCCGTTTCTGTTTATGCACTGCCTCGCGCACTTCGGTCAGCGCCCGCGCAATGACCACATCGCGCAGCGACAGCGGCTCGGCCAGAAAGGCATCAATTGCGCTGAACAGCGCGTGACGGGGTGCGTCGCCTTTTTTGGTTTTCTCTTCGAGGATGCGCTGCCCGAAGCGTGCCAGCTCGGCCGGCACCTGGTAATCACTGCTGTCGCTGTGAGCCCACTGGCTGACTTTACTGACCCAGGCGGGCAGGTGTTTGCTGCTGTAGCTACGCTTATCCACCCCTGACTGCTCAACCAGCGTCAGCACGTCGTCGCCCAGCGATCGCCACTGCGCCTTGATCTCTGCGAGGCGCGCCATATTACGTGCGTGACGCGACGCGAGCGTCTCCTCTTTATCCGGCGGCAGCCGCAGCGATGGCGACTCCCCCTGCAGCCACGGGCGCAGGGTTGCCAGCAGCTGTTCCGGCCCCAGCCACTCGCTGACAATCACGCGCGCGATATCCAGTGTCAGCGGATAGCAGTGGCGTCGCCAGAAATCAGCCGTTGCCTGACGCAGCAGCGGATGCTCATCTTCAATCAGCTGCTGCTCAAACAGCATGCCGGACTCAAACGCATTAAGATTCAGCATGCGCTGGCAGAAGCCGTGGATAGTGAAAATAGCGGCTTCATCCATTTGTCTTTCCGCCGCCAGCAGCAGCGAGGCGGCCTCCGCCCGCTGCGGGATCGCCTGCAGCAGTGCGGTCAGCATCGGATCGCTGCTGACGCCGCGAATACAGGCGAGACGCAGCTCGTGGATATTGGCCCGGATACGGCCGCGCAGCTCAGCCGTGGCCGCCTCGGTGAAGGTCACCACCAGAATCTCTTCTACCGAAAGCGGGCGGCTGTAAGCGTTCTCTTCGCCCAGCCCAAGCAGCAGCCGCAGATAAAGCAGGCCAATCGTAAAGGTTTTACCGGTACCGGCAGAGGCCTCAATTAATCGCTCGCCGCGCAGCGGCAGCGTCAGCGGATTGAGGGATTCAGCACGCTGGCTCATGGCGTATCACTCTTAACCGGCAGCGACTGCTGCAGCTGTGCCAGCGCCGGCCAGGTCGTGAAGCCGGGTAGCGCTGCATAATCTGTCTGCGGCGTACGCTCCTGCGTACCGCTAATCTGGGAAATCATCGCCATTCCCTGCTGCCGGATCGCCTGTTGGAAGAAGGTGGCCAGGCGCACCGGCGTCAGCTGCTGCACCTGCGCAATCACTTTCTCACGCATGTCGAACGCATCGTTCTGGCGGCTGAAGTCACGCTGGTAGCGGCTGGCTTCTTCTTCCAGCGTCTGAGGTCGCTGTTTCAGCTCATTGATCATCGCCTGCTGGTACTGCGCAAAAGTCTCTGGCTTCATGCTGCGCAGCCGCTGTTCTGCCTGCGGATAGAATGCCTGAAAGCGCTGCAGCAGGAAGGCGGGCTGCCGGCTGTTGCTCTGCAGCAGGAAACCGATGCCCCACTGACGACCTATCGGCATCTGATAAGTAAAGACGGCATAGCCGAGCTGCTCTTCTGTGCGCAGCTGGTTATAGAACCACGGCTGAATAATCTGGCTCAGCAGGGTGCTGGCGGCCATGCTCTGATATTCATCATACCCGGTGGGCACATAGAGTGCCGCCAGCGCCGAGTCGCTGCTGCTTCCTGCCTGCTGCAGATTCGCCTTAATGGCTTTATCTACCACGACATAGTCACTGCGCCATGGCGCCCGTTCGCTGCTCTGCAGCTGCGCTTTTAGCGTTGCGCCGAGCGTTTCTGTTTCTCTGGCTGAGAGATTACCCACCGCCAGCATCTCTGGCGTTGCCTGACGCAGCAGCGCGTCACGCCAGGCGATCACCTCCTGCAGCGTGATCTCCGGCAGCAACCGGCGTCGTTCATCGCGCTGGGTATAGGGCAGCTGTGACAGCATCTGCATCGGCTGGATCGCCTGTTCAAACGCTTTGCCTTTTTCAGCCGCATCCAGACGGTCGCGATACCAGGATTTGGCCTGAGCGAGCTGCGATTCATCCGGACGGAAGCTGCCGTAACCGGCAACCAGCTCCTGCAGCAGCTGCGGCAAACGCTGGGTGAATCCGCTGGCGTTAAACACAATGCCATCATCTTCTCCCACCGAGAAACTGATCCCTCCCACCGACGCCTGTGAGTTAAGCTCATCCAGCGCCAGGCTGGAGAGATAATCATTTAGCCCAAACAGCACCTGCTGACGCGCGTCGCTGATAGCCGTCTTGTTGCGCAGCGCCAGCGTAATTGCCGCTTTCGGCTCGTCAGGATAGAACCGGCTCGGCATCCATAAAGTACGCATTGCCGCGTCATTACTGAGCACGATCGGATGCGTGTAGTTTTTCCCGTCGCGTGCAATCAGTGAAAAGTCAGTGGGAATATAGGGGTTGAGCGCGGGCAAAGAGAGCGCAATATGCGCTGCACGCTGCTGCCAGTCGCTGAACTGCGCCGCGCTGATTTTATCAACCTGGTACGGCGCATTCACAAAGTAGGCCTGCTGGTTGTGCGGCTCCTGCGGACTGATATACCAGATGCGGGCATTGTGTGGTGTCATCTCACCGAGGCGTGCCGCTACCGCCGCAGGATCGAAGCGATCGGCAAGGTAAGGGGCGTCAAGCGTGTGCGCGACCGGCACGCGCAGCATGGTGTCGGCCAGCCATTCAATGTAGTCCATGTCTCGGGTAATCGACGGGTAGCGGTAGTCAAGCGCCAGCACATGCGATACCTCATCAAAATAGCGTTTATCAATGCCGTTGCGGCGCAGCATATCGAGATAGCTGAAAATGGCGGCCACGACGTCATCGCGCTGCGCCAGCCCTTTATCCGTCAGCGATACGGAAATAGCAAAAACGCCGCTGCTGCGTTCGGTTACGGGATCGGCTCCTGCCGTCACGCCATCGGCCAGGCCCTGCTTCTGCAGCCAGTCATTCAGCGTGTTGGCACTGCGATTACCCAGCAGATAGCCAATCAGCGTATCGGTTTTACTGCGGAAATCGGCGCTGTTGTTCGCGATACGAAACTCAATCTTCAGCTGTTTACGCGGCTGAGCCGGCACGTAGTGAATGATAATGCCTTTCTGCGCATCGGTGACCACCGGTACATCTATCTCCGGCACGCTTGCCGGATGCGCCGCGACGCGCCCGAAGGTCGCGGCTGCCATCTCCGCCATCTCAGAGAGCGGTTTGTTGCTGTAGATCACCGCTTTCATCAGGCTGGCAGAGTAATGGGTGCGGTAGAAGTCGCGCAGCGCCTGCTGCAGTTTGCTGCCCGGTTTATCACTCAGCGTCTCCAGATTACCGCCGGAAAAACGCGATCCCGGATGCTGCGGGTTCAGCGTCTCGGCACTTACCTGCGCCATACGCAGCCCGTCACGCGAGCGCGCCATCGTCAGCTCTGCGTTGACGGCATGACGTTCGCGATCGGCGTTGACCGGATCGAGCAGCGGCTCCGCAATCGCATCCGCAAGGCGATCCACCGAGGGCTGCAGCGCATCGTTCTCAACCTCAAGATAGAATGCAGTGCGGTAAGAGGCGGTGCTGGCGTTGTGGCTGCCGCCGTGCATTTTGAGAAATTCGGCGAGATTATCGGGCTGCGGGTAGCGCTTTGACCCCATCAGCACCATGTGCTCCAGATAGTGCGCCAGACCAGGCTGCTGGTCGGGATCGTCCAGCGAGCCAATCGGCAGCGTCAGCGCCGCCAGCGATTTAGGTGCCTCAGCGTCTGACACCAGCAGCACCGTCATGCCATTGCTCAGGGTAATTGCCTGATAGCTGCGCGGATCGCGATCGCTTTTGCGGATAATGTCATTAACCGGCTGCCAGCCCTGTCCGGTATCGGCAAAAACATTCAGCGCCAGCGTGCCCAACAGCAGCGCGCCGATACAGCGTGCGTAAATCCGCATGTAAACCCCTTAATCTTACTCTGCCCTGCGGCGGGTTTCCCGCGCAGGTTTATCAACTCAGTGTTCTGGTATAAGCGTGACACTTAGCGGCTATTCATCATCCTGATGGGCGAGGCGTACCGGCAGATACCATTGCCGGGCCGCATTAATAATCGCCTGCAGCATCTCCTCATTCAGCGTGCGATTCAGGCGCTGGAGATAGGGATCGCTGCCCTCACCCTGCACCTGATAGCCGCCCTGCCACGCCTGCAGCAGCTTATTCAGCGCCTTTTTCTGCGTGGCTTCATCTTCCAGCAGCTGGCCGCTTTTGCGATCAAAGCTCGCCTCCAGCCAGGCGCCGCCGCTTTTGTTTAACAGCAGCAGCGGCTGCGCCAGTCCCTGCTCGCAGGCGGCGGCGTACTCTGCCAGCAGCGCCTGCGCGCGGCCGGCATCAACGGCATGAAAGCGCCAGCGGCTCTGTTTGCGGCCATACATCCGGCTTACGCCGCTGCCGCCCAGCGCACAGTAAACCAGATGCTCCAGCCACAGCTGCAGGCCGTCATTCATGTTCAGTACGCCTGGCCGCCAGCGCAGCAGACCATCAGCCTGCACCTGCGTCAGCCAGCCGGTCAGCCGCACGGCACCAAGCTGCAGATTCACTTCCTGACTCTCTGCCGGCAGACGCTCTCCGGCGACTTCTGCCGCAACCTCCTGCATCTCTTCGGTCTGACTCTGCCAGAAAAGTTCACCAAAAGCGCCATAAGGCAGGTTACCTGCGGCCCGGTGATGCGCATAGAGCTGCTGCGGATCCTCACCGTTTACCAGCACATTGAGCAGCTGTGCGTTTAGCTGATAGCGTTCCAGGCTATCGGGTGCAAAAGGCTCGCTGTCGGGCAGTTCGCTCTCTTCTGTCCAGAATGAGACGCCAAGACGCTGCTGAAACCAGGCGCGAACCGGATGACGCCAGAAGCGCAGCAGCTGCTCCAGCGTGACGACGTCCTGCGTTTTCACCGCCAGCGGCTGCACGAAATCGGGCTGTGCCACGCCGCGGCCGGTGGCTGCCGGCAGCCACTCGGCAGCGAAGCTCTGCCGGTGGCTATAAGGAGTAAAATTCTCTGCCGCAAAGGGCATGCGGCTGTGCAAAGTTTGTAAGTGCTCACGTACACGCTTTTCACTGACGTCAGGTTCGCACTGCTCATCACCCGGCAGGCAGAAACTCTGCCCCAGATAATCAAGCAGTTCTGTGACCAGCACCGAAGGATAGCGCTCGGTGTTATCCTGAATCGCCCGACCGATATAGCTGATGTAAAGCTGCTGCTGAGCGGAAATCAGGGCTTCAAGGAACAGATAGCGATCGTCATCGCGCCGGCTGCGGTCGCCTTTGCGCGTCTGCTGCTGCATCAGGTCAAACCCTACCGGAGCCAGCGTGCGCGGGTAGACACCATCATTCATTCCCAGCAGGCAGACGACTTTAAAGGGGATCGAGCGCATCGGCATCAGCGTACAGAAGTTTACCGGCCCTGCCAGAAAACGCTGACTGATGCGCTGCTGATCGAGGCGTGAACGCAGCTCATCGCGCAGCAGCGTCACCGGCACCGGCTGCTGGTAAGCAGAACCCACGCCCTGCTCAATAATCTCTTTCCACTGCGTCTCTACCAGCAGCAGCGCTGCCTCGCTTTCAGCATCACCGCTGAAAAAACTGTCAATCAGCTCACGGCACAGCGGCAGCCACTCAGCCAGCGTGCGCTCGCCGGCCAGCCGGCTGCGCCAGGTATCAAGCCGCGTCAGCAGCTCGGCCAGATGCCCTGCCAGCTCTGCGATCAGGCCGCTTGATTCGTCGTAAGGCAGGATCCCCTGCCAGTCACCGTTGCGGCTCTCTAGCGCATACCCCAGTAACATACGCTGCAGGCCAAAGCGCCAGGTGTGCTGGCCGGTAACCGGCAGCGACAGCGCTTCAATACTGGCATCGTCCAGTCCCCAGCGAATGCCGGACTCCATGACCCAGCGGCGCAGCAGACGCAACCCGCTCTCATCCACGGAAAAGCGCTGCGCCAGCGCCGGCACTTCCAGCAGCGCGAGGATCTCTTCTGAGGCGAAGCGGCTTTCCGGCAGCGTCAGCAGGCTTAGCAGCGCCAGAATGGCCGGATGTGCCTGACTGGCGCGGCGGTCCGAAATCGCAAACGGCAGATAGCGGTCCGGTGGTGCGCTGGCAAACGCCGCCTGAATAAAGGGCGCATAGCTGTCAATGTCTGCCACCATGACGATGATATCGCGTGGCTTAAGCTCAGGATCGGCCTCCATCATTGCCAGCAGATGATCCTGCAGCACCTCGACTTCACGCTGTGCGCTGTGGCAGATCTGCAGCGTGATGGAGCGATCGGCCGGATCGAGACGGCGCTTCTCTGCGCTGTTCATCAGTTCTCCGGCACTCAGACCAATCACCGCGCGATCGTCAAGATTCAGTAAGTCAGCCTGCAGGCTGTGCAGCAGCGTGTCATCAGGCAGATCGACAAACGCATCAATGTCGTTGGCCGCTGACTCCATCTGGCTGAGCAAAAACAGATTGTCGCGTCCCAGCTTTCCCCACGAGGCAAGCAGCGGGTTTGTCAGCTGCTGCTCACCGCTGCTGTTAAACAGCGTGGAGGCGGCTTCAGGTTCGCGAAACAGGGGCAGCGTCTCTTCTGAATGCAGGCGGCGCCGCTGACGGCTCTGCAGCTTTGCCAGAAATGCGTAATCCTGAATATCTCCCCAGTAGTGGCGGCAGGGATTAGTAAAGAGCAGATGAATATCGATATGGCGGCCCAGCGCTTCAAGCGCCTGCAGGTAGACGGGCGGCAGCGCAGAAATACCGCAGATAAACACACGCGGCGGCAGACCAGGCGGCGTGCTTTCAGCCCGTTCCAGCGTTTCAATAAAGCGGGCGTACAGATTGGCACGGTGCCACATCGGCTGACCGAGGCTTTCCGTAAAGCTGACCAGATCGCGCCAGAGCGCCGCCTGCCACTGCTGAGCGTCACCCAGTCCCTCAATCAGTGCACCACGCTCCCAGCTGTTGAGCCAGTCAGCACGATAGACCAGATACTGGTCAAAGAGGTCGGCGACGCGGGTGCTGAGCTGGTAGAGCTTACGCTTGTCGTCATCATCCTGCAGATAGAGCCGCAGCGACTGAAACGTTTCCTGCTCCAGCAGCACCGGCAGGCGCTGCATCAGCTTCCAGCTCATGTTGGCTTTGGTAAAGGCGCTCTCCTCCGGGATCCCCGGCAGCACTTTGACAAACATGCTCCAGATAAAGGTGGCAGGCAGTGGAAAATCGATATTTGCGGCAATGCCAAAACTGTTTGCCAGCTCCATCTGCAGCCACTGTGCCATTCCCGGGCTCTGCACCAGCACCTGTTCAGCCGCAAACGGATCGGCGAGAGGCTGGTTTTCAATCAGAATGCCTGCCAGATTTTTCAACAGATCGAGCTGATTGGAGTGGTAAACCCGGAACATAATTCTCCTTTAACAAAGCAGTACAATACAGCCTGGTCACTCTACCCTTAAACGGTGGAGATGCCTATTAATCTGCTCATCTTCGTGACATTTCAGCCGTGACAGCACGGCCGTGCGCTGATGCGGTCCGGTTACGGTCACCCGTTCCAGCGTGCAGCTGCCTGGCAGGATCTGCTGCTGGCGCTGCGTGTGCCAGCCCGCTGTGTCATAGCCCAGCAGTGCCTGCTGCGCGACCTGCCACGCCTGACGCTGCTGCCACTGCTGGCTAAACCCCAGCGTCAGCGCGCGCTGATAGTGCAGCAGCGTCGTGATGCTCAGTGCCAGCAGCAGCATGCCTACTAGCGCCTCTGCCAGACTAAATCCCTGCTGCAATCGCCTCTCCCGGACACGCTTCCGGTGCGTCCAGCGGGCAGAAGTCGATCCAGCCGTGCGGCAGTGCCAGCACGCGCATGCCACTGAGCTCAACCCAGTGGTAGAGCCAGAGTGCGCTGTCTGCCTGACGCGCTGATAACAAACCATGCCCCTCCTCCCTGCGCAGCAGACAGCTCTGCCACTGCGCGGTTATCCACTGCTGGCACTGCCAGCCATCAGCGGGTGACCACTGCTGCTGCATTCCCCAGCGCAGCGCCGCCTGCGCCTGGCTGTGGTGCTGAAAGTAGTGCTGTGTATCGGCCACCAGTACTATGCTGCGGCTCAATTGCTGGCGGGTGGCATGCAGCGTTACGCCTCCCAGCAGCAGCAGTATCATGACCATGCCGAGCGTACTGTTACCCTGCTGTTTCACAGATTGAGGCCTTCAATAATGCGCACCAGCGTGACCTGCTGCTGACCTGCGCGCGCCGCCAGCTCCAGCCGCAGCTTCCGCTGCTGGCGGCTGACGTGAAAGTGCTCAAGCCGCATAAACGCGGGGTCGGTGATGCGCTCCCAGCCGCTGCCGTGACACGCCTCAACGCCACGCTGCATCTCCAGCTGGCCGTTGCGCAGACGATAGCCGTAGTAATCACTGTCGCTGTGTCCCGCGCCCTCCCAGCAACCGTTGCTGTTCTCATCCCAGCGCAACAGCACACAGCTGCCGCTGTTTGCCAGCGTCAGTGGCGCCCCGCGGCACGTTCCCCGGCAGTAGCCCGCCCGGCGCAGCGCTTTTTCCAGCGTGCCGGCTATCTGCTCCAGCTCCTGCTGCAGCTGTACCCGCTGCTGCAGCCGCAGATTCTGTTCCAGCAGCAGCGGCAGAAAACGTCCCAGGCTGAGCATCAGCATGGCGCTTATCGCCAGCGCAATCAGCGTTTCCAGCAGGGTGAAGCCGGCCTGAGCTATTCGCACGCCGCTGCCTCCGGCTGGCAGAGACGAATACGCGCGCGGGCGGAGATGATCACGCGCCAGCGCCCGGCAGCGCTGGCCATTTCCACGCTACCGGCGCGCGCCACATCCCTGCGCCCGTAAAAACCGGGCTCGCCCGTCAGTGCGCTAAGGTGTATGCCCGCATGCGGTGGCGTAAACCACCAGCGCGAGGGAGTATTACAGCCTGCAACGGGTACCGGCCCGGTACCAAGGCAGCCCCCCTGACCCGGCTGCAGCCAGAGCTTTAGCTCACGGTTATGCCAGCCCGCGTGCGCACGCAGGTGCAGCAGAAATGCCTGCAGCTGCAGCACGCTTTCGCGCAGTTGCTGCTGCTGCTGCCAGCGCTGGAATCCAGTTATGGCCCCACCTCCCAGTACGCCTGTAATGATCATGACGATCAGCAGTTCCGGCAGGGTAAATCCGCAATGAGTATCTCTGTTCATGGCGTCACTCTGCCGTCAGCGCAGCAGCGGCACAAGCGCTTCGGTTGTGCCATCAGGCGTGGCTCACAGGCACCATTCCGCCGGTGCAGAGATAACCATTTTTTTGTGCGACAGCGCCAGAAATGCATGCTTTCCAGGCAAAAAAAAGCCCTGCACAGTGGCAGGGCTCAGGCGCGCTCAGCGGCAGATCAGACGGCAACAGGCGCCTTGATCGCCGGATGGGGATCGTAGCCCTCTACTTCAAAATCCTCAAAGGTATAGTCGAAAATTGAGGCCGGTTTGCGCTTAATCACCAGCTTCGGCAGCGGGCGCGGTTCGCGGGTCAGCTGCAGACGAGCCTGCTCCAGATGATTGCTGTAAAGGTGGGTATCGCCACCGGTCCAGACAAAATCACCCACTTCCAGATCGCACTGCTGCGCGACCATATGCACCAGCAGCGCATAGCTGGCGATATTAAATGGCAGGCCGAGGAAGATATCGCACGAACGCTGATAGAGCTGGCAGGAGAGTTTGCCGTTCGCAACGTAGAACTGGAAAAAGGCGTGGCAGGGTGCCAGCGCCATCTGATCCAGCTCACCCACGTTCCAGGCCGAGACGATAATACGGCGTGAGTCCGGATCGCGTTTCAGCTGCTCAATGACCCGGCTTATCTGATCGATCTCTGCGCCAGAGGCACTGCCCCAGCTGCGCCACTGCTTGCCGTAGACCGGACCTAAATCCCCGTTTTCATCTGCCCACTCATCCCAGATAGTGACCTTGTTCTCTTTCAGATACTGAATGTTGGTCTCACCTTTCAGAAACCACAGCAGCTCGTGAATGATAGAGCGCAGGTGCACTTTTTTGGTGGTGACCAGAGGAAAGCCTTCCTGCAGATTGAAACGCATCTGGTGGCCAAAAATGGAAAGCGTGCCGGTACCGGTACGGTCCGCTTTTTCTGCGCCTTCATTCAGCACATGCTGCATCAGTTCCAGATACTGTTTCATTTTACCTCTCGGGTTTGTTGCTGCGGACGACGACGATACGCCCAGACCATCATGATAATACCCGCCAGAATCATCGGCACAGAGAGAATCTGTCCCATGCTGATGCCGCCTTCAAACAGCCCCAGCTGCGCATCCGGCTGGCGGAAAAACTCGACAATAATGCGAAACGCGCCGTAACCAATCAGGAACAGGCCGGAGACGCTGCCCATAGGACGCGGTTTGCGGATAAACAGGTTAAGAATTATAAACAGCACCACGCCTTCCAGGCACAGCTCATAGAGCTGGGAGGCGTGACGGGGCAGCACGCCATAGGTGTTCAGCAGCTGCTGATACTGCGGGTTATTGACCGCCAGCGCGAGATCTTCGCTGCGCGATCCCGGAAACAGCATGGCAAACTTAAAATCAGGCGCCACGCGGCCCCACAGCTCACCGTTGATAAAGTTACCGAGACGACCCGCGCCAAGCCCAAACGGGATCAGCGGCGCAATGAAGTCAGACACCTGGAAGAACGTACGCTTCGTGCGACGGGCAAATATCAGCATGACCACAATCACGCCAATCAGGCCGCCGTGGAAGGACATGCCGCCATCCCAGACTTTAAACAGATAGAGCGGGTTCTCCAGAAACAGCGGCAGATTATAAAACAGCACATAGCCGATACGGCCACCCAGAAAGACGCCGAGGAATCCGGCATAAAGCAGGTTTTCCACTTCGTCTTTCGTCCAGCCGCTACCGGGCTTATTGGCGCGGCGCACCGCAAGCCACATGGCAAAAACAAAGCCCACCAGATACATCAGGCCGTACCAGTGAAGCGAAATCGGTCCGATAGAGAAGATCACCGGATCGAATTGGGGAAATGAAATGTAGCCGTTATTCATTATTCACCATCGATTTTTCTGCCCAACACGGGCGTGGCTAAAGGGCCAGACAATAAAAGGCTGCGCATCATAGCACAGCCGCTTTTCACAATTTCCGCAGAAATGTAAACCGTTAACGACCGCCGCGAATCAGTCCACCCAGGCCGCGACGCTCCATAAATGCTGCAACCAGATGACGCACTTCCGAAGCGGTATGCGCCGCAATGCCCTGCTGACTTAGCTTCTGTACTTCCTCCCGATCCAGATGTCGCAACAGGTACTTCACCCGCGGAATATTTTTGCCGTTCATGCTGAGATGATGATAGCCAAGCCCGACCAGCAGCGCGACACACATGGGATCGCCCGCCATTTCACCACACAGGCAGAGCTCAAGTTTGGCTTCCCGGGCTTCACGCGCAATGGTATGCAGCGCGCGCAGCATCGCAGGATGCAGTGGATCGTAGAGGTTTGCGACCCGGGTGTTATTGCGATCCACCGCCAGCAGATACTGCGTCAGATCGTTGGTGCCGACCGAGATAAAATCAACGCGGCTGGCCAGATGCGGGATCATAAACAGCATTGAGGGCACTTCGATCATAACGCCGATACGCGGCCGGGGAATGGGATAGCCCAGTACCTCTTCCACTTCACGTCCGGCGCGATCAATCAGCCGGCGCGCGTCATCGATCTCATCAATATGGCTGATCATCGGCAGCAGGATATTGAGGTTCCCGGAGGCGACGTTGGCGCGCAGCATGGCCCTCACCTGCACCAGAAAGATCTCCGGCTGATCGAGCGTCAGGCGAATACCGCGCCAGCCCAGACAGGGGTTCTCTTCGCTGATCGGCATGTAGGGCAGCTGTTTGTCCGCGCCCACGTCCAGCGTGCGCAGCGTGACCGGCTTATTGTAAAACAGCTGCAGCATGCCCTGATACTGCGCCACCTGCTCCTCTTCTGACGGGAAGCCGCTTTGCAGCATAAACGGGATCTCTGTGCGATAGAGACCGATGCCATCCACCCAGCTGTCCAGCGCCTGCTCATGCTCCGGGCTAAGGCCGGCGTTGAGCATGACCTCTACCCGCTCACCACTTTTTAGCTCACCGGGCTGATCAACCACACCTTCAGCCATTTTGCTCAGCGCATTCTCTTCGCTGATCAAACGCTGATACTCCTGTACCAGCACCGGCTCAGGATCGATCAGGACTTCCCCGCGATAGCCATCCACGATCAGCTGCCGCTTGTTGAGCTGCACCGGCAGGATATCGGCACCCATCACGGTCGGGATCCCCATCGCCCGCGTCAGGATCGCCGCATGTGAGTTGGCGGCACCGTCGCGCACGACCACGCCTGCCAGTCGCTCATGCGGCAGCTCGGCCAGCGTGGTGGCCGTAAGCTCATCAGCCACTAGCACAAAACGTTCCGGCCAGGCGTTGGTCCCCACCAGCGTGTCATCAAGGTGGAACAGCAGTCGCTGCCCCAGTACCCGCAGATCGCCGGCCCGTTCGCGCAGGTAGTGATCCTGCAGACTGGCAAACTGCGCAGCAAACTTTTCGATCACGGTTTTCACCGCCCACTCGGCCACCGATCCGCGTTCGATCTCCGCAAACAGATCTTTCTTCAGCCGCGCATCGGTCAGCAGATGCGAGTAAAGATCGAAGATGGCCGCGCTCTCTTTCTGCACACCTGCCGCAAAGCGTTTACTGAAACGGCGGAATTCATTGCCCGCTTCACCCATCGCCACCACCAGTCGCTCGCGCTCCCGCTGTGGATCCAGGGTTGATGCGGCAGAGACCTGGTCCAGCAGCGGCTGTGTTTCATCCACCCAGCCGGTTGCCACCGCAACGCCCGGAGAGGCGGCAATGGCTTTAACACGGGTTTGCCGGAACTGGCCAAATAGCTGGCCGAGCTGTGACTGGGAGAGCAGTCCCGCCATTTGCGTGGCGAGCGTCACCAGAAATGACTCTTCACTCTCATCAAACTGACGGTGTTCGCGCTGCTGTACCACCAGCACGCCCAGTAGCTGACGACGGCTGATGATGGGTACGCCAAGGAAAGAGCGATAACGCTCTTCTTTTACGGCAGGAATATATTTGAAACTGGGGTGACTCTGCGCATCGGCCAGGTTAATGGGTTCAGCAAGCCGGCCAACCAGGCCGACAATACCTTCATCAAACGCCAGCGCAATGGTACGGCCGCGCGGCTTTTTCAGACCGCGGGTCGCCATCAGGTAGTAGCAGTGTCGATCGTGATCCGCGAGGTAAACCGAGCAGACCTCGGTCTCCATCGCCAGGCAGATTTCGTTAACCAGAATGTCGAGTGCTTCATTCAGACGCGGTGCACCCGCCACTTTTTCTACTATTTCTCGCAACTGAGTGAGCATAAGGGGCGTGGCCTATCCTCTTTTACGACGGTGGGCAACAGGGTTATTGCGCTGCCCCACACTCTCCTGCATCGACATTACCACGCCAGCAAACTCTTTCATGACGCGCCGGTAAACATCGCGCTTGAAGGAGACCACCTGACGTACCGGATACCAGAAGCTCACCCAGCGCCAGCCATCAAACTCGGGTGTGCTGCTGTGTTGCACATTGATATCCGCGTCATTACACATCAACTGCAGAAGAAACCACTTCTGTTTCTGGCCGATACAGACCGGCTTTGTATCCCAACGCACCAAACGTTTAGGCAACTTGTAACGTAACCAGTTACGGGTTGAAGCAAGTATTCGAACATCTTTGCGGTGTAAACCCACTTCTTCGAACAGTTCGCGATACATCGCCTGCTCTGCGGTTTCACCCGGATTGATGCCTCCCTGAGGAAACTGCCAGGAGTGCTGTCCAAAGCGCCTGGCCCATAACACTTGCCCCTGCCTGTTGCAGATTACGATACCAACATTCGGGCGGTAGCCATCATCATCGATCACTGGACTACCTCAAAGCTTAATTTGAATGGTCTGATTGTTTCACACTCCTTACAGGCGGTAAACCACTGGATAAGCCGGACCTTCGCAGAATAAAAAAGAGTTAACCCACAGAGATGAGTTAACTTATAAACAGTTAACCGGCGCCGCACGCGATCTTATGCACTTTTTCTGTGGATAGCTTTGTGCAGAACGCGGTAATTAGCTGCAGACAGTTTGCTGCCAGAGCAAAGCAGAAGATTCTTATCTTCAGATAAAGATATTTACTATCAGTGTATTAACAGGAAAATCGCTGTCTGGATCGCGGTTTTTTTTCTGTGCCTGCAAGGTGCAGAGAGCCATGTGGTTAATAATTAACCACCGTTGTTTTTATCCACAAGTAACGCCCTAAACCTGGTCAGATGCTGTAAAAAAATCGCGCATTGCGCTCTGCCATGCCCTGTAAATACAAACAGGCATGGGTTCAGAGCGGGCTTATCCCACTTATCTGTGGATAACTTACACTGATATCCTGTTTATTGTGGCAGACAAATCGGGATAAAATGCCCGTGAGAACACCACGCTTTATAGCAGTCAGAAAAAAAACGGTGTGAATCATGCTATTATGATGCCCGTTCAGAAAGAGGCTGTGTGGACAACCTGCCTGACCGCAAATTGATTAATTTTTAACCAGCCCAGATTCCATTATGACATCTCATGCCGCTTTACCTGCTAGCCCAATGACTGAAGAAGAGCTGCTGCAGCGTGCGCATCAGCTGGCCGGACAGCGGCTGGACACGCTGGCGGCCCGGCTTAACCTGCCTGTACCTGATAATCTCAAACGCGATAAAGGCTGGGTCGGTATGTTGCTGGAGCTGCATCTGGGTGCCAGCGCTGGCAGCAAAGCGGAGCAGGATTTTGCGCATTTAGGCATTGAGCTTAAAACCATTCCGATTGATGCTCAGGGTAAACCGCTGGAGACCACCTTCGTCTGTGTGGCGCCGTTAACCGGTAACAGCGGCGTCACCTGGGCGTCAAGTCATGTGCGCCATAAGCTGGCGCGGGTGTTGTGGATCCCGGTTGAGGGCGAGCGCACTATCCCGCTGGCTGAGCGTCGGGTGGGGACGCCCCTGCTCTGGCAGCCTGACGCTGAAGAAGAGCAACAGCTGCGCGCCGACTGGGAAGAGCTGATGGATATGATTGTGCTGGGGCAGGTCGAGCGTATTACCGCCCGTCACGGGGCCTGGCTGCAAATTCGTCCTAAAGCCGCGAATAACCGGGCGCTGACGGAAGCGGTAGGTGAACAGGGTGAACGCATCATGACGCTGCCGCGCGGTTTTTATCTCAAAAAGCGCTTTACGGGTGCGCTGCTGGCGCGCCATTTTTTACTGTAATACGCGACACAGATTTTATACTGCACGTTTCCCGATATCGGGTTTTGCCCTCATCCTCCCGTGGCGCCAGCGTCTTCTGATGCTGCGCAACCAGCAGGAAACGCGCCTGCTTGTCAAGCTAATGTACGTTGCCCCCCGCTTTTTTAAGAATCATGCGATTACTTCGTCATGTAAAAGCATTTATTACTACACTTTTGCAGTTAAGGCAGCTTAGGGAGCGGATAATGAAAGGGTTAGCGGGTGTAGCAGGTTTGCTGCTGGCAGCGGCAGTGCTGAGCGGGTGCAGCAGCGACTACGTGATGGCAACAAAAGATGGCCAGATGATCATGACTGAGGGCAAACCCTCTATTGATAAGGAGACCGGCCTGGTTGAGTATACCGACCGGCAGGGCCACGTTATGCAGATCAACGGCGACGAAGTGTCCACCATTATTGAACGTTAAGTGCCAGATTGAACGGCCTGCATGGTGTTTTCCTCTGTGCAGGCGATTTCCCGGAGTTTCCCCCCTTCCTTCCCGTGTGCCAGACAGGCTATAGTCCAAAAGGACAGAACATTCCGTTTCATAATGAAAAAAGGAAGCCGGCAATGCATTATCACCGTATCCCCCACAGTACGCTGGAAGTCAGTCAACTGGGGTTAGGCACGATGACGTTTGGTGAGCAAAATAGCGAAGCCGACGCCCACGAACAACTCGATTACGCTGTCAGCCAGGGCATCAATCTGATCGATACCGCAGAGATGTACCCGGTGCCGCCGCGTCCTGAAACCCAGGGATTAACAGAACAGTATATTGGCAGCTGGCTGAAAAAGCGCGGCAGCCGCGATAAAGTGATCCTCGCCAGCAAAGTCGCCGGTCCGGTTCGCGGCAGCGACGCGCTGATCCGTCCGCATCAGGCGCTCGATCGCAAAAATATCCGCGAGGCGCTGGATGCCAGCCTGAAGCGTCTGAACACCGACTACCTCGATCTTTATCAGCTGCACTGGCCGCAGCGCCAGACTAACTATTTTGGCAAGCTGGGCTACGAGTACAGCGAAAGTACCGCGACCGTGACGCTGCTGGAGACGCTGGAGGCGCTGACCGAACAGGTGCGTGCCGGTAAAATCCGCTACATTGGCGTCTCTAATGAGACCGCCTGGGGTGTAATGCGCTATCTGCAGCTGGCTGAAAAACATGAGCTGCCGCGCATTGTGACGATTCAGAACCCGTACAGTCTGCTGAACCGCAGCTTTGAGGTGGGGCTGGCTGAGATCAGTCAGCATGAAGGCGTGGAGCTGCTGGCTTATTCAAGCCTCGCATTTGGCACCCTGAGCGGCAAGTATCTGAACGGCGCGAAACCCGCTGGCGCACGCAACACGCTGTTCAGCCGCTTTACCCGCTACAGCAGTGAGCAGTCACAACAGGCGATTGCCGCTTATGTCGATCTGGCAAAGCAGCATAATCTGGATCCGTCGCAAATGGCCCTCGCCTATGTACGCCAGCAGCCATTTGTTGCCAGCACCCTGCTGGGCGCGACCACGATGGCGCAGCTGAAAACGAATGTGGAGAGTTTCAATCTGACGCTGAACGCCGATGTGCTGGAAGCGCTGGAAAGCATTCACCGGCAGTATACCTATCCCGCACCGTAATTTTTCAGGGTCGTATGAATGCGGCGGGAATTAGCGTAAGGGCGTCATGAATGACGCCCTTTTCAGTTGCGGCGAAATCGTATAAACGCGGCGGCGTCGCATACATACGCCAGGGTCGCATACATACGCCAGGGTCGCATACATACGCCAGGGCCGCATACATACGCCAGGGCCGCATGAATGCGGCCCCTACGGGGGGTTTGAATCATGCGGTGGAGATTAACGTAGGGGCGTCATTAATGACGCCCTTTGAATGCGCCAGGGTCGCATGAATGCGACCCCTGTGGGGGTTTGAATCATGCGGTGGAGATTAACGTAGGGGCGTCATTAATGACGCCCTTTGAATGCGCCAGGGTCGCATGAATGCGACCCCTGTGGGGTTTTGAATCATGCGCTGGATATTAACGTAGGGGCGTCATTAATGACGCCCTTTGAATGCGCCAGGGTCGCATGAATGCGACCCTGGCGGGGTTTTGAATCATGCGCTGGATATTAACGTAGGGGCGTCATTAATGACGCCCTTTGAACGCATCAGGGTCGCATGAATGCGACCCCTACGGGGATACGGGACGTGCTTTCCACCACAGCAGCGCGATGGCGGCGGCAAATACTGCGCCAAAGCCTGTGCCGGTGGCAACGGCCGGCGCTCCGAGCTTAATGGCCAGCGTATAGAGCCCCAGCATCAGCAGCATGGCGCTGTTTTCACCGAGATTCTGTACGGCAATCGCATTACCCGATCCCACGCTCGCTTTACCGCGCTCCTGCAGCAGTGCGTTAAGGGGTACCACAAAAAAGCCGCCCAGCGCGCCAATCACCATCAGCAGGAGCCAGGCGTTCAGCAGCGTGGTTTGCAGCGAAAACAGTACGACCATCACCCCTATCAGCACGCCGGCCGGCATGCAGCGCCGCACCGTCTGCAGCGTCACCAGCTTAGCCGCCGCCGCCGCGCCCAGTACAATCCCTATCGCTACCATGGCATTGAGCATGGTAGGCGTTTTGTTGTCAGTAATACCCAGCGCCACCGGCACCCAGAGCACCAGCAGAAAACGCAGCGTGACTCCCGCTCCCCAGAACAGGCTGGTCCCCAGCAGGGAAAAACGCGTCTCACCGTTATGCCACAGCTGACGTGCTGCACTGCTGAAGCTGCGCAGCATCCTGAGCGCATGCCAGCTCTGACCCGGACGCGCCGCGCTGAGACGGGGAATAAAGAGATTAGCGATAACGGCCAGCGCGTAGGTCAGTGCACAGGCGGCCAGCGCCATCAGAAGATGCCAGTCCGCCAGTACCCCGCCCGCAACCGAACCGAGCAGAATGGCCGCAATGGTGGATGCCTCCATCAGCCCGTTGGCTTTGACCAGACGTTCACCGCTGGTGATTTCCGTCAGAATGCCATACTTCGCCGGCGAGTAAGCGGCCGCACCGATGCCTACCAGCGTATAGCCGAGAAACGGATTAAAGCCGAAACAGATGGTCAGCGCACCCAGCAGCTTCAGGCTATTCGCCAGCATCATCACCCGTCCTTTGGCGAAGCTGTCGGCCATCTGCCCGACAAACGGCGCCAGCAGAATATAGGTGGCGACAAACAGCATCTGCAGGATCGGCTGGCTCCAGTCGGGGTAGAACTGATCCTTCAGCACCGCCAGCGTGGCAAACAGCAGCGCGTTATCCCCAAAAGCGGAAAAAAACTGCGCCACGATCACGGCAATCATACCGCGCGACAGCAGCGGAGCACGGGCCTCCTCATGCTGGCTCATGCTCTCTTCTCTTCTGCCAGCTGCTTCAGGCTGACGTAGTCTGGCTTGCCGCTGCCCAGCAGCGGCAGCTGTTTCATGACGCGGATATCGCGCGGTACCGCCAGCTCTGGCGCACCTGTTTCACGCGCCGCCTGCAGCAGCTGCTCGCGCGTCAGCTCACTGTCGGTGGTAAACAGCACCAGCGCTTCGCCACGATTACCGTCCGGCCGCAGCGAGGCGGCATGCTGTTTTTCGCCGGAGGCTTTCAGCGCGATCTGTTCAACGCTCTCCAGCGACACCATCTCACCCGCTATCTTGGCAAAGCGCTTCGCCCGGCCCTGAATCTGACAAAAGCCGCCTTCATCGAAGCTGACAATATCCCCGGTATCATACCAGCCCGCCTCCATCACACCTTCGCCATTGTCCGCCACGGGCGGCTCCAGCACGCCGGGCGCGTCAACGCGCAGATAGCCATTCATGATATTCGGGCCACGCAGCTGCAGCCGGCCCCCCTGCTCAATGCCCGGCACTGAAATCAGGCGGGAATCCATGCCGGGCAGCAGACGGCCAACGGTATGCGTGCGGGCAGCCATCGGCACGTTGATCGCCACAACCGGTGCGCACTCGGTGACGCCATAGCCTTCCAGTATACGGATGCCATATTTCTCCATATAGAGCTGGCGCGTGCCTTCCTGCAGCTTCTCCGCACCGGCGACCACGTAGCGCAAACGGGCGAAATCATAGGGGCTGGCGAAACGCGCGTAGTTACCCAGAAACGTTGACGTACCGAACAGCACGGTGCAGTTGCGGTCATAAACCAGCTCCGGCACGATGCGATAGTGCAGCGGACTGGGATAGAGGAAAACCTGCGCCCCGGTCAGCAGCGGTGTAAACAGGCCCACCGTCAGACCGAAGGCGTGAAACAGCGGCAGTGCTGACATAAAGCGATCGCGCGGCGTAAAGTCGGCCACGGTGCGGATCTGCTCTACGTTAGCCAGCAGGCTTTTATGGGAATGCACCACCCCTTTGGGATAGCCTTCCGATCCAGAGGTAAACAGCACCATCGCCGCCTCTTCCGGCTGCTGCGCCAGCTGTGCCCGGCGCGGCAGCAGCAGATGGCCGAGGATCCACAGTTTATCCTGCAGCGTTACCGTCTCTTTCAGATCTTCGAGGTAGATCCATTCAACTTCAGTCAGCCCCTGCGGCAGATGCCACAGATTGCCTTTTTCCAGAAACTGGCGTGAGGTAAACACGGTTTTTACCTGCGAGGCGGTCAGCGCGGCACGCATGCCGCTGACGCCAGCCGTATAGTTAAGCATGGCCGGCACGCGCCCGCGCATTGATGCACCGAGGATCGCCGCAGCGGTCACGGTGGCATTAGGCAGCAGCAGGCCGATATACTCCCCCTGCCGGCTGTAGCGCTCAAGAATACGTCCGACCCCAAGCGCCTTTTTCAGCAGCCCGGTATAGCTGTCTGGCTGGAAATTCACATCTTCAATACAGGCTTTGGTCAGTCCGTAGCGGGTACGCGCGTTGAGAAATGCTTCATACAGCGTTTCACGCGGGCGCACCGCCATGCGCGCTTCCATCATAATATGGTGCAGGTGTTCGCCTGCCAGCACGCGCCGATCGCGGGCGCGTTTCGCTTCCGGCATCGGAATATGGGTCGCCGGCAGCACGCTCAGCGTAATACGGGGAAACAGACGCCGTTTGAAAACCCCGCCGAGACGACCAAACGGCGTGTACTCCGCCCCTTCAATGCGCATCGGCACGACCGTTGCGCCCGATTTGGCTGCCACAAAGCCGGCACCGCTGTAGATCTTCATCAGCGACCCGGTCACGGTGATGCGACCTTCCGGAAAAATCACGACCGGGCGGCCGGTATTGATCATGCGGACCAGGTGTTTAACCGACATCGGCTTAGCAGGATCAAGCGGAACAAAATCGATAATGGGCGTCAGCAGGCGCATATACCAGCGGGTGCTGATCGCAGAATAGACAGCAAATACCGGTCTGATCGGTAAAAACAGCGCAACCAGCACGCCATCCAGAAAGGACATATGGTTAGGGGTGATCAGCACTTTCTCTTTATGCAGCGCCGTGAGATCGCCGCGCAGCTCCACGCGCCATAGCAGGCGACAGAGAGTACGCAAAATGTTAAACAGCATGCCAGCTCCTTAGCAAAGTCAAAAAATGATAATTACCTTGCAGGATTTGCCGGGCGGCGACAAGTACAGAGCAGAATTAAAGCGGAGTCCCTGACAAACTGCGACGCGGAGCCGCAGGAATAAGATAAAAAAAACCCACGCGTCTGCGTGGGTCGGTGCAACCGAACAGGGTTATACCTGCACTGCAGGTATCGCTGCCGCAGCAGCCGATCTTCACACCAATCATACCTCTGGGATCGCTATCGTCGCGCAGCAGCCTGAGGAATAACAGCGGCTAAACGCAACCGTATTCGGTGAAATGCAACCAGGTGTGAACAGCACCTCCTGCTGGTTACATTTTGATTTGGCTAGGATTTATCTGACGGCGGCTTGCTGTAAAGCGCATCCGGCGCAATGTTCATGTGCTTCAGCACCGGCCCCATAATATTGCCGAAGATCGGAGCGGCCACCGATCCGCCGAAGTGATCGCCCGCGGTGGGATGGTTGATCATCACCACCAGCGCCACCTCCGGGTGGCTGGCTGGCGCGATCCCGGCGGTATAGTTCACGTAACCGCCATCATATTTGCCGCTGCTGCCCATCTTCTCTGCGGTACCGGTTTTGGTCGCCAGGCGATAACCCGGTACCGCAGCCTTGATACCGGTGCCGCCCGGCAGTACGTCACTCTCCAGCATATGCACCACGGTCTGCACAATCTGCGGATTGGCAACCTGCTTGCCCAGCACCGGCGGTGTAACTTTGGTTATCGACAGCGGGCGATAAACGCCAAACGAGCCCAGCGTGGCATATTCGCGCGCAATCTGCAGCGGCGTCACGCGCAGGCCATAGCCAAAGGAGAACGTTGCGCGTTCAATATCCGCCCAGCGCTCGCGATGCAGCGGAAAGTAGCCCACGCTCTCGCCGGTTAATCCCAGCCCGGTAGGCTTGCCGAGGCCAAATGCCTGATAGGTATTGACCAGCGCTTCTGCCGGCATCGCCAGTGCAATGTGCGATACGCCGATGTCACTCGATTTTTGCAGAATGCCGGTCATGGTGAGACGCGGCCAGTGGCCGACATCGCGGATAAGGTGGCCATTGACGCTGTAGGGCGTGGTATCGATCACCGAATCAGGCCTGACCAGATGGCGCTCCAGCCCCTCCATCACCACCAGCGGTTTGACCGTTGAACCGGGTTCAAAACTGTCATTAATGGCAACGTTACGCATCTGAGCGGGCGTCGCTTTATCAAAATTATTCGGGTTAAACGACGGATACGATGCCATTGCCAGAATTTCACCGGTATCGATCTTCACCAGCACCGCAGCGCCGGAGTCCGCTTTGTTCAGCAGCACACCGTCGCGCAGCCTGCTGTAGAGGGTAAACTGATCAAACTTATCGATGCTGAGCTGCACCGTGGGCGGCTGCTTCGGCGGCTCATACTCAATCATCGAAATAATATTACCCTCACCATCCTGGCGATAGACCTCTTTGCCCGGCTCGCCCTGCAGCACCCGATCAAACCCTTTCTCCAGCCCGTTAAGCCCGTTACTGTCGGCACCGACAATGCCAATCAGCGGCGCGGCCGCTTCACTCATCGGATAAAAACGGCTGTCGTTATACACCGAGCTGATCCCTTTCAGATGCAGTTCCGCGATATCTTTGGCTATGCCCAGCTCGATTTTACGTCCCAGATAGAGAAACCGTTTTTTCGGATTAGCCACGATCTGCGCCTGCAGATCTTCCGGCCGAAGGCTGAGCGCCGCAGCCAGGTATCCCCACTTTGCACTGCTGAAGTCGGGATTCGCCTCCAGCACGCGTTTGGGATCGGCGATGATGTCGCGCGACGGCACGCTCAGTGCCAGCGCCTGGCCGTCGCGATCCAGCAGCGTGCCCCGATTTGTGGGCAGCGTAACGGTGCGCAGCGAACGCTGGTCCGCTTCATGCTCAAGCATCGGGTGGTTGATGAGCTGCAGATCGCCGACGCGGGCGAGCAGCAGTCCCATACAGGTCAGCACGCCCAGACAGATCAGACGAAAACGAAACGGGTTAAACGGGGCTTTAATCTGGTCTTTACCCAGAAATTTTTTGATTGGAGGCATAGCATTCCGCTGCGGTAAAAGTCGTTATCCGGACTGGTTATCGGCTGTTATAAAGAAAGGCCTGGTAAGTTGACAGGAAAACTGTGTTTCAGTTATTTGCAGAGACAGCGGACAAAAAAAACCTGCGCATCTGCGCAGGTTGGTGTAATCAAAAAAACGTGTTGATGTTCACCCATCAATACCTCTGGGACCCTGACTGTAGCAAGCGGGCTGACCGCCCTGCACCTGCTTAAACGCAACAGTTGCCCGCAAAATGTAACCAGCGGTGAGATTGTTAGTGGGTTGTGCAACCGCGATGTTTTTTGACCTCGACCAGACAGCTCATCGCATTTGGCCCCTGCGTCAGAGAAGAAGTACCGATATCCAGCGTCAGCACGTTCGGGTTGCCGGCGCGATCCCACGGCTGCCACGTACCGCCAAAGCCGGGATCGAACCATGCGCCGGTCGCGATGATCACCACGCCTGGCGCGACGCCGTCGGTCAGGCGCACGCCAGCCAGCATCCGTCCGCGCGCATTGCTTACCTCAACCACTTCCCCGTCGGCAATCCCGCGCTGTGCAGCATCCTGCGGATGCATCGACAGCGTTTCATGCCCGGCGGTTTTATTGGCCTGAACGGCAGGGGTCGCATCCAGCTGGCTATGCAGCCGGTCGGCAGGCTGTACTGAAATCATGTGCAGCGGATAGTCAGCGCTCAGCGGCGCACCCAGCCACTCCTGCGGCTCACGCCAGGTGGGATGGCCTGCGAAGTCATCCAGCTGATAGTCCGCGATGGTCTGGCAAAAGAGCTCAATTTTGCCGCTGGCGGTGGCGATAGGATGTGCGTCCGGATCGGCGCGAAACTCCTCCATAAAGATATAGGGTTTTCCGCCCTCGGGGATCTCCACAAACCCGCGCTCCCAGAACTCACTGAACGCCGGGAAAGGGATATCGCGTCGCGCATGGGCCTGTGCGCACTGCTGATAGAGATGCTCAATCCACTGCATCTCATTGCGCCCTTCCGTAAAGCGCTCACGATAACCGAGGCGATCGGCGATATCGGCAAAGATATCGAAGTCATTTCTTGCCTGATGCTGCGGCCTGACCGCCTGGTGCATCGCCAGCACAAAACGATCGCGCGACGATCCGCCGATATCGTTGCGCTCCAGCGTGGTGGTCACCGGCAGCACAATGTCCGCCATCTGCGCCGCGGGCGTCCAGACAATATCCTGCACAATCACCGTATCGGGTCGCTGCCAGCCGGCGACCAGCCGGTTGAGCTGCTGATGATGATGAAACGGATTACCGCCCGTCCAGTGCACCAGATGAATATCAGGATAGTGCAGCGTCTCACCGCAGAAATCGTAGGGTTCGCCTGGCTGCAGCAGCATGTCGCTGATGCGCGCTACCGGAATCGCCAGGTTTGCCGGATTAGGCCCGGTGCTCATCATTGGTGCCGGCCCCTCCTGACGCGGATTGCCCACGCTGTTCATTGAGCCATGGCCAAAGGAGAAGCCTGCGCCCGGCAGGCCCGGCTGACCCAGCATGCAGGAGAGCGCAATCATCATCCAGTAGGGCTGCTCACCGCGATGCGCGCGCTGCACAGAATACGCGCTGGTCATAAAGCTGCGCTTACCTGCCAGCTGTTGTGCCAGCTGCGCAATACGCGCGGCCGGAATACCGGTAATGGTACTCGCCCAGGCTGCCGTTTTTGCGACGCCGTCGCTTTCGCCCAGCAGGTAGGCGCGCAGCTGCGGCCAGCCGGTGCAATGCGTGGCGAGGAAGGCTTCGTCAGTGGCGCGGTTACGCAGGATCTCATAGCCCAGCGCCAGCATCAGCGCGACGTCAGTATTGGGCCGAATCGGGATCCATTCGGCGTTCAGCCACGCCGGACAGTCATCGCGCTGCGGACTGATATTGATCACCGGTGTCCCCCGGGCGCGCAGCTGCTCCAGCGCCGGTTTCAGGCTATGCTGCCCCGCTCCGCCCGACGCGACCTGCGCATTTTTCAGCGCCAGACCACCAAAGGCGACAAAAATTTCCGCATGCTCCACCACCTGCGGCCAGTCGGTCACGCGCCCGGTCAGCGGCATATAAGTGCCGATCACATAGGGCAGGAAGAACTGTGCGGCGCCCCAGCTGTAGTTCCCCTGCTGATCGACGCCGCCGCCCCCCTGAAAATAGAAACGCCGGACCAGCGTCCGCGCATGGTTGACCCGCCCGGCCGAGGACCAGCCGTATGAGCCGGTAAAAATGCCGGAGGCCCCGTAACGTTCACGTACGCGACGGTTCTCTTCCGCCACCAGATCGAGCGCGGTGTCCCAGCTGACCGGCACAAAATCTTCACGCCCGCGCAGGGTACGATCGCTGTGCTCGCGTGATTTCAGCCACGAGCGGCGCACCATTGGCTGGCGGATACGTTTGTCAGAGTAAACCAGCTCCGGGATGGTATGGATCATCGGTGAGGGATCGGCGTCGGCAAAGAAGGGTTCGCAGCCTGTCAGGCGGCCATTTTCCGTCACGGCGGTAAAAGCGCCCCAGTGCGCCAGATGCGGCACGCGTGTTTTCATGAGAGTGTCCGGCAGATAAAAAGAGAGTGCGCGGCAGCATACCATGAGGCTGCAGTCCGCCTGAAGTCTGCATGTGAGCAGCTGATTTTCCGCGCTTTTGCGACAACGCTGGCATTCTGATCGCTTGCGGCTCAGGGGCTTTTCCGTAACACTGATGCGATGTGTAAACGTTTTCCCTGGATGTCGATAATTGCATGGCTACCATTAAGGATGTTGCCCGTATGGCCGGGGTGTCGGTTGCGACCGTTTCCCGCGTTATCAATAACTCTCCCAAAGCCAGCGAAGGTTCGCGCCTTGCGGTAACACAGGCGATGGAGCAGCTGCAGTATCACCCTAACGCCAATGCGCGTGCGCTGGCGCAGCAATCCACTGAAACGCTGGGGCTGGTGGTCGGTGATGTCTCCGATCCTTTTTTTGGTGCGATGGTAAAAGCGGTGGATGAAGTGGCTGGCGAGACCGGCAACTTTCTGCTGATTGGTAACGGTTACCATAATGAGCAAAAAGAGCGACAGGCGATTGAGCAGCTGATGCGCCATCGCTGCGCGGCGCTGGTGGTGCATGCCAAGAAAATCCCGGCGGACGATCTGGAGATGCTGATGCGTCAGGTGCCGGGTATGGTGCTGCTGAACCGGCTGATCCCGGGTTTTGAGTCACGCTGTATCGCGCTGGACGATCGCTATGGCGCCTGGCTCGCTACCCGGCATCTTATCCAGCAGGGGCATACGCATATCGCCTTTATCTGCTCCACCCACACCATTTCTGATGCGGAAGATCGCCTGCAGGGTTATTACGATGCGCTGCGGGAACATGGTCTGCCCTGTAACGATCGTCTGGTAGCCTGGGGTGAGCCGGATGAAACAGGCGGTGAGCAGGCGATGACAGAACTGCTGGGACGCGGCAAGTCTCTGACGGCCGTCGCCTGTTATAACGATTCAATGGCCGCGGGTGCCCTGGCGGTGCTGAGTGATAACGGCATCCGCGTGCCGGAAGAGATGTCGCTCATCGGTTTTGATGATGTGCTGGTGTCACGTTACGTGCGCCCGCGCCTTACCACCGTGCGCTATCCTATCGTCACCATGGCACAGCAGGCGGCGCAGCTCGCGCTGGCGCTGGCGCACGGCAGCGAGCTGCCGGAAGTCACCAATATGTTCAGTCCGACGCTGGTACGGCGTCACTCGGTGGGTGGGCCCGGTTAAGTGATGCGCGGAGCAGCGCGGGGGCTGTGCGCTAAGCAGCGCGGGGCTGTGCGCTGAGCAGCGCGGGGCTGGGCGCTGAGCAGCGCGGAGCTGTGCGCTAAGCAGCGCGGAGCTGTGCGCTAAGCAGCGCGGGGCACTGAGAGAGTTCCGCCCGCCAGGCTTCTGGCAGTTTCAGCGGCGCTTGCGCATGCGGACGGGCTAAGGGGCGAGTGGGCGCGCCCCTTAGCAATCCGCGCCCCGCGCCGTCCTCGCA
>NZ_MAYN01000007.1:314961-315500 GCF_001691555.1 Pantoea eucrina | reverse complement strand
ATGAGCCGACAGGACGTCGGCGAAAGGGCGCGGTGAGCAGGAGCGAATGGCGGCCGGTCCCAGGGAAGCGGGCGTGAGCGAGGGAACCGCGCAGCGGCGGGCGGGGCTGGCGCAGGGCCGGGGAGTGCAGAGGGCGCGGCCAGGCGTCCTCTGCCCGGTCGCCGTGCCGGGGCAAAGGCAGCCGCCGCCGCTGACGGCGAACGGAACCGGCATCCATGCCAGCCCCGGGGCTGTGCGCTAAGCAGCGCGGGACTCTGAGGGGGTTCCGCCCGCCAGGCTTCTGGCAGTTTCAGCGGCGCTTGCGCACGCGGACGGGCTAAGGGGCGGGTGGGCGCGCCCCTTAGCAATCCGCGCCCCGCGCCGTCCTCGCGAATTCCCGGCCTCATCCCTCCGGCCTTAACGGACCGCGCGGATTCGCTCCTGCTCACCCCGCACTCTCGCCGGCGTCCTGCCGGCTCGCCCTGGCCGTCACGCTGCGCCCGGCGCTGCGGATGGCGCCCCCTCCCCGCCTGCATATTCATTTTTTTATTCTTAAAAGT
>NZ_MAYN01000007.1:314599-314723 GCF_001691555.1 Pantoea eucrina | reverse complement strand
AAAAAAAGCAGCAGCCGGGGGAAGCGCCATCCGGGTCCGCCGAGGGAGGGCACGGTTCCGGGATGAGCCGACAGGACGTCGGCGAAAGGGCGCGGTGAGCAGGAGCGAATGGCGGCCGGTCCCA
>NZ_MAYN01000007.1:314451-314589 GCF_001691555.1 Pantoea eucrina | reverse complement strand
GGACCGCGCGGATTCGCTCCTGCTCACCCCGCGCTCTCGCCGGCGTCCTGCCGGCTCGCCCTGGCCGTCACGCTGCGCCCGGCGCTGCGGATGGCGCCCCCTCCCCGTTTGTAAATTCATTTTTTCATTTTTAAAAGG
>NZ_MAYN01000007.1:243892-314441 GCF_001691555.1 Pantoea eucrina | reverse complement strand
GAAGCGGGCGTGAGCGAGGGAACCGCGCAGCGGCGGACGGGGCTGGCGCAGGGCCGGGGAGTGCAGAGGGCGCGGCCAGGCGTCCTCTGCCCGGTCGCCGTGCCGGGGCAGAGGCAGCTGCCGCCGCTGACGGCGAACGGAACCGGCCCCCGTGGCGAACGGAACCGGCCCCCCGTGCCGAACGGAACCGGCGCCCGCCCTCGCGGCAAGCAGAACCGGCCTCCGTCACAGATCCTGCTTATACACCCTCACCCGCTCGGCGGGAAACTCCAGCGCCTCACAGACAAACTCCCAGCCGTGCCGCTCGTAGTAGCCGGCAAACGTTGACCACAGCCAGAGACGCGCGTGACCACGCTCGCGGGCAAAACCGATCACGTGCTGCTGCAGCGCCTCGCTGACTCCCTGGCCGCGCGAGGCGGGATCGACATAGAGCGCAGCCGCCCACGGCCAGAGATCCTGACGGCTGATAAGATCGCAGCGCCAGAAACCGATAGTGCCCAGCGGAATATCGTGCGCATCCAGCGCAACAAACGTCACTGGCAGATCCGCGCCATTGAGGCTGCTGCGCACGATACTGTGATAAAACTCACGCGTCGTGCCTGCACCAAACGCCTGCCACAGCCAGTCGGTTATCTGGCTGGCGTGGTGCGGCACGCTGCTGAGCGGCACAATACGCATCAGTTCCGCTCCAGCGCCAGCAGCTCCTGAATCGTCTGCGCACGGCGGATCTCACGTACGCTGCCGTTTTCAAACAGCAGCTCCGGGATCAGCGGGCGGCTGTTGTAGTTGGAGGACATCGACGCTCCGTAGGCCCCGGTGTCATGAAACACCAGGTAATCGCCCGGCTGTACGGCGGGCAGCGTGCGGGTCTCCACCTTCCCTCCCTCCTGCTGGGTAAACACATCACCTGATTCACACAGCGGCCCGGCGACCACACTCTCCTGCGTGGCTGCACCCGGCGTACGGCCATCAGCGGGCAGTACCGAGATATGGTGATAGCTGCCATACATGGCCGGACGCATCAGATCGCTGAAGCCCGCATCGACCAGCACAAAGTGACGGCTGCCCATCGCTTTGACCGCCCGCACCTGCGACACCAGCACGCCTGATTCAGCGACCAGAAAGCGGCCCGGTTCAATTTCCAGCTTCACCGGATGCCCGAGGTGTGCGGCAATCCGATCGCGCGCGCGGCTCCAGAGGCCAAAATAGTGATCGGTATCGATCGCTTCTTCATCAAAGCGGTAGGGAATAGAGAGCCCGCCCCCGGCTGAGATGGCGCTGAGATCCTGACCAAACGCAATCACCTGGTCGACCATGGCGTCACACACCTGCTGCAGATGACCATAATCCACGCCGGAGCCGATATGCATATGCAGCCCCACCAGCTGCAGGTCGTACTGCTGGATCGCAGCCAGCGCCAGCGGCAGATCGCCATACCAGATGCCGTGCTTGCTGTTTTCGCCGCCGGTGTTGGTTTTCTGACTGTGGCCGTGACCAAAGCCGGGATTGATGCGCAGCCAGACTTTATGGCCTGGTGAGCGTGCGCCCAGCTGGTGCAGCATATCTACGGAACCGGCATTCACCGGTATCTGCAGCTCAGCCACGCGCTGAAGCGTCGGCAGATCCAGCAGGTCCGCTGTAAATACAATGTCCTCGCCGCCGGGCTCAAATCCCGCCGCCAGCGCGCGTTCAATCTCTCCCAGCGAGACGGAATCAACTTTCACACCGGCCAGACGCATCAGGCGCAGGATATGAATATTTGAGCAGGCTTTCTGCGCAAAGCGCACCACGTCAAACTGGCTGAGCTGCGCAATACGCTGCTGAATAATGGCGGCGTCATAGGCCCAGAACGGACCGCTGTAGCGCTGTGCCAGCGGCAGCAGATGGGTAGCATTAAGGGCGGATTCAGTGGTGTCTAACGGACGTGGCATAACAATTCTCCTGTACTGTTACGTCCATTTAGCCATAGCGTATCGATTCACAGAAATATCTTTTTTAGCGGCAGCTATGCAAATATGATATGCCTTTGAGGGAGGGACGATGGCGAACATTAACTGGCGGCACATTGAGATTTTTCATGCGGTAATGACCAGCGGTAATCTCACGCAGGCCGCCGCGCTGCTGCACACTTCGCAACCCACCGTCAGCCGTGAGCTGGCGCGTCTGGAGCAGCAGCTGGGACTGACGCTGTTTGAACGGGTACGCGGTCGTCTGCAGCCTACCATGCAGGGCCTGAGCCTGTTTGAAGAGGTGCAGCGCTCCTGGTACGGACTGGACCGTATCCTGGATGCGGCGGAAGGATTGCGGCAGTTTCGGCACGGAGAGCTTTCAGTGGCCTGCCTGCCGGCATTTTCGCAGTCGCTGCTGCCGCCTTTGCTGCAACCCTTTATGCAGCGCTATCCGCAGGTGAACCTGAACATTATTCCGCAGGAGTCGCCGCTGCTGGAGGAGTGGCTGTCGGCGCAGCGCTACGATCTCGGCCTGACCGAGACACAGCATGCACCTGCCGGCACGGAGCGCTTCTCCCTGCTGACCTGCGATGAAGTGTGCGTGCTGCCGCCGCAGCATCCGCTTTGTCAGCGCGATGTGCTGACACCTGCGGATTTCCATCAGCAAAATTTTGTCAGCCTGTCGCGGCATGACAGCTATCGTCAGCTGCTGGATGCGCTGTTTCTGGAACAGCAGGTTGAGCGACGGCTGGTGCTGGAGACCCACAGCGCCGCGTCGGTGTGCGCGATGGTGCGCGCCGGGATTGGTCTGTCAATTGTGAATCCGCTCACCGCGCTGGATTACGCGGCGAGCGGCGTGGTAATGCGGCGTTTCAGTATCAGCGTGCCGTTTACCGTGAGCCTGATCCGCCCGCAGCACCGGCCCGCCTCTGCGCTGGTTGACCGCTTCTGCCACCATCTGCAGCAACAGGTGGCGGCGTTTCCGGGGCTTATCGCCGCGCAGCTCGCTTAGACGCGAACCGTATCGCCCTGCCCGCTGGCGTTGCGGAAGGTGATCACACACACCACCAGGCCGACAGCGGCGATGGCGGCAGCCGCAACCGGCACTGCCGTCAGGCCGTAGCCGTGCGCAATAACGGCGCCGCCCACCCAGGCGCCGAGCGCATTACCCACATTAAATGCAGCGATATTCAGCGTGGACACCAGATTAGGCGCCTCTTTGCCGTGACGTACCACGTTGATCTGCAGACCCGGTACGGTGGCAAACGTCGCCATTGCCCACAGGAACAGCGTGATTTCAGCCAGCCAGAGCGCATGACTGGTCCAGCTGAAGAGCAGCGAGAACAGCGCAATCAGCGAGAAGCTGAGGATCAGACTGAAAGAGACTTTCCAGTCTGCCAGTTTACCGCCAATAATGTTGCCCGCCGTGAGGCCGGCGCCGATCAGGAACAGCGTCCAGCTCACGCCGCGATCGCTGATGCCGGTAACCTGAAGCAGCAGTGGCGCAATATAGCTGAACAGCGCAAACATCGCGGCGGCAAAGCAGACCGTCATCAGCAGTGACAGCCAGAGCCGTCCGTTGGCCAGGGCGCTAATCTCACTGGCCAGGTGAACCGGCTTCTCTTCTTTATTTGCCGGCAGGCTGACTATCAGGGCGATAAACGCCAGAATGCCGATAATCGCCACGCCCCAGAAGGTGGCCCGCCAGCCAAACAGCTGACCAAACCAGGTGCCAAGCGGCACGCCCAGCACGTTTGCCAGCGTCAGACCGGTAAACATCAGCGCCACTGCGGACGCCTGACGGCCCGGCGCTACCAGGCTCGCTGCCACCACCGATCCAATGCCAAAAAACGCGCCGTGACAGAGTGCGGTGACCACGCGTGCCAGCATCAGCAGGTTATAGCTATAGGCCAGCGCGCACAGCACGTTGCCGATAATAAAAATCACCATCAGCAGGCTCAGCGTGCGCTTACGCGGCAGGCTGGCGGTCAGCAGCGCCATAATTGGTGCGCCAATCGCCACGCCGAGCGCGTAACCGCTGATCAGCCAGCCGGCTGAAGGAATCGACACCTGCAGATCGCCTGCCACTTCCGGCAGTAATCCCATAATGACAAACTCCGTGGTGCCAATGGCGAACGCACTCAGCGCCAGCGCCAGTAATGCAACAGGCATAACACACTCTCCCAAGATAATTTTGCAGGCGGGCCGTGCTGCGAACACAGCACGGTAAAACAGAACGCTTATTAATATTTGAACTGCGTCACGCAGCATTAAAGCACAGCCCTGCCAGCGCAACCACCCTGCACGCCGCAAGGCTATGTTGCCGGCGCGGCAATAATCCGCACGGGTCCGGCTTGTGGCACAGTGCCGGATAGTGATAGCGTTGCCCGGCATTCAGCCGGCGGAGGCTGGTAGCGGTCAGAACGCAGCGCCCAGGTGAGCGCCCCTACAGGAGAAAAAAGAGATGCGCCGGATAATTGCGCTGGCCGCATGCTGCCTCAGCGGCTGCTCGGTCGGACACTATGAGTACAGTAAAGAAGCCGCGCGCCGGGTGGATATGACCGTTACCGGTATTCCCACTATTCTTGGGATCGGCACGCTGGGCACGACTATTCCGCTGACCCCTGACTACAGCCTGACGGCGGCACACGTGGCGAAATATTCCCTTTACCGGGTAAAAGCCTGGCATCCCGACTGCGATCTTGCCGTGGTCTACCATAAAAATCAGGCGGGCAGCCTGCCGCCGGCGTTCCGTAACGGTCATATTGGCGATCGCGTTAATCTCTATGGCTACAGCTTTATCTCCGCTCTGCCGGTCGCCTCCAGCGGTGAGAATCTGGTGAATACCACGCTGGTAAACGGCTGGAACAAAGCAAACTGTGTGGTGGTGGCGGCCAGTGCGGGCGTAGTGAAAGGCATGTCGGGCGGTGCAGTTTATAACGCCAGTGACGATACGCTGGCCGGGGTCATCGTGGGCTTCAGTCGGCGAATCGACGATAACCAAAGCGGAAAAACGCTGTATAACGATGTGGCGCTCTACGTACCGTATGCGCGCTTTCAGACGTGGCTGGCAGACGTGCTCACGCCGTGATAACCGCTGCCCGTCTCTTTCCCGGGAGAGAGACGGGCAGCGCCTGCCGTTACTTCGCCGTCGGGCGCAGCGCCGGGAACAGGATCACATCGCGAATGGTGTGGCTGTTGGTAAACAGCATTACCATACGGTCGATGCCGATACCCAGGCCAGCCGTTGGTGGCAGACCATGCTCCAGGGCGGTCACGTAATCTTCATCGTAGAACATCGCTTCGTCATCGCCGGCATCTTTTGCATTCACCTGCTGCAGGAAACGCTCTGCCTGATCTTCAGCATCGTTCAGCTCTGAGAAGCCGTTACCGATTTCACGACCGCCAATAAAGAACTCAAAGCGATCGGTGATCTCCGGGTTCTCGTCATTACGGCGCGCCAGCGGTGAAACCTCCGCCGGATATTCGGTGATGAAGGTGGGCTGGATCAGATGAGCTTCCGCCGTCTCTTCAAAGATCTCCGTCACTACGCGACCCAGACCCCAGCTTTTCTCCACTTTGATATGCAGCGCGCTGGCGATCGCCACCGCTTTGTCAAAGTCTTCCAGATCGGCCAGGTCCGTTTCCGGACGATATTTTTTGATCGCTTCACGCATCGTGAGCTTCTCAAAAGGCTTACCGAAGTCAAAGGTGTGTTCGCCATATGCCACTTCAGTGGTGCCCAGCACGTCCTGCGCCAGCGTACGGAACAGGCTCTCAGTCAGCTCAATCAGATCTTTGTAATCTGCATACGCCATATAGAGTTCCATCATGGTGAACTCAGGATTATGACGCGGCGAGATGCCTTCGTTACGGAAGTTACGGTTGATCTCAAACACGCGATCGAAGCCGCCCACTACCAGACGCTTCAGGTAGAGCTCCGGCGCAATACGCAGATACATATCGATATCCAGCGCATTGTGATGGGTGATGAAAGGACGTGCAGAAGCGCCGCCCGGGATCACCTGCATCATTGGCGTTTCCACTTCCATAAAGTCGCGGTTTACCATGAACTGGCGAATACCTGCCATGATTTTCGAGCGCACCTGGAAGGTGTGACGCGATTCATCATTGGAGATCAGATCAAGATAGCGCTGGCGATAGCGCGTCTCCTGGTCAGCCAGTCCGTGGAACTTGTCTGGCAGCGGACGCAGTGCTTTGGTCAGCAGGCGCAGTTCTGAGATATGGATTGAGAGCTCGCCGGTTTTGGTTTTAAACAGCTTACCGCGTGCACCCAGAATATCGCCCAGATCCCACTTCTTGAACTGCTCGTTGTAGACGCCTTCCGGCAGATCGTCGCGCGAAACGTAGATCTGGATCTGACCGCCCACATCCTGCAGCGTGGCAAACGACGCCTTGCCCATGATACGGCGCGTCATCATACGACCGGCAACGCTGACTTCCACGCCCAGTGCTTCCAGCTCTTCGTTGCTCTTGTCGTCATAGCTGGCGTGCAAACGATCGGAGGTGGTGTCACGACGAAAATCGTTAGGAAACGCCACGCCCTTTTCACGCAGCGCGCTGAGTTTTTCGCGACGCGCTTTCAGTTCGTTGTTTAACTCAAGTGCGGCGTCAGCGTTCTGCGGTTGTTGTTCAGACATGTCGGTTCCTTATAGCCCTGCTTTTAAACTTGCTTCGATAAAACGATCCAGATCGCCATCCAGCACCGCCTGGGTATTGCGGGTCTCTACGCTGGTACGCAGATCTTTGATGCGGGAGTCATCCAGCACGTAAGAACGAATCTGGCTGCCCCAGCCGATATCCGATTTGTTCTCTTCTGCGGCCTGCTTGTCAGCATTTTTCTTCTGCATCTCATATTCATAGAGCTTGGCACGCAGCTGTTTGAAGGCCTGGTCTTTGTTCTTGTGCTGTGAACGGTCGTTCTGGCACTGCACCACAATGTTGGTCGGCAGGTGGGTAATACGCACCGCAGACTCGGTTTTGTTGACGTGCTGACCACCCGCACCCGATGCGCGATAGACGTCAATGCGCAGATCGGCCGGGTTGATATCGATATCGATGTTGTCATCCACTTCCGGATAGATAAACACCGAACTGAACGAGGTGTGACGACGGCCGCCGGAGTCAAACGGACTCTTGCGTACCAGGCGGTGAACGCCGGTTTCCGTACGCAGCCAGCCGTAGGCGTAGTCACCGATGATCTTGATGGTGGCAGATTTGGTGCCTGCAACTTCGCCTTCCGACTCTTCGATGATCTCGGTTTTAAACCCTTTGGCCTCTGCCCAGCGCAGATACATGCGCAGCAGCATACTGGCCCAGTCCTGCGCTTCCGTACCGCCGGAGCCTGCCTGAATATCCATGTAGCAGTCAGCGCTGTCATACTCGCCTGAGAACATGCGGCGGAATTCCAGCTCACCCAGCTTTACTTCCAGCGCGTCGAGCTCAACCACGGCTTCGTTGAAGGTTTCTTCATCGTCCGCTTCAACCGCCAGCTCCAGCAGGCCCTGCACATCTTCCAGACCCTGGTGCATATGCTCGAGGGTTTCAACGACGGCTTCCAGCGACGCGCGCTCTTTGCCGAGCGCCTGCGCGCGTTCAGGTTCATTCCAGACGTCCGGCTGTTCCAGCTCGGCGTTTACTTCTTCAAGACGTTCTTTCTTGGCATCGTAGTCAAAGATACCCCCTAAGAACGCCGCTGCGCTCGCTGAGGTCCTGGATACGATTTTTGACCGGATTAATTTCAAACATGGCTTTTCAGTCTTTTTTGGCGATACGGTGAGAAAAGATAAAGTAACGCATGAGTTTACCCGAAAGCGCGCGCGGTTTGTAGCGGCGCGCGCGGTCAGAGCGGCCAGATATGATCGATAATCAGCTGCACAGAGCGGTTACCGCGATACTCGTTGATATCCAGCTTATAGGCCAGCTCAACCTGCCGCACGCTGGTATCCGGCCAGAGCCGGGTATCGACGTTAAACGCGATCCCGTCCAGCAGCGGTCCGCCACCGAGCGGTTCCACCATTACTTTCAGGTGACGCTCGCCCACCAGCCGCTGCTGCAGCAGTTTGAATTTGCCGTCAAAGACCGGTTCCGGGAACGCCTGCCCCCACGGCCCCGCCTCGCGCAGCATTTCCGCGGTATGCAGGCTGAACTCCTGCGCGTGCAGTTCACCGTCTGACCACACCACGCCCTGCAGCGCCTCGCCATCCAGCCACTCATCAATCAGCGCGGCAAAGCGCTCGCGAAACGCGTCATATTTTTCCGTTTCCAGCGACAATCCCGCCGCCATGGCATGACCACCAAATTTGATAATCAGGCCCGGATAGAGTGTATCAAGCCGTTCCAGCGCGTCGCGCAGGTGCAGGCCGGCAATTGAGCGGCCCGACCCTTTTAGCGTGCCATCGCCCGCGGGCGCGAACGCAATAACCGGCCGGTGAAAACGCTCTTTCAGGCGCGAGGCGAGGATCCCCACCACTCCCTGATGCCATTCAGGATGATAAAAGGCCAGACCCAGCGGCAGATCGCTGTGCTGACGCTCCAGCGCGTCGCACAGCGCCAGCGCTTCGCTTTTCATGCCCTGTTCAATTTCTTTGCGCGTCTGGTTCAGCGCATCCAGCTCGCTGGCCAGCATGCGCGCCTGCGCAATATCCTCGGTCAGCAGCAGCGCCACGCCAACCGACATATCGTCAAGCCGCCCCGCCGCGTTAAGACGCGGGCCGACGGCAAAGCCGAGGTCGCTGGCCGCCAGCTGGCGCGCATCGCGGTTTGCGATCTCCAGCAGCGCCCGGATACCGGCGCGGCATTTACCGGCGCGAATGCGGCTCAGCCCCTGCCACACCAGAATGCGGTTGTTGGCATCCAGCGGCACCACGTCCGCGACGGTGCCAAGTGCGACCAGATCGAGCCACGCGGCCAGATTGGGTTCGCTGCGCTGGGGAGTAAACCAGCCCTGCTCGCGCAGATGCGCGCGCAGCGCCAGCATCAGGTAGAACGCCACGCCCACGCCCGCCAGCGCGCGCGACGGAAAAGCGCTGTCGCTGAGGTTGGGATTGACGATAGCGTCGGCGGCCGGCAGCGTCTCGCCCGGCAGATGGTGATCGGTGATCAGGACCGGGATGCCGTGCGCCGCGGCCGTTTCGACGCCCGCGTGCGAGGAGATGCCGTTATCCACGGTGAGGATCATCTCCGCGCCGCGCGCGCGCGCCTGCTCCACCACTTCCGGACTCAGGCCATAGCCATCGTCAAAGCGGTTAGGCACCAGATAGTCCACGTTGCCGCCCATGCTGCGCAGCGCCAGCACGGTAAGGGCGGTACTGGTTGCGCCGTCGGCGTCAAAATCACCGACCACCATAATGCGCTGACCGCCTGTGAGCATCCGGTGCAGCAGTGCAACCGCAGCGTCTATGCCGCCGAGGCTCTGCCACGGCAGCAGATATTTTGCCCCGCGCTCCAGCTCTGCCGCAGTTTTAACGCCGCGATGCAGATAGAGACGCCGCAGCAGAGGCGGCAAATCGTCAGGCAGGCTGGCATCAGCCGGCAGCGTGCGCCGACGCAGTTCTGTAGTGTGCATCACTGTGAATTAGCCGCCCCGCTTCTGACCATCAAGCACCTGCTTCAGCTCCTGCGGACCCTGATAGCCGGGGATCATCATACCGCTGTCGGTAAGAATGGCGGGCGTGCCCTGAATACCGAACAGAATGCCGAGTTTGTAGTGCTTATCGAGATTGAGTTTGCAGGTCGCTGGCGCATCCATCTGCGGCGTATCGCCTTTCATTGCCTGATCGAACGCTTTGTTGCGATCGGCACTGCACCAGATCGCCTTCATCGCTTTCTCAACCTGACCGTTCAGCCCTTCGCGCGGGAAAGCGAGATAGCGCACCGTGATACCCAGCGCGTTGTAGTCCGCCATCTGCTCATGCAGCTTACGGCAGTAGCCGCAGGTGATATCGGTAAATACCGTGATCACATGCTGCTCTTTCGGCGCTTTATAGACGATCATTTCCGGTGCCAGCGCGGCGACTTTTTTGTCCAGCAGCTGGTTAGTAACATTGACCGGCTGCGCGCCGCTGACGTCATACAGCGGCCCCTGAATCATATGTTTGCCATCTTCGGTGATGTAAATCACCCCGCTTTCCGTCAGCACCGTTTTCATGCCCGGCAGCGGCGATGGCTGGATCTCAGCCTGCTGCAGACCCACTTTTTTCAGCGTCTGCTGAATGGCGCTGTCATCAGCCTGGGCCAGAGCGGAAAAGGCGCTGACCAGCAGAGCCAGAACGGTAAACTGTTTTTTCATCATAAGTCCTTGTTGCCGCTGCTCAGGCGCGCGGATGGTGCTGTTGATGTAACTGACGCAGCCGCTCGGTGGCAACATGCGTATAAATCTGGGTTGTCGACAGGTCGCTGTGGCCCAGTAGCATCTGTACGACGCGCAAATCCGCGCCGTGGTTCAGTAAATGTGTGGCAAAGGCATGCCGCAGCACGTGCGGTGACAGTTTTTCACTGTCGATACCCGCCAGCGTCGCATAGTGCTTGATACGGTGCCAGAAGGTCTGGCGTGTCATCTGCTGTGCACGCTGGCTGGGAAACAGGACGTCCAGCGTCTGGCCGTTCAGCAGCCAGGGCCGCCCGTGTTCCATATAGTGCTCTATCCAGTAGATCGCTTCTTCACCTAATGGCACCAGCCGCTCTTTGTTACCTTTACCAATGACGCGTAAAACCCCCTGCCGCAGACTGACATCGCTGATGGTCAGCCCCACCAGCTCTGAGACGCGCAGGCCGGTGGCGTAAAGCACCTCCAGCATCGCTTTATCGCGCAGCTCCAGCGGAATATCTGTTGCCGGCGTCTGCAGCAGCCGGTCGACCTGACTCTCGCTGAGATCTTTCGGCAGCCGCTGTGGCAGCTTAGGGGCGGAAAGCAGCGCGCTGGGATCGTCGCTGCGCAGCTTTTCACGGTAGAGATACTGAAACAGCCGGCGCATGGCGCTCAGCGTGCGGGCTGAACTGGTGGCTTTATAGCCGCCCTCAATACGCTCTGCAAGAAACTGCTGCAGATCCAGCGCCTGCAGCGTCAGCAGCGTCAGGTTGTGATGCTGCAGCCATGCGGTGAGGGTTTGCAGATCCTGACGGTAAGAGGCCAGCGTGTTTTGCGCCAGATTGCGCTCCAGCCAGAGCGCATCAAGAAACTGTTCAATCAGATCGCTATCCTGCACGTTATCCTCTCGCCAGTGTGAAATCGTGCTCATTATGCCTTAAAGCAGAGGGGTTCTGGTACAATTGCGCCAGAGTGAGTTTCATACAGAGCATTAACCGCATGAATATCGGACTTTTTTACGGTTCAAGTACCTGTTACACCGAAATGGCAGCGGAAAAAATCCGCGACTTTATTGGTGAAGAGCTGGTGACGCTGCATAACCTCAAAGATGATGACCCCTCGCTGATGGAGCAGTATGACCTGCTGATCCTCGGTATTCCGACCTGGGATTTTGGCGAGCTGCAGGAGGACTGGGAAGCGATATGGTCGCAGCTGCCCGGACTAAATCTGCAGGGGAAAATTGTGGCGCTCTACGGCATGGGCGACCAGATTGAGTATAGCGAGTGGTTTCTTGATGCACTGGGCATGCTGCATGAGCTGCTGCAGCCGATGGGCGTGCAGTTTGTCGGCTACTGGCCGCTGGAGGGTTACACCTTTACCAGCCGCAAGCCGCTGACCGCTGACGGCACACAGTTTGTTGGCCTGGCGCTGGACGACGTTAACCAGTTTGAGCAGAGCGACGAGCGCATTGAGCAGTGGTGCGAGCAGGTACTCACGGAAACAGCAGACCGGCTTTAACGCCGATCTGCAGCGTCACTGAGCGCGTCGTGCGCGCGCAGCTGCCGCCAGCTGCGCATCGTCATGGCGTCCTGCATCAGCCAGAAACGCCAGCGCTGGCCCTGCGCGTTCTGCAGGGTCAGCAGCACACCCCACGGCTGCCACTGCGCCGTCCGTGCCGTATACCAGCAGGTTCCCTGCCAGCCCCAGCTCCCCTGTTCATCCCGCGTCAGCTCGCCGCTGCGTTGCCGTAAGCGTTGCTCAGTGCGCCAGCTTTCCGCCAGCACCGCGACGGAAAGCAGCGCCTGCAGCACATACCGCTCCGCAGGCCAGGCGAACAGCAGCAGCGTCACACAGCTCAAACCGGCTGCCAGATTAGCCAGCCGGGCGCTGCGTGAAGGACGGAGGCTACATTGCCACCGGACCGCGTTCACGGTTACGCTGCTGGATCAGTTTTACCATGCGCTTAAACTCGGGATCCGCGGGCTCGCCGTGGTCCATCATCCAGTTAAACAGATCCGGATCGTCACTCTTCAGTAAAGCAACAAACACCCGCTTATCTTCATCACTTAGCGAGTCATACTCATAGTGAAAAAAAGGCATAATGGAGACATCAAGCTCAAGCATGCCCCGGCGGCAGGCCCACTTAACGCGTGATTTGTCATGAATATCCATGTGTCGTGTTCCACGGCTGTAAACAGTGGGGGCCAGTGTACCTGCTTTTTTGGCCCGCTGCAGGCTGAGTGCTGTTTCCTGCGCAGGATTACGCAAAGTGACAGACCAGGTTGCTGCGCTATCACGCGATTTGTGCGCCCGGTTTCGTAAACAGGTTGCATTGCCCGGCTGCTCTTTTAACATTGAATAAATAACTCCGGACACATTTGATTAATCAGGATGGACACATGCCGATTTTCACCCTCCCTCCCCGCCAGCCTGTCGCTGCGGCACGCCTGCCCCTGACGCTGATGTCGCTTGATGAGTGGGCGCTGGTGTCGGTGCAGGGCAAAGACAGCACCAGCTACCTGCAGGGACAGCTGACGCTGGATGTCGCGACGCTGGCCAGCGATCAGCATCGTCAGGCCGCCCACTGCGACGCCAAAGGCAAAATGTGGAGCAACCTGCGCCTGTTTCATCGCGGCGAGGGATACGCCTATCTGGTGCGCCGCAGCCTGCGTGACCAGCAAATCGCTGAGCTGAAAAAGTATGCGGTGTTTGCCAAAGTGGCCATCGAAGCTGACGATGACGCTGTCCTGCTGGGCGTTGCCGGTTTTCAGGCGCGTGCGGCACTGGCCAATCTGTTTACGGCGCTGCCGGATGCAGAGCACGCGGTGGTGCAGCAGGATGAGAGCACGCTGCTGTGGCTGGATCAGCCTGCTGAACGTTTTGTGGTGGTGACCACGCCGGCAAAAGCGGAGGCAATTAAAGCGGCACTGGACGGTGAGGCGCAGTTCAACGACAGCAGGCAGTGGCTGGCGCTGGATATCGAGGCGGGTATTCCGGTTATCGACGCCGCCACCACCGCGCAGCTGATCCCGCAGGCAACCAACCTGCAGGCGCTGGATGCCATCAGCTTCAAGAAAGGCTGCTATACCGGGCAGGAGATGGTGGCGCGGGCAAAATTCCGCGGTGCCAACAAGCGCGCCCTGTTCTGGCTGGCGGGCAGCGCCGGTAAAGTTCCGGAAGCGGGGAGTGCAATGGAGCTGCAGATGGGCGAGCGCTGGCGGCGCACCGGCACGGTACTGAGCGCGGTACAGCTTGAGGATGGCAGCGTCTGGGTGCAGATGGTGATGAATAACGATCCGGAACCAGATGCTATCCTGCGCGCTGAAGGCGATGAGGGCGGCGAACTCACCCTTCAGCCACTGCCTTACGCACTGGACGCATAAGGCGCGTAAAGCGGGAGGCCATCAGGCGTCCCGCTTTGCGCATAACGCGTTTATTTCACATAAAAATAGATGGCACAGAAGTGCAGTACGCTGCCGCCGAGAACAAAGCCGTGCCAGATCGCATGGTTAAAGGGTATCCGGCGCGATACGTAGAAAATCACCCCCAGTGAGTAAACCACTCCCCCTGCTGCCAGCAGCCAGATACCACCGGCGGAAAGCCGCATCGCCAGCTGATAGATCACCACCAGCGACAGCCACCCCATACTGAGATAAGTCACCAGCGACAGGACCTTAAAGCGGTGCGCAATCGTCAGCTTAAAAATGATGCCTGCCAGCGCCAGGCTCCAGATCACTACCATCAGTCCGTGCGCCAGCGGCGATTTCAGCCCGACCAGCAGAAACGGCGTATAGGTGCCGGCAATCAGCAGATAGATAGCACAGTGATCAAATTTTTTGAGCCACGGCCGTGCGCGCTGGTGCGGAATCGCGTGGTAGAGCGTGGAGGCGAGATAGAGCAAAATCATGCTGCCGCCATAGAGGCTGTAGCTGGTGATGGCGGTGACGCTTGCCTGTGTTTCCACTGCCTGCGTCAGCAGCAGCACCAGACCGGCGATACCAAACAGGCAGCCAATGCCATGGCTGATGCTGTTAGCTATCTCTTCGGCCAGCGTATAGCCGGGCGTAGTGAGTGCGGGTTTTACCATGGCGCGGGGTTCCTGAAGATAGAGAGTGTTGTTTTTTTATCATCCCCAGCCTAACCGGGATCTTTTTCAGTGTACACCTGTACGCTCAACTATTTCTGTGACGAGGTGTGTCCTCCGGCACGCAACGCAATCTGGTACACTGCAGATCCCCTTTTCTGCCTGAGCGATGTCCCGCATGTTTGCACACCGCGATCTCTCCAGCCTGAACGATCTTGAGATGCAGGTTTACCATTTCATCATTAAACATCCGCAAAGCGTCAGCTATATGACCATTCGCGATCTGGCGGCGCAGGCGGGCGTCTCCACCACCACCGTGCTGCGCTTTTGCCGTAAGCTGCACTGTGACGGCTGGTCAGAGTTTCGCATTCGCTTTCGTCTGGCGCAGGAGCAGACAACGCCTGCGATCCCCTCATCGGGTCCCGGCGAAATGCTGAGTTTTTTCAAAAGTATTCATAACGCCGAGTTTGAGCAGCAGATTACGCAGGCCGCGCAGATGATCCTGCAGGCCGGGCACATTTTCTTTATTGGTGCCGGCACATCGGGCAGTCTCGGTAAATATGGCGCGCGCTTCTTTTCCAACGTGGGCAAATTCAGCCACCATATTGATGACCCTTACTATCCGGTTATGCCCGGTGCCAGTGAGAGCGCGCTGGCGATTATTCTCTCTGTTTCCGGTGAGACTGAAGAGATTTTGCGCTTCGCCAGTCAGTTCAGTCTCAACCGCTGCAAAATCATCGCCATCACCAATCACGACAGCAGCTCGCTGGCAAAAATGGCAGACTTTACCCTCTCCTATCATGTGCCGCAGATCACGCTGGCCGGGCAGCATGACCTCACCACACAGGTCCCGGTAATGTATATCATCGAAACGCTGGGACGCACGCTGGCGCGTATGCTATCTCCCTGAAAACAGCTTGTTTTTTGGCTGTAACAGGTTACATATGGCGCGCGGTGTTATAGCGTGACATTCGCCGGCTGCTTGTTACACTGCGAAAAATTCTGTTTTCACCTGACGTATGATGAGGCTGAACAATGCGTGATGATTTGCAGTTACCACAAGGGTTTCTCTGGGGCGGCGCGGTAGCCGCGCATCAGGTTGAGGGCGGCTGGGATCAGGGCGGCAAAGGCGTCAGCATTGCTGACGTGCTGACCGGCGGTGCACACGGCGTTGACCGCGTGATCACCGACGGCGTACAGCCGGGCAAACACTATCCTAACCACCAGGCGGTGGAGTTTTATTCGCACTACAAAGAGGATGTTGCGCTGTTTGCTGAGATGGGCTTTAAGTGCTTCCGCACGTCTATCGCGTGGACGCGCATTTTCCCTAACGGGGATGAAGCGCAGCCTAACGAGGCGGGCCTGCAGTTCTATGATGACCTGTTCGATGAGCTGCTGAAATATGGTATCGAACCGGTGATCACCCTGTCGCATTTTGAGATGCCCTATCATCTGGTAAAAGAGTATGGCGGCTGGGCTGACCGCCGGCTGGTCGATTTCTTTGTGCGCTTCAGCGATGTGGTGATGACGCGCTATCAGCACAAAGTGAAGTACTGGATGACCTTTAACGAGATCAATAACCAGCGCAACTGGCAATATCCGCTGTTTGGCTACTGCTGTTCCGGCGTGGTATTTACCGACCATGAGAAGCCAGAGCAGACGATGTACCAGGTCATGCATCATCAGTTTGTCGCCAGTGCAAAAGTGGTGAAGCGCGGGCATGAGATCAATCCCGATTTTCAGATTGGCTGCATGATTGCCATGGTGCCGGTCTATCCCTTCTCCTGCCATCCGGACGATGTCATGCGCGCGCAGGAGGCGATGCATCAGCGCTACGTCTTCAGCGATGTACAGATGCGCGGTGCTTATCCCGCTTACACGCTGAAAGAGTGGGCGCGCAAAGGCTATCACATTGAGATGGCTGAAGAGGATGCTGAAACCCTGCAGCAGGGCTGCTGTGATTATATCGGCTTCAGCTACTACATGAGCAACGCGGTGGATACCCGCGCCAGCGGCGTGGATGACCCGATTACCGGCTTTGACGGTGTGGTGCCCAATCCGCATGTCAAAGCCTCAGACTGGGGCTGGCAGATCGATCCGGTTGGCCTGCGCTATGTGCTGAATTCGCTCTATGAGCGCTACCAGAAACCACTGTTTATTGTGGAAAACGGTTTTGGCGCGATCGACAACGCTGATGCAGAGGGCTTTATTGCCGATGACTACCGCATCGACTATCTGCGGGCGCATATTGAAGAGATGAAAAAAGCGGTGGCGCTGGATGGCGTTGCGCTGCTGGGTTACACGCCGTGGGGCTGTATTGACTGCGTCTCGTTCACTACCGGCCAGTACAGCAAACGCTACGGCTTTATCCACGTCGATAAAAACGATGACGGCAGCGGCACCTTTGCGCGTTCAAAGAAAAAGAGCTTTAGCTGGTATCAGCAGGTGATCGCCAGCAATGGTGCCACGCTCTGACAGAATAGCGCGGCGGATATCAGAGTCCGCCGGTCACATCCAGCATGCTGCCGGTGACGTAAGCGGCGGCATCGCTGCTCAGCCAGAGGATCGCACGGGCGATCTCTTCTGGCTGCGCACCGCGGCCCAGCGGAATGCGCTGCGCCACCCGATCAACCCGCCCCGGCTCGCCGCCATCCGCATGCATGTCGGTATAAGTGGAACCAGGACGTACGCCGGTTACCCGGATCCCCTGTGCGGCCACCTCGCGCGCCAGCCCGCGGGTCAGCGTATCCACCGCCGCTTTTGACGCTGCGTAATCCACATACTCGTCCGGCGCACCGCTGTGCACGGCCCCTGATGAAACGTTCACAATCACGCCACCCTGCCCGCCATACGCCGTACTCATGCGTTTCACCGCTTCACGACAGCAGATAAAGGTTCCGGTGACGTTCGTGGCCAGCACGCGCTGAATGCGCTCAGCGCTCAGCGCTTCTACCCGGCACTGCGTAAACAGAACTCCGGCATTGTTCACCACGATCCGCAGCGCGCCCGGCTGCTCATCCAGCTGTGCAAACAGCCTCACCACCTGCGCCTCGTCGGCGATATCCGCCTGCAGCGCGCAGGCGCTGCCGCCCTGGCTGACAATCTCCGCAACCAGCTGTTCCGCATCGGCGGCCCGCTGACGATAGTTGATTACCACGCGGTAGCCCGCCTGCGCCAGCAGCAGCGAGGTGGCGCGTCCGATGCCCCGGCTGCCGCCGGTGACCAGTGCCAGATCCATATGTGCCTCCAAAAGAAAAGGACCGGCATCCGGTCCTTCCAGGGTCAGTTTACAGCACTTACTGATATTCGCTCATCGGCACACAGGCGCAGAAAACGTTGCGATCGCCAAAGACATCATCAAGCCGTTTTACCGTTGGCCAGTACTTGTTCGCGCTGCCTGCCGGAAATACCGCCAGCTCACGCGTATAGGGATGCTGCCACTCACCCACGATTTCCATCTGCGTATGCGGTGCGTTGACCAGCGGATTGTCATCAGCAGGCCACTCACCGGCGGCGACGCGATCTATCTCCATGCGGATCGCCAGCATCGCATCGATAAAGCGATCCAGCTCTGCTTTGCCCTCTGATTCAGTCGGCTCTACCATCAGCGTGCCTGCGACCGGGAAAGACATGGTCGGGGCGTGAAAGCCGTAATCGATCAGGCGCTTGGCAATATCCAGTTCGCTGATACCGGTCTGCTCTTTCAGCGGACGAATATCAAGAATACATTCGTGCGCTACGCGGCCGTCGCGTCCGGTGTAGAGGATCGGATAGGCCGATTGCAGACGACGCGCAATGTAGTTGGCATTAAGGATTGCCACTGAGCTCGCCTGTTTCAGTCCTTCTGCGCCCATCATGCGGATATACATCCAGCTGATAGGCAGAATTGAAGCGCTGCCAAACGGGGCGGCCGACACGGCACCCTGCTGCGTCAGTACGCCATCGATCTGCACCACGCTGTGCCCCGGCACAAACGGAGCCAGATGTGCTTTTACGCCAATCGGTCCCATACCCGGTCCGCCACCGCCGTGCGGAATGCAGAAGGTTTTGTGCAGATTAAGATGCGAGACGTCGGCACCGATGTAGCCAGGCGTAGTAATGCCCACCTGGGCGTTCATGTTGGCGCCGTCCAGATACACCTGACCACCATACTGATGCACAATCTGGCACACCTCGCGGATGGTCTCTTCATAGACGCCGTGAGTGGACGGATAAGTCACCATAATGCAGGAGAGCGCATCGCCTGCCTGAGCCGCTTTTTCACGCAGATCGCCGAGATCGATGTTGCCCTGTTTATCGCAGGCGACCACAACAACCGACATGCCCGCCATCTGCGCCGACGCCGGATTGGTGCCGTGTGCCGAACCCGGGATCAGGCAGAGGTTGCGCCGGCCTTCATTGCGGCTTTCGTGATAGCGGCGGATCGCCAGCAGGCCGGCGTACTCTCCCTGCGCCCCGGAGTTAGGCTGCATGCAGAGTGCGTCATAGCCGGTGAGCTGTACCAGCCACTGCGACAGCTGCCCAATCATCTGCAGATAGCCAGTGGCCTGTTCAGCGGGGCAGAATGGATGCAGTTCAGAAAACTCCGGCCAGGTGATCGGGATCATCTCTGCGGCGGCATTCAGCTTCATGGTGCAGGAGCCGAGCGGGATCATTGCCTGATTCAGCGCCAGATCTTTTTTCTCCAGGCTGTGCATATAGCGCATCATTTCGGTTTCGCTGTGATAGCGGTTAAATACCGGATGCGTCAGGTAGTCACTGCGGCGCTGCTGGCCTGCCGGGATAGCAGTACTCTCCGCGGATACGGCTGCATCAAGCGCCTCAATATCCAGCCCATGCGCGTCGCCCAGAAAAATAGCAAACAGCGCCTGTACATCTTCACGGCAGGTCGTCTCATCCAGCGTAATACCCACAGCGTTATGCATATCGCTGCGCAGGTTTACGCCAAAACTCAGCGCACGGTTCAGTACGGCGGCTTTGTCAGCAACCTCAACGGTCAGCGTGTCAAACCAGCTGGCGTGACGCAGCGTCAGCCCGCCTTGCTGCAGGCCGGTTGCCAGAATACTGGTCAGGCGGTGAATGCGTGAGGCGATGCGCTGCAGACCCTGCGGACCGTGCCAGACCGCATAGAGACCGGCGATATTGGCCAGCAGGACCTGTGAAGTACAGATATTGGAGTTCGCTTTTTCACGCCGGATATGCTGCTCACGCGTCTGCATCGCCATGCGCAGCGCGGTATTACCCGCCGCATCGCGTGAGACGCCGATAATGCGGCCCGGCATTGAGCGTTTGTGCTCATCGCGGCTGGCAAAAAAGGCCGCGTGCGGTCCGCCATAGCCCATTGGCACGCCAAAGCGCTGAGCGGAACCAAACACAATGTCAGCACCCTGTTTTCCGGGCGCCTCCAGCAGCAGCAGCGCCATGAAATCAGCGGCCACGCTTACCACAACTTTGCGACTGTTCAGCTCTGCGATCAGATCGCGGTAGTCATGTACTTCACCGCCGGTTCCCACCTGCTGCAGCAGTACGCCAAACAGATCCTCATGATCGCGTGCTTTTTCTGCCCGATCGATAATCAGATCAAAGCCAAACGTTTCGGCCCGGGTGCGTACGACATCCAGCGTCTGCGGATGAATATCATCGGCGATAAAGAACCGCGTAGCGCTCTTCAGCTTGCTGACGCGTTTTGCCATCGCCATCGCTTCAGCAGCGGCGGTAGCCTCATCCAGCAGGGATGCAGAGGCGATATCCATACCGGTCAGATCCAGCGTCAGCGTCTGGAAGTTCAGAAGCGCCTCCAGGCGTCCCTGCGATACCTCAGGCTGATAAGGCGTATAGGCGGTATACCAGCCAGGATTTTCCAGCATGTTGCGCAGGATCACCGGCGGAGTGATCACCGCACTGTAGCCCATGCCGATCCAGGATTTGTAGCGCTGATTCTGACTGGCAATCGCTTTCAGCTCCGCCAGCGCCTGCTGCTCGGTCGCAGCGTCACCCGTGGCGGGCGGGCCAGGCAGCTGAATATCCGCGGGTACGATGGCGCTAATAAGTTCACTGAGCGAACGGGCACCAATCGCTTCCAGCATGCTGGCCTGCTGTGCGGCGGTGGGACCAATATGGCGCTCAATAAATGCACCGTTATGTTCAAGCTGGCTGAGAGTCTGGGTCATTACAGTCAATCCTGCATCGGGCTGGGTTACACAAAGGACTTACAACAGGCAGATAAAGAAGAGGTGCCGCGCCGCGACACCTTCAGAGACTACCGGTTACTCATCAATACTGGCTTTATAGGCGTCAGCATCAAGCATGCTGCCGAGTTCAGCTTCATCGCTGGCTTTCAGGCGGAACAACCAGCCATCGCCATAAGGCGCGCTGTTCACCAGCTCGGGGGAGTCGGTCAGCGCCTCATTCACCGCCACAATTTCACCACTCAGCGGCGCATAGATATCGGAAGCGGCTTTAACCGATTCTGCCACTGCGCAGTCATCGCCCGCGCTAAACGTAGCGCCAACGTCTGGCAGGTCGACAAACACCATATCACCGAGCAGCTCCTGCGCATGCTCGGTGATCCCCACGGTGTAAGAGCCATCTTCCTCTTTACGCACCCACTCGTGGCTGTCGCGGTATTTCAACGTATTTGGCACATTGCTCATCGCCATTTCTCCTGAAAAATTTACTGAGCGACCGGCTTACCGGCGCGAACAAAAACGGGTTTAGTTACTTTTACCGGCATTTCGCGATTGCGGATCTCCACAATGGCCTGCTCGCCAATACCGGCAGGCACGCGCGCCAGGGCGATGCTGCAGCCCAGCGTCGGCGAGAAGGAACCACTGGTAATCATACCCTGCTGCGGTACACCCTGCTCATCGGTGAAGCGCACCGTCTGGCCACCGCGCAGTACGCCTTTCTCCGTCATGATCAGGCCTACCAGTTTTTCACTGCCCTGCTCACGCTGCGCTTCCAGCGCTTCACGTCCGATAAAATTGCGGTCGGCCGGCTCCCGGCTGATGGTCCAGCCCATATTCGCGGCCAGCGGCGAAACGCCCTCATCCATCTCCTGGCCATAGAGATTCATACCTGCCTCCAGACGCAGTGTGTCGCGTGCGCCCAGGCCGGCGGGTTTTACACCGGCAGCCAGCAGCTGCTGCCAGAACGCTTCAGCCTGGTCAGCTGGCAGCGCAATTTCATAGCCCGCCTCACCGGTGTAGCCGGTGGTGGCAATGAACAGGTCGCCTGACTGCACGCCATAAAATGGTTTCATGCCGGCAACGGCGGCGCGTTGAGTGTCATCAAACAGCGTCTCAGCTTTCTGCTGCGCATTCGGGCCCTGAACGGCAATCAGCGCCAGATCGCGACGCTCTGTCAGCGCTACGCCAAACGGTGCGGCGTGCTGCGTTATCCAGGCGAGGTCTTTCTCGCGTGTGGCAGAGTTCACTACCAGCCGAAAGAAATCTTCCTGCATAAAATAGACGATCAGGTCGTCTATCACGCCACCTGAAGCGTTAAGCATGCCGCTGTAGAGCGCCTTGCCAGGCTGCGTCAGTTTTGCAACATCATTTGCCAGCAGATAGCGTAAAAACTCGCGGGTGCGTACACCGTGCAGGTCAACAATGGTCATGTGCGATACATCAAACATGCCGGCGTCGCTGCGCACTGCGTGATGCTCATCAATTTGCGAGCCGTAGTGCAGCGGCATCATCCAGCCATGAAAGTCCACCATGCGTGCACCATCGCGCTGGTGCTGGTTAAACAGAGGCGTTTGCTGAGTCATAACCATCCTGTGAAAACAAATAAGCGGGCTCGTCTGCGCGAGAATACACGGCAACGCAAACGTTCTCTTTTCGCTGACGTTACCACTGAAAAACAGATTTAACCATAAGCAAAACGAGGTCGAAGCCGGACCTCACAGTTGCAGTGCGTCCTGTAGCATGCAGCATAATTCGCTGCCTTTGTGTGATTAACCGCGCAGATTATGCAACGTTCAGGTCATATTTCAGTAAATAAAACACTCAGACGTTGTTGATAAGTGAAAGGGTATAAAAGGGTGATGCATTATGCATGAAAATAACTAATGCGAATAAGGCAGTGAAATTAGAATAAATCAAACGAGGCATCATTATGATGCAAAGCGCTCTGTTTTAGTGCGAACAGGGAGTCAGGGAAGATTTTTTGCCGGGGCGCATTAATGCGCCCCCTGTATTTTCTCTGTAACCGTAGGGGCGCCATTTATGGCGCCCGGGATAATGCGGGTGCGAAATGTGACGTCCGCGGATGGATTTGAAACGGGGCGCATTAATGCGCCCCCTACAATAGGACGGTGCGAAATGTGACGTCCGCGGATGGATTTGAACCGGGGCGCATTAATGCGCCCCCTACGGCAAAATGGGTGCGAAACAATGATGCCCTGCATTGGGTTTTCGTAGGGGCGCCATTTATGGCGCCCGGGTTAATGCGGGTGCGAAATGTGACGTCCGCGGATGGGTCTAAACCGGGGCGCATTAATGCGCCCCCTGTGGTAAGGCGGATACGAAACAACAACGCCCTGGTTAGCTAGCGGATCCACTCTGGCAGATCGTTCAGTCCCATCGCCTGCTTCAGCAGACGCGGCTTGACGCCTGGCAGCGTATCGGCCAGCTTCAGACCGACGTCACGCAGCAGCTTTTTCGCCGGATGGGTGCCGGCAAACAGCTCACGGAATCCCTGCATGCCGGCCAGCATCAGCGCTGCGCTGTGCTTGCGGCTGCGTTCATAGCGGCGCAGTGAGAGGTGCTCGCCGATATCACGGCCCGCCTGATGCAGCCGGCGGATTTCACCAATCAGCTCGGCCGCATCCATAAAGCCTAAGTTCACGCCCTGCCCGGCCAGCGGATGAATGGTGTGCGCGGCATCGCCGACCAGCGCCAGACGGTGGGCGGCAAAATTGCGCGCATAGCGTGCCGTCAGCGGGAACGTTTTACGCTCGCTCTCAACGCTGCATAATCCCAGACGCATATCAAAAGCCACTGAGAGCTGCTGATTAAACAGCGCTGCCGGCATCGACTGCAAACGAGCCGCTTCCTGCGGAGCAAGTGACCAGACGATTGAGCACAGATGCGGATCCTGCATTGGCAGAAAAGCGAGAATGCCTTCGCCATGAAACACCTGACGCGCGACGGCATCATGCGGCATATCAGTGCGCACATTGGCGACCAGCGCATGGTGCTCGTAATCCCAGAACGTCAGCGGGATATCCGCTTTTTCACGCAGCCAGGAGCCGGCGCCGTCGGCGGCAATCATCAGCCGGGCGGTCATCATGGTGCCATCTTCCAGCGTGATAAACGCTTCATTATCACCAAACGCGACCTGCTGCAGCCGGGCCGGTGCAAACAGCGTGACGTCTTTGCACTGGCTGGCGCGCTGCCACAGCGCACTGTGAATAACCTCATTCTCGATAATATAACCAAGATGTGACAGCCCCTGCTGCTCATCATCAAAGCTGACGGATCCAAAGCTATCCTGATCCCACACTTCCATACCGTGGTAGGCGCTGGCGCGCAGGGCGAGGATGGATGACCAGACATCCAGCTTCTGCAGCAGCCGTTCACTGGCGGCATTAATAGCGGATACCCGGATCGACGCTGCCGCTGCCGAATCAAACTGCGGTTCCGCCGCTTTTTCCAGTACCGCGACGCGCAACCCGCTTCCCTGCAAACCGCAGGCCACTGCCAGACCGACCATGCCGCCACCGGCAATCACCACATCAAATGTTTGCATTGCTGCCTCTTTATTAACGCTTTACCCAGCCGAGCGTACGCGCGGCCAGCGGATGTTGCAGCCAGGGGAGGTGATCCATCGCCACCAGCCCGATATTTCGTCCTGCAACCAGCGGTGCATAACGGTTAGCGAACAGGCGCACCAGGCCGTCTGTCACGCCAATTGTTGCCGCGCGATCGGCCTGACGCCGGGCGGCAAAATGCTGCAGCACCGCATAACTGCCGGGATCCTGCCGCTGGCGCCAGGCGCCGGCCAGCGTTTCCGCCAGTGACATGACATCGCGCAGACCAAGGTTAAAGCCCTGACCAGCGATTGGATGCAGCGTCTGGGCGGCATTACCGACCAGTGCCAGCCGGTGCGTGACCTGACGATCGGCTGTTTGCAGCGCCAGCGGATAAATTTCACGCTGCCCGGCATGGGTAAAGCGTCCCAGCCGCCAGCCGAATGCGCGCTGCAGTTCGCGCAGGAAGGTTTCCTCATCCCACGCCCGCACGCCGGCTTCTGCCGCTGCCGGATGGCACCACACCAGCGACATCCGATTGCCGGACATCGGCAGCAGTGCCAGCGGCCCGTGTGGCGTAAATCGCTCAAATGCCTGTCCCTGGTGCGGCAGCTGAGTAGAGACATTAGCAATCACCGCCAGCTGCTGATAGTCGTCGCGCTGCCACTGAATACCGCATGATGCAGCCAGCGATGAGCGCGATCCATCTGCAGCGACCAGCAGCGAACCTTCCAGCGTGTCGCCGCTGTTAAGCGTCACCTGCACACGCGCTTTATCACGCGTCACCTGCGTCACGTAATCCGGGCAGCGCAGCGTAACGCCGGGCGCCTGACGGAGACGTTCAAACAGCCGCTGTCCGACATCAAACAGCTCTACCACCTGCCCCAGCGCAGCCAGCTTATACGCCTCTGCGCTGAGCTGTACAAAGCCGCTGTGACCGCGGTCAGAGACATGAATGCGGGTGATCGGCGTGGCACAGTCCGCCAGCAAACGCCAGAGGTCAATCGCTGCCAGCTGCTGGCAGGTGCCGGCAGCCAGCGCAATCGCCCGGCCATCAAAACCGGGGTGCGCACGACTGGCCGGCTCGCTGCGCTCAATAAGCGTGACCGGCAGCCTGCCCTGCGTAAGATGCGAGATCGCCAGCGCCAGCGTGGCACCGGTCATACCCCCGCCTGCAATCAGGATCGTCATACGCCGCGCGCCGCTGCCATCAGCGCTTCAATCGCGTCCGGATCTTTCACCACGCTATCGGTAAGATTCTCGTGGCCCGTCGCCGTGATCACAATGTCATCCTCGATGCGCACGCCGATGCCGCGATACTGCGGCGGCACGCTGGCATCAGGCGCTATATAGAGGCCAGGCTCGACCGTCAGCACCATGCCCGGCTCCAGCGCCCGGTCACGGCCTGGCGTACCGTAATCACCGACGTCATGCACATCCAGCCCCAGCCAGTGGCCCAGACCGTGCATGAAGAAAGGGCGATGCGCCTGCGCTTCAAACAGCTCATCGATATTGCCGTCAAGAATGCCGAGATCAACAAGACCGGTGATCATGATACGGACGACTTCATCATTCACATCATGAATACTGACGCCAGGCCGGAACATCGACAGCGCTTTATGCAGCGAGGCCAGCACAATGTCATAGACTTCCCGCTGCGCCGGCGTAAACCTGCCGTTTACCGGAAAGGTGCGGGTAATATCCCCTGCGTAACCGTGAAACTCACAGCCGGCGTCAATCAGCACCAGATCGCCATCGCGCATTGCGCTTTCGTTTTCGGTGTAGTGCAGGATGCAGCCGTTTTCTCCACTTCCGACAATGGTGTTATAGGAGGGAAAGCGCGCACCGTGGCGGGAAAACTCATGATGGATCTCCCCTTCAAGCTGATACTCATACATGCCAGGGCGACACTGCTGCATGGCACGGGTATGCGCCAGCGCGCTGATTTTTCCCGCCTGGCGCAGGATCTCAATCTCTTCCGCGCTCTTAAACAGCCGCATCTCATGCACCCAGGGACGCCAGTCAGTCACGCTAGCCGGTGCACTAAGATTCTGCCGGAAACCACGACGCAGCTTGTCCAGCGCGCTAAACAGCAGCTGGTCAGCGTGCTCATATTCGCCCTGTGCGTGGTACACCACGTCAAGGCCGTTTAGCAGCAAGTGCAGCTGTTCGCTAATATCATCCCACGGCAGTGCACGATCAACACCCAGCTTTGCTGGCGCCGCATCCTGCCCCAGTCGGCGACCAGACCACACTTCGGCAGTGAGATCGCGTATGCGGTTAAACAGCACGCTGTGGTTATGATGTTCATCGCTTTTGATCAGCACCAGCAGCGCCTGTGGCTCGTTAAACCCGGTGAAATACCAGAAGTCGCTGTTTTGCCGGTAGCTATATTCGGTGTCGTTGCTGCGCGTGACTTCAGGTGCTGCAAAAATCAGCGCCGCGCTGCCGGGGGCCATCTGCGCAATCAGCGCCTGACGACGCTGATGGAACTGTTCCAGTGTGATCATAGTTGCACTCCCTGTTGATAACGGGCAGCCAGGCTGCCCGCGATGACGCGCTTAGTGTAGCGTAGGTTTCTGCACTTCCGGTGCGGTTGGCGTATGCGGACGCGTGAAAGTGTCGTGGCACAGCAGCGCTGCGACGCGCACATACTCAATCACCTCTTCCAGCGACTGCTCCAGCTCTTCCTGATCTTCATCTTCTTCGTAGCCGAGCTGAGCAATCGTACGCAGATCGTCAATCGCTTCGCCGGTTTCACCGGTGACTTTATCCAGTTTAGGTTGCGTCACACCCAGGCCAAGCAGGAAATGGTTTACCCAGCCCGCCAGCGCGTCAGCCCGGTCAAAAACGGTAATATCTTCTTCATCCGGCAGCATCAGCTGAAACAGAAAGCCATCCTCTTCCAGCGTACTGGTCAGACTGTCATGCAGAGCCTGCAGCGGCTGTGCCAGGCTCTGTGAGAAGGCCATGCCTTCGTTAGCCAGATCGTGCACCAGCGTCTTCCAGCTGGCGTCCTGATTGCCGCCACACAGGATGCCACACAGCAGTCCATGCATTTCGGCAGGCGTCATGCCCACACCCTGCTGAGAGAGGGCTGCGGCCAGCGCGTTGTAAGTGGGTGTTGCGTTCTGTAAAGACATAAGCTTTGGTCGTCGTTGGCAGAATAAGTTCGTGATATGCTACCACCAGGTGCCTCAGGGTTTCCAGAAAAGGGGGTTGTATCTTCTTACCCGCGTCTATATAGTTGCGCACCTTCCGGACCAATGGCGAGCCGGGTGGAGCGAACGAAGTAATCAGTCAGGATGGTGGCATGTCTGCACAACCGGTAGATATACAAATTTTTGGTCGTTCTTTGAGAGTAAATTGTCCGCCTGAACAGCAGGATGCGCTAAATCTTGCCGCAGAGGACCTCAATCAACGGTTGCAAGATTTAAAAGTTCGCACTAGAGTCACAAATACAGAGCAACTGGTGTTCATCGCCGCGTTAAACATCTGCCACGAGCTGGCGCAAGAGAAAGGTAAAACGCGCGACTATGCAGCAAACATGGAACAACGTATCCGCATGCTGCAGCAGACGATTGAACAGGCTTTAGTTGAGCAGGGTCGTATTACCGACCGCCAGGGCCCTAAATTCGAATAATACTTCATGGTTCTCATGCCAGAGCAACGATGAAGTCCTGTTTCTCTGAGATGTTTGCAAGCGGGCCAGTCCCCTGAGCCGATATTTCATACCAACAGAGTGTGACGCTCTGTAGCCTGTGAGCATGCTCGGTTCGTCCGAGAAGCCTGATGGTTGCGACGGCATACTCACCTTGAACCAAGGGTTCAAGGGTTACAGCCTGCGGCGGCATCTCGGAGATCTCTTTTCTGTTTTACCCGGCATCATTACAGGTGGTGTCACAGCGGCAGACGCGACTGCCGCTGCCACCTGAAGTCAGCCCCCCTTCCCCCTCTTTTGCATGATATAGTCAGCGCACGCTAACCCATTTCTGCAGGGAACATTATGTCAGCTACTGATTACACCGAACGTCAGCTGCTGCGTCAGCACATTCGCCATCTGCGCCGGCATCTGACGCCTGAACAGCAGGCTGACGCTGCCGAACGGCTGGCTGAACATGCGGTTAACCTGGCGCCCGTCTCAGCAGCACAACATATTGCGCTGTTTCTCTCCACCGACGGTGAAATCAATACCCGGCCGCTGATTGCCCGCCTCTGGCAGCAAAAAAAAGCGGTTTATTTGCCGGTACTGCATCCGTTTGCGCCAGGGAATCTGCTGTTTTTGCGTTATACCCCTGAAACACAGCTGGTCATGAATAAGCTGCGCATTCCGGAGCCGCCGCTGGATATTACGCAGATGGCGACGCTGGATCGGCTGGATGTCATGCTGGTTCCGCTGGTAGCGTTTGATGAGAGTGGACAACGGCTGGGAATGGGCGGCGGCTTTTATGACCGCACGCTGCAGAACTGGCAGCGCCATGGCTGCCTGCCGATAGGCATTGCTCACGACTGCCAGCGCGTTGAGGCGCTGCCGGCAGCCGCATGGGACATCCCGCTACCGGCCGTGCTCACGCCGGCAAAACTGTGGCAGTGGGATGCGTCGTTCTGACGGGCGCCTGCCCGTCACTTATCAGTAGAGCAGACGGGCGCGCATCGTGCCCGGAATCGCACGCATCAGCTGCAGCGCTTTATCCGCAACATCTTTTTCGGCGTCGATATCAATTACTACGTAGCCGAGCTGAGGCGAGGTCTGCAGGAACTGGGCCGCGATATTAATATTCTGCTCAGCGAAAATCTGGTTAATCGCAGTGAGAATACCCGGACGGTTTTCGTGAATGTGCAGCAGACGACTGGCGCTGGCGCCGTGCATTGGCAGCGACACCTCCGGAAAATTAACTGCAGAGAGCGTTGAGCCGTTATCAGAGTATTTTGCCAGCTTACCCGATACTTCCAGGCCGATATTCTCCTGCGCTTCCTGCGTGGAACCGCCAATGTGCGGCGTCAGAATAACGTTATCAAACTCGCACAGCGGTGAATTGAACGGATCGCTGTTGGTTGCCGGTTCAGTCGGGAAGACGTCAATGGCTGCACCCGCCAGATGTTTGCTGGAGAGCGCATGACACAGCGCCGGGATATCGATGACGGTGCCGCGAGCAGCGTTGATCAGCAGCGCGCCCGGCTTCATCAGTGCCAGCTCTTCTGTGCTAATCATGTTCTGGGTTGAGGCGGTCTCCGGCACATGCAGGCTCACCACATCACTCATATTGAGCAGATCTGACAGGTGACGCACCTGCGTAGCGTTCCCCAGCGGCAGCTTGTTTTCAATATCGTAAAAGAAAACGTGCATGCCCAGGCCTTCCGCCAGCACGCCAAGCTGCATGCCGATATGCCCATAGCCAATGATGCCCAGCTTTTTGCCGCGCGCTTCATAGGAGCCGGTTGCCACTTTGTTCCAGATACCGCGGTGCGCCTTGGCGTTCGCTTCCGGAATGCCGCGCAGCATCAGCAGCATCTCCCCGATCACCAGCTCAGCTACGGAGCGGGTATTAGAGAAAGGTGCGTTAAATACCGGAATACCGCGCTGCGCAGCGGCGTTAAGATCGACCTGATTGGTGCCGATGCAGAAGCAGCCAACCGCTACCAGCTTCTCTGCTGCGGCGAAAATCTCTTCCGTAAGCTGGGTGCGGGAGCGGATACCGATAAAGTGCGCATCACGGATTGAGGCTTTCAGCGATTCTGCATCCAGCGCCCCTTTGTGAAACTCGATGTTGGTATAGCCTGCCGCGCGAAGATTTTCCAGCGCGCTCTGATGCACGCCCTCCACCAGCAGAAATTTAATTTTGTCTTTATCCAGTGATACCTTTGCCATTTCCCGACCCTATTCAGAATTCAACGTGGAGTGCCATAAGATTACCTTCTGCCAAAATAACAAATTCTGGCAATGCGGCAATACAAACGATTGCGACTGCGGCAGCACGCTCCGGCTTTCGGGCAGCACAAATCCATACAAAATCGCAGGATGCCGGAAGCAGAGAGCAGGAATCGGCTCTCCATGCCCTGTTTGTGACATAAGTCACTAAATTCAGGCCGGTAAAGAAAAGCAGAATTAGCCGGGTAAAAAACGGCGCGTCAGGCGCGCCGGAGAGATCATTTGAGAATAGTTTTGACGCCATCCGGTGTGCCAATCAGCGCGACATCAGCGCCCCGGGTGGCAAACAGACCCACCGTGACCACGCCCGCCAGCGCATTAATGTTTTTCTCCATGGTGACGGGATCGAGGATCTGCAGGTTGTGCACGTCGAGAATGATGTTGCCATTATCGGTCACCACCTGCTGCCGATACTCTGGCTGGCCGCCAAGCTTCACCAGCTCGCGCGCGACATACGCTCGCGCCATCGGGATCACTTCAACCGGCAGCGGGAAACGACCAAGAATATCAACCTCTTTGGACGCATCCGCGATACAGACAAACTTTTGCGCGACCGCTGCCACAATCTTCTCGCGCGTTAGCGCTGCGCCACCGCCCTTGATCATCTGCATATGCGGGTTGATCTCATCGGCACCATCGACATAGACCGCAATATCATCCACGTCGTTAAGATCGAAAACCGGTATGCCCAGCGATTTCAGCTTCAGGGTGGAGGCTTCAGAACTGGAGACCGCCCCCTCAATCTGGTGCTTCATGGTGGCCAGCGCGTCGATAAAATGCGCGGCCGTTGATCCGGTGCCTACGCCAACAATGGTGCCTGGCTGCACATACTGCAGCGCCGCCCACCCTACCGCTTTTTTCAGTTCATCCTGGGTCATGGTATGTTTAAAACCTGTGCGACATCAAAGTGCGCGTAGTATAAAACAACGCGCTGTAAAAGTGCGCGACTCACGCGCCACCGATTTATACCTTTGGAAGCCAGTCCGCAAAAATACAGCTGCCGCACAGTGCGGCCATTTTGTGGCATAGTACTTTCCACCCTGAACGAGAGAGAACCATAATGAAACGCCCGGATTACCGCACGCTTCAGGCGCTGGATGCAGTTATTCGTGAGCGCGGCTTTGAGCGCGCTGCACAGAAGCTTTGTATTACCCAGTCAGCCGTATCGCAGCGTATCAAGCAGCTGGAAAACCTGTTTGGTCAGCCGCTGCTGGTACGCACTGTTCCGCCCCGCCCCACTGAACAGGGGCAGAAGCTGCTGGCGCTGCTGCATCAGGTTGAGTTGCTGGAAGAGGAGTGGCTGGGTGACGATCAAAGCGGGACCACGCCGCTGCTGCTCTCGCTGGCGGTTAACGCCGACAGTCTTGCGACCTGGCTGTTGCCGGCACTGAAAGATGTGCTGGCGGACTCCCCGGTACGGCTGAATCTGCAGGTGGAAGATGAAACGCGCACGCAGGAACGGCTGCGTCGTGGCGAAGTGGTAGGCGCCGTGAGTATCCAGCCGCAGCCGCTGCCAAGCTGCCTGGTTGATCAGCTGGGGGCGCTCGACTATCTGTTTTGCGCCTCGCCCGATTTTGCCGCCCGCTACTTTCCTAACGGCGTCACGCGATCTGCTTTGCTCAAGGCACCGGCGGTGGCGTTTGACCATCTGGATGATATGCATCAGGCGTTTTTGCAGCAGAATTTTGATCTGTCACCGGGCAGCGTACCCTGCCATATTGTCAATTCGTCAGAGGCGTTTGTGCAGCTGGCGCGGCAGGGATCGGTCTGCTGTATGATCCCGCATCTGCAGATTGAGCGCGAGCTGGCCCAGGGCGAGCTGGTGGATCTGACACCCGGGCTTTATCAGCGCCGAATGCTCTACTGGCACCGCTTTGCGCCAGAAAGCCGGCTGATGCGCAGCGTCACCGATGCGCTGATTGCCCACGGACATCGGGTATTGCGTCAGGATGAGGTCACAGCCTGAGCATAGCGCAGCGGCAGGCGCCGCTGCGGCAGTCAGCTATCAGGGCGTAGCGGCGTTTGGCTTAATTTCAAACACTACATCGACCTGATCGTCAAAGTGGATACTCTGCTGTTCATACGTCTGCTGCGCAGTGGTATCCGCGGGTGCGGCGGCCGCTTTGTACATGCGCGCCATCGGCATTGGCTGATAGTTAGCCACATGATAGCGAATACTGTAGACCTGACCCAGCTTCGCGTTGAAACCTTCAGCCAGCGCACTGGCCTGCTGCGTAGCGTTAGCAATGGCGGCTTTACGCGCCTGCTCTTTGTAGCTTTCTGCGTTTGCCACGCCCAGTTCAACGGTGCGGATTTCGTTCAGACCTGATTTTAGCGCGCCATCCAGCAGATCGTTCAGCTTATCCAGCTGACGCAGCGTCACTTCCACCTGGCGTACCGCGCGGTAGCCTTTCAGTACCGACTTACCCTCTTTGGTATAGTCATATTCTGGCTGGGTACTCAGATTAGCCGCATCGATATCTTTCTTTTCAATACCGCTCTTTTGCAGGAAATCAAAATATTGCGCCACGCGCGCGTCAGCCTGCTTTTTGGCATCAGCGGCTTCTTTAGAGGCGACGCTGACCATGATTGAGAGCGTCGCCATATCCGGACGCGCATCCACGCTTGCCTGACCGGAAGTGACCACATGCGGTCCTTCAGGAACCTCTCCGGCCTGAACCATGCCCGACAGTGCGCCCGTACTCATTGCGGCGACCAGCGCCAGTGCTTTCAGTTTCACAAACTCCTCCTTGGAAATCGGGTTACCGGCTGCCACTATGGCGAAGCCGCTAACACTTTACTATGCGTGATGCTCTGAGTTTACGCCGACAGAAAAGTTCGTTCGCGCTGCGTTTTAACCTGCTGCCGGCTGCAAACTTATCACTACAGAGTTGTCAAAAAGAGTATTGTACGTTTCGCTTGATAAATACTTTTTGTTTTCAGGAGCTCTGCTCATGGCACCCGATCCATTAAGCCCTGACGCGCCTGCTGCTGGCGTGCGCGTCGGACGTACGCGTTTTCTGATGCTGACGCTGGTATTTGTGAACATCATTATCAACTATATGGATCGCGCTAATCTGGCCGTGGCAGCGCCAGCGCTGAGCGCTGAATTGCAGCTCACTCCACTGCAAATGGGGCTGGTTTTTTCTGCATTTGGCTGGATCTACGCCGCACTGCAGATCCCGGGCGGCTGGCTGATTGATCGGTTCGGTGCGCGTATGGTGTATGGCGTAGCGATGATCGGCTGGTCGCTCATTACCCTGCTGCATGTTTGCGCCAGCAGCGCAGCGGCGCTGGTGGGACTGCGGCTGGGCGTCGGCGCGCTTGAAGCCCCGGTGATGCCGGCTAACAACCGTATTATTTCCGGCTGGTTTCCGCTACACGAGCGCGCCAGCGCCATTGGCATTTACTCTTCAGCGCAGTTTGCTGGCCTGGCCTGCGTGACGCCGCTGCTGTTTCATATCGAGGCTGCGTTTGGCTGGCGCGGGCTGTTTGCTACCACCGGTCTGACCGGCATTCTGTGGGCTGGGGTCTGGTTTGCGTTCTATCGCGAGCCTGGCGAACATAAACGTGTATCCGCCGCAGAGCGCGCCTGGCTGCTGGAGAACGGTGCGCTGCCCGACAGCGCATCGGCCGGGCGTACACCGCTGCGCCTGAGTGATATGCAGCAGATGCTGCGCAACCGCCAGCTGCTGGGCATCTGTCTGGGCCAGTTTTCGATTTCCGCCACGTTCTGGTTCTTTCTGACGTGGTTTCCGACCTATCTGGTCCGGTACCGGCATATGGATTTCATTAAAAGCGGCTATGTCGCCTCGCTGCCTTATCTGGCGGCGTTTTGCGGTGTACTGCTGGCGGGATTTATCTCCGATTATCTGATGCGGCGCGGCGTTTCAGCGGGCGTGGCGCGCAAGCTGCCGATACTGCTCGGACTGACGATGACGCTGTTTATTCTCGGCGCCAGCTACACGGATAATACCACGCTGATCGTCCTGTTTATGTCGCTGGCCTTTTTCGGCAACGGGCTGGCCACCATTACCTGGGTGTTTGTCACTACGCTGGCACCGCGTCATCTGGTCGGGCTGGCAGGCGGCATGTTTAACTTTACCGGTGCGCTCTCCGCAATCGTTGTGCCGGTTGCGATTGGCGCACTGATCGACGGCAGTGATTTTGCTCCGGCGCTGATGTTCATCGCTGCGCTGGCGCTGGTGGGGATCGGCAGCTATCTGTTTATCGTTGGCCGCCCCGAAGAGATTACTGCTCGCCGGTGATCTTCTGCGCCAGCGCTTTCAGCTGCGCCACCCGTTGCGCCAGATGCTCATCATCCGTCTGCCAGATTTTAGCGAACGCCAGCGCCGCGCGATTATGCGTGATCGGCAGCGCCATACCAATCTCACCATCATCACGCTGCCAGATAAGATGATCGCTCTGGCGTTTGCGTGCCAGCAGAGGTGCCATCTGCGTCCACTGCGCCGGGTCAAAACGCGGCTGCAGCTGCACATCAGGCTCTGCGGCCAGCAGCGCCATGCCAATCACCGACTGCCACGCTGGCAGCATGCGAAATCCGGCCAGCGCCTGACTGGTGCGGGTGCGTTCACCGGGTTCCGAGTGCCAGATATAGATGACCTGATCCTCCCACAGCACGCCCAGCGCCACCACGATATCGTGCGGTGCATACAGCTCCAGCTGCGGCAGCGCCTGCGCAAACAGTGAGGACCCCCGAATCGCCTGCGCGGCCAGCGCGTGCACGCCCGGGCCCGGCAGATAGCGACGCTGCTCATCCTGAACGGTGAGGCCGATCGATGCCATGGTCATCAGCAGACGGTTAACGCGCGTGCTGTTCATTCCCATCTGACGCGCCAGCTCACGCCCGCCAATGGCTCTGTCGCTGGAGACCAGGTACTGCAGACAGCGGATGCCGTCAATCAGGCTCTGGTTAGGTTGAGAAGACATGGGTCACCTCCGGGCGCTAAAAACTCAATCTTAACAGCCTCGCCGCGTCAATAATGCCCCCCTGCGCGTTTTACTTTTTAATCTGTCAGCCCCTGCTGCGCCAGCTGGAAAGCGATAAGCCACATGACGCTGCCAACCAGCAGATTAATAATGCGCTGCGCACGCGCGGTGCGCAGTCGTGGCGACAGCCAGGCCGCCAGCAGCGCCAGACCATAAAACCAGATAACGGAGGCGCTGACGGTGCCCAGCGCGAACCAGCGACGGGCATCGGCAGAAGGCAGCTGACTGCCGAGGCTGCCCAGTACGACAAACGTATCCAGATAGACATGCGGATTGAGCCAGGTCACAGCCAGCATCGTGGCAATAATGCGCCAGCGTCCCTGTTTCAGCGTGCTGTCCTGCTCCAGCGCAATACCGCCGCGCCATGCACTACGTAATGCTCCCCAGCCATACCAGAGCAGAAACGCAACGCCTGCCCAGGTGATCAGCGTCAGCAGCAGCGGTGACTGATGCAGCAGCGCGCTGCCGCCAAATATGCCGCCGCAGATCAAGGCAATGTCGCTCAGGGTACAAAGCGTAGCGGTCATCAAATGATAGTGACGCTTGATGCCCTGATTCATCACAAAAGCGTTTTGCGGGCCCAGTGGCAGGATCAAGGCAGCGCCCAGCGCCAGCCCCTGCAGATAAATTGCTAACATGCTGAATAACCTGGAAAGAGAAGAAGATGGGCGCAGTATATTAGCAGGAAGATATTAGCGGAAATTGAAAGATTTAATCGGCCATTAGTTCGATTAATAAGAAAGGCACCCGCAGGTGCCTTATGCTGATGTTATTTTGTCAGGTTAACCGGCTGCTCCTGCTCTTCGCGCCTGACCTGGTGCAGATGCACATCCATCTGCGGATAAGGGATGCCGATGCCGTTCGCATCCAGCGTACGCTTAAAGTTTTTCATCAGGTCCCAGTAAACGTTCTGCAGGTCACCGCTTTTGCTCCAGCAGCGCACCACAAAGTTCAGTGACGAAGCCGCCAGTTCATTCAGGCCGATCTGGATACCCATATCTTTCAGCACGCGCTCATCCGCTTCCACGACGTCACGCAGCAGAGCGATCACCTGATCGACATCCGCATCGTAGGCCACGCCAATAATAAATTCGTTGCGGCGGATCGGCTCACGGGAGAAGTTAATGATATTGCTGGCGATGATTTTGCCGTTCGGCACCACCACCATTTTACCGTCTGCGCTTTTCAGCGTGGTTGAGAAGATCTGCACATTCTGAACCGTTCCCATCACGCCACCGAGATCAACAAATTCGCCGGTACGGAACGGACGGAAAGTCACCAGCAGTACACCTGCCGCCAGGTTGGACAGCGAGCCCTGCAGCGCCAGACCCACGGCCAGACCGGCCGCACCCAGCACGGCGATCACTGACGCGGTCTGTACGCCAACGCGCCCCAGCGCTGCGATGATAGTAAATGCGATAACGCCATAGCGGACTAAGGCTGAGAGAAAATCGGCCACGGTCGCGTCGATATGGCGTGCCACCAGCAGACGATTCACGCCTTTTGAGACAATACGCGCGATGATCATGCCAACGATAATAATCGCGATTGCTGCCACGATATTGACCGCATAGCTCAGGATCAGCGCCTGGTTACGCACCAGCCAGCCACCTGCACTGTTAATGCCATTTACGACATCTAAATCTTCCATTTGTCAGCCCTGTTGTTGAGTTTCCCGCGGGAAATTACAAAAACGGCCAGATTGACTCCGGCACTCCAGGCTACAAGGTTAAACAAAAACAGGGGGAAGCGCCAAAATTAAGCTGATTTAACATTATATTGGGGAGAAAACATACCGGAATCGATGCAGATCAGAGCAGAGTAACCTGCAGACTGGCGGTAACTGTGCATCAGAATGAGACGAACTGGCGTGTGCGTTTGTCTGGAAGAGAGTGCAGCGGAAACGCATAAAAAAGGCCCCTGCAGGGGCCTTTTTACTGCAGCGAACTTACAGTACGTCGACTGCGTTCAGCTCTTTAAACGCCTGCTCTAAGCGCACAACCATTGAGGATTGTGCCGCACGCAGCCAGACGCGTGGGTCATAGTATTTCTTGTTCGGGCTGTCCGGGCCGTTCGGGTTGCCCAGCTGCGACTGCAGGTACGCTTCGTTAGATTTGTAATACTGCAGAATACCGTCCCAGGTTGCCCACTGGGTATCGGTATCGATGTTCATTTTGATCACGCCGTAGCTGATAGACTCTTCAATCTCTGCCGCAGAAGAACCGGAACCGCCGTGGAATACGAAATCCAGCGCGTTATGCTCCAGACCATGCTTCTCGCACACATATTTCTGTGAATCGCGCAGAATGGTTGGGGTCAGCTTCACGTTGCCTGGCTTGTACACGCCGTGCACGTTGCCGAAAGAGGCCGCAATAGTGAAACGCGGGCTGATTTTGCTCAGCTCGGTGTAAGCGTAATCCACATCTTCTGGCTGGGTGTAGAGGGCTGAAGCATCCATATGGCTGTTATCCACGCCATCTTCTTCACCCCCGGTACAGCCGAGTTCGATTTCCAGCGTCATATCAATTTTCGCCATACGCGTCAGATATTTGCTGGAGATCTCGATGTTCTCTTCCAGCGACTCTTCAGAGAGGTCGATCATGTGTGAAGAGAACAGTGGCTTACCGGTTTTTTTGAAGTGCTCTTCACCGGCATCCAGCAGACCGTCGATCCACGGCAGCAGTTTTTTCGCACAGTGGTCAGTGTGCAGAATAACCGGCACACCATACTGCTCTGCCATCAGATGCACATGGTGCGCACCGGCGATAGCGCCGAAAATTGCTGCGCCCTGTGGTTTGTCGGTTTTGAAACCTTTACCGGCGATAAATGCAGCACCGCCGTTGGAGAACTGAACGATGACCGGCGCTTTAACTTTGGCAGCCGCTTCCAGTACCGCGTTAATGGAGTCCGTGCCGACGCAGTTAACTGCAGGCAGAGCGAATTTGTGCTCTTTCGCTACCTTGAAGACTTTCTGAACGTCATCACCAGTGACAACGCCGGGTTTTACGAAATCAAAAATTTTAGACATGGTTGTGTCCCGTTTCGTTACCGTTCATTCCCGAAGGGAATGGGATTTATTTGCCCCGGACGGGGCCAGTTTTAAGGCAGCGCCGGAGCGCTGCCCCCAGAATTACTGCTTAGCGCGCTCTTCCAGCATCGCCACTGCAGGCAGTTTTTTGCCTTCCACAAACTCCAGGAACGCCCCGCCGCCGGTTGAGATGTAAGAGATCTTGTCTTCGATACCGAACAGATCGATAGCCGCCAGGGTGTCACCGCCGCCTGCAACAGAGAATGCCTCGCTGTCTGCAATCGCATTAGCCACGATTTCGGTGCCTTTACGGAAGTTCGGGAACTCAAATACGCCTACCGGACCGTTCCACAGAATCGTTTTGGCCTCTTTCAGAATCTTCGCCATGTTCTGTGCGGTTTCATCACCGAAGTCCATAATCTCTTCGTTATCCTGCACTTCTGAAACCTTTTTCACGGTAGAAGGTGCAGTTTCAGAGAATTCCGTGCCCACACGGGAATCGGTCGGAACCGGAATACCGTACTGGTCACGCAGGCCTTTAGCCGCTTCAACGAAGTCCGGCTCGTAGAGTGATTTACCGACGTTGTTGTCGATAGCCACGAAGGTGTTTGCGATGCCGCCGCCAACAATCACGGTATCCGCAATTTTGACCAGCGACTGCAGGACATCAAATTTGGTCGATACTTTTGAACCACCGACGACGGCAACCAGCGGACGCTCCGGATTGCTCATTACTTTACCCAGCGCTTCCAGCTCAGCAGAAAGCAGCGGGCCGGCGCAGGCGACTGGCGCAAATTTGCCTACGCCATGGGTTGAAGCCTGTGCACGGTGGGCGGTACCAAACGCATCCATTACAAAGACATCGCACAGCGCGGCATATTTCTTCGCCAGCGTCTCGTCATCTTTCTTTTCGCCTTTGTTAAAGCGTACGTTTTCCAGTACTACCAGCTCGCCCGCTCCCACTTCAACGCCGTCAAGATACTCTTTTGCCAGCGTAACCTGGGTACCGTTCAGTTTCTCTTTCAGATAGTTAACAACCGGCAGCAGCGAGAACTCTTCATTGTATTCACCTTCAGTCGGGCGACCGAGGTGAGAGGTAACCATCACTTTTGCGCCCTGTTTCAGTGCCGCTTCAATGGTAGGCAGGGAAGCACGGATACGTGCGTCAGATGTCACTTTTCCTTCTTTCACTGGCACATTGAGATCGGCACGGATCAGAACACGCTTACCAGCAAGGTCCAGATCGGTCATCTTAATTACAGACATGGTGAATCCTCTCGTTGATTCTCGTAAGTTTTGCCAGACGCCATCCGCGTCTTACCTGAAACCGCTTGCGGCCATTGCTAACGTAGTATCGATCATCCGATTAGCAAAGCCCCATTCGTTGTCACACCAGACCAGCGTCTTGATCAGGTGATGACCGCTGACCCGCGTCTGCGTACCATCAACGATGGCACTGTGCGGATCGTGGTTAAAATCTACTGAGACTAACGGTAATTCCGTATAGTCAACTATACCACGAAATGCCCCTGCTGATGCGTTTTGCAGCAGCGCATTGACCTCACACGCCTTTACCGCCGCCCGCACCGAGACGCTCAGATCAATCGCCGTCACGTTGATAGTGGGTACACGCACCGCTATCGCTTCGAAGCGATCGTTGAATTTCGGAAAAATGCGGGTGATGCCGGCAGCCAGCCGCGTATCGACCGGAATGATCGACTGACTCGCTGCACGGGTGCGGCGCAGATCGCTGTGATAGGCGTCGATCACCTGCTGATCGTGCATCGCTGAGTGGATCGTGGTCACTGTACCGGACTCGATCCCAAAGGCATCATCCAGCAGCTTGATCACCGGAATAATGCAGTTGGTGGTACAGGATGCGTTAGACACAATGCGGTCAGTTTGTTTAAGAGCCTGTTCGTTTACGCCGAACACAACGGTTGCGTCCAGATCGTTGCCGCCCGGATGCGAAAACAGAACTTTTCTGGCGCCCGCCTGCAGATGCGCCTCACCGTCGGCGCGGCTGCCGTAAACGCCGGTGCAATCCAGCACGACATCAACGTCCAGCTGCTGCCACGGCAGCGTGCCGATCTCTGCCTGGTGCAGGATGCGAATAGTGTCTTCCCCTACCCACAGCAGATCGCGCTCCTGACGCACGTCGAAGGCGAAGCGACCGTGGCTGGTATCGTACTTCAGCAGATGCGCCATGCCGGCGGCGTCTGCCAGCTCATTAATCGCAACGACCGTGATTTCCGCCCGGCGTCCCGTTTCATATAGCGCACGCAACACATTGCGTCCGATACGACCAAAGCCATTGATAGCAATACGAATGGTCATCGCTTTTCCTGCAACTGCACCTCTGAAATGTGCCAGATACCTTGAGCGTTTCATGCCATTTTGTACAGGGAATTCTTCCGCAGCGCCTGACGCGATGCGCAGGGATTCGGCAGCAACTGAAACGGTTCAGCCAGAATAAAGCATGCGAGGAATAACCGGAATGATTGCGATCAAGGATGGTGATGATTATTGGATCTGCGTCACAAAAATGAGGCGATTAAACAATTACTGCAGGAATAATTGAAACGTTTCAGGCGGCGAAAGAATATGAAATAAAACAGGGTGCGCATCAATGCGCACCCTGTAGCTCACGATATCCGGTTTGTTAAGTCGCCCGTTAAGGCGACCACGGATTACAGAATAGATTTTGCGGTGTTTACCACATTCTCAACGGTGAAGCCGAACTCTTTAAACAACAGCTCTGCCGGCGCAGATTCACCAAATGAGGTCATACCGACCACCGCGCCGTGCAGGCCGGTGTATTTGAACCAGTAATCGGCAATACCCGCTTCAATGGCAACGCGCGCACCAACTGCTTTCGGCAGCACCGCTTCACGGTAGGCGGCATCCTGCTTATCGAACGCATCCGTTGATGGCATGGAGACCACGCGCACATTGCGGCCTTCGCTGCTGAGTTTGTCAGCGGCAGCCACCGCCAGCTCAACTTCAGAGCCGGTAGCGATCAGGATCAGTTCCGGCGTGCCGTTGCAATCTTTCAGCACATAGCCACCGCGGACCACGTTTGCCAGCTGCTCAGCGGTACGATCCTGCTGCGCCAGGTTCTGGCGGGAGAAGATCAGCGCTGACGGGCCATCCACGCGCTCAATGGCATATTTCCACGCGACAGCAGACTCAACCTGGTCACAGGGACGCCACAGGCTCATGTTTGGCGTCGTACGCAGGCTGGCCATCTGCTCAACCGGCTGGTGCGTCGGGCCATCTTCACCCAGACCGATGGAGTCGTGGGTGTAAACCATGATCTGGCGGATCTTCATCAGTGCCGCCATACGCGCCGCGTTGCGGGCATATTCAACAAACATCAGGAAGGTCGCGGTATAAGGCAGGAAACCGCCGTGCAGCGCAATGCCGTTGGCAATGGCGGTCATACCGAACTCACGCACGCCATAATGGATGTAGTTACCCGCTGTGTCTTCGTTGATCGGTTTAGAACCGGACCACATCGTCAGGTTGCTGGGTGCCAGATCGGCGGAACCGCCGAGGAACTCCGGCAGCAGCTTGCCAAAGGCTTCAATCGCATTCTGTGACGCTTTACGGCTGGCGATTTTAGCCGGATTCGCCTGCAGCTGCTCAATAAACTGCTGCGACTCTGCCTGCCAGTTAGCAGGCAGCTCATTGTTAACGCGACGTGTAAACTCTTCCGCCAGTGCCGGGAAAGCTGCCGCATAGGCTGCAAACTTCTCATTCCAAGCGGACTCTTTCGCCTGGCCTGCCTCTCTGGCATCCCACTGCGCATAGATATCGGCCGGGATCTCAAACGGCGCATGGCTCCAGCCCAGCTGCTTACGCGTCAGCGCAATTTCATCGTCGCCCAGCGGCGCGCCGTGTGAATCGTGCGTGCCCGCTTTGTTGGGCGAGCCGAAGCCGATAACGGTTTTGCACATCAGCAGTGACGGCTTGTCAGAGACGCGCTTCGCCTCTTCCACAGCCTGTTTGATTGCTTCTGCGTCGTGACCATCCACGCCGCGCACAACATGCCAGCCGTAGGCTTCAAAACGTGCTGCAGTGTCGTCGGAGAACCAGCCATCAACGTGACCATCAATTGAGATACCGTTGTCGTCATAGAACGCGACCAGCTTGCCCAGCTTCAGCGTGCCGGCGATAGAGCAGACTTCGTGCGAAATCCCTTCCATCATGCAGCCGTCGCCCATGAAAACATAGGTATGGTGGTCTACGATATCATGACCCGGGCGGTTGAACTGTGCGGCCAGCGTACGCTCGGCGATCGCAAAGCCCACGGCGTTGGCGATGCCCTGGCCCAGCGGGCCGGTGGTGGTTTCCACGCCTGGCGTGTAGCCATATTCCGGGTGACCTGGGGTTTTAGAGTGCAGCTGGCGGAAGTTCTGCAGCTCGCTCATTGGCAGATCGTAGCCAGCAAGGTGCAGCAGGCTGTAGATCAGCATAGAGCCATGCCCGTTCGAGAGCACGAAGCGGTCGCGATCTGCCCACTGCGGGTTAACCGGGTTGTGATTCAGGAAGTCGCGCCACAGCACTTCAGCGATATCCGCCATGCCCATCGGGGCACCCGGGTGTCCCGATTTAGCTTTCTGTACTGCGTCCATACTTAACGCACGAATGGCGTTGGCAAGCTCTTTACGAGAGGGCATGTTCTACTCCAGATCGGATTAAGGCTCCGCCGCGCTTAACGTATTGTAATTAATCAGTTATAAGGCGAAGCGTGAAAGAAGTCGCCCATCAATGTACATGAAAATCGGCACAAAAGTACATGCATCCGCGTGCTAATTATCATGGCTGCGATTGCATTTTAAGCCGCGTCTGCTAGCAACCGCGAAACGGGCGCGCTATAAACATCGGGTTTATACATCTGGCCTGCTTTCAGGTGTGTGTTTTTACGACGAGTGACTTAAAGGATGATGATATGAAAATCCGGGCTACGGTTACGGCAATGGGAGTGGCAGCGCTACTGAGCGGCTGTCAGGGTTTTGATAACAACGCGCTGCTGCAGTCGGGCGCGCAGGCGTATCAGGCCTACTCACTCAGTGATGCGCAGGTAAAACAGCTGAGCGATCAGTCCTGTGCGCAAATGGATAAAGACAATCAGGTGGCAGCCGCAAACAGCAGTTATCAGCAACGCCTGAATAAGATCGCTGCCGCACTGGGCGACAATATCAACGGCACGCCGGCGAACTACAAGGTGTACGTTACCAAAGACGTCAACGCCTGGGCGATGGCTAACGGCTGCATCCGCGTTTACAGCGGCCTGATGGATATGATGACCGACAATGAAGTAGAAGGCGTACTGGGCCATGAGATGGGGCACGTCGCGCTGGGCCACACGCGTAAAGCGATGCAGGTTGCCTTTGCCACCGAAGCCGCACGCGGTGCCGCCGCATCGGTTGGCGGTATTATTGGTTCGCTGTCGCAGTCGCAGCTGGGCGATATCGGCGAGAAGCTGGTTAACGCGCAGTTCTCGCAGACCCAGGAGTCGCAGGCAGATGACTACTCGTATGATCTGCTGAAAAAGCGCGGTATCAACCCGCTCGGTTTAGCCACCAGTTTTGAGAAGCTGGCAAAGATGGATCAGGGACATCAGAGTTCGATGTTTGACTCCCATCCTGATTCAGAAGCGCGCGCGCAGCATATCCGCGATCGTATCGCCGCAGACGGTAAATAAGCGCCTGATGCAGCCCTCCTCCCGCCGGGAGAAGGGCTGCCACTATCAGCCTTTGTTCGCTGCCTGCACGTGCAGCATATCCAGCGCCAGCGTGGCCGCTGCCAGCGAGGTCAGATCGGCGTGATCGTAGCCTGGCGCCACTTCCACCAGATCCATACCGACGATATTCATCCCCTGCAGGCCGCGAACCAGTTTGGTCGCTTTGTCACTGCTCAGCCCGCCAATTACCGGCGTACCGGTGCCTGGCGCGTGCGCCGGATCGAGGCAGTCAATATCAAAGGTCAGGTAGACCGGCAGGTCGCCCACGGTGCGCTTCACTTCCGCCAGAATATCATCCACGCTGCGATCGTTAACCTGTGCCGCATCCAGCACGTTAAAGCCCAGACTCTTATCAAATTCAGTACGGATACCGATCTGCACCGAGTGCTGCGGATCGATCAGCCCCTCTTGTGGCGCGGTGAAGAACATGGTGCCGTGGTCAAAGGTCGGGCCGTTGGAATAGGTGTCAGTGTGCGCATCGAAATGCACCAGCGCCATTTTGCCGAAATGCTTCGCGTGGGCGCGCAGCAGCGGCAGCGTAATGTAGTGGTCGCCGCCAAAGGTCAGCATGCGCTTGCCGCTGGCCAGCAGTTTTTCCGCATGCGCCTGCAGTTTGTCAGAGAGATCCTGTGAGTCACCAAACGCGTAAACCAGGTCGCCACAGTCCACGACTTTCAGGCGCTGACGCAGGTCGAAGTCCCACGGCCAGCGGCACCCTTCCCACGCCAGGTTAGTTGAGATCTGACGAATTGCTCCCGGCCCCAGACGGCTGCCCGGACGGCCCGACGTAGCGGCGTCAAACGGCACACCGGTGATCACCCACTCTGCGTCGCTGTCGTACGGCTGGAAGTTGAGCGGAAAACGCATGAAACCAAAGGCGTTGGAAACCAGGGAGTTGTCATACTGATTGCCCAGGGTGTTGTACATAATTCATCCTCTTTACGTCAGGCCTCACCGGCCTGATTACGGGTCAGGTATAAAAAAATCCCTTCCGCGTCGTCAGGCGTGACGGGGAAGGGATTGATGGCGTGATTATCGCCGGGAATATTCTCCCCTGCAATCCTCATCCGCTTAGCGTTCGCGCATCGCCTCTTCGGCTTTGTTAAACGGCTTGACCAGATAATCCATCACGGTTTTCTCGCCGGTTTTGATATCCACCGTGGAAACCATACCGGGTGTGATAGAAAAGCGCCGGCCCGCTTTGTTCTGCACATAGTCGTTATCGGTACGGATAAACACCCGATAGTAGTAAATTTCTGGTTTAACCTCATCCTGAATGGTGTCCGGCGAGATGCTCTCCACCACGCCATTAAGACCGCCATAAATGGCGTAATCATAGGCGGAGATCTTCACCACCGCGCGCTGCCCCGGATGGATAAAAGCGATGTCGCGTGGCGAGAGGCGCGCCTCCACCAGCAGCCTGTCGTTAAGCGGGACAATGTTCATCAGTTCGCCATTAGGCGGCACCACGCCGCCAACCGTGGATACTTTGATATTTTTAACGATGCCGCGCATCGGTGCACGAATCGTCAGGCGCGTTACCGTATCTTCCCGCCCTTTGATCACTTCCGCCAGGCTGTCCGCTTCCGCGCTCGCTTTGGCCAGCTCCTCGCGCGCCTGGACATAATATTGTGAGCGCATATCGGTCAGCTTCAGTTCCAGATCGGATTTCTCACGCTGCAGGCGCAGCACCTCCACGTTACTGGCTGCCCCGCTCTTTGCCAGCCGCTGCGTAATCGCCAGCTCGCGGTTAGCCAGCGCCAGCGACGCCTTAAACTGCTTTGTGGCGTCGTTGAGCTGTGCCCGTTTAGTCGTATAGAGGCGGGTTTCTGCCGCGATCAGATCGGGCCAGCCGCTGAGCTCGTCCGGAAAGGTCAGCCGGGTATCGTTGACCTCTGCCCGCAGGCGCGACGCCGCCGCCAGCGCGGCACGGTAGCGTGCCGCACTCTCCCCTACGCTTGACTGCGAACGGGTAGGATCGAGGCGCGCCACCACCTCACCCGCCTGCACCTGATCGCCTTCATGCACATACAGCTCCGTCAGAATCCCCCCCTCCAGCGACTGCAGCACCTGTTCGCGCGAACTGGGGATCACCTTGCCGGTCCCGGTTGAGACTTCATCCAGCACGCCAAACCACGCCCAGATCAGCGCGACCAGCATCAGCGCGGCGCTGATCACAATCAGCCGCACGGCACCGCTGTAGTGGGTCTCCGACTTCAGTTCGCCCAGCAGATCGTCTGACGCGTCTGTTTCAGCAGCCGTTATCAGCCGCAGTTTTGCCGGCAGCTGCTTCATGCGTTCACCTCCGGCAGATTTCCGCCGCTGCGCGCCGGCGGCAGCGCTTTCTCTTTCGGACTGTCCATGACCAGCTGCCCCTCTTTCAGCACCAGTATCCGATCCACCAGCGACAGAATCGCGGCACGATGAGTCGCAACGATCAGCGTGCGGCCATTCAGCCACGCGCCGAGGCGCTCAATAAACTCTTTTTCAGTGTGGTCGTCGAGCGCGGCCGTGGGTTCATCCAGCAGCACAATATTGGGATCGCGCAGCAGCATACGCGCCAGCAGCAGCGACTGCCGCTGCCCGCCGGAAAGACCGGTTCCCCCCTCCATGATCGGGTGATCCAGCCCCAGCGGCAGACGACGAATAAATTCCGCCCCGCCGCTCACCGTCAGCGCAGAGAATATGGCGTCATCGGTAGCGTGCGCCGCGCCGAGAGTCAGATTTTCGCGCAGCGTACCGTGAAACAGACGCGCGTTTTGCGTCAGCAGCCCGACATTGCGCCGCACGTCAGCCACGTCAATATGCGGCAGGCTAAGGTTATCAAGCCGCAGTTCACCACTGACCAGATCCATGCCGCCCGCCATCGCCTGCAGCAGCGTGGATTTACCGGAGCCGTTGCGGCCCAGTACCGCAATACGCTCGCCTGGCTGAATAGTCAGGGATTTAATGCGCAGCGCCAGGGTCAGCGAGTCGCTGTAGTAGCGAAACATGGCGTCGGTAAACTGATAGTGGCCAAACAGCACCGGGCAGTGGATACGCGTCTCATCGCTGCTGTTCTCTACCGGCAGGTTCATCAGGCCGTCAAGGCTGGTTTTCGCTGCCCTGACCTGTTGCCAGCGCGCCAGCACGCCGCACAGCGTCGCCATCGGCGCAATCATGCGTGAGGAGAGCAGCGACGCCGCCACAATTGCCCCGGTCGTGATATCACCGTTGATCACCATCGGCGCGCCCACCACAATGACGCTGGCATAAACCAGGCCCTGCACCGTTACGCCCCAGCTGATGAGCGAGTGCATCACTTTACGCATCTCGACCCCTGACTGCGCGGTGATACGGATATAGCTGTTCCACTGCTGCAGAAAGCGATCTTCCGCCTGCATCAGCTTGATATCCTCCAGCCCCTGCACGCTCTCCACCAGCACCGCATTACGCAGCGTGGACTCTTTCAGCGCCTGCTGCGCCAGCTTCGCCAGTTTTTTCTGGCTGAGCAGACCCGGCAGCACCATCAGCAGCACCGCCACCGGGGCGATCCACGCCAGCTGCGGCGCAATAATGGCCATCACCAGCAGAAACAGCAGGAAAAATGGCATATCAACGATCGCGGTAACGGTTGTCGAGGTTACCATTTCCCGGATCGCCTCCAGCTCACGCAGCTGAGAGATAAAAGTTCCGGTAGAACGAGGCACCACGCTGTTGCGCAGCCGCAGCGCATGACCAAAAACCCGATCGGAGACGCGCATATCGGCGCGCTTGCCCAGCAGATCGGTGACGTGATCGCGGCCCACGCGCAGAATATAGGTAAACACCACGGAGATGATCACGCCAGCATAGAGCACATAGAGCGTGGGGTAGGATTGCGCCGGGATCACCCGATCATACACCTGCATCGAAAAGACGATCCCGACCAGCGCCAGCAGGTTGATCAAAAAGGACGCCAGCATCACGTAGCCATAGGGACGCAGATCGTGCAGCACCAGCCGCCGCAGCCAGTCCGGGCGCACGGTAGCCAGATAGCGATCGACCCGACTATCTTTCGCCGCCGCCACCGGCCGCAGCGCCGCCACCACGCTGAGGGCGGGCAGCAGATCGGTGAGCATCACCGGCGTCGGCTGTTCATCGCCGGAAAAGTGGACCCGTACGCGGTCATCGCCATCAAATGCTGTGATCACGCCGACCTGGCCGTCATTCAGCTCTACCGCCAGCGGCAGGCGCCAGCGCGTGATCTCCCGGCTCTCCTCTGCAAACAGCTGCAGCGACAGGCCCGCCTGGCGCGCCAGATGGCGCAGCGCTTTATCGCGCGTCTGTTTGCCCTGCCACTCTGCCGCCGCCATGATCATGCCCGGCGAACAGGGCAGCCGGTAGTGGGTGGCGATTTGAATGATTGCCGTGGCCCAGCCGTTAAGCGGCAGCTCGCCACCGCCGCTGGCGGGCTGGCCCTCAGGCGCGTCCGGGATCGGTAATTGGGTCATGGCTGGATCTCCACGGTCTGGATGCGCTGATGATTAAGCGTAAAGGCTGAACGTATTTGTCCGGTGCTGTAGAGGCAGTCGAGCTGCAGCGATCGCAGCTGGCTGATGGTCTGCTGTAGCGTAAAGCGGGTCTGCCACACTTCCTGTTCTGCATTCAGCACGTCCAGCAGCGGGCGCGTGCCGAGCTGCAGATACTGATCCTGATAAAGCTGGCGGGTTTTCTCGCCCAGCGCCTGCTGACGCCCCATGATCGCCAGACTCTGCGACAGGCTAAGCGCTTCATTCTGCGACTCACTCAGCTGCTGACGCGCTTTCAGCCGCGCGGAATTGACCGCAGCGTTCGCCGCCTGCAGCGCGCTGGCGGCGGCGTCGCGCGCAGCGGTAATCCCGCCCCCCTGATAAAGCGGCATCTCTACTTTGATAAAAGCAGAGTACTGCGTGCGATCCAGCGACTGATTGCCGGCGTAGTGATCATTGAGATAGTGCGTGACCTGCGGTTCCAGCGAGATGGTCGGCAGGTTCTGTGCGCTGGCATTATCAAGTTTGGCCTGCGCCTGACTAGCCTGCGCCCACGCGGCCAGCACCGCCGGGTTGCTTTTGTCATCCGCTTTGCCACTGGCGCAGCCGCGGGTCAGCGTCGCGGGAAACTGGTCGCTGACCTGCTTTACCAGCGGCCAGCCCAGATAGGTAGCTAAGGTTGCGCGCCAGCGGTTAAGGCTCGCCTGATACTGCGTCAGGGTGGTGCGCGCGCCTTCAATACGCGCATCGGTCTGGGTCGCGTCGGAGAGCGAAGCGGCGCCCTCCTCATTACGCTGCCGTGCGAGGACACCAATCCGGCTCAGGGCGCTGAGCTGATCGCGGGCAATCTTTACCAGCTGCTGATAGCCCTGCACCTGAACCAGGGCAGCTGCGGTATCGTGCGCCACGCTGTCGATGCTCACCAGCACGTTGGCCTGCTCCTGCGCCACGCCCGCTTCAGCAGAGCGCACCGAGCTGCTGACTTTGCCAAAGTCATAGAGCATCTGCGACACCGACAGCACAAATGACGGACTGAAGCCGCTGCCGCTGTAACTGTTGCTATAGCCGTTATTCATGCCCCCGCTGATTTGCGGATAATATTTTGCTTTGGCCACGTCGACCTGATTCGCCTGCTCCAGCATGGTGCCGATCGCCTGCGTAATATCCGGATGCCACTGCACCGCGCGCTGTACCGCCTGTTCAATTGTCAGGGTATCCGGCACGCTGGCCAGCGCGGGTCCGGCGACTTCGCCGGCAAGCGATGGCAGTTCCTGCTGCTGAACCAGCTCGCTTTGGGTAATAGAACCTGCACGCATCAGCGTGTCACTGGCGGCACTGAGATGCGCACTGTAAAACAAGAGAAAGCCCGCGCTTACTGCGGCGGGCAGAGAGGAACGGCGAAAGGGTGCGCCGGATTGCATCAGATCCATCGATTATCCACCAGTCAGAATAGAGAAAGGGCACCTCCTGTGCCCGTGATGCTTCCCTGCGTCACACACCACTATGCCGTGTGGTTTTGGTGCGGTTGCTGCAGCAGCTCCTCCAGTGACACGTTAACGCCTTCCAGCGTAATCAGCTGCGTAGTGCTGTAGCCCGTCCCGCTACCGTCACGATCGATTGAGAGTACGGTGTTGCCATCAGAAGTATGGTCCACTTTCACGAAATCATTAATATTACTTGTGGAATCATTCCAGCCGATCAGCAGTTCACTGATATCAACCTTGTCTCCCTGGGCGACGTTAAAGTCGGTCCAGGTGTCGTGGCCGTTGCCGCCAGTGGCGTCAGCGCGATCCAGCAGATGATAAACCAGCGTATCCGTGCCGGTGCCACCGGTGATGGTGTCATCGTAGGCGCTGCTGGTCAGCGTATCGTTACCGCGGGTGCCGTTAATGGTCGGGTGCAGCTCAATGGTAAAGCTGTGACTGGTCAGGGTGCCGTCCCGGCCCGCCAGGGTGTAACTGAACACCTCCTTATGCGTAATGTTCTGTACGTTAACATCCGCATTCAGTGAATAGGTGTAGCTTCCGCTGGCGCTGACCTGCAGCACGCCGAACTCACCGGCCACCTGCGTCATGCCGGCCGCTCCTACCGTGGTTTCTGCCCCCAGAGCATTAGTGATGGTTAAGGTTCCGCTGTGCGTACCGGCACTGTCGGCCCAGATGCTGCCGCTCGCGTCATGCTCAGCGCTGCTGCTTTCCGCCAGCAGGCTGGTAGCGGCAAACAGCGTGGCCGCCGGGCCGTTATGCAGCGTTACCGTTAGCGTGGCGGAGGTCACTGTGCCGCTGGCGTCCCTTACCGAATAGGTAAAGGTATCCGTCGCTGGCAGCGTATCGATATTCAGGCCCGCTTTCAGCGCATAGGTGTAGTTACCTCTCGCATCCAGGGTCAGCGTACCGTAGCTGCTGGTGATCACCGTATTACCCGTGCCGGCAACCGTTGCGCCGCCCGCCGTTGTAACCGCCACGCCGGCCGGCACCGTACCGGCTATCGAACTGGTGTCATTTGCCAGCAGATTACCGGTGACGGTGGCCGCCGTGGTCACTGCCAGCGTGGTGTAGTCTGACACCGTACTCACGATAGTGGTGGGCAGCACGCTGAGGTTGGTATTCGCGCCGACCACTACCGCGTAGTTGCCGGTACTCAGGTTGGTGTAGGTGACGTTACCGCCGCGAATCGTTCCGATTGAGAGCAGAGAACTGATGTAGTTGCTCTGCGAACTCACCAGCTGCCAGGAGCCGTTACTCAGCTGCGTGTAGAGGTTCAGCGAGTAGTTAGCCGCCACCCCGATGCTGTTTACGGAACCGTAGAGCGTTACCGTGCGGAAATCGTCCTGACCCACATTGAAGATATAGGCGTTGCCGTTATTGAGCACGCTGGCACCCAGTATGGATCCGACTCCCAGAGTAAGCAGTGCAGTGTGCGAAGAGTTCACGGTGCCGTTATTAACGGTGGCCTGGGTGGTAGTATAATCGACCTCGTTAACATCGCTGGTCGCCACAACGCGAATGGCCCCCAGCAGCGACGCCGACGGCGAAACGTTGCCCGCCCTGTCGCTCTGCGTCACCGAGAGCGTAGCACCGGTGGTCTGCGCAGTGCTCAGCGCCACTGACCAGCTGCCGCCGGTGCCCACCGTGGTGGTCCCGAGCGAGGCACCGCTGGCATCACGCACCGTCACCGTTGCGCCGACCTCACCGCTGCCGGTGACGCTGGTACCGGCGCTGTTGATCAGCAGCCCGGATACCGCCGCCGGCGGCACCGTATCCACGGTAACCGTCGTCGCCACATTACTGCTGCTGACGTTACCTGCCGGATCGGTCACCGTGGTGCTCAGGGTATGCGCCCCGTTGCTCAGCGCCGCAGTGGTAAAGCTCCAGCTGCCGCCGGTGCCCGCCGTGACGGAACCGAGCGCAGTCGTGCCGTCAAAAATGGTCACCAGCGCGCCCGCTTCTGCCGTGCCGCTCAGCGTCGGCGTGGTATCACGCGTAAAGGCGCCGCTGGTCAGCGTCACCGGCGTGCTGCCCGCATCGTCGGTGATGGTAAGCGTGCTGGCCGCCGGTGCCACGGTGTCAATCCGCAGCGTGACCGAAGCCTGCGGACTGACGTTGCCCGCTGCGTCGGTCTGCGTCACGTTCAGCGTATGAGCGCCGTTACTCAGCGCAGGTGTGATAAAGCTCCAGCTGCCGCTGCCGCCGACGGTCGCGGTTCCCAGCAGCGTGGTACCGTCGTAAACGCTGATGCGTGCGCCCGCCTCGCCCGATCCACTCAGCAGCGGTGTGGTGTCATTGGTCACGCCGTTATTGGGGATCGCGATCGCCGTGCTGCCATTGTTATTAGCCAGCGTCAGTCCGGTTACGGCAACCGGCACCGTGGTGTCGATAATCGCCGTTGAGCTGATGCTGCTGCTGACGTTCCCCGCGGCATCAGTGGCGGTGATGCTGAAGGTATGCGATCCCTCGGAGAGCGCTGTTCCTGGCGTAAAGCTCCAGCTGCCGCTGCCGCTGGCAGTCACTGAACCCAGCACGGTAGTGCCATCGCGCACAATCACCAGACTGTTTGCCTCTGCCGTACCGCTCAGCGTTGGGGTGCTGTCGCGCGTCGCGCCGCCATTTGCCACCGTTGTATTGTTGATGTCGTTCGTGACCACCAGCGAAGGCGCAGCAGGCGCCACGGTATCCACGGTAATCGCTACCGCCGGCGTCGCCGGGCTGACGTTGCCTGCCGCATCGCGTACCGTGGTGCTCAGCGAATGCACGCCGTTGCTCAGCGCGCCTGGCGTAAAGCTCCATGCACCGTCGCTGCCTGCCACCACAGAGCCCAGCGTCGTACTGCCGTCATACACGGTAACAACCGCGTTCGCCTCTGCCGTGCCGCTCAGCGTTGGTGTGGCGTCATTAGTGACCGCGCCATTTGCCAGCGGTCCGGTCACCGGCGCCACATCATCCGTGATCGTCAGGTTGCTGACGGCTGCCGGTGCCACCGTATCCACCGTCAGCGTAATGCTGGCTGGCGGACTGACGTTCCCGGCGGCGTCGGTCTGGGTTACGTTCAGGGTGTGGATGCCTTCACTCAGCACCGGGCTGACAAAGCTCCAGCTGCCATTGCTGCTGACAATTGCCGTACCCAGCGCAACATTCCCGTCAAGGATAGTCACGCGTGCGCCCGCTTCGCCGGAGCCGGTCAGCAGCGGCGTGCTGTCACTGGTTACACTGTTGTTGGGGATAGCGATCGCCGTACTGCCGTTGTTGTTGGCGGCAGCCAGGCCGGTAACCGCACCTGGCGCAACGGTATCAATGATCGCCGTTGAGCTGACGCTGCTGCTGACGTTGCCTGCTGCATCGGTGGCAGTGATGCTGAAGGTATGCGATCCCTCACTCAGCGCTGTAGCTGGCGTAAAGCTCCAGCTGCCGGTACCGCTGGCGGTGACGGAACCGAGTAGCGTGGTGCCGTCGCGGATAATCACCAGGCTATTGGCCTCGGCGCTGCCGCTCAGGGTTGGCGTGCTGTCGCCGCTTGCCGCGCCGTTCGCCACCGTGGTGTTCGCCACGTCGTTGGTCACAACCAGCGTTGGCGCAGCCGGTGCCACGGTATCCACGGTGATCGCGACCGTGGGCGACGCCGGGCTGACGTTGCCCGCCGCATCACGGACCGTCACGCTCAGCGCATGCGGGCCGTTATTCAGCGCGGGCGAAGTAAAGCTCCACGCGCCGCTGCCGTCGGCAGCAACGGACCCCAGTACCGCGGTGCCGTCATAGACGGTGACAATGCCCCCCGCCTCTGCCGTGCCGCTCAGCACCGGCGTGGCGTCGTTGGTTACGGCACCGTTAACCAGAGGTCCGGTATTTGGCGCGGCGTCATCAGTGACCACCAGGTTGCTCACTGCGACTGGCGGAGTAGTATCAACCGTCAGCGTCAGCGTTGCATTCGGGCTGACGTTACCGGCCGCATCGCTGGCCGTAACGTTAAAGGTGTGTGCCCCCTCTGCCAGCGCCGGCGTGACAAAACTCCACGCCCCGCCGCTGCCCGCCGTTACCGATCCGAGCACGGTATTGCCGTCACGGATCGTCACCACGCTGCCCGCCTCTGCCGTTCCCCTGAGCAGCGGCGTGGCGTCACTGGTGGTACCGCCGGCGGCAATCGCCACCAGCGCGCTGCCGTTGTTGTTGGCCGCATTCAGACCGCTTACGGCAACCGGCGCCACGTTATCAACAATCAGCGTGGTGCTGGTCGCGCCGCTGACGTTGCCTGCCACATCGGTGGCGGTGACGCTCAGGGTATGCAGCCCCTGACTCAGCGTTGTGCTGACATAGCTCCAGCGTCCCTCCGCATCAGCGGTCACCGAGCCCAGCACCGCGGTGCCGTCGCGTACCGTGACAACGGCGTTCGCTTCTGCCACGCCGCTTAAGGTCGGCGTCGCATCGCTGCTGTAGCCACCCGCCGGTATGGTTGCGCTGGTCACATCGTTGGTCACCACCAGCGTTGAGGTCGCTGGCGCAGTGGTATCCACCACTACGGTAAAGTTCACCGGCGCACTGCTGCTGCCCGCCGCATCGCGTACCGTGACGCTGAGCGGATGCGTGCCTTCGCTCAGTGCGGCAGGGGTGAAGCTCCAGGCTCCGTCGCCGTTTGCCACCACCGATCCCAGCACCGTAGTGCCTTCGCTGATCACTACCACGCTGTTTGCCGCGGCGCTGCCGGAGAGCGTTGGCGTGGTGTCGTCCGTCGGCGTACCGCTGGTCAGCACGCCCTGAATTGCGCCGGCGTTATCCGTTACCGTCAGTCCCGTAACCGGTGCGACCGCTGCGGTTAGCACGGTAAAGCTGATATCGCTCACCGGGCTGACGTTGCCCGCCGCGTCGGCGGCACTCACGCTCAGCGTGTGCGGACCATCCGCCAGCGCGGCGGTGGTAAAGCTCCACGCGCCGTTGGTGCCGGCGGTTACCGAGCCGAGCACGGTGGTGCCGTCCCGCACGGTAACGATGCTGCCCGCCTCAGCGGTACCGCTCAGCTGCGGCGTGTTGTCGCTGGTGGTGCTGCCAGCCGCGATAGTCAGCGGCGTGCTGCCGTTGTTATTGACCGCCGTCAGGCCGGAGATAGCCGCCGGCGCCACGGTATCCACCACCACCGTGGTGACGGCAGAGGCGATACCGGTATTACCGGCCACATCGGTGACACGCACGCTCAGGGCGTGGCTGCCCTCGCCCAGCGCGACAGGGGTAAAGCTCCAGGCGCCCGCGCCGCTGGCGATAGCGGTACCGAGCAGCGTGGTGCCGTCATACACGCTGACCGTGGCGTTTGCCTCCGTGGTGCCGCTCAGCGCTGGCGTACTGTCGTTGATGGTTGCCCCGCTGGTGAGCGGCGTATCCGAATCACCCGCGGTGACGTTCACCGTGCCGGCCGCAGGGGCTACCGTATCGACCGTGATGTTCAGCGCGCCGGAGCGATCGCTGACGTTGCCCGCCGCATCGGTCACCGTCACACTAAGCGCGTGCGCGCCCTGGCTCAGCAGCGGCAGCGTGGTGCTCCATGCGCCGTCGCCGTCGGCACTTACCGAAGCAATTACCGTATTACCATCGTAGATGGTCACCAGGCCGCCCGCTTCCGCCGTGCCGCTGAGCTGCGGCGTACTGTCGTTAGTCACGCTGTTATCGGCTACCGGCACCGGCGTGGCGCCGTTGTTATTGGCCGCCGCGAGATCGGTTACGGCATCGGGTACAACGGTATCGACAATGAAATTAATCACCTCTGACGGATCGCCAGGATTGCCGGTTACATCCGTGCTGATGACGGAAATTGCGTGCGGTCCCTCCCCCAGCGTTGGCGTGAAGTCCCACTGTCCGTCAGCGTTAATTTCAGCGCTGCCAATCGGCACACCATTATCAAGAATAGACACGGTGCCATTTGCCGGGCCCGTTCCCTGCAGGACCGGCGTGTTGTCACGGATATCGGCCCCGTCTGCTACCGTTACCAGCGTGCTGCCGCTGTTATCGGTGATCTGCAGCGTACTGTCGACCGGTGGCAGATTGGCTTCAACGGTCAGCGTGAAGGCGTTGGTAGCCGGGCTGACGTTACCCGCCGCATCGGTCACGGTGAACGTAAAACTATGCACGCGGTTTGAGAGCGCAGCGTCTGGCGTAAAGCTCCAGCTGCCGTTTTCGTCAGCGGTGGCGGTTCCCAGCAGCACGTTGTCGTCATAAACCGTTACCGTGCTGCCCGCCTCCGCCGTGCCGCTGAAGACCGGGAGATTATCGTCAGTAGTAGCGCCTGACGTCAGCGGACCTTCAGCGCCGCCAACGCTGTCGGTGACAAGCAGATCCGGGATAGCGTCCGGCACCGCCGTATCAATAGTGATGCTGACCGGCCCGGTAACCGGTCCGGTGGTGCCCGCCGCGTTGCTGACTGAGACGCTGAAAGCGTAGGTTGCATCGTCCAGCGCCGCGGATTCATAACGCCAGACGCCGTTCTCACCCACGGTGGTGCTGCCGACAATATCGCCATCCTGAATGATATTAACCACCGTGCCGGCGACGCCGGTCCCGCGCAGCACCGGCGTGCTGTCACTGGCGAAGCCGTTGTTCGCGACCAGCACCGGCGTGTTGCTGGCATTGTTGTAGATATCAAAGCTCAGCACCGCGGCTGGCGTACTGGTATCGACCGTGAAGCTGACCGTCGACGCCACCTCGCTGACGTTGCCCGCTACATCGGTGGCGGTCACCGTCAGAGTGTGCGCCCCTTCTGCCAGCGCCGTGGTGTTGAGGCTCCAGGCCCCCTGAGGATTAGCGGTGGTTCTGCCAACCTCCTGCGCACCGTCATACACAATGATGGTCGCCCCTGCCTCTGCGGTACCGCTGATGAGCGGCGTCGCATCAGGAGTTACGCTGTTGCTATTAATGGTTACCGGCGTCGCTTGTATATCATTCTGCAGCAGCAGATCGCCTGCCGGCTGCGGCGCAGTGGCATCAATATTGATGGTCAGCGCACCGGACGGTGCGCTGACGTTGCCCACTTCATCGGTGACCGTGGCGCTCAGCGTGTGCTGGCCGTCGGTCAGTACCGGTGAGCTGAAGCTCCAGTTGCCGTCGCCGTCCGCCGTCACGGAGCCAATCACCACGCCGCCGTCATACAGCGTAATCAGGCTGTCGGGTTCCGCGGTGCCGCTCAGCAGTGGCGTATTGTCCGTGGTCAGCGCGCCGTTTGTCAGAGGCTGCGGTGTCGTACCGTTGTCGTTACTGACCACCAGCGATGTGGCATCCGGCAGCGTGGCGTCCACGGTAAAGGCGACAGGATCAGAAGCCGGACCGGTGTTACCGGCCGTATCGGTCACCGTGGTGGTGAGGCTGTAGCTGCCATCGTCCAGCTGCGGCAGCTGATAGCTCCACTGTCCGTTACTGCCGGTGGTCACGCTGCCAACAATGTCGTTTCCGTCCAGAATCGTTACCACGCTGCCCGGCTCTGCGGTGCCGCTGAGGAACGGCGTATTATCCGTGGTGATGCTGCCGCTGGCGATCGCCACCGGCGTGGTGCCGTCGTTGTTCGTCAGCGCGATGTTCGCTGCCACCGCCGGCGGCGTGGTATCAACGATCGCACTGAAAGTCACCGGTGCGCTGACGTTACCAAGCGTATCGGATGCCGTGGCGGTAAAGGTGTAGCTGCCGTCCGCCAGCGCGGTGGCAGGCGTAAAGCTCCAGCTTCCCTGTCCGTTTACCGTAGTGGAACCCAGCAGCGTACCGCTCTGATCGGTAAGGGTAATAATGCTGCCCGCATCCCCGCGACCGCTGAACAGCGGCGTGCCGTCATTAGTCAGACCGCCATTGGGAACGGCTACCGGCGCAGTGCCGTTATCATTACTCAGCGTCAGCTGCGTAACGGCGGAAGGCGCCGTGGTGTCCACGGTAAAGGCGATCGGCGCACCCGGCGCGCTGCTGTTACCAGCAGCATCGGTGACCGTCACGCTCAGGCTGTGCGGGCCGTCGCTGAGGATCGGCGAGAAGCTCCAGTTACCCTGTGCATCGGTCGTGGTGGTACCGAGGATCAGATTGCCATCAGATACAACGATGGTGCTGCCAGGCTCTGCGCGACCGGAGAACTCAGGCGTGTTGTCACCGGTGGTGGAACCGGGCGCGATCACCTGCGGCGTGGCGCCATTGTTGTTCACCAGCGTGGTCGCAGTGGCTGCGCCCGGTGCGACCGTATCCACGGTAAAGGTTATCGTGGGTGAAGCGGGGCTGGTATTCCCGGCGGCGTCGCTGACAACGGTGCTCAGGTTGTGCTCACCCTGCGTCAGCGCGCCAGCTGTAAACTGCCAGCTGCCGCTGCTGTTCACGGTAACCGAACCGATTTGCGTAGCGCCGTCATAGATCAGCACCACGCTGCCCGGCTCGGCTGAACCGATCAGCTGCGGCGTCGCGTCGTTGGTCACGTCACCGCTGTTGATCGGCACCAGCGTACTGCCTTCATTGTTGTTAACCAGCACGTTCTGCGCTGCTTCCGGTGCCTGCGTATCCACATTGATTGTGGTTATCGCCGAAGCCGGACTGACATTGCCTGCGGCGGTGGTCTCCGTGATGCTTAGCGCATAGCTGCCGTCATCCAGCGCAGCGGGCGTAAACTGCCAGCCGCCATCGCCATCGGCGACTACGCTGCCGATGGCCGTATCACCGTTATAAACCGTGATCAGACTGCCGGCGGCGGCGGTACCGCTGAGCTGCGGCGTACTGTCGCTGGTATAACCGTTGCTGGCAACCGGCGCGCCTTCCCCGGTGGTAACAGCGAAGACAGGTGCAGCCGGCACGCTGGTATCCACCGTCAGGGTCACCGAGTTGCCGGTGATACTGACGTTACCTGCGGCATCGGTCGCGGTCGCACGCAAAGTATGCTCACCGTCGGTCAGGGCGGTGTCGGTCAGGCGCCAGGCCCCGTTCGCGTCCGCCCGCACAGAGCCGATAGCGGTTGTTCCGTCATAAAGCGTTACCAGGCTGCCCGGCTCCGCGCTGCCGCTCAGCACCGGCGTGGCGTCATTGGTTACGCCGGTAAGCGGTGCATTATTGTCATCTGTCGCTGCCAGATTGACCACTGCACCAGGGGGGGTGGTATCGATAGTGAAGCTATAGGCAGGCGACGCCGCGCCGGTGTTGCCGGCGGTGTCAGTCACCCGCGTGGTCAGGCTGTAATTGCCCTCAGCCAGCGGCGCATCCGGCGTGAAGCGCCAGTTGCCGTCATCGCCTGCGGTCACGCTGCCCAGCACCTCGCCGTTGTTATACACGGTTACAAGGCTGCCCGCTTCCGCCGTGCCGCTCAGCACCGGCGTGGTGGTATTCGTCGCACCTGCCTCGTCGACAGGGCGCGCCACGCCGCCCGCCTCATTGCTGACCTGCAGATCGCCCGCAGCGGCGGGTGGCGTGGTATCGATGGTAAAATTCAGCGGTGCCGACGGTGCGCTGACGTTACCCGCCGGATCGGTAACGGTGGTGGTCAGGCTGTAATCGCCCTCAGACAGTGCCGCCTCCGGTGTGAAACTCCAGTTGCCTTGTGTATCGGCGGTCACGCTGCCCAGCACCGTGTCGCCATCGGAAACGGTGATCAGCGCACCCGGTTCGGCGCTGCCGCTCAGCACCGGCGACGTCGTGTTGGTCACGCCGTTATTGACCGGCAGCGGCGTTTCTCCGTCGTTGTTACTGAGCTGCAGCCCGCCTGCAGCCGCAGGCGGAATGGTATCGACGGTAAACACCAGCGCCGGTGAAGGTTCGCTGACATTGCCCGCCGGGCTGGTTACCGTAGCCGTCAGGCTGTGCTGACCTTCACTGAGCGGCGACTCAGGCGTAAAGCGCCACGTGCCGCCGTCCTCCGCGACCACGCTGCCCAGCACCGTGGTGCCATCCCGTACCGTTACCGTACTGCCCGCAGCCGCCGTGCCGCTCAGCACCGGCGTGGTATCGCTGGTGGCACCGCTGGTGACCGCCACCAGCGTGCCGTTGCTGTCATTGCTCAGCACCAGTTCATCCGCTGCTGCCGGCGGCGTGGTTTCAATCGTAAAGTTAAGCGGCGCAGAGTCATCGCCGCTGTTACCCGCTGCATCCGTGACCGTGGTAGTGAGGCTGTGTGGCCCGGCTGCCAGCGGCGTTTCCGGCGTAAAGCGCCACGCTCCGTCGCTGCCCGCGCTGACGCTGCCCAGCAGCGTGCCGTTATCATAGACGCGGACCGTGCTGCCGGGTTCAGCGCTGCCGCTCAGCGCCGGTGACGTATCGTTAGTTACGCCACCCGCATTAATGGCGTTACCGTTTTGATCGTTATTCAGCTGCAGGCCGTTTGCCGCAGCAGGCGGTGCGGTATCGACAGTCAGCACCAGCGGTGCGGAAGGCGCACTGCTGTTCCCCGCCGGTGAGGTGGTGACGGCCGTCAGGCTGTGATCGCCGTCAGAAAGCGGTTCGTCTGGCACAAAACTCCAGGTTCCCCCTTCTCCCACGGTAACGGAGCCCAGTACCTCATCACCATCAGAAACCGTCACTACGCTACCGGGGGCCACGCCGCTGCCGCTCAGCCGCGGGGTGGCGTCATTCGTCACGCCATTGCTGACCGGAACCGGCGTGTTACCTTCATCGTTAGCCGCCTGCAGCGCAGCGGGCGCCGCCGGGGCAGTCGTATCGATGGTAAACACCACTGGCGTGGAGGCTTCTCCGCTATTACCAGCCGGATCGGTAACGACCGTGGTCAGGCTATGCTCACCCGGCTGCAGTACCGGTGACGTAAAGCTCCAGCTGCCGTCGCTGCCGGCGGTGGTGCTGCCCAGCACGTTATCGCCATCAGAGACGGTGACGGTACTGCCCGGCTCTGCGCTTCCGCTGAGTACCGGCGTGGTGCTGTTGGTGATGCCGGTAATTTCGTTGCCGCTTTGCCCGTTGCTCAGCAGCAGATCGCCGGCGCTCGCTGGTGCAGTGGTATCGACAACCATATTAACCGGTGCACTGACCGGCCCGGTGTTGCCCGCCGCATCGGTCACGGTGGTGGTGAGACTGTGCGGGCCTTCATCCAGCGGCTGCGGTGGCGTAAAGCTCCAGTTGCCGTCGCTGTCTGCCACGGCACTGCCCAGCACGTCGCCATTATCGGAAACGGTAACGATGCTGCCCGGCTCGGCGCTGCCGCTGAGGGTCGGGCTGGTTTCATTCGTGGCGCCGCCCGCCGGCAGGGCGTTACCGTCCTGGTTGTTCAGCTGCAGACCGCTGGTAGCGGCAGGTGGCTGCGTATCGACTGTGACCGCCACCGGAGCAGAGGCGGGGCCGGTATTACCGGCCGCATTGGTGACGGTGCTGGTCAGCGCGTGATCGCCATCGCTGAGCGGCGGCGTGGTATAGCTCCAGTTGCCGTCGGCATCCGTGGTCGTGGTACCCAGTACCGTATCCCCGTCGCGGACAGTCACCGTGGAGCCAGGCTCCGCGGTGCCGCTCAGCGTCGGCGTAGTGAGATTTGTGCTGCTGCCAGGCGCAACCGGATCGCCGTTCTCATTGCCGAGCTGGACGCCGGACGGCGCGGCAGGCACGGTGGTATCGATGGTGATATTAATGACCGGCGAGGAGGTCTCTGCCCCCGTCGTGCTGGTTGCCACGGCACGGAATGCATAGGTGCCGTCGGCTAACGCGTCAGGCGTAAAGCGCCACTGGCCGTCTCCGTCAGCGACCACGCTGCCCAGCAGCGTGGTGCCGTTATAAAGTCTGACTACATCACCGGCGGTGGCGACGCCGCTCAGCACCGGGGTGTTATCGCCAGTGCTGTCGTTATCGGCCAGCGTAACCAGCGTGCTGCCCCTGTCATCCGTTATCTCCAGCGAACTGGTTGCCGGCACGCTGCCGGCATCAACCGCCAGCGTAAACGCCGGTGACGCCGGACTGACATTTCCTGCGGCATCGGTGACGGTGGTGGTGAGATTATGCTGTCCATTGCTCAGCGCCGGCAGCGTCAGGCTCCAGTTGCCGTCGCTATCAGTGGCGGCGCTGCCAAGCAGCACGTCGCCGTCATAAACGCGCACCACGCTGCCCGCTTCAGCCGTTCCGCTCAGCGTTGGCGTATTGTCATCGGTGAACTGGCCTGAGGTCAGCGGACCGGTATTACTGCCCGCATTATCAGTAACCTGCAGATCGCTGACTGCCGCTGGCGCGACGGTATCTACGGTAAAATTCAGCGGCGCAGAGGCGGGGCTGCTGTTGCCAGCCAGATCGGTCACGGTGGAGGTCAGGCTGTGGCCGCCCTCGCTCAGCGGCGGCGTGGTAAAGCGCCAGCTGCCGTCGCTGTTGGTGGTTACGCTGCCCAGCACGGTGTCGCCATCACGAATTGTCACCAGCGCCCCCGGCTCCGCCGTGCCGCTCAGCACCGGCCGGGCGTCGTTAACGGTGCTGTCCGGCGTAATGCTGACCACGCTGCTGCCGTTGCTGCCGGTTAAGGTCAGATCGTCAGCCGCCGCCGGCGCCACGCTATCAACGGTGATATTCAGCGGCGCGCTTTGTGTAACGTTGCCTGCGGCATCGGTGGTGCGCAGGTAGAAACTGTGCAGGCCCTGAAACAGACTGCGCAGGGCAAACGACCACTGGCCGTTGCTGTCGGCTACGACACTGCCGATTTCCGTTGTCCCGTCAAAGAGCGTAATCAGGTTGCCCGGTGTGCTGACGCCGCTCAGCGTTATCTCATCACTGCGCGTGGTCGCACCATCGGTCAGCGGCTGCAGTGTATTATCACCGGTGCCTGTCGCCTCCAGCGGTGTCGTCGCAGGCGGCAAATCCGCCTGAACATTGAGCGCAAAAGGCGCACTCGCCGGCCCCGTATTACCGGCCGCGTCAGTGCTGGTAACGGTGAGGCTGTGTGCGCCGTTGCTGAGCGCAGGCGTGGTAAACTGCCAGCTGCCGTTAACATCGACCAGCGCAACCCCGAGCAGCACGTTACCGTCATAAATGCTGACCGAGGCACCCGGCTCTCCGCTGCCGCTCAGCACGGGCGTATTGTCATCGGTGGTGGCGTTTTGCGCCAGCTCAACCTGGCTGTCGCCTGCGTCGTCAAAGACCTGCAGATCGGTTATCGCCTCCGGAGCCGTGATATCAACTGTCAGCTGCAGCGGCGCAGAGGCGGGTCCGGTATTGCCTGCGGCGTCTGTCACGGTGGTGGTAAGCGTATGGTTTCCTTCACTCAGCGCCGGGGTGGTAAAACTCCAGCGCCCGTCACTGTCTGCAATCGCGCTCCCCAGTACCGTTGTGCCGTCGCGTACGGTGATGACGCTGCCTGGTTCGGCGCTGCCGCTGAATACCGGCGTGGTATCACGGGTAGCGCCGTTAGTGGCAATCGGGGTAATGGTGCCGCTGCTGTCGCTGCTGAGCAGCAGATCGCCCGCGGCGGCCGGCAGCACCGTATCAATAGTTATGGTGAGCGTGACGGATGAAGCGGTATTCCCGGCGGCATCAGTGGCAACGGCACGGAAGGCGTAGCTGCCATCCGGCAGGGCGGCCGGCGTAAAACTCCACTGCCCGCTCGCATCGGCCAGCGTGCTGCCAAGCACGGTAGTACCGTTATAGAGCGTCACCAGCTCATTGGCGCCAGCCAGCCCGCTCAGGGTCGGCGTGGTATCACGCGTGCTGGCACCGTCAGGAAGCGTACGCAGCACAGGGCTGCTGTCGTCAGTAATCTCCAGGGTGCTGCTGGTCGGTGCAATGCCTGCCGCTACATTAATCACGAACCCGCTGGTGGCGGGACTGACATTGCCGGCCGCATCGGTGACCGTCACGCTCAGCGTGTGGCTGCCGTTATTCAGTGCCGGTGTGGTAAAGCTCCAGCGCCCGTCGGCTCCTGCTGTGACGCTGCCAAGCAGAACAGACCCGTCATACACCCTGACAGTGGCACCCGCTTCTGCCGTGCCGGTCAGGGTTGGCGTATTATCATCGGTGGTTTGCCCGTTGAGTAATGGACCCTGGCTGTTGCCGACATTATCGCTGACGACGATATTTTCAGCCGGAGCAGGAGCTGTGGTATCGCCATTGCCGGGATCGGTTCCGCCATTGCCAGGATCGCCACCGGGATTGTTGCCCCCGTTACCGGGATTGGTGCCGCCGCCGGGATTATCCGTATCACCGCCGCCACCACCGCCGCCACCACCGCCTGTCGCAAACAGCGCCCCGATACCTGCCAGAGCCGCCCCGCCGATACCGAAGGCCGCAATCGTGCCGTTATCCGTTACGTTTTCTGCCAGCAGGCCTTCTGTGCTGTCGATTGACACATACTGAAAGCCCTCTGTGCCGGGATCCTCAACCCACCATAGCGCACCGCGATCGTCCTGAAGGACCAGATCGCTGTCGCCATTGGCGCTGTAAAAATCATGAATAACAAGTGTTTCACCCGATTTAGTAGTCACTACTAAATCATTGCCATTGCGTGTGAAAGCCTTAATGTCAGCCTGATTCAGATTAAGTTTAACCACACTGGGTGCGTTCAGCGTAATCTGATTACCGCTCACTTCATTAGCAATTGTCCCGCCTTTAGGCGTGATAGAGATATTGTTCATGTTATCGGGATCCCGCGCAGATATAAGTTTATGAGCGTGAATAGCACGCCCGGTATCATCAGATACCGCTTGCTATCGCGAGTAATTCAGGGAATTACTCACATTCTTCATCGGCCGTTCTTATTTCAGTAAGCGAATAAGCACAGCGCTGAACAGGTTTAATTGCGGATTCAGAAAGGACATCAGGCGTTATGCGGGATACAGAAGCGTTATTCAGGCGGGGTAATAAGCGAAGCAGGTTCTCTTATCATTTCACCAAAGATCACTTTCTGCGCAGACCATAATCGCAAAGCTGTGTGCTGAATTACGCAAATAAATCATCAAGATAAACACTCGGCCAGTGATAGCCCTGCATGCCATAAACAGGCTTACGCGCAAGCAGGTCAACATAGTGTTGATTTTCCACACCCTCAACAATAACGCCGCGGCATAATTGATTAAGGTGATTAAGCAGAATGTCAAAGGTGCGGTCTTCGCTGAATTGCCAGAAAAACGCTTTATCAATCTTGACGATCTCAAATATTCCGCTGTCAAGCATGGTCAGGCTTGAATAACCCGGACCAAAGTTGTCAAGCCAGAGAGGAGCCGGCGTAATTTTTGCTACGCCTTTCAGGGTTAGCAGATCTTCGCTGCTAAAACGCGAAGTGAAAAATGCAGAAATTTCCAGCCGCAATAATGCAACAGACGCCAGTTTTTCCTGAATGACTTTGTCTGCAAATATGCCGGCAACAATATCTCTGTCTACGTTTACGCTGATAACCTGGTTAAACCCCTGCTGACTAAGCTGAATAATATTTTCGACCTGGTGAAGGAATAGCTGCCATTTTTCATCGGCAGAAAGCAGAGAGAAAAAACGCTCTTCTCTGTCGGGATCGTGTTGTGTAGTTATCGCTTCTTTTGCTTTAAAACGTGTCAGCAGCTCCCATGAAATAATCTCGCCAGTCAGGCTGTAAACAGGTTCCAGCAAGAAAACCGGATTAAAACGCTCGGTCATGGCACCCTTCCTGAAGACGCTGCGGACAAAGCCTGAAAGATCAGACCTGCTGATGTAATTCAAAATAAAAATATCGACAAAACTTACTATAGCAACTGAAGACTAGCCTGCAATTTACATTTTGAAAAATTGTTTTCAGCTAAAAATGGCCCTTAAACAATAGTCAAAACCAATCATTTTCAGACAACCGCTCCGGTAAGTTTCTATAAATGGCCTAAAAATAAAGACAAGTATCCTGCTGCACCTGAGCATCTGCGCCTTAAAGCAGACTACATTGCTGATTTTAAGCTAAATTTGTACTGGAAACGTAGCATGAGCCATGGCGCGCCTGAGCAATAACAGTGTTACTTTCAGAAAGTGCGCTCCAATAAACACGCCAGATAAAACCGTGCGTAAAAAAGATAACATTCATAAAAATCATAAATAAATACTGAGATAAAAATAAGCGAAACATTAAAAAAGTTGTTATTAAATCAGAAGGAGGATGAGTACAGGGAGCACTGCTGACAGAGGATATTGATTTTTAAGCCAAACTGATAAAGCAGAGACAATGGCAGGAAATAAAAAGCAGTAATGGCGTAAATAGCGTATTACGTCACAAATCAGAAAAAATTCACGTTAAAAAAAAGGGCCCCGCAGGGCCCGCTATCAATTATCGATTATTCATCTTCAAGATAGGTATAGCCATACAGACCACTTTCAAACTCGGCAAGGAACTGCGATCGCAGATCTTCATCTATATCCTGCTGCTGCTTCACCTGATCGCGGAACAGGGTCATGAGATCGTTCGGGTTGAGCTGCACATACTCAAGCATGTCAGCCACCGTATCCCCTTCGTCTGATAACTGCACTTCAACGCTGCCATCCTCAAAGGCAAACACATCCACCGCTTCAGTGTCACCAAACAGATTATGCATGTTGCCGAGGATCTCCTGATAAGCGCCGACCATAAAGAAGCCCAGCATCGGCGGATTATCCACGTCATATTCAGGCATCGGCATGGTAGTGGCGATCCCGTCACCGTCAACGTAATGATCGATTGTCCCGTCGGAGTCACAGGTAATGTCCAGCAGCACAGCGCGGCGCTGTGGCATCTTATTCAGGCCTTCCAGCGGCATAACCGGGAAAAGCTGATCGATACCCCAGGCATCCGGCATCGACTGAAACAGCGAGAAGTTAACGTAGATTTTATCTGCCATACGCTCCTGCAGCTCATCGATAATCGGGCGATGCGCACGATTGCTCGGATCCAGATGCTGCTGGATGTAGTGACAAATGCTCAGATAAAGCTGTTCGGCCCAGGCGCGCTGCCCCAGATCGTAGGTGCCTGATGAGTAGCCGGTATGGATATCAAACAGATCCATCTGGCTGTCGTGCAGCCATTCACGCAGCGAGCGGCGCACGTTGGGCTCATGCATCTCCTGCCAGGTGTCCCACAGGCTCTGAATCGGGCGCGGTGCATCCGTATCAGGCGCGACCGGCGTGCTGAATTCATTACGCTCTACGCCAATAATGTTAGAGACCAGCACGGTGTGGTGAGCCGTTACGGCTCGTCCTGACTCGGTGATCACCGTAGGATGTTCAAGACCATGTTCTTCACAGGCGTCGCCGATAGCCCAGATGACATTATTGGCATATTCATTCAGCCCATAGTTCACCGAGCAATCAGACTGAGAGCGGGTTCCTTCGTAGTCCACTCCCAGGCCGCCGCCCACATCGAAACATTTGATGTTGACGCCAAGCTTAGCCAGTTCAACATAGAAGCGGGCTGACTCACGCACGCCAGTGGCAATATCGCGGATATTCGCCATCTGCGAGCCAAGATGAAAGTGCAGCAGCTGCAGGCTGTCGAGGCGTCCCGCTTTGCGCATGATATCAACCAGCTGCAGCACCTGAGACGCTGCCAGACCAAACTTCGATTTCTCACCGCCGCTGGACTGCCACTTACCCGAACCCTGCGAGGCCAGGCGCGCACGGATACCGAGACGCGGCACTACGTTCAGACGCTCTGCCTCTTCCAGTACCAGACGCACCTCGGTCATTTTTTCCAGCACCAGGTAGACTTTGTGGCCCAGCTTTTCACCGATCAGCGCCAGTCGGATATATTCACGATCTTTATAGCCATTACAGACGATGACAGTACGCGTTTTGCCCGCGTGTGCCAGTACCGCCATCAGCTCTGCTTTTGAACCCGCCTCAAGGCCCAGGGGTTCGCCGGAGTTAACCAGTGACTCAATCACGCGCTTATGCTGGTTGACCTTGATCGGATAAACCAGGAAGTAGTCGCCTTTATAGCCATAGGATTCACGCGCGCGCTTAAACGCCGCGTTGATGGAGCGCAGGCGATGCTGCAGGATCTGCGGAAAGCAGAACAGTGCCGGCAGACGCTGACCGTCTGCTTCGCGCTCTTTGACCAGCTTTGCCAGGTCAACGCGCACCTCGGGCCGATCGGGATCCGGGCAAACGCTGATATGACCCAGCTCGTTTACGTCGTAATAGTTGTTGCCCCACCAGGCGATGTTATAGGTGCGCAGCATACGGCTCGCTTCCTGATCGCTCATCGCCACCTCCTGCATGGAGCGGAGGACACCCTGTTCGCCAGCTGACGAACCCTTGATATTCTTCATGTCGTCAGACATCGCGAACCTCAGTTTTCTGTTGAAATAATAGAGAGTTATCAGGTACTGCTGGTGCGTTTGCGGCTAAAAACTTATTCATCCTGCGTGTCCCGCCTCATCAGGTTGCCCTGGGTGTTACTGCCAGTAAGTGTAAAACATCGTGCTGCAGTCAGTAAAAATCCGTGCGGATTTGGTATGGCTGCGAGGGTAAACCGTGCACGCGTGCCGGCGTCTGATATCAGCCGCAGTTTAGTGGCTATGCGTGTCGCAAGGGTGATTGCACGACGGCAAACATCGACAGAAAGAACAGGAAGAGTGAACAGCAGAAAGAGAGGCCAGCGCGCAAAATATGCACTGTGAACCAGAGAGCAGATCGGGACGGTTCATTACTTTACTCACCTCCAGCGCCTGCGGGCAGCATGCGGAAACGGAGCGGAAAAAAATCAGACACGGTATCTGATCGTGCAACGCCTGACGGCGTTCTGGCAACAATAGCGGCGTTTTATACCGCCAGCCGCGTAAAATTGCAAAATCTTTGTCCCCGCCCTGCGCGCGCTGTCAGCAAAAGCTTCCAGCAAGCCGCTTTTTGAAACAACCGGAATCAGAAAAAGCTCTGGTAAAATGCACATCGGGTAACCTAAAATAGCCGTCCAGATGGTTTTCCATCTAAACTGAATAAGTTCCAGGCGGTGTGAGCCTGGCGTGCTGACACTCCCTGCTGCTCGTGGCTTTGCCTGAAGGGGCGCTAAGCAGGTTTTTCACTGGCGCTATGCAGTCGAATTCAACCCATTTCTAAGGTAAAGAACAGAATGGCTAAACACCTTTTTACATCTGAGTCCGTATCAGAAGGACATCCTGATAAGATCGCTGACCAAATTTCCGATGCCGTGCTGGATGCCATCCTCGAACAGGATCCTAAAGCGCGCGTGGCCTGCGAAACTTACGTCAAAACCGGTATGGTACTGGTGGGCGGTGAAATCACCACCAGCGCCTGGGTCGATATCGAAGAGATCACCCGCAACACCGTACGTGAGATCGGCTATGTTCATTCTGATATGGGCTTTGATGCCAACTCCTGCGCCGTACTGAGCGCTATTGGCAAGCAGTCACCTGATATTAATCAGGGCGTAGACCGTACCGATCCGCTGGAACAGGGTGCAGGCGATCAGGGCCTGATGTTTGGTTACGCAACCAACGAAACCGATGTACTGATGCCCGCGCCGGTGACCTATGCGCACCGTCTGGTGCAGCGTCAGGCCGAAGTGCGTAAAAATGGCGCACTGCCGTGGCTGCGTCCGGATGCCAAAAGCCAGATCACTTTCCAGTATGACGGTGGCAAAATTGTTGGTATCGACGCTGTCGTGCTCTCAACCCAGCATTCGGAAGAGGTTTCTCAGGCCGATCTGCGTGAAGCCGTAATGGAAGAGATCATTAAGCCGGTACTGCCCGCTGAGTGGATCAACGCCAGCACTAAATACCATATCAATCCAACCGGTCGCTTCGTTATTGGCGGACCAATGGGTGACTGTGGCCTGACTGGCCGTAAAATCATTGTGGATACTTACGGCGGTATGGCTCGTCACGGTGGCGGTGCTTTCTCCGGTAAAGATCCGTCAAAAGTTGACCGCTCTGCAGCCTATGCAGCGCGCTACGTGGCAAAAAACATTGTTGCTGCCGGCCTGGCCGATCGCTGTGAGATTCAGGTTTCCTACGCTATCGGCGTGGCAGAGCCAACGTCAATCATGGTAGAAACCTTTGGCACTGAAAAAGTGGCGACCGAACAGCTGACGCTGCTGGTTCGTGAATTCTTTGACCTGCGCCCTTATGGTCTCATTCAGATGATGGATCTGCTGAAACCTATCTATAAAGAGACCGCCGCCTACGGTCACTTTGGTCGCGAGCACTTCCCGTGGGAGCAGACCGATAAAGCCGCCCTGCTGCGCGAAGCCGCCGGCCTGTAAGCGCACACTCCTTTATGTAATAGCCCGCTCTGAGCGGGCTTTAATAGCCCGCTCTGAGCGGGCTTTTTTGTGCCTGAACGTACCCCGCCGCTCTGATTTCGTAAATCATCTGATTCCAGGGGCGCATGAATGCGCCCCCTACGGAATATTTTTGCAGGGGCGGCATTTATGCCGTCCTGGCCACGTGCATCACCTGAACCCAGGGGCGCATGAATGCGCCCCCTGCGTGCCGTGCCATTGTAGGGGCGGCATTTATGCCGTCCTGGCCGCATGCATCCCCTGAACCCAGGGGCGCATGAATGCGCCCCCTACGGAATATTTTTGCAGGGGCGGCATTTATGCCGCCCTGGCCGCGTACATCACCTGAACCCAGGGGCACATGAATGCGCCCTCTGCGTGCCGTGCCATTGTAGGGGCTGCATTTATGCCGCCCTGGCCGCGTGCATCACCTAAACCCAGGGGCGCATGAATGCGCCCCCTGCGTGCCGTGCCATTGTAGGGGCGGCATTTATGCCGCCCTGGCCGCGTACATCACCTGAACCCAGGGGCGCATGAATACGCCCTCTGCGTGCCGTGCCATTGCAGGGGCGGCATTTATGCCGCCCTGGCCGCGTACATCACCTG
>NZ_MAYN01000007.1:214475-243412 GCF_001691555.1 Pantoea eucrina | reverse complement strand
CCCCTACGGAATATTTTTGCAGGGCGGCATTTATGCCGTCCTGGCCACGTGCATCCCCTGAACCCAGGGGCGCATGAATGCGCCCCCTACGGAATATTTTGCAGGGCGGCATTTATGCCGCTCTGGCCGCATGCATCACCTGAACCCAGGGGCGCATGAATGCGCCCTCTGCGTGCCGTGCCATTGTAGGGGCGGCATTTATGCCGTCCTGGCCACGTGCATCCCCTGAACCCAGGGGCGCATGAATGCGCCCCCTACGGAATATTTTTGCAGGGCGGCATTTATGCCGTCCTGGCCACGTGCATCCCCTGAACCCAGGGGCGCATGAATGCGCCCCCTACGGAATATTTTTACAGGGCGGCATTTATGCCGTCCTGGCCGCATGCATCACCTGAACCCAGGGGCGCATGAATGCGCCCCCTACGGAATATTTTTACAGGGCGGCATTTATGCCGTCCTGGCCACGTACATCACCTGAACCCAGGGGCGCATGAATGCGCCCCCTACGTAATGCGCCCCCTACGTAATGCGCTCCCTACGTAATGCGCTCCCTACGTAATGCGCCCCCTGCGTAATGCGCCTGCGTACCGTGCCAGATCCTTCGTACTGGCCGGCCTCCGGCTTTCTCAGGCATAAAATTTTTCACTGACTACACTCTACTCACCGCTGTGATAACAAAGTGTTAACGATTACATTCTAAAACTCTTTTTTTATCTGTAATTTAGAGATTTTTCAGCGTAGTCATCACTCTGAAAATGCGTTATTTTCAGCGTCGTCTGATAGGCAATATTTAAAGCGATGTCAGAAACTTGTAGGGTGCTATACCTTACTGGCGAAGAGACTGTTCCGGGCAAAAAATGCTGGATTACAGGGTTTCGGCGTGTGTAAGCGGTTACATTGATGTGATCGCCCTCACTTTTTATCGTGTACAGGTCTCTTAGCATTAATAAAAAACAAGACAAATAACTTTCGGAGGCTTTATGCCTGGTAATACTCACAAAAGCAGAACCTCAAACAAGGCGATGACCCTGTTTGTCTGCTTTCTGGCGGCGTTAGCCGGCCTGCTGTTCGGGCTGGATATCGGTGTCATCGCAGGTGCCCTGCCCTTTATCGCTAAAGATTTCAACGTCACTGCCCATCAGCAGGAGTGGATTGTCAGCTCAATGATGTTTGGCGCGGCGGTCGGTGCAATCGGCAGCGGCTGGATGTCATCGCACCTGGGTCGTAAAAAGAGCCTGATGGCCGGCTCTGTCCTGTTTGTTATCGGGTCGCTGTGGTCCGCTATGGCGCCCAACCCGGAGATGCTGATTGCTGCCCGCGTTGTGCTGGGCCTAGCTGTTGGCGTGGCTTCTTACACCGCTCCGCTCTATCTCTCTGAAATTGCACCAGAGAAAATTCGCGGCAGTATGATTTCACTCTATCAGCTGATGATCACCATCGGTATTCTGGGTGCCTACCTCTCTGATACCGCGTTCAGTGCCTCCGGAGAATGGCGCTGGATGCTGGGCGTGATCACCATCCCTGCGATTCTGCTGCTGGTGGGCGTCTTCTTCCTGCCAAACAGCCCGCGCTGGCTGGCTGCGAAAGGTAACTTCCGTGATGCGCAGCGCGTACTCGATCGCCTGCGTGATACGAGCGAGCAGGCCAAACGCGAGCTGGATGAGATCCGTGAAAGCCTGAAAGTTAAACAGTCTGGCTGGCAGCTGTTCCAGGGCAATAGCAACTTCCGCCGTGCGGTGTTCCTTGGCGTGCTGCTGCAGGTCATGCAGCAGTTCACCGGTATGAACGTCATTATGTATTACGCGCCGAAGATTTTTGAAATTGCCGGCTTCGCTAACACCACGCAGCAGATGTGGGGTACGGTGATTGTTGGTCTGGTCAACGTCCTGGCGACCTTCATCGCTATCGGTCTGGTCGATCGCTGGGGCCGTAAGCCGACGCTGGTGCTGGGCTTTATGGTCATGGCGGCCGGCATGGGCGTTCTCGGAACCATGCTGCACCTCGGCATCCACTCGCAGGGCGCACAGTACTTCGCCGTGGCGATGCTGCTGATGTTTATCATTGGCTTTGCGATGTCTGCCGGCCCGCTGATCTGGGTGCTCTGCTCTGAAATTCAGCCGCTGAAAGGACGCGATTTCGGGATCACCGTCTCGACCACCACGAACTGGATCGCCAATATGATCGTGGGCGCTACCTTCCTGACTATGCTGAACACGCTGGGCAACGCACCGACCTTCTGGGTCTACGCCGGCCTCAACCTGTTCTTTATTGTCCTGACGCTGGTGCTGATCCCGGAGACCAAAAACGTCTCACTGGAGCACATTGAGCGTAACCTGATGGCAGGGAAGAAGCTGCGCGATATCGGTCAGCAGTAATCGTCTTCTGAGTGATGAGGGCTGCCTGCGGGCGGCCCTTTTTTATGGCCGCGACAGTGCTCTGCCGCGCCAGCGCAGCGTATGGTATGCTGCGCGCCATGAAAACTTCCCGCGTACCTGTTGCCTTTCAGCAGGCGGTCATGCGATCGCTGCGGCACTTTTTGCAGCTTGCCGCACAGCGCCTTGAATGCACGTTTGATGAACCCGCACTGCTTTATCAGCAGCGCGGCACCGCGGCGGGCACCGCCTGGCTGGAGAAGTGGGAGATCCGGCTGAACCCGGTGCTGCTGCAGGAAAACCTGCAGGCGTTCACCGATGAAGTCGTGCCGCATGAGCTGGCGCATCTGCTGGTGTGGAAGCGCTTCGGGCGCGTCGCGCCGCATGGCAAAGAGTGGAAGTGGATGATGGAGACGGTGCTGGGCGTGCCGGCACGCCGTACGCATCAGTTTGCCCTGAACTCAGTGCGTACCAATACCTTCGCCTATCGCTGCAGCTGTCAGCAGCATCAGCTTACCGTGCGCCGGCATAATCGCGTGCTGCGCGGTGAAAGTGACTATCGCTGTGTCCGCTGTGGCTCACTGCTGCAGCCTGGCGAATTCAGCAACATATAGCGCGCTAATCCCATTTCCCCGCTCCGGTCATTCTGCTACCCTGCCGCCCTTTTTCGGGTATCGGGTAAATTTCTGGAATATGTCTCGCAAAACGCTGTTACTTCTTCCCCTGCTGCTGGCACCGCTTAGCGCGTATAGCCTCAGCTTCTCTTCGTTTCATCAGAATAATTTTCGCCAGGCAAAAGTGGTGGCTTCGCAAATCAATGCGGATGCGCCCGACTTCTACTGCGGCTGCACAATCAGCTGGCAGGGGAAAAAAGGTGTACCGGATCTCAAAAGCTGCGGCTATAGCGTACGAAAAAATGCCAACCGCGCCGGGCGCATCGAATGGGAGCATGTGGTTCCGGCGTGGGAATTTGGCCATCAGCGCCAGTGCTGGCAGGAGGGTGGACGAAAAAACTGCGCCAAAGATCCGGTGTACCGCCGTATAGAGAGCGATTTGCATAATCTTCAGCCCGCCATCGGCGAGGTTAACGGCGACCGCAACAATTTCCAGTACAGCCAGTGGAACGGTGGCGAGCAGCCTTACGGCCAGTGTGCGATGAAAGTCGACTTCAAACAGAAACTGGCTGAACCGCCAGCCCGCGCGCGCGGCGCCATCGCGCGCACCTACTTTTACATGCGCGATCGTTATCAGCTGCGTCTCTCGCGCCAGCAAACGCAGCTGTTCAGCGCCTGGGACAAGCTCTATCCGGTCAGCGTCTGGGAGTGCGAGCGCGACAGCCGCATTGCTCAGGTACAGGGAAATCATAATCCGTATGTACAGCGCGCTTGCCAGCGCTAAAAGCGCTACCCTAAACTAGCTTATTATTTTTGCGCCGCATCACGGGATGCGGCAATAACGCTGGCAGGAACCGCATGCGTATACCCCGCATTTATCACCCCGAACCGCTCTCTGTCGACAGTGAAATCTTTCTTGAAGATGATGCCGCTAACCACGTTGGCCGCGTACTGCGCATGGGCGCCGGGCAGATGCTTGAACTGTTTGATGGCACTAATCTGACTTTTAACGCCGAAATCACCCAGGCGGATAAAAAGCGTGTAAAAGTAAGGGTTCTTAGCGGTCAGCCTGATGACCGGGAATCGCCCTTGCATTTACATCTGGGCCAGGTGATGTCGCGTGGTGAAAAAATGGAATTCACCATCCAGAAATCGATAGAGCTGGGCGTAAACGTGATTACGCCCTTGTTTTCTGAGCGCTGTGGCGTGAAGCTGGATGCAGAAAGACTGGCAAAGAAGATCCAGCAGTGGCAAAAGATTGCTATTGCCGCCTGCGAGCAGTGTGGCCGCAACCGCGTGCCGCTGATTCGGGAGGCGATGACGCTGGAAGCCTGGTGTGCAGAGGCTGATGAGGGCGTCAGGCTGAATCTTCATCCGCGTGCCAGCCACAGTATCAACACCCTGCCACACCCGGTTGAACGGGTGCGGCTGCTGATTGGCCCTGAAGGGGGTTTATCTGCTGAAGAGATCGCCATGACGGCGCAGCAGGGCTTTACAGATATTTTGCTGGGGCCGCGCGTTCTGCGCACGGAAACCACTGCCCTCACCGCGATAACGGCACTTCAGGTGAGGTTTGGCGATCTCGGTTAAGGGATAATTCTGGCCGTAAAAGAGACGCAGACTACTAAACAGCACGACGCTTTCGCATGGAAGGACGTCGCTGATATCCCCTCTGAGGAGAGAATAATGATTAAGCTTGGCATTGTGATGGACCCGATTTCGTCCATCAATATTAAAAAAGACACCAGCTTCGCCATGTTGCTGGAAGCACAGCGTCGTGGCTACGAAATTCATTACATGGAGATGGGCGACCTCTCTCTGCGCGGTGGCGTGACTTACGCCCGTACGCGTCTGCTGAGCGTGGAGCAGAATGCTTCGCAGTGGTATGAGTTCGGCAGCGAGCAGACGATTCCGCTGGCCGATCTCAATGTCGTGCTGATGCGTAAAGATCCGCCTTTTGATACCGAGTTTATCTACGCGACCTATCTGCTGGAGCGGGCTGAGGAGCAGGGTACGCTGATTGTCAACAAGCCGCAGAGCCTGCGCGATTGTAACGAAAAGCTCTATACTGCATGGTTTGCGGATCTGACGCCGGATACGCTGGTCACCCGCAATAAAGAGCAGCTGCGCGCTTTCTGGCAGGAGCACGGTGATGTCATTCTGAAGCCGCTCGACGGCATGGGTGGCGCATCGATCTTCCGCGTTAAGCAGGATGATGCCAACTTTGGCGTGATCACAGAAACCCTGACCAACCATGGCCAGTTTTTCTGTATGGCGCAAAATTATCTGCCGGCGATTAAAGAGGGCGATAAGCGCGTCCTGGTCGTGGATGGCGAGCCCGTGCCTTACTGCCTGGCGCGTATCCCGCAGGGCGGCGAAACGCGCGGCAATCTTGCCGCCGGTGGTCGCGGCGAAGCGCGTCCGCTTTCTGACAGCGACTGGGAAATTGCACGGCGCGTCGGCCCCACGCTGAAAGCGAAGGGGCTGATTTTTGTTGGCCTGGATATCATCGGTGATAAACTTACTGAAGTGAATGTCACCAGCCCAACCTGCGTACGGGAAATTGAAGCGGCGTTCCCGATTTCGGTTACCGGTATGCTGATGGACGCAATCGAAAAACGTCTGGGCTGAGGACGCAGCCGGAGTGCAAACTCCCTAACCCCTTTGATACCGGCGCTGCCGCACTGGCGCCGGTTCTCTTCGGTAAATGAGTGACAATGAATTTACAGCATCATTTTTTGATAGCGATGCCCTCTCTGCAGGACCCTCTGTTCAAACGCTCTGTTGTCTATATCTGCGAGCATAATGAAGAGGGTGCAATGGGTTTGATTGTTAATAAACCGATGGAGAACCTGACGGTAGAAGGTATTCTGAAGAAACTAAAAATCACTCCGTCAGAGCGCGATCCGGCGATTAAGCTCGATAAACCGGTATTTGCCGGTGGCCCGCTGGCGGAAGATCGCGGTTTTATTCTGCACTCTGCGCAGCATACTTATGCCTCCAGTATTCGCATCTCAGACAACACCGTGATCACGACCTCGCGTGATGTGCTGGAAGCGATCGGCACCGCGCAGCAGCCGGAGAATGTGCTGGTCGCACTTGGCTACTGCGCCTGGGAAAAAGATCAGCTGGAGAACGAGCTGCTGGAAAACGCCTGGCTTACCACCCCGGCTGATACGCATATTTTATTCCATACGCCGATTGCCGGACGCTGGCGCGAAGCCGCCCGCAGTATGGGTGTTGATATTCATAATATGACCAGCGATGCGGGACACGCCTGATGCAGAATGCAACGCTGCTCGGCTTTGATTTTGGCACCAAAAGCATTGGCGTTGCCGTGGGTCAGCAGCTCACCGGCACCGCACGTCCGCTGACGGCGCTAAAAGCACAGGACGGCACGCCAGACTGGAATCTGATTGAGAAACTGCTGAAGGAGTGGCAGCCCGACTATGTGGTGGTCGGCCTGCCGCTGAACATGGACGGCACCGAACAGCCGCTGACTGCCCGCGCGCGCAAATTTGCGAGTCGCCTGCACGGCCGCTTTGGTGTACGCGTTGAGCTGCAGGATGAGCGCCTCAGTACCGTTGAGGCGCGCGCCGATCTCTTTGAGCGCGGTGGCTTTCGTGCGCTGCAGAAAGGACAGGTCGATTCTCAGTCAGCCGTGATTATTCTGCAGGACTGGTTCGAAACCCACTGACGCTGATAGCGGCGTAAAAGCGATGGATAACGTGCCGCTCAGCGAGTGTACCCAGCGCTGGCCGGGCGCACTGCTGTTGCAGCGTGACTGCTGCTTCAGGTCAGCTACCCGCTTGCCTGGTCAATAATGCCCTCCGCGCGGCGTGCCAGCTCGCTCTGCGCAAAGGTCTGCATGCCAGATTGCGCGCCGGTCTGCAGCACGCCCGGCAGCTGATGCCCTTTGCCTTCGCGGATCAGGCTGGCTACCGCAGGCGTGGCAATCAGTACTTCATACAGCGCGACACGCCCGCCCGCTTTCGCCGCCACCAGCCGCTGTGCCACTACCGCTTTCAGACTGCCCGCCAGCTGCGTACGCACCAGATTTTTTTCTTCGGCCGGAAAGACATCCACCAGACGATCAACCGCCTGCGCCGCGCTACGGGTATGCAGCGTGGCCAGCACCAGATGTCCGGTCTCAGCCGCGGTCAGGGCCAGGCGGATTGTTTCACTGTCGCGCAGTTCGCCCAGCAGTATCACGTCAGGATCTTCACGCAGCGCCGCTTTCAGCCCGTGCTGAAAAGAGAGGCAGTGCGTTCCCACTTCACGCTGCTGAATCAGCGAGCGCTGACTCTGGTGCACAAACTCGATCGGATCTTCCAGCGTGATGATGTGCCGCGCCTGCTGCTGGTTCAGCGCCTGTACCAGTGCGGCCAGCGTGGTCGACTTGCCGCTGCCGGTTGCGCCGCTGATCAGCACCAGTCCATCCTGCAGCTGCAGGAGCTGCTGCACGGCTGGCGGCAGGCGCAGCTGCGCCAGCGGCGGGATCGTCTGCGCAATCAGCCGCAGCGCCAGTGACAATCCGTGACGCTGGGTGAAAAGATTGGCACGCAGCCGTACGCCGCTGCTGAGCGTCAGGGCAAAATCAGCCTGGCCGGTAACATCAAGTTCTGACTGCTGCGCAGCGCTGAGAAACTGCGTGACAAACGTCTCCAGCCACCCGGACGGCAGCGGCAGCTGCTGCGGCACCGGTTCCAGCACGCCCTGCCGCCGCCAGTGCGGTAAATGTCCGCTGCACAGGTGCAGATCGGCGGCGTTATGCTTTACACTAAGGGCCACAATTTCATCTAAATCCATTTATTTCTCCTGACTATGACTTCCATTGAGCACAACTTACATCAGGTACGCGACCGTATCGCTGCCGCTGCCGTGCGTTGCGGCCGGGCGCCAGAAGAGATCACGTTGCTTGCGGTCAGCAAAACCAAACCTGCGAGCGCTGTCGCAGAAGCGGTTGCCGCCGGGCAGCGTGCGTTTGGCGAAAACTACGTACAGGAAGGGGTAGAGAAAATAATGGCGCTGACGGCAGAGGGCGATCTGCAGTGGCACTTTATCGGCCCGCTGCAATCCAACAAAAGCCGTCTGGTCGCTGAACATTTTGCCTGGTGTCATACCGTTGATCGCCTGCGTATTGCGCAGCGGCTTAACGATCAGCGTCCGGCGCATCTGCCGCCGCTGAACGTGTTAATTCAGGTAAATATCAGTGACGAAAACAGTAAATCTGGCATCATGCTGGAGGCTGTTCCGGCGCTGGCCGCGGCTATCGCCGCCCTGCCCCGCTTACACCTGCGCGGTCTGATGGCGATTCCTGCTCCGGAACAGGATTATGCGCGCCAGCTGGCGGTCTGCCAGCAGATGGCCAGCGCGTTTCATGCGCTGCAGCACGCTTATCCCGCTATTGATACGCTCTCACTGGGCATGAGCGACGATATGGAAGCGGCGATCGCGGCAGGCAGCACCATGGTAAGAATTGGCACCGCTCTGTTTGGCGCGCGGGATTATGCGCGACCTTCACAACAATAACTGAGGAACTCCATGTTAACACTGACGTTTTTAGTCAAAACGCTGATCGATCTCTACGTCATGGTACTGCTGCTGCGTATCTGGATGCAGTGGTCGCGCTGCGATTTTTACAACCCGCTGGCGCAGTTTGTGGTGAAGATTACGCAGCCGGTGATCAAACCGCTGCGCCGCGTGCTGCCCGCTATCGGCCCCATCGATACCGCCTCGCTGCTGCTGGCGTTTGTGCTGACCACGCTGAAGTATCCGATTCTGCTGCTGATTCAGGTTGGCGCCTTCTCGGTTGATCCTACGAATCTGCTGGTGGGGCTGCTGTCGCTGCTGAAGTCAGCCGGTAATCTGGTGTTCTGGGTCATTATCATTCGCTCGCTGATGAGCTGGATCAGTCAGGGGCGCGGCCCGCTGGATTATGTGCTGGTACAGCTTACCGAGCCGCTGATGGCACCTATCCGCCGTATGCTGCCCGCTATGGGCGGTATCGACTTCTCCGCCATGATTGTGATTCTGGTGCTCTACGCGCTGAATTTCCTTGGCATGGACCTGTTCCCGGGTCTCTGGTATCTGCTGTAATTTGTTAATCTGGAACTGTTATGCAAAAAGTTGTTCTCGCAACCGGTAATCCCGGCAAGGTTCGCGAACTGGCCGGCCTGCTCGCTGATTTTGGCCTGGATATCGTGGCGCAGACTGAACTCGGCGTGGACTCAGCCGAAGAGACGGGTCTGACGTTCATTGAAAATGCGCTGCTGAAAGCGCGTCATGCGGCACAGATAACCGGCCTGCCGGCTATCGCGGATGATTCCGGTCTGGCCGTGGATGCGCTGGGCGGCGCGCCGGGCATCTACTCCGCCCGCTATGCTGGCGCAGAGGCCAGCGACCAGCAAAATCTGGAGAAACTGCTGCTGGCGCTGGAGAGTGTGCCGGATGGCGCGCGTCAGGCACAGTTCCACTGTGTACTGGTCTATGTGCGTCACGCCGCTGACCCGGTGCCGCTGGTCTTCCACGGCAGCTGGGCGGGCGAAATTACCCGTACGGCGGCCGGTGAAGGCGGCTTTGGCTACGATCCTATCTTCTTTGTGCCGGCACTGGGTAAAACCGCGGCTGAACTGAGCAAAGAGGAGAAGCGCGCCGTCTCTCACCGGGGTAAAGCGTTAACGCTGCTGCTGGATGCGATGCGCAATGGCTGAGTTACCGCCGCTGAGCCTCTACATCCATATTCCGTGGTGCGTACAGAAGTGCCCCTACTGCGACTTCAACTCGCACGCACTGAAAGGTGAAGTCCCGCATCTGGAGTATGTGCAGCATCTGTTGCAGGACCTTGAGCAGGATCTGCCTCTGACCGCCGGACGGGAGGTGCGCACGATCTTTATCGGCGGGGGCACGCCAAGCCTGCTGAGCAGTCACGCGATGCAGACGCTGATGGATGGCGTGCGGGCACGCCTGCCGCTGGCGGCTGATGCGGAAATCACTATGGAAGCGAACCCCGGCACGGTAGAAGCCGATCGCTTCAGCGGCTATCAGGCCGCGGGGATCAATCGCATCTCCATCGGCGTGCAGAGCTTTAGCCCGCAGAAGCTGGAGCGGCTGGGGCGTATTCATGGCCCGCAGGAGGCGAAGCGCGCCGCCGAACTGGCCGCCGCGCTTGGGCTGCGCAGTTTTAATCTGGACCTGATGCATGGTCTGCCCGACCAGTCGCTGGAAGAGGCGCTGGACGATCTCCGGCAGGCGATTGCGCTTAACCCGCCGCACCTCTCCTGGTATCAGCTGACCATTGAGCCGAACACGCTGTTTGGTTCCCGACCGCCGCAGCTGCCGGATGATGATGCGCTGTGGGATATCTACGAGCAGGGACACCAGCTGCTGACGGCTGCCGGCTATCAGCAGTATGAAACGTCAGCCTACGCGAAACCGGGCTATCGCTGTGAGCACAACCTCAACTACTGGCGCTTCGGAGATTACCTCGGTATCGGCTGCGGTGCACACGGCAAGCTGACGCAGCCTGATGGTCGCATTGTGCGGACGGTAAAAACCCGACACCCGCGTGGCTTTATGAAGGGCAACTACCTTGATAAACAGCATGAGGTGGCAAACGAAGATAAGCCGTTTGAGTTCTTTATGAACCGGTTCCGGCTGCTGGAAGCGGCACCGCGCACGGAGTTTCAGCGCTATACCGGGCTGGATGAGCAGGCGATCCGTCCGCAAATGGATCAGGCTATCGCCGCAGGCTATGTCACAGAGAGCGCCAGCGAGTGGCAGATCACGGAGAAGGGCAAACTCTTTCTGAACTCGTTGCTGGAACTGTTTATGTAATCAGAGCGGCCCGGTGGCCGCTCTTTCTTTACTTGTTAATACTTTTCACCAGCGTTTTACGCTGATTTTCCAGCGCGATGACCCGGTTACAGACCTCATGACCAAAGTTCTGGAAATCCCGCTCCTGGTTATTCCACTCCGTCTGAATCGACTGCTGCAGCCCCCCCAGGTTGCCCATCAGCGCCTGCAGCGGATTACCACCGCTGGTCGCCTGCTGCGTGCCCATCTCATTCAGGCTATCCTGCAGTACGCCACCCAGCGTGCTCTGTACCAGCTTCTGCCCGTCAGCACGCACCTGGTTTATCGCCTGATGGTGAAACGTCAGGCCATCCTGGCGCTGCTCAATGATGCGGTTCATTTGCTGTTTCAGCTGGCCATCCAGCGTGGTCAGGCGGTTGCGTACGTTGCTGTCGCTGCCCAGCTTCTCAACGATCACGTTATCCAGTGCGGCGCGTCCGCGCTCAAGGCGCGTTTTTGCGCCGCTGTTGACCCACGGTAAATCACGACGCAGTGCATTCTGGTAATCAATCGCCTGCTGACGTGCCGCATTATCAACGCTGACTGCTTTGCCGTTAAAGGTGACATCACCCTGGGGAGTCATCGTGAGATTGCCGTTGCTGCCGACAACCTGAACGCTTTGCGCGGTGATCACCACATCATCCTGCGGGTTAACGCTGCACTGGTAGTCAGCGTGTGCCTGCGCGGCGGTCACCAGCAGCGCAGCAAAAAGAGCCTTACGAATCATGAAATCTCCTGAATATGCTGTGCGGGGTGAGTATTGTGCGGTCAATGGCGCGGTCGCCATGAATGGTGACCCTGCGGCACATTACATCACAGGGGGCGCATTAATACGCCCCTGGTGCAGTGTTTCAACGGGCGCCATTAATGGCGCCCCTACAGGTTTTGCGTGCCGGCGCGATGTTCCAATGGCGACCCGGCGGCACATTACATCGCAGGGGGCGCATTACATCACAGGGGGCGCATTAATGCGCCCCTGGCGCAGTGCAGTACAGGGTGCGCAGAAATGCGCACCCGCATGTCGCACTACAGCTTAGTCCCACCAGACGTCGAAGAGTTCCGTTATCTGGATATCAGACAATTCACGCCCTTCCAGCCACTTGCGCACCTGCTCACGGTGCTCATCGGTGCACTTTCCGGTCTGCTGCATGCAGACCAGACCTTCCCACACCAGATAGCCGCTGCCGTCATAGGCCAGACCGTTTGGATCGATCACCTCAGTGATAAACTGATCCAGCGTGGCATCAATCTGCTCTTCAGTGGTTCCGTCGGCAAAACGCCATGCTACGGAGAAACCCAGCTCCTGAAACTCATCAATATGCAGTTTCTTACGTAAACGACGACTACGCTGTACGGCCATTATTTTACCCTCTCAAACATCAAATCCCACACGCCATGGCCCAGTCGCTGCCCGCGCTGCTCAAATTTAGTCAACGGACGCGTCTCAGGACGCGGCACGTAATCCTGGGTGGCTGACTGATTAACGTAACCCGCCACGCTGTTCATGACTTCCAGCATATGAGTAGCGTAATCTTCCCAGTCGGTGGCCATATGGAATACGCCGCCGAGCTTCAGCTTGCGCTGAACCAGCTCAGCAAACGGCGCCTGCACAATACGACGTTTATTGTGACGCGCTTTATGCCACGGATCGGGGAAGAAAAGCTGCACCATGCGCAGGGAGTTATCCGGGATCATATGCTCCAGCACTTCTACCGCGTCATGACACATGACCCGCAGATTCTCTACGCCCGCTTCTTTTGCCGATGCCAGGCAGGCACCCACGCCTGGCGCATGCACTTCAATGCCCAGGAAATTCTGCTGCGGGTTGTTTTGCGCCATGGTCACCAGTGAGGCGCCCATACCAAAACCGATCTCCAGCACCAGCGGTGCGTCGCGCCCGAACAGCGCGGTCATGTCCAGCGGCGCGGGCTGATACTCCACGCCCATCACCGGCCAGTATTGATCCAGCGCGAGCTGTTGACCTTTCGTTAACCGCCCCTGGCGGCGTACGAAGCTGCGGATACGGCGCAGTGGCCGCCCGTTTTCATCAAATTCCGGAGTGATGACGTCATTTATCATGTTGAAGCCTGCTGGTTAGCCTGTTCGGGGAAACGGGCATTATGCAAAGTTAAAGGTCAGAAGCAAGCCTTTGCAATCTTCCGGTTTACACCCCTGACGCTCTGTGCTGCAATTCCTGCCTGATTGTAGAGTAAACACGGAAAATTTCCTTCATATGATGCAGGCGTCGCAATTCGCGCAACAGGTGCTGAAGTGGTATGACCGCTTTGGCCGTAAAACGCTGCCGTGGCAGCTGGAAAAGACGCCCTACAAAGTGTGGCTTTCAGAGGTCATGCTGCAGCAGACGCAGGTTGCCACGGTAATCCCCTATTTTGACCGTTTTATGGCACGTTTTCCCACCGTGCGCGATCTTGCTGCCGCGCCGCTGGATGAAGTGCTGCATCTCTGGACCGGCCTCGGCTACTATGCGCGGGCGCGCAACCTGCATAAAGCGGCTAAACAGGTCGTGGATCAGCACGGCAGTGAGTTCCCGCCGGACTTCACGGCAATTGCTGCTCTGCCGGGCGTGGGTCGCTCGACCGCCGGGGCGATCCTTTCACTGTCGCTTGGCCTGCATTTTCCGATTCTGGATGGCAACGTCAAACGCGTGCTGGCGCGCTGTTACGCAATCGGTGGCTGGCCTGGCAAAAAAGAGGTCGAAAAGCAGCTGTGGCAGATTAGCGAAGCAGTGACGCCAGCGCAGGGTGTCAGCCAGTTTAATCAGGCGATGATGGATCTCGGCGCGCTGGTCTGCACCCGCTCGCGACCAAAGTGTGAAATCTGCCCGCTTAATAGCGGCTGTGAAGCGTATGCCAGCCAGAGCTGGGCTGACTATCCGGGCAAAAAGCCCAAAGTCACTCTGCCGGTACGCAGCGGCTGGTTTTTGCTGATGCAGGATGGCGATAACGTCTGGCTGGCGCAGCGTCCGCCTGTGGGATTGTGGGGCGGTCTTTACTGCTTTCCCCAGTTTTCCAGCGAGGATGCACTGCGGGAGTGGCTGACACAGCACGGTATCACCGGCGATCCGCAGCCGCTCACCGCATTTCGCCATACCTTCAGCCATTTCCATCTGGATATTGTGCCTATGTGGCTGGCAGGGCCATCCGCCGGGTCGCTGATGGATGAAGCTGGCGGTCTCTGGTATAACTTAGCGCAACCACCGTCAGTGGGCCTTGCTGCCCCGGTAGAGCGTTTACTGCATGAATTACGCCATCCGCAGCAACTGTCACTGTCATCGCGCGCGATTAAAGAGGAAGAGTAATGAGCCGCACTATTTTTTGTACCTATCTGCAGCGTGACGCTGAGGGCCAGGATTTTCAGCTCTATCCCGGTGAGCTGGGCAAGCGCATCTATAATGAGATTTCTAAAGAAGCCTGGCAGCAGTGGATGTCGAAACAGACCATGTTGATCAACGAGAAAAAGCTCAACATGATGAATCCGGAAGATCGCAAAGTGCTGGAAAAGGAGATGGTCAATTTCCTGTTTGAAGGCAAAGATGTGCATATCGAAGGTTTTACCCCGCCAGAAAAATAACCGTTCCGGGCCTTCCTTTGAGGCCCGCTTTTTTGAGTCAGGCACAGATTCACGATGAATAAAAAACTGATAGCCCTGCTGGCGATCGCGCCGCTATTGATCTCCTGCTCCGGACAAAAAAAATCGCAGTATCACGAAGAGTGGGTGAAAGATACCAACGGCTTTGACATTCTGATGGGGCAGTTTGCCGCCAATATTGAAAATATCTGGGGCATTAATGAAGTCCTCATCGCCGGGCCGAAAGATTATGTGAAGTACAGTGACAGCTACTACACCCGCAGTCACATTAACTTCGACAAAGGTAGTATCACGATTGAGACCATCTCCGGTACCGATCCCATGGCCAGTCTGCGTCAGGCGATCGTCACCACCCTGCTGATCGGCGACGATCCGGGTAATGTCGATCTCTACTCTGACGCCAACGATATTAAGATCAGTAAAGAGCCGCTGCTGTATGGCCAGGTGCTGGATAATACCGGTCAGCCCATTCGCTGGCAGGGGCGCGCCGCCAGCTTTGCGGACTACCTGATCCAGAATAAACTGCAAAAACGCACCGCCGGGCTGCATGTGATCTGGTCGGTAACCATTCCTATGGTGCCAAACCATCTCGACAAGCGTGCGCATAAATATCTGCCGATGGTACGCAAATCTGCTGAGCAGTATGGTGTCGATGCCTCACTGATTCTGGCGATTATGCAGACTGAGTCGAGCTTTAACCCCTATGCGGTCAGCCACGCTGATGCGCTGGGGCTGATGCAGGTGGTGCAGCATACTGCCGGCGTTGATGTCTTCCGCATGAAAGGTAAATGGGGCAAGCCGAGCCGCAGTTATCTGCTGGACCCGGAAAACAACATCGATGCCGGTACGGCTTATCTGTCGCTGCTGCAGAAAAGCTATCTGGGCGGCATTCAGGATCCCACGTCGCGCCGTTATGCGGTGATCACCGCGTATAACGGGGGAGCCGGCAGCGTACTGCGCGTCTTCTCCAGCGATAAAGATCGTGCATTCTCGCGGATCAACGGCATGTCGCCAGCCGATGTCTATCAGACGCTGACCACCAGTCATCCCTCCGCCGAGTCGCGCCGTTATCTCTACAAAGTTAACCAGGCGCAGCGCAGCTATCACCGCTATTAAGTGCCGGATCGTCGCGCCCTGCCCGATTGGGTCAGGGCGCGATACGCTTACGCCAGCATATTCGCCACCAGCCGCTTATAGCCGCTGCTCTCTTCCGCAATATAAACACCCTGCAGCTCCGGTGAAAAGCCCGGCAGCTGGTTGATCCCCGCTTCCAGCGCCAGGAAGTAGCGCTGTACCGCCCCGCCCCACACCTCGCCAGGCACGACACACAGCACGCCCGGAGGATAAGGTAAGGCGCCTTCCGCCGCGATGCGTCCTTCCGCTTCCGCGACCGGCACCAGTTCCACGTCACCACGGATATAAGCCTGATGTGCATCCTGCGGATTGACCGCTACCGGCGGGAAACAGTCAGCGCGGAACATCGCTTTCTGCAGATCTTTAACGGCAAAACTGACGTAGAGATCGTGCATCTCCTGACAGAGGCGGCGCAGCGTATAGCCGCGATAGCGCTCCGCATGCTTGCGATACAGGCTCGGCAGCACTTCCGCCAGCGGCGCATCTTCGCGCACCTGCTGTTCAAACTGCTCCAGCATCGCCACCAGATGCGACATCTTCTCCGCACTCTCTGCCGGCGTCAGCAGGAACAGAATGGAGTTCAGATCGCACTTCTCCGGCACAATGCCGTTTTCACGCAGATAGTTCGCCAGTATGGTAGCCGGAATGCCAAAGTCGCTGTATGCGCCGCTGCCTGCGTCGATACCCGGTGTAGTGAGCAGCAGCTTACAGGGGTCAATCTGATACTGACCTGGCGCATAGCCGCTGAAGCCGTGCCACTCCGCGTCGGGTTCAAAGCTGAAGTAAGCCGGATCGCGGGCGATAGCGGCACTGTCTGCCTGCTGCCACGGCGCGCCATGTACCTGAGCAGGCAGAAACGGTTTGATCAGGGTGCAGCGCTGCAGGATCGCTTTACGCGCCTCAATGCCCTGTATGACGCAGTCGTGCCACAGGCTGCGCCCCGCCTCGCCCTGGTGCATACGCGCGTTGATATCCAGCGCAGCAAACAGCGGATAAAACGGGCTGGTTGAAGCGTGCAGCATAAACGCATTGTTCAGCCGCTTGTGCGGACAAAAGCGCCGCTGACCACGGATATGATTATCCTTTTTATGGATCTGCGAGGTCTGGGAAAAGCCCGCCAGCTGTTTGTGCACCGACTGGGTGACAAAAATTCCCGGATCCTCTTCCGTCAGGGTCAGCGTCAGCGGTGAACCCGCCGCCATCAGCGGAATAAACTGCTCATAGCCGAGCCACGCGGAGTCAAACAGAATGTAGTCACACAGATGGCCGATGCGGTCCACCACCTGACGCGCGTTATACACCGTCCCGTCATAGGTGCCGAGCTGGATAATCGCCAGCCGGAATGGCCGCGCCTGGCGGGCGCGATCGGGGGCAACCTGTGCGATCTCTGCCCGCAGGTAATCCTCATCAAAACAGTGCGCGTCGATGCCGCCAATCAGGCCAAACGGATTACGCGCCGCCTCCAGATAGACCGGTGTGGCACCCGCCTGCAGCAGCGCGCCGTGATGATTGGATTTATGGTTGTTGCGATCGAACAGAACCAGATCACCGCGCGTCAGCAGCGCATTGGTGACGACTTTATTGGCGCTTGATGTCCCGTTCAGCACAAAATAGGTTTTGTCGGCGTTAAAGACGCGGGCAGCAAACTTTTGCGCGTCCTTTGCCGAGCCTTCATGGATCAGCAGATCGCCCAGCCGGACGTCTGCATTACACATATCAGAGCGGAACAGGTTTTCACCATAAAAGTCATAAAACTGCCGTCCGGCGGGATGACGACGGAAAAACGCGCCGCCCTGATGGCCCGGGCAGGCAAAGGTGCTGTTCTGCATATCGACGTAGCGCGTCAGGGTATCAAAGAAAGGCGGCAGCAGAGCCGCTTCATACTCCCGCGCAGCCTGCTCCAGCGCCTGCCACTCTTCAGGAGCGCCGTTGATTTCGCCGGTTACGCCAGGCAGATCCAGCACCGCGGTATCAAACGCGTTAGCCACAAACACCGGCAGATTAAATCCGGTCTGACGCAGCAGCATCAGTACGCCGCTGCGCGTATCCGCCAGCGAGAGCACAACCGCGGCAACGTCGGTAAAGTCAGTAGCGTCGAGCGTCACAACATCGCGGGTGGTATTCAGGCTCAGGCCTGGTGCAATCGCCACGCTGGCGGCAATTTTCAATGGGTTCATAACTCAAATCCCCGGCATAACAGGATGAGTGGGTGCCAGTGGCACAGGAAGGAACAGCGTGACCGGTGCAGGGCACCCGCCGGTCGCGATAATGGCATTTTTTGCTGCTGCTCACAATCAGGGGTACTATTGGCTACACACTTCCCATCGCCGGAGGCGGCATGTTCAAAGCATTAGTCATTGAAAATGATACGCAGGGGTACCGCACCTCTCTGCAGGATCTCTCCGAGCAACAGCTTCCCGATCAAGATGTTATTCTTGATATCAGCTACTCCACACTGAATTACAAAGATGCGCTCGCCATCTGTAATAAAGGGCCTGTCGTACGCCAGTTTCCTATGGTACCAGGCATCGACTTTGTTGGCCGTGTTACCCACAGCCGCCATCCGGCCTGGCAGCAGAACGATCTGGCGCTGCTGACCGGCTGGGGCGTGGGTGAAAAGCACTGGGGCGGACTGGCGCAGAAAGCCAGCGTCTCAGGCGACTGGCTGGTCAGCGTACCGGATGCGCTGAGCCCGCAGCAGACAATGGCGATAGGCACGGCCGGATTCACCGCAATGCTCTGTGTGATGGCGCTGGAAAAACAGGGCATCACCCCGCAGCACGGCCCGGTGCTGGTGACAGGCGCCAGCGGCGGCGTGGGCAGTTTTGCGGTGAGCCTGCTGGCACGCCAGGGATATGAAGTGGTCGCCGCCAGCGGACGCGCGGCTGAGCGCGACTACCTGTGCAATACGCTGGGCGCCACGGCGGTAATCGATCGTGCTGAACTCAGCGAACCGGGTAAACCGCTGGCAAAAGAGCGCTGGGCCGCCGCCATTGATACCGTGGGCAGCCACACGCTGGCCAACGTGCTGGCAGGGATGCGCCGCGACGGTGTGGTAGCCGCGTGCGGAATGGCGCAGGGGCTGGATCTGCCGGGCAGCGTGGCACCGTTTATTCTGCGCGGCGTCACGCTGGCCGGAATCGATAGCGTTATGTGTCCGCAGCCGCTGCGTCAGCAGGTATGGCAGCGACTGGCAGAACAGGCCGACAGCGCGCTGCTGCAGCAGATAACCCGCATCATCCCGCTAAGCGAAGCGCAGGCGGGTGCCGAACAGCTGCTGGCGGGCAACGTGCGCGGCCGGCTGATAGTGGATTGCCGTCAGGGAGTTAACGATGTCTAAGCCCGCGATTACCCTGCACTACTGCACCCAGTGCAACTGGATGCTGCGTTCAGCGTGGATGGCTCAGGAGCTGCTGCAGACCTTCAGCGACGATCTCAGCGCGGTCACGCTGCAGCCCGGCACCGGCGGCGTCTTCGAGATTAGCGTGGATGGTCAGGTTATCTGGGAGCGCAAACGCGACGGCGGCTTTCCGGATGCGGTTACGCTAAAACAGCGCGTACGCGACTACTGCTGGCCGGATCGCTCGCTGGGCCATGCAGACAGGCGGCGTTAGCGCGTCCCTGTCTGCCGGCAGGCGATGCGTCTGCCGTGGCTTACTTCTCAGGTGATTTCTGATGCCAGTAGGCGACAGCGCGAATGAAATCCGTATGCACGCCGCGCTGCTGCGTAAAATAGTCGCTGAGCTGCTTCACTGCGTTTCCTTCCCCGGTCAGCCAGACAAAATAGTCACCCCCGGTAAAATCGATGGCGGCCAGTTCGGCTGTCAGCTGCGCCGGCGTGGTAGTTGCCATACGGTTGCTGCCCAGCCAGTGAGCGGTCACCCCTTCCATCTCTCCCAGATAGCTGTGTCCGGTAGCGGCATCCGTAAACGCCATCAGATGAACGCGCTGCGCCTGCAGCCCGGCGTAACGCCGCTTAAAAGCAGGCAGGCCGGTTTCATCGCAGACATACACCTGACAGGCGTAATCCGCCGGCATGATGCAGGAACCGCGCGGTCCGCCCATCGCAATCCGATCGCCAGGCTTAGCCGCCGCTGCCCAGCCACTCGCCACGCCATCATCATGCATATAGAAATCCAGCGTCAGCGAATCAATACCGTTAAACGCCAGCGGCGTGTAGTCGCGCGCGGCGGGGCGAACGCCCTCAGGCCAGATAATGCCCTCTTCTCCCATCTGCGGCAGTGCGAAGTCACAGCCCGGTTCGGGCGGAAAAAACAGTTTGATATGATCGTCAAACGAGGGTGAATGGAAGCCTGCCAGATCGGCTCCGGTAAACACAATGCGCCAGAACACGCCGGCGACCTGGATTTTGCTGGCTACCGTCAGATGACGAAAGCGCAGTTCATTACGCACGCGCTGTGGTGCACGACTGTTTTTCTGTGACACTTCACTTCTCCCGGCAGCGGCTGAAACACGCTCTGCTCGCGCCGCCACGCTTATTTAATGTAAATAATTCTCATTACGTGGCGAAACGATAGCGGTGACCGCGCCCGGACACAATGTCGAAAAATGCGGTTGCCGCTTCAGCAGAGAACGACGGGCGGAAGATGTCAGACGTGCAGATCGCTGCAGCAGAGTGGAGCATTCTCACTGTTTTCATACTGAGGCAATGCATTATCACCCACAATTTCCTGCTGAGCGCAGCGCTGCTGGTGCGGATGCAGGCCATCGGGGGGCGAAAAGGGTTCAGCCATCTGTGCGTGTGCCAGCGAGGAAAAAACGGCAAGCATCGCGGAAAGTAACACCGGTAAAAGTCGCATGATAATTTAGGGTTTCATTTAAAGATCCGGAGCGGATCGGGAATGCAGAGCGTTATCCAGCCTGATGCTGTGCTACCCGCGCGTAACGCGGCAGCCCGGGCTTCGGAGCAGAATTTTACGCCGCTACCGGCGCAGGGTTTATAAAATTGTGCGGTTTGTCACATTTCACCGCACAATTTGCTGTTTATTCCAGTGCAACCGGAATATGAAAGGTGCCCTGAAGCAATTGTGGCGTACTGTATTTCAAATCGAGCCTGAGCAGATCTTTACCGGGCCGGCGCGCCACACCGAGTGCCGGCAGATGGTTGTAATAAATCTCAGCGGTAAAGGCGTTGATCTCTTCCGGTGCGCCATGCCAGTCGATCTCTGCATAGAGCCCGCTCTCGCCGGTCCAGTTCTGCACGTGCTGCGGTAAAACAGCAGCGTGTTCACTCTCGAGCGCCTGAAACAGACTGATATGCTGCTGATCGAGCGAGCTGACGCCCGGACTGAACTGGAAACCGAGCCAGCCGCGCGTGGCGTGCTGGCCGGCAAAGGCGATGAAGTCGCGTGTATACTGCGCCACGATATGATTATGATGGTCAATATATTCACCAAAGCGGCACTCCCACTCCACCACTTCCCCGCTCAGACGAATTTCCGGCTTTTCGGCCAGCCGTGTTTTGACCCACGGACGCGGCGCAGAAATACGGCTGTGAAATGCTTTCATGCGCATTTCCGGAATACGCCGATAAGCGCCAGGCGTCAGCGAAAAATGGCTTTTGAACACGCGGGTGAAATTTTGCTGATTGTCGAAGCCAAAACGCACGGCGATGTCGATCAGCGGCATGCTGGTTAAGCGAAGCGCCATAGCAGATAAGGTCAGGCGGCGCTTGCGCGTATAGGAGGCCAGCGTCTGGCCGGTCATCTCCTTGAACATACGCTGCATATGCCATTTGGAATAGCCTGATTTCAGGGTGATAAGATCGATATTAAGCTCATCTGTCAGGTTGGCTTCAATCCAGTCAACCAGGTCAGAGATATACTGCTTTTTCAGGTTCAGACTAAGCATGGTTCTAATTGAATGAGTCAGGAAAGCGCGTATTAATGCGTTATTTGTCACATAAATATAACAAAATCGCCTAACAAACGTAAGGAAGAGTAAAGGATCCGGTCAGGGCGGCGCACTAATTGCTTAGGTTACTAACTTTTTTTGATGTAATGCGAGCGGCACGCTGTACCGTGCCGCTCTGTGACAGCCAGATATTAATGCGAGCGCATACCTGCCGCGGTCATCATCATACGAAACAGAGATGCCACCACGCCAAGTGCCAGCACGCTTGCACCATAGATGATCACCAGCCACATCACCCGTTTCCAGAGCGGCGCTTTGTGTTCAGTGTGCTGTTTCATGTTGCTGACCTCCGTTTGCATCTCAATGGTATCCTGCATCAGCTTTGATTTTTCCGCGGAACACATAGTAGCTCCAGAAGGTGTAGCCCAGGATCATCGGAATAATCAGCAGGCTACCAACCAGCATAAAGGCCTGGCTCTGCGGTGGCGATGCGGCTTCCCAGATGGTTACGGACGGCGGAATAATGTTCGGCCAGACGCTAATGCCCAGGCCAGAGAAGCCGAGGAAAATCAGCGCCAGCGTCAGCAGGAACGGCGAGTAGTGCGCCTCGCGTTTGATGGCGCGCATAATGCCCCACGAGCAGAGCAGAACCAGTACCGGAACCGGCAGGAACCAGAACAGGTTTGGCCGGGTAAACCAGCGCTGCGATATCGCTTCATGAGCAAACGGTGTCCACAGGCTGATAATGCCGACGATCACCAGCAGCGCAATCACCAGCGGCGTAGCCAGCGCAGACATTTTACGGTGCAGTTCGTTTTCGGTTTTCATGATAAGCCAGGTGCAGCCCAGCAGCGCATAGGCCACCACCAGACCCACGCCGCAGAACAGCGGGAACGGGGCCAGCCAGTCCAGAGCTGAACCGGCAAACTCACGTCCCTTAACCGGGAAACCGTTGATCATCGCACCCACCGCCACGCCCTGGCTGAAGGTCGCCAGCAGCGAGCCGGCAATAAACGATTTATCCCAGAATGCACGATGCTCTTCGGTCGCCTTGAAGCGAAACTCAAACGCCACACCGCGGAAAATCAGGCCGATCAGCATTGCCGTCAGCGGGATAGCCAGTGCGTCAGCAATCACCGCATAGGCGAGCGGAAAGGCGCCATACAGCCCTGCGCCACCCAGCACCAGCCAGGTTTCATTACCATCCCAGACCGGCGCCACGGTGTTCACCATCATGTCGCGCTCAACGGCATCTTTGTTAAACGGAAACAGAATACCGATGCCCAGGTCGAAGCCATCCATCACGATATACATCAGCGTCGCAAAGACGATGATGGCGAACCAGATAACGGAAAAATCGATCATTTATTTACCCTCCTGCGAAGCATCCAGGCTCTCATGTGCAGCAGAGAGCGGGCGCGCTGGCGTCTTATCCTGACCCGGACCACCGTGACGGACATCTTTCCCTTCACCGGTGTGCGGACCTTTTTTGATCAGGCGCATCATATAGACATAGCCCACGCCAAACACTGAGGAGTAGACCAGGATAAAGGCCAGCAGGCTGATACTCATATGCAGGTCGCCGTGTGCTGAGACCGCATCAATTGTGCGCTGCACGCCGTAAACCACCCACGGCTGACGTCCGATTTCAGTGGTGAACCAGCCAGCAAGAATCGCGATCAGGCCCGAGGGTCCCATCAGCAGCGCAAACCACAGGAACGGCCGTGAGCTGTAGAGACGCTGTTTATAGCGCAGCCACAGGCTGAACACGCCGAGCGTGATCATCAGCAGCCCCATCGCCACCATGACGCGGAACGACCAGAAGATCACCAGCGAATTAGGCCGATCTTCTTTCGGGAAGGTTTTCAGTGCCGGAACCTGTTTATCAAGACTGTGCGTCAGGATCAGGCTGCCGAGATAAGGGATTTCCAGCGCATATTTTGTACGCTCCTCTTCCATATCCGGAATACCAAACAGGATCAGCGGCGTGGCTTCACCCGGCGGGTTTTCCCAGTGTCCTTCAATGGCGGCAATTTTTGCCGGCTGATGCTCCAGCGTATTCAAACCGTGCGCATCGCCAATCATCGCCTGAATCGGAGCAACAATCAGCGCCATCCACAGCGCCATGGAGAACATCTTGCGGATTGCCGGATTGTCATTGCCGCGCAGCAGATGCCATGCCCCGGACGCGCCCACAAAGAAGGCGCTGGCGAGGAATGCCGCAACCGACATATGGAACAGGCGATAAGGGAATGAGGGGTTAAAGACAATTTTGAACCAGTCTTCCGGCACCACAATGCCATTCTGGATGATGTAGCCCTGCGGCGTATGCATCCAGCTGTTTGATGCCAGGATCCAGAACGTGGAGATCAGCGTACCCAACGCGACCATACAGGTGGCGAAGAAGTGCAGGCCCGGTCCGACGCGGTTCCAGCCAAACAGCATCACGCCGAGGAAGCCCGCCTCAAGGAAGAAGGCAGTCAGCACCTCGTAGGTCAGCAGCGGACCGGTAATACTCCCGGCAAACTGTGAGAACCCGCTCCAGTTGGTCCCAAACTGATAGGCCATAACCAGACCCGAGACCACCCCCATGCCGAAGTTCACCGCAAACACTTTCGACCAGAAGTGATAGAGATCGCGGTAGGTTTCATTACGGGTTTTCAGCCACATCCCCTCAAGCACCGCCAGAAAGCTGGCAAGCCCGATAGTGATGGCCGGGAAGATAATATGGAAGGAGACAGTAAACGCGAACTGTATCCTGGCCAGATGAAAAGCATCTAATCCAAACATTGCTTACCTCATTGCCACAAAATTACGCGGAATTTTTACTTATTATTAACAAAGATGGCGTGCAGAATAATTTCTGCTACGCCGTCATCGATTCCCGCCAAATGTAAGGAACCCGGCAGGAACAAACGGAAAAGAAGGGGTGAATAAAACTATACCAGTAAATCTTGATTAAGATCATTGTTTTTGCGAGAAACTATCTGTTTAAAATCACTGAGTTAAGGTTAATTATCCTGCTCTATTGTGACAATGTTGTTATTAATATTAGCGGTTAAAAAAGGCAATACTTGTTTAAGCAGTTCATTTAATTGTTAATTAAGGTAACAACCAAAACGGCAGTCTGATGTAGGCACCAGCGCAGTGTAAAAATTATTGCACGCCAGATTTTTAGTTAAATTAAAATTAAAAAAAATCCTGTTATAACGAAAGGTAATTAATAACGACTGTTCTCACCCTTTGCTCATGTTGTACAGCATCTCCCGCCGCGACTTGTTTTGACAGCTCACAGACGCACAGGCATCCGGACGGCTAAAGCATCGCTATTTTACTGCCGGAAGCGGAAAAAAATCGCATAAATTGATCAAGAAAAACGAGCAAGCGGCGCATGAAATTGGCGATTTTCTTATTTGCAGATTAATCCGGTGCACTTTCTGAAGGTATATTTAAGAAACACCTTAAATATCTTTAAATACAGGCCGTTGTTAATATTGCAAAAAAGGTAAAAATGGCGATCCATCGACAATATTTATTACGTTCATAGATATTTCGCATTGTTGTCTGCCACCGCGAACCCTCTATAATTTGTCTTTTGAGCAACCAGGAATTTCAGGAGGCCGTTATTAATACTAACCACCAGCCACGCCATGTGTTCGGGGAACACGAAGCCCATGCTGATCTGGAGTATCAATACGATCCTCATGAGTTTGTACGTGAAGGCGCAGAAGATTCGGAGCCAGAACCTGAGCTGATTCAGGGACTGCCGGCACCGGATGCGCTGACACCTGCCGATCGCTATCTGGAAATGTTTGAGCATGTTCAGACATCGCATATTTTTGCTGACAGCAAAACGTTTCCTGACTGCGCGCCTAAATTCGATCCGCTGGATATTCTTATCCGCTATCGTCGTCGTAAGCGCGCAGGCGATCTCGATCTGGAAAAGTTCATTCATGAACATTTTTATCTGCCGCAGGTAAATGAGAGCTTTTATGTCTCTAATCCGGATAAAACGCTGACAGAGCATATCGATGATTTGTGGCCGGTGCTGACTAAAATGCCTCAGCAGCATATGCCGCACTCTTCACTGCTGCCGCTGCCCAAACCGTATGTCGTGCCCGGTGGCCGCTTTGGTGAAACCTACTACTGGGACTCCTATTTCAGCATGCTGGGGCTGGCGGATGCCGGACGTGACGATCTGCTGCGTCATATGGCGGACAACTTTGCCTGGCTGATTGATAACTACGGTCATATTCCTAACGGGAATCGCACCTACTATCTCAGCCGCTCGCAGCCACCGGTATTTGCTCTGATGGTGGAGCTGTTTGAAGAGGATGGCATTCGCGGTGCAAAACGCTACCTTGACCAGCTGATGAAAGAGTATCAGTTCTGGATGGATGGTGCAGGTGAGCTGATGCCGCATCAGGCTTATCGTCACGTTGTGCGCATGCCTGATGGCTCGCTGCTCAACCGCTACTGGGACGATCGTGATACGCCGCGTGATGAATCCTGGATGGAAGATGTGGAGACGGCCAGCAAGTCGAGCCGTCCGGCTAATGAGGTTTACCGCGATCTGCGCGCCGGTGCTGCATCCGGCTGGGATTACTCTTCGCGCTGGCTGCGCGATCCGCAGCGGCTGGCGAGTATCCGTACTACGCAGTTTATCCCGGTCGATCTCAATGCGTTTCTCTACAAACTGGAACTGATGATCTCGACGCTATCGCACGCCCGGGGTGAAGAGCTGACGGCACTGGCGTGGCAGAAAAAAGCGGATGCGCGCAAGCAGGCAATTAACCGTTATCTGTGGGATACCACCGCAGGCGTCTATCGCGATTACGACTGGCGCAATGAGCGGTTTGGCGCATTTACTGCAGCTGCAGTCGTGCCGCTGTTCCTCGGCCTGGCCTCACCTGAGCAGGCGCATTTGCAGGCGATTGCGCTGCGCCAGCTGCTGCTGACACAGGGCGGGCTGCTGACGTCTATGGTTGAAAGCGGCGAGCAGTGGGATGCGCCTAACGCCTGGGCACCGCTGCAGTGGATGGCCGTGGTAGGTTTGAATCATTACGGCGAAGAGACGCTGGCAACAGAAATTGCGGTGAACTGGCTGACCACGGTGAAAAACTTCTATTCGCTGCATCACAAGCTGGTAGAGAAATATGATATCAGTGGCGATCGGGCGCGTCCGGGCGGCGGTGGTGAATATCCGCTGCAGGATGGTTTCGGCTGGACCAACGGCGTTACGCGTCGCCTGCTGTCAATGTATGGTCATCTGCTGGCAGATTAACGTCCTGCCATGCCGTTCAGAAGAAGGTCGCCCGCAGGCGACCTTTTTTTATTTCTGCTGCTGCAGAAAGGCGAGCAGATCGGCGTTCAGCTGATCCTGATGGGTGACAGCAAAGCCGTGCGGTGCGTTGTCATACACTTTGAGCTGCGAATCTTTAATCATCTCATGCGCCAGCTTGCCCGTCGCCTCAAAGGGTACGACCTGATCGTTGCTGCCGTGGATCACCAGCGTGGGCACATCGACCTTAGCGATATCATCCCGGAAGTCCGTTTCTGCAAACGCGGTAACGCAGTCGATAGTGCCTTTCAGCGAAGCGAGCAGTGCAATATTGAGCGTCTGGGTCAGCACCCCGTCTGATACCTGCTGTCCGGCATTCAGGCCATAAAACGGCGTGGCAAAATCGCTGATGAATTGTGCGCGGTCCTGACGTAATCCCGCCCGGATATCATCAAATACCGCCTGTTCCGGCCCTTCCGGGTGATCCGCTTTTCTGCCGAATACCGGCGTCACGGCACCCAGCAGCACCAGCGATTTTACTTTCGCGCTGCCGTAGCGGCCAATGTAGCGCGTGACATCGCCCCCGCCCATTGAAAACCCTACCAGCGTAATCTCTTCCAGCTGAAGATGTTCAATCAGATCATGGATATCATCAGCGAAGGTATCATAGTTGTACCCTTCCCACGGCTGCTCTGAGCGGCCAAAACCGCGACGGTCAAATGCGATAACGCGATAGCCCCGCTCCGCCAGAAAGTTAAGCTGGCTGTCCCACATATCTGCATCCAGCGGCCAGCCGTGGCTGAACAGCACTGGCTGGCCGCTGCCCCAGTCTTTAAACCAGAGCGTAACGCCATCTTTAGTCTGAAAGGTGCTCATATCATTCTCCGTGCGTGGTCGATAACAGGCCGTTTTACTGCCGGCGGGAGGGCGCCGTAACAGTATCCACAGGCAAGTTTAGACGCTTTAAGCGGACAGGGATCGCAGCGGAAGCGTTTAATGATTAAATGTCGCGTCTCTCCTGCCCGGAGGCAGCAAGCCTGATGCCCTGCTTTCCGTTGCGCTTCACCTGATACATCACCTCATCGGCCCGCTTCAGCGCATCATCAAAACTCTCTTTTGCCCGTACCGGTGCCACCCCGATTGAGGCGCCAATCTGTGCGAGGCCGTTGTCCACATCAAACGGCTGCAGCGCTGCCTCCAGCACGGCCTGCGCCAGAAGCCGCACTTTGGGATACTCGATCAGAAACGGCATCAGCAGCACAAACTCATCACCGCCGAGCCTGCCCGCCAGCACCACAGGCGGCAGACAATCCAGCATTCGCTGGCTGAGCTGGATCAGCACTTCATCACCGCTGCGATGACCGAGCGTATCATTGACGTGCTTGAAGTTGTCCAGATCAATGAACGCCACGCAGAGCGGCCCTTCGGCCTGCATCTGCGTAAACTGAACAGAGAGCGCATGGCGATTGGCCAGGCCGGTCAGCGGATCGTGATGCGCCAGCAGCGCAAGCTGGGCCTCATAATTTTTCTCTTTGGTCATATCGATATGCGTACCGGTCACACGCAGCGGATTACCCGCCTCATCCCAGTCGCTGACGCGACCGCGGTCCAGCACCCAGGTGATTTTGCCATCTTTCCCAATCATGCGGTGCAGCGCCTCATACCACGGCGCCCGCCCTTCGATATGATCGTAAAACGCCCGCAGCACCTCATCGGCATCCTCCGGATGCAGACATTCCCGCCAGGCCTCAAAGCGCGCTTTTGTTTCCTTAGGCTGAAAGCCGAGCATTGCCCCCCAGCGCCGGTTGAAAATCACCAGTTTGCCGCTGGGAATATCCAGCTGCCACAGGCAGAGTCCGGTGCCATCCAGCGCGGCGCTGAGTTTATTGCGCGCATCATGCGCAATACGCTTCAGGCGCGCGTTGTGTTTTTTCAGGTTCTGGATCTGCTGACGCAGGGCTTCTTCAGACATAGTCAATTATGGTGAGAAAATAAACGCTATTTTGCCTGTCCTGAATTTCCTGTAAACAGAACAGGTGAAAAGCCGACGAGTTTCGGAAAATTGTCCCAACCGCAGGAGTAATGGCGCATTATTGGCCGGTTTTCAGTTTGCTTTGTCTGCTGGAGAGGGGCGCGGCAGCGCGGGGCAGAGAGAATAGCGCTGAGCAGCGCGGGGGCTATGCGCTTAGCAGCGCGGGG
>NZ_MAYN01000007.1:213977-214207 GCF_001691555.1 Pantoea eucrina | reverse complement strand
ATTCCCGGCCTCATCCCTCCGGCCTTAACGGACCGCGCGGATTCGCTCCTGCTCACCCCGCACTCTCGCCGGCGTCCTGCCGGCTCGCCCTGGCCGTCACTCTGCGCCCGGCGCTGCGGATGGCGCCCCCCTCCCCGCCTGCAAACTATTCGTTTCTTTTTTTAAATTTGGTTTGGTGTGCGCTGAAGTTTCTCTACAGAACCTTCAGCCATAAGACACTTATTGGAGAA
>NZ_MAYN01000007.1:0-213967 GCF_001691555.1 Pantoea eucrina | reverse complement strand
TCTGAACCTGCGGACAGAACCCACAGCCATAAAAAAACATAATAGAGAGAAAAAAAGCAGCAGCCGGGGGAAGCGCCATCCGGGTCCGCCGAGGGAGGGCGCGGTTCCGGGATGAGCCGACAGGACGTCGGCGAAAGGGCGCGGTGAGCAGGAGCGAATGGCGGCCGGTCCCCGGGAAGCGGGCGTGAGCGAGGGAACCGCGCAGCGGCGGGCGGGGCTGGCGCAGGGCCGGGGAGTGCAGAGGGCGCGGCCAGGCGTCCTCTGCCCGGTCGCCGTGCCGGGACAGAGGCAGCTGCCGGCGCTGACGGCGAACGGAACCGGCGGCCAGCCTCCGTGGCGAACGGAACCGGTGCCCGTCCCGGAACCGGCGCCCGTGGCGAATGCCCTCTTCTCTCAGGTCCTGACGCGCAGCCGCGCTTCAATCAGATCGGCAACCTTTGTCACCACCCAGGCGATCACCATATAAAACACCACGGCAATCAGAAACGCTTCGAGATAGTAGAAGTTCAGCGCCGCCGTCAGCTGCGCCTGCGCAAAGATATCCACCACTTCGATAGCAAAAGCGAGCGACAGCGCTTTCATGATCACCATAAAGGCGTTGGCCAGATCCGGGATCGCCGCCACGATGATTTGAGGGAACATCACGCGCCGGAACAGCTGGCCACCGCTGTAGCCCAGCGACAGCGCGGCGTCGGACTGACCGCTGTCAAACGAGTTCAGCGCCCCTTTCCACACTTCCGCCTGAAACGCGGCCACGCAGGCGCTCAGCGCGACGATGATAATCACCCAGTTAGGCAGGGAGTGAGCATTCACCTCAACGTTAAACAGCGTAGCGAAAAAGTGCAGCGCGGATGGCAGGCCGTAGTAGGCGAGAAAAATCACCACCACCATCGGCACGCCTTTAAAGGCAATTTTGTAAACCGTCACCAGCTGACGCAGCAGCGGAATACGCTGATGCTCGATATACGCAAACAGTCCGCCCAGCAGCGTAGAACAGATAAACACCGTCACCGCCATCAGCAGCGTAACCGGGACCGCATCCAGAATGCTCCAGAAATCGGGCAGTAGTACTTCAGTATCAAACATGCGCGCTCTCCTGCTCAGACGCTGGCGGTCAGCTTGACGCGCGCCGCTTTGGCGCTGTACTTCGCATGACGCTGTTCAAAGAAACGAATAATCAGCCAGGCGACCAGACAGAGCAGCGAATAGATCACCGCCAGTACCAGATAGGTCCCAAACTGATACTGGTTATAGTCGCGCTCCATAATCAGATGCGCCGTTGCCATCACATCGGCGGCACCGATATACATCACCAGCGCAACGTTATGGATCAGGTAAATGATCGCGTTACCGTAGCCCGGCAGCGCAAAGTGCACCGCCTGCGGTCCTACCACACGCAGCATCTTGTGACGAAAGCCGTAACCCAGGCTGTCCGCCGCATCGTGCTGACCACGCTCTACCGCCAGAAATGCCGGACGCATGACTTCGGAAAGATAGCCCCCATGGTAGAAGCTCAGGCCAATCATGGCCGCCAGATTGGGGGAGACAAAATCAGTAAAACCAAGCTGCTGTGTCATCAGCGGCAGGCCATAGAACGCGACAAACAGCTGCAGAACCACCGGCACACTGCGCGCATAGGAGACGTACAGATCGGCCAGCTGGCTCACCAGCGGAATACGACGGACGCGGAACAGCGTCGCGATCAGCGCCAGGACAAAGCCAGCCAGCATCGCAACAAACATAATACCGAGCGTCAGCGGCAGCGCTGATAACAGCTCGGGGATCATGGCGGATAGATTCACGGTGAAACACTCCTGCTTACTATAGAGCCGCGCCTGCCAGAGAGCCGGCGCGGTATCTGCTTGTGAATCCGTTACTGCATATATTTCGTGACGTCTTCACCAAACCACTTCTGCGCCAGCTTATCCAGCGTGCCGTCCGCTTTGAGGTCCTGCAGCGCCCTGGTAATGTCTTTGCTCAGCGCCTGATTCTCTGCTGAACGATGCAGCAGCACATAGGTGTTGTTAATCGCCACCGGCTCGCTCGCTTTGATAGCCAGCTTCTGGTTATCAATAACCGTCTGCTCGCCGAGGTTTGATGGCAGGATCAGCGCATCATACTTGCCGTTCTGCACTTCTTTCAGGCGATCCGGATAAGGCACGCCAGCACTGGAGGCTTTGATGGCGATCTTGTCATTCGGATTATCCTGCTGCCACTGCGTCACAAACTTATAGACCCCGCCACCCGCGGTCACCGGGACAATTTTTTTACCCACCAGATCTTTCATGCCCTGAATGGTGCTGTCGCTGCGGCTGTAGATCTTCATCAGGCTGGCGCCCATCGGTGCGTCCGGGATGAGGAACTGTTTGCTGCGCGCCGGGGCCTTATAATAGCCGCCGGTTGCCATATCATATTTGCCGGTTGCCAGCCCCGTCTCCTGAGCGATATCCGCAGCGCCTTCCATCACAAATTTATACTGCGGCAGTCTGGCATTAATCGCTTTCAGCACGTCGGGTTCATAGCCCTGCGGCTCATGACCAATCGCGCCCCAGGAGAGCGGCTTGGACTCTGCAGCGGTAGCGATTTTGACGGTGCGTACCGCGTCGGCAAAGCTGCTGCCGCTGACCAGCGCCAGTGCGATGATGCCGGGCGCAGCCAGGCGACGTAATGTTGTTTTAAGTGCAGGCATGATCTTCACTCCTCTGATTATTAGAATACGCGTTCTGAGCTGAGAAACTGGGCAAGCCGTGGCAGGGTCGGGTTTTCAAACATCTCCGCCGGCGTTCCCTGCGCGGCGACCACACCCTGATCCATAAACACAATGCGGTTAGAGACACTTTTCGCAAACTGCATTTCATGCGTGACCAGCAGCGAGGTAATGCCTGAAGAAGTGACATCTTTAATCACCTTCAGCACCTCGCCCACCAGTTCCGGATCCAGTGAGGACGTCGGTTCGTCAAACAGGATCACCTCCGGCCGCACCGCCAGCGCGCGGGCAATACCGGTGCGCTGCAGCTGTCCGCCGGAGAGCTGGGAAGGATAGTGATCGGCTTTCGCGCCGAGTCCGACCCGTTCCAGCTCCTCAAGCGCAATGGTCCGCGCTTCCTGGCGGCTTTTGCGCTGGATCACGATCAGCGGATCCATCACATTCTCCAGCACCGTCATGTTCTTAAAGACGTTGAACTGCTGAAAAACCATCGCGGTCCGCAGGCGGATCGCCTGGATCGCCGCTTTATCCGGTTTGCGATAGTCCATGCGGATCTGATCGAGCGCGATCGTCCCCGCTGAGGGTTTCGCCAGATAATTAATGCAGCGCAGCAGCGTGGTTTTACCGGTGCCGCTTGGCCCGATAATTGACACCACATCGCCCCGCTTTACCGTCAGATCGACCCCTTTCAGAATCGGGTTGTTGCCATAGGCGAGCGTAATATTATTAAGTTCTAACATGGCGTTGCCCTATTTATTCAGGTCAGCATGGCCCAGCACATGCATCAGACGGTTGGCCCAGCCAAAGATGGCGATAGCATGGATCAGGTCGATAATCTCCCGATCGTCCATTCCGGCCGCACGCAGCGGCGCAATATCTTCTGCCGTCGCTTCGGCTGGCGTGACCGACAGGCGGCGGGCAAAGCGGTAGATCGCTGCATCGCGCTCGCCCAGGGCATCAGCGCGGTCAAAATAGATTGCACTGACCACCGCGTCGTTATCAGCCAGCTGCACGTGCCGGCGCGCATGCACCACCGCGCAGTAGCGGCAGCCGTTCACGATTGACGCGCCCAGCGCACCCAGCTCACGATCGGCGCGATTCAGGCCGCCCTCAACATACATGATGGCGTTGAACAGCCCGGTGCGTGCGGTGTAGCTTTCCGGATCGTGTACCAGCGTGCGGACATACTCCGACACCTTCTTGTTAGACGGTGTGATTTTCATCGCATCGCGCTGGGCAGGCGTGGCGTCGTCTACGCTCACCGGCGCAATATAGGGGTGCCAGTGCAGCGGCTTCAGGGAAACAGAAGGGATCATGCTGACCTCAGCAGGCGCAGACCAGCCGCAACGCGCGTCTGGAAGTTAATAAAGGCAATAAGCTCAGAAAGCGCCACAATCTGCGGATTATTCAGTCCCGCCTGCTCCAGCAGCCGGATATGCTGTTCTGTGGCCTGCACCGGCTGGCACGTAATCAGATCGGTATGACGGACAATCGTCGCCAGCGGTTCACTTGCCGGCATCGCGCCTTCTGCCAGCGCCAGCAGCTCATCTGCCGGCTGCAGCTGCGCCAGTTGATGCTGATACGCCTGCTCCAGCGCGCTATCCTGATTCAGCCGTGCCATACGCTGTGCCAGCGCCAGCCGCAGGGCTGCAGAGAGGCCCTGGTCATCTTCCGGTGTCAGCACGGAGCGACGGCATGCCTCAGCGCCATCAACAAATTCCGGTCGCAGGCGCCGCGTCTGGTAGAGCGCCGCGTCAGGGGTCAGCCCGGCGGCGCGATCGATAGCGTCACTCATAACGCATTCTCCTGATTCAGTAAGGGGGTGGCGTCCACCCATTCATCTCCCTGTAATTCAGGGATGTCATACGCCTGCAGGCTGGCATAGTGCTGCTCCACGTCCTCGGCAAACAGCGAGGCGGCAATTGCCCGCACCAGTCGATCGGCACCGGCGCTTACCGCAGGGATATCACCGGAGACTTTGCCGTGCGTCAGCATGGCGGCATCATTGAAACAGTGAATGTGTGAAAGCACCGGGCAGGCACCAGGCGTACGCTCGCGAAATTCAAATCCGGGTCCGAGGTCGGGCGCCTCCAGCATGTTCTGGCGGGCCGGCCCCATGGCAGGCTGATAACGACCATCTGCCCAGCGACGGATATGCGGGGCGATGGCAGCAAATTCGGATCTGCCGCTGAAGTCATTGCTGAAGCCGGTGGCAGCGATCAGGTAGTCATAGCGCAGCGGCCCCTGGGTTGTCTCAATCACCAGCTCATCGCCTTCAGGCCTGACGGCATTAATGGCGCAGTTCAGCAGAAAACGGGCATTGGTGTGGCGTGAAACGCGCAGGGTGGAGGCGCGCGGCGGCGGCGTCTGGGTGGTGGCGGTATACTCTACAAACGCCCATTTCCACGCATCCGGCAGCTGATACATACCGTGTACCACGCCCTGACTGCCGATGCCGGTCATCTTATTGATGCGCGGCATCGCCTGACGACGAATCAGCAGATCCACCCTGGCAGCGCCCTGCTCCAGCGCGGTTGCGGCATTATCCATCGAAGAGGCACCGGCTCCGATCACCGCAACCCGCTTACCCTGCAGCGCACTGAAGTTGATGTTGTCGGCGGAGTGTGCCCAGAAGCGGCGATCGACACCCTGTAAAAAGGATGGCACGGCAACGCCGCCCAGGCCGGAACGGCCGGTTGCCAGTACCAGCCGGCGGGTATAAACGCGTGCCGGCGTGGCGCCTTCCAGCGTCAGCGCAATCAGCGATCCGGCAGGTTCAATGGCGGTAACGCGGACGCCGTTCTGTACCGGCAGATTGAGTACCTGCCGGTACCAGACCAGATAGTTCATCCACATCTCTTTCGGGATTTTGTCCAGCGCCTGCCATGCCGCTTTTCCCCACTGCGCGGTGTACCATGCGCGAAAGGTCAGCGAGGCCAGACCGAGTGCCGGTCCCTGCAGCGATTTAGGGGAACGCAGCGTCTCCATGCGGGCAAACGTGACCCACGGCCCCTCCTCCCCTGCTGGTGCAGTGTCGTAAGCGATGCTATTGGTGATGCCCGCCAGCTGCAGCCGGGCCGTCGCCGCCAGGCCGCACATTCCGGCACCGATCACGACGACATCGCGCACCGGCTGGTCATAAGCCGTGTGCACAGGCACCCAGGGTTTTGCGGGCAGTTCAAGGTATTCCAGGTCCTGCTGTAGCTGAGCTTCCAGCGCAGCCAGACCATCGGCAGCTGAAGTCATATAAGTATCCCCTGATGTCAGCGCAAAAAACGCTGTCAAACGCATACCCACAACCGCCGGATTTATTATCCTGATAACACATAGTTACCGGCTAATGATTGTTAATACGCATAGTAAAAGCTGAGGCTTTGCATACTCCTCCTGCGACCGGGCGGAGTCAATAATTGCGCTCAGCATTTAACCAATGGATTTCTTATATCTTATGCCGGAATAGTTATAAGCCCGTCACTGCGCCATTCAGCCGTGCTAAAGCTGATTGATAAGCCGCATGACGCGGGTGTGTTCGCTGGAGGCCAGCCGCTGAAAATCGGGTAACAGGGAGGCAGCAGCAGTAGCGAGCGCCTCTACCAGCGCCTGTGCGGCTGCAGTGATCTGACGTCCCTGTGGCGTGACCACGCCAAAATAGTAGGGAATATCCTCTTCCAGCGTACAAATAGTGACGCCTGCCAGCGGTATTCCCCAGCCGGATACCGGCTCCAGAATCGCCACGCCCAGCCCGGCACGAACGCAGCCAAGAATATTTGCTGATGAGTTTGTTTCAATGGTTTCCGGCAGCGGCGTATTCACGCGCTTTAGCGCTTTTTCATAACGTCCGCGCAGGCGCTGCGGATTCCAGGGTGCGATAAGTCGCCGGCCTGCCAGCTGGCTGAGCGACACCTGCGGCTGCGCCGCAAGTGGATCGCTATCCGGCAGCGCCACCACACAGCGCGCGTGGCCAATCCAGTGCAGTACCACCGCATCATGCTCCAGCGGCAGGCTGCAGAGGCCGATGTCCGCCTCGGCGGTGATTACCGCGTGCGCCGTTTGCGCAGCAGACTCACTGATAATCTGTACTTTGTTGTGCAGGCCAATCGCTGCCAGCGCCTGCGGCAGCAGTCCCGCCGCCAGCGCTGGCGTAGCCGCAATACTGAGCGGACGCTGCTGCTGCTGCGCTATCTCCTGCGCGCGCAGCCGGATCTGCTGCAAAGAGAGCAGTGCTTTCTGCACATACTGATGTAGCTGCAGCGCCTCTTCTGAAGGATGAATGCGCGGGCCATTACGGATAAACAGCGGATAACCCAGGGAGAGTTCCAGCTCCTGCAGCTGGCGTGAAACCACAGGCTGTGAGCGATTCAGCGCTTTGGCTGCTGCGGTAACACTGCCCGCTGCAATGACCGCCGCGAACGCTTCCAGCTGACGCAGATCAAGATCGTTGAGTAAGTTCATTACGTAGTGGTTCCTGCATGGTTGTTCACCAGGCTGAGCATAAGTGATACCGCCATCATAAGGGGCAGAGACCCGATAAGTCACTGCACAACCTGAAAGTCGCTATTTATGTAATGGCCACTCCAGAATATATTATTGCCTCCGCTGGAATGATCTCAGTCAGACAAAATCAACGGATAAAAAGTGACATGTTAAATTTCTGCAATATTCCCCACCGCTGCGCTTAATTTTCCTCATACAATATGCTCTCACCCGATAATATAAATCTGTACAGTACATGGTAAAATTGTACAAGTTAGCAGAAACACCGCTGACGGATTTAACTTAATAAAAATAAACAATAAATCTCAAAAAAAAGCGAAGCGCAATTGATTGTACAAATAATATTTCTTTGTACAAAAAAAGAATTGAACTCTTATAAATCAGGCCGACAAAAAAACAAAAAAATATAAAAAAGCCAATTAAGATTATTCCTGGCTGGTGTACTTGTGAATCCAGGAAATAACGCTAACCTTAAGTTGCAAACTAAATACTTTAATATGCCTTACCCTCTGAGGAGTAAATGATGAGCAATCCACGTGGTGGTGCCGGCAATTTTGCCATGAATCCTGAACGCGCCCGCGAGGCCGGGAAAAAAGGCGGCCAGGTCAGCGGCGGTAACTTTCGCAATAACCCTGAGCGCGCAATTGAAGCGGGCCGCAAGGGGGGTAAGAAAAGTCGTCGTACCACAGATAAAGACGCTGCACAGAGTGCACAGGCTTAACATTAACGGGAGAATCTAATGACTTACGAAGAACACTTTATTGACTGGGTCAGAGATGCACACGCTATGGAGAAGCAGGCTGAGAGCATGCTGGAAAAAATGGCAGCCCGGCTCGAGCACTATCCCGATCTCAAAGCGCGTATTGAGCAGCATATCGATGAAACACGTGAGCAGCAGCAGCTGGTGCAGAGCGTAATCGACCGTTATGACACGTCCCGTTCAGTGATCAAAGATGCCGCAGGAAAATTGTCGGCGTTTGGCCAGGCAGTCGGTGGCATGATGACTGAAGATGAGGTGGTTAAAGGCGCTATCAGCGGCAACGTATTTGAGAACTTTGAGATCGCGAATTATACCGCGCTGATCGCGGCGGCGGAACAGCTTAACGACAGTGAAAGCGTGTCAATTTTTACCCGCATTCGCGAGCAGGAACAGGCGATGGCCGACTGGACTGCCAACCACTTAGGCGACGTTACAAAACAGTTTCTTATCCGCTCCAGTACACCGGGCGTAGAAGCAAAGAAATAGCGTTAGCTGCGCTTTGATTTTCTTCCCCAGACTTTGACATTGCATATTATCTATCGGCCAGCTGGCCAGCCAGCACAGTAAGGTTGCTTCTGTGCTGGCTTTTTTTATGCCTCATTGGCCAGTGCTAATCGTCTTCCCTGCCACCAGATCAGCAGCGCTGTCAGCGCAATCACGCTCAGCGTGCTAAACGCCACGCTATAGGAGTAGTGCCTGACAATCATGCCGGTCAGCGCCGGACTCAATGCGGCACCTGCGCCCTGCATCAGCATCACCGCACTCTGCCCGGCATTAACGTGTCCGCTGCCGCGCAGCAGCTGCACAATGTAGCCTGGCACCGCAACGCCCAGCGTACCGGCTGCAATGCCGTCCAGTATCTGAACCGGGATCATCAGCCAGGGATCGGTAAAACTGGCGGCGAGCATCGCGCGTACCGGCAGCAGCAGCAGTGCCAGCATAATGAGACGCTGATACCCCAGCGTCTCAGCGCGCGCGGCCGTCCACAGCGCCACCGGGATCATCACCGCCTGCGAGATAATCACGGTCGCCGCAGCGTAGACACCGGGGTTCATGCCACCCGGTGAGGCGGCCACGCGCATACTGAGCATCGGCAGCAGGGCGGCATTCGCCAGGTGAAACAGCAGCAGCGTGATGCCTGTGGTCATCAGCGGCGCGTTGCGCGTCAGGTCGGAGAGGCGCGGAACTGCGCTGCCTGCAGATGCATCCAGACCGCGCGCCGCCTGATGATCAATATCGTTTCCGCGGATAGCCAGGATAGCCAGTGAGGTCAGCAGCGCCATCGCTGTCATCAGAATAAACACCGAACCGGTACCCCAGTACCAGGTCGCTGCACCGGCAATCAGCGCAGCGCTCATGTTTCCGGCGTGATTAAACGCTTCGTTTCGCCCCATCTGCCGGTTAAAGCCGCGCTGCCCGGCCAGACCCAGCGTGATCCCTGCCAGCACCGGTGCAATAAACGCGGCAGAAACCCCGCTGATAATCTGCGTAGTGGCCACCACCCAGGTTTGCTGTGAGTACCAGAGCCACAGCGTGGCAACGGTGATCAGCGCGCAGCCGCACAGCAGCAGCAGACGTTTGTAGCGCGTCGCATCCGTAATAATACCGGCCGGCAGCGTGGCGATAAGCCCGGCCAGGCCGCCCGCCGTCATCACCAGACCGACGTCGTTTGGCTGCCAGTCACGCTGCGTTAAAAAGATCCCCAGAAAAGGGCCCAGCCCGTCGCGCACGTCAGCGAGAAAAAAGCTCACCAGACAAAGCGCCTGCAGCGATCGTATCGGCATTGCTCGTGTTCCTGATTTTTTAGTGAGAGTCAGCCTGTTAAGTAATGGCAAAAATTCAGGAAAAGTCACGAAACGTAAAAGTAACCAAATGAAAGCAATATGCGCAGCCATCCGGGCTGCCTGTGTCTGCATGCAATTATGCAGCTGCAGGTAAGCGTAGGCTGACAGCGTCAGAGGGTTGAGCGAAGGATATATGCTGAAGCGCAGAGCGAAGTATGAGCGTGCTGAAAAGCAAAAACCCGGCCATAAGGCCGGGTTTTCTGAATTTTGGTGCCCGAACCCGGAATCGAACCAGGGACACGCGGATTTTCAATCCGCTGCTCTACCGACTGAGCTATTCGGGCAACGGGGCGCATTAAACCCTACGCCGGCCGCAGCGTCAAACGCTTTTCAGCAAATACGCGCTGACTGATGACTTTTAGAGCAGCCGCGGTGCGTGCTGCTTAAATTTTGACACACTCTGCTGCGCTGCTGCGATGGATTTTTGCGGCCAGGTGCCGATAACCGTGCTGACATCCAATAAACATAAAAAGGTCCGCCATGTTCAGCACTATTGCATCAGGTATTATGTCACGCCTTGCGTGGCAAAAGCGCAGCCGCGCAACGCTCAGTTCATTGCAGGATGTGATTGCCATGATTGAGTTTACGCCGGATGGCAAAATCATTACCGCCAACGATCTGTTTCTGGAGCGTATGGGCTATACCCTGCCGGAGATTGCCGGTCAGCATCACGCACTGTTCTGTACACCTGACATGGTGCATTCGCCCCAGTACCGCGATTTCTGGCAGCGGCTCAACCGCGGCGAGGGGTTCAGCGATAAATTTCTGCGCGTGGCTAAACACAGCCGTCCGGTCTGGCTGGAAGCCAATTATGTGCCGGTGCAGGACCGCAGCGGCCGGGTGATAAAAATCGTCAAGCTGGCGAGTGACATTACGGCACATATTCTGGATACGCAGGAGCAGCGGGCCATGACGGCGGCTATCGATCGCTCAATGGCAGTCATCGCCTTTAATCTGCAGGGCGAAGTGCTGATGGCAAATGATAATTTTCTTAAAACCATGGGCTACCGGGAGCAGGAGATCCTTGGCCGGCACCACAGTCAGTTCTGTCCCCCGGAAATGCAGCAAAGTAACACCTATCGTCGCTTCTGGCAGAAGCTTAATCAGGGCGAATACATTTCCGGACAGTTTCAGCGCGTGGATAAACAGGGCCGCACCGTCTGGCTGCGCGCTACTTACAATCCGGTTTTTAATGAAACGGGCACGCTCTATAAAATCGTCAAATTCGCCACCGATGTGACCTCGCAGGTGGAGAAGAGTCAGCAGGAGCGCGACGCCGCACAGCAGGCGTACCAGACGGCACTGCAGACCAGCGAAAGCACCCGGCTGGGCGCTACGGTACTGGAGAACAGCGTGCAGACCATCAATGCGCTGGCAGGTGAACTGCATGATATCTCCGGGGATATTAATAACCTCAGCGACTCCTCCGATCGCATTGGCGCAATTGTGGAGAGTATTCGCCGTATTGCCGAACAGACCAACCTGCTGGCGCTGAACGCGGCGGTTGAGGCGGCGCGTGCCGGACAGCATGGACGCAGCTTTGCCGTGGTGGCGAATGAGGTCCGTGCGCTGGCGGAAAATATCAATCGCGCCACCACCGAAATCGAAAACCGGGTACGTGACAACCATCTGCTGGCGGAGAAAGCGCTGCAGGGCATCGCATCTAATCTGAAGCGTGCCGATCAGGGCGTGCAGCTTGCTCAGGAGGCGGGCGACATGATGGCAGAGATCCGCGACAGCTCTGGTGAGGTGGTCCGCGCGATCGGCCACGTCACCGCGACGCTGAAAGAGGAGTAGCCGCTACTGGCCTGCTGTCTGCAGCGGCGTGGCTGACACCGGCGGCAGGAAGATATGATCGAGAATATTGCGCATTACCGGCGCGGCGGTCACGTTCTCATTGCCGCCGTTTTCCAGAATCAGCGCAATCGCCACTTTAGGATCGCTGAACGGCGCAAAGGCGGTATAAAAAATATGATCGCGCAGCCGGATCGGGATCGTTTTCGCATTATAGGTCTGGTTCTGCTTCAGGCTGAACACCTGTGACGTCCCGGACTTGGCCGCAATGCCGTATGGCGCGGTATGGAAATATTTATAACCGGTGCCGTTAGGGGCGTTAGCCATACCAAACATCGCCCGACGCACCAGCCCCCAGTAGGGTGAGGTCGCCTCACCAATCTGCGGCTGCGGCCTGACGGGCTGATAACGCTGCTGCCAGCGGCCACGCTGCGCTTTTGCCAGCAGATGCGGCGCGATCACTTTGCCGTTATTGATCAGCGCCACCATCGCCTTGACCATCTGAATCGGGGTGGCGATCCAGTAGCCCTGCCCGATCCCGACCGACACCGTATCGCCCTGATACCACGCTCGTTTATGCACCTTCTGTTTCCAGGCGCGGTCGGGCAGCAAACCGGCGTACTCTTCGTTGAGATCGATACCGGTTGACTTGCCATAGCCAAACTGGCTCAGCATGGTGTGAATGCGGTCGATACCCATCATAAAGGCCACCTGATAGAAAAAGGTGTCTGCCGACTCCTCAATCGCTTTGGTCACGTCCAGCATACCGTGGCCCGATTTTTTCCAGTCGCGCCAGGTACGGTGCGTGCCGGGCAGGGTCCAGGTGGGCGCACCAAAAAAGGTGGTCGCGGGCGTAATGGTGTGGGTCATCAGCGCAGAGATCGCCATATAAGGCTTTACCGTGGAAGCGGGCGGATAGAGACCCTGGGTAACGCGGTTGATAAGCGGCAAATCTTTATTCTGCAGCAGCGCTTTGTAGGCTTTATAGCTGATACCTTTTACAAACGGGTTGGGATCGTAGCTGGGACTGGAGACCATCGCCAGCACGCTGCCGTCGTGCGGATCTTCAATCAGTACCGCCGCGCGCTGGCCAGCCAGCTGCTGCTCAACATACTGCTGCAGATGCAGATCGAGGGTCAGGTAAATATTTTTACCTGCCACCGGCGGGACCTCTTTCAGCACGCGCACGATGCGGCCATGGTTATCGACTTCAACTTCCTGGTAGCCGGTTTTGCCGTGCAGCAAAGATTCATAGTAGCCTTCAATACCCTGCTTGCCGATGTTATGGTCAGCGGCGTAGTTCTCGCCCGTGCCCGCCTCATTCAGCCGCCTGTAGTCACCGTCGTTGATTTTGGAGACGTAGCCCACCACGTGCGCCAGGTCGGCGCCATAGGGGTATTCACGATCCTGATAAGTGGCCACGCTGACGCCGGTAAAGCGAAACTGGTTCACGGCAAAGTGCGCCACCTGACGATCGGTAAGCTCTGCTTTCAGCTCGACCGGCTTATAGCGGCTGCTGTGCTGCAGCGCATGCCGGAAGGCATCAATGTCATCGGGTGTCAGATCAAGCAGCGGCGTCAGGGCGCGCAGCGTTGCCGCCATATCGCTGACTTTATAAGGCGTGACCAGTACGTCATACCAGGTGACATTGCGTACCAGCGGGATGCCGTTGCGATCGTAAATCAGCCCGCGCGTGGGGGCGACAGGGATCATTTTGATGTCGTTTTCGTTGGATCGCGTCTGATAGTAGCGGTGCTGACGGACCTGCAGACGATAGAGATTGATGCCCAGAACGATAAAGCAGGTGACCACCAGCGCAAAGGCCACCAGCGCCCGCCGGGCAAACAGTTTTTCTTCAGCTTCGAAATTACGAAAATTCATCAGGATAGGATCTCTTTATTATCGCGCTAATGATAAACAGCGTGAGCGTCAGAGCCAGCCTGAAGATGCACAAGCCTGGGTAAAAGTGTGTCAGATGTTTACGGCGGGAGGGCCGGGCGCGCCTTTATGCGCACCCGGACACAGGCGAATTTAGTCGCCCAGCAGCACCGATTCCAGTGCAATTTTGATCATGTCGTTGAAGGTGGTCTGACGCTCTGCCGCGCTGGTCTGTTCGTGCGTGCGGATATGGTCAGAGACGGTGCAGATGGTCAGCGCTTTCGCACCAAACTCTGCCGCCACGCCGTAGATCCCTGCGGCTTCCATCTCAACGCCGAGGATGCCGTACTTCTCCATGACATCAAACATCTGCGGATCGGGCGTGTAGAACAGATCCGCAGAGAAGATGTTGCCGACACGTGCGTCAACGCCCAGCGCTTTTGCTGCGTCAACGGCATTACGTACCATGTCAAAGTCAGCAATCGCTGCAAAATCGTGATCTTTAAAACGCATACGGTTTACTTTGGAGTCGGTGCAGGCACCCAGACCAATTACCACATCACGCAGTTTCACGTCAGCGCGAACCGCGCCGCAGGAGCCGACACGGATGATTTTCTTCACGCCGAAATCGGTAATCAGCTCTTTGGTATAGATTGAGCAGGATGGGATCCCCATACCGTGGCCCATTACCGAAATCTTACGGCCTTTATAGGTGCCGGTGAAACCAAGCATACCGCGTACATTGTTAACTTCCACAACATCGTCCAGGAAGGTCTCAGCGATGTGCTTTGCACGCAGCGGGTCGCCAGGCATCAGTACGACGTCCGCGAAATCACCCATTTCTGCATTAATATGTGGCGTTGCCATGGTTCTTATTCCTTTTCAAAAAATTGTGCGCTGTTTTACAGCATGCTTTTGCCATAGTCCATGCTGGAGAGGCCAAAGTACGCGGCAATGGTCTGGCCGATATCAGCAAAGGTGTCGCGATAGCCCAGCGACCCCGGCTTAACGCCCGGACCGTAAATCAGGATGGGGATATGCTCACGCGTATGCTCGGTGCCTTCCCAGCTGGGATCGCAGCCGTGGTCAGCGGTCAGAATCAGGATGTCGCCCTCCTGCACCAGCGCCATCAGCTCTGGCAGACGGCGGTCAAACAGTTCCAGCCCGCCGGCATAGCCTGCGATATCGCGGCGATGCCCCCAGGTTGAGTCGAAATCAACAAAGTTAGTAAAGACGATAGAGGTGTCAGGCGCCTTTTTCATCTGCTCAATCGTGGCGTCAAACAGCGCGTCGAGCCCGGTGGCTTTCACTTTCTGCGTGATACCCTGATGGGCGTAGATATCGGCAATTTTGCCTACCGAGATCACTTCCCCGCCCTTCTCATCAACCAGCTTTTTCAGCATGGTCGGTGATGGCGGCTCAACGGCCAGATCGTGACGGTTGCCGGTGCGCTCAAAGCTGCCCGCTTTATCACCCACAAACGGACGGGCAATCACGCGACCAATGTTGTAGCCGCCTTCCGTCAGCTCTTCACGGGCAATTTCACACAGTTCATACAGCCGCTCAAGACCGAACGTCTCTTCGTGGCAGGCAATCTGGAACACTGAGTCTGCTGAAGTATAGAAAATCGGTTTACCGGTTTTCATATGCTCTTCACCCAGCTGATCGAGGATCACTGTACCGGAAGAGTGGCAATTACCGAGATAGCCCGGCAGACCGGCGCGCTCCACCAGCTTATCCAGCAGCGCCTGCGGAAAGCTGTTCTCTTTATCGCTGAAGTAGCCCCAGTCGAACAGGACCGGTACACCGGCAATTTCCCAGTGGCCGGAAGGGGTATCTTTCCCGGAAGAGAGTTCGCTGGCGTAAGCATAAGCGCCGATAATTTCAGCGTCAGGATCCAGTCCCGGCGGAAAACGGCCGGTCGAGAGCTCTGCCGCTTTGCCAAGACCGAGCGCGGTCATGTTTGGCAGATGTAACGGGCCTTCGCGCCCTTCATTTGCGCGACCTTCAAAACAGGCTTCAGCGATGTGACCCAGCGTATCCGATCCGGCATCACCAAATTTGTCAGCATCTTTACTGGAACCGATGCCGAAGGAGTCGAGAACCATAATAAAAGCACGTTTCATGCAAGTCTCCTGCGCGCCAGGCGCGATGACAAGTCAAAAAAAAGCGATCAGATCAGTATACCTGAATGGCTGCTGTCTGGCACGCAGTAACGCCACTATTCACTGATGCGGCGATACACCACGGGCGTGGTTTCAGGCGCCTGGTCGCTCAGTACGATGGCGGTTCTGACCGCCTGCGCGGCTTCCTGCCACTGCGCTTCCGATGCGGCATGGATCACCGCCAGCGGCCGCTGCGTATCCGCACGGCTGCCCAGTGCGATCATATTGCTCAGACCTACGCTGTAGTCGATTGCATCACTGGCCTGCCGCCGCCCGCCGCCCAGCGCCACCACCGCCATGCCCAGCGCCCGCGTATCCATGGCGCTGACTATCCCCGCTTTTTCTGCATAGAGCGGTCTGCTGAAAGCTGGCACCGGCAGGTAGTGATCCATCCGCTCGACAAAATCTGCCGGGCCGTTCTGGGCCGCCACCATGCGTGCGAATACCTCGGCAGCTTTACCGTTATCCAGCACCTGCTGCAGTTTCTGCCGCGCTTCCGTGTCATTCGCTGCCAGCTGGCCGGAAATCAGCATTTCGGCGCAAAGCGCCATAGTGACCTCATACAGACGCGGATTACGCGCCTCGCCGGTCAGGAACTGCACGGCCTCGCGCACCTCCAGCGCGTTACCCGCGGTGGAGGCCAGAACCTGATTCATATCGGTAAGCAGCGCGGTGGTTTTGCATCCCGCGCCGTTCGCCACCCGCACAATCGCCTGCGCCAGCTGTTCCGACGCGGCAAAGGTAGGCATAAAGGCGCCCGAGCCTACTTTGACATCCATCACCAGCGCATCCAGCCCTTCTGCGAGTTTTTTCGCGAGGATCGAAGCGGTAATCAGCGGTATGGAGTCAACCGTGGCGGTAATATCGCGCGTGGCGTAAAAGCGTTTGTCCGCGGGTGCCAGTGAGCGGGTCTGGCCGATAATTGCCACCCCCACCTGTTTGATTATGTCGCGGAAACGATCGTCGCTGGGATAGATATCAAAGCCCGGAATGGCCTCAAGCTTATCCAGCGTGCCGCCGGTATGGCCGAGGCCGCGTCCGGAGATCATCGGCACATATCCACCGCAGGCGGCAACCATCGGGCCCAGCATCAGAGAGGTCACATCGCCTACACCACCGGTTGAGTGTTTATCCACTACCGGGCCGTTGAGCTGCAGTGACTGCCAGTTCAGGACCGATCCTGAGTCGCGCATCGCCATGGTAAGCGCAACGCGTTCCTGCAGGTTCATATCATTAAAATAGATGGTCATCGCCAGCGCAGCGATTTGTCCTTCCGAAACGGTTTCGTCGCGCACGCCGTTGATGAAAAAGCGGATCTCCGCCTCGCTCAGCGGCTGTCCGTCACGTTTTTTACGAATGATTTCCTGTGGCAGGAACAAGATTGCCTCCCGTGATTGGTGGTAGGTACGCGGCGCATAAATGCGCACTGCATTTTATCGCAGAGGCGCATTCATGTGCCCCGGGCCGGACGCCGTGACGGGATTCAACCCGGGCCGCATTAATGCGGCCCCTACGGAAATATTGGATTCCGTACCCCGTAGGGGGCGCATTCATGCGCCCCTGGCCGGATGCCGCGACGGGATTTAACCCGGGCGCTATCAGTAACCCGCTTTGCTGCCGCTGGTGGCGTGGCCCAGCGTGTTGAGCAGATTTGCCAGCAGGCTGGAGGCGCCGAAGCGGAAGTGACGGGCATCCGCCCAGCCTTCACCGAGGGTATCGTCGGCCAGCTTCAGGTAAAGAGCGGCATCTTCTGCAGTACGTACACCGCCGGCCGGTTTAAACCCAACCTGCTGCTGCACGCCTTTATCGCGAATAACCTGCAGCATGATAGCGGCAACGTCCGGCGTGGCATTCACCGGCACTTTACCGGTTGAGGTTTTAATAAAATCAGCCCCGGCATCAATCGCAATTTCTGATGCCGCACGGATCAGCGCCTCTTCTTTCAGCTCGCCGGTCTCAATAATAACTTTCAGCAGTACGCCCGCTGCTGCACACGCTTCTTTGCACGCTTTCACCAGCGTAAAGCCGGTATCGCGATCGCCTGCCATCAGGGCGCGATACGGAAACACCACATCCACTTCATCAGCACCGTAAGCAATCGCCGCGCGCGTTTCCGCCAGTGCGATCTCAACGTCTGCATTACCGTGCGGGAAGTTGGTCACGGTCGCAATACGCACCTCAGGCGTGCCCTGCTCGCGCAGCGTTTTACGCGCGATTGGAATAAAGCGTGGATAGATACAGATAGCCGCAGTATTGCCCGCAGGTGATTTTGCCTGATGACACAGCGCAATGACTTTTTCATCAGTGTCATCGTCATTCAGGGTAGTAAGATCCATCAGTTGCAGCGCACGCTGCGCAGCAGCATTAAGGTCGGTCATAACAGGCTCCGGAGGTCAGGCCAGCAGCAAGCTGCCGGGTAATGTGATTATTTTAACAATTGTGCAGAACTGCCATTGCGAATCAGATCACATAAAAAAGAGATAACATTCACTTATTACATGAAAATGTCGTCATAAGTCGCTTTTTTAGGCTTAGAAAGGGCGAAACGACGCACAATGCAGATGTAATTATTATCACAAAATAGAGCGCTGAATGGTATCACCTGATAAACAACAGAGGGCTGTTCAGGACGAAAACGCAAAAATACGCAGGCTGTTCTGCCACAGCGCATCGGCAATCACATCAGCCGGTTCAGGACGCAGTGTGCACAAGACTTCAAACACATTACGCGCCCGCTCTGGCCGGTTAGGCTGCCCCTGAAAACCCTGCAGCGGCATATCGGGGGCGTCAGTCTCCAGCAGCAGTGACGCCAGCGGCAGGCTGGCAATGGTATGGCGGGTTTTACTGGCGCGCTCATAGGTAATGGTGCCTCCCACGCCAATGGCATAACCGAGCTGAATAAAGCGCTCTGCCTGCTGCTGGCTGCCGGCGAAGCCATGCACGACGCCACGCCGCGGCAGGTTGTGTCGCCGCAGCAGCATCGCCAGTTGATCGTGAGTACGACGCGAGTGCAGGATCACCGGCAGATCAAAGCGTTTTGCCAGCGTGAACTGCGCGTTCAGCAGTCGCGTCTGCTTTGCAAAATCGGGATCGCTCATATAGAGATCCAGCCCGATCTCACCGATCGCTATACAGTCTTTGTCTGCCTGTTGCAGATACTCAGCGAGCAGATCCAGATGATCGTCATGATGACGGACTATATTGATCGGATGCAGCCCCAGCGCCGCATAAAGCGCCGGATAATTTTTTGCCAGCTGCATCACGCGTGCGAAACGGCTTGCGTCTGTGGAGGGCACAATAATGCGCTCCACGCCGGCTGCGGCGGCCTGCGCAATGCTTGCAGCCGGATCGTCAGTAAACGGCGGGAAATCAAAGTGGCAGTGCGTGTCGATAAATTTCATGCCAGCGATCCTTCATCCCATGCAGCATCATTCCCTGCCAGCGGCGGCGTGTGTAACGGCCGCGCGTCCGGCGCGTTTGCAGCCGCGGCGGGCGGCGCAATCGGCAGCGATCGGCGTGCCGGCTCTGCATCACTCAACCACTGCCCCAGCGTAGCCAGGAAGTAGCGTCCGCTGCGCCGGCCAAGATGATAATCCTGATTCAGCGCGGCAATGCGGCTGCCGAGCGCCATGCTGGCCAGCGGGCGCGGCGGGCAAATTTCCACAATGCGCAGGTTACCCGGCGGCTGTTCAATGAACTGCTGGATCTCGCGATAGCTCGCTTCATGATGATGCAGGATGTTGATCATCGGCTGCAGCGCACTGTCACCCAGCCAGCGCTCCATCCGCTGAAACCATTTCGGCGTGTAGAACATCTGTGAAGGCGTTGTCCGGATCACCACAACGGTATCCGCGCCGCGTCGCGCGGCTTCGCGCACCGGAATCGCATCGCTGATGCCGCCATCCAGATAGCTGACGCCATCCATCAGCACGCCGCTGCGATAAAAGCCCGGGATAGCGCTGGACGCTTTAATAATGTCATGCCAGGTCAGGTCGTCCGGGCTGAAATAGTGCGCCTGGTAATCGTCACTGCGGCAGGCACACATATAAAATTCGCTGCCGCCAGCAAACAGTTTCTGCGCGCTGCTGAGTGCCAGCGGAAATTCACTGCGGGTAATATCGATGAGCCAGTCGAGATCGATCAGATGGCCACCACGCACAAAGCGCAGCGGATCAAAAAACTGTTTGCTGGTGGTATAACGGGTAATAACACGCCGTGCATAGCCCGGCTGGGCGCAGACAAAGGCAGAGAGGTTTTGTGCGCCGGCTGACGTGCCCAGCAGCAGATGAAAGGGATTGAAGCCTGCCCGCTGAAATTCGTCCAGTACGCCTGCGGTAAACACACCGCGCTGGCCGCCACCTTCGCATACGAGTGCAATTTTACGGGATTTAAAAGGCTGAAGCGCCAGCGGTTCGAATGAACCCAGTGACACCGGAATGCGTATACCCAATGGTGTGCCCTCAGTCGTTGCTGCTCTGAGGGAGGCCAGAGCGGCATCCCGGAGAACCAGTCATTGTCATTCCCTGACCCACTGCACGGGCAGTTGCGACGGCAGACCCTGCCATCAATGACTGGCCTCCGCTTTACATCACTAGCGGGTTACTGCAATTGATGTGTCTGGTCAGAGTTTTTTGCGCCCGGTAAACAGGCTAACCAGGAACAGAATAATACCGACAATAAAGACAATTTTAGCTGCCCATGCTGCCGTGCCTGCCAGACCGCCGAATCCTAAAGCTGCCGCGATCAGTGCAATGACCAGAAAGATAATACCCCAACGAAACATAAGCCTCTCCTTTACCATAGTAGAAATCGAACTGCTTATTCTTCACTTCACTGTTGTAATACGGAACAGCATCGGAATGATGCCGTTCCGTCTGCGTTAAGATTTCACCTTGAGGTCATTCTTCACGCTTTTCACGCCTTCAATGGCTTTTGCGATCTTCTCAGCACGCTCAGACTGTGCCTGATTCGCCACTTCTCCTGACAGCTGAACCACGCCATCGGTGGTTTCCACCTTCACATTGCGCGATGGAACGATGTCGTCTGCTAACAGCTTAGCTTTAATTTCGCTGGTTGTGGCGGCATCACCGGCATAACCTTTCAGCGAGCCTTCTTTATTGTCTCTGACGTGTAGTTTGTCACTGACGGATTTCACTCCTTCAACTTTCTGCACCAGGGCGACAGCCTTTTCAGCCTGATCCTGCGAGGCAACAAAACCGCTTAATGTCACCACACCCTGCTGCGTTTTGACGGAGATATCCGTGCTTTTAATTGCGTCATCATCAACCAGTGCCGCTTTGGCTTTAGCTGTAATGCCGCTGTCATCCATAAAACCATCGACTTTTTTCATAGAACTATCGATTTTGGAACCCGTCGAGCTGGTATCAGCAGCGAATGCCGCACCGCTTAACAGCGCCGTACCGGCCAGTGCAGCAATCAGGGTCTTGGCAATCTTAGTCTTATTCATCGATATGATCCTTCTATCAGTTAATTCACCCGCAAGCGCGAATGCACAACAGCTAACGGCGCCGTTGCTTAGATGGACGTAACCAGACTCGCAGGCCTGTTTTTTCGTCCGACAGAACAATCATAGTAGGGATTACAGCTTTTGCTGGCTTTTGTGGTTGATATCTCGCCAGAAAGTCAGGATTGCAGCGTAATTAAGAGGAGTCTGTAACCAAAAAAACAGGACCAGTAATGACTGGTCCTGATAATAAGAGGGGAATCAGTGTTCGCGGGTTTTACGGAATATCACATCAGGATAGCGTTCCTGTGTAATATTCAGGTTAACCATCGTGGGCGCAATATAGGTGAGGTTATCTCCCCCATCCAGCGCCAGGTTAACTTCATTTTTACGCTGGAAGTCATCAAACTTCTTCGCGTCGCTGCACTCGACCCAGCGGGCGGTGGAAACGTTGATCGCTTCATAGATAGCTTCAACGTTATATTCGCTCTTGAGGCGGGCTACCACCACGTCAAACTGCAGCACGCCGACGGCCCCTACAATCAGATCGTTGTTATGGACCGGGCGGAACACCTGCACCGCGCCCTCTTCAGAGAGCTGAACCAGGCCTTTCAGCAGCTGCTTCTGCTTGAGCGGATCGCGCAGGCGGATGCGGCGGAACAGCTCTGGCGCAAAGTTCGGAATGCCGGTGAACTTCATCGTCTCACCCTGAGTAAAGGTGTCACCGATCTGAATAGTACCGTGGTTATGCAGACCAATGATATCGCCGGGGAACGCCTCTTCAACATGCGAGCGATCGCCGGCCATAAAGGTCAGCGCATCGGAAATCACCACATCTTTCCCGGTACGCACCTGCCGCAGTTTCATGCCCTTTTCATAACGGCCCGATACCACACGCATGAACGCCACGCGGTCGCGGTGTTTGGGATCCATATTCGCCTGAATCTTGAAGACAAAACCACTGAACTTCTCTTCGCGGGCTTCCACGATGCGGGAGTCCGTTTTGCGCGGCATCGGCGCAGGCGCCCAGGAGACCAGGCCATCCAGCATATGATCGACCCCAAAGTTACCCAGCGCAGTCCCGAAGAACACCGGCGTCAGTTCGCCGTTCAGAAACAGCGACTGCTCAAATTCGTGTGAGGCGCCCTGCACCAGCTCCAGCTCATCACGCAGCTGCTGTGCCAGCTCTTCGCCTACCGCCGCATCGAGATCGGGATTAGCCAGTCCTTTTACAATGCGCACGTCCTGAATGGTATGGCCTTTACCGCTCTGATAGAGATAGGTTTCATCTTTATAAAGGTGGTAAACCCCTTTAAACAGCTTGCCGCAGCCGATTGGCCAGGTGATGGGCGCGCAGGCGATCTTCAGCTCGCTTTCGACCTCATCCAGCAGCTCCATCGGATCGCGGATGTCGCGGTCCAGCTTGTTCATAAAGGTGATGATAGGCGTATCGCGCAGGCGGGTTACTTCCATCAGCTTACGGGTACGATCCTCGACCCCTTTCGCCGCATCGATAACCATCAGACAGCAGTCAACCGCCGTCAGCGTGCGATAGGTATCTTCCGAGAAGTCTTCATGTCCCGGCGTATCCAGCAGGTTGACCAGGCTTTCACGATAGGGAAACTGCATGACCGAGGTGGTGATTGAAATACCACGCTGCTTCTCCATTTCCATCCAGTCTGATTTAGCATGCTGGCTGGAGCCGCGACCTTTAACGGTACCGGCGGTCTGGATAGCCTGTCCGAACAGCAGGACTTTTTCGGTGATTGTGGTTTTACCGGCGTCCGGATGCGAGATGATCGCAAAGGTACGGCGGCGCGCCACTTCTTCTAAAAAGGGAGCATTAGACATGAGTGTGTTCTTCTTCAGGGCGGCGCGTCTGTAACGCGCGGCAGATAAATCGTTCCGGAACCTGTCCGGTGGGTAACAGTGCCAGTGGCAACGCCGCGGCGTCACTGCACAGCAGCCTGTTCGCGGCTGCGCTGGCGGTGCTCCGGTTATCCGGTCAGCGTTGAGGCGGCATAGCATACAATATTTCAGCAGGCGGGGAAATCACGACTGTACCGGGCAGCCCCGGCTGTGCCCGGAGGTTCCGGGGCGAATGGCAATCAGTTCACAATGCGAATCCGTCGCATTCAGCATGTTGAATAATTCCATTTATATTCAATGGTATAAATTAAAATTTAGTGCAAAAAACCCTTCACAAAAAAGCTGACATTGCTGCATAATTCACCGTAATTTTTCTGACTGCTTAATAAGGACGGAGCGATGCTAACTGCTGAAATGACCTCTCGCCTGAACGACCAGCTCAATCTGGAATTCTTTTCTGCCAACCTCTATCTGCAGATGAGTGCCTGGTGCAGCGATAAAGGATTCGAAGGGGCCGCCTCTTTCCTGAAAATGCATTCGCGTGAAGAGATGGAGCATATGCAGCGCCTGTTCGATTACGTCAGCGACGCGGGTTCAATGCCGGTGCTGGGAAGCATAGCGGCACCGGCCATCAGCTGGAATTCACTGAGCGATGTGCTGAGCGAAGCGCTGAAGCATGAGCAGCTGATCACAAAGAAAATCAACGAACTGGTGCACACCGCGCTGACATCGCAGGACTACTCCACGTTTAATTTCCTGCAGTGGTATGTTGCTGAGCAGCATGAAGAAGAGAAATTGTTTAAAACCGTACTGGATAAGCTGGCGCTGGTGGGTAATAAAGGTGAAGGTCTGTTCCTGGTGGACAAAGATCTGGGCCGCATGAATGTCGAAGGTCACGGTCAGTCATAAAAAAGATGACATACAGCAAGCAGCAGCGCCCGGTTTTGCCGGGCGTTTTTTTATGGGCTTATTCCAGCGCTTTCAGCCGCAGCTCTGAAGGCTGCGGGCGGCCAAACAGATAGCCCTGAAACAGCGTACAGCCCTCTTCTTGTAGCTTTACAAACTGCTCATTGTTTTCCACGCCTTCTGCAGTGATCTGAATATCCAGACTGCGACTCATGCCGGTTATTGCCCGGATAATCGCCAGCGCTTCGCGGCTGTCGGCCATGTCGTTGATAAAGGACTTATCGATTTTGATCTTATCGAACGGGAAAGAGCGCAGATAGCTCAGCGAAGAGTAACCGGTGCCAAAATCATCCAGCGCAATCTGTACGCCCAGCGCTTTAAGATTCTGCAGCGTACGGATATTGCCCAGCGTATCATCCAGCAGGACCGACTCCGTGATCTCCATTTCCAGACGATGCGGTGCCAGCCCGGACTCCTGCAGCGCGCCTTCGACTACCGATACCAGCGAGCTGTTTTTAAACTGCAGCGGTGAGAGGTTTACCGAAACGGACTGTTCAGTGTTCCAGCTCTGCGCCTCACGACACGCCTCATACAGCGCATAGGCACCCAGCATATGAATAAGCCCGGTCTCTTCAGCTATCGGGATAAAATCGACCGGCATAATCAATCCTTTTACCGGGTGATGCCAGCGCATCAGCGCTTCATAACCGATAATGCCGTTCTGACTGGTAATAGGCTGATAGTAGAGCCGGAGCTGCCGCCCGGTAATGGCGTCGCGCAGATCGTTTTCAATGATGCGCCGGCTGCGTGCCTGATCGTCCATCTCTGCCGTAAAGTGTTCATAGCGGTTACGGCCGTTGCGCTTCGCTTCATAGAGCGCCATATCGGCGCAGCGCAGCATATGTTCCGGTGTGTTGATGGCCTGGGTCGTCAGCGCGATGCCCACGCTCAGGCCCACGGCAAGGTTATGCCCTTCGACATTCATTGGCGGCTGGATCGCCTCGATCAGACGCCGGGCCACTGTGGCCGCTTCGCCGGCGTTATGGATATCGGGCAGCACAATAGCAAATTCATCGCCGCCGATGCGTGCCAGCGTATCACGCTCACGCAGTACGCTGCGCAGCCGCTTAGCCACCACGCGCAGCAGATCGTCACCAATCTGGTGACCCAGCGCATCATTCACATTTTTAAAATTGTCGAGGTCGAGACAAAGCGTGGCGCTGATCTGGTTCTGTGCCGTACCGTTACGCAGCGCTTCGCTGAGTTTTTGCCGGAACAGAATCCGGTTAGGCAGGCTGGTCAGGTTGTCATGATGCGCCATGTGATGAATACGTGCATCCGCTTCACGCTGGTCGGTCACATCTTCAACAATCAGCATGACATAATTTTGCCGCATATCTTTGCCGGTGATGGTGGTGGCGCGGGTATGCAGTACCCGCTCACCGCTGGCGGTCAGCAGCAGCTGCTCGCGGGCGTGAATGCCTTCACTGCGCAGCGCAATATCTGCCAGACTATTAAAGTAGTCGCTCAGTTCGGCAGACATGCACTCATGCGGACGCTTATGCATGAGCAGCGAACGGCTCAGCCCAAACAGCTGCTCGGCCTTGGCGTTAACCATCAGAATTTCGCGGCTGATGGCATCCTCCACGATCACGCAGGAGGGAATGTTGCTGATGATGGTGTCGAGAAAGGTCGACAGCTCGGACATTCTGGTACTCTGCGCCTGCGCCAGATCGCGCGCGCGCAAAAGTTGCTGCTCATTTTCACGTCGTTCAGTGACATCGCGCGTGATTTTGGCAAACCCGATCAGGTGTCCATTCTCATCATGAATTGCGTCAATAACCACATGCGCCCAGAAGGCCGAACCATCCTTTCGGTAGCGCCATCCCTCATCCTCGAACCGCCCGGTTTTTAACGCAATGCCCAGGTTTGCATCCGGCAGATGGAGCTGGCGATCGTGCGCGCTGTAAAAGAGTGAAAAGTGCTGTCCCACAATCTCATCTGCGCGGTATCCTTTAGCGCGCTGCGCCCCGGTGTTCCAGTTAACAACCCGCCCTTTCAGGTCCAGCATGTAGATAGCGTAATCGGTGACGCCTTCCACCAGCAGCCGAAACGTTTTTTCATGTTCGCGCTGCTGGCGCAGCAGCGCCTGCTGTTCAGTGCAGTCGCGCGTAATTTTCGCATAGCCAATCAGTTTGCCGGCATCGTCACGAATTGCGTCGATGATAACGTGCGCCCAGAACGCGGAACCATCTTTGCGGTAGCGCCACCCCTCGTCCTCAAAACGTCCGGTTTTAAACGCGGTCGCCAGATTCTTTTCCGGAATATGCTTCAGACGATCCTGCGCGCTGTAAAAACGGGAAAAGTGTTGTCCGACAATCTCCTCCGCCACGTAACCTTTTGTCCGCTGAGCGCCGGCATTCCAGTTTTCAACGTTACCCTCCAGGTCCAGCATATAAATCGCATAATCGGTCACGCCCTCTACCAGCAAACGAAAGCGCTGCTCCTGTTCACGCTGCCTGCGCTGCTGCGTCTGCTGCTGCGTACAGTCGCGGGTAATTTTGGCAAAGCCCAGTAACTCACCCTGCTCATCCCGGATGGCGTCGATCACGACGTGTGCCCAGAACGCGCTGCCATCTTTGCGATAGCGCCAGCCTTCGGTTTCAAATTTACCCACGGTGGCGGCAACAGAGAGACCGCGCTGCGGCGCGCCGTTTTTACGATCCTCTTCGCTATAAAACAGCGCAAAATTTTTACCCACGATCTCCTCTGGCGTATACCCTTTGGCGCGCTGGGCACCGGGATTCCAGTTAGTAACGGTACCGTCAGGTTTGAGCATGTAAATGGCGTAATCTACGACGCTCTGTACCAGCAACCGATACATGACGTCAGAGTTATTGTTCATATTTTGTGCCTGTTCTGGCCTGATACAGCATCGGCTTTTCAGAAGATTCTTAATTATTTCAGACTTAAACGCAAAAGTGCAGCGCTGACAAGCGCTAATCGATTTCAGACGAAATCTGGTAGTGGTGTTATCGGCAGTGGCGAGAAAACGTTCAGAGAAATGCATCATTCACTGTGGCTACCTGCTATTTATGGCAGGTCAGCCGTACAGGGGTGTGCAGAAAAACAGCATGCCGGAAAAGCCGGCATGGAGAGAGAGGAAATACGCTGTCGCTGGTCTAGCGGGCTGCCAGCTGCTGCATTACCGGCAGCCACAAATCGGTCATCATCCCGTTGCCGCCGGTAAGCGGGTCGCGCGGGGGCATCGGCACGCGCTGAATTTGCTCTCTGGCCGCACGAAGCCGCGAGGGCTCATCGCGTATCGTCTCAGGCGTCATTCCGTCCGGATAGGCCCCCACCATGAAAAAATCTTCTGATGCGTAAACCTGTTTATGTCCGACGCCAGCCGGGATCAGTACCGCATCGCCTTCACGCAGCACCACCATACGGCCGCTGTCGCCGCCCAGCAGAATCTCTGCCCAGCCCGCCCCGACACCCAGCACTTCATGGGTATTCGGGTGATAATGCGTATAAGGAAATACCGGTGCACGCCATGCGGCAGGCCAGCCGCTGGCGGTAAAAGTCGTTTCAAACCAGCGTGCGCTATCCTCAGTTTCATCCGGCACCACGCGCGGCCAGATAATCAGCGGCAGCGGGCTGTTCGGCACGCCGCCGCTGGCGTGGGACAGACGAAGATACTGCGGGTTAAAAGAGGCGCCTGCTGAAAAAGTGCCGGCAGCAAACGACATCGATAACAGCAGGCTGGAAGAACAGGACGCCATGAACGTGCTCCGACAAATAATGTTAATTAATTGTGGCAAGTTCAGGCGGCAATGCAATGTGGCAATATCTGAAAAAGTCTCTGTTAATTAATCGCTTAGTAACTTAAGCCAAATTTTTCGTCCCGGCTTTACCGGTTTGTGATGGCGATCCCGATCCGGGAAGAGCGTTGCGGATGTGCATTCAGGCCGTTTTATCCAGCTCACACCGCACGCTCACAAAATCGGGTAGCTCATTCACACGTTCAGGTGGCAGCGGCCTGCCGAGCAGGTAACCCTGCAGCGTGTCGCAGCCGAGGCTGGTCAGAAAAGCCTGCTGATCGGGCGTCTCCACCCCTTCAGCCACCACTTTGAGATCCAGCGACTGTGCCAGCGCGACAATAGCGGCCACAATAGTGGCATCCTCAGAATGTGCCTGCAGCTCGTTCACGAATGCGCGATCGATTTTCAGTTCACTGGCGGGCAGCCGCTTCAGATAGAGCAGGCTGGAGTAGCCGGTCCCGAAGTCGTCAATCGACGCCTTTACGCCCATGCTGGTAAGTTCAGTCAGGATACGCACGCTCTCTTCCGGATCGCGCATCGCCGTGGTCTCAGTCACCTCCAGCGTCAGCTGCTCTGGCGGGATCTGATGCGTTTTCAGCGCCTGCGTTACGGTGGTAATCAGGCTGCACTGTTCAAACTGCAGCGCAGAAAGGTTAACCGCAACTGACCAGTTGATATGCCCCTCCTGATGCCAGCAGTGCAGCTGGCGACACGCTTCGTTGATCACCCAGTTGCCTATGTTGATGATCAACCCGGTTTTTTCCGCCCCCGGCAGGAACATATCAGGCGTGAGCAGTCCACGCTGCGGGTGCTGCCAGCGCAGCAGCGCTTCAAACCCGAGAATCGGCCCGCCGGGCGCGCAATATTTCGGCTGGTAAAACAGCCGCAGTTCATTATTCTCCAGCGCATGCCAGAGATCGTTGTTAAGCTGCAGCTGCGACTGCGCCAGAATATTCATTGAGGGCTGGAAGAAGGTGTACCCGTTGCGACCATTGTGTTTGGTGTGGTACATCGCCGCATCGGCGTTAAACATCAGCTCACGCTCATCTCTGCCGTCGCCGGGATAAACAGCAATCCCGAGACTTAAAGAGACCATTAATTCATAACGCGATATGGCGAATGGCCGATCGACGGCCTTAACCAGCATATCTGCCACCGAGGCGGCGTCGTTAGGATCGTCAATCTCCAGCAGCAGCACAAACTCATCTCCGCCCATTCGCGCCAGCGTATAGTGCCCCTGCATCTGACCCATCATGCGTTCCGTCACGCTGACCAGCAGCTTGTCACCGGTATGATGCCCAAAAGCATCGTTAATGGCTTTAAAACCATCAAGATCCATAAACATCAGTGCAAACTGCGACTTCTCACGATTGGCTTTACTGATAGCCTGATCGAGCCGATCCTCCAGCAAAATGCGATTGGGCAGCCGGGTCAGATTGTCATGCAGCGCCAGCTGAGCCAGTTCACGGTTCGCCTCTGCCAGCGAACGCGCCAGGATCGACGTGCGCGCCTGCATACGCGCATCCAGCATAGACACCAGCAGCGTAATGCCGAGTATCGCCAGCGTCACGACGGTAACAATCATCGCCAGCCAGTCGCTGTTTACCCCGTGGTGTGTGACGTGGCTGCTCGCCGGAAAACCGGCCGCGGCCATACCGGTGTAGTGCATGCCGGCAATGGCACACCCCATGACAATAGAGGCGCCAAAACGCAACAGCGTTACCCGGCCATAGCTGTGGCGCAGGTGAAAGGCCAGCCAGAGCGCGGCCCCTGACGCGAGCAGCGCAATCAGCACAGAAATTGCGATCCAGCCCCGGTTCCAGATAATACCCGGCATAAACATCAGCGCTGCCATGCCGGTATAGTGCATGGCTACCACACCCGACCCCAGGACCAGCGCTCCGCCTGCCAGCCGCTGCCACGGCAGCTCTCCCACGCAAACCAGCCGCAGGGCAAAAATTGAAGCCAGAATAGCGACCAGCATCGATGCTGCAGTGAGTACGGGATCGTAGCTCATCTCCATATCGAGGTTCATGGAGAGCATGCCGATAAAGTGCATCGCCCAAATGCCTACGCCCATGGCAAAACCGCCGCCCAGCAGCCAGATGAGCGCGACGCGACCTGACGAGGAGGCTACCCGGCCGGCCATATCCAGCGCAGTAAATGAGGCCAGCATGGCCACAATAATTGAAACGATAACCGTAAATGAATCGTATGACGTCACGAGCATAGGGAAGTCCGGATTAACGCTGTTTCCAGCTATAAAGTCGTGCAAACGGCATCCCTGCAGCTTTTGAACCGCTATCGTCCTTCCTGAACGAGGCAGCAATCCAGCCCTCTTCCCGCGCCAGATGACAGCAGGCTAACAGGCACCAGCGCCAGCCACTGTTATGACTGCATTATCGGCATGCCGGAGAAAAGAATGAGTAAAAAAAGCGTATCAGATATTAGACGTACTACCAGCCTGAACTATAGTAAATAAAACTGATGTAAATCATAAAGCAGCCTCAGGATTAGTATTGAGGCAGCACAAAGGATTGCCTGAATTTTCTTTTTCTACGGTAGCTTACGGGTTCGCTTCTTATTGACAGGCCAGGTGAAAAAGCATCGACTCCGGATAATCAGTAAGGAATGATTATGAAAACCAAGCTTTTTCTTATGGCCGCCGGCCTGTATGCAGGATTGACGTCCGTGGCGGCACTGGCAGCCACCACCACCGGGGCGATCAACGCCACGCTCACGCTGACCACCGGGTGTCTGGTCAATGGTCAGTCGGCCACAACCGGCGTAAATTTCGGTACCCTGAACTTTGGCAGCAGCGCAGCCACCTTTGATACGCTGAATGCCACGCTGGTGGGCGCAGCCGGCAGCGGTATCTATGTGCGCTGCACAACCGGACAGACCTTTAATGTACAGGTCACCAGCAGCAGCGGCGCGCCGGGCACGGTTTACGGCACCGTCAGCGGCCAGCCACGCTATCTCATTCTGGGTTCTGATAATACCCAGGGCATCGCCTATACCCTTTACAGTGACGCCGCCTTTACCACTGCGATAGCGAACAACACCAACATCGCCGCCAGCGGTACTACCGATCCAACCCTGGGCACCAACTATGCCATTTATGGTCGGGTGGTTGGCGGCGGCTTTAATCCGCTTATCCCGGCAGGTACCTATACCGATACAATAAACGTGGCGGTGAATTACTGAGTACGGTGTACGCGCAGTGAGGGTCACGACCCACTTCTGGCGGGTAGCGGGGCTGATAGCGCTGCCCGCCTGCCTGCCGGTGCATGCGCTGTCCACGGCAAGCTTTCAGGTCGCTGCATCCATTGTGGCGGGCTGTGTGGTGTCTGGCAGCAACACCGGCGTGTTTGGCACGCTCAATTTCGGCACGCAATCAGGTGTGGCTACGGGAAATCTCAGCGCAAGCTACCTGCAGAGCACGACGTTAAACCTGGCCTGCACGCCAGGCACCGCCGTCAGCATGAGTATCAATGGTGGCGCTAACTACACCTCAACCCGCAATCTCAAACATACCAGCAGCACCAATACCGTCGCCTATCGGCTCTACAGCAATGCCGCCCTGACTGCACCTATACCTGTCAACAGCGCTATAGCCCTGAACTACAGCAATGCGAACACGATTACGCTGCCTGTCTATGGTCAGCTGACGCTGCCTGGCGCTGCGCGAGCCGGAACCTATACCGACACGCTGACCGTCACCCTGAGCTGGTGATGCTGAAAAAAAAAGGATGAACCATGAGAAATCTGTGTGCGCTGTTTTTGCTGTTAATGGCTCCTGCAGGCCAGGCAGCCAATTCGCTGATGATCTGGCCCATTGATCCCGCCATAGCCTCTGAAGATAAAGCCAGCGAGCTCTGGCTGGAGAACCGCGGCAGTAGCAGTACGATTATGCAGGTGCGCATTTTTGCCTGGCAGCAGCGTGAGGGACAGGAGCAGTATCAGACGCAGCAGCAGGTGGCCGCCAGTCCGCCAATGGTACGGCTGGAGCCGGGGCAAAAACAGCTGGTGCGCCTGATCAAGCAGACCCCCCCGCCTGCCGGTGAGGAGAGCGCCTATCGCGTGGTTCTGGATGAGATCCCGGCACCGCGTAAACCTGGTGAGAATCAGGCCGGGCTTAATTTTCAGATGCGCTACTCCGTTCCGCTTTTCATCTACGGCAGCGGCCTGACGCGCGACAGCGCAAAAGCGGTGCTGAGCTGGCGCGAAGTCAGCAGCGGCGGCAGGCGCTGGCTGGAGCTGACTAACAGCGGCAGCGGTCATGCGCGCCTGAGCAATGTTCGCGCCGGCGGAACAGCCCTGGGCAGCGGCCTGTTTGGCTACGTGCTGGCACACAGCAGCCAGCGCTGGCCCGTCAGTCAGCCTTTACGCGGTGAGCTGGCAGCCGATGTCAACAATCGCGCCTGGCGCAGCACCGCCGCACGCTGATGACGCCTGCGCCCTCGCGTTATCTGCTGCTGAGCAGCGTACTGATTATCCTGCCAGCGACCGGGCGTGCAGAGAGCTGGTCTGCGCTGCCGCCCCCGCCCGCGCTGGAGAGCAGCGCACAGGGACAGCAGCTGATGCTGGAGCTGATTATCAATCAGCGTGCGCGGGGTGATATTGTCGCCGTGGAACATCAGCAGGATCATTTCTGGCTGCGCCGCAGCGATTTGCTGCAGGCAGGTGTGGCGGCAGAAAAGCTGCCGGATGAGCGGGTCGATCTCCGTCAGCTGCCCGGCGCTGATGTCACCTATGATGAAACCCGGCAGCGGCTGCTGCTGACGGTGCCGCCGGACTGGCTGCCGGCGCAGCGGCTCGGGCAGTCTGAGCAGCGTCCCCGTTTTCCGGGACGTGCCAGCAACGGAGCGCTGCTGAATTACGACTTTTATCTGACCCACACTGCCCGTGCCGGCTCACGCCTCTCCTCATGGAATGAGTTGCGGCTGTTCGGCCCGGCGGGACAGTTCTCCTCTAACGGCGTCTATACGCAGCAGCTGAATGGATCGCTCAGCGGCCAGCAGGAAGGCTATCTGCGTTACGACACCTGGTTCAGTAACGAGAATGAAGACGCAGCGATCAGCTGGCGGTTGGGCGATGTTATTACTGACGCCCTGAGCTGGAGCAACAGCGTGCGGCTGGGCGGGATTCAGATAGCACGCGACTTCAGCGTGCGTCCCGATTTAGTAACCTATCCGCTGCCCGCCTTCAGCGGCCAGGCGGCGGTGCCCTCCTCGGTCGATCTGTTTATCAACGGTTATCGCAGTGCGCAAACAGCAGTGCAGCCCGGTCCGTGGTCGCTGACCAACGTGCCGTTTGTCAATGGTGCCGGGGATGCGGTGATCACCACCACCGATGCGCTGGGACGCCAGGTTACCACGACACTGCCCTTTTACGTGTCGGCCAGCCTGCTCAAACGCGGTCTGGCTGATTACGCCTTTTCCGCCGGAGCTGTCCGGCAAAATTATGGTGTGAAAAGCGCTGACTACGGTGCTGCCGCGGCGAGTGGCTCCTATCGCTACGGTCTCAGCGACTGGCTGACGCTGGAGTCGCACGCCGAGGGCAGTAATGAGGTTGTCATGGGTGGCGCGGGTGGCCTGCTGAAAGCAGGAAGCCTGGGCGTGATCAACGCGGCAGTGGCGCAGAGCAACGCGCAGGGCCAGGGCGGCACGCAGTACAGCTGGGGATATCAGTATAACAACAGCTGGTTCAGTCTCGGCACTCAGCATATTCTGCGCGATACAACTTTCAGTAATCTGGCGCTGGTCGGCAGCCGCAGTGAAAGCGCTGACAGTCGCTATTCACTTGCGCGCCGCAGCGCACAGTATACGGCAAGCCTTTCGCTCAGCGACTACGGCAGCCTGGGACTCGCTTATCTCGATATCAATGGCGGCTACGGTGAGCGGACGCGCCTGTGGAACCTGACCTGGAGCAAAAACCTGTGGGGCAACAGCAGTCTCTATATTTCTGCCAGCCGCGATCGCGATCTCGGTAGCTGGGACGGGGCGATTTCACTGGTGATCCCGTTTGGCGAGCAGAGCAGCGCATCAGTCAGCGTGGAGCGCGATCGCCAGGGACGCAGCAACCAGCGGCTGTATGCCTCACGCGCGATGCCAACCGATGGCGGTATCGCCTGGGACGCCTCCTGGGCGCGTCAGGGGGGCGACAGCGGCGATTACCGTCAGGGCAGCCTGCGCTATCGCAATAACCGGATTGATACGTCAGCAGGCTTCTGGGGCGATGATGACAACACCACGCAATGGGCGGATCTCTCCGGTGCGCTGGTGCTGATGGATAACCGCCTCTTTGCTGCTAATGATATCAACGATGCCTTTGTGCTGGTGAAAACCCGCTATCCCGGCGTGACCGTACGCTATGAGAACCAGGCGATGGGGAAAACCGACGGCCAGGGCTATCTGCTGGTACCTGCGGTCAGCAGCTACTACGGTGCAAAATATGATATCGATACGCTGGATCTGCCTGCCAGTGTGGCCGCGTCCCGGGTTGAGCAGCGCATTGCCGTGAAGCGTAAAAGCGGTTTTCTGCTCGATTTTCCGGTTGAGCCGCTGCGCGCTGCCAGCGTTATTTTGCAGGACACACGCGGCCAGCCGCTGCCACTTGCCAGCCAGGTATTACGCGCAGGGAAGGAGAGCAGTTATGTGGGCTGGGATGGCATCGTCTGGCTGGAGAACTTGCAGGCCCGCAATACGCTGCAGGTTGTCACGCCCGATGGCCGGCGGTGCGAAACCACATTCAGCGTTGCGCGCGGCGAACCGGAAGCGCTGAAAACCTATGGCCCGCTGATCTGCGCGCTACCCGCCCCGCAGGCGGGCGACGGTGCGCTGGCTCAGACGCCCTCAGCAGGAGTACGCCCATGATAAAGTTATTGTTGATGCTGTCGCTGCTGCTGCCTGGCGTCAGCTATGCGCTCTGCCCGCTCTCCGCTTCGCCGGCCAGCTTTGGCAGCCAGACCACCTTTTCTGTGCAATCACAGGTTATCCCCACGTCCACTAATACAAATGTCAACTGCGGCTCCGCCACGCTTAACCTGCTGGGCAACGACTACATTACCTATGCGTTTACCACTGCCAGCTATCTGAACGGCACCCGCGCCACGCTGAAAGCGAGCGCCGGCGGCAGCGACAATGTCCCGATCCAGCTCTGTATCGACAGCGCCTGCGCCACCGAACTGCGTCAGGGCAACAGCTACCGCTGGAACGCCTCGGCGCTGCTGACGCTGGGCAACAGCCTTAACTTTACTATTCCGCTCTATTTTCGCACCGTTCCGGGACAGGTTATCGCGGCAGGCACGTACACCACCACCCTGACGCTGACGGTCAGCTACAGCATTTGTACCGGGCTAAACGTGGCGGGAGCCTGTGTCGGAACCGTACAGAGCAGCAGCGGCACCGCCCTGCCGCTGACTCTGACCCTGGTGGCCACTAACGACTGCACCACCATTACTGCGCCCAACCTCAACTTTGGCAGCGCGCCGCTGGCGGGCAGCTTCTCTGCTGTTCAGCAGACCATCAGCGTGGTCTGCTCTAAAGAGAGCACCTATAGCGTCGGCCTGAGCAACGGCAATAATTTCAGCGGCAGCGCGCGGCAGATGGCAAACGGTGCCAGCCGGCTGGCCTATGACATTTATAAAGGGACAACCACGACCTCCCGCTGGGGGCCATCCGGCAGCGATCGCTGGAGCAGCAGCACCTCAACCTCGCTTAATCCCGATACGGTAACGCGCAACTTTACCTATACGGCCCGGATACTGACGACGCAGGCGACGCCGGCGGCCGGAAACTACACGGATAATGTGATCGTGGACGTGGCGTTTTAGCGGGAAAAAGAGCCGGCCGCAGGATGCGGCCGGAAAAGCGTCAGAGTGAGGCGCTGGCGGGTGTTACCGCGTGGCGCTGCTGGTACTGTCTGACCATCCGGCCAATCAGCAGCGTGCCTGCCAGCCCGCAGACGGCAGCAAAAGAGAGCCAGACGCCGGGCATCGCTTTATCGCCGGTGGCATGAATAAGGTAGCTGGAGATGGCTGGCGTAAAGCCGCCAAACAGCGCAGTAGCGAGGCTGTAGGCCAGTGAAAAGCCGGACGCGCGCACCTCTGCCGGCATAATCTCCGCCAGGTAAACCACCATAGCGCCGTTGTAGCTGGCATAGAGAAAAGAGAGCCACAGCTCCGCTTCGACCAGATGTGCAAAGCTTGCGGAACCGGTCAGCCAGTGCAGCACCGGCCAGGCCGTCAGGATCATCAGCACGGTAAAGATAATCAGCAGCGGCCGCCGGCCGACCCGATCGGAAACCGATCCCATCACCGGCAGCCAGAACAGATTGGATAGACCGACAAACAGCGTGACCAGGAAGCTCTGTTTATCGCTCATCATCAGCACTGTTTTGCCAAAGGTCGGCGTGAAAGCGGTGATCATATAGAACATAACGGTAGTGGTGACCACCATCAGCATGCCCGCCAGCACCAGCGCCCAGTTCTGTCCGACAGACCGCACAATCTGACGCATGGTGGGATGCGTTTTGCGCTGGCTGAACGCTTCGGTCTCTTCCAGCATGCGGCGGATCCAGAACAGAAACGGCACAATCATACAGCCCACCACAAACGGAATACGCCAGCCCCATTCAGTGACGGCTTCTTTCGCCAGCAGGTGGTTCAGAGCGAGTCCCAGCAGCGCGGCGAAAATCACCGCGACCTGCTGACTTCCTGACTGCCAGCTGACCCAGAACCCCTTACGTCCTTCGGGCGCCGCTTCTGCGAGGTAAACCGAGACGCCGCCGAGTTCTACGCCTGCGGAAAAGCCCTGCAGCAGACGTCCGATCAGGATCAAAATCGGTGCCGCTGCGCCAAGCGTGGCGTAACCCGGTACCAGCGCAATTGTCAGCGTGCCGATCGCCATCAGCCCCAGCGTCAGCAGCAGGCCTTTCCGCCGGCCGTGATGATCGATATAAGCACCCAGCACGATCGCGCCCAGCGGGCGCATAAGAAAGCCGGCGCCAAAAGTCATCAGCGTCAGCATCAGCGAGGCAAAGGGATCGTCGCCAGGGAAAAAGGTTTTAGCGATGGCGGTGGCGTAGTAGCCAAAGACCATAAAATCATACATCTCAAGGAAGTTACCGCTGGTAACGCTAAAGATGGTTTTCGCCCCGCTGCGCGCAGGTTTTTGTAAAGATGACTGGCTGCTCATACTGTCCTTCCTGGTTTTTTACCCGTTGTAGCCTGCTCAGCCAGGAATAAATGTGATCTTAATCACCCTTGCGCTTTACAAAGACTGACAAAAGGTAACAGGAAATTAACAATACGGCGTTGTTCTGACAGCTGCCCTGTGGAGAAGTACATACAAAAAAAGCCGCTGTTATCAGCGGCTTTCTTCTGCAGGAACAGCGTGGCTATTTGCTGGCGGCTTCCATTCCCATCAGGCCAATCTTCAGATAGCCTGCCTCACGCAGCTGGTCCATAACCGCCATCAGTGTTTCATAATCCACTGACTTATCGGCCTGGAAGAAAATAGTCGTCTGCTTATCTCCCGCAGTCTGCGTAGTCAGCGCCTTCACCAGCGTCTCTTTGGTCACCGCATCATTGCCGATATAGATCTGCTTATCCGCTTTAATTGAAAGGTAAACCGGCTTATCCGGGCGGGGCTGTGGTGCGCTGGTGGACGCTGGCAGATTAACGCGCACATCCACCGTTGCCAGCGGTGCCGCCACCATAAAGATAATCAGCAGCACCAGCATAACGTCGATAAACGGCGTAACGTTGATCTCATGCATTTCGCTGTCGCCAGCGGCATCGTCGTTTAAACGCATCGCCATAATCGTTACCCTGCGCGCAGCTTATGCGCCGCGGCCGGACGGCTGGTTTCCGCTGCGACGTGCGCCGTACCGAGATCCAGATCGCGACTCTGCAGCAGCAGCACCTGGGCCGCGACATCCCCCAGCGACGCTTTGTAATTGGCAATCATGCGCGCAAAGACGTTGTAGATGACCACGGCAGGAATAGCGGCAACCAGGCCAACCGCAGTCGCCAGCAGCGCTTCGGCGATACCGGGTGCGACCACGGCAAGGTTGGTGGTCTGCGTTTTAGCGATGCCGATAAAGCTGTTCATGATGCCCCAGACGGTGCCGAACAGGCCGATAAAAGGCGCCACAGAACCAATGGTTGCCAGAAAACCGTTGCCGCGCCCGGCATGACGGCTGAAGGCCCCCACGCGACGCTCAAGGCGAAAGCTGGTGCGCTCTTTAATACCCGCCAGATCTTCCGTACCGGCCGACAGCGCCAGCTCCTCGCGCGCATCGGCCAGCAGCAGGGCGCTGTGGCTGCTGGCTTTAAAGGCCTCTGCTGTACGGTAAGCGTCAGCCAGTGAGCGTGCTTCGCCCAGCGCCTGATGCTCTTTTTTCAGACGACGTTTCGCGGCGCTCAGTTCAGCATATTTGCCAAAAAAGATAGCCCAGGTTACGACGGATGCCAGTAACAGGCCAATCATGACAATTTTCACCACGATGTCGGCATGCTGGTACATCCCCCAGACGGAGAGGTCTGTCTGCATTAAATCACTGGCTACCACGCTGCATCTCCAGATTCTGTTGTAGAGTTCACGACTGAAGAGACGATCATAGCAAAAAAAAGGATCTAAGTGATAGTCGTTCTCATTACTATTTACAAAGCGTCCTCCTGCTGTTCTTGTGCCGCGGCCGCCGGGCTGGCGCGACTCTGATAATCGGTAAACAGGCTCAACCCCGGCCCCTGATTCGTGGTAACGTGAACGCTTTGTAAGATGGGTCAGGACAGGCAGTGATGGCTACGAAAAAACTGGATACCGCGCTGGTGAGCGCAGGACGTAATAAACGTTATACGCAGGGCGCGGTGAACAGCGTTATACAGCGCGCCTCATCCCTGGTTTTTGACACCGTCGCGGATAAACAACGCGCCACCGCCGGGCGTGCCGAAGGCGAACTCTTTTATGGCCGTCGCGGCACGCTCACGCACTTTTCGCTGCAGGATGCCATGACCGAACTGGAAGGGGGCGCGGGCTGTGCACTCTATCCCTGCGGCGCAGCCGCCGTTGCCAACGCCATTCTGGCGTTTGTTGAAACGGGCGATCACGTACTGATGAGCGGAGCGGTTTACGAACCCACGCAGGATTTCTGCACCAAAATCCTCACCAAAATGCAGGTCACCACCACCTGGTTTGATCACTGCATCGGCAGTGAGATCGGTGAACTGGTGCAGCCCAATACCCGCGTGGTGTTTCTGGAATCGCCGGCGTCTGTAACGATGGAAGTGCAGGATATCCCGGCCATTGTGGCGGCCGTGCGCGCCAAAGCGCCCGAAGCAATTATCATGCTGGATAACACCTGGGCGGCGGGCGTGCTGTTTAACGCGCTGGCGTTCGGAGTGGATATCTCTATTCAGGCTGGCACGAAGTATATCATTGGCCACAGTGATGCCATGATCGGCACCGCGGTGGCAAACGCCCGCTGCTGGCCGCAGCTGCGTGAGAACTCCTACCTGATGGGGCAGATGGTCGATGCGGATACCGCCTATATGGCGAGCCGCGGCCTGCGTACTCTGGGTACCCGCCTGCGCCAGCATGAAGAGAGTGCGCTGCAGGTGGCTGAGTGGCTGAGTGGCCGGCCTGAAGTGGCGCGGGTCAACCATCCGGCGCTGGCGCAGAGTCCGGGACACCGTTTCTGGCAGCGCGACTTCAGCGGCAGCAGTGGCCTGTTTTCATTTGTGCTGCATGAGCGTCTGAATGCACAGCAGCTGGCAAATTATCTCGATCGCTTCCATCATTTCAGCATGGCCTATTCATGGGGCGGTTATGAATCCCTGATTCTGGCCAGCCAGCCAGAAGAGCTGGCGGCGATTCGTCCGGCAGGCGGTATCGACTTTGATGGCACCCTGATACGTCTGCATATCGGTCTGGAGCACGTCAGCGACCTGCTGGCCGATCTGCAGGCGGGTTTTGACCGCTTAACAAGTTAAACCAACCTTCAACCCTCGGCAGCCGCCCGTGTCAGATCAACGCGCAGGCGGCTGCGGGGGGCTATTATAAAAGCCTTGTAACTCGACGGGATAGCAGATGGGTGTTTTACATGAGATTGTCCAGGCGCTCTGGCATCAGGATTTTGCTGCGCTGGCCAATCCGGATGTCGTATGGATTGTCTACGGCGTGATGTTTCTGACGCTGTTTCTGGAAAATGGTTTATTACCGGCGTCGTTTCTGCCGGGTGACAGTCTGCTGCTGCTGGCGGGCGCAATGATTGCCAAAGGCGTCATGGACTTTGTGCCGACCATGGTGATCCTGACCACCGCCGCCAGCCTCGGCTGCTGGCTGAGCTATCTGCAGGGGCGCTGGCTGGGCAATACAAAGCTGGTAAAAAGCTGGCTGATGCATCTGCCCGCACAATACCATCAGCGCGCCTGGCATCTGTTTAACCGCCACGGACTGATGGCGCTGCTGGTGGGCCGTTTCCTGGCGTTTGTCCGTACCCTGCTGCCTACCATGGCGGGCATCTCCGGGCTGCGTAACAGCCGCTTTCAGCTGTTTAACTGGCTGAGCGGCGTATTGTGGGTCGGTATTGTGGTCACCATGGGCTACGGCATTAGCCAGGTGCCGTTTATCAAACGGCATGAAGATCAGGTGATGGCTATTCTGATGATCCTGCCGCTGGTGCTGCTGTTTACCGGGCTGGCCGGCAGCATTGTGGTGATCTGGAAAAAACGCCGCCAGAAACCCTCCTGATTAAGACGCCGCGTCAAACGGCAGCGCCCGCACTGTTTGACGCGCACGGTTAACCTCTTCACCCGGCGTGGTGCCAAACAGCCGTTTGAACTCGCGGGAAAACTGTGACGGACTCTCATACCCGACGCGCAATGCCGCTGTGCTTGCCTTCACATTATCCTGCAGCATCATCAGCCGCGCCTGATGCAGACGATAGCGTTTAAGGTACTGCAGCGGTGACGTCTGCGTTACTGCTTTAAAGTTATGATGAAACGCGGACACGCTCATGTTGACCTCGGCCGCCAGCGTCTCGACGCTCAGGCTCCCGGCAAAATGCGTTTCAATCCGCCGCAGCGCGCGCGCAATCAGACTGAACTGCGTCTGCCGGTTAACCAGCGACAGCAGCGCCCCGCCAATCGGGCCGGTCAGCACATAATAAAGGATTTCCCGTACCAGCTGCGGCCCAAGCACGCGCGCATCGCGCGGATGGCTCATCACATCCAGCAGCCGCTCTGCGGCACACAGCATCTCTTCGCTCAGAAAAGCAGAATGGATACCCGAGGTCTGCACGGCGGGCTGAAACTGCTCATCATCACCGATATCCAGCAGCAGGTCCTGCAGCGAGGCGGTATCAACGCTCAGGCACATACCCGCCAACGGCGCATCGGGGGTGGCTTCCGTTTCGCACTCAACCGGCAGCGGCACCGTCAGCATCAGATATTTACTGGCGTCATAGTGAAATACCGTGCTGCCGAGATAACCGGTTTTACGTCCCTGAAACAGGATCACGATACCAGGCTGATACATCATTGGCGTACGCGGCAGCGTTTCGCTGGCATAGATAAGCCGGACATTTTTCACCGCACAGTGCGGTTTATGCGGGTCGCACATGAGCGCGACGACCCGGCGGGCAAGCTGGCGACACAGAGCGTCATGAGACATGGCGGCTTTCCGGGTAAAAAAACCAGTGTGCCGCAACGCTGCATAAAGCTCTACTCCTCTGGAGGATCAGGCAAGATTTTTGCAGAAAAGGGTCAGAGAGCGCGCTGGCGGAGCGATCCGCACTGCGCGTTTGTTGTCTAGACTTAAGCACACCGTTTGATCATTCAGCGACCGCAATGAAAAAGGAGCCCCTATGACAGATCAACCTATTATCAAACTGCGTGACGGCAACATGATGCCGCAGCTTGGCCTCGGTGTCTGGCAGGCAAGTCAGGAAGAGGCGCATACCGCCGTACTGAAAGCGCTGGAAGTGGGTTATCGCTCTATCGATACCGCTGCCGCCTATAAAAATGAAGAGGCAATTGGCCGGGCGCTGAAGGACACCTCCGTAGCGCGCGACGATATTTTCGTGACCACCAAGCTGTGGAATGACGATCAGCAGAATGTACAGCAGGCGATGGAGACCAGCCTGGAGAAACTGCAGCTCGATAGCGTGGATCTCTACCTGATGCACTGGCCATGTCCGGCGAAAGATAACTACGTTGAGGCATGGAAAAAGATGGTTGAGCTGCAGCAGCAGGGCCTGACCAAAAGCATCGGCGTCTGTAACTTTCATGAAGCCCATCTGAAACGCCTGATTGATGAAACCGGCGTGACGCCGGTGGTGAATCAGATTGAACTGCACCCGATGCTGCAGCAGCGTACGCTGCACGCCTGGAACGCGCTGCATCAGATCCAGACAGAGTCCTGGAGCCCGCTGGCACAGGGTGGCGAAGGTGTTTTCGATCAGGAGATTATCCGCACGCTGGCGAAGAAATATGGCAAGAGCGCCGCGCAGATTGTGATCCGCTGGCATCTGGACAGCGGCCTGGTGGTGATCCCGAAATCAGTCACCCCGGCACGCATTGAAGAGAACTTTAAAGTCTTTGATTTCCGGCTGGAGAAAAGTGAGATCAGTGAAATCACCAAACTGGATAAGGGTCAGCGTCTGGGACCCGATCCGGAAGCATTTAACGGCTAAAGCAGTATGATGTTTGCGGCCGCCCTCAGCGGCGGCCCTTTCACACTCAGCTTCAGGAAAGCGGATTGACGACCATCTGCCCTGCCGTACCGCGATCGGCCAGTTCCAGCGTCTGGCTGTAGTAAACAAACGGGAAATGATCGCTGGCGCTTTGCGGAAAACTCACCAGCAGCTCAACACTGCCGTCGACCCAGACGGTATCTTTCCAGCCGCGATCTTCGCCCATTGACTGCGCGCCGTTGACGCTCTTGATGAGAAACATCACGCCCTGAATATGTAGCGACTGCGGGCGATCGGCGTGAATAATCCAGCGTTCAAACGTCCCCTGCTGCGCGGTGGTATCAATGCGGCTCATATCCCATAGCGCGCCATTGATGCCCGGTACGCTGTCGCCAATACGAAACTCGCGCGTCCGCACTGCAGCGCCATCCAGGATCTGATCGGCCAGCAGACGCATCGGCAGGTTATCCGTGACCAGCGGCAACAGCCCGGTCGGGCGCAGCGTCAGCACCAGCGTGTTGGTCAGAATGGATGAGGGTTCAAACAGGCCGCGCAGGCGATCCATAATGCCTGCCGCCGTGCCCGCTGTAATCGACACTTCATCACCCTGCGACATATCCACCAGCACCTCACGTCGCTCGCCAGGTGCCAGAGAGAGCGTCTGCACCGCGACCGGCGAAGGCAGAAAACCCTGATCGCTGGCAATAACGGTAAAAGGACGGTTGTCGGAGAAACGCAGGTCAAAGCGTCGGGCATTGGCGGCGTTCAGCAGGCGCAGGCGCACCCAGCCGCGGGAAACATCAACATAGGGATTCTGCACGCCGTTAACCAGCAGCGTATCCCCGAGAAATCCGCCTTCTGACGGCGGGTTATACACCGGCGTGGCAAAGTTATCGAGGCGCTTATCCTGAATCACCAGCGGAAAATCATCCACGCCATAGTGTTTAGGCAGCGGCAGAGATTTGCTCACCTCATCTTCAATCAGCCACATTCCTGCCAGACCATTGTAGACGTGCGGTGCCATATGATTCGGCGTGCTGGCGTGATACCACAGCGTCGCCGCTCCCTGCCGGATAGGCAGCACCGGCGACCAGTCAGCACCCGCTGACATCAGGCGGGGTGCCCCGCCCATCAGCGCGCCCGGCACCTGCAGACCGCTGACCGTCATCGCCACCGGCTCATTAAGCCGGTTGCTGTAGATAAGTTTGACATCATCACCGCTGTAAACCCGTACGGTCGGCCCCAGATAGAGGCCGTTAATGCCCCAGACCGGTACTTTGCTGCCGCTGCCCGTAAACGACCAGTGACTGCGCTGCAGCGTCAGAAACAGTGGCTGTCCGCGACGGGATTCAATCAGCGGCGGGACCGGCAGCGGGACATCGCCTGCCGGAGCAGCGGCGCGGGCTGAAAAAGGCAATGCCGATGAAGCCAGCGCAACGCCGGCAGAAAGCTGAATAAAGTGACGTCTGCTGCAAGACATAAAACTTCAGACCTTTTGAGCGTGGCGTAAAACGCCGTGTCCATGTTGTTGTTGTTAATTTTGCTGTGGTGCGCAGGGGCAGTATTCACCGCCCCCGGATAAGGCTCAGATTTTACCGTTTTTTTCGCGTTCAGCGACTTCTGCGTTTAACTCTTCCAGCTTAGCAGACATTATTTCACGGCAGTGGGTCGCCAGCTTACGCACAGAGGCGGTCTCAAACTGGGCGGTATCGACCGGTGGCAGCATCTCTACAATCACCAGGCCATTCTTCCAGCGATTCATATTAATTTTGCCGTGGGTATTAGAGACCACGATCGGGATAATCGGTACGCCGGCAGCAACAGCCGCGTGAAACGCGCCGGTCTTAAACGGCAGCAGTCCGCGACCACGGCTGCGCGTACCTTCCGGGAACATCCAGAACGAGATACGCTTCTTTTTAAACTGCCCGACAATCTCTCCAATCGTGCCGTGTGCTTTGGCACGGTTATCACGATCGATCAACAGGTTGCCTGTCAGCCAGTAGAGCTGCCCGAAAAACGGGATCCACAACAGGCTCTTTTTGCCTACGGTCACGGTGGTCGGCTGTACGATTTTCGCTGCCGTGATCATGTCATAGTTGTTCTGATGGTTTGCGATGTAGATAGCATTACCATAATTCGCTGCTTCTGCGGGCCTGCGCAGTTCAACTTTAACGCCCAGCACTCCGGAGAGCCGGCCAAAAAGATGGCCAAACGTCGCCACATGGCGCGGGTTGCGCGGTGAAAACAGGCACCAGATGCTGCCGAATACACAGACCAGTATGGAATAAATGATAATAATTATTGCGCGTAAAATTAGTAGCATAGCGTCCTCAAAAAAGTACTCCTTTGCAGATAACCCGATTACTCTGCAGCTGCGTCACGCTTGGGGCGTGCCGGCGCATTGACTTCAACGCTGTCAATACGCTGCAGGCCGCGTGATACGCTGCCACGACGGCCGCGATCGGCACGCACTTTTTGCAGATCTTCATCGCGCAGGATCAGCTTACGTTTACCCACATAGAGAGTAAGGGTGCTGCCCGGCGTCAGAATCAGTAGCCACTGCAGCCGGTCGGTGCCGGAGGCGGCGTCTGCGGCAGGAATAGAGATAATTTTATTGCCTTTGCCTTTTGACATTTGCGGCAGGTCAGCCACCGGGAACATCAGCATTCTGCCCGCCTGGGTAATGGCCAGCAGCATGTCATCACCGGAGTTGACCGCCAGCGGCGTCATGACGCGGGCATTTTCCGGCAGCGTCAGCAGCGCTTTACCGGCCCGGTTGCGCGATACCAGATCGGCAAAGGTGCAGATAAAGCCGTAGCCGGCATCCGAGGCCATCAGCAGCTTCTGATCGTCCGCTTCCATCAGCACCTGTTCCATAACCGCACCCGGCGGAAGCGTCAGCTTGCCGGTCAGCGGTTCGCCCTGCCCGCGCGCCGATGGCAGGGAGGTGGGATCGAGCGTATAGCTGCGTCCGGTGGAGTCAATAAACGCCACCGGCTGATTGCTCTTGCCGCGCGCGGCCGCGCGATAGCTGTCTCCCGCTTTGTAGCTCAGGCCGGTGGGGTCGATATCGTGCCCTTTGGCGCTACGCACCCAGCCCATCTGCGACAGCACGATGGTCACCGGCTCGGCGCTCACCAGCTCATTTTCGCTCAGCGCTTTGGCTTCTTCGCGCTCATGCAGCGGTGAGCGACGCTCATCACCGTACGCCTGACTGTCAGCCTGCAGCTCTTTCTTCAGCAGGCTGTTCATTTTGCGTTCAGACGCGAGCGTAGCCTGCAGCTGATCGCGCTCTTTCTCCAGTTCGGCCTGCTCGCCGCGGATTTTCATCTCTTCGAGTTTCGCAAGATGGCGCAGCTTCAGCTCCAGAATCGCTTCTGCCTGTGTTTCGCTGATTGCAAAGCGCGACATCAGGACCGCTTTGGGTTCATCTTCACTGCGGATGATGTGGATCACATCATCAATGTTCAGAAACGCAACCAGCAGCCCCTCAAGGATATGCAGGCGGCGCAGCACGCGCTCAAGCCGGTAATTCAGGCGGCGCGTGACCGTATCGCGCCGGTAAATCAGCCATTCAGAGAGGATTTCCAGCAGGTTTTTCACTGCCGGACGGTTATCCAGACCAATCATGTTCAGGTTAACGCGGTAGCTCTTTTCCAGATCGGTGGTGGCAAAGAGATGATGCATGACCTGATCGAGATCGACGCGGTTTGAGCGCGGTACAATCACCAGCCGCGTCGGGTTTTCGTGATCGGATTCGTCGCGCAGATCCTCAATCATCGGCAGTTTTTTGTTACGCATCTGGGCAGCAATCTGCTCCAGCACGCGCGCGCCGGAAACCTGATGCGGCAGCGCGGTGATCACTGCCTCACCCTCTTCTTTTTTCCAGACAGCACGCTGGCGGACCGATCCGCGCCCGCTCTGGTAGATCTTGCGGATCTCTTCACGCGGCGTAATGATCTCGGCTTCCGTCGGATAGTCGGGCCCCTGCACGATATCCAGCAGCTCATCCAGCGTGGTTTTGGGTTTGTCGATCAGCCGTACTGCAGCTTCTGCTACTTCACGCAGGTTGTGCGGCGGAATGTCGGTTGCCATGCCGACGGCGATACCGGTGGTGCCGTTAAGCAGAATGTTGGGCAGCCGCGCCGGCAGCATTTTGGGTTCCTGCAGCGTGCCGTCAAAATTCGGGATGTAATCAACCGTGCCCTGACCCAGCTCGCTGAGCAGCACTTCCGCATATTTAGAGAGGCGCGATTCGGTATAGCGCATCGCGGCAAAGGATTTGGGATCGTCCGGTGCGCCCCAGTTACCCTGACCATCAACCAGCGGATAACGATAGGAGAACGGCTGCGCCATCAATACCATCGCTTCATAACAGGCGCTATCGCCATGCGGATGATATTTACCCAGCACGTCACCAACGGTGCGCGCTGACTTCTTAAATTTGGCGCTGGCGCTCAGGCCCAGCTCTGACATGGCGTAGACGATACGGCGCTGCACCGGCTTCAGACCGTCACCGATATAGGGCAGCGCGCGATCCATAATCACATACATGGAGTAATCCAGGTACGCTTTTTCGGTAAACTTGTGCAGGGCAAGACGCTCTGCACCATCCTGCGTCATTTCGCTCATTACGTTTGCATCCTCACTTCGTGGCCCGCACCGGCGGGTCATTTGGCGAGGATAGTACCTTATTCACGCGAGTTAGTCACAGAGAAGCCGTGTCTCTGCGGCAGAAAGGTTTGCGTTAAAAAACAACAGTACAGTAAACGAATCTGGCTGTTTTAAACCGTTGAGAAAACGCGGGTTTCCCGCAGCAAAAATGCCGTTACTCTGTACCGTATCAGGGCGCTGTACCGAGCCATTCTTTCTGGATCGCCGCATATTCGCCCGTCGCCGTTGCCAGATGCAGCCACTGATCCACATAGAGTTTCCAGCTCATATCATCGCGCGGCAGCATGTAGGCTTTTTCGCCATACTGCATCGGCTTATCCGGATTAATGGCGCAAAGCGACGGATAGTGCTGCTGCTGAAACTGTGCTTCAGACGCGTCGGTGATCATCACATCCGCTTTTTTATCTGCCAGCTGCTGAAAGATGATCGTATTTTCTGCCAGCTGCAGCGTAGCCTGCGGCAAATGGCTGTGCACAAAGGCTTCGTTGGTGCCCCCGGCAGGCTCAATCACCCGCACCTCGCGCCGGTTGATCTGCTCAATGGTCTGATAGCGCGCTTTGTCCTCACAGCGCACCAGCGGAATTTTGCCATCTGTTCCCAGCGGTCGGGCAAACCAGGCGATTTTCTGGCGTTTCAGCGTGACCGATACGCCACCCAGCGCGATATCACACTGGCGGGCAACAAAATCGGCACTCAGCGTTTTCCAGGTCGTCGGCACCCAGGCTACTTTGGCCCCCAGGCTGGCGGCCAGCGACTGCGCCATGCTGATATCCAGCCCTTCGTAGTTACCGTCACTGCGCAGAAAGCTGTAGGGCTTATAGTCGCCGGTGGTACAGACGCGCAGCGTCTGCTGTTGCTGAATGAGATCGAGACGTGACTGTGCCTGAGCCGCGCCTGCTACCAGCAGCAGCGCGACAGTTACCTGTTTTTTCATGGTCTCTTCTTATTTTTAATGGTGGGTTGCGCACAGAGTGTTTCACAGGCCGGAGCATTATTGCTTTATAAGCAACAGTATTGTGACCCGTGGCACATTTTTCTGTGCGGCTTTCACGCGTAAAGTGGGCCGCATCAAACTAACATTCAGGTGCAAAACATTATGAGCAACATTCTGATCATTGACGGCGGCAAAACCTTTGCTCACTCAAAAGGCGAGCTCAATCATACGCTGACTGACGTTGCGGCCAGCCAGCTGCGCGATCTGGGTCATCAGGTCTCTGTCACGCTGGCTGACAGTAATTACGACGTCGCAGAGGAGATCCGGAAGTATCTGGACAGCGATGTGGTGATCTATCAGATGCCGGGCTGGTGGATGGGCGAGCCGTGGACGGTAAAAAAATATATTGATGAGGTCTTTACCGAAGGGCACGGTAAACTCTACGCCAGCGATGGCCGCTCACGCAGCGACGCCGGCAAAAAGTATGGGTCCGGCGGCCTGATTCAGGGTAAAAAATATATGCTGTCGCTGACGTGGAACGCGCCGCTGGAAGCCTTTACCGAAGCCGATCAGTTCTTTGAAGGCGTGGGCGTGGATGGCCTCTATCTGCACTTCCATAAGGCGAATCAGTTCCTCGGAATGGAGGCGCTGCCCACCTTTATCTGCAATGACGTTATCAAACAGCCCGATGTGCCGCGCGATATTGCACGTTATCGGACTCATCTCAGCGCAATCTTTGCTTAACTGTAAGCACAACGGGAAAAGAGGAAGCGCTATGTTAACGGTCGTCGCTGAAATTTGTGTTAAACCGGGTCGTCGTCAGGCGGTGCTGGATGCAATTAATGAGCTGATTCCGGCGGTACTGCAGGAAGAGGGTTGCCATCAGTATGATGCACTGCTCGACCATCAGGCACAGGTGCCGTGGAAGCAAAATTCACCCGACTCCATCTTTATGCTGGAGCAGTGGGCGTCGCTGCGGGCGCTGGAGCAGCATCAGCAGATGCCGCATATGGATGCACACCGCGCCCGAATCAAAGATGATGTAGTGGATGTGAAAATTCTGGTGCTGGAACCGGCCAGCTGACTTTTCCTGAGACAACGCTCTGGCTAAGCCGGAGCGTCTGTCACCCTGATGCCTAAATCAGCTGCTGACGCTGGATTTTCTCCTGCAGGAAATCAAGAAAGCAGGTGACGCGCGAGCTCAGCGTCTGATTGCGATAGTAGACGGCATGCACCGGCAGGCGTAACTCCCGGGTTTCGCTGGCCAGCACATCCATCAGCCGCCCCTGTTCACGATCTTCCCGGCTGACAAAATCAGAGAGTCTGACAATGCCCAGCCCCTGCAGGGCCAGCTGACGCAGCGTTTCGCCGCTGGAGGCAGTCAGAGTCGGCTTAATACGCAGGAATTCGCCCTCCTGCTGCCAGACGGGCCAGATATTATGGGTATCCAGCTGGCTAAAGCCAATCAGCTGATGCTGGCTCAGCGCGGCCACGCTGCCGGGTACGCCATGTTTTGCCAGATAGTCCGGGCTGGCGACCAGCCGTGTAGCGCTGCTGCCTAATACTCTGGCGCGCAGCGTCGAGTCACGCAGTTCGCCGATGCGAATCGCGATATCGGTTTGCTGCTCCAGCAGATCAATAACGATATCGTCTGTGTTCAGTTCAAGCTCAATTTGCGGATACTGTTGCCGGAACTCCGCCAGCAGCGGCACAATCACGTGCAGCATAAAGGGCGTATTGGCGTTAATGCGCAGTCGACCGGCGGGCGTCTCACGCCGGCGGGCAATCTGCTCTTCGGCCCGCTCAACGGATGTCAGGATCTGGCGGGCGTGCTCAAGAAAAATAACGCCTTCATCGGTCAGCGCCAGACGGCGCGTGGTGCGATGCATTAGCGTGGTCTGTAGCTTACTCTCCAGCCGGCTGAGCGCGCGGCTGATGCCGGAAGTGGTCTGCTCCAGCTGTTCTGCAGCGGCGGTAATTGAACCGCTGTCAACCACCGCCACCCATGCGCGCAGCTCTTCGAGCGTAATCTTCACCGTGTTATCCTCAGCGCGCGTCGCCACGATTAAACGTCGAGATCGGCGAGATCGCCTTTCTCCTGCAACCAGTTGCGGCGATCTTCAGACCGTTTCTTCGCCAGCAGCATATCCATTATGCGCAGAGTCTGTTCAATATCTTCATCTGCAATCGTCAGCTGTACCAGACGCCGGGTGTTCGGATCGAGTGTGGTTTCGCGCAGCTGGAGCGGGTTCATTTCACCCAGGCCTTTAAAACGCTGCACGTTAGGCTTGCCTTTTTTCCGCTTCAGCTGCTCCAGCACGCCCTCTTTTTCATCTTCATCCAGCGCATAGTAAACCTCTTTACCGAGATCGATACGGTAGAGCGGCGGCATCGCGACATAGACGTGCCCGTGCTGCACCAGTGAACGGAAGTGCTTCACAAACAGCGCGCACAGCAGCGTGGCGATATGCAGGCCATCGGAGTCCGCATCCGCCAGGATACAGATTTTGCCGTAGCGCAGCTGGCTCAGATCTTCGCTATCCGGATCGATGCCAATCGCCACGGAGATGTCATGCACCTCCTGCGACGCCAGCACTTCATCAGAAGAGACCTCCCAGGTATTCAGGATCTTACCTTTCAGCGGCATAATCGCCTGGTATTCGCGATCGCGCGCCTGTTTGGCCGATCCGCCCGCTGAGTCACCCTCAACCAGGAACAGCTCGGTTTTGTTCAGATCCTGGGCGGTGCAGTCTGCCAGTTTGCCCGGCAGCGCCGGTCCGCTGGTGAGCTTTTTACGCACCACTTTTTTCGCCGCGCGCATACGGCGCTGTGCGCTGGAAATCGCCAGCTCAGCCAGCATTTCTGCCGCCTGCACGTTCTGATTCAGCCACAGGCTGAACGCATCTTTCACCACCGCCGAAACAAAGGCCGCACACTGACGCGACGAGAGACGTTCTTTAGTCTGACCGGCAAACTGCGGATCCTGCATTTTTACCGATAACACATAGGCGCAGCGATCCCAGATATCTTCCGCTGACAGCTTAACGCCACGCGGTAAGATATTGCGGTATTCACAGAATTCGCGCATGGCATCCAGCAGCCCCTGACGCAGACCGTTCACGTGCGTGCCGCCCTGCATAGTCGGGATCAGGTTAACGTAGCTTTCCGTCAGCAGCTCGCCCCCTTCCGGTAACCACAGCAGTGCCCAGTCTACCGCCTCCACGTCGCCGGCAAAGCTGCCTGTAAACGGCGTTTCCGGCAGCGTGGGCAGCCCGTTGACCGCCTCACTCAGATAATCGGTCAGACCATCCTGATACAGCCAGGTCTGCTCGCTGTTATTCACCTTATCTTTAAAGACAATCTCAACGCCGGGACAGAGTACCGCTTTCGCTTTGAGCAGATGTTTCAGACGTGATACGGAAAAGCGCGGGCTGTCGAAGAAGCTGACATCAGGCCAGAAATGGACGCTGGTGCCCGTGTTACGTTTGGCGACCGTACCTATCACTTTGAGGTCTTCAACCTTTTCGCCATGCTCAAAAGCGATACGATAAACCTCGCCATTACGCCGAACGGTGACTTCAACCCGCGTGGATAGCGCGTTGACAACCGAGATGCCCACACCGTGCAGGCCGCCGGAAAACTGGTAGTTTTTGCCGGAGAATTTACCGCCTGCGTGCAGCCGGCACAGGATCAGTTCAACTGCCGGCACGCCCTCTTCCGGGTGAATGTCCACCGGCATACCGCGTCCGTCGTCGATCACTTCCAGCGACTGATCGGCGTGCAGGATCACCTCGACCCGGCTGGCATGACCCGCCAGCGCTTCATCCACGCTGTTATCGATGACTTCCTGGCCCAGATGGTTTGGCCGGGTGGTATCGGTATACATTCCCGGACGACGACGCACAGGCTCGAGGCCGGTTAAGACCTCAATCGCGTCAGCATTATAGTTTGATTGGCTCATTGTATTTGTCTGATGAACAAGAGGAAAAGGAGCCCATGACGCAGCTTAGGAGAGGGATAGCCCCAGAAAATCTACTATCTGCGTAAAATGGCGTTCAAATCCGATAAAGGCGTGATTGCCGCCCTCTTCAACCGTCTGCCGGCATGCGCTGTAGTAATTCAGCGCCTGGCGATAGTCGAGGATCTCATCGCCGGTCTGCTGCAATAACCAGAGCAGATCGGGCGCGTCAAGCGGGTCAATCTGCATCACTTTCAGATCGTAAATATGGCGTGACTCTAACACATATTGCTGGCCGGTGTAGGGATTACGGTTCTCGCCCAGATAATCCGTCAGCAGCTCAAACGGGCGAACGGCCGGATTCACCACCACCGCCGGCAGCATGAAACATTGCGACAGCCAGGTCGCAAAATAGCCGCCCAGCGACGAGCCAACCAGCCCCAGCGGCTCCCCGGTATGCTGCATCACGAGCTCTTCCAGCAGGCTGGCGGCCTCTTCCGGAAAAGCGGGCAGCTGAGGCACCAGAACATTAATGTGCGGCTGTTCTTCGGCACACCACGCCTGCAGCTGCGTCGCTTTGGCTGATTGCGGCGAACTGTTAAATCCGTGCAGGTAAAGAAGCGTTGCCATCAATCAATACCCATCCGAGTCGAGGTCAGGCCGGAACATATCGCTTTGCAGACGATTCACTTCTGTATGCAGTGAGCCATCCGCCTCTAACGTCAGCCAGCGCCAGCCTGGGGCCAGCGTGTCAATGGTAAAACTGGTGCAGTGGGGTTTGAACTGAACGCAGGTAGAAGGCGAGGCCAGCACCCGACGCCCCTGCCAGCGAAGATCGAGCTCCTGATGAATATGGCCACACACCAGATGTTGCGCCTGCGGGAAAGCCTGTAATACCGCTTCCAGCTGATGCGGATTGCGCAGGCTATGCTGGTCGAGCCAGGTACAGCCGGAGGGCACCGGATGATGGTGCAGCAGTATCAGCGAGTGCCGCTCAGGAAACCGCGCGAGGGACTCTGCCAGCCACTCCAGCTGATAGTCGCTCAGCATGCCGTGCGGCACGCCAGATACCTGGCTATCCAGCAGCAGCAGCTGCCACTGCTCGCCCAGCAAAACATGTTTATCTGCCGCAATCCCTGCTTCCGCAAGGGTGTTCACCATGGCTGGCTGGAAGTCATGATTGCCAGGCAGCCAGACGCAGAGCTTTTGCAGGCGGGAAATGCCGGTAATAAAATGCTGGTACGCTTCCACGGTATGATCCTGCGCCAGATCGCCGGTCGCGATAATCAGATCGTATTCGTGCTGCTGTGACGCGATAGCATCAAGCACTGCATCGAAGCTTGCCCAGGTATTCACCCCCAGCAAAGATTGGTGCTTCCCTGCGAAGAGATGGGTATCAGTGATCTGCAGGATCCGGATGGCGGATCCTGGTGCCGCAGGAAGAGTGAGCAGGCTATCCAAAGCGTTTCCTTAATCTCCACGCCATCAATGCGTCAGACGCGTTTAGCAAACAGGCACGGCCAGTGCGCCGTGCGCCAGGCAGTAGCGCAGCCAGTCAGCCAGAAACTGGTTAATCTGATGTTTTTCATCACGCTGATGCAATTTTTTATTAGGATAATCATAACGTGCTTTAAAGCGATAGATCTGCTGTGTGGAACACACTTCGGCGACCATCGCATCGTGATAGAGCCGTACTGACATTGCGGGCAGGCTCCAGTAGCTTACCGCAGGCGCAATCTGACGGATTTCAACCAGCGTAGTGTAACGCGTTGATTCCTCTATCGTCAGCTGATAACGGGCGCCGTTGACCTGATAGATCACCGAGGCGCCTGCTTCATCACTGCGCGGCAGCAGGCGACGCAGCTGCGCGAAGTTCGTTTCGCACAGGCGCATCATTTCGGGAAAATCAGGGGTATAGCGCTGTTTCATTTTACCGTCCACTCACGTCGTAGTCTTTCATGGTGCAACGCCAGCCATTGCAGCGCAATGACAGAAGCTGCGTTATCAATAATCCCCTCTTCCACCCAGCGGTAAGCCTGTTCGCGGCTGACCACATGCACGAGAATATCCTCATTCTCTTCCTCCAGCCCATGGTTCCCTTCTGCCAGGCTGGCATCCACTTCACCCACCAGCACTGATAACCGCTCAGAGGTGCCGCCAGGGCTGGCTAAATAACTGATAACGGGTTTAACGCGCCCGACGTTCAGGCCCGCTTCTTCCTGTGCTTCGCGTCGCACCACGGCTTCCGGCGTTTCTCCGGGCTCAATGATACCTGCCACCATCTCCAGCAGCCAGGGTGTGGCGCTGGAATCAAGAGCCGGAATGCGGATCTGTTCGATTAAGACGACTTCGTCACGCAGGGGATCATAGGGTAGCAGCACGGCAGCGTGTCCGCGCTCGAAAACTTCACGCACCACTTCACCACTCATTCCGCCATTAAAAAGACGGTGGCGAAAGCGATAGCTGACGATGGAAAAAAAACCGTCATAACGGGTATCGCGTGCAATAATTTCTACATCGTTTTTTGTGAAAGTCACAGGGGATTTTTTTTCGCCCGCCATCGTCTGGTTCCTTATGCAGATTGGGATAGAACATCGAAAAGCCAACCCTGGTGCTCTGTCCGAGTGGTTCTTTCTGAATTATTTACGTAAATTAGGGAAAGAAGGCACGTTCAGCCAACCTATCTCTGACAGCGCCTCTGTAAAATCGGCGATTATTTTTTTGGCTTAGCAGCAGCACTTTTCGCGTCACAGGCTGCAACAAAAGGAATGCAAATGAAAAAACTGCTCCCATTTTTTATTGGACTGAGCCTGGGCGGATTCAGCCTTGCCAGCCAGGCAGAAAACCTGCTGCAGGTTTATCAGCAGGCGCGCCTGAGCAATCCCGATCTGCGCGCCTCTGCCGCCGATCGCGACGCCGCGTTTGAAAAGATCAACGAAGCGCGCAGCCCGTTGCTGCCGCAGCTGGGTCTGGGTGCAGATTACACCTACAATAATGGCTATCGCGATAGCAGCGGTCTGAACACCACCACTAAAAGTGCCTCGCTGCAATTAACGCAGACGATTTTTGATATGTCAAAGTGGCGTAGCCTGACGCTGCAGGAAAAAACCGCTGGCATCCAGGATGTCACCTACCAGGTTGCGCAGCAGGATCTCATCCTTAATACCGCGACCGCCTATTTCAACGTGCTGAATGCGATTGATACGCTCTCTTATACCGAAGCGCAGAAACAGTCTATCTATCGCGAGCTGGACCAAACCACGCAGCGCTTTAATGTCGGCCTGGTGGCGATTACTGATGTGCAGAACGCCCGTGCACAGTATGACAGCGTGCTGGCAAATGAAGTGACGGCCCGAAACACGCTGGATAATGCGGTTGAATCACTGCGCCAGATCACCGGGATGGATTACCTCTCCCTGGCATCGCTGAGCATTGACCGTTTTAAAACTGCACGCCCTGATGCGGTCGCCAGCCTGCTGAAACAGGCTGAGAGTCGTAACCTCAACCTGCTCTCTGCGCGTCTGAGCCAGGATCTGGCGCGTGAACAGATCCGCTATGCTGAATCGGGCCATATGCCTACGCTGGATCTGACCGCATCCACCGGTCTGTCTAACAATAAATATAGCGGCAGCCGGGCGAATCAGAGCATCACCAACAACGACTCCATATCGGGTTCAAATCAGGTTGGCCTGAGTTTCTCCTTACCGCTCTACAGCGGCGGTTCAGTGACCTCGCAGGTGAAACAGGCGCAGTACAATTTTGTTGCCGCCAGCGAACAGCTGGAAGGTGCGCATCGCAGCGCGGTGCAGACCGTACGCTCCTCGTTTAACAACGTGAATGCGTCAATCAGCAGCATTGACGCGTACAAACAGGCGGTGATCTCTGCGCAAAGCTCACTGGACGCCTCTGAAGCAGGCTATCAGGTGGGTACCCGTACGATTGTTGATGTCCTGGACGCGACCACCACGCTGTTTAATGCTAAACAGCAGCTCTCTAACGCGCGTTACAGCTATCTGATTAACCAGCTGAATATCAAATATGCGCTGGGTACCCTCAATGAACAGGACCTGCAGCAGCTGAACAGCGCGCTGGGTAAAGAGGTAACGACCTCACCTGAAGTGGTCGCGCCGGAAAACAGCCAGCAGACCGCACAGGCCGACAGTGCACCGCAGGCGGCAGCCTCCGCACCGGCGGCACCTGCTCAGCCGGCAGCACGCAACAGTGGCAATCCATTCAGCCGCTGATACGCCAAGGGGCCCCTGCGGCCCCTTTCGCATTTGAACGTATAGGTACGTAAAGATCCGCAGCCTGTCAGGCTTCTCGCTTTAAATCCCCCCTTGCATCACCTATCCTGACGTCAACTCTGGGTACAGGATAATCACTATGAAACGGACCAAAAATATCCGTCATGCCGCTTTTCGTAAAGGCTGGCAGGCACGTCATCTTACGCCCGTCGCGCTGGCAGTAACCGCCGTATTTATGCTGGCAGGCTGCGAACAGAGCGATGAAACGGTTTCGCTCTATCAGAACGCTGACGACTGTGCGAAAGCCAATCCGGATCAGAGCAGTCAGTGTAAAGCTGCTTATAACAATGCGCTGAAAGAGGCGGAACGTACCGCGCCTAAATATGCCTCACGCGAAGATTGCGTGGCGGAATTTGGCGAAAACCAGTGTCAGCAGGCACCGGCTCAGGCGGGCGCGGGCACCACCGCAAATAATGCCGAAGCCCAGCACAGCGGCGGCTTCTGGATGCCGCTGATGGCTGGCTACATGATGGGACGCATGATGGGTGGCGGTGCCGGTTTTGCGCAACAGCCGCTGTTCTCCCCGAAAACGCCAGCCAGTCCGGCTAACGGACAGTTTGTGGACGCCACCGGTAAAAACTATGGCTCAGCCACCTCTGGCCGCACCATGAACGTGCCTAAAACCGCTATGGCACCTAAACCGGCCACCACCTCCACCATTACCCGCGGTGGCTTTGGTGAGACGGTCGCGAAGCAAAACAGTATGCAGCGCAGCAGCGCCAGCGGCACCAGCAGTCGCTCGCTGGGGGGCTAAGCGCCGTATGCAACGTATTGCTATCAGCGAGCGCCCGGACTGGCGCGCAAAAGCCACTGAATATGGCTTTCAGTTTCACACCATGTATGGCGAGCCCTACTGGTGTGAAGAGGCCTATTATCAGTTTACGCTGGCGCAGGTGGAGACGCTGGAAACCGTTACGGCAGAGCTGCATCAGATGTGCCTGCAGGCGGTGGAAAAGGTGGTTAACAGCGATGCGCTGCTGACCCGCTTCTGCATTCCGAAACACACCTGGGATTTTGTCCGCGAATCCTGGGCGCAGCGTCAGCCCTCGCTCTACTCCCGCCTTGATTTAGTGTGGGATGGCAGCGGCGACATCAAGCTGCTGGAAAATAACGCCGACACGCCGACGTCACTCTATGAAGCCGCGTTTTTTCAGTGGATCTGGCTCGAAGATCAGCTTAAAGCGGGCAACCTGCCGGCGGGCAGCGATCAGTTCAACAGCCTGCAGGAGAAGCTGATTGAGCGGTTTGCGGTTCTGCAGCAGCAGCACGGCTTTAACTTGCTGCACTTTGCCTGCTGCCGTGATACGGAAGAGGATCGCGCGACGGTACAGTATCTGCAGGATTGCGCCACAGAAGCGGGGCTTCCCGGCGAGTTTCTCTATATCGATGAGATTGGACTGGGCGAAAAAGGCCAGTTTACCGACCAGCACGATCGCGTCATCAGCAACCTGTTCAAGCTTTACCCCTGGGAGTTCATGCTGCGGGAGGTGTTTTCGACCAAGCTGGCCGATGCCGGCGTACGCTGGCTGGAACCCGCATGGAAAAGCATCCTCTCCAATAAAGCGCTGCTGCCGCTGCTGTGGGAGATGTTTCCGGATCATCCCAATCTGCTGCCCGCCTGGTTTGCGGATGACAGTCAGGCGCCGCAGATGGATAAATATGTGGTGAAGCCGCTGTTCTCCCGTGAGGGTGCGAACATTCGCATTATCGAAAACGGCAATGAAATCGCGCGTGCTGACGGTCCCTATGGCGAAGAGGGCATGATTATTCAGCAGTTCTGCGCGCTGCCCAAATTCGGTGACAGCTATACGCTGATTGGCAGCTGGCTGATAGACGATCAGCCGGCGGGTATCGGCTTACGTGAAGATCGGGCGCTGATCACCCAGGATCTGTCTCGCTTCTATCCCCATACCTTTATCGGTTAGTCCGGTGGCGCATTCCGGTGCGCCATATTTATGCCTGCGGCTGACGCAGGCCGCTACCCCACCTGCGCTGACAGCATACTGATCGCGCCCATCTCCATGCCTTCAACCGGCACGCTGACCGCCTCACCCGCTGCGCGTGCGCCCAGAATATAGAGCAGCGGCAGATAGTGTTCAGCCGTCGGATGCGAAAGCGCCGCGCCCGGATGCTGCTGATAGTTAACCAGCGGATGATCGCCCGCCGCAGCGTCGCTGCGCAGATTATCACGCACATACTGGTTAAACCCGTCGGCCCATGGATACACCGGCGCAGCCCCCTGCCACTGCAGCTTGCGCAGGTTATGCACCACGTTGCCGCTCGCCACCAGCAGGATCCCTTCATCGCGCAGCGCAGCCAGTTTACGTCCTGCCTCAAAATGCCACTCAGCAGAACGGGTACTGTCCACGCTGAGCTGCACCAGCGGAATATCCGCCTCAGGATACATTCTGGCCAGCAGGCCCCACGAGCCGTGATCGAACCCCCAGCTCTCATCTTTTTCTGTCAGCGGCAGCAGCTCTGTCACACGCTGCGCCAGCGCAGGCGATCCGGGCGCCGGGTAGCGCACGTCAAACAGCGCCTGCGGAAATCCGCCAAAATCGTGAATGGTGCGCGGCTGTTCCATGGCCGTTACCCGCGTCCCGCGCGTGTACCAGTGCGCCGAGATAGCAAGGATAGCGCGCGGCCGCGGCAGATCTCTGCCCAGCTGCTGCCATACCCGGGTATAGCGATTTTCTTCCAGCACATTCATCGGGCTGCCATGACCCAGAAACAGAGCAGGCATACGACCGTCACGCATTTTCATACCTCATCGCTGTTGCTTTCATGCGCAATACGATACGCGCTTACATGAGCCTGTGAACGCGGAGATACGTGAGCATGTCTGTCAGCAAATTTGAACAAGCGCAAACGACATAACTTTACGCTTAATAACTCGATATTTTATAAGGTTAATTATAATGTAACTGGTAATCATTATCATCGTGGAGCGTGCTATGTCGGTGCCTTTACTGCTCACTGTTCTGGCCGGTGGTGCTACCTTTATTGGCGCCCTGTTCGGCATCCTCGGTCAAAAGCCTTCAAACCGCCTGCTTGCTTTTGCGCTTGGCTTCGCAGCCGGCATTATGTTGCTGATCTCGCTAATGGAGATGCTGCCCGCGGCGCTGCATACCGCAGGCATGTCGCCGATGCTGGGGTACGGTATGTTTATGCTTGGTCTGATCGGGTATTTCGCCATGGATCGCCTGCTGCCGCATCAGCATCCGCAGGATCTGATGGCCACTCACGGGCGTCCGGTTAACCTGAAGCGAACCGCCGTGCTGCTGACGCTGGGTATCAGCCTGCACAATTTTCCTGAGGGGGTGGCCACCTTTGTTACCGCCAGCAGCGATATGGAGCTGGGGCTGGGCATCGCTTTAGCCGTGGCCATCCACAATATTCCTGAAGGACTGGCGGTTGCCGGGCCGATGTATGCGGCGACCGGCTCCAAAGCCAAAGCGCTGTTCTGGGCCTGTATTTCCGGTATGGCAGAGATTCTGGGCGGCGTCATCGCCTTTCTGCTGCTGGGGCCGGCGCTGTCACCGGTCGTGATTGCCGCCATTATGGCCGCCGTTGCAGGAATTATGGTTGCGCTCTCGGTGGATGAACTGATGCCGCTGGCGCGCGAGATCGATCCGCACAATAACCCGAGCTATGGCGTACTGTGTGGAATGACGGTGATGGGGCTGAGTCTGACACTGCTGCAGACCGCCGGCGCTGGCTGATTTTCCGGGCTCCGGCTGGTCTGCTTTTCTCTACCGGCGTTAGCTGGCCTGGCGGGTCTCGCGCTGGCGGCGATAAGCCACCAGATCTTCGATGGTCACTACCGGCATATCATGCTGCTGCGCAAAGGCGATCGCTTCAGGCGCGCGCGCCATGCTGCCATCGTCATTGGTCAGTTCGCACAGCACGCCTGCCGGTTTAAAGCCCGCAAGCGTAACCAGATCGAGCGTGGCTTCGGTATGACCGCCGCGCGTCAGTACACCACCTTCGCGCGCGCGCAGCGGAAAAACGTGTCCCGGACGGTGCAGGTCAGCCGGTTTAGCGTTATCGGCAATTGCGGCGCGGATAGTGGTGATGCGGTCAGCCGCAGAGACGCCGGTGGTCACACCCGCAGCGGCTTCAATCGTTACGGTAAACCCGGTGCCGTAAGAGCTGGTGTTGTTCTCGACCATCATCGGCAGATCGAGCTGCTGACGGCGGGCCTCATTAATGCAGAGGCAGACAATCCCGCTGCCGTGGCGAATAGTCAGCGCCATCTGCTCTGTGGTCATGGTTTCGGCGGCAAAAATCATATCGCCTTCGTTCTCGCGATCTTCATCGTCAAGAACCATCACACCGCGACCGTTACGCAGTGCGTCAAGTGCACGTTCTACACGCTGTTCCGGCGTGCCAAATTCAGAAAGAAGCGTCTGATTCATGGTAATTAACCTTAAAATATTATGAGTTACCAGAACCAGGGCGAGCTTAGGAGTGCGTGAAAAATACACATGGCAAAAACGTGACGCGGGCCTGAACCCGGCTGATGTCGTTACCCTCTCCCATCCGGACTTTAACCGTCGGCCCCGGAATCACACCGGATCTGCTGTCCTTTTACACGGAGGCAAAAGCGCTCGCGGGCTTTCAGCAGAAGCTGATTTACCGCCGGTGGGGAATTTCGCCCCGCCCTGAGAATAAGCAAAATCACTATAGCGTTATTCACCGGGACGGGCAATCGACAAAACGGCAATTGCTTTTGCACATCATGCGTTGCGGATTTCGGGTTTAACCTTTTTGGTTCTGGCATTACACTTACTTCTTGTACCGTCGGAAAACGTGCTGCTCACAGCCACCGCAATCAGGAAATAACCATGATCGACACAAAAAAAATTGAACAACTGGCGCGCCAGGTCCATGAAGCGATGCCGAAAGGTATCCGCGACTTTGGCGACGACGTGGAAAAGAAAATCCGGCAGGTTCTGCAGGCGCAGCTGACCCGTATGGATCTGGTTAATCGTGAAGAGTTTGATGTGCAGACTCAGGTCCTGCTGCGCACCCGCGAAAAGCTGGCAGCCCTGGAGCAGCGTCTGGCAAAACTGGAGAGTGAAAGCCCTGCGGCACCGGCGCCAGCCGTCGTAACGCCCGATCCGGCCGGTAAAATCGATACGCCACAGTAAATATTATCAGCCGGGTGGCTGCTGCCCCCCGGCTGTCTGCTCAGTGACTGCGGATTGTTTTAATAATATTGGTGGTGGAGATGCCATCTTCAAAGTTAAGCACGCGTACGTCACCGCCGTTCGCCCACACTTCTTTACTGCCTGCGATATCTTCCGGCTTGTAATCTCCGCCTTTCACCAGCAAATCCGGCAGCACATCGGCAATCAGACGCTGCGGCGTATCTTCTTCAAACAGAACGACCCAGTCTACTGCTTCCAGAGCGCTTAGCACGATCATCCGGTTTTCCTGTGGATTAACCGGCCGGGTTTCGCCTTTAAGGCGTCTGGTTGACGCATCGCTATTCACCGCAACAATCAACCGATCGCCCAGCTTGCGGGCATTGGCGAGATAAGAGACGTGCCCTGCGTGCAGAATGTCAAACACGCCGTTGGTCATTACCACTTTTTCGCCGCGCTGACGCGCCTGGGCAACAGCGGTTTTCAGCTCGCTCTCCGTCATCACGCCAAAGCCGCTTTCCGGCCGCGCATGGATAGCGTTTTCCAGTTCCACCGTACTGACGGTTGACGTCCCCAGCTTGCCCACCACAACGCCTGCCGCCGCATTAGCAAGGAAACAGGCGTTTTCCAGCGTATCACCCGCCGCAAGGACAGCAGCCAGCACACCAATGACCGTGTCGCCGGCACCGGTCACGTCATACACTTCCTGCGCCTGCGTCGGCATATGCAGAGGCGCTTTGCCCGGCTGCAGCAGCGTCATGCCATTTTCTGAACGGGTCACCAGCAGCGCTGAGAGCGCATAATCAGCGATCAGCTGCATACCCCGGCTGACAATATCCGCTTCGGTTTTACATTTGCCGGCTACGGCTTCAAATTCAGACAGGTTTGGCGTCAGCAGGGTCGCGCCACGATAGCGCTCAAAATCGGTGCCTTTCGGGTCGATCAGTACCGGTACGCCCGCTTCGCGGGCCAGCCCGATCATGGTCTGTACGCTGCTGAGCGCCCCTTTAGCGTAGTCTGACAGCACCAGTGCACCAGCCTGCGACAGCGACTGACGCATACGATCATGGATGGGCTGCGGATCGACCTGCTCAAAGCCCTCTTCAAAATCCAGCCGGATCAGCTGCTGATTGCGCGACAGCACGCGCAGCTTGGTGATGGTGGGATGCGTTTTCAGCGCGACAAAGTCACAGCTGACGTTAACCTGCTCCAGCGTGCGGCTCAGTACCTGCGCGGCATCATCCTCACCGGTCAGCCCAATCAGACGCGATGCGGCGCCCAGCGCGGCAATGTTCATTGCCACGTTGGCCGCGCCGCCCGGACGTTCTTCAATGGTATCGACTTTGACTACCGGCACCGGCGCCTCGGGTGAAATGCGGCTGGTCGGGCCATACCAGTAGCGGTCTAACATCACATCGCCAACAACCAGTACGGTGGCCTTGCCAAACGCGGGCAGTGTTACTTTCATTTCAGAGACTCCAGACTACGCTCAAAATATTGCGCGGATAATACCATATACCCGCAGCAGGGTAAGATGCTGCCGCACGCCTCAGCTGTCAGGCTCAATCGTGCCCAGCCAGCGCTGCCAGCTGACGTTGACTATCCCGCGCTCGCGGGCAAAACGCTCCGGTGCAACGTGACCCGGCAGCGTCTGCAAAGCCAGATGATGCAGCGCATCACGCAGTGTGACATACGCATCCGTCAGCGCCTGGGCCTCCTGCGCGGGCATGATATCGTGCTGCGCCATCAGAGCAAAAATGCGCACGTTATCTGACCAGCGCGTCAGGGCTGGCTGATGCGCAGCTGACGCTAAGACCAGATACTGGGCAATGAATTCAATGTCAGTGATACCCCCTGCATCTGTTTTTATCTCCCAGCGTCCTTTATGTTTGTTGCTCAGATGCGCCCGCATCTTTTCACGCATTTCGCGTACTTCAGCCCGCAGCGCTGCGGTTGTACGCGGCAGACTGAGGATAGCGTGACGGATCTGCGTAAAACGCGCCATCAGTGCCGGTTCACCAAAGACAATCCGCGCGCGCACCAGCGCCTGATGCTCCCAGGTCCAGGCATCATTGCGCTGATACGCTTCAAAAGCGTCAAAGGTGCTGACCAGCATCCCAGCGGAACCAGAAGGACGCAGGCGGGCATCCACCTCATACAAAATACCGGAAGCGGTACGGGTGCTGAAGAGATGCATGATGCGCTGCGCCAGGCGCAGATAAAACTGCCGTCCGTCGATAACGCGTTCACCGTCAGTCTCTGCGCTCTCCGGACAATCATGCAGAAATACCAGATCGAGATCGGAACTGTAACCCAGCTCCCAGCCTCCCAGCTTGCCATAGCCGATCACGGCAAAGCCGCGCTCGTCATCGTGCGTCAGATGCGAAGGCCGGCCATAGCGCTGTACCATCATCTGCCAGGCCTGCTGCACGACGGATTCAATGATCGCCTCTGCCAGCCAGGTTAAGTGATCGCTTACTTTCATTACCGGCAGCGTCCCGGCGATATCGGCTGCGGCAATACGCAATAGCTGTGCCTGCTTAAACTGGCGCACCGCCTCCAGCTGCTGCTCTTCATCCTCTGCCGGAATACGCAGCAGATATTGCCGCAGCTCGTCCCGGTAGGCGTCAGTAGCGGTGGGCTGATACAGCGTGGCGGGATCAAGCAGCTCATCCAGCAGCAGCGGATAGCGGGCCAGCTGGCTGGCCACCATCGGCGAGGCGGCACACAGGCGGATCAGATGGCGCAGTGCGCCATGATACTCGGTCAGCAGCTCCAGATAGGTGCTGCGCGTCAGCACCCCCAGCAGCAGCGGCGTCAGACGTTCCAGCACGCTGTCAGCATCCTCCCGCGGGGAGATTTCACCCAGCAGGCGCGGCATCAGCTGGTCGAGGGCCAGCCGCCCGCGCGGCCCGATGGTGCGCCGGCTGGCATCCTGCCGGAAGTCATTAAGGACGTAAAAAAAGCGCTGCCGCTGCGTGTCAGACAACTGTGGCACCACCGGCGCCAGCTCATGTTCCTCCAGCGTGTCCTGCCAGAGAGCAGCAAACTCCGCCAGCTCAGGCTGGTCGTCAACGTCCGGGGCATCGTCGCCAATCAGCTCATCAAACACCCTGCGTACATCGGCCATATGCGCCGTCAGCTGTGCCGTCAGCGCTTCCCAGTCGGCGCAGTTCATCGCCCATGCCAGACGCTGCCGGTTGAGCGCATCCTGCGGCAGCGTCTGCGTCTGCTCATCATTGATGCTCTGCAGCAGGTTCTCCAGCCGGCGTAAAAAAAGGTAGGCGTCATGCAGCTGACCGACCTGCTGCGGACGCAGCAGCTCCAGCTCACCAATGGCCTGCAGCACCGGCAGCAATGAGCGCCCCTGAAGTGAGCGCTCACGTCCGCCACGTATCAGCTGAAATACCTGCACAATAAATTCAGTTTCGCGGATGCCGCCTGCGCCCAGCTTAATGTTATCTTTCAGGCCACGGCGGCGCACTTCACGCGCGATCATCCCTTTCATATTGCGCAGCGACTGAATCACGCTGAAGTCGATATAGCGGCGATAGACAAACGGCCGCAGCATCTGCTGCAGCGCCTGGCTCCATTCGCCGCGATCGTCGCCCATCAGACGCGCTTTAACCATGGCGTAGCGCTCCCAGTCACGCCCCTGCTCCTGGTAATAGTCTTCCAGTGCCGCAAAGCTCATCACCAGCGGACCGCTGTCGCCGAACGGGCGCAGCCGCATATCCACGCGGTAAACAAAACCATCAACGCCAGGCTGATCCAGTACTTTTATCAGGCGCTGCCCCATGCGGGTAAAAAACTGTGCGTTGTCCAGCTCGCGTCGCCCGCCACGCGTGACGCCATTCTCCGGCCAGGCAAAAATCAGATCGATATCAGAGGAAAAATTGAGTTCTCCGCCACCCAGCTTGCCCATGCCGAGGATCAGCAGCGGCTGCGGCTCACCCGCCTCGTTGCAGGGCGTGCCAAAATCGCGACAGCAATCCTGCCACACCCGATCGCGGGCGGCCGCAATCAGGCTTTCTGCCAGAACGCTGAGTTGCGTCAGGCTCTGTTCGGTTGTGGCGTGCTGCAGCGCCTGCATCCAGGCGATACGTACCAGCATATGCCGGCGAAACAGGCGCAGCTCACGCATCAGCGCGGCCTCGCTATCCGCCTGCTGCAGCGCCTGCTGCAGCCACAGACCATAGTGCTGCCATTCATCAGGCTGAGGAGGCTGCTCCTGCAGTTGCAGCCACCATGCTGGCTGCTGCTGCAGGTTATCCACGATAAAGTCACTGAAGGCCAGCGCGCCAGCCTGCTCAGACGTCAGCGCCGACAGCGGCAGCTGCAGGCGTTCTGCGATGCCGGCCAGCTGCGCCTGCATCAGCGAAGGTAACGGTAACTGCATCCTCTCTCCCTGAATTTTACATGAGGTTGTTAACGCCTGACGCCGCTGCTCAGCCAGAATGGCGGCTGGCGTATGGCCATCGTAGCGAGCTGGATCAGGCCGTGCTGCTGTTTTTCCCGGATGGCGAGCTGCAGTTCCTGCCAGCCAGCCATCCACTGGCATACCTCTTCAGCGGGATAGGCCGCCGCCAGCAGGCAAACAGCCAGCAGCTGTCGCTGCAGGCGCGTGGTCTTATCCTGAAACTCGCCGATCAGTTTTACATCCGTAAAGGTTTCCCGCAGATCCGCTGCCACGCGGCTCAGCATGATGTCGCAAAAGCGTTTATAAGAGCCCTGCAGCTTGATCTGATTTTTGCTGTCGATCCACGGCTGCCACTGTGCTTCTGCCAGCCAGCACGTCAGCGCCATCTGCGCTTCTACGGAGGTGGCAGAGAAACAGAGGGTTTCCGCGCTGATAGCTTCATCCTGCAGCAGTTCCTCCAGCCGGGTCAGTTTCTGGCGCAGATCGCTGTTAGCCTTACGCGGCACCAGCGCACCAAACAGCGAAAATGCCTGTCGCAGCGTTTCCAGCGCCTCCAGCACAGCCTGCCGCGCTGCCGGGTTACCGCGCAGCCAGACCTCTTCATGATACTGCCAGTGATCCAGCGCGGCGCTGAGCGCAGCGACCATCCCCTGCTCTACTGTTGCTTTTGGTGTCACTTTCAGCAACGGCAGTGCCCGAACCGGACGCAGTGCGTCGCCCTGCGCCAGCTGATAGCCGCGCGCAGCTTTGCTCAGGCTGCCGGGACGCAGTCCGCCGCCCGCTGCCAGTGTCTGCGCAAGTCTGAGCAGATCGGCCGGTGTACCCTGTTTAAGCTCCAGCTCAACTTCCCGCAGCGGTTCGCTAAGCTCGCCGGCCGCCACGCTGCCCTGATCGAAGGCAATTTCAATAATGCTGTCACCTGCCTGTACCGTCCAGGTTTCGCGCCGGAAATGGGTGCTGAATAGCGGCTGCAGTCGCTGCTGCAGGCGGGCAATGTCGGTACCCTGCGGCCAGATTTCTGCGGGCAGGCGGGCGATATCAAGCTGTGGTGCCGTCATCTCCACGTTGTACTCCGGGCGCTGGTGCAGACCGCCCAGCGTCTGACCCGCGGTCTTAAGCGTCATCTCATAACGCTTGTCTACCCCCCGGATGCGCAGCCCCATATCCCAGCGGCGCAGCTGGTTGTCGTCTGTTTCATAGTAGATATTCGTCAGCTCGCGAGCGGCTTCATGCTGATGTGGCCAGGCGGCCAGCGTCTCTGCCAGAGTAGCGGCAGCCTGCGGGGTGGCAATGAACTTTAATTCGATTTCAGTGGTCATAATTTTTTATTTACTACGCTGCTGGCACTTATACGGTTAATCTGGCGAGAGTAATGCACCACAAGCACGCTGTCTCGGCTTTCTTGTGCTTTTACGCCCCTTTTCCCGCCGGATTGAGACCAGGATAGTTCTCATTCAGATTTATGCGAGGCAACTCCAGACTGTGCCGGTAAATTTACGCCCATCAAGAAAACACGACATCGAATGAAAAAAATTACACTTGCCGCCCTTTCTTTGCTGGCTTTCAGCGCCATCACCCCCGCTCACGCTGCCGATGAAAAGCGTTATATCTCCGATGAATTATCGACCTGGGTACGCAGCGGTCCGGGCGATCAGTATCGCCTGGTCGGTAAGCTGAACGCCGGGGAAGAAGTTACCGTGGTGCAGACCAACAGCGATGCGCAATACGCGCAAATTCGCGATGCAGAAGGCAAAACCAACTGGATCCCGCTGTCGCAGCTAAGCGCCACCCCGAGCCTGCGTACCCGCGTGCCGCAGCTGGAGCAGCAGGTTAAAGATCTGACCGACAAGCTGGCTAACATTGATAACAGCTGGAATCAGCGCACGTCAGAAATGCAGAACAAAGTCGCTAACAGCGACGGCACAATCGATGGTCTGAAACAGGAAAACCAGAAGCTTAAAAATGAGCTGATTGTGGCGCAGAAAAAAGTGAGCGCAGCCAACGTACAGCTGGATGACAAGCAGCGCACCATTATTATGCAGTGGTTTATGTACGGCGGCGGCGTGCTGGGCGTTGGCCTGCTGCTGGGTCTGCTGCTGCCGCATATGGTGCCGCGCCGTAAAAAGAAAGATCGCTGGATGAATTGATCCGCCGTACGCCAGCCGTTTTTTCAGGGGGGATCGCCAGATGCCCCCTTTCCCATGCCCGCTTTTCCGCCAAAGTATGCAACAATTATGAAACACGCGCCTGACGCGCAGTTATCTGAATACCTCTGGAGTTGTTGAGTGAAAACCTTTCTGGTCGGTGGTGCAGTGCGTGATGCTTTACTGCAGCTGCCGGTAAAAGATCGTGACTGGGTGGTGGTTGGCGCCACGCCTGATGAGATGCTGGCGCAAAATTATCAGCAGGTAGGCCGCGATTTTCCGGTCTTTTTACATCCGCACAGTCGGGAGGAGTATGCGCTGGCGCGCACCGAGCGCAAACAGGGCAGCGGCTACACCGGCTTTATCACGCATTTTGCGCCCGATGTCACGCTGGAGCAGGATCTGCAGCGGCGCGATCTGACCATCAACGCCATCGCGCAGGCGGAGGATGGCAGCCTGATCGATCCCTGCCACGGCCAGCGCGATCTTGCCAGCCGCACGCTGCGTCACGTTTCGGCAGCGTTTAGCGAAGATCCGCTGCGCGTGCTGCGCGTGGCACGGTTTGCCGCCCGCTATGCCCACCTCGGTTTTCGCATTGCCGCTGAAACGCAGACGCTGATGGCAGAGATGGCCGCCAGTGGCGAACTGGCGCACCTGACAGCAGAGCGCGTCTGGAAAGAGACGGAAAACGCGCTGCTCACGCGCAACCCGCAGGTCTATTTTCAGGTACTGCGCGACTGTGGCGCACTGCAGGTACTTTTCCCGGAGATTGACAATCTGTACGGCATTCCAGCCCCGCCGAAATGGCATCCTGAGATTGATACCGGTGTGCATACGCTGATGACGCTGACGCTGGCAGCCGCGCTCTCTGATGAGCTGGACGTGCGCTTCGCTACGCTGTTTCACGATGTCGGCAAGGCGCTGACCCCGCCGGAAAAGTGGCCGTCGCATCACGGTCATGGTCTGGCCGGTGTACCGCTTGTCGCCGCCCTGTGCCAGCGGCTGCGCGTCCCTAATTACGTGCGCGATCTGGCGCTGATCGTGACCGAGTTTCATGACATCGTACACACCATTGAGCGACAGTCAGCCGCGGCGCTGGTGGCGCTGTTTGATCGCATCGACGCCTGGCGTAAGCCGGAGCGGGTCGAAAAAATGGCGCTGACCAGTGAGGCAGACGCGCGCGGGCGTGCCACGCTGGAGAGTATGCCCTATCCGCAGGGTAACTATTTGCGTCAGGCGTTTGCGCTGGCACAGGCGGTACCGGTGCAGCAGGTGATCGCTGCGGGCTTTAAAGGGGCAGACGTGCGGGAAGAGCTGAGCAGGCGCCGGATTGCGGCTATTGAAGAAGGGCTGATCGGTGCGCGGCCGGCATAGCCCGCCGCGCGACCGCTATTACATAAACACGGCGTAGACCGCTGCTGCAACGATAAAGCGATAGATCGCGAACGACACAAACGAGATACGCTTGATCAGCTCAAGGAAGATCTTGATCGCCAGCAGCGCCACGATGAATGCGGTAATAAAGCCCACCGCGAACATCGGGAAATCCTGCATCGTCAGGAAGCCCATGCTTTTATAGAGATCCAGCACGGTCGCGCCCATCATCATCGGCACGGCAAGAATGAACGAGAACTCCGACGCTGCGTAGCGGCTGACGCCCATCAGCATACCGCCCGAAATCGTCGCACCCGAGCGGGAAAAGCCCGGCCACAGCGCCAGACACTGGAAGCAGCCAATCATAAACGCCTGACGATAGGTGATATCATCCACGCCCACCGCTTTTGGCTGTTTCGGCTTCAGGAATTCCGCGGCAAGCAGCAGCACGCCGCCCACGACCAGGGCATACATGACGTTAATCGGATTAAACAGCGTTTTGATCTGATCGTGCAGCAGTAAACCGATCGCCACCGCCGGGATCATCCCGAGCAGAATGTGGATCAGCGTCAGCTTACCGGTACCGGTACCTTCATGGCGCTCCTGACCAAAATGGATGCCAATCAGGCCAAACAGGCGTCGCCAGAACATCACGACCACTGCCAGAATTGACCCGAGCTGGATCACTACTTCAAACGTCTCTGCTTTATCACCCTCAAATCCCAGCAGGTGCCCGACAATAATCATATGGCCTGTGGATGAGACCGGCAGAAACTCGGTCAGCCCCTCGACAACCCCGAGGATCGCAGCGACCCACAGCTGATGCATATCTGCCATCAAAATTTTCCCCTATCCGTTTTAAACAGTAAAAAGGCGGTCGCAAACTGCTACCGCCTGAAATTATGCCGGCGTTGATCTGAAGAAAACCTTAGGGTTTTCTGCCACTTCGCTTCGCTTAACGCAACGGCCTCAGCTAAGACACACCATAATTTGATTTGGTTTCATTGTGATGGCAATCACAGGGGGTTTATTTAGGAATTGTCCCGCGCTCGATACGCACGCCAACGCTTGCCGCCTGAGCCACTGCACCCGGCTTACCGACCCGGATACGCACGCCGGGCGTTTTGAAACGCTTCATCAACAGATCGCAGATTTCTTCCGCGACGCGCTCGACCAGCGCAAACCGGTTTCCCTGCAGATGCGAAAGGATGGCATCGGTGACATCGGCATAGCTCAGACAGTCGCTGACATCGTCGCTGGCAGCGGCACGCCGGTTATCCCACGCCATTTCGACATCGAGCACCAGCTTCTGCTGCATACCCTGTTCCCAGTCGTATACGCCAATGGTGGTGAACACGGTGAGTTGTTCTATAAATACGATATCCATGATGTCACTCTCTGTTTTTGGCCAGGCCGGATACCACTTCCGGCGGATTATGCGTATTATCCACGCTTACCGGCAACAAAACGACCCAAAAGGAACGGTACGACGCTATGAGTGCTATCGCGCTTGGTATGATTATTTTCGCGTATCTTTGCGGCTCGATTTCCAGTGCGATACTGGTTTGTAAACTCGCAGGTTTGCCCGATCCGCGTACCTCAGGCTCCGGCAATCCCGGCGCCACGAATGTGCTGCGCATCGGTGGCAAAGCGTCGGCCGCGGCGGTACTGATATTTGATGTGGCTAAAGGGATGATTCCGGTCTGGATCGCCTGGATGTTGCACGTGACGCCCATGTACCTTGGCCTGACTGCAATAGCCGCCTGCCTCGGACATATCTATCCGGTGTTTTTCCGCTTTCGCGGGGGCAAAGGCGTGGCGACGGCATTGGGTGCGATTGCGCCGATTGGCTGGGATCTCACCGGCCTGATGACCGGCACCTGGCTGCTGACCGTGCTGCTGAGCGGCTACTCCTCGCTGGGCGCCATCGTCAGCGCGCTGATCGCACCGTTCTACGTCTGGTGGTTCAAACCGCAGTTTACGTTTCCGGTGTCGATGCTCTCCTGCCTGATCCTGCTGCGGCATCATGACAATATTCAGCGGCTGTGGCGCGGACAGGAAAATCGCGTCTGGAAACGGAAAAAAAAGAAAGCGTAAAAAAACCGGCTGCGCGCCGGTTTTTTGTTTTCAGATAGCGGGCAGTTCCGCCAGCGGCCAGCGCGGACGGACGCTGACGCCCAGCTCACCCCGCGTTCCGCCCTTCAGGCGTACCATGCCGGCATAGGCGATCATCGCGCCGTTATCGGTGCAGAATTCAGGCCGGGCATAAAATACCTCGCCGCCGCGCGCACTCATCATTTCTGCCATGCGCGTGCGCAGCGTGCGGTTGGCGCTGACGCCGCCGGCGATCACCAGCCGCGTAAAGCCGGTCTGCTCCAGCGCGCGTTTGCACTTGATCATCAGCGTATCCACAACCGCATCTTCAAATGCACGGGCAATGTCCGCACGCGCCTGCTCATCACCGTCATGCTCGCGAATGGTATTTGCCGCGAAGGTTTTCAGTCCGGAGAAGCTGAAGTCGAGGCCCGGGCGATCGGTCATCGGACGCGGGAAGCGGAAGCGGTTGGCTGTGCCCTGCTGTGCCATGCGTGACAGCATGGGGCCGCCCGGATAGTCGAGCCCCAGCAGCTTGGCTGTTTTATCAAATGCTTCACCCGCCGCATCGTCGATTGACTCACCCAGCAGCGTATACTCCCCGATACCGGTGACGCTGATAAGCTGGGTATGGCCGCCGGAGACCAGCAGCGCGACAAACGGAAACGCCGGCGGATGCTCTTCCAGCATCGGGGCCAGCAGATGGCCTTCCATATGATGCACCGGCACCGCCGGCACATTCCAGGCGAAAGCCAGCGCGCGGCCAATCGTGGCCCCGACCAGCAGCGCCCCCACCAGACCCGGACCGGCGGTATAGGCAACCGCATCGATATCACTGGCCTGCAGGTGCGCTTCTTTCAGCGCCGCCTGTATCAGCGGCACCGTTTTGCGCACGTGGTCGCGCGATGCCAGTTCCGGCACCACGCCGCCGTAGTCGGCATGCAGCTTCACCTGGCTATACAGCTGATTCGCCAGCAGACCGGACGCATCGTCATAAATCGCGATGCCGGTTTCATCGCAGGACGTTTCAATACCCAGAACTCGCATAGCTTTATTACCCTCTTCTTGCGGCGCGCAGTGTAGCACAGGCAAAACTGCCGCCGGACTACTTTGACGGGAAAAAGTGTTTTTCTGCCGCACAAAGAGTGCGCTATACTCCACGGCCTGAAAAAACCGGCAGCCGCACAGGCAAACGCTCCTGTTGGTTCTAAATTATCCATGGTGCTTTACAAGCCAGCCCCGGCTGGAGTAAAATGCTGCACCATTTTGAAATGTGCTGGCGCCGCAGTCAGCAGCAAAAACCGAATTTTATCGAGGTGAGAGTTACATGCCGGTAATTAAAGTACGTGAAAACGAGCCATTCGACGTAGCACTGCGTCGCTTCAAGCGTTCCTGCGAGAAAGCAGGCGTTCTGGCTGAAGTTCGTCGTCGTGAGTTTTATGAAAAACCAACGACCGAGCGTAAGCGCGCTAAAGCGTCAGCAGTTAAGCGTCACGCCAAGAAACTGGCTCGCGAAAACGCACGCCGCACTCGTCTGTACTAATTTCTTTCGGAAGTTCGCTTCCGCCGCGTGTTAAACGCAGACAGAGTCAAGTAAGAGGCCGTGCTTTCCGAAAGGAAGCGCGGCTTGTTGCCGTTTAAGAGCTGAAAAAAATCGGGGCTTATGGCTGGACGAATTCCACGCGTTTTTATCAATGATTTACTTGCCCGCACGGATATCGTGGATCTCATCGATGCCCGCGTTAAGCTGAAAAAGCAGGGTAAGAACTATCACGCGTGCTGTCCATTCCATAACGAAAAAACCCCCTCTTTTACCGTCAGCGGTGAAAAGCAGTTTTACTACTGCTTTGGCTGTGGTGCCAAAGGCAACGCTATCGACTTCCTGATGAATCACGATCGTCTGGAATTTGTAGAGAGCGTTGAAGAACTCGCCACCCAGCACGGCCTTGAAGTGCCGTACGAAACAGGCAGCGGCCCCAGCCCGATTGAGCGTCATCAGCGTCAGAGTCTTTACCAGCTGCTGGAGAAACTGGATGGTTTCTATCAGCAGAGCCTGCGCAGTCCGGAAGCGGAGAGTGCCCAGCGCTATTTAGGCTCACGCGGGCTCAGCCAGCAGGTGATCGATCACTTTGCGATTGGCTATGCGCCTGCGGGCTGGGATAACGTGCTGAAGCGTTTTGGACAGCAGCAGGAAGACCGCGAATCGCTGATGGAAGCGGGCATGCTGGTCACCAATGATAAAGGCCGCAGCTACGATCGCTTCCGCGATCGCGTGATGTTCCCGATCCGCGATAAGCGCGGACGCGTTATCGGCTTTGGCGGACGCGTGCTGGGTAATGATACGCCTAAGTATCTAAACTCGCCGGAAACACCGATTTTCCATAAAGGCCGCCAGCTCTATGGCCTTTACGAAGCACAGAAGAACCATCCTCAGCCGGCACGCCTGCTGGTGGTGGAGGGCTATATGGATGTGGTCGCCCTGGCACAGTTCGGCATCGATTATGCCGTGGCGTCGCTGGGAACCTCCACAACGGCTGAACATATTCAGCTGTTGTTCCGCTCGACTGACACGGTTATCTGCTGTTATGACGGTGACCGGGCCGGTCGCGAAGCCGCCTGGCGCGCGCTGGAAACCGCCCTGCCCTATATGAATGACGGGCGTCAGCTACGCTTTATGTTTCTGCCTGATGGCGAAGATCCCGATACGCTGGTGCGTAAAGAGGGGAAAGAAGCGTTTGAAGCACGCATGGAGCAGGCGATGCCGCTGTCGGTGTTTCTGTTTGACAGTTTGATGCCACAGGTGGATTTGAGCACCCGCGATGGCCGTACCAAGCTGGCGACGCTGGCTTTGCCTTTGATCAGCCAGATCCCGGGCGAAACGCTGCGGATCTATATGCGCCAGACGCTGGGTAATAAACTCGGCATTCTGGACGATAACCAGTTAGACCGGCTGATGCCAAAGGCGGCAGAAAACGGTACGCCGCCTGTTGCGCCACCGCTGAAGCGCACCACAATGCGCGTACTGATTGCGCTGCTGGTGCAGAATCCGCAGTTTGCGACGATTGTGCCCACGCTTGACGGGCTGGCGCAGTCAAAACTTGCCGGTCTGTCGCTGTTTGTCGATCTGGTCAGCCGCTGCACAGAGAATCCTGGCCTGACGACCGGACAGCTACTAGAGTTATATCGCGGGACAAATTTTAGCCAGCCCCTTGAAACACTGGCTACCTGGAACCACATGATAGTAGATGAGGAAGCCGAAGCGGTGTTTCAGGATTCACTGGCAAGCATTTATGACGCTGCGCTGGAGCAGCGCCTGGAAGCGCTGATTGCGCGTGAGCGCACCGAAGGGCTCAGTGCCGCTGAGCGGCGCGAATTCTGGGCATTAAGCCAGGCATTAGCGAAAAAATAAGATTCAGCCGGGTCGGAATGGTGGAGTATTTCCTGTTCCGGCCTGCCGCTTTCGGTTTACACGCACATTAAGCGTAACCGTAAAGCACAACGATTTCAGACCGAATATCAAGCGGCTTAAGTGCCGAACTAAAAGGGGCTGCAGCCCTGGCCGCGTTGAAGGCAGCGGCAATAACATAATGCCTTCACTGTTATAGTTGGCTCGCTGCCGACCGACACCAATCTAATTAACAGAAGTGTGGATACCGTCTTATGGAGCAAAACCCGCAGTCACAGCTTAAGCTGCTTGTCACCCGTGGTAAGGAGCAGGGCTATCTGACCTATGCTGAGGTCAATGACCATCTGCCGGAAGATATCGTCGACTCCGATCAGATCGAAGACATCATTCAGATGATCAACGATATGGGTATCCAGGTGGTGGAAGAAGCCCCTGATGCCGATGATCTGATGCTGAATGAGAACAGCACCGACACAGATGAAGATGCCGCAGAAGCTGCCGCGCAGGTCTTATCCAGCGTTGAATCTGAAATCGGACGCACAACCGATCCGGTGCGCATGTACATGCGTGAAATGGGTACCGTGGAGCTGCTGACACGTGAAGGCGAAATCGACATCGCCAAGCGTATCGAAGACGGTATCAACCAGGTGCAGTGCTCTGTTGCCGAATATCCGGAAGCTATCACCTACCTGCTCGATCAGTACGATCGTGTGGAAGCGGGCGAATCACGCCTGTCCGATCTCATCACCGGTTTTGTCGATCCTAACGCTGAAGAAGATCTCGCCCCTACCGCCACGCACGTTGGTTCTGAGCTGTCTGAAGAAGACCGCAATGACGACGAAGAGGAAGATGAAGAGAGCGACGACGACGACAGCAGCGACGACGACAACTCTATCGATCCGGAACTGGCGCGCGAGAAATTCCTCGAGCTGCGCACTCAGTACGAAGCAACCCGTACCGTTATTAAAGCGAAAGGCCGCAGCCACGCTGATGCCGTTGCCGAAATCAACAATCTTTCTGAAGTCTTCAAGCAGTTCCGCCTGGTGCCGAAGCAGTTCGACTACCTGGTAAACAACATGCGTGAAATGATGGAGCGCGTGCGTACGCAAGAGCGCCTGATCATGAAGCTGTGTGTTGAACTGTGCAAAATGCCGAAGAAGAACTTCATCACGCTGTTCACCGGTAACGAAACCAGTGAGAGCTGGTTCAAAGCAGCCCTGGCGATGAACAAGCCGTGGTCTGAAAAGCTGAAAGATGTTGAAGACGATGTGATGCGCTCGCTGCAGAAGCTGCTGCAGATCGAGGAAGAGACCGGCCTGACCATCGAACAGGTTAAAGACATTAACCGTCGTATGTCGATCGGCGAAGCGAAAGCGCGCCGCGCGAAGAAAGAGATGGTTGAAGCTAACCTGCGTCTGGTTATCTCTATCGCGAAAAAATATACCAACCGCGGCCTGCAGTTCCTCGATCTGATTCAGGAAGGCAACATCGGCCTGATGAAAGCGGTTGATAAGTTTGAATACCGCCGTGGCTATAAGTTCTCAACCTATGCCACCTGGTGGATCCGTCAGGCGATCACCCGCTCTATCGCCGATCAGGCGCGTACCATCCGTATTCCGGTGCATATGATTGAGACCATCAACAAGCTCAACCGTATTTCGCGCCAGATGCTGCAGGAGATGGGCCGCGAGCCGACCCCGGAAGAGCTGGCTGAACGTATGCTGATGCCGGAAGATAAGATCCGCAAGGTGCTGAAGATCGCCAAAGAGCCTATCTCCATGGAGACGCCGATTGGTGATGACGAAGATTCGCATCTGGGTGATTTCATCGAAGATACCACGCTGGAGCTGCCGCTGGACTCTGCTACCTCTGAGAGCCTGCGTTCTGCGACCCACGACGTGCTGGCGGGCCTGACCGCACGCGAGGCGAAAGTCCTGCGTATGCGTTTTGGTATCGATATGAACACCGACCACACGCTGGAAGAAGTGGGCAAACAATTTGACGTCACGCGTGAGCGTATCCGTCAGATTGAAGCCAAAGCGCTGCGTAAACTGCGCCACCCGAGCCGCTCGGAAGTGCTGCGCAGCTTCCTCGACGATTAATCGTCTGCAGGAAAACACAAACCCCGGCACGCCGGGGTTTTTTATTGCCCGCGCTCCGGCAGCCCCAGTGCATCCGCCAGCTGGCGATACGCTGCCACCATCTCCTCCAGCGAAGCGCGGTTGAGCCCGCTGGGGTTTGGCAGCACCCAGATGCGCGTCTCCATCAGCGGCTGCGGCTGCTCGCCCCACTCCACTTTACGCTGCCGGAACGCACGCTGATACGCATCCTTGCCCAGCACCGCCAGCGCCCGCGGCTGATAACGCAAAATTTTATCCTGCAGCCGCAGCCCGCCGTCGCGCAGCTCATCGCCGCTCAGCTCGCTCGCCTGCGTGGTGGGACGCTCAACCAGCGCGGTGATGCCGCAGCCGGTCTCCAGCAGCCGCTGCTCCTGCTCCGGCTTCAGCAGCTCGCGCGTAAACCCAGCCAGATAGATCACTTTCCAGAAGCGGTTGCCGGGATGCGCAAAATGATAGCCGGTATGCGCAGAAGATTTGCCGGGGTTAATGCCGCAGAACAGCACCTGCAGATCGTGTGCGATGATATCGCGAATGTCATGTTCGGGTTGCATACGCCTCTGAATGCCTGATAAACGAGCTTAAAGGGTAGAGTATTCAGCGGGATGGGGAAAGCGTGGTAATTATGATAAGTGAAAAGCCAGCGCCAGCAACCCGGCCAGTTAACGATTTCTTTTACTGCCTGGTCAGCAAAAAAACGCTCAAACTGTTGTGGCAATCACTCCTGTCACAGCAGCACACCGATTTTTTCATTAATATCAATCACTCACCATTGTGCTAATTTTCATCAACCGATCGGTGAACGCTGGATCGCCTCTGCCAGATACTTTATAATCCCCGCACTACTGGCCCCTTAGCTCAGTGGTTAGAGCAGGCGACTCATAATCGCTTGGTCGCTGGTTCAAACCCAGCAGGGGCCACCAAATAAAACAAGGAGTTAGATGAGAAATCGTCTGACTCCTTTTTCTTTGGGTGCGATTCAGGTGATGTAGTGGGTGACGTAAATAGTGTGGGCTGCGACACTGCCCCTGACAGATAGCCAATATTGGATGAGGCAGCCTTACTGCCAATGAAGGAGCTTATATGCGGATTTTTACGGTTTGAACGTCATCATAGCCCGACAGTATCTTTTTAACTTTCCCATTGGGCTTTTTGACCCAATGTTGACTAAACGCTGGATGTGATTTTGGGTAAGGAGCAGTATGAAAATCTGATCATAAAAACTGATCACTGAAATAGTGATCAAAACCGTCAAACGGTAAACAACGCAATGATCATGCATTCTTAAAAAATCAATAACCTTAATAAAAATCAGGTGCACATAAGTTACAAGAGGCCTCCTTGCCTCACTGTGAGGTTTTACTCTGCCCCTTCTCCGTCAATGATAGACAAAACTCTATCTAAATAAGTCTTGCCCATCTTGCTTTCGGTCGCTTCACGCAGATATTTAGGTATACGCTCTACAAACTCAGAGCGTGACAACGGCTGATGCTCAACCAAAGCTTCAATCATAGCAGGGCGTAGCAATTTACTTTCATCTGCAATATAGGGACACTCTATGTCTATCACCTCTCTGGCAAAACGTTCAAGCCGCAATCTAAGCGGCTCAGCACTATCGCTAAAAGCTGTTACATTCGCACTGGCTTCATGTTCTTCAACAACTAATTGTTCGATAGCCTGCTCTTCAGAATATTCATGTTCAGGACCTGTGGTTTTTAATTGATGTAATTCACGAATAATAGGTTCCAAAACCTCTTCAGGATTACTGAACCAATCTGTGGACCATATACGACGAATCCGCCATCCCAGTCCCTCTAACACATCCTGCCGTAAGCGATCCCTGTCACGAGCGGACTTAGCAGAATGGTAAGTCGCACCATCACACTCAATCCCCATCAAATAACGTCCCTGCTTGCCGGGATCACGAACCGCAATATCAATAAAGAATCCGGCTACCCCGACCTGAGGTTCACAACGGAAGCCAGCATTTTCCAGCGCTGTAATAACGGCCACTTCAAAATCACTATCCGGCGCTTTCCCGGTAATCTGAGAAAGTCCATCCATGTTGCCCTTTTCAGCAAAGTGCAAAAAGCCGCGTAAGGCCTGAACGCCACGCTTAGATGTTTCTGTCACCTGAACATCTTCCGCTCGCATTGAACTGAAAACATGCATTCTTTTTTTAGAACGAGTGAAAAGAACGTTCAAGCGACGCCAGCCGACATCTGAGTTGATAGGGCCAAAGCGTTGATATACTTTGCCATCAGCCTCACCCGGCCCATAAGTAAACGAAATAAAGATGACATCGCGCTCATCGCCCTGAACGTTTTCGAGGTTCTTAACAAAGAGTGCATCGCTTTTCGTTCTTAACCGATCAATAGCTGCATCAGCTTGAGAGTCTTCACGACACATTTCGTCAATGGCTCGTTCAATTTGTTCACGCTGCTTTGAGTTCATGGCTACGATCCCCAAAGACTCCTCAGGTGAATGAATTGCATGTAAAGCCACAGCCTTGGCAATAACCCGAGCTTCTTCAATATTATGCTGAGTAATAAAACGACCGTTTTTAACGAAGCTGAATTTAACGCCATATTCTGGAGCATGAGCGTTAGGTGAAGGGAAAACAACTAAATCGCTGTTATAAAAATGACGGTTAGAGTAGGCAATCAGGCTCTCGTGCTGAGAACGATAATGCCATCTTAAACGGCGCATTTTGAAAAGCGGCAAAGAGGCATCAAGAATACTGTCAGTCTGACTTACTGCAGAAGTGTCTTCATCATCATCATCAATGCCTGCACGATCAAAGAAGCTGGTTGGCGGAAGCTGTTTAGGGTCACCAACTACGACAATTTGCTTACCGCGCGCGATAACTCCCAACGCATCCTCAGGCTTAACCTGTGAAGCTTCATCCATCACAACAAGATCAAATTCAATGTCACCCGGTTGAAGGTAATTAGCCGCAGACATTGGCCCCATCATAAAACAGGGCTTCAACTGGAGCAGTGCGCGACCGGCTCGATTAATAAGTTGACGGATCGGAACGTGCCGCGTCTTCTTGCCGGTCTCGTTTCTGATAAGAGCCATTTCCGTGTAGTCTGCTTTTCTTCCCCCTGATGCGCCCTGGGGAACCGGATTGCTTGCAATGACGGCTGCTATACGTTCACGCTGTAATTTCTGAAGCGCCTTGTCATAGTCACGAAATGTTTTTTGCATGGCGCTCCGGCTATTACCCGACACCCGTAGAAGATGCGGACGTTCAGAAGCAACTTCGCGCGCCAGCTGATCGAAAATAGCCACCTGCAAGCCGGTATCGATTTGTTCAATTGCAAGTTTATGGCTCATGACCGCATCACGGATACGCTGTAGCCCGTTACTTTCAATAGCTTTAGATACGCGGGTAAAATTAAGCCAACCATTTAACCATCGAGGTTTAGATATTGCTTCTTTATTACGCTCTATTAATGCGGAGAGACGATCCCGGCATCGCTGTTGCCATTGCACAATATCAAGCTGAGTCTCCTGTGCAAAATTCATTTGCCGGTCTGTTTGAATTTCCCACTTGTGCCTAAGGGCGTAAAAATGCTGTTGCAGGCTTCGGTACTCATCGCCGCCGGATAAATTTTTGATAGCATCAGCCAAATCAGAGTTGTGTATTTTTTCACGCATTTTTTCTGTAAAAGTAATGGTTTCACTCATCACATTTAGAAGACGCGTATTATCTTTACTTGCTCCGAAAGCCATTTCATTAGCTATCGCAAAAATATCGCCGGGCAACATATCTTCACCTAAAATACGCTGTTTTCCTTGTATTTTATGCAAGATGACGATCTTTTCATTTACTGTCTCCAAAGTAAGTTGCTCAGCTGTAAACCATTGCTGTATTGGAAACAGTGCATCCTTAAGGTTGGCTATAAGTGGTGAAAAAATATTTTTGTTACCGGCCAGTGTTTGAACGTTTTCAGGGAACAAAACGTTTGATGAGATTGTTTCTTCAAACTCTTTCAGTTTGGTCAGATGCTGCGAGATTTGAGTATCCACACCTTGATGTTTTAACTGCTGGATACCTTTGAAAATCTGGCTATCCAAAGTGAGTAAAGCGCTGCCTATGGCAACGTTAGCGCCGAAGCCGATACCCCAGACACTACGCACTTTGCTATACCAGTCTCGAAGTTGTCGCAACTGGCTCGGCTCAGTTTCTAATCCTTGATAAAGCTCACCGAAAATTTGGCTAAAATTACGTGCCTCAAACTCAGTTAGTTCTTGAGCATACTGACGAAGCCTGGGCAGTTCATTATAAAGCGTTTTCCATTTAGTATTAGGTTCGCTGGATAAGCCGACTAGCGTATTTTTGGCTTGTCGCCATGAGCCGCTTAACCAGCTAAACAAGCCAGAGTCTTTCAAGCTGCTTTCAATAGTCTTCAGCTGTTCATCATCAGTTACTTTATTCAGTACAAAGCGTGACTTTAACTGGTCGCGCAGGGTATGTAACGATGCCAACCGCTGGCTTAATTCTTCGATCAGCGGCTCGATACCATCATCATCGAACCTTTCATGTCTGTATTTAACTAAATCGCCAGGTAGCTCAAATGCAACATAAATAAATGTCGCTATTTGACTAAAACCTTGCGGAGTAACAGGAAATCTTTCGGAAACAGAAGATGGTAAAGATTCAAGTAGTGCGGAAAGATGCTCACGATCTGATTCAAAAGAAACATACATTTGTTCTAAACTACGAATCAGACGCACGACATCAGCAAGCGTGGTCACGCTATCCAGACCAAATGTTTTAGCAATATTCGGGAAGTCAGGCGCAGAAGCCCCTTCCTCAAGGAGACGCAATTTTTCAGGCATCAGGTAGTCAGCCATATGACGATAATCAGCCTGAACGACATTGAAATCCACCAGCCAATTTTTTAAATGTTCAACCTTATTATCATCAAGTCTGGCGTAAGCCTGAAAATCAGCTTCAGCGGGCAGATCCGGAAGTCGACCGGACAACTCAACTAACTGAGTCTGCCAGCTCATTTCGTCATGATTGGCAGTAACAATCGAATACTGATTTAAAAAATCTGAGAGTGCCTGCTGCCACGAGATTAATGCTGCATTCCATTCATTCAGAATTGAAACGATTCTATCACTGTCGAAAAGCTGGATATCGACGTTATTGATGCCATACCAGGGATGCTCCCATAGTTCAGCATGCTCACCGACCTGTTGACGAAACTCCACAACGACATCTTTAAACTCTTTGATTTCGTCACGTAGTCTTAACTGCGCCACGCGATCTAATTTCTGCCCCGAAAGGTTTTCTATATGCAATTGAGTGGGATCAATACCCAGTTCGCGTCGATAGCGTGTCGCCCCGGTCAAAATCTGGTGAATAGTCAGCTCGGTTTGTTTCCAGATCTCATTAATTTCCTGAGCGTAGCTGTTTAACTGACTCTTCAAATCTTCATAGCGTGAAATCTCTGCGTCAATTTGCGCAGGCGTTTTTTGCAATGACGGGTTATGCAGCCTTTTCTGGATATCCTCTAAAACCTTACGCTTATGTGATTTATGACTGTGAAGTTCCAGACAAAAATCACCTAATCCCGCCTTATCGAGCCTGTGTTTTACTACTTCTAGCGCAGCGAGCTTTTCCGCAACAAAGAGAACCTTTTTACCGTTTAGCATCGCAGCGGCAATAAGGTTCGTTATTGTTTGTGATTTCCCCGTCCCTGGTGGTCCTTCGATTACCAAATTTTCGCCGTTTATAGCATCAATCAGAGCGCTATGCTGCGAACTATCAGCATCATAAATAAGCGGAAATTTTTCATGAATGTTATCGAGAGTATCGATCGAATATTCCCTGGACAAACTTCCTGTATTCGAATTGTTTTCTGCCTGAGATGTAAAAAGGCGTTTAATCACTTCATGATTCAGTAAGTTTTGACTGCCTTGAGGCCAACGCTCTGGATCAAGATCAAGATACATCAGCATCTTGCTGAAGTTTAATAAACTTAATGCTCCGTAGCGACGCACTTTCCAGCGCGGCTTATTCTTTTCGATAATTGCCTGTATTTGTTTAAAGTAAGTTTCAGGCAACATCTCGTCATCCAGGATGGGCAAGGCAATACCAAAATCGCCCTGTAATTTCTCATGCAGCGACAAATTAGGGATAATGTCTTCCCCGGTATAACGTAAGTGGTAACGATAGAGGCCGGCCTGTGGATCGAGCTTACCTTTCTCAAGCGTCACCGGAACAGTAAAGAGTGGAGCAAGTCGAGCCTTATCTGAATCTTCACTTTCATACCATTCCAGAAAGCCAAGGGACAAATAGAGAATACCGGCTCCCGTCTCTTCAATTGCGACCTGCGCCTTACCATGGATAGAACGCAACACGGCTTCCAGCTCGGCTGGATAGTAAAGTGTCTGTATTTGGTCATCGGTCAGGGATGTCTGAACTGATGGTTTACGCAACGGCTTGCCCGCTTTCGTATCACGCTCAAACTCACCAATATCTTTGTAGCCAAGCCGGGTAAGAAGAGAATCCAGATGTTCGCCTGGAAGACCGGAGTTAGCCTCAGTACTTCTGATGCCTGCTAAAGAGCCTCCGTTATCTTCCAGATGCTCAAGGATGACATCTCTTGCTTTGATTACCAGCTCATAATCTTCTGATGAAATATTGTTTTGAGCGCTGCTCAACAATTCATAGCTGGTATTAATACCCAGTTTGCCAGCCCAGGTTTTCGCATCGGGCAAGGATTTTGTTGCTTTCTCTTCTGCTGAAGAGGCATTTTTCTCCAGATAACCAAAATGCTGTAACTGTGTTTTGGTCGGATCCGGCACAGGAGCGAACTGCATGGCCTGTTCTGACATAAGCGTTTGAAATAGCTGATCTGGCAACTCATTGATGATACGTAAGGAAGAGTGCTTTTGATTAACCGGAAAATTTAATAGCCGGTTTCGTGAAGTCAAATCCAGCAATTTACGCCGCATATCCTCAAGTGATTTGAGGATATATCCTTGAGATTCGTCATCGATTGAAGAAGTGTGTTCCGCCATATCAAACCCTGTAGATCATTAGCAAAAGATTACAAAAATTCACCAGGTTACCTGTTTTCAATAATTGTCAGGAATAAAAATCGCTTCACTTAAAGTCATTCTTACTGCCATGACAAGTTCTGTTGTTATTGTTAACGCTGGTGAACTCAGAGACAAACTTACCGGAAAAGGTGGTTTTTTGACCTGAAACCTAGTTGGTAAGTATCAGGATAGCAAAATCATACCCTGAGCAGTGATGAACACAAGAGTATAATCAATAAGGAAGGTTTAACAAAAAGCACAAAACTGCAAATTTGACTTAGCATGATGAAAGATTTCACAGGGCTGATTTTGTTGCCTAAAGACATTAACGAAGCACTTTATTTATGCAAGAATTGGTCCATATTCCTTCACTTTAATCTGACCGGAAATGCTATGGCTGGCGTGAATAAAGCTCAACTGACTGAAACCGACATCGTAACTAAATTTATTCTGCCTGCGGTCAAGAAGGCCGGATGGGATGACATGACGCAGATTCGCCAGGAGGTGAAGCTACGTGATGGCAAGGTAGTTGTGCGGGGTAAGCTGGCATCCCGTCAGAAAGTCAAATCAGCAGATATAGTGCTCTACCATAAGCCAGGTTTACCGCTGGCAGTCATTGAAGCGAAAGCAAACAAGCATGAAATTGGAAAAGGAATGCAGCAGGGACTGGGTTATGCCGCCTTGTTAGAGGTTCCTTTCGTCTTTGCCTCCAATGGTGATGGCTTTGTATTTCATGACAAAACGAACCCCGATCAGCTGGAACGAGAGATTAAACTTGAAGAGTTCCCAACGCCTGCTGAGTTATGGGAAAAGTTCTGTCTCTGGAAAGGCTATACCGCCGTATGGCTTAACTCATCACGTTCTGCTGGCGCAGATGCCGCAGCATCACCTTTCCTTCCGGCATAAAGTCAGTGCCATAGCGCACCCTACCCACGACGTCCAGCCCGGCATTAATGGCATAACGCAGCTCACCGGACTGCGTCTGTTCCAGCATCACCACATCAACCTGTTTCAGCCGGGGCTCATACTTCAGTAATACGTCAGAAAGAATATGTACCAGCTGATGTGCAGTGCCGGGCAGCCCCTGCAGGATGAGTGTCATATCCGGCAGGCCATAATTGGGCAGATGAGCCTGGGCGCCAGCGCGGGTGTTAAGAATGCGCTGCAGGTTATCCAGCACCGACAAAATCACCTGTTCCCGTTCGCTCACCGCATCCAGATCCAGGCCGCCGCTGAAATTGCCGTAAAGCATGTCGTAAAGTGAAGGCTGCATCAGGGTCTTTCCCCCCTTTTCCGCTATCAGCGTCAGCGTGCCGTCACCCAGCTCAATCACCCTGGCTTTGTCCGGGTGGAGGTCTGCGCGGGTCAGAATCCTTCCCCGTGTTCCCCTGCGTTTCAGGCGACAGGAACAGTTTTTGTATGCAATTAACAGGCAGGTGAAGCCCGACGCTGTTAATCGCGCTCCATACCGCACACCTGCCAGCGCACCGCACTGACGCCCTTCTCCAGACTGATGCGGCTGACAAGATTTTCCAGTTGCTGGGTCAGATTGGGCTTCCCCAGCACTTCGGCGCTGACCATCATGCGCTGCGAGCTTTCGATATCTTCACTCTGCAGCGACTGCAGGCGCAGATCGCTGTTGCCTAAACTGTGCAGCATCAGGCTGCGCACCTGCACCTCATCCTGCGCCAGACAGGTGATCTGCACGGTATAGTGCTGCACCGCTTCGGCAGCAGGTACCAGCGTCTGACGGTTGATGCTCCGGGTGAGTTCGCGCAGCAGAATATTAGCGCACAGGATGATCAGGGTGCCGATAGCCGCCTCCAGCAGCAGGCCCATGCTGCACAGCACGCCTACTGCTGCCGTGCACCAGAGCGTGGCAGCAGTATTGAGCCCGCGCACGTTCAGGCCATCACGCATAATTACGCCGCCACCGAGAAAGCCGATGCCGGAGACCACGTAGGCGGCGATACGCGATGCGTCATGTGCAATGCCGGGCACGCTCTGCGTCATCAGTACGAACAGGCAGGCGCCGGTGCTGACGAGGGCGTTGGTACGCAGGCCGGTCAGGCGCTGCCGCAGCTGGCGTTCGCTGCCGATCAGCGCACCCAGAATCAGTGCTGCAGTCACCCGCAGCAGGAAAATTTTCCAGTCCATTTTATCCTCCGCATGTCAGCAGGTGCTGACAACAGCTCAGAATGAAAGAATGGATCGCAGCGGGCGACGTGCTGCATGTGAGGCAGCAGGTAAACAGAGGCAATTCATGAGGGAATAAGCCATCTCAACGCGCGGTCAAGACAGCGGGAACACTATCTTAGCGCAGGCGCCTTTTGCGATCGTTCGGGACAGTTGTCCAAAATAGTGCTCCTGTTAAGTAAACCGCCGCGATTTTAAGCACAGAGCATCGCGTAATCAAACTGATTTCCCGTCTGTTTAGGGAAGATTGACCGTTTTTTGCAACAGCAGGAGCACGGCACAATGCGCGCCGTTCTGATGCGATTTGCGCTCCCCTGACCCGGAATACGCGTGCTATCTTAGCTGCTCGCTTAACTGCAATCGGATAAGAAACAATGGCAAAACAGCGCGTGGGCATTGTCTTCGGCGGCAAATCTGCTGAGCATGAAGTCTCGTTACAATCAGCAAAAAATATTCTGGATGCGCTGGATGCGCAAAAATATGACGCGGTGCTGCTGGGCATTGATAAGCAGGGCCGCTGGCAGCGCTATGACGCCGATCGCTTTCTGCTGAACGCCACGGATCCGGCGCGCATTGCGCTGCACCCGCAGGGAGAAGCCGTGGCGCTGGTGCCCGGCAGCGAACGCGCGCAGTTTATCAGCTGTGAACAGGCAGAGCCGCTGCCCCGCCTTGATGTTATTTTTCCGATTGTACACGGTACGCAGGGGGAAGATGGCTCACTGCAGGGGCTGCTGCGCATGGCGGATGTCCCGTTTGTCGGCTCCGATGTTCTGGGATCCGCGGTGAGCATGGATAAAGATTTTACCAAACGCCTGCTGCGTGATGCCGGTCTTCGCGTTGCGCCGTGGATCAGCGTAACGCAGGCAGAGCGCGCTACGCTGGATGCTGCAGCCGTTATCACACAGCTGGGTCTGCCGCTGTTTATCAAACCGGCTAATCAGGGTTCGTCAGTAGGCGTCAGCAGAGTTACCGATGCCGCAAAGTTTAACGCTGCTGTTGATCTGGCGTTCCGTTTTGACCGCAAAATCCTGATTGAAACCGGGATTAAGGGGCGCGAGATTGAGTGTGCGGTGCTGGGTAATGACGCACCGGAAGCGAGCCCCTGCGGTGAAGTGGTGGTGCAGGATGCGTTCTACGCCTATGACACCAAATATATCAGCGCCAGCGGTGCGCAGGTGGTGGTGCCGGCAAACATCAGTCGGGAAAACAGCGAGGCTATCCAGGCTACTGCCCTTGCCGCCTTCAAAGCGCTTGAGTGCTTCGGCATGGCGCGTGTCGATGTGTTTCTGACGGATGGCAACGAGATCGTGGTTAACGAAGTGAATACCCTGCCCGGCTTTACCAATATCAGCATGTATCCCAAGCTGTGGCAGGCGGCGGATCTGAGCTATCGCGATCTGATCAGCCGCCTGATTGAGCTGGCGCAGGCGCGGCATCAGCAGCGTCAGCGCCTGGCCAGCACTATGTAAGCGCCAGCAACGTGGTTCAGGCCACGTTGCTGGCACTCAGCGCAGAGGCGGGTGCCACCTGGTTACGTCCATTGTGCTTGGCGCTATAGAGATGTTTATCTGCTGCGGAAATCAGCCGGTTAATCACCTCCGGCCACTCGCGCTCATGCCTGGCGCAATCCCACGCCAGGCCCATGCTGGCGGTCACCGTCACGCTGTTGCCTTTAATCCAGAACTTTTCGCGCGCCAGCGCCTGGCGCACGGACTCCGCCAGCCGGTAGAGCTGTTCCGGCACGGCATCAAACACCACAATCACAAACTCTTCGCCGCCAAAGCGGCAGATCATGCCCTGCTGCTGTGCAACCTGCTGAATGCGGCGTCCAATCTCTTCCAGCACGCTGTCACCGGCGTCATGTCCAAAATTGTCATTGATGGTTTTGAAGTAATCGACATCCAGCATAATTACGCCGGTATGGCGATGCAGAGAGAACGGCATCTGTTTCAGCTGTTCATACAGGCCAGAGCGCGAGAGCTGCTGCGTCAGTACATCCACATTTGCCCGCAGCGCCAGACGCTGATTAAGCTGCCGGATAGCGTCCATGCTGACCGCCACCAGCAGCGGACTCAGTGCAACGGTCGCCACGCCAAGGCGCGCTGACGTCAGATGGCCAATCGGCAACAGCGCATCGTTGCCCTGTATATTCATTACGCCGTGAGAAACCAGCACAATCTCTGTAATACCGGTCAGCAGGATCACCACGCTGGTAACCGGCATAGGCAGCACAATAGCGCACCAGATCAGCGCCGGTACCGGAAAGGTCAGACTGCCGGCGCCGCCAATCAGCGCGCCCGCTGTCAGCGACAGCACCACGGCGACCAGCGGCAGCAGCGTTGCCGGCGTCAGCAGCTGGCGAAGGGAAACGCTGCGCAGCGGACGTGCCAGCATGACAGGCAGCAGCATCAGCGAGGTCGAGATCTGTTCGCTGAACCAGTCAGCCCATGCGACCACAAAGCGCGCATTGAAATCGATGCCCTGCGCCCAGGCGCCCCAGGTCGCACAGGCGGCAGCACCGAGTAAACAGGCGGGAAAAATGCGCATCGCATTGACGACCTGGCTGCTGGCAGCCGGTGTCTGCAGCGGCCTGATCAGCATACAGACCGCCACAAGGGTAAACAGAATATTGGCAATATTGATCGTCACAGCGGCAAAGGCCCAGCCTGAAAACACCGTGTCGTTGAAAATCATCGCCGCCAGAGCAACAAGGTAGCTGGAAGGATTATGCAGAAAAGGCTGACGGACAATCAGCCCGGCGATAAGCGCGTTGACAGGCCAGAACAGTGAGAACTCTTCAGGGACCCGCAGGTGGCTGCCAAGAAAACAGAAAAAAAGCGTGATAAAGAACAGCGTGAGAGCATTTTTCTTAACGTTATGTTCATCAAACAGCGAAACGCGCATTCATCCGCATCCTGTAACCTGAAATCGTTGCCGCGTTGCAGTGGCACCCCTCTTATTGAACATCAGATCGTCCGGTGTCAATTCAGCGAACAGGCTTCGGTTTACTCTCCTGTTCGGCTGGCTAAGGCATCCGGTTCACGCAGATGTTGTGCGGCCAATTATGCCACGCACGAACAAAAATCGGCTATCCGTGATAGCCGATTTTTATCCGGTACAATCATTTACTTATTTAACGGCTACCGGCCACTGGCTCAGCCGTATGCCCCGCTCCGGCGCATTCTCACCAAAGTCGCGCAGAACCGCTTTCACATCCGGATCGAGATATTTAGCGTTACCCTGCTCAACAATGACCACGCTGTTTTCCGGGATTTCTGCCAGCACGCCCTGCAGCTTAGGGTTATGCATAAACGTCAGGTTCTGGTGAAAACGCAGGACATAGTGATCGTCATGGCGGGTGAGCTGTAGCGCATTGCGGTGACTCTGATAAATGCTGCAGAGGATCTGCACGGCAATCCCGAGGAAAATACCGGCCAGCATACCCAGCAGGATGATACCGCCAATGGTAGCCAGAAAAGGCACATATTGCGCCCACCCCATCCGGATCTGCTCAGCAAACAGGCGCGGGGTTGCCAGCTTATAGCCGGTGTAAAGCAGTACGGCGGCCAGGCTGGCCAGCGGAATTGCATTGAGCAGCGAACTGAACCACAGGCCGCAGACCAGCAGCAGCACGCCATGGATCAAAATAGAGAGTTTGCTCTGTGCACCGACGCTGACGTTAACCGAACTGCGAACAATAACGGCGGTAATCGGCATTGCGCCCAGTAACCCTGCCGTTAAGTTCCCTATCCCCTGCGCAAACATCTCTTTGTTGGGCGAAGGAGCCGGATGCTGCGGACGCAGTTTTTTCAGCGCTTCCTGGCTGAGCAGCGTCTCCAGGCTGGCGACCAGAGCCAGCGTGACCGCAACCACCCAGACAGCGGGATTTTGCCACGCCAGCCAGTCCGGCGTTTCCAGCTCAGCCACCAGCGCGGAAAAGCTGTCAAAGGCAGGGAGCGTGATACGCGGCAGCCCGTCAGCCAGCGCCGGAAAAAGCTTATCTCCGGCGAGGGTTGCCATACAGCCAATCAGCACCGCCACCAGCGGTCCGGGGATCCAGCTCAGCGCCTTTACTGACTTAATCAGCGGTGTGGTCCAGAGCCAGAGCGTCAGCAGGCCCGCGGCAGCTACCCCAATAGCACTGGCTGAAAACGCTATATTGCCTGACACCAGCGCCCCCAGCCCGCCCTCACCGGCTGCGCCCAGCGCTACCGGGATCTGCTGCATAATCAGCAAAATGCCGATTGCCGCCAGCATGCCTTTAATCACGCTGCCTGGCACCAGCGCGATAAACCGCCCTGCGCGCAGCAGCCCCAGCAGACACTGCAGTACTCCCGCCAGAATCAACGCGGTCAGAAAGGCAGAGAAACTGCCCAGCGTCTGAATGGAGGCCACAACAATTGTTACCAGTCCGGCGGCCGGACCACTGACCGCAAAACGCGACGGACTCAGCGCGGTCACCAGCAGCCCGCCGATCACACCGGTAAGCAGACCGGCAAAAGGCGGCAGTCCGCTGGCCTGAGCAATCCCCAGGCAGAGTGGCAGCGCAACCAGAAAGACGACCAGGCCGGCCGGAATATCCTGCCGCAGCGTTTTAACGTTCATGGCACATTGTCCTCAGCTGATTGCAGTACAGATGACGCGGGTAGTGTTCAGCACAGCCTGCGCTATATTTATGACGCGGCAAACCGGCTCCGCGATAATTCACTAATATTGGTTTTTGTATCATCACAATCATCTTCTCTTTATGCCTGCGTAACCGATCTGCGGGTAATACATTCCCTGAATAAAAGGCCATAAATAGCTGCAGTGGATACAAAGCAGCGTTGCCTCACAAAAATTGGTTATAGCTGCTTAAGATTTAAGTTGCACCTTAATTATTTAACCTCCCGGTATGACAGCCGCTCTGTAAAATAAAGGTCAGGAAAGGTAACTAATAAGTAAGTTTGAGCAAGCATATTTAAAAGAAAATAATTAGTTAAAGTTGTTTCATTTCAATATTTAAAAAATATAAAAATTTTTCGTACAGAATTGACTGACAAAAATTTACATATCATTCAGGTAGTGCGTGCACCGCCATGGTGAATTACTACGTTATAACCAGGATAGTTCTTAGTTATTAAAATTAATGATTAGCACGATAATTTGTAACCAGCCAGATGACTCAAAATAATTCACTGATGACCAACGGATAATCTGGTGATATATCGGGAGATTACGTCACAGCCTGACAGCTAACGCAAAATGTAAATATGCGTGGATCTGACGGTAAAATGCAATTCCCTGCGCAACCGGATGTTTTTTCAGTTGCCGAATTATTTGTCGTCCCATCCTTTTATGCAGTTTTCCGCTTTTGCACCATACCGCAGCCTGCACAATTGTGAGGCACGGACCGGTGATACGGGAGAGTGTATGACGTTATCCGGTATGTGAAAGATGTCTGCAGACGCGCTGCAAAAACGTACCTGTTAACGTAAGCTGTGCGCAGTCACCGGTTACGGTCAGGTCACAGGAGAGAAGTATGGAGAGTAAAGTCTGCGGTCCGCGTTCAGCACTGCTTGATAGCCTGACATGGCTGGAATATGCCTTTCAGCCTGCCGGTCTGCCTGCGCCTGAAGCTGCCGCTTACGGACATCAGCGCCACAGCGCCCGCGTGGTGTTGTCAGGACAGAACCGGCCGCCAAAAAGCTGTGAATCTGACGGTGTGATTGCTGAAGATAGCCATCCGGTAGCCGTTTACACTGCCGACTGCCTGCCGGTGCTGTTTGCCGATCCTGAGCAGCAGCAGGTGGCGGCGATCCATGCCGGGCTGAACGGCACTCTGAACGGTATTTTACAAAGTGCGCTTGATGCCCTGCTTGCACGCGGAGCAAGCCTTGATACGCTTTGCGTCGCCATCGGTCCGGCCATTGGTCCCTGCTGCTATGAGTTAGGCGACGATCGCATCCGGCAGATGCAGCAGCGCAGCGATCTCCCGCCGCTGCAGTGGACAGCGCAGCAACCCGTGAACCTGCAGGCGGTACGTCCGCAGGCGCAGGCGCAGCAGCAGGGGGTCTGGTTCAGTCTGCCCGGGCTGGCACGCAGCATTTTACTGCAGCATGGGCTTGGGGCAGCGCAGATTGATGTGGCAGAGGTATGCACCTACTGTATGGCCGAGGCGGGCTCCAGCTACCGGCGCAATACCCACTTCGATTGTGGATACCAGTCGCGCTTTTCGTGGATCCGCCGTCGTTAACCGCTTTACTGCCCGGGAAAACGGGCGGTTAGTGGATAAGGGCGTTAAGCGTCAGCACACCCGCCAGGCCAAGCAATGAGATCAGCGTTTCCATAACGGTCCAGGTTTTCAGCGTTTCTGTTACGCTGAGGTTGAAGTAGCCTTTAAACAGCCAGAAGCCCGGATCGTTGACGTGTGACGCGATCACGCTGCCCGATCCGACTGCCAGTACCATCAGCGCCGGATCGGTATGCGTTACGGCAATAATCGGCGTAACGATGCCGGCAGTGGTGATCGCGGCTACCGTTGCCGATCCCAGCGCTACCCGCAGCATGGCCGCGACGGTCCAGCACATCAGCAGCGGCGAGAGCGAAGAGCCTTTCATCATATCGGCAATATAGTTACCCACACCGCTGTCCACCAGCACCTGCTTGAAAGCGCCGCCGCCTGCGATAATAAAGATAATCATGGCGATAGCCGCAATCGAACTGCCGCACATATCCATGACCTCTTCCATGCGGCGGCCGTTACGTAATCCCAGCGTAAATACGGCAATCACGACAGCAATAAACAGCGCCACCGCCGGGTTACCAATAAATTCGAAAAACTGTCGCAGCGGATCGTCTTTAGGTGTGGTCAGTTCGAATATTGCCGCTATTGCCATCAGCACCACCGGGATCACCGCAGCAAAAATACTGATCCCAAAGCCTGGCATCTCCTCTTCTGAAAAAATGCGCGGATTGTAGAGTCCTTCAGGCGGTGATTTTTCAAACCGCTTTAAAAATTTAGAGAACACCGGGCCCGCAATAATCACCGTGGGGATCGTGATGATCATGCCATACAGCAGCGTGGTGCCAAGATTCGCACCGAAAATGGTGGCAATCGCCGTGGGCCCGGGATGCGGGGGCAGAAAACAGTGGGTGACTGAGAGTGCGGCCACCATCGGCACGCCGACATACAGCAGCGGCAGTCTGGCGGCGGCGACCACGGTAAACACCAGCGGCAACAGCAGCACAAATCCCACTTCATAAAACATTGCCAGGCCGACGATCAGCCCTGTCACTACCAGCGCCCACTGCAGCCGCTGTTTACCAAAGGCCGCAATCAGCGTAGTGGCGACCCGCTGTGCGGCACCGGTATCAGAGACCAGTCGTCCGAGCATGGCACCAAACCCCAGGATCATCGCCAGACTGCCCAGCGTTGATCCGATGCCTTTCTGTATCGACGCCATCACATTAAGCGGCGTCATACCTTCAGCAATACCGACCACCGCTGAGACGAACACCAGCGCGATAAACCCATTCACTTTGAAAACAATCATCAGTACCAGCAGCAGGATCACGCCCAGCACAATTATCGTAATTGGCATTTTTATTAGTCCGGTAAAGAGAGAAAAGTCAGCCGTATGCCGGCGCAGCCAGACAGACTATCCGGCTACGCACCACGCATTACACGGCTACGCGCATACCGCCATCAACAAATAGCAGATGGCCATTAACAAAATCTGAAGCAGAAGATGCCAGAAAAATGGCGGCACCAATCAGCTCTTCCGGCTTACCCCAGCGCGCAGCAGGCGTACGCTTAGTCAGCCAGCCGGTAAACGCGGGATCGTCAGCCAGCGGCTGCGTCATCTCGGTCACAAAGTAGCCTGGCGCAATCGCATTAACCTGAATATTGTAGCGTGCCAGTTCTACGCACATCCCCCGCGTCAGCATGGTGACCGCACCTTTGGAGGCTGCGTAAGGGGTGATCGTGTCGCGGCCCAGCTCACTCTGCATCGAGCCGATATTGATAATTTTGCCGCGCTGGCGCGTCACCATCTGCTGTGCCACTTTTTGCGAGACGAAAAACACCGCGGTCTGATTTACCGCAATCACGTCGTGCCAGTCCTGCTCCGGAAACTCCAGAAAAGGCCGCCGCCGCTGGATCCCGGCGTTGTTCACCAGGATATCGATGGCGCCCCACTGCGCTTCAATTTCATCGATCGCCTGATGCACCGCACCGGAATCTGTTACGTCAAACGCTTTGGCCCGGGCAGCGATCCCCTGCTCACGCAGCGCGCCGGCGGCGCGCTCTGCGCCTTCAGCTGTGGTCGCGTTGATAATCACTTCGGCCCCGGCTTCACCCAGGCCCTGCGCCAGCAGAAACCCGATACCGCGTGCTGAACCGGTCAGCAGTACGCGCTTGCCGGTCAGAGAAAAGAGTGCGCTCATGTTATCTCCCTAAAAAGTCAGCTGGACTTTTGCCGCGCGGGTTTTATCGCTGGCAAACTGCAGCGCCGCATCGATATCCTGAAGCGGGTACTCACCGCTATAGAGCGGCAGCGGATTGATAACGCCCTGCGCCAGCCACTCAACCGCCGTATTGAATTCATGTGTAAAACGGAACGAGCCTGTCAGGGTTATCTCTTTGGCAATCAGCATCATCAGAGGGAAATCAGGAAAAGCGCCTCCCATCCCTACCTGCACTACCGTGCCTTTGGCACACACGACCTCCAGGCAGCGCTGCAGTGACGCCGGATGACCGGACGCTTCAAACGCCACATCGAAGTAGCCCTTATCTGCCATCCAGGCAGTGAAATCGCCGCTTGCAGCGTTAACCACCTGCGTAGCACCCATTTGCTGCGCCATATCCAGCGAACGCTCACTGATATCACTGCAGATAATCTCTGCAGCACCACGCGCCTGTGCGGCGGCGGCAATCAGACAGCCAATCGGCCCGGTGCCGGAGATAAAGATACGTTTGCCGGCAAGATCGCCAGCCTGATGCGTGGCGTGAATGCAGACTGCCAGCGGCTCAGCAAACACCATTACCGTTTCATCGGCATCCGCTGGAAAAGGCACGCACTGGCTGCTCGCCACAACTTTGTGCCGGGTAAATCCGCCATCAACGTGCGGGACATACATTGCGCTGCCAAAAAAACGCATTGCGGTACACTGATTCTCCTGCTGCCGCTGACAATATTTGCATTCACCGCAGGGTTTCGCCGGATTGATAGCCACTTTTTGCTGTGGCTGCAGGCGAGGATCGTCGCTTTCTATGACATAACCAATTACTTCATGCCCGAGTATCATAGGCATTTGCAGCGCAAAGCTGCCGACCTTTCCTTCCTGATAGTAATGCAGATCGGAGCCACAGATTCCGCCGCGCGTAATGCGCACCAGCGTGCCGGAGCCATCCCACTGCACGTGCTGCTGCGCGACACTGACCTGCTGTTTGCCGCTGATGACGCAGGATTGCGTTTCGATGTTCATGTTTTTCCCGTGAGTCTGTTTATGTGATGACTATAAAAACGGGTTAAACGGTATAAAACTGTGATGAACATCACTCAGAACAATGTTACAGAAAAGATGTTACCGGGAACGTGAACTGGCTGTCAGGTTACTGCAACCGGGCCCGGTCGTTCTGCCTGATTACCGGGCTGACAGCAACTCCCGGCTATATTTAAATAATTCTGAATCAGAACGGACGCCAAGCTTTTTCAGCGCCGACTGCTTCTGCCCGCTCACCGTTTTCCGGCTCCGCCTGAACTTGGCCGCAATTTGTGAAACGCTCATACCATCAAGAAAGCAGCGAATTACCTCCGCTTCACGCGGGCTTAATAACCTTATTTTTTCGTGAAGCGCTGGTGTGCAGCCGATACAAAAATGCTCATCCGCTATTTTTTCGGAAATGGCATAAAGCGTCTGAATTTCTTCAGCAAGGTGTGCGGCTAAAAACAGGTTATTCTCAGCAACGACTCTGACCGCCGCCAGCACCTCTTCAAAGGGATGACTTTTTCCGATAAAACCGTTTACGCCGGCCCGGAGCGCCATCCTGGCAACTGCCGGGCTTTCTGCAGAGGTTAACACCAGCATTTTTTGCGTCGGATAGTGGTTACGTATTTGCTTTATTAACGTCAGGCCATCAACTTCACGTTCACCCAGCAGAAAATCCAGGATCAGAACATCGATCCTGTGCGTATTTAACGCACTGAAAAGCTCACTGCCGGACGACCAGGCGGCAACAAGCTGAATATCGGGATGGTTTTTCAGACACAACTCAAAAACCAGACGGATCATAGGGTGACCGTCGAGAACAGCAACACGGACTGGCTGAGTGTTTGAATCCAATCTGCCTCTCCTCTAAAAAGCACATTACAGGTAAAAGGTTATATCGTTTAACCTTTTCAGTTAACTCATTGGTAATAGCAGGAAAACCCTCTTCACAATGTGATTATTCAGGTAATTATATAAAGCTGGAAAATAAAAAATTATTAAAATATAAAATTATCCACTTCACAAATAAAAGAGAGAGTGAAATCACCTGGAAAATGACGCACTTCTGCTGATAACTGCCGCTATCTTCCCGGCACGGCATGCAATAAATATAACACTCACCAGATAACGCCATTCAGCTACACTTCGGGGTTAACAGGCATTATTAATAACATTAAAATAGCGATTAAAATGATAAATCCTCTTCCTGGCGCTATTTGAAGACTTATTTCCAGATTACTTTCCCACTATAATGTTTAAAAACCCGCCCGGTTGCGATAAACATTTCTTGCCGCTGTGTAGTTATTATCCGGGCTTTTCAGAAAAAGGAATCCATGCTGACCTTAAAAAAAGTGCTAAGTCATTAGCCCTGTACTCTGACCCGTTCAGGGCGTGCCGGTCCTTCCCGTGCGTAACGAAGGCAAGCTGAAACCTCGTGCGTAACCTGCCGCCCTGCTTTTTTTGACGTCACTCACACGCTGAGTGTTCCTCTCTTCCATCATGCGCGATTACCGTTAGAGTTGACTCATCCGACCACTTTTGAGCGCCTGATTATGATCGAGCACTATCCCTGCTTATTCACGCCTCTTGATCTGGGATTTACCCGGTTAAAAAATCGTTTTCTGATGGGCTCGATGCATACCGGGCTGGAGGAGCATCCCGACGGCGCTGCACGACTGGCTGCTTTCTATGCCGAGCGCGCACGCGAAGGGGTGGCGCTGATAGTGACCGGTGGCGTCGCGCCGAATGCGCAGGGTGTGGTGACACAGGGTGGCGCAATGCTGACCCGGGAAAACCAGTGCGACTGGCATCGTCAGATCACCACCGCGGTCCATGCGCAGGGCGGGAAAATTGCGCTGCAGATCCTGCATGCCGGACGCTATAGCTATCAGCGGTCGCTGGTAGGCCCTTCCGCACTCCAGGCACCCATAAATCCTTTTACTCCGCATGCGCTGAGCGAAGCAGAAATTAGACAGACTATTGCTGATTTTGCCCGCTGTGCGCGTCTGGCGCAGCAGGCAGGATATGATGGCGTAGAGATCATGGGCTCCGAAGGCTATCTGATTAATCAGTTTCTGACGGCGCAGACCAACCAGCGCACTGACGGCTGGGGAGGCGATGTGCTGCGGCGGCAGCGCTTCGCCCGTGAAGTGACGCAGGCGGTACGTCAGGCCACCGGCGAGCACTTTATTGTGATTTTCCGGCTGTCGCTGCTCGACCTGGTGCAGCACGGCAGCACGCTGGACGAAACGCTGATGCTGGCTGAGGCGCTTGAGGCGTGTGGCGTGACGCTGTTTAACAGCGGTATTGGCTGGCATGAAGCACGCATCCCGACGATAGCAACCTGTGTCCCGCGGGCTGGCTTTGCGTGGGTAACCCGCTACCTGCGCGAACGCGTCTCCGTACCGGTAATTGCCACTAACCGGATCAACCATCCTGATGTAGCTGAAGCCCTGCTGCGCGAAGGTACCGCCGATATGGTCTCAATGGCACGGCCATTTCTGGCAGATGCCGCGTTTGTCTCCAAAACGGCGCAGGGCCAGCCTGAAGCCATCAATACCTGTATTGCCTGTAATCAGGCGTGCCTCGATCAGATTTTTGCAGGCAACGTGACATCCTGCCTGGTCAATCCGCGCGCCTGTCATGAAACCCTGATGCCGGTTGTGCCCGTAACGCATCCAAAGCAGCTGGCTGTCATTGGTGCCGGTCCGGCAGGCATGGCTTTTGCCCTGCAGGCGGCTCAGCGCGGACATAAGGTGACGCTTTATGAAGCGGATGCGGAGATTGGCGGGCAGTTTGCCATCGCCCGGCAGATCCCGGGCAAAGAGGAGTTTCATGAAACCCTGCGCTACTTCCGCCATCAGCTGGCAGCAGCTAAGGTGACGCTGCGGCTTAACCACCGGGTCCGTGCCGGTGAGCTGATAGACGCGGATGAAATTGTCATTGCCACCGGCGTGACGCCGCGTCAGCTCTCCATTCCCGGCATCGATCATGCCAGCGTGGTCAGCTATCTGGACCTTCTGCACCACAAAAAACCGGTGGGACAGCGCATCGCCATTATTGGTGCAGGCGGCATCGGTTTTGATACAGCCGCCTATTTACTGCATTCCCCGGAAGATTTTTACCAGCGCTGGGGGATCGATCGCACGCTGCAGGCGCGCGGCGGCGTTGTTCCTGCCCGGCCGCCATTACCCGGCCGGCAAATCTGGCTGCTGCAGCGCAAAAGCGGAAAACCCGGAGCGGGGCTGGCGAAAACCACCGGCTGGATCCACCGCGCCAGTCTGCAGGCGCATGGCGTACAGATGTGGGGCGATGTGGAATATCTGCGCATTGACGATGCAGGGCTGCATCTGCGGCACCAGGGCAAACCGGTTACGCTGGCCGTGGACAACATTGTGGTTTGCGCCGGTCAGGAGCCGCTGCGCCTGCTGGCTGACGAGCTGGCCGCACGTGGCAAAACGGTGCGGGTAATCGGCGGCGCAGATGTGGCGCAGGAGCTGGACGCGCGGCGGGCTATTTCACAGGCTACCGCGCTCGCGCTGAGTCTGTGATCAGCGCAGTTTTACCGCGCGCAGCACTACAAACTTCGCGCTGGATGCTACCAGTTCGCAGTTGCCAAACAGTTTCTTCATCTTCTGGTGATAGCCGAGGTGCCGGTTGCCCACGATACGCAGCTCACCGCCATACTGCAGACAGCGTTTTGCGTCGCGCAGCATCTGCCATGCAAGGTGATCCGTAACCGCATGCTGCTGATGAAACGGCGGATTGCATAACACCGCATGCAGCCGGTCAGACGGAAAGCCGCTCAGCACATTGTTAACGCGGAACTGGCAGCGTGACAGATCCTGCGGGCGGTTAACCTTAACGTTCAGCTCACTGGAGGCCACTGCCATATAAGATTCATCATAAAACAGCACTTCAGCCTGCGGATTTTGCTCCAGTGCCATTAAGCCAATCACGCCGTTGCCGCAGCCAAGATCCATGATTTCGCCTTCAATATTGTGTGGCAAATGCTGCATAAACAGCCGCGCACCAATATCCAGCGAGGTGCGTGAAAAGACGTTGGCGTGGTTATGGATCTGGTAAGGCGTCTCATCCAGCGGCCAGACGGTAGTCGCTGATGCCTCAGCCAGTGCTGGCGCAGTGTAGCGGCTGTATATCAGGCGGGCTTTTTTCCAGGCCAGCGATGTTTTACTTTCGCCCAGAATGCGCTCAAACAGCTGCAGTGTGGAGTTATGAATATCTTTCGCTTTGGCTGCCGCCAGAATCAGCGTGTCCGGCGTGGCCACGCTGCGCAGTGCGCGCAGCTGATGCTCCAGCAGTGCCAGCGCTTTGGGAATTTTGATTAAAACAGCCGCGGGTGCTGCAGGCAGCGCGCTCAGGCTGTCGATAAAGTGAATGCGATCGTCAGACAGGCCGTTTAAGCGCAGATTCTGCCTGGCTGCCTGCTGACTCAGCCAGGAGTCGCTGACGTGCCAGATTTCCCGGTCCTGCAGGCCACAGGTTAACGCCCCAAAGCTGTCGTTGAACACCAGCACCGGACCTTCCGGCAGCGTCTGCTGCAGCAGATATTCATCGGCGGCATCCCACGCCTGTAAAGGGCTCTCTTCACGCATCGGCGGAAAGCGCTCCAGCGTAAGGGTGCTATGGGTCAGTTCAAGTTGGCTCATGGAATCTCCGGCGTGGTACACTTTGCGCAATTTTCGCCCTGAAAAGGGGGGCGCAGTATACTGTCTTTCGTCAGGAATCCCAATGTCATTAATTTATCTGCAGGGTTACCCTGAAAATATCCTCGAACAGGTGCAAACGCTGATCGATCATCAGCGATTAGGCGCGTTCCTGCAGCAGCGCTATCCTGAAACGCATGACGTGGTCAGCGATCGCGCGCTGTATGACTACACGCAGGCGATAAAAAATCGCTATATGCGCAGCGCACCGCCGGTAAGCAAAATCCTCTGGGATAATAAAATCAAAGTGATGAAGCATGCGCTGGGGCTGCACACGGCGATTTCGCGCGTACAGGGCGGCAACCTGAAAGCCAAAGCGGAGATCCGTATCTCCACCTTTTTCCGTCTCGCCCCTGAGCCTTTCCTGCGCATGATTGTGGTGCACGAACTCGCCCACCTCAAAGAGAAAGAGCACAGCAAAGCGTTCTATCAGCTCTGCTGCCATATGGAGCCTGACTATCATCAGCTGGAGTTTGACGCGCGCCTGTGGATGACCGATCAGGCGATGCGCGGCAACGCGGCTTAAAGAAACTCCTGCGCTTTCTGGATCAGACTGGTTTTTGTCAGGGCGCCCATAAAACGACGCTCCTGCGGATTGTTCAGCACCGGCAGCCGCTCAAGCGTCACGCGTGAAAACGCCTCCCACCCTTCGCGCATGCTCTGCCCCTGAAAAATGCAGGGGAAGTTGTTATCCATGACGGTGCTGACCGGCGAATCCAGGGTGATCTCCTGCGCCAGTACCTTGCGCGAGATATCGTGAATAGAGACCACGCCCAGGAACTGCTCTGCCTGATTCAGTACGTAAACATAGCGTTCACGCTTCAGCGAGCTGACCGCCAGCGCCTGTCCGACCGACTCTTCGGGCTGCAGCGCTGCGCCAGGAATAATCAGCTGATCGACACGCATATGGTCAAAATCGTACCAGGCTTCAGAACGGCTCAGGTGGTGACTGACTACCGGATAAGTGCTGGCGGACTGCAGGCGATAGACCACCATCGAAGCCAGCACGGAAGCGATCATCAGCGGAAACAGCAGGCTGCTGTTAAGCGTCATCTCCAGCACCATCAGCATGGCCATCAGCGGAGCCTGACTCACCGCGGCCAGCACGGCGGCCATGCCTATTGCTGCATAAAGCAGCGTATCTCCCGTCGGCAGCTGCAGCGCCGCCGCACTCTGCGCCAGAATCACCCCGAGCAGTGCGCCGATCAGCAGCGAAGGGGTGAACAGTCCGCCTACGGCGTTTGAGCCTACGGAAAGCGTTGTGGCCAGCGTTTTGAGTAAAAGCAGCAGCAGTAATCCGGTGATGACGTAATGGCCCTCAATGATCTTTACGATCACTTCATACCCGTTACCGAGAATATCCGTAGAGATCAGCGCCAGTAACCCTACGGCTACCCCGCCCGCACCAAGCCGCAGCGGTAGCGATCGCACGCGGCTGAACAGTCGCCGGCTGCGACCAATCAGCGCGATCAACAGCCAGCCGGCAACGCCCGCCACCAGACCAATCAGTACCGTCACCAGCAGACTGGTCACATCCATCTGAAACAGCGTATCGGCAAGCGGATAAAGCGCATTGCGAAAACCCAGCGCCCACATGGTCATCACCGCGACCGCAGAGGACACAATCAGCGGGATCAGTCGCTGCAGGGCTGAAATACCAAAAGCAATTTCCGCAACAAAGATCGCCGAGGCAAGCGGTGCGTGGTACACCGAGGAGAGGCCTGCCGCCGCCGCCATCGCGACAATATCGCTGTTGCGCAGGTTAAGCGATGCCGGCAGCCAGCGCCCCAGCAGACTGCCGCTGAGCGCTGAGAGCTGTACCATCGGTCCCTCTTTACCGATTGAGGCACCGCTGCCAATACTGGCGATTGAAGAGAGTGCACGAAACAGAGAAGTACGCGTCGGCACGGCGTCCAGCCTGGCATTAATCACTTCCAGATAGTCCGTTTTTACCGTCTCCTGCTGCTCAATGGCGACGGCATAGCGCAGAAACCAGCCCGCCAGCACGCCGCCCGCCCCCACCAGCAGCGGCCAGAAGATCCACGGCCAGACGTGCATCGCCACGGTGATCTCATGGTCACTGTTAAACAGCAGCTGGTTAATCATGTCGATGATGCCGCGAAACGCCAGCGTCACCAGCGAGGCCATCAGCCCCACAGGAATGGCAATCAGCAGCGTGGTCCAGTTTAGTGCATGTTTGCTTCCGCTCACCCGGCTCTCCCGTTCGCAGGCTTTCAGACTTAAGGGCTCACTATATTGGAATGCGGATCGCAGGATCAAATGCTGCCGGATAGTTTCCTGCCGCAGCATGCTACCCTGCGGCTTTCTTTTATCAGGAGAGCAGGCCTGTGATTCGCTTTGCCATTGTTGGCACCAACTGGATTACCCGTCAGTTTATTGACGCCGCACATGCGAGCGGCAGATTCACGCTCAGCGCAGTGTACTCCCGCAGCCAGCAGCAGGCAGAGGCCTTTGCCGCTGATTACGCCTGCCCGCTGACATTTACCTCGTCTGAAGCGATGGCGGCGTGCCGCGATATCGACGCGGTTTATATTGCGAGCCCGAATGCACTGCATTGCGAACAGGCGCTGCTGTTCATGTCTCACGGCAAGCATGTGATCTGCGAGAAACCGCTGGCCTCCACGCTGCGTGAAGCCGACGCGATGATCGCCTGTGCACAGCAGCATCAGGTTGTGCTGTTTGAAGCATTCAAAACCGCCAGCCTGCCTAACTTTCATCAGCTGCAGCGCGCTCTGCCGCAGCTGGGCACGCTGCGCAAGGCGCTGTTCAGCTACTGTCAGTACTCTTCCCGTTATCCGCGCTATCTTGCGGGCGAAAACCCGAATACGTTTGACCCGCGCTGGTCCAATGGCTCAATTATGGATATTGGCTATTACTGCCTGGCCGCTGCCGTCACGCTATGGGGTGCCCCCTGCCGCGTAACGGCTGAAGCCACGCTGCTGCCCAGCGGCACAGATGCGCACGGGACGGTGATCCTCCACTATGGCGATTTTGATGTCACCCTGCTGCATTCCAAAGTCAGCAACTCCGCTATTCCGAGTGAAATTCAGGGGGAAGCGGGTTCGCTGCTTATTGAGAAGCTGGCGGAGTGTCAGCAGTTGCGGCTACTGCCACGCAGCGGTACCGGGCAGGATCTGACGCAGCCGCAGCACAGCAATACGATGCGCTATGAAGCCGAAGTGTTTGCCAGCCTGGTAGAAACGCAGCAGATCGCTCACCCTGCCCTCGCGATCTCCCGGCTGACAGCAGAACTGCTGACCACCATCCGCCAGCAAACCGGCGTGGTGTTTCCTGCCGATCGCCATGAAGTGTAAATATTGCTAAATATGTCTGGTCGTGCATTGCATCGTCCTGCGGCTGCGCTATTTTTTCCTAAGCAAAGGGGAGTAACTTGTCAGCTGATTGATCGTCATTACGATGTGTAGCGCATCCGGTCGTCAGGCAACCCGGAAGTGATTCTGTGTTGTAAGTGAGACCTTGCCGGAAGGCGAGGTGCGCTTGCAGCGTAATGAAAGCGGCTTACGTCTTCTGACGGAGCCGTTTTTTTTAACTTTCGCACAGGACACCATTATGCAATCGATAGGCACACCGTTACTCTGGGGCAGTTTTACCGTTGTTGTGCTGATTATGCTGGCGATCGATCTGCTGCTGCAGGGCCGGCGCGGCGCACAAACCATGTCGTTCAGACAGGCGGCTATCTGGTCACTGATCTGGGTGTCCGTTTCACTGCTGTTTGCTGCCGCTTTCTGGTGGTATCTCGATACGCACGCCGGCCGCGAGGTCGCCACTACGCAGACGCTCGCTTTTCTGACCGGGTACGTACTGGAAAAAGCGCTGGCGGTGGATAACGTCTTTGTCTGGCTGATGCTGTTCAGCTACTTTGCTATACCGCCCCAGCTGCAGCGGCGCGTACTGATCTACGGCGTACTGGGCGCTATTGTCTTGCGTACCATCATGATTTTCGCCGGCAGCTGGCTGGTCATGCAGTTCAGCTGGATCCTCTATATTTTTGGTGCCTTTCTGCTGTTCACCGGCATTAAGATGGCGCTTGCACGTGAGGATGACACGGCTGTAGGTGATAAACCGGTGGTACGCTGGCTGCGTCAGCATCTGCGCATGACCGATTCGCTGGAGGGTGAGAAGTTTTTTATTCGCCGTAACGGGGTACTGTTTGCCACCCCGCTGCTGCTGGTTCTGATCATGGTCGAGCTTAGCGATGTGATTTTTGCTGTTGACAGTATTCCGGCTATTTTTGCGGTGACCACCGATCCCTTTATTGTGCTGACCTCTAACCTGTTTGCCATCCTGGGCCTGCGCGCCATGTATTTCCTGCTGTCAAACGTGGCGGAGCGCTTCTCTATGCTGAAATATGGTCTGGCCGTGGTACTGGTGTTTATCGGTATTAAGATGCTGATCGTCGAGTTTTATCACATTCCGGTCGCTGTCTCACTCAGCGTGGTGGGCGTTATTCTCGGGGGAACGCTGCTGATTAATGCCTGGGTTAACCGTCGAAATGACCGCCGGCGGATCTCACCATAATCTTCTGCAGGGGCGTAAATCGCCCCTGCTTTATTTTGCCGCAGTGTAACTTTCCCTTTTTTATCCCTGTCACACTTCTTCTGTTTAGCAGATTAAAAAATCGATCCCGCACGCAAAGCCGGAATTATCGCTTTTCTCACCAGCACTTTTCCTTATACTCCGCCCGGCAAACCCTCTGGCGCGGAATAAACGCGCACCACACTCATGACCGATAGTAAAAGATCACGATATGCAAAATAACCTTTCCAGAGTGGCAGGCGTGCTGTTTAAAGGCAGCCTGGTCAAACAAATCATGATAGGCCTGGTGGCCGGCGTGGCGCTGGCGTGGCTGTCCCGCGATGCCGCGTTAGCCGCCGGCCTGCTGGGTGAACTCTTTGTCCGGGCACTGAAAGCCGTCGCGCCGCTGCTGGTTCTGGTGCTGGTTATCGCGTCCATTGCGAACCATCAGCAGGGACAGAAAACCAATATCCGTCCCATCATTATGCTTTATCTGCTCAGCACCCTGTTTGCCGCGATGGTCGCGGTGATTTTCAGCCACCTTTTTCCGCAGACGCTGTCACTCGTGGCCGGCGATACCACCATTACGCCACCTTCCGGTATCACTGAGGTGCTGCATGGCCTTCTGATGAGCATGGTGGCTAATCCGTTTGATGCGCTGATGAACGCGAACTACATCGGCATACTGGTCTGGGCGCTGGGTCTTGGCCTGGCGTTCCGTCACGCCAGTCCGGGTACCAAAGATTTCTTAAATGACGCTTCACACGCGGCAACCTGGGTTGTGCGCTGTGTGATCCGCTGCGCACCACTGGGTATCTTCGGCCTTGTTGCCTCTATTCTGGCCTCAACCGGCTTTGGCGCACTATGGGAATATGGCAGCCTACTGGTCCTGCTGATTGGCTGCATGCTGTTTATGGCGCTGATCGTAAATCCGCTGCTGGTGTATCAGAAAATCCGGCGTAATCCCTATCCACTGGTGTTTACCTGCATCCGCGAAAGCGGCGTGACGGCTTTCTTTACCCGCAGTTCAGCCGCCAATATCCCGGTTAACATGGCGCTGGCAAAACGGCTTAACCTTGATGAAGACACTTACTCCGTGTCCATTCCGCTGGGTGCAACTATCAGTATGGCGGGGGCGTCCATTACCATTACCGTTCTGACTCTGGCTGCAGTACATACGCTCGGTATCGATGTCGATGTCCCGACAGCCATTCTGCTGAGCCTGGTCGCCACGCTGTGCGCCTGCGGCGCCTCCGGCGTAGCGGGTGGGTCGCTGCTGTTGATCCCCGTGGCCTGTAATATGTTCGGCATCCCTAACGACCTGGCAATGCAGGTTGTGGCGGTTGGATTTATTATCGGCGTCCTGCAGGACTCAGCGGAAACGGCCCTTAACTCTTCAACCGATATTCTGTTTACTGCGGCTGTCTGCCAGGCAGAAGCGGAACGTCAGCCTGGCACCGCGACCTGACTCTCCTCTGCGGCGCACGATGTGCGCCGCACGCTTTCCGCCCTCGTGTTGCCTTCACTCACTTCTGCCGCACCCAACAAACTGCCGCCGTAAACTGGCAATGTTGCCATATCTGGAAAATACTAAGCGGTGGCGGTGCAGCGGTGACATACATAACGCGGCCTCTGCCTGTAATTGCAACTTGTTTGCCGGAAACCGGTTAATCAGGCCGAACAACGTAAAAATGACCCTATCTGCCTGTTCTGAACCAGCAGGCGAGGTCAGATAATCTGCAATAGTGTCAGCTCGTGTAAAGCTCCTTTTACTCCTGGCTGCAAAGGGTAAAACTCCACTACAACGGATATATTGCACTGTCTGAATTGGGAAGTATTTGTTACAGTTATCGCCCTTTTTTTACCTTTTGCGACAAGGCCATCCAAAAGTCGCTGATTTAACACTTATAGCCGCATGGATACGGACCTCTGCTCAGGTGGCATACCCAAAATGTATAACTCACCTCTGCCTGCGCTTTAGCCCCTGATGGGCTCGTTTAACAATGATGTTCGGGAAAGATTGATGGATATTTTGAAAGCACTGCTGCATGCCCTGTGGCAGCAGGATTATGAGATGCTCTCTGACCCCACTCTGGTGTGGGCAATCTATGGCCTGCTGTTCATGATTCTGTTCCTTGAAAATGGCTTGCTCCCTGCCGCCTTCCTGCCCGGTGATAGTCTGCTGATCCTTGTCGGCGTGCTGATTGCCAAAGGCACAATGACTTTCCCCCTGACGCTGCTGGTTCTGACCACAGGTGCCAGCCTCGGCTGCTGGGTAAGTTATATCCAGGGACGATGGCTGGGAAACACCCCAACCGTACAAAAATGGCTGTCACACCTGCCGGCACAATATCATCAGCGCGCCCACAGCCTGTTCCATCGTCACGGTCTCTCTGCCCTGCTGATTGGGCGCTTTATCGCGTTTGTGCGAACGCTGCTGCCCACGATTGCCGGATTATCTGGCCTGAGTAATGCGCGCTTTCAGTTCTTTAACTGGATGAGTGGCTTCCTGTGGGTGCTGATTCTAACCGTCCTCGGCTTTGCACTGGGCAAAACGCCGCTGTTTCGCCGTTACGAAGATGAGCTGATGTTTTTTCTGATGATGCTGCCGCTGGCGCTGCTGGTCATTGGCCTGATCGGCTCGCTGGTGGTGCTGTGGCGTAAGCGTCAGGCAGGACAAAACGGGAAAGCGCAGTAATGAAAACAGGACGTCTCTTTACCCGACCACTGCTGCCGTGGCTGTGCGGCGGCATACTGCTGCTGCTCGCGGCAGGTGCGGCTCCGCTACTCTGGCAGCATGAAACCGTGGTACAAATTCGCGTGGCCCATAGCGGGACCAACCTGCCGGATGGCTTTTATCTTTATCAGCAGCTATCCGCCCAGGGCGTGCGCATTAAAAGTATCACGCCAGCAGGAGATGCGCTGGTAATCCACTTTGAAGATGAAGAACAGAGCCTGGCAGCGCAGAAAGTATTACGCCGTTTATTACCACAAGGCTTTGTTGTGGCTGCAGATCCGCAGGCCTCACAGCAGCCGCACGATACCAATCCTCCGACCTACAGTTAATCCGATCGTCTGACCTGCCGTCAGACGATACTTTTTCTCTGCTATCTCTCCGTCTTTTTTGAATTTTTGCCCTGGCTGACTATGCTTAACGGTAGCACAAGCCGACGTAACGCCGGGATACGCTCCTGTCTGGCAGGCGACGGTTCATCAACAAGGGAAGGTGCGAACGTGATGAAACAACTTCTTCTGGGCGCCATGCTTGTCTCCTGCTCTGGCTCTCTGCTGGCGGCAGAGTCTCTGTGTCAGCAAAAAGAGCGCGATATCCGGCATGAGATTGCCATGGCAAAAGCGCACGATAATCAGCGCCGGGTCAACGGCCTGGAGCGTGCGCTGACAGAAGTTCGCGCCAGCTGCAGCGACCGGCAGCTGAAGTCAGCGCACTCAGAGCGTCTGAAGTCGCAGCAGAACAAGGTAGCCGAGCGCGAACAGGAACTGCAGAAAGCGCGTGCCGACAGGGACGACAAAGACAAAATTGAAAAACGTGAACGCAAGCTGGATGAGGCAAGGCAGGAGCTGAAAAAGCTTGCTGCAGAGCCTTACTAATCGGACGTAAATAATTAAAGTAATGGAGAACTCTCATGGCTAAAGACACCACATCTGAACATCTGCGCGCTGAGCTGAAAAATCTGGCCGACACCCTGGAAGAAGTATTAAGCAGCTCAACAGACAAATCACGCAGTGAACTGGATCGCCTGCGTCATAAAGCGCGCGGCGCACTGGAAAGCTCACGTGAGCGTCTGGGCGACTCCGGTGAGCGTATCGCCAAAACCACGCGCGAAGCCGCAGAGAAAGCGGAAGACTATGTGCGTGAAAATCCGTGGCACGGCGTTGGCGTTGGCGCAGCCGTGGGCGTGCTGATTGGCATTCTGATTTCGCGTCGTTGATATGAACGATTCTCAGCAAAGCCACGGCCCGGGCAAAGGGGTCTTTAACATCGGTCAGCGCGTGGTGACTACGCTGGTCAGTATGGTCGAGACGCGTGTCCGGCTGGCCGTTGTTGAGCTGGAAGAAGAGAAAGCCAATCTGATCCAGATGCTGATCATGATTGGCCTGACCATGCTGTTTACGGCATTTGGGCTGATGAGCCTGATGGTTCTGATCATCTGGGCGGTCGACGCGCAATACCGGCTGATGGCAATCGGAGTGACCACAGGCGTACTGTTTGTGCTTGCGCTGATTTTTGGCTTGTGGACGCTGCGCAAATCGCGTCAGTCGACGCTGCTGCGCCATACCCGTAAAGAGCTTGATTCCGATCGTAAATTACTGGAGGAGGACCGCTCATGAGCAGTCGCCATGAACGCGAAGCCCGCATTCATGAACTCCTTAATACGGTTCAGCAGCAGCGTCTCGATTTGAGCGCAGCGGGACGTGACTGGCTGGAAAATACAGCCCGTTACGATCGCGGCTGGCTGACGCTGGTGAGCTGTCGTCGCTATCTGGCAATAGGCAGCAGCGCGCTAGCTATCTGGTCAGTGCGCAGCCCTAACCGGCTGCTGCGCATCGCTAAACGCGGCTTCGGCCTGTGGAGCACCTGGCGTATGATCAAGTCATCCATGCCAGGGCGCTAACCGCTCTATAAAAAACCGGACCAGCAGGTCCGGTTTTTTTTCGTCAGAATTCCTGAACAACTTCGACAGTTTATCTTGCTTACAACCCTTTCGCACCGCGATTATTATCTCTCTCCATCAGCCCGGTGAACGTTTATCTGCGTTGCAGCGGGAAATTAACGGACAGGTTTTCAGCCTGCCACAAAATTACGCTGGAGTAGATGATGAAAAAATTCGAAGATGCAGGACTGTTAGCCGCGCGTGTACTGATGACTATTCTGTTTATTACGGCCGGCTGGGGCAAAATTACCGCTTATGCCGGCACCGAGCAGTATATGCAGGCAATGGGCGTGCCGGGCTTTATGCTGCCGCTGGTGATCCTGCTGGAACTGGGCGGCGGCCTGGCCATTCTGTTTGGTTTCCTGACGCGCTTTACCGCACTGTTTACCGCAGGCTTTACGCTGCTGACCGCGTTTCTGTTTCACAGCAACTTTGCAGAAGGCGTGAACCAGCTGATGTTTATGAAAAACCTCAGCATTGCCGGTGGTTTCCTGGTTCTGGGTCTGGTGGGACCGGGTGCCTGGAGTATTGACCGCCTGATCCGCCAGCGCATGGCACCGGCCGCCGCCCGTTAAGCGCGCAGGTCGCTTACAGCAGATATACTGAATACAGGGGCAGAGGATCATCCTCGCCCCTTTTTTCTATGGAGGGCATATGGGACAGCTGATTGAGGGTGTCTGGCACGACACCTGGTACGATACAACATCAACCGGAGGCCGTTTCAAACGGTCAGAATCAGCGTGGCGTAACTGGATCACGCCCGATGGCAGCGCCGGCCCTGACGGTAAGCCTGGCTTTGCGGCAGAGCGCGATCGCTACCACCTGTACGTTTCACTTGCCTGCCCGTGGGCGCATCGCACGCTGCTGATGCGTAAGCTTAAAGGGCTGGAAGAGATGATATCGGTTTCAGTGGTTCATCCGCTGATGCTGGAAAATGGCTGGACGTTTGATGACAGCTTCCCGGATGCCACCGGCGACACGCTGTATCAGCATGAGTTTCTCTACCAGCTCTATCTTCATGCCGACCCGCACTACAGCGGTCGTGTTACCGTGCCGGTGCTGTGGGATAAGCAGCAGCATACCATTGTCAGCAATGAGTCAGCCGACATTATCCGCATGCTTAACAGCGCATTTGATGCACAGGGCGCGCGGGCCGGCGACTACTATCCTGCCGATCTGCGCGATAAGATCGACGAACTCAACGGCTGGATCTACGATACGGTCAATAATGGCGTCTATAAGAGCGGTTTTGCTACCTCTCAGGCCGCTTACGATGAAGCCGTTACCGCTCTGTTTCATTCGCTGGCGCGGCTGGAGCAGATTCTGGGACAGCATCGCTATCTGACCGGCGATCGCCTGACTGAAGCCGATCTGCGCCTGTGGACAACGCTGGTGCGCTTTGATCCGGTTTACGTCACGCACTTCAAGTGCGACAGACACCGTATAAGTGACTATCGCAATCTGAATGGCTTTCTGCGCGATATTTACCAGATGCCCGGTATTGCAGAGACGGTGAACCTGCCGCAGATCCGTCATCACTATTACTGCAGCCATAAAACCATTAACCCAAACGGCGTGATTTCACTCGGTCCGGCATTTGACTGGGATGAACCGCATGGCCGCGGTTAATCGCGTGCAAAACGGGCGCCATTAATGGCGCCCCTGTAATTAACCGTAGGGGACGCATTCATGCGTCCCTGGCCGCAGAGAGCAACGCAGATACCTGCACTCGCGGCTCAGAAAACAAAAAGCCCCGCCGAAGCGGGGCTTTTCATTTGAAAGGTCGAAACTGACCGATAAGCCGGGTTCTGTCGTGGACAGTCATTCATCTAGGCCAGCAATCGCTCACTGGCTCAAGCAGCCTACCCGGGTTCAGTACGGGCCGTACCATGTGAACCCCTATTTGGCCTTGCTCCGGGTGGAGTTTACCGTGCCACGGACTGTTGCCAGCCGCGCGGTGCGCTCTTACCGCACCCTTTCACCCTTACCTGATCCCGTTTCCGGGCCATCGGCGGTTTGCTCTCTGTTGCACTGGTCGTAGGCTTGCGCCCCCCAGGCGTTACCTGGCACCCTGCCCTGTGGAGCCCGGACTTTCCTCCCCTCTGCCTGTCTCCCCCGAAAGGGACGACGACAAAGCGGCGACTGTCTGGTCAGCTTCGGCGCAGGATAATAGGCGATCTGGACGCATTTGTCACTCCTCTTGCTGCGCCAGCGCATATTTATACAGCGCATTTTTTTTCACGCCGTGAATTTCAGCGGTCAGCGCGGCAGCTTTCTTCAGCGGCAGCTCTGCCTGCAGCAGCGCCAGCGTCCGTAGCGCCTCAGCTGGCAGCGCCTCCTCGTCAGCCTTATGCCCCTCGACAATCAGCACCATCTCGCCCTTGCGCCGGTTCTCATCTTCCCGCACCCAGGCGAGCAGCTCTCCCACCGGCGCGCCATACAGTGACTCCCAGGTTTTGGTCAGCTCGCGCGCCAGCACCACATAGCGCGCCGCGCCCCATACCGTTTCCATATCCTGCAGCGTATCCAGCAGGCGATGCGTTGACTCATAAAACACCAGCGTACGCGGCTCTTCACTCAGCGCACGCAGTGCATCACAGCGTCCTTTGCTTTTCGCAGGCAGGAATCCTTCATAACAGAAGCGATCGGAGGGTAATCCCGCTGCGCTTAATGCGGCAATGGCCGCACAGGCGCCGGGCAGCGGCACAACGCGTACGCCCGCTTCGCGGCAGCGACGCACCAGATGATAGCCAGGATCGTTGATCAACGGCGTGCCGGCATCGGAAACCAGAGCTATACTCTGCCCCTCCTGCAGCTTCGCCAGCAGCACGTCAGCTTTCTGCTGTTCGTTATGATCGTGAAGTGCGAACAGCCGCGCATTGATGGCGAAATGTTGTAGCAACAGCCCGGTATGACGTGTATCTTCCGCTGCAACGAGATCGACGCCCGCCAGCACCGTCAGCGCACGCTGTGTGATATCACCCAGGTTACCGATCGGGGTAGGAACGATATAGAGCGTACTGGCAGAAATCTCTGCCCGATCGAGTTGTTTCATTGTCTCATCCGAATTGCCGATTTAATATTGAGCATCAAGAAAAAAACATCACTGGATACAGTATGCTTCCTTCAAAAGTCGTACGTCGTAAAGCAGGACGCTTTGTACCTGTTCTTCTCGCCGGGCTGATTCTGGCCGCCTGTAGCGGCCAGGGTCCGCAGCAAACCTCTAACGTCAATATTCAGGGCCCCGCAACCGGACGCTCTGACTATTATCTGCAGCAGGCACAGCAAAGCAGCGATGATAGCAAGACCGACTGGCAATTACTTGCCATCCGTGCCCTGTTGAAGGAAGGAAAGTATCCTCAGGCACAGACACAGCTTGGCCAGCTGCCGCAGCAGCTCTCTGATGTACAGCAGCAGGAGCTGCAGCTGCTGCGCGCACAGCTGCAGATTGCGCAGCAAAATTACAGTGGTGCTCAGCAGCAGCTAAGCCCGGTCAAAGTGGCCGCTCTCTCTTCCGATCAGCAGGTACGCTACTACGCGCTGCAGATTGCAGCGGCACAGAACCGGCCATCGCTGGCGCTGCTGCGCGCCTATATTGCGCAGGAGCCGCTCTTAAAGGGCGATGAACATCAGAGCAATATCGACGCAACCTGGCAGGCGCTGACCCAGCTGACGCAGGATCAGCTTAACAGCGTAGTTATCAATGCCGATGAAAATACGCTGCAGGGCTGGCTCGATCTGCTTAATACCTGGCATGCCAGCAGCCAGGATCCGCAGATGCTGAAAACGGCCATCAGCGACTGGCAGACCCGCTACCCGCAAAATCCGGCGGCAAAAACGCTGCCAACGCAGCTCAGCCAGGTTAAAAACTTCAGTCAGGCTTCCACCAGTACCATCGCCCTGCTGCTGCCGCTGAACGGTCAGGCGCAGGTATTTGCAGGCGCAATTCAGAAAGGCTTCAACGATGCCAGAAATGGCGTGCTGAACGCTGCCCCCGCGCAGAGCAGCACGCCGGAAAACGCCACTGCCCAGCCTGTGCCTGAAGCGACAACGGATACCGGGACGGCCAATAGCGTGGTCAGTCCTGCGGCCGCCAGCATGCCGCCGCAGGAGAGTGTGCAGCAGCAGCCTGCCGCACCGGCTTCACAGCCGGCAGCCAGCAGCGCACAGATTAAAGTGTACGATACCAGCAGCCAGCCGATCGCGCAGGTGATGCAGCAGGCGCAGCAGGATGGCGCCACGCTGGTGGTTGGCCCGCTGCTGAAAAATCATGTGGAAGAGGTGGCAAACAGCCAGACGCCGCTCAACGTCCTGGCGTTAAACGAGCCGGAACAGATCCAGAACCATCCGAATATCTGCTATTTTGCGCTTTCTCCTGAAGACGAAGCGCGCGATGCAGCGCACCATATCTATGAACAGGGCAAGCGCCAGCCGCTGCTGCTGCTGCCGCGCAGCAGCTATGGCGACCGGGTCGGAAAAGCGTTTGCAGAAGAGTGGCAGCAGCTGGGCGGCGCAACGGTACTGCAGCAGCGCTTTGGCGGCGTAGCGGAGCTTAAACAGGGCATTAACAGCGGAGCTGGTATCGCGCTGAGCGGTACGCCGCTGACGGTACAAATGGAGCAGCCGCAAAGCGTTGCCGTCGCAGGTCTGACGATTCCGGCGCCGCAGAGCGCCACGCCGGCACCGGCAGCTGAAAGCAGTGGCGGCAGCGTGGACGCAGTGTATATCATTGCCAGCCAGAATGAACTGCAGCTGATCAAACCGATGATCGCTATGCGTACCAGCAGCCGCAACAGCACGGCGCTTTATGCCAGCTCACGCAGCGCGCAGGCCGGTGCGGGTCCCGATTTCCGCCTGGAGATGGAAGGCCTGCAGTATAGCGATATTCCGCTGCTCTCCGGCGCAAATCCCGGCCTGATGCAGCAGGCAGCGAAAGCGTTCAACAATGACTATTCGCTGGTACGCCTCTATGCCATGGGCATCGATGCCTGGACGCTGGCAACGCAGTTTAACCAGATGCGGCAGGTATCGGGTTTTGCCATTGATGGCAATACCGGTAAGCTGAGCGCCGACACGGATTGTGTGATTAACAGGAAGCTGGCATGGAACCAGTATCGTCAGGGACAGGTCGTTCCGGTACAGTAAACCGCCAGCGTCTCGGCGCGGAGCATGAGCAGCAGGCGCGTCACTATCTGGAGCGCGCCGGGCTGAAGTGGGTCGCCAGTAACGTCCGCTTTCGCGGAGGCGAACTTGACCTGATTATGCGCGATGCCGACTGCTGGGTATTTGTGGAAGTGCGTTACCGGCGCGATGCGCGCTATGGCGGAGCAGCCGCCAGCGTGACGCGCCAGAAACAACAGAAGCTGCTGCGGGCAGCAGCGCTCTGGCTGCTGACGCGCGGCGGCAGTTTTGAGACGGTAAATTGCCGTTTTGACATCATTGCCATTACCGGGCGCGAACTGACGTGGCTGCCCGCTGCTTTTAATGCCGATGAATAGAACCAGGTGGTCTTGTGCAGGACAGAATTAAAGCATGTTTTACTGAAAGCATTCAGACGCAAATTGCCGCAGCCGAAGCGCTGCCGGATGCCATTTCCCGCGCCGCGATGACGCTGGTGCAGTCGCTGCTGAATGGCCATAAAATTCTCAGCTGTGGCAACGGTGCGTCTGCGGCCAATGCGCAGCACTTTGCGGCCAGCATGATTAACCGGTTTGAAACCGAACGTCCCAGCCTGCCAGCCCTGGCGCTAAGCGCGGATAACGTTATGCTCACCGCGATCGGTAACGATCGTCTGCATGATGAAATCTATGCCAAGCAGGTACGGGCGCTGGGTCAGGCGGGTGATGTCCTGCTGGCGATCTCAACCCGGGGTAATACCCGCGACATCGTTAAAGCAGTGGAAGCTGCAGTGACCCGCGATATGACCATCGTTGCGCTCACCGGGCATGATGGCGGCGAACTGGCTGGCCTGCTCGGCCCTCACGATGTGGAAATCCGCATTCCCTCTCATCACAGTGCGCGCATTCAGGAGATGCATATGCTGACGCTGAACTGCCTGTGCGACTTGATCGATAACACCCTCTTTCCCCACCAGGAATGACTGAAGGAGCTCACATGAAAGCATTGAACGCTATCGCCCTGCTGTTAACCGCTATGCTGCTGCAGGGCTGCGTGGCCGTAGTTGCCGGCGGCGCCGCCGTTGCCACTAAAACCGCCACCGACCCCCGCACCGTGGGTACACAGGTTGATGACGGCACGCTGGAGCTGCGCGTTTCTAATGCGCTGGCGAAAGACGAACAGATAAAAAATCAGGCGCGGGTCATTGTGACCGCTTATCAGGGCAAAGTGCTGCTGACCGGTCAGGCGCCGTCTGCCGATCTCGCCAGCCGTGCCAAACAGATCGCCATGGGCGTCGACGGGGCAACAGAAGTCTACAATGAGATCCGCACCGGAGAGAAGGTCAGCCTCGGCACCTCTTCTTCCGATACCTGGATCACCACCAAGATCCGCTCGCAGCTGCTGGGCAGCGATCAGGTCAAATCGTCTAACGTTAAAGTCACGACAGAAAACGGGGAAGTGTTCCTGCTGGGGCTGGTGACGCAGGAAGAAGCCACGGCGGCGGCAGATATCGCCAGCCGGGTCAGCGGCGTGAAGCACGTAACAACGGCCTTTACCATTCTGAAGTAATCTGCACCTTTTCTTTCAGGGCGGCGCTGGCCGCCCTTTTTTATGCCGGCAAATCAATGACCAGCGCACGCAGCGGCGTCTCTGCCTGCAGGATAAGCTGCTGCTCATCACGGATAAACGCGCCATCGCCGCACTGCAGCCGCTGCTGATTCGCGCTGCTGCTGCGCACATCCAGCGTACCGTGAATCGACTGCAGGTACGCGCGCGCGCCGCGCAGCTGCACACGCTGCTGCTCTCCCGGCGCTAACGTCACCTGATATACCCTGGCATCCTGCCGCAGTTGCAGACTCTGCTCTGCGCCATCTGGCGAAGCCAGCAGCAGCGGCGACCGGCCGTTCAGCGTCATCTGCTGCAGCAGCGGATTTTCCCGTTCCGGACAGGCGCTCAGCCAGAGCTGCAGGCGCGTCAGCGGCTGATCTTTGCTGATGTTTATCTCGCTGTAGCTTACGCCCTGTCGCGTTGACAGCAGCATCGCCTCACCTGCCCTTACGGTCAGGCGCTGTCCTTCACTGTCGCGATACTCCGCCTCGCCCTGCAGCACCAGATTTAACACATCAACCTGCGGATAGGTACGGGGCTGAAAAGCGGCACCCGGCGCCAGCACCTCCTGATTCAGCACGCGCAGCGCGGCGTATCCCATAAGTTCAGGATCGAAATAGTGGCCAAAAGAGAAGCTATAGCGCGCCTGCAACCAGCCAAAATCAGCCTGGCCACATGCGGACGCGCAGCGGGTTGTCATCATGCTATACCTCCGGTGCACTGCAGGAAACGCTCACTACAGGCTCAATCGGTTTATGGTAAAAGGCTGGACGGCGGAATGTTAGCCAGTTAATCTGCCCGGCATATTCAAATTTACTGACAGAGAATCAGTATGGCTAAAGAGCGTGCATTAACGTTAGAAGCGTTACGGGTGATGGATGCGATTGACCGGCGCGGCAGCTTTGCCGCCGCGGCAGATGAGCTGGGACGCGTCCCCTCTGCGCTGAGCTATACCATGCAGAAGCTGGAAGAGGAGCTGGATGTGGTGCTGTTTGATCGCTCCGGCCATCGCACCAAATTCACTAACGTTGGCCGGATGCTGCTGGAGCGCGGTCGCGTGCTGCTGGAGGCTGCAGATAAGCTGACCACCGACGCAGAAGCGCTGGCGCGCGGCTGGGAAACGCATCTCACTATCGTAGCGGAAGCGCTGATCCCCACTGACCTGCTGTTTCCGCTGGTCAGCAAGCTGTCAGAAAAAGCCAATACGCAGATATCTCTGATCACGGAAGTGCTGGCGGGCGCGTGGGAGCGGCTGGAGCAGGGCCGGGCCGATATCGTGATTGCGCCTGACCTGCACTTCCGCGCCTCCAGCGAGATCAACACCCGCAAGCTCTACACCATTATGAGCGTTTATGTCGCCAGTCCGGACCACCCTATTCATCAGGAGGCAGAGCCGCTTTCGGAAGTCACGCGTGTGAAATATCGCGGTATTGCCGTCGCTGATACGGCGCGTGAACGTCCGGTGCTGACGGTTCAGCTGCTGGATAAGCAGCAGCGTCTTACGGTCAGCAGCATGGATGATAAACGGCGGGCCCTGCTGGCGGGGCTTGGCGTCGCCACCATGCCTTATCCGATGGTGGAAAAAGATATTGCCGAGGGCCGGCTGCGCGTGGTCAGCGCTGAGTATACGCGCGAAGTGGATATCATTATGGCCTGGCGTCGCGACAGCATGGGTGAAGCCAAAGCCTGGTGCCTGCGCGAAATTCCAAAGCTGCTGGCAAAGCGCAATCAGGTCTAGTCAGGACGGCTCAGGCACTCTATCGCCACCGTTTTAAAATGGTCAAAGTCACGACACTCCCGCAGGCGCGGCATGGCGCGTTCGCGCAAAAACGTGACAAACAGATCGTACAGCGCCATCGCCTCTTCATATTCACGCTTGCTGATGGCGAGCAGAAAGATCACAAAGGCGGTCTCATCACCCCAGCTGACGCCATGCGGCGCAATCACGGTATAGACCGCGGTTTTCTGCGCCAGCAGGCCGAGCGCATGCGGCAACGCAATGCCGTCTCCCAGCAGGGTACTGACAATCGCTTCACGCTCGACCACGGACGGATAAAAGTCCGCTGCAACGAATCCCTGCCCCTGCAGACGATCACACAGCCGCTGAAAGAGCGCCTGCTGCGTCAGGGGCTGATCCAGCACCATAAAATGCTGCGCGGAAAAATATTTTTCCAGCATCCACGGCCGGGTGCGATCCACCAGAACCAGTTTGCCAAGCTGCTCCAGCTGAAACCCGGTCGGAAAGGGTGACATCACCACCACCGGCCGGTTCTTTTCATTCAGCCGCGCCGTAGAAATAACAAAATCTTCTTCTATCCGCTCGCGCAGCGCGTAGTCACGCTGCGTCAGCCGGGCAGCAACCACCAGCTGCGGATATTTGCGCAGCAGCAGCGCCTCAATCATCCGCAGCGTTGAGGTTCCGCTGTCGCACACCAGCAGCACGCGCGGGTGGCGCTGATAGCCAACGTTATAGTGCCGCTCCAGCCCCACGCCAATATGCAGCACCAGAAAGCCAATCTCATTTTCGCTCAGCGTATAAGGGGTATATTTGCTCCAGCTGCTGACGGCAGCCAGCGTGACATCCCACGCCAGCGGATAGTGCTGTTTGATGTTGCTCAGCAGCGGGTTAGGAATATGGATCTGATAGCGCACCCGGGTGATCATCGATTTGATATGGGTAAGCAGATCGGCACGCAGCTGCTCATCGTGCTGCAGCTGATAGGCATAATGGGTATTGATGTAACTCAGCAGCCAGCTCACCAGTGCGTCAGCATCATCTGCATTGATGGTGCTCGGCTCCAGCGCCTGGATCTGGCGCGCGGCGATGTTAACGCGCAGCCAGTTCTCCTCTGCCCGTGATAAAGCTTTGCCGGTGAGTGGTTGCAGCTGATGCACCAGCGCGTGCGCCGCCTCACGCACCTCTTCGCCCACCTCTTCTGCGCCCGGATCGCTGAGCGGAAAACCTTCGCTGATGCGGCGCACCGCTACCGCGCAGTAGATCAGCAGGTAGCGTTCTCCCTCATCGCTGAGACGGATAGCGTAACGGCTGAGGCAGTGCTGCAGCAGCGGTTGCAGCTGCGCCAGCATATCGCTGCGCAGCACTTCAATGCTCAGCAGCGGGCTGTCGGGCGTCTCCTGATCAATCTGCCACAGCAGATCGGTAAGGCAGGTGCGGATGGCCGTCTCGCTGCCAAACAATTTCATGCCGTAGCGGGGTTTGGTTTCGATATGCAGATGATAGCGACCCAGCCACTCCCGCACCTCCGCCATATCTCCCTGCAGCGTGGCGCGACTGACAAACCACTCTTCCGAGAGATCTTCCAGCCGCAGCGACCAGGCCGCGGTGAGAAACCGGCTGAGCAGATAGCGTACCCGCTCCTGTGAGGTGCGCGGCACCCGCAGCGGCGCGCTGCTTTGCTGCTGCAGCGAGTCAAAGCGTGCCGCGTCGCCGACCTGCAGCTGATAGCCGGCGCCGCGTGCCAGCACAAACTGTGCGCCGTGTTGCTCCAGCAGCGCGTTCAGCGCCGCAATATCGGTGCGCACCGTGCGCGTAGAGACCGAGAAACGCCGCGCCAGCTCATCCTGCGGCAGCGTTTCATGCTGCAGCGCAGCAAACAGCTGCGCCAGACGCTGATTAGGAAATCTCACAAAGCCTCACCCGTGACGAAGTTATTGCAGCAATGCCTTGCACGTTGCCAGAAGCTGACGCACATCGTCAATGCGCGTCTCGCCGCTCGCGCTGTCGATAATTGAACTGTAGACGTGCGGGATCACTTTGCTGACGCCAGCCTCCAGCGCAATCTGCACAATCTCTGCAAAATTATGCAGATCGATACCGCCGGTAGGCTCCAGCCAGAAATCGCGCCGGGCGCACGCCTCTGCCACCGCGCGATACTCCGCCACCGCGCTCAGACCGCCCATCGGAAAATATTTTACCGAGCTGCCGCCCATGTCCTGCAGCATGGCGATGGCACTGTCAATCGGTACGATCGCTTCCGCCGCCTGTGAGCTCAGCGGGCCGGTGGAGATCTTCACCTTGCCCGGCGTTCCGCTGGGGGAGACCAGACCATTTACCACCGTCTGCGACTGTCCCAGCCGCGCGCGGCTGGTGGCTACCCCGGTAAACACCTGATTCACGTGCTGCGGCTGCAGCACCGCCGCCAGCTCGCTCACCATAGCAGACTGACGCGGATCGCCGGCCCCCAGACCGATCGAAAGCGCATTATCGATCAGCGCAGCGTAGTCACGCATGTCAGCCAGCGCCGCGTCGTGGCTGGCGTAATTTTTGGACAGCACGCCAACCAGCACATGCCCTTCCGCCGCCTGCCAGATGTCGCGTGCGTTCTGCTTTGAGCCCGCCAGCACGTTGAGACAGAGACGATCCTGATAAAAGTCGGGGGTCAGCTTCATGCGTTGTTCCTTTCTGCCAGCAGCGCGTCGATACGGCTAAAGATAATCTGCAGCTGCGCTGCAGTGACGCTGCGCACGTCTGCTTCGATAATGCTTTCGTTCGCCTTATAGCCGCGAAAATAGATAGCGATGTCACCACTTTTCAGCGCCTGGACCAGATCGCCGGCTGACCAGCCGGTCAGCGCTTCATCGAAATGAATTTCTGTACGCGCGATGTCGCGCCCGGCGCTGTCCCACACCACCCGTGCGGTGACGCCTGGCAGCTGGTTAAGCTGGTCAATAAAGGGCGTCATGTGCTGAACCATCTCGCTGCCGCTCGTCTTTGGCTGCGACAGGTAGCGCTCAATAGCCTGCGTCAGACCCAGAATTCCCTCTTTGCCCACTTTCATCGCGCGTCCGATGCCGTTGCTCTGCCGTTTTACCCACTCAACATAGCGGCTGCGCCCTACCACCAGACCGCTGGATGGCCCCTCTATCGCCTTGGCACCACTGTAGATCACCAGGTCTGCCCCCATCTGGTAGTAGGCGCGCAGATCCTCTTCTGCGGCCGCATCCACAATCAGCGGGATGCCGTGCTGTTGCGCGACTTCTGCCGCCTGCGCCACGCTGAGATGGCTTTTTTGCACGCAGTGGTGCGATTTTACGTAAAGCAGCGCTGCCGTAGCCGGCGTGATCGCCGCCGCCAGCTGCGCGGCGGAACACTCGTTGCTGTAACCCGCTTCCACCAGCCGACCGCCGCCCAGCGCCACCATGGTGCCGACCGGCGCGCCGTAGTTCACGTTATGCCCTTTAGGCACGACGATCTCATGCGGGACCGTGAGCGGTGCCGCATGCAGGTTATCCAGCAGCCAGGCGTTATCTTTCACAATGACCCCGGCCACACACTGAGCAATTCCCGCTGAGGCGCAGGAGACCACGACGGCGCTCTCTGCCTGCAGCAATCCGGCAATATAGTCCCCGGTGTGATTCACCAGATCTTTCATCTCAAAATAGTGGTTCAGGCCATAGCTGACGCTGTCCACAACCTCAGGCGCCGGTGTCGAGACGCCCAGAATAGTCATGCGGCCTGACGCGTTGATGACCTGTTTCAGGCGATATTTTTCATACACTGAAGACATGATGACGCTTTCCCTCTTCGGTCAGATGCCACTGGCCTGCCACTGTCACAGCCACCGGCAAAAAATGGTGCTCTCCCGCCACCTGCTCACCTTCGGCATCGGTAAACGGACGGGTCTCCTGATTCACGCTGAAAATAGTCAGATCGGCATCGCTGCCCGGCGTCAGCGCGCCTTTACCGCTGAGGCGCAGCGCCGCCGCGGCCTGAGTCGTCACGCAGGCGATCACCTGCGGCAGCGTCATGCCCAGCGCAAGGAATTTAGACATCACGTGCGCGAGGCTGTGTACCGGCCCGTGCAGGCGATTGCGGCAGTAGATATCCGAGCTGATGGTATCGGGCAGAATGCCGCGGGCGATCGCCTGTCGCGCAACCGCGAAGCTGAAGCTGGCGCTGCCGTGCCCGATGTCGAGCGTTACGCCGCGCGCCAGCGCCTGACTGACCGCCGCCTTGAGTTCGCCCTGCGCGGAGAGGATGCGGTTCGGTTTGCCGTTAAAGCAGTGCGTGATGATATCGCCGGCGGTCAGCAGCTCAGCGATCTCCTCCAGCACCGGCGGATCATTGCCGATGTGTACCATAAGCGGCAGATCGCCGGCAGCGTGCTGGATCGCTTTGGCGCGGATCAGCGGTGCAATGCCGTTCTCCCCGACCACGCTGCTGCTCATGCGCGCTTTCAGACCGACAATAAACCCGGGATGGCGCGTGACCGCCTGCACCACCGCCGCTTCATCAATCTGTTGCATGTCCGCCAGTTCGTTCTGGGTAACTATTCCGGTGCGGGCAACGTTGATCAGCGCCCTGACGTCAGTGGTGGCGTGGCGCGTCAGCTGCCGGAAGTCATCAATCTGGTCGGCACCGGTGCTGCCGGCATCCACCACGGTGGTCACACCCTGTGCCACGCCGACAGCGTCCGCTTCATCGTGGTAGACAGGCGATTTTGCATAGCAGTGCACGTGACTGTCTATCCAGCCTGCGCTGACATACCAGCGCCCGGCCAGATCGCGCTCCTGCTGCGCAGTGCCCTCCACTTTGCCAACCGCGGCGATTTTGCCGTCCTGAAGGGCGATATCGACCAGCTGCTCATCGCACAGTCGTGCGCGACGCAGAATCAGATCAAACATGGTTACTCCTTACTGCGTGTGTTGCCAGGTGCGCATAAATGCGTGCCCTGCAGAACAATTCGTTTGTGTCCAGGGGCGCATGAATGCGCCTCATGCGGAACAATTCGTTTGCGGCCAGGGGCGCATGAATGCGCCCCCTACAGCACAATTTGTTTGCGGCTTGGGGCGCATAAATGCGCCCCCTACAGCCTTACCGTAGGGGCGCCATTCATGGCGCCCGCCTGTTACAGCGAAATCGGGAACATTGCGCCCAGTATCATGGCGCCAAGGATCGCGCCGCCGGTAATCGGCTTGTTCCACAGATAGAACAGCAGAGCACCCGCCAGCGAACCCAGGCCAATCGGAATGGAAGCGGCCATCGCTGACAGGATAATCAGCGGACCAAGAAAGCGCCCGGAGGCGTTGCCTGCACCCATCATGACATCGGCGCCGTAGGTGGAGTCGCTCTGGTTGATGGTGAATTTACGCGCCAGAATAATGACGTAACCAATCGCCACCCCAATCACCAGACCCGTTACCAGCGAAGCCGCAAAGTTCGCCACTGGAAACACAATACCGGCACCCAGCAGCAGCGCCGGTACACCCAGCCCGACGCCGGTCTGGATCGCCCCGCCGATGTCCAGAATACCAACCAGCGAGCCTTCAATGATGCGGGCAAACAGAAAGCTGGCACCAAACGCGGCGACCGCACCATACACGCCGGTTTCCATGCCGGCCCGCAGCATCGAGACAAATGCCACTTCGTTAAAGGCGCCGATACCGTAGAGGTAGTACATATGCGTACCGGCAAATACGCCGGATGAGAGCAGACCAACAAAAATCGGGAAGGACCAGTCGGCATACCAGAAGCCGCGGTTTTCATGTTCGTTCATGGATGGCTCCTTATTTGCCGCTCAGGCTGTTGTGGATCATGTCAAGCCAGCCTGGAACGCCGAGCTGGAACGATTGCAGCAGTTTCATATCAAACCCGCGGAAGAAACCGCTCAGCACAAACAGCAGTACAATGGCCGCCATCATGACTTTCGTCACCCGGTTCCAGCCGCTCTCCTCTACCCCTTTCCCGATCAGGATCCCCAGCACCAGCCCCGGCACGGCGTTACCCATAATCAGCTGCGCCAGGCCGCCAAAGATCGTGGCCCAGAAGCCCGACTTCCTGCCGGCATCGATGGCTGCCAGCCAGAAAATCACCGGCATGACGGTGTTAACCAGCAGGTTAGCTGCCGGTACCAGCACTTTAACTGCCGTCACCTGCAATGCAGCCGGTACGGCTGAGGCGGTGCTGTTCAGAAAGGCCACGACGATCATGCCGATGATGCCGCAGGCTATCGCCATGCGTTTCGGGTTATGCAGCGTCTCTGCTACGTTGCGGTTTTTTACCATCAGCGCCGCAGCGCCCCAGTTCGGCAGAATGCGGTGATCCACATCCTGCGTGAAGGAGCCAGCGGCCACCGAAGAGGCCCAGGCGTTGAAAAAGAAGCCGAGACCAAAAGAGAAGTGGGAAGCGGGATCGCCTTCGCACGAGTTAAGCTCGCCCAGGGTACGAAACGCGCCCATGCCCTGCGTGACCGGCGCGTGGAACATGCGCGCCGCGCCGGCTCCCACGCCGACGCCGACCAGCCCGCCGATAATTAACGACTTAAACAAAATGATGAGAAACATAGTGTTGTACCCTTTATTGTCATTGTTGCACCGGGCCAGCCTGCTTCCCTGGCGGGATAACGCTCAGACCCGTGCGGTCAGGGTGTCGCCGTAAATGTCACGCTGTCCATATCGATAACGGTGACGCTGACGCTGATTTCCAGTTCAACGCTGTAGTGATGCCGCTCGCGCGCCAGGAAAAAAAACAGAAATTTTTCCCGCCGGGTGCGCACCCTGGCATGCAGCACCCGCACATCCAGCGGCTCAATGCGCAGCAGCAGTTTCTGGCTGTTGCGCAATACCTGCTGCTGCACGCTGCTGAGCGCATCGGCAAAGGCTTTTGCTTTGGTATCGCCTTTTCCCTGCACGATAACCTGCGTCTCATAGTGCTGTTTCATACGTCAGCTGCCGTGCTTCTTGTTCCAGGCCTGTACCAGCCGTTCGCCCAGCTCCTCTTTGTCCATAAAACCAAAGCCCAGCACGGTCGCCCCTTCATTGATCGCCGTTACGCCCTCATCCACCGAGCGCATACCATGTTTTGCCCGGTAGCCATATTTGTTCTGCGCGGTAATGGCACCGGCGCCACCGCTGCCGCAGAAAGAGATGCCGAAGTCAGCGTTTTCCGCTTTCATCACATCACCCAGCTTCATATCGGCTGCCACGCCCGGCACCACCACCGCACGTCCGCCCGCTTTTTCAATTCCGGCAGCCACTTTCTGACCTTTACCCAGACGATCGCCAATCACTACTGTCACCATGTTCACTTCCTCTCTGTTTATGCGTCGTTACTTTTCGCGACTTCAATATGCACCGACAGCAGCCAGGCTTCTTCCACCGGCAGGTTGCCGAACAGATCGACAATCTGTTGCGCCAGCTGCAGGCTGTCAGGTGGAATATCATCAAACAGCTCCGCTTCTACCTCCGGCAGCGCCTCGCCGCTTAGCGAACGGCTGGCCATCGCCTGAACGTGCGAATTCAGCATCTGCTGCTGCACCGGTGTGGGACTAATCTGGTGCGCGGTATAGAGGATCGCGATTTGACCTAATATGCGATCCGCCAGCGCCTGAACGGTTTCCGCGTTCAGCGGGACAGCATCACTCCTCACCCTTCTACTCCTGTTTACGGCAGATAATTCGCGTTGAAAAACAAACTACGCGTTCCGCCCGGCCGTGTGGAGACGCACTTTTTCCACCCTGAAGCGGAAATGCGGCAACGCGCGGTGCGTGAGATCGCAGACAGCACATATCGCGCATGTCAGCGAGCGGTGTGCATCAGGCGTGAGGAAAAAGCGGCTGTTTACGGAGAAATGTGTACGTGAAAGGCAGCGAAGCGGGCCAGCACAGGGTCTGGCCCGGCGTATTAGCGGAATTTCTTATGGTTGGCGTTGCGGATCTCTTCCAGTTTTTTCGCTTCGGCTTTTGCCTCATCCAGCTTGCTGGCCTGAGCGAGCTTGTCGATCACATCAATCTGCGCAATCAGTGTGTCGAGACCGGCATGATAATCTTTGATCTGTGCACTGTCCGCTGGCTGCCCTTCCAGCTTATCTGGCGTGGACTTTTTGGCATCCTGCGCAGCCTGGCGCATTTTCCCGAGCGCAGTATGCATCTCCTGCGCATCATCCGTTTTCTTCACTACGCTCAGGTTCGCTTTCAGCGTATCCATATCCTGCTCAAGATCTGCCGCCAGCACGCTGGCAGAGGAGAACAGTAACGACAGAGACAACATTGCAATCAGATGCTTACGCATGATGTGTTCCTTTTAATTATTCTCAGGCAAAAAAAAGCAGCCTTGCCGGCTGCTTTCTGGAAGCGATGTCGTTATTGTCCGGCGATTTTCATCTCCGGTAGCAGCACCGATCCGCATTGTATATTGCTGCGGGTTTCAATGTCGTTACCGACCGTAACCATATTGCGCCACATCTCTTTAAGGTTTCCTGCAATTGTGACTTCGCTCACAGGATACTGAATTTCGCCGTTTTCAACCCAGAAGCCCGCCGCGCCGCGCGAGTAGTCGCCGGTCATGGCGCTGACGCTCTGCCCCATCAGTTCAGTCACAATCAGGCCGCGTCCCATCTGTTTGACGAGGTCATCAAAGCTGTGGCCCTGACCGGCGATACGCCAGTTATGGATGCCGCCCGCGTGACCGGTGCTCTGCAGGCCAAGCTTGCGCGCTGAATAGCTGGTCAGCAGCCAGTTCTGCAGCACACCCTCTTTGACAATATCGCGCGCTTCGGTGCGCACGCCTTCACTGTCAAACGGCGTTGAGGCGAGCCCTTTCAGCAGATGCGGCTGCTCCTGAATCGTCAGCCAGGATGGCAAAATTTGCTGACCCAGCGAGTCGAGCAGAAACGTGGATTTGCGGTAGACGCTGCTGCCGCTGATCATGCCTACCAGGTGACCAAACAAGCCGGTGGCGACCTCAGGTGCAAACAGCACCGGCGCTTTCATGGTCGGCAGCTTGCGTGGTGCAAGGCGAGCCAGTACGCGGCGGGCGCACTCGTTACCGACCCACTCTGCGCTCTGCAGATCGTCTATCGAGCGGCCGATGGTGTAGGCGTAATCACGCTCCATATCGCCATCCTGCTCAGCAATCACACAGCTCGACAGCGAGTGGCGGCTGGAGCAGTAGCTCTGCAGCATACCGTGGCTGTTGCCAAACACTTTGATGCCAACGTGGCTGTTAAAGCTGCCACCTTCCGTATTGGTGATGCGCTTATCCGCCTGCAGCGACGCCTGTTCGGCACGCGCAGCCAGCTCAATGGCGCGATCGGCATCGATCTCCCACGGATGGTAGAGATCAAGATCGGGCGCATCAAATGCCAGCAGTTCACGCTCTGCCGGTGCAGCGTAAGGATCGGGTGAGGTGTAGCGCGCAATATCGATCGCTGCCTGCACGGTGCTTTTAATGGCATCAGGACTGAGATCGGTCGATGAGGCGCTGCCTTTGCGGTTCTGATGATAGACGGTGATACCAAGCGCACCGTCGCTGTTGAATTCGACGTTTTCCACTTCGCCATAGCGCGTGCTGACGCCGATACCGGTGGTTTTTGTCACCGCCACTTCAGCACCATCGGTGTGAGCTTTAGCGAGTTCCAGCGCCTGGGCGACAGCCTGTTCCAGCGCTTTACGTTGTTCTGCAACCTGAGTAGATACGTTCATCGACCTGCCGTCTAATCTTAAGTATGAATCTGTTGAGTCTATCAGACTCAGAGAACAATTTCGCAGTCGCCCGATAAACTGGTAGGATTAGCCTCTTTTTTTAAGGAGCCAAGAGATGACCAGGCAGCCCGAAGACTGGCTCGATGATGTACCGGATAATCAGGAAGAAGAAGACGAAGAGATTATCTGGGTCAGCAAAAGTGAAATTAAACGTGACGCCGAAGAGTTAAAACGCCTCGGTGCCGAGCTGGTTGATCTGGGGAAAAACTCCCTGGATAAGATCCCGCTCGATGAGGATCTGCGCAATGCGATTGAGCTGGCGCAGCGTATTAAGAAAGAGGGTCGCCGTCGCCAGCTGCAGCTGATTGGTAAAATGCTGCGCCAGCGCGATGAAGATCCGATCCGTCAGGCGCTGGATAAGCTGAAAAACCGGCACAATCAGCAGGTGGCGCTGTTCCACAAGCTGGAGCATCTGCGCGATCGCCTGATCGATCAGGGTGACGACGCGATGACCGAGGTGATCACGCTCTATCCGCAGGCCGATCGGCAGCAGCTGCGTAGCATGATCCGCAACGCGCAGAAAGAGAAAGCGGCGAATAAAACGCCAAAAGCAGCCCGGCAGATCTTCCAGTATCTGCGCGAGCTGGCAGAAGCGTAAGAGGCGGCCTGCCGGCCGCACTCTCTCCGGAGGCGTCCTGCAGGACGCCACGGTCTTAGCGTCCCAGTCGCTCCAGCAGTTTTTGATGGATCCCGCCAAACCCGCCGTTACTCATCACCAGAATTGAGTCGCCTGGCTGCGCCTCTTTCGCAATCATCTCCGTCAGCGTATCGACGTCTGCGCTCCACTGCGCAGGCGGAATACAGGCGTCTGCCACATCGGAGACCTGCCACGGAATATGATGCGGCTGCAACAGAAAGACCTTATCTGCCCGGCCCAGCGACGGTGCCAGATCGTTTTTACTGACGCCCATTTTCATGGTGTTAGAGCGAGGCTCCAGTACCGCAAGGATACGTGCCCTGCCGCCCACTTTACTGCGCAGCGCGGCCAGCGTGGCGTGTATGGCCGTGGGATGGTGAGCAAAATCGTCATAGACCTTGATGCCGTTGACCTCACCGCGCAGCTCCAGGCGGCGGCGCGCGTTGATAAAGCTGCTGAGCGCTTCGCCCGCATCCGCCGGTTTCACGCCCACATGGCGCGCGGCAGCAATCGCCATCAGGCCGTTATGCATATTGTGTTCGCCGACCAGCCCCCAGTTCACCTCTGCCACCTTTTCCCCTTCCAGCCAGACTTCCCAGCGGGCAGCGTCCGGCGTCAGCTTTTTCGCCTGCCAGTGACCCTGTTCGCCTGTTGTCTCCTGCTCGCTCCAGCAGCCCATGGCCATGACCTGCTTCAGATTATGATCGTGTTCCGGCAGCAGGATTTTGCCCTGGCCGGGTATGATGCGAATCAGGTGATGGAACTGCTTCTGGATAGCGCGCAGGTCGTCGAAAATGTCTGCATGATCAAACTCAAGGTTATTGAGGATCAGCGTACGCGGGCAGTAGTGTACAAACTTGGAGCGCTTATCGAAGAAGGCGCTGTCATATTCATCCGCTTCAATGACAAAGAATGGACTTTTTCCTAATTTTGCCGATACGTCGAAGTTACCCGGCACCCCACCAATAATAAAGCCTGGCTCCAGGCCACACGCCTCAAGGATCCACGCTGCCATGCCGGCCGTAGTGGTTTTACCGTGCGTTCCGGCTACGGCCAGCACCCAGCGATCGCGCAGGACAAAATCGTGCAGCCACTGAGGGCCGGAGAGGTAGGGAATGTTACGTTCCAGCACCGCTTCAACACAGGGATTACCGCGCGTCATGGCATTACCGATGATCACCATATCTGGCACCGGGTCGAGCTGCGAAGCGTCATAAACCTCAGTTAATTCAATGCCTTGCTGCTCAAGCAGCGTACTCATCGGCGGGTAAACATTTGCGTCCGAGCCGGTTACCTGATGTCCCAGCGAACGCGCCAGCATAGCCAGGCCGCCCATAAAAGTGCCACAAATGCCGAGGATGTGAATGCGCATAAATAGATCCATTAACTGAAAGTCCGGCGCACAGTGTAACCCCGAGTCTGAAGGGAAGAAACGGATTAGGACTATGGTTTTTAAAGTTCAATCGGCTAAACTGCGTACGCATACGTTGGCAGTTTGTTACAGCTGCTGCCACTCCATCGTAGATTCAGGGAATGTGTTATGAAAACGTTAGGCGAATTCATCGTCGAGAAGCAACACGACTTTCCTCACGCCACAGGTGAACTGACGGCGCTGATTTCCTCCATCAAACTGGGCGCTAAAATCATTCACCGCGATATCAACAAAGCGGGTCTGGTCGATATTCTGGGTGCCAGCGGCGTGGAAAACGTGCAGGGCGAACAGCAGATGAAGCTGGACCTCTTCGCGAATGAAAAACTGAAAGCTGCCCTGAAAGCGCGTGGTGTGGTTGCCGGTATCGCCTCGGAAGAAGAGGATGAGTTTGTTATTTTTGAAGGTTCAGAAGATGGCAAATATGTGGTGCTGATGGATCCGCTGGATGGCTCATCCAACATCGACGTAAACGTTTCTGTCGGAACCATTTTCTCTATCTACCACCGCATCAGTGAACCCGGTACGCCGATCACGGAAGCGGACTTTATGCAGCCGGGGAATCAGCAGGTGGCCGCCGGTTATGTGGTATATGGTTCCTCAACCATGATGGTTTATACCACCGGCGTCGGCGTACACGCCTTTACCTATGATCCGTCGCTCGGCGTATTCTGCCTGAGTCATGAGCGCATGACCTACCCGGCAAAGGGTTACACCTATTCCATTAACGAAGGTAACTACATTCGCTTCCCGCAGGGCGTGAAGAAATACCTGAAGTTCTGCCAGGAAGAGGATATCGATACGCATCGTCCTTATACCTCGCGCTATATCGGTTCACTGGTGGCTGACTTTCACCGTAACCTGCTGAAAGGCGGGATTTACCTCTATCCAAGTACCGCCAGCCACCCTAACGGCAAGCTGCGCCTGCTGTATGAGTGCAACCCGATGGCGTTTCTCGCCGAACAGGCGGGCGGTAAAGCCAGCGACGGTAAAAACCGTATTCTTGACCTTCAGCCAGAGACGCTGCACCAGCGTTGCCCGTTCTTCTGTGGTAATGAAGCGATGGTTGATGATGTTGAGCGCTTTATCCGCGAATACCCGGATAACCACGGCGCCTGAGTCGCACTGATTAATAAAAAGACCCGCCGCTGAGCGGGTTTTTTTATTGTTTTCTCTTAGGCGGCTGTGATGCGGAACTGCGCCATTGAGGTCTGCAGCTGCTGCGACTGCGCTTCCAGCAGGCGGGTCGCGGCACCCGCCTGCTCCACCAGCGCCGCGTTCTGCTGCGCCGCTTCGTCCATCTGCGTCACCGCCATATTGACCTGCTCAATACCGCGGCTCTGCTCGTCAGACGCACCGGAAATCTCTTTCATCAGCGCCGTTACGCGTATCACTTCGCCAGCGATCTCATCCATGGTCGCCCCCGCGCGCGTCGCCATTTCACTGCCCTCTTTAACCCGCGTCTGCGACTCGCTGATTAACGTCCGGATCTCTTTGGCCGCGCTGGCGCTGCGCCCTGCCAGCGTGCGTACCTCACTGGCCACCACGGCAAAGCCCCGGCCCTGCTCGCCAGCACGCGCCGCTTCCACGGAGGCGTTAAGCGCCAGAATGTTAGTCTGGAATGCAATGCCGTCGATCACGCTGAGGATAGCCGCGATGCGATTGGAACTCTGCGTGATCTCCTGCATTTTCTCCATCACGTAGCACACCACTTCAGCACCGCGGCTGGCGGTGTCAGAGACGCTGCTGGCAAGCTGATTCGCCTGCTGCGCATTAACGGCATTGAGCCGCACGGTGGCGGTAAGCTCTTCCATGCTGGCCGCTGTCTGCTCCAGTGAAGCGGCGGACTCTTCGGTACGCTGTGACAGGTGCACCGTACCGGCCGCCAGCTCCCGGCTGCCGGTATCAATCTGCAGGCTCGCTTCGCGCACCTGGCTTACCGAGTGGCGCAGCGCGCGCTGCATAACAGCCAGCGCCTGATTCAGACGGCCAATCTCATTGTGACCGGCAGCCGGCAGCTGCTGCGACAGATCGCCTGCAGCCACCTGCTCCAGATGCCGGACGGCGCTCTCCAGCGGACGCAGCAGCGCCTGGCGCAGCAGCTGCCAGGCAAGACCGGTCAGCAGCAGGGTCAGTGCGACCGCAACGCCAATCAACATTTTCATCTGCCACTCATTGTGTGCCGCCTGCGCCAGCCGAGCGGCAGAGACCTCACCGGCATAGAGGCTGAATGCGTTAACCGCTCCGGCATAACGGGCAGCGAGCTGCGATACATTGCCTTCCAGTACCTGGTAATACTCGTCGGTATACTGCTTTTCCAGCGCAGCCATCATCGGGACGACCGCACCCTGCTGATACGCTTTATAGGCGGCGGCGATCGCCTCAGCCAGCGTTTTGCCGTGAGCCGTTACGGTACCGGCATCAATAAACGCCTGCAGATGCCGCTGCGAGCTGGCGACGTCTGCGGCGGCCTGCTTCGTAACTGCGGCTCCCTCATCCAGCAGGCCAATCTCAATTTTGCGTACCGCCAGCGCGGCGCCGGCGCGCGCGCGCATCAGATCGGCATTGCTCTGGTAAAGGCTATTCAGTTCAATTCCCTGAATGCGGTTGATGGCATTAAGCGACTGATTGCCGGCATTAATGGCGTAAATGCCCATGCCGCTGACGGCCAGCAGCAGCAGTGTCATGCAGATAAGCAACGAAAGTAAGGCGGTGCGAAGCGAGAGCTGAGCAATCATGATAATTTCCGTGTGCAGTAAAAAAGGGAGAATCCAGTGACCCTAAACGAAGAAATTATCGGCGGTGACGAGCTGAAACTTTACCGCTGCCTGACGATCAGGCGAATGATGATCACCCGTGCTGCGAATTTTCTTTACTGCAGCAGAGATAATTATGCATAAGCCGGTTGCGCCATTTTTTCTGATGGTTGATAAAGGAAAGCAGACAAACTGTTGCATGGCTCATTGTCAGCCTGCTGATTATTTATGGAGAAATCATGGCCCCCTACGCTTCCACGCTGGTTCTTATCTGCCTCGCCATACTGAGCTATTTTGTTCATAACAGCGCCGTGACGATCTCGATTCTGATCCTGCTGGCCATCAAGCTCACGCCGCTGGCGCAGTTTTTCCCTTACGTGGAGAAGCAGGGAATTCAGATGGGGATTATCATTCTGACCGTTGCCGTCATGGCGCCGCTGGCGAGTGGTACCCTGCCGGTAAGCGCACTGCTGAAATCATTTGCCAGCTGGCAATCCATTGTAGCGATTCTGGTCGGCGTGTTTGTCGCCTGGCTCGGCGGGCGCGGCGTCAGCTTTATGAGCATTCAGCCATCGGTGGTCGCCGGGTTGCTGATTGGCACTGTGATTGGCGTGGCGTTCTTTCGCGGCGTGCCGGTAGGACCGCTGATTGCGGCGGGCATTGTTTCGCTGTTTGTGTCGGCGAAGTAGCGGGCTTGGAGCATTCTGAAACGCCAAAAAGGGGGCATACTTTCAGAGTCAGTTGGCTATAATAGCCGTCACTCAACATACGACTAATGAAGGAAAGCCCGATGAGTCTGAACCAGGTGCCTGCAGGTAAAGATCTGCCAGAAGATATCTATGTAATTATTGAGATCCCGGCAAATGCCGATCCGATCAAATATGAAGTGGATAAAGAGTCTGGCGCCCTGTTTGTAGACCGCTTTATGTCTACCGCCATGTTCTATCCGTGCAACTACGGCTACATCAACAATACGCTGTCACTGGATGGTGACCCGGTTGACGTGCTGGTGCCAACCCCTTACCCGCTGGTGCCGGGTTCAGTGATCCGCTGCCGTCCGGTTGGCGTCCTGAAGATGACCGACGAGTCTGGCGAAGATGCTAAACTGGTTGCGGTACCGCATACCAAACTGAGCAAAGAGTACGATCACATCAACGATGTGAACGACCTGCCAGAGCTGCTGAAAGCGCAGATTACCCACTTCTTTGAGCACTACAAAGATCTGGAAAAAGGCAAATGGGTGAAGGTTGACGGCTGGGATAACGCAGAAGCGGCTAAAGCTGAAATCATCACCTCTTTCGAACGCGCGCAGCAGAAGTAATCTTAATCGGGTAAACCGGAAACGATGCGCGTTACCGATAAAAAAACACCGCCATAAAGGCGGTGTTTTTATTTATGCATCTGCTGCGTCATCACGTTGCAGCCAGTCGCCGCTTGCAATATGCGGTCGCCCCGCAACTGAACGCTGATACACGTACAGCCAGGCGCTGCCGTAAGGCGTCTGAATAAGCTGACGCTTATACTCACCATTCTTGCAGCGCAGCGCATCCAGCTCACCGAGCGTGCTGGCATCAATGCGGTATACCTCACCCAGGACGATTCCTTCGCCCTCTACCACACCCGGGTAAAGCCCCAGATTATAGAGGTCAAACCCCTTAATCTGGTGCTCACCGAGCCACTGCGCATTGGTCATCCAGTGACTATTTCCCTGCTTGCGCCGTAAACTGCCGTAGACAATTATTCGCATTGCTAGAACTCAAACTGATAGAGCAAATCCAGCGCCTGATCGAGACCAGACACGGCTTCCAGGTAGAGTTTGGGCATCAGGCGATAACGCAGGGTCAGGGTTGCCAGTGAGTCAAAGATACCTACGCCATATTTCACCTGCAGCCCCGGCAGCACATAGCCGCTGACCTGAACCTGCTGGCTGTCACCTACGCCGGTGGTATCAAGCGCAAGATTGCTGACGCCAAACGTCTCACCGATTTTACCCACAACCTGCCCACTTTGTGCAACCCCCAGACCCACCAGCGCAGAGGTTAATGCATTACTGTCGCCGTCGCTGTTCAGTCCCTGACCGCGTAACAGGTAAGAGAGCGCCTCCTGCTGCGACATCGCCGGATCGGAGAACACCTCCACTTTAGGCTCATCCGCCAGACCGGTGACGCGCAGACCCGCCGTGACATCATCTTCGGTGGCATCCGGGTTGCGGATCGCCTCCAGATTGACATACGGCTGATCCGGCGGGCCGGCAAACTGCAGCTCACCTTTGCGAACAATCAGATCCTGTCCATAGGCGTGGAAGCGGCCAGACGGAATATTGATCTGCCCGTTAAGGCCGAGCCCGGTTTTATCCTGCACCAGTTTCAGGTCACCACTGAGCCGCGCTTTCAGGCCAAATGCCGAGAGGCGCACATCATTGCCGACGTGGATCACCAGATTACTGTTAATCGGGATGGCCGCCGTTTTCGGCGCGATCGGCTTGAGATTCTCATCCAGCATCACTTCATCCGATGAGACGCCGGTGGCGCTCGCCGGCACCTCCTGCACGGTGATACGTGCCCACGGCACATCCACTTTACCGTCCAGGCTGAACGCAGCAGGGGTAGCCTCAAAGACCAGATCCGGTGAGACATCCATACGCACCATCGGCGGCACCGTAACGCGAATGCGGCTGCCCTGCGCCGTAACACGCGCACGCCAGTTATCCAGCTGGCTCCAGTCAGCGTTTCCGCCCAGAGTCAGGTTGCCCTGCTGCGTCTGTATCAGACCATTCAGCGTAGAGCTCATGCCGTTGAATATCATGTTCAGGTTTGCCGACGTCAGCGTCACCGGCATGAAGCTCGCCTGAGCGTTGACATCGCTCAGGCCGAGCTGGCCAAACACCTGCGGCCGCTGGAGCGTCCCCCCCAGCCGCAGGTTGCTGTTAAGCCTGCCCTGCACCTTCTCACCCTGCGACAGTGCCGGATTCAGCATCGCCAGGGAGATGTTGCTGATGCCGATATTGCCCGACAGCTGCCGCCGGTTCTGCGGATCGTTGATCTGCACGTTGCCGTTCAGCTGGCCATTGTTAGCAATCCGGATCAGCCAGTCGAGCTGCGCGCGTCCGTCACCCAGCGCCGCATTCAGGTTCAGCGTATCGAACGCTATCGGCAGCGCATTGCCCTGCACATCCTGCACCACTTTTACGCCGCTGCCTTTCAGCGCCACGGTGCCGGTTGGCAACGCGCCGTCCGCGCTCCAGTTAACGCGCACATCTCCGCTGAACAGACCGCTGAGCCGGGTGGCATCGGTCAGAAAGGGTTTTACCATCGCCAGATCGAAGCGGTTCAGTACAACGTGCGCCCGGCCGCTTGCGCCGGCTTCAATCGGTTCCGGTACACAGAGCTGCGCGTTCGGGTTCTGCCAGCAGTGCGGACCAATGGTTGCGCTCTGCTTGCTGTTGAGATAGTCAATCGCCATGGCGCGCGTCAGGCGCCACTCCCCGACCGGCGTATCAAACCGGGTATTATTCAGCGTGCCCTGCCAGCGACCAGCCTGGCGATCAAAGCTGCCGTTCAGCGCTAGCTGACCTGAAACCGGCTCACCCTGAACGTTGAGCTTCAGCTGATGCTGCTTCTCACTGCCGTCAGCGTTCAGCGTCAGCAGGTTGATTTTCAGTGCCGCCTGCTGCAGCTGTTCCACGCGCAGCTGCAGCTTGCCGGCAACCTGCTCACCCGATTTGATGTCGCTCTTCAGCGTGGCGCGGCGGATTAACAGCTGCTGCCAGCGCAGGCCGGTGGCGGTAAGATCGGCCAGCAGCTGCGGCGCCTGGAGCGTGCCGCGCGCGTTGATTGCGCCTTTGACGACGCCGCCGAGGCCCGGCAATGCGTTGTCGAGATGCGGGGCATCCACAATCGCATCCAGATTCAGCGTGTCACCCAGTTCGCCTTTCACATCCAGATAGTTGCGGCCCAGCGCCACATTCAGGCCCGGAATGTTCCACTGGTTATAGCTGTTACCGCTCAGGGAGCCTTTTGCGCGTACCGCATTCTGTTTCACGTTACCGTTAAGCTCCAGCTGCGGTACGCGCAGCTGCCAGCTGCCGCCGTAAAGGCTGCCGCGCGTGGTGATTTTGCCGTCCAGCTTCGCAGGCCAGTCAGGATACTGCTTCGCGGTGTTAATACCGGCCAGCGTCAGCTCGCTGCGCCAGCTGATCGCTTTACGCCAGTCCACCAGCGCAGAGAGATCGATATTGCCCTGCAGCGCGGCGACACGCAGTTTATCCAGCGTAAACTGCTGCTCGTTTCCGTTGCCATCCAGCGTAATCGTTGCCGGCGGGATCGCCTCGCCTTTTACCGCCGTACGCAGCGACATCACATAGTCGGTGGCTTTTCCTTTAAACTGATAATCGAAATTATCTGCCTGGTACTGCACCGGTCCGGTCAGCGGCCAGCGCAGCTGCGGGCTGGTCAGCGTCAGCGACAGCGGCAGTTCAGCCACGGCAGGTTGTGCTGTCGCCGCAAGCTGTGCACGCACCGGTCCGGAAAGATTCAGCCCCAGCTGCAGCTCGTCGCGCATCGCGCCGCCCAGCGTCATCTTCACTTTTTCACCCTTAACCGGATCGATATTCAGCGCGCCGTTCAGCGTGAAATTAACCGGCCAGTTGCCCGCCAGCTGCGCGTCACCGCGGGCGCTGACCTGGCCCTGCGGTGAATCAATATCAAACGTTTCCAGCTGCAGATGCGTCTCTGCCGTTTTGGCTTTCACCAGCAGGCGCGAGAGGGTGAGATCGGTATCTCCGGTAATGCGCAGCTGCTCGCCGAGCAGCGACTGAACGGTAATATCCAGCGGCAGACGGAAGTCAGGCAGCGCCGGCAGCAGCGGTTTGGCAAACAGCGCCTGCAGCGTTTCGCCCAGCGGTTTTTCATCCGGCTGCGGCTGCTGAACTTTCGGCTGAACAACCTCTTCATTCGCCACCTGAGCCGCTTTTGGCAGCGCAATCAGCAGGTTCTGGATACGGGTAGGATAGAGCGTCAGCGCCCGTTCCTGCCACTGCAGGCCGGTGCTGAAGTCGAGCAGTGAAATCGCCGTATCATCAACTTTAACGTTGATATTGTGCAGCGCGACGTTACGCAGCGTAATCGGGTACGGCGTACTGAGATTCGTACTGCCCGACTCCTCTGGCGGCGGTTCACTGGCCGGCGTCATTTTTTTGCTGTCGACCACGACACTGACATCCTGCAGCGCGAGGGCGTTAACGCAGACCGAGGAGTGCAGCAGGCAGTTCAGGTTCAGGGCGAGATGAAAGCGCCCTGCATCCACGCTGACGCCCGGCATCTCATACTTTACGTTGTTGAGTGTCAGATTGCGCCAGCCGCCATCGACCTTGCCAATTGACAGGCCGGGCACCCAGCGGTCAGCACCTTTCAGCAGCAGATGCAGACCCGGCGTGGTCCCCACCAGCAGCGCCACGCTGCCCAGCAGGATGACCAGAAAAATAATCAGGCCAATCAGGACCTTTTTCCACAGCTTCATAGTTCAGGCCCCAGTCCGACATAAAATTGCAATCCGTGCTCCTTGTCATCGCCAACAGGGCGGGCGATATCAAACTTAATGGGCCCGACCGGCGAAGACCAGCGCACGCCTACGCCTGCACCGGTCTTGAAGTTGCTCTGCTTAATATCATTAACCGCTTCACCGGAGTCGATAAATACCGCGCCCCACCACTTGCCGGAGACGTTGTACTGATACTCCAGCGATCCGGTGGCCAGTTTCGAGGCGCCGGTCAGCTTGCCCTCTTCGTCGCGCGGGGAAATGTTTTTGTATTTATAGCCGCGGATGCTGCGATCCCCGCCGGCAAAGAAGCGCAGGTCGGGCGGCACTTTTTCAAAATTATTGGTTTCAATCCAGCCCAGGTTGCCGCGTGCAACAAAGCGATGTTTATCCGCCAGCGTGCGGATCCAGACGTTTTGCGCCTGCAGGATCAGGAAGTCGACATCGGAGCCCCAGGTGGTATCAGAAACGTCAACCGAATAGCGCTGTGAGTCACCCCATGTGGGCATCAGTCCGCCGCGCGATCGCGTGCGGTTCAGGCTCACGCCCGGATAGAGCAGCATGGTGGTATTGGTCACGTTGCCCTGGGTAAAGTGATCGAGGCTCCAGCGCAGGTTAACGGCTTTCTGCCAGCCGGAGCTGCTGTCCCAGTTACGCGACATGGCCAGCGTTGTGGTATCTGATTTCGTATCGTTAAGATCGGTGCGCTTCAGGCCGCCGGAAAAGGTGTAGTACTGCTCCAGCGGGCTTTTCAGCAGCGGCACTTTATAGCTGAGATCGAGCTGCTGCTCCGGGGCGGAGACATAGGCGCTGGCCGCAAGACTGTGGCCGCGATCGTTAACCCAGGGCTTGCGCCAGGTGCCTTTCAGGCGCGGACCGACGTCAGTGGAGTAGCCTACGCCAGTTTCAATGGTATTTTCCACGCGCGGCGAGAGTGCGGCGCTGAGCGGCAGCACTTTGGTTTTACGCCCTTTATCAAACTCCGGTGCCACGACAACCGAGTTAAACCAGCCGGTGGCAGAAAGGCGGCGGTTCAGCTCAGCCAGCTCGCGTGAGCTGTAGGGATCGCCTTTTTTAAACGGTACCAGATTATGGAGATAGGCCTCATCTATCTGCGAGCCTTCGAAGCTGACGTCGCCAAAGCGATAGCGCGGACCGCTGTCGTAATCAATGTCCCAGAAAGCCAGCCGCCGCTCAACGGAGACACCAAGCTGACTCTTTTTAAAATCGCCATCAAAATAGCCGTTACGCAGTGCCAGGTTAGAGAACCCGCTTTTAAATTTATCGTAGGTGCCGTGGTTCAGCTGCGATCCCACTTTTGGTCTGCCCTGCTTTACCCACGCCTGGTAGTCCGGATCCTCTTTCGCTTCACCCTCGATCACAATAGTGCTGCCGCCAATTTTTACCGGCTCGCCGGCTGTGACGTGAGCAATCAGAACCGGACGACCGCCCTGTGGCGGGGGCGGACGCGATTCAAAGTCAATCTGCGGTTCATAATAACCGAGCGCGTGCAGTCCCTCTTTAATGGCATTTGAGACCCGCGCCTGAAAGCGTCCGTCGCTGGAGACTTCATCGCTGCCAATGGTGGACAGGCGCGCCCTGACATTTTTTTCTAAATCCCCGGTCAGGCCCTCTACCTGCAGTCGCACTTTCGCTGCCTCAACGGCAGGCGCAGCAAGCAGCAGGCTGGCCAAACAATAAACATGAAATCGCGGCACGCGTACTCCTGTTATCAATGCCTGCCCCCCTTCCGCAGGGGCGTTAATCAGTCAGGCAGGGTTTCACTTCCCCCATTTACCCATCAGCATAGCCATCTTTTAGGGCAAACGGCTACGTTAAACCCACGACTAAGCCAAATTGGTGACTATTGTCGGTAATTGGTGGCGGTGATACAACCGGGATGCTGTGCTTCTGTGCGCCGCTGCTCTGCTGCCGGATAAATCTGATGTCACCGATCGTACCTCTGGCGGCATGACAGGCGCTGCTGCTATAATCACCGACCAGCAGGCCTCGCCTGCGTTCAATTCTGCCCCGACGTTACTCTCCATTGTCGAACTGGCGCAGACATTTTTGGCACGGATAGCCCTGTCAGACTGGTGTGTACCGGACGTACCCCTCTTCGCGCTGCCCAGGCCAAAAATGACAAGTGATTAACTCAACGGACCTTTTATGCTAGATAGCCTGCTTGTCATACTTTTACTGATCGTTATCAGTTCCTTTTTTTCTCTTTCAGAGATCTCGCTGGCGGCTGCCCGCAAGATCAAACTTAAACTGCTGGCTGACGAAGGCAACATCAACGCGCAGCGCGTGCTGAAGATGCAGGAACAGCCCGGTATGTTCTTCACCGTGGTGCAGATTGGCCTGAACGCAGTAGCGATTCTGGGCGGTATCGTGGGTGACGCCGCGTTTTCCCCTGCTTTCAGCAGCCTGTTCAACCGCTTTGTGGAGCCTGAACTGGCAGAAAAACTCAGTTTCATCTGCTCCTTTACCATCGTAACCAGTCTTTTTATCCTGTTTGCTGACCTGACGCCCAAACGTGTTGGCATGATCGCCCCGGAAGCGGTCGCGCTGCGCATCATTAATCCGATGCGTTTCTGCCTGCTGGTCATGCGGCCGCTGGTCTGGCTGTTCAACGGCCTCGCCAACGTCTTTTTCCGTATTTTCAAACTGCCAATGGTGCGCAAAGACGATATTACCTCTGACGATATTTATGCGGTGGTAGAGGCGGGTGCGCTGGCCGGTGTCCTGCGCAAGCAGGAGCATGAGCTGATTGAAAATGTGTTTGAACTGGAGTCACGCACCGTTCCCTCTTCAATGACCTCGCGCGAGAACATCGTCTGGTTCGATCTGCATGAAGATGAGCTAAGCCTGAAAACCAAAATCGCACAGCATCCGCACTCAAAGTTTCTGGTATGTGACGGAGATATCGATCATATCGTTGGCTACGTTGACTCCAAAGAGCTGCTGCTGCGCGTGCTGGGTAATCAGAGCATGGCGCTCAACAGCGGCGTTCAGATCCGCTCGGCGCTGATTGTGCCCGACACGCTGACGCTTTCTGAAGCGCTGGAGAGTTTTAAAACTGCCGGCGAAGACTTTGCCGTGATCATGAATGAGTATGCGCTGGTGGTGGGTATCATCACGCTGAATGACGTTATGACCACGCTGATGGGCGACCTGGTGGGCCAGGGGCTGGAAGAGCAGATTGTCGCACGCGACGAAAATTCCTGGCTGGTCGAGGGCGGCACGCCGATTGATGACGTCATGCGCGTGCTTGATATTGATGAATTCCCGCAGTCCGGCAATTATGAAACCATCGGCGGCTTTATGATGTACATGCTGCGCAAAATACCGAAACGTACCGACTTCGTGAAGTTTTCCGGCTATAAGTTTGAGGTGGTGGATATCGACAGTTACCGTATCGACCAGCTGCTGGTCACGCGTATTGATGAACGCCCGCCGGCGCTGAGCGTAAAAACCAGTGATGATGAAAATCCGTCACTGTCTTCATAAAGAGAGGTTCTGGTTCGGACAGAGCTGATTCAGAACGAAAGTAGCAGAAACATCAAGGGCGCCCGCGGCGCCCTTTTTACTGCCTGATTTTAACGCTTAGTTGTACTCAGCCTGCAGCCGCAGCACCTGGCGATTAATTTCTGACATCACGCTAAGGTGCTGTTTATCTTTAACGCGTGGCAAAATGACTTTGCCTTTATCAAACTCAAACGCGCCGACATCCTTGATATACAACCTTCCTTTAAATAGCGTTTTGACATATTTCGCAATTTGCAGCGGATTATATCGCTGGAAGATCTTCATGCTGTTTAACTCCTGAACAGATGTAATACGCTTCGCCGTTGCCAAATGGGTATACGAACTCATGAAGCGCAAATGAGGCCTAAATATAGAACAGGATTTTTGATCCGGGTTCCGGAAACATGAATTTTTTACTGAATTGACACATCATTACAGACAACTCTGTCATTCAGCTCACAAAATCCAGTATAAACCTTTGTTGGTTACAGATTTGTGGCACAGGTTGCAAAGCTGCCAGGTTTTTACGACAGGCGCATCATCCGCGCTTACCATGACAATAATATGACTCACTGGTCCGATCACTAAGGAGTATTCTATGCGTCTGGCCCCCTCTCTGCTTGCGATCGCGCTGCTATTGCCTGGTCTGGCTGCTGCCCACGTCTTTAAAACCGGCGAGCGCGTGCCGCCGGTGGGTATTCCCGATCGGGGCGAGCTGATGTATCAGCAGGATAAATTCAGCTATCAGCCGTGGAACAGCGCTCAGCTAAGCGGCAAAGTGCGGGTGATCCTGCATCTCGCCGGACGGCTTTCAGCCAAAGAGCAAAATGCAGCGCTGATTGAAGCGATTAAGGCGGCACAATTACCGCACGATCGCTATCAGACCACCACGCTGGTCGATACCGACGATGCTATTCCGGGAACCGGTATGTTTGTACGCAACAGCATTGAAAGTAATAAAGCGCAGTTCCCGTGGTCGCAGTTCATTATCGACAGTAACGGCAGCGCGCGAAAAGCGTGGCAGCTGGAAAAAGGAGGCTCGGCTGTGGTGGTGCTGGATCAAACGGCACATGTCCGTTTCGCGAAAGAGGGCGCACTGACGCAGGATGAGGTTAAACAGGTGATGACGCTGCTTCACTCTCTGCTGCAGCCGTAAAGAACGGGAGGCGTATGCCTCCCGGTGCCTTAAAACAGCGAAACGCGGAAGCCGGGATTCAGAAAGGATTCGCGCGGTGTATAGTCAAGCGTACGTCCCTGCCAGTCATGCACATGGGCACCTGCCGCCAGGGCGACCGCATGGCCTGCACCGGTATCCCAGATATTGGTAGGCCCGAAGCGCGGATAGAGCTGTGCTTTACCTTCAGCCACCAGACAAAATTTCAGTGATGAGCCGATAGCCGTAGTCTGGTGTTCACCCAGATGCGCCAGGTACTCCTTCAGCTCCGGATCGTTATCAGCGTGTGAGCGGCTGACCACGACCAGCGGTGGCCGGGCATCCACCACGTGGATGCGGGTGGTCTGCCCCCCCTCCTCTTTCCACGCTTTACCCTCTGCCGCTGAATAGAGCACGCCCAGCGCCGGTGCATAAACGACCCCCATCACCGGCTTACCCTGCTCGATCAGGGCAATGTTGACGGTAAATTCACCGTTACGCTTGATAAACTCTTTGGTGCCATCCAGCGGATCAACCAGCCAGTAACGCTGCCACTGCTGACGGATCGCCCACGCTGGCGGATCCTCTTCAGACAGCACCGGCAGATCGGGCGAGATCGTCTTCAGGCCCTGCATGATCACATCATGTGCGGCCAGATCCGCCGCGGTAACGGGTGAATCATCCGCTTTACTGGTCACGTTCATCGGCTGCGCGCCGTCGTAGACCTGCATAATTGCATCGCCTGCGTCACGCGCCAGCTGGCAAATTTTCTCTAACATGCTTCACCTCATTTTCGCAGAAATGCACGTTCCGACCCGGACTGTTGCTCTTCAAAGTCTGGCAGGTAAAGCCCCGCCTGTCTGTTGTCCGGCATCGTGTTCAATAATAGATCGTAATATCAATACCATAGATTGCAAAGGGTAACTATGGCGCATTGCTGAATCGCCTGCGGTAGCGGGAAAAAAGCAAAACCCCGATATCTATCACAAATTGAACTGATAATTTGTCATGGTTTTACATTATTTTGAGAGGCCTATTTGGTAAACAAGGAGAGAGCCGTGTTCAGACTGAACATGTCGTTACTGGCGCTGTGTCTGGCAGCCGCTACCGCCCAGGCGGCTACTGTGGATTTGCGTATTCTGGAAACCACCGATCTGCACAGCAACATGATGGATTTTGATTACTACAAAGATAAATCCACAGAGAAGTTTGGCCTGGTACGTACCGCCACGCTGATTCAGCAGGCGCGCGCCGAGCGCAAAAACAGCGTGCTGGTCGATAATGGCGATATCATTCAGGGCAGCCCGCTTGGCGACTATATGGCGGCAAAAGGGCTGCAGCCAGGCGAGGTGCATCCGGTTTATAAGGCGCTGAACACGCTGGATTACGCGGTCGGCAACCTGGGCAACCACGAGTTCAACTACGGCCTTCCTTATCTGCAGCGCGCGCTGGCAGGTGCACGCTTTCCCTATGTGAATGCCAATATCATTGATGAAGCCAGCGGTAAGCCGCTGTTTACGCCCTATCTGATTAAAGAGACCACGGTTACCGATCGCAGCGGCGCTCAGCACACATTGAAAATCGGCTATATCGGCTTTGTACCCCCGCAAATTATGGTATGGGACCGTAATAATCTGCAGGGCAAAGTACGGGTTGAGGACATTACTGAAACAGCAAAGCGTTATGTACCGGAAATGCGCGCAAAAGGGGCTGACGTTATTGTTGCGATTCCCCACTCCGGCTTGAGCAGCGAGCCGTATCATGCGATGGCGGAAAACTCCGTGTGGTATCTGAGCCAGGTGCCGGGTATTAACGCAATCATGTTCGGTCATGCGCATGCGGTATTCCCCTCAAAAGAGTTTGCTGCGATCAAAGGCGCTGATATTGCTCAGGGGACGCTGAACGGCATACCCGCCGTGATGCCAGGAATGTGGGGCGATCATCTTGGCGTGGTCGATCTGGTGCTGAGCAACGATCGGGGATCGTGGCGGGTGACACAGGGTACTGCCGCTGCGCGTCCGATTTATGACACAGCGGCGAAGCGATCGCTGGCGGCAGAGGATCCCGCGCTGGTTGCGGTACTGGCAGACGATCATCGCGCCACGCGCGAGTTTGTCGCTAAACCGATCGGCAAAGCAGCAGATGTGATGTACAGCTATCTGGCGCTGGTGCAGGACGATCCCACCGTGCAGATTGTGAATAACGCGCAGCGTGCCTATACCGAACGCTTTATTCAGGGCGATCCCGATCTGGGACGCCTGCCGGTGCTGTCGGCAGCAGCTCCGTTTAAAGCAGGCGGCCGCAAAAACGATCCTGCAAGCTACGTGGAGGTTGAGAAAGGTGAGCTGACGTTTCGCAACGCCGCCGATCTTTACCTCTATCCGAATACGCTGGTTGTGATGAAAGTGAGCGGCGCTCAGGTAAAAGAGTGGCTGGAGTGTTCAGCTGCGCAGTTCAATCAGATTGACCCGCACAGCAGCAAACCGCAGTCGCTGATTAACTGGGATTTTCGCACCTACAATTTTGATGTGATAGATGGCGTGAATTATCAGATTGATGTGACGCAGCCAGCCCGCTACGACAGCGAATGTGCCCTGATCAATCAAAACGCCTCGCGTATCCGTGAGCTCACGTGGCAGGGCAAGCCGGTTGATCCCGCAGCAACCTTTCTTGTGGCAACCAATAATTATCGCGCCTGGGGCGGTAAGTTTGCCGGCACCGGCGACCGGTTTGTCGCCTTTGCCTCGCCGGATGAGAATCGCGCCGTAGTGGCAGCCTATATCAGCAGCCAGAGTCAGCAACAGGGTGCCGTACAGCCGCAGGCGGACCATAACTGGCGCTTAGCGCCCATTAAGAGTGAGACGCCGCTGGATATTCGTTTTGAGACAGCGCCGGGCAGTAAAGCCACGCAATTTATAAATCAATACGCTGACTATCCGATGAAGCCGGTGGGCACAGACGAGACGGGCTTTGCCGTGTGGCAGGTGAACTTACAGCACCCCTGACCCTGCGCCCGCACGCACGCAACCAGGGCGCCATTAATGGCGCTCCTGCATTGGCCCGCCCACAGGGGGCGCATTAATGCGCCCCTGCCGTGTTTGTGCGTCCCTGGTTCCAGCCCCCGCACGCAACAAGGGCGCCATTAATGCCGCCCCTACACCGGCCCGCCCACAGGGGGCGCATTAATGCGCCCCTGCCGTGTTTGTGCGTCCCTGGTTCCAGCCACCGCATGCAACCAGGGCGCCATTAATGGCGCCCGTACACCGGCCCGCCCGTAGGGGGCGCATTTATGCGCCCCTGGCGCATTTATGCGCCCCGGGTTCCAGCCCCCGCACGCAACAAGGGCGCCATTAATGGCGCCCCTGCATTCAATCCCGCACGTAACCAGGGCGCCATTAATGGCGCCCCTGCATCGACTCGTAGGGGGCGCATTTATGCGCCCCTGGCGGCGAAGCTATTACAGAATTTCCAGCAGCTCAACTTCAAAAACCAGGGTGCTGAATGGCGGAATTGAGGCGCCGGCACCGCGCTCACCGTAGGCGAGGTTGTGCGGGATGGTCAGCTCCCATTTTGAGCCAACCGGCATCAGCGTCAGCGCTTCGATCCAGCCTGCGATAACGCCGGTAACCGGAAACTCTGCTGGCTCGCCGCGGGCAACGGAGCTGTCGAACACGCTGCCGTCGATCAGCTTACCGGTATAGTGCACGCGCACGCGATCCTGACGTGACGGGATCGGGCCATCGCCCTGTTTGATCACGCTAAACTGCAGACCTGATTCCGTTGTGCTGACGCCTTCGCGCTGGGCATTCTGCTCAAGGAACTGCTGACCCTGGGCGGCCATCGCTTCGGTGCGCTCGCGGCGCACGCCTTCTGCACGCTCGTGGACTTCGCGCAGCGCACGGTGTACCACATCAACCGGAACCGCCGGTGAGTTCCCTTCCAGCGCGTCGCGCAGACCCGCCAGCAGCGCTTCAGGCTGCAGACCCTGCAGTCCAGACTCCTGCAGCTGCTGGCCAACCTGTAAACCGATACCGTAACTTGCTTGTGATTCGACGCTGTCAAATGAAGGGGTCGTCATCTTGATTCCTTAATCCCGGATAAAAGTGAACCGGCAGCATAGCAGCGCACGCGGCTGGCGTAAAATCTCACGCGGTGCGGGATGACATTTGACGACGAAACAGAAACAATACGCAGGTCAAATTTTTCAATGCTGGCGGGCACTTCCTGCTGTCATTGCCCATACTGTAAAACAAGAGAGATAACATGGGCCAGATTGCCCCGCGACGTCGCCGGACGCGCACAACGCGAACGCTGAAACCCTGGCTGCAACGCTGGCTGCCAGCCAGACTGCATAAAACCGCTGGCGAGGAGGATCCACCTATGGCCACAGATACCCCGTCCCGCATGCCTGCTGCCCTGCAGCGCATCTGGCACCTGCTGGATGATGTACGCTGGATGGACCCCCTGCCGCCGCTTCATCGCCGGGGCATCGTTATCGCCCTGCTGATTGTCCTGCTGGCGTTTCTCTGGCCAACCAGCAACGGAAAATATCCGGTAGAGCGTTCGGTTGAGAGCCAGCCGAAAGAGGTGCCCATGCAGGCGGAGCTTTCTGATAACCAGAACAGCGCTTCTGCGCCGCAAAACAGCCAACCGGCTATTGATGCGCAGGGCACCTGGCGCAGCTACAGCGTAGCCTCGGGCCAGACGCTGGCACAGCTGTTCCGTGACAATAATCTGCCGGTTAATGATGTATTTGCGATGGCGCGTGTGGAGGGGGAAGGCTCGCCGCTGAGCTCGCTGCAGAGCGGTCAGCAGGTGAAAATTCGCCAGAATGGCGATGGTGTGATAACCGGGCTTACCGTTGACGGCAGCAATGGTCCGGTGCTGTTTACCCGTCAGCCCGACGGCAGCTTTATCCGCGCTCAGTAAACGCCGCAAACAAAAACGCCGGCACAAGGCCGGCGTTTTCGCATCACTGCATAAAATTATGCAGCAACTACATTCACAACCAGTTTAGCGAAAACTTCGCTATGAACCTGGAAGTCAACTTCATGCTCACCGGTGGTGCGCAGAACGCCGTTCGGCAGGCGAACTTCGCTCTTAGACACCTCAACACCTGCTGCAGAAACTGCATCAGCGATGTCGCGGGTACCGATAGAACCGAACAGTTTACCTTCGTCGCCTGCTTTAGACGCGATGGTAACGGTGCCCAGGCCGCTGATTTTCTCAGCACGTGCGTTGGCAGCTGCCAGAACGTCAGCCAGTTTGGCTTCCAGTTCAGCACGACGAGTTTCAAAGAACTCAACGTTTTTCTTGGTAGCAGGAACAGCTTTGCCCTGTGGTACCAGGAAGTTACGAGCGTAGCCCGCTTTAACGTTAACCTGATCACCCAGGCTGCCGAGGTTTGCTACTTTATCAAGCAGAATAACTTGCATTACCTTATCCTCTTAAAGTCGTTAATGGACAGTTGCCGATTACTGATGACGATCAGTGTACGGCAGCAGAGACAGGTAACGCGCGCGCTTGATAGCACGAGCCAGCTGACGCTGGTATTTAGCACGAGTACCGGTGATACGGCTTGGAACAATCTTGCCGCTTTCAGTGATGTAGTTTTTCAGCGTTGCGATATCTTTATAATCGATCTCTTGAACGCCTTCCGCGGTGAAACGGCAGAACTTGCGACGACGGAAATAACGTGCCATTTGGCTAGTCTCCAGAATCTATCAATTCAATCTGCTCGGCATGTAACACAAGTTTGCTCTGGCCATTGCGTGCCTGATGGCAGCTAATAAAACCTGTAAGCGTGAGTTGCGTGCCGACCGTTATATGTTGAGTAATCGCCTGATGGGCGCTGCCGCTGATAATCACCGGCATCTGACACCAGGCCTGCCGGTGAAACCCGGCCTCCTCCTGCACAGAACGATGCTCAAGCATGAACTGGCAGTGTGGGATCCCTGACGGACTGACGTTTCGAACTGGCGTCTTGCACACCGTGCCAGACAGACGCAGCTGATTTGCCGTCATCGGGAATTACTCTTCAGAATCCCCAGCATCTGACTCTTCTGCCGATTCGTTAGCGAAATCTTCACGGCGCTCACGACGCTCGTCTTTCGCTTTAACCATCGGAGAAGCTTCAGTTACCGCGTGCTTAACGCGCATAACCATGCTGCGGATAACGGCGTCGTTGAAGCGGAAGTTAGTTTCCAGCTCGTCGATCACTTCCTGCGGCGCTTCTACGTTCAGCAGAACATAGTGAGCTTTGTGCAGTTTGTTGATCGGGTAAGCCAGCTGACGGCGGCCCCAGTCTTCCAGACGGTGGATCGTGCCCTGTGCACCAGTGATAGCACCAGTGTAACGCTCGATCATGCCCGGAACCTGTTCGCTCTGGTCAGGATGGACCATAAATACGATTTCGTAATGACGCATCGATAGCTCCTTACGGATTATTCAGCCTCCTGTCAGGGTCAGCTGCGGCCCATGGAAGCAAGGAACGTTATAGGTTGCATATCATTGTTAAATGACACACACCTCTGAATGCAGCTGAAAAATTGACGCGTAATCATACTGGCGTCAGGCACCAAACACAAGCAGGCATTTCGCCAATTTGCTGCAGCCGTGCCAGCTGAACCGCCCTTTTGTGCTACGCAGGCAATTTCAGCGCGCAACCCCGCTGTGTACAGCCTCACGAAGCAACAGCCGGGCAGCCGCTCAGAGATGACGCGTAAAAAAATTCACCACGGCGGTAAGCGCAGCGGGCGTGATTTTATGCCCGATCTGCGGCTCAGACAGGAACGTAAGCTGCCCATCCTGCTGCGCAGCGCGCAGCGCATCGGCCAGACGCTGCGTTTCAGCAAAGGGCACTACCTCATCCGCTTCGCCATGCCAGAGCAGCAGCGGCCGGCTGGCAAGCCGGTCCAGCTGCGTGGCAGGATCGTAAGCGGTCAGCGGTGCCAGACGCGCGGCAAGCCTCTGCTGCTGCGCAGGCGTCTGCGCCACCAGCGGCGGGAACAGCTGCTCGCTGAGTTGCCGGAAATAGCCGGATCCCATCAGGCAGCCGACGCTTTGAATGTGCGGATAGCGCGCCATGGCCCCCAGCGCCGTCATCCCCCCCATTGAGGCCCCCGCCACGGCAAAACGCTGCCCGGCGATCCAGCTGTTGCCACGCAGCGCAGCCTCCAGCTGCGGCAGCTCATCAATATTTTGTCGCAGAATCTCCCAGAAGCGCGTCATCCGCAGCGCGCTGTCACCCTGATAACGCGCTCCGTGCATCTCTGCATCGGGCATGATGACGCGAAATCCTGCCTGCGCCAGCGCCACAGCAAAGTAACTGTACACTTCCTTTGATGAGGTAAAGCCATGGTAAAACAGAACGACGGGCAGCGGGGTCTGCCGCTGACCAGCGGGTGCGGCATGAATACACTCAATTCCTGCCAGAGACTCTGTTGTCAGTTCAATCACGGTAACGCTCCTGAATAGCGTGCATCTGATAGCGAGTGTACCTGTTCTCTGCTGACACGTTAGCAGATTAACGTCGCTGCTTATTCGCCCTAAACCTTTGCCGGCTTCTGCCGTTGATCGTTCTCCCCCATTTTAAAAACAGGTATTTTATGAAGCGTCTTTCTCTCAGCGTCCTGAGTCTTGGCGTCAGGCTGTCTGTATTGACGTCTTTCAGCGTCGCCATTGTGCTGTTTGTCCTGACATTCACCCTGAGTCACAACGCCGCCCGTCAGCTGGAACAGCTCGCTACCGATGATATGACGAATCAGGTGCAGGGCATCCGTGAAATGGCCACACTGTTTAACGCTACGCTCTCTGAAGAGGTAGAAAACTACACCCGACTATTCCAGAGCTTTTTACCTAAACGTTTCAGCCGTGACGAGAGCACCCGCATTCAGACAGGCGAGCTGAGCACACCTGTGCTGCGTGCCGGTCTGAAAACACTCAATCTTGACCAGCTTGCCGTGGATGACTTCCTTGAGCGCACCGGCGCGGTGACTACCATCTTTGTGCGCGACGGTGATGATTACGTACGCATCGCGACATCACTGAAAAAAGAGGATGGCAGCCGCGCCATCGGCACCCGGCTGGATCGCAGCAGCGCTGCCTGGCGCAGCGTGCAGCAGGGCACCACATGGCGCGGGATGGCTACGCTGTTTGGCCATCACTATATCACCCAGTATGAGCCGGTGCGTGATGAGAGCGGCAGCGTCATTGCGATTTTATTTGTCGGCGTAAAAATCGATACACAGTATGCGCTGATGCGCGACAAAGTGCTGGCACGCCATCTCGGTGACAGCGGCAGCTTCTTTGTGCTGAACGGTACACCGGGCAGCAAACAGGGCACCTACCTGTTTGACCGCCACGCTGAGGGCCAGCAGCCACGCTGGAGCAAAACGGTACAGCAGCAGCTGCTGACCCAGCCCGCCGGGCTGCTCAGCTTTGAGGACGCCGGTGAAACCCGGCTGCTGGCGTGGCAGCAGCTGCCGGGCTGGGACTGGGTCATTGCCGGTGAGGTCAGCCGTGCCGCGTTGCTGGCTCCGGTTACGCAGAGTCGCAATCTGTTTATGGCTATCGGCCTGGCGCTGGTACTGCTGTTTGCTGCCGGCTTTGTGTTTTACTGTCGTCGCGCCCTTACCCGCCCGCTGCAGCAGGTGATCCATCTGGCTGAGGAGTATGCAGCCGGTAATCTGCAGGCGCATCTTGATTCAGCGCGACGCGATGAGGTCGGTCAGCTGGTTGCTGCCATTAACGGCATTGGCGACGGGCTGGAAAAAGTGGTGCGCCAGGTGCGGGGTGCGGCTCAGGAGATCAGTGACGGCACCGATACTATTGCAGCCGGCAGCGCCACCATCAGCGAGCAGATTGGCCGTCAGGCGAGCAGCGTGGAAGAGACCTCCGCCAGCATGGAGCAGTTTGGTGCCACGGTCGCGCAGACCGCCGCTAACGTACGCCAGGCGATGGCATTGATGAGTGAGGCTGCCGGTACCGTCAGTCAGGGCGGCGCCACTGTGGCGCGCTCAGCGGAAACCATGGCGGAAATCAGGGTCGCGTCGCAGAGCATTGCCGATATTACGCATGTGATTGAGTCCATCGCCTTCCAGACGAATATCCTGGCGCTGAACGCAGCCGTAGAAGCCGCGCGCGCGGGCGAACATGGCCGCGGATTTGCCGTCGTCGCCGCCGAAGTGCGGGCGCTGGCGCAGCGCAGCGCCAGCGCAGCAAAAGAGATCGATACGCTGATCGCCCGATCCATTGAGCGGGTTGCTGCGGGCCACGCGCTCTCTGAGCAGACGCGCGACAATATGAGCCATATCGTGACGCATTTTGAGCAGGTCAAAACGCTGATGAATGAGATCAATATTGCAGCCCAGGAACAGGCAGCGGGTATCGGTCAGGTTAACCTGGCCATGAACCATATCGGCCAGGCGACGCATCAGAGCAGCGATATGGTGATGCAGTCCGAGAGCACCGCCCGGCATCTGAGCGAGAAAGGGCATCACCTTACGGCACTGGTCAGCCTGTTCCGGCTTAATAACTGATGATTGCGGGAAGATGGCTTACACTTTAGCTATCTTCCCTGCACGTCCGGAGCCATCATGTCCCGTTTGTTACTGCTGCTGTGTCTGGTGCTGTGTGGTTGTTCAACGCTGCAGTCGACCCCGCAGGCCCCCCCACCACCCGCCTCGCATCCTCAGGAGATTTCGCGTGCACAGAGCGCCGGGCTGCCGAAGCTGGGCAACATCAGCGCATCGACGCGTGGTTCACCGGATGATGCACAGCGCGCGATTGCCGCACGTGCCAGCCAGGCGGGGGCCGTCTATTATCAGATTGTGATGCTGGATGAAACCAGCTTCCCTGGCTTGTGGTATGCCACTGCCATTCTCTACGGCGCGCCTTCAGACAGCACCGGCACGCCGTAGCAGACGCGCGCTCAGCGTATCATCCGGATCACGCGCGCCGCGTCTGCCAGACGCAAGCGCGCACCACGCATCGGCCAGCGGCGGTTCTGCTACTTTCAGCAGTATCGCCGCACTCGCCAGCCAGAACAGTTCCTGCGCTATGTCTCGCGCCTGCGCTTCATGCGGATGACGCAGCTGCAGACGTAGCTGACGCCAGCGGCGGTCAACATGACGATCAGCGCCCTTCACCGCGTCAAACTCCTGCTGCAGCAGCGCATGGCTTGCAGGGTAGCGCTGCATTACCCGCAGGATATCCAGACACATAACATTGCCCGACCCTTCCCAGATGCTGTTAACCGGCATCTCGCGATAGAGCCGCGGCAGTTCACTCTGTTCACAGTAGCCAATACCGCCCAGCACCTCCATGCACTCTGCCACAAACGGCATCCCGGCCCGGCAGATGGCAAACTTCGCCACCGGTGTAAACAGCCGGGCATAGAGCCGCTCCGTCTCACTGGCGGGCGCTGACCACGCGCGGGCCAGCCGCAGCAGTAACGCAGTCTGCGCCTCCAGCTGCAGCGCCTGACGCGCCAGCTGAAGACGCATCAGCGGCTGTTCACTGAGCTGCTTGCCCATCACCTGCCGCTGCTGCGCATGATGCAGCGCCACCGACAGCGCGCGGCGCATCAGGCCGTGGCTGCCGAGCGCGCAGTCGAAGCGTGTCATGCCGCCCATGCGTAACAGCAGCCGGACGCCTTCGCCCTCTTCGCCCATCAGCCAGCCGGTGGCGTCCTGAAACTCCACTTCAGCGCTGGCATTCGAGCGGTTGCCCAGCTTCTCCTTCAGCTGCTCAATACGCAGCGCATTACGCGTGCCGTCGGGCAGCAGTCGCGGCAGAAAAAAACAGCTCAGGCCGCGTGAGGTGTGGGCCAGAATCAAATGCGCATCACTTTGCGGTACAGAGAAAAACCATTTGTGACCGGTAATGCGCCAGGGTTCGCCTGGCGCACGTATGCCGAGGGGTTCAGCGCGCGTGGTATTACTCAGCACGTCAGTACCGCCCTGTTTTTCAGTCATCCCCATGCCAATCAGCAGGCCGCGCTTCTGACCGCCGGGAAGATGATGGGCATCGTAGCGGTCGCTCAGCAGGCCAGCGCGCCAGTCGGCGTAGGGGGCAGGCAGATGCGCTTGCAGCAAAGGCAGCGCGGCGTGCGTCATGGTGACCGGACAGAGTGAGCCCGCCTCCGCCTGTGCGTGCAGGATAAAGCGTGCCGCGCGCGCTACCATGGCATGAGCGGGCGCATCGGGCTGCCAGCTGAGGTTATGTAAACGGCTGGCGCAGACGCCCTGCATCAGCAGATGCCAGGCGGGATGAAACCGCACCTCGTCAATACGTTCACCGCGCGCATCATAGTGCTGCAGTACCGGCGGTTCACTGTTGGCCAGCCGGCCCAGCTCCAGCGATTCAGCGCTGCCAAGCTGCAGACCAACCGACGCCAGCCACGCCTGGTCCCAGGCCGCGCCTTCGCGCATGACGGCGTCGCAGAGCGCGCTGTCGCGGGTGAACAAATTGCTGTTGCAGAGAGGATGAGGCTGGTTGAATACGTGATGTGTGGAATGGAACATGGCGCCTCCTGATGATAACGCATCACAGCGACGAGGCTGCCAGGCAGAGTAACCAGCTGGCAGCCTGCTCTGTCTGAATTATTCAGGAGAGCCGTACAGGAGGGGAAAGCGCTTGTTTATAATTTGCGGCGCCGATCACGCCAGGCGCTGGCGAACTGCCTCAAAGAGGCAAACGCCGGTCGCCACAGAGACGTTCAGCGAAGAGACGCTGCCTGCCATCGGGATGCTAATCAGTTCATCGCAGTGCTCGCGGGTCAGGCGGCGCATACCTTCGCCCTCAGCTCCCATGACCAGCGCCAGCGGACCGGTCATTTTGCTCTGATAAACGGTATGATCGGCTTCACCGGCGGTGCCAACGATCCAGATGTTGTATTCCTGAAGCAGTCGCATGGTGCGCGCCAGGTTAGTGACACGAATCAGCGGAACGTTTTCCGCAGCGCCGCTGGCGACTTTTTTCGCCGTGGCGTTAAGCGGTGCGGCACGATCTTTCGGCACGATGACCGCGTGAACACCCGCCGCATCAGCACTGCGCAGGCAGGCGCCCAGGTTGTGTGGATCGGTTACGCCGTCGAGGATCAGCAGAAACGGTTTTTCCAGCGACTGCAGCAGATCGGGCAGATCGCCCTCCTGATAATTTTTACCCGGTTTGATGCGGGCCACGATGCCCTGGTGCACGCCGCCCTCTACCTGCGCATCGAGCCACTGACGGTTAGCCAGCTGGATTACAATACCCTGAGCTTCCAGTGCGGCAATCAGCGGCTGCAGGCGGCGATCGTCGCGCCCTTTGAGAATGAAAACTTCCTGAAAACGCTGGGGGTCGCGCTCCAGCAGCGCCTGCACGGCATGAATGCCAAAAACTATTTCGCTCATTATTTTGCTCAAGATTGGGTTAGAACAGCGATCGCTGAGATCCGGGTTCAGGATGCGCGCGGCGGCGCATCCTGTACAGCGTGCAAATCGTACCCGGATTGCCCGTCAGGACAATCCGGTGACAATCAGGCTGCGCTGCTTTATTTCTTTGATGCCCGCTTAGCCTTCGTGGCGGCGGCGATTTTACGGGTTTTTTCAGAGACTTTTTTGTCTTTTTTCTCACTTTTCTGCGCAGCAGCCGGTTTCTTTTCACCACGGAAAGCAGCATCCGGTTCAAAGTTACCTTTTTTACCCGCGTCGCGACGGCGCTTTGTAGCCGGCTTGCCGCCGCGCTTCTCGCGTTCCCGCGCGGTTTTGCCTTCGCCACGCGGCACGCGCTTGCTGGAGATCAGGGCAAAATCGATTTTACGCTCATCCATGTGCACCGCCTCCACGCGCACTTCCACCGCATCACCCAGACGATAGGTGCGTCCGCCTGATTCACCGATCAGACGCTGCCCGACGGCATCAAAGCGATAGTAGTCGTTATCCAGCGTAGAGACATGCACGAGGCCATCAATGAACAGGTCGCTCAGACGCACAAAGAAGCCGAAGCCGGTCACGCTGGAGATCACGCCGCTGAACACGTTGCCAACCTGATCCTGCATGAAGTCGCACTTCAGCCAGTCAGCAACATCGCGTGTCGCTTCATCAGCGCGGCGCTCGGTCAATGAGCAGTGCTGACCCAGCTGCAGCATCTGCTGCATATCATAGTGATAGCCGCCGGTTGCCGTAGTGATCCCGTTTTCCATGCCCTGCTCTTTTGCCAGCAGATATTTAATCGCGCGGTGCAGCAGCAGATCGGGGTAGCGGCGGATAGGCGATGTAAAGTGGGCGTAAGAAGCCAGTGCCAGACCAAAGTGCCCGCGGTTTTCCGGATCGTACACCGCCTGTTTCATGGAGCGCAGCAGCATGGTCTGCAGCATCTCAGCATCCGGACGATCGGCGATCTGATCCAGCAGTTCGGCGTAATCCACAGGCTGCGGTTTTGCGCCGCCCGGCAGGCTGAGTCCCAGCTCGCTCAGGACGGTACGGAAACTGGTGATGCTGTCTTCGCTCGGACGATCGTGATCGCGGAACAGCGCCGGCTCCTGGTGTTTCTCCACAAAGCGGGCAGACGCGATGTTAGCGAGGATCATGCACTCTTCAATCAGCTTATGTGCGTCGTTACGCACCGTGCGCTCAACGCGCTCGATACGGCGCTCAGCGTTGAAGATAAATTTCGCTTCTTCGGTTTCAAATGAGATGCCACCGCGCTGCTCGCGTGCGGTTTCCAGCACCTCATACATGCAGTACAGCTCTTCCAGATGTCTTACCTGCGCCGCATACTGCTCACGCAGCTCAGGATTGCCCTGCAGGATATTCCAGACTTTGTTATACGTCAGACGCGCGTGCGAGTTCATCACCGCTTCATAATGCTTATAGCCGGTCAGTTTACCGCTGGCAGAGATGGTCATTTCGCAGACCATGCAGAGGCGGTCCACCTGCGGATTCAGCGAGCAGAGGCCATTAGAGAGGATCTCCGGCAGCATCGGCACAACCTGAGACGGGAAGTAGACTGAAGTACCGCGCTGATGGGCTTCGTCATCCAGCGCCGTACCCGGCCGCACGTAGTAGCTCACGTCAGCGATTGCCACCCAGAGGCGCCAGCCTCCGCCGCGTTTTTTCTCGCAGTAGACGGCATCATCAAAGTCGCGGGCGTCTTCACCATCAATGGTGACCAGCGGCAGCTGACGCAGGTCGACACGCCCCTGCTTCGCCGCTTCCGGCACGTCTTCTTTCAGCTTTGCGATCTCTTTTTCGACTTCTTCCGGCCAGGTGTGCGGAATTTCATGCGTGCGCAGCGCCATATCAACCGCCAGCCCGGTGCCCATATTGTCGCCGAGGATCTCGGTGATTTTACCGATAGCTTTGGTGCGGCGCGTGGCGCGCTGCACAATCTCTACCACGACAACGGAGCCCATCCGGGCATCAAGCGTGGCGTCCTGCGGAATAAGAATATCAAAGCTCAGACGGCTATCGTCCGGTACCACGAAGCCCGTGCCGGCATCGGTAAAATAGCGGCCGACAATCTGGCTGTTACGCGGTTCAAGGACCCGCACCACGCGTGCTTCGCGGCGACCTTTACGGTCTGCCCCGCCTGGCTGCGCCAGGATCACGTCGCCATGCAGGCAAAATTTCATCTGCTCAGCGGACAGATAGAAGTCATCTTTCTGCCCCTCAGCGCGTAAAAAGCCGTAGCCGTCACGGTGGCCGATGACTTTACCGCGCAGCAGGTCGAGGCGTTCCGGCAGCGCATAACACTGACGACGGGTAAAGACCAGCTGGCCGTCGCGTTCCATTGCACGCAGACGACGGCGCAGCGCCTCCAGCTGCTCTTCACTGGTGATATTTAATGCCCCCGCAATCTCTTCGCGGCTGGCTGGTTTTTCCCGCTGCTCCAGCAGCCCGAGAATAAATTCGCGGCTGGGGATCGGGTTATCGTATTTTTCAGCTTCTCTGTCCTGAAAAGGATCTTTTGACATTAGGTTCCTCCGATGTCATTTGGAGTGGATTGCCACCGGCGGTTCGGACAATAGGATGTGGTAGAGCGAATCGTTGTTTCTTACCAGATCGGCCAGCGTATAGTTATCCAGCTCCTGCAAAAATAACTGCACAGCGTCACTGAGCGCTTTACGTAAGCGACAGGCTGGCGTGATGGCGCAGGTTGCGCAATTGACTAACTGCAGCGGCTCCATCTTTCTGACAACATCGCCAATAATAATTTTTTCCGGGTCCATACCTAAACGAATTCCGCCGTTTTTGCCGCGTGTAGCAGCTACAAAGCCGGCCCGGCTCAGTTGATTGATGATTTTTACCATATGGTTACGCGATACGCCGTAAGTATCGGTGACTTCAGTAATGTTAGTCTGCCTGCCCTCGGGCAGCGTAGCCATGTAAATCAGTGCGCGCAGACCATAATCGGTAAAACTTGTTAGCTGCACATATACCTCAGTAAACCATCAGATTTTTTAGTTTTAGCGCCAGTCGTGCGCTTCGATTAACAATGATGATAAACCAGTGCGGAAAAACCCGGAGCGCTTTTTTCATGCCCGTGTGGTCCTGAGCAGGAAAAAACAGAGTGAGCGGAAGCAAACAGCGGATAAACAGAGGCCGGAGCATGTCCGGCCTGAGAAGATTATGCGTCGAACGGATCGCGCAGAATCATGGTCTCACTACGGTCCGGGCCCGTTGAGATAATATCAACCGGCACACCGGTTACTTCTTCAACACGTTTGATGTAATCACGTGCAGCCTGTGGCAGACCCTCTACGGTTTTAACACCAAAAGTGGTTTCACTCCAGCCAGGCAGGGTTTCGTAAATCGGTTCGATACCTTCCCAGCCTTCGGCTGCCAGCGGCGTAGTCGTCATTTCACGCCCATCCGGCATACGGTAGCCCACACAGATTTTAACTTCTTTCAGACCATCCAGCACGTCCAGTTTGGTCATGCAGAAGCCGGAAAGCGAGTTAATCTGTACGGCACGGCGGACGGCAACCGCATCAAGCCAGCCGGTACGACGGCGACGGCCGGTAGTCGCACCAAACTCATTGCCCTGCTTGCAGAGAAACTCACCGGTCTCATCAAACAGCTCGGTCGGGAATGGGCCGGCTCCGACACGGGTAGAGTAAGCTTTTACGATACCCAGCACGTAGTCGACATAGCGCGGACCGATACCGGAGCCGGTTGCCACGCCGCCTGCGGTGGTGTTAGAAGAGGTTACATAGGGATAAGTGCCGTGATCGATATCCAGCAGCGTACCCTGCGCACCTTCAAACATGATCAGATCGCCACGCTTACGCGCGCCGTCCAGCAGATCGGATACATCAACCACCATGCTGGTCAGGATGTCCGCTACGGCCATCACGTCGCTCAGCACTTTTTCGTAGTCAACGGCATCTGTTTTGTAGTAGTTCACCAGCTGGAAATTGTAGAAATCAACAATCTCTTTCAGCTTAACCGCAAAGGTTTCTTTGTTGAACAGGTCGCTGACCCGCAGACCGCGACGCGCGACTTTATCTTCATAGGCAGGTCCGATTCCGCGGCCCGTTGTACCGATCGCTTTGGCACCACGCGCTTTTTCACGCGCCAGATCCATTGCAACGTGGTATTGCAGAATCAGCGGACAGGCTTCAGAAATCAGCAGACGTTCACGTACCGGCACACCGCGCGCTTCCAGACCGTTCATCTCTTTCATCAGCGCTTCAGGTGACAATACCACCCCATTACCGATGATGCTGGTAACATTTTCACGCAGGATGCCAGAAGGAATTAAGTGGAGGACGGTTTTTTCACCGTTGATGACAAGTGTATGGCCTGCATTGTGGCCACCCTGGTAACGCACCACATAATTAGCGCGTTCAGTCAGAAGGTCTACGATTTTACCTTTACCTTCGTCACCCCATTGGGTGCCCAGTACGACGACGTTCTTACCCATTTCTAAAATCACCGATTGCTTAAAAATGGATTCTACCATCGGTTTTTCACAGTTTCAGCACTTTTAGCACACGTTTGCGCTGTTTTTTGTCTGCGTTTTGTTCAGCTCACAACATGTTGGGGAAGCGCAGCCTTACAGACACAATTTACCCGGCAAGCGGCATTCTTAGCCCTGCATGTGCTGGCTGAACAGGCAGTAGATCACCACGCCCGCCACCACCAGTCCACCGCCAAAACGATGCAGCAGGCGGTCAGGCAGCTGCGTCAGAGAAAGTATCATACGCCGCCAGAGTCGCGGCATTAACATCGGCCCCACGCCTTCCAGTATCAGCACCAGCGCAAGCGCCATCCAGATAGTTGAATTCATACGTTACCCAAAAAAAAGGGCCGACATCAGTGTCGGCCCCGGCTTTATAGCAACTTTTATCGTGAAACGTTAGTCGGTGCTTTCATATAGCGGAAGAAATCGCTATCCGGGCTCAGCACCATGACATCCTGATTATCAGCAAAGCTGTTTTCATACGCCCGCAGACTGCGAATGAATGCGTAGAAATCGGGATCCTGGCTGAAGGCATCAGCAAACAGCTTGGCGGCTTCACCATCCCCTTCACCGCGCGAGATCAGCGCCTGACGCTGGGCTTCAGCCAGCGTACGGGTTACCTGATAATCAGCCTGCGCACGCAGTTTTTCTGCCTCTTCCTGACCCTGTGAACGCTGGCTACGGGCAACCGCTTCACGCTCGGCGCGCATGCGGTTGTAGATAGCGTCAGAGACTTCAGTTGGCAGGTTGATCTGCTTGATGCGCACATCGACAACCTGAATACCCAGCGCCGCCATACTGTTTGGATTTGGCGCAGGCTCGCTGCTGTTGGTTTCACGCTCAACGCGCGCGGCAGCACTGGCGATTGCATCATCCGCTGCCGGCGTCTGTACTTCATCATCGTTGCCCGCGCTGCCCGTGTTCAGCGCATCACGTACGTCAGTGGTCAGACGGCCACGCGAATCGGTCACAATATCTTTTACATCCAGGCGGCCCATTTCTGAACGCAGGCGGTCGCTGAACTTACGTTTTAGCAGTACTTCAGCCTGAGAAATATCGCCACCGCCTGTTGCCAGGTAGTAGCGGCTGAAGTCGCTGATACGCCACTTGATATAAGAGTCGACGATCAGATCTTTCTTCTCTTTGGTGACAAAGCGATCGGCCTGGTTATCCATGGTCTGGATGCGCGCATCCAGCGATTTCACGGTTTCAATAAATGGGATTTTAAAGTGCAGACCCGGCGAATAAACCTGTGGCTTATTCTCGTCGTCACGCAGGACTTTACCAAAACGCAGCACAATACCGCGCTGGCCTTCCTGCACAACAAACAGTGACGCGTACAGCACCACCAGCACTACGATAATTACGGCGATGATTGGCTTACGCATCGGTTACTCCCTCCCTTCACGCTGGCTATCGTTGCGCAGCGCATTTGCGCGACGCTGGTCCATGATGCTGTCCGGACTATAAGATGAGTTACCGTTACGATCGGCACTGTTGCCTGGCGATGAAGGCAATTTCATCAGGTTAGTGTTGTTCTGACCGCTCTGGCTGCCTGACTGGCCGTTGCGCAGCAGTTGATCCAGCGGCAGTACCATCAGGTTGTTGCCACGATCGTTAACCAGCACTTTACGCGTATGACTCAGCACGCGTTCCATGGTTTCGATATAGAGACGCTCTTTGGTAATTTGCGGGGCCGCCTTATACTCCGGCAGCAGACGCGCAAAACGGGCAACCTCACCCTGCGCTTCCAGTACGGTACGCTCTTTATACGCTCGCGCTTCTTCAAGAATACGCTGCGCCTGACCGTTGGCACGCGGCTGCACTTCGTTAGCGTAGGCTTCTGCCTCACGCACATACTGCTCACGGTTTTCACGTGCGGCAATCGCATCGTCAAACGCGGCTTTTACCTCTTCCGGTGGACGCGCCGCCTGGAAGTTTACGTCGAGCAGAGTGATCCCCATATTGTAGGGGCGAATCGTTTCGTCAATCTCACGCTGTGTATCGCTGCGCACCACGGTACGCCCTTCGGTCAGAATGCGATCCATGGTGGAGCGACCAATCACGCCACGCAGCGCGCTGTCAGTGGCCTGACGCAGACTGTCATCCGCGCTGGTCACTGCATAGAGATAGCGCTCCGGATCGGTCACGCGATACTGGACGTTCATCTCAACGCGTACCACGTTTTCATCTGATGTCAGCATGACGCCTGATGCAGCCAGCTCACGAACCGCTTCAACGTTAACGGCGCGTACGTTATCGATAAATGTCGGTTTCCAGTTGAGGCCAGGCTCAACCAGATGACTGAATTTGCCAAAGCGGGTAACAACGCCGCGCTCAGCTTCTTTGATCGTGTAGAACCCGCTGGCCGCCCAGATAATCACTACGGCTGCGCCTACAATGCCAACCAGTTTGCCACCGCTACCGCCGCTGCGCTGACCGTTATCGTTCTGTTTGCCACCGCCCAGTCCGCCGAGTTTTTTACTCAGTTTACGGAAGATATCATCCAGATCGGGAGGCCCCTGCTCGCGCCCTCCTTTATTCCCCCCAGAGTTGCCGCCTTGATTATTGCTGCTTCCCCACGGGTCGCGGTCCTGTCCGTTATTTCCGGGCTGATTCCACGCCATGTTTCTACTCCATTTATTGTATTTACGTGTTTTACCTTTCACGTCGCCTGCTGCCGCGCGGTAAACTGCCTGCCCGTCGCCGGACCGCTACAGAGGTAAGCATCCGGTCAGTCGCGCAGTGGTTGTTGCGCCCGCAAAACCGTGTTCCGGCGCATACAACCTGCAATCATACTTACAGCATCATTCTCATGTGTCAGATAAAGGCGTTTGGGCAATATCAAACAATATAACTGGTTAGCAACGGCTCCTGTTTGCATAAGCGATGCCAGTCAACAATTGGCATACGCACCTGCAAACCCGTACTGCCATCTTCTTCATTCCACTCTTTCTCAATCGCCTGCAGCTGGTAAAAGCGGCTGCGCAGGCGTCCTGCTTCAGGCGGCAATCGCAGTTCATACTGCGCAATCTCACCTGCCAGTCGTTCTGAGAGCGCCTGCCACAACAGCTCCAGACCGACGCCGTTCTGCGCAGAGAGCCACACGCGCGTCGGGCGCTGCTCTTCATCGCGGTCGATACGCGGTTCAAACCCATCCAGCATATCGATTTTGTTCATGACCAGCAGCGACGGGATCTCATCCGCCTCAATCTCAGCCAGCACTTCATTCACAGCATCAATGTTGTCGGTGACGCGCAAATCAGCGGCATCGATCACGTGCAGCAGCAGTGTTGCCTGTCGGGTCTCCTGCAGCGTTGCTTTAAACGCCGCAACCAGATCGTGCGGAAGATGGCGAATAAACCCTACGGTGTCTGCCAGCACCACTTCGCCAACGTCGGCGACGTTGAGACGGCGTAGGGTCGGATCAAGCGTGGCAAACAGCTGATCCGCCGCATACACATTGGCAGACGTTATCGCGTTAAACAGGGTGGATTTTCCGGCGTTGGTGTAACCCACCAGCGAGACAGTTGGCACATCAGCTTTGGCACGCGCCTGACGTCCCTGTTCACGCTGCTTTTCAACGCGCTCAAGCCGCGACAGGATCTGGCTGATGCGACCGCGCAGCAAGCGCCGGTCAGTTTCCAGCTGAGTTTCACCGGGTCCACGTAGTCCGATGCCGCCTTTCTGACGTTCAAGGTGTGTCCAGCCGCGCACCAGGCGGGTGGCCAGATGGCGTAGCTGCGCCAGCTCGACCTGTAATTTCCCTTCATGGGTACGGGCGCGCTGCGCAAAGATGTCGAGAATTAAGCCGGTGCGATCGATAACACGACATTCGCACAGACGCTCGAGATTACGTTCCTGAGCAGGAGATAAGGCATGATCGAATAATACGACCGATGCTCCACTCGCTTTTACCGCATCGGCAATTTCAACTGCCTTTCCTTCACCGACAAAATATTTGGGATGTGGCGCTTTACGACTGCCGGTAATGACCTGCAGTGCATCGACGCCCGCAGAAGAGACAAGAGTTTCAAACTCCTGCAAATCTTCCAGCTCTTTGTCTTGGGAGAACCAGATGTGTACCAGTACGGCCTGCTCACCGGCATCATAACGGTCAAACAAGCTATAACCTCGCTAAAATAAAATAACCAGGACGGGAAAACCTGATTGCTCCCCGGCCCTGGCTTTACGGCTACGCAAACTTACTCTGCGCTATCACCGTCTTGTTGTGGCTGCGATTGAGCGCTCTGATTGCTTCCGCCGTGGTGGTAGTTACTGCTACCGCCGCCGCCCGCATTATTACTGTGATGCGAAACCGGACGCGAAGGAACCACGGTAGAGATGGCGTGCTTATACACCATCTGGCTCACTGTGTTTTTCAGTAAAATAACGAACTGATCGAAAGACTCAATTTGTCCCTGCAGCTTAATGCCGTTCACCAGATAAATCGAAACCGGAACACGTTCACGACGCAGTGCGTTCAGAAACGGGTCTTGTAATGATTGCCCCTTAGCCATTCTATCTTTTCCTTATATGCTTGTTGTTTGTTACTTAAGAACCGTGGTTCAGAAAAACTACGTAAAAATTTGCGCACGCTAACCGATCAATTGTACACAATCAGCCCTGCTTAGCACTAACTACCTGAAGTACCGTGTCGCGGGCTGTTTCAGGCGCATCACTGTCTAACCAGTGCACACCCTCCCAGCCTCGTAACCAGGTCATCTGGCGCTTGGCTAACTGCCGGGTGGCGCAAATTCCCCGATAAACCATATCGTCGTAACTGATTTCACCTGAAAGATAAGACCACATCTGGCGATAACCGACACAACGAATGGAAGGCATGTCCGTATGCAAATCACCTCGCGTAAAAAGGGCGCGAGCCTCCGCCTCAAAGCCTGACGCTAACATCTGGTCGTAACGCAATGCAATGCGCTGGTGCAGCATTTCACGATGCGCCGGAGCGATCGCAAACTGGTGCACATCGTAGGGTAGCGCTTCACCGGACGTTTTTGTCAGTTCCGTTAAAGTTTTACCCGAAATAAAAAAAACTTCCAGTGCTCGCGAAAGTCTCTGCGGATCATTCGGATGAATACGACTGCCGGCGACCGGATCGATTTCACACAGCTGGCGGTGCAGGGTTTCCCACCCCTGTTCAGCCGCCGTTTGCTCTATTTGCTGACGTACTTGTGGATCGGCCGGGGGCAGCGGCGACAATCCTTCAAGCAACGCTTTAAAATAGAGCATGGTTCCACCAACAAGCAGCGGAATTTTACCTTCCCGGGTAATCTCCGCCATTTCAGCGAGCGCATCGCGACGAAATTCAGCGGCAGAATAACTCTCTGCCGGATCGCGTATGTCAAGCAGACGGTGAGGAGCCAGCGCCTGCTCTTCAGCCGAAGGTTTTGCCGTTCCTATATCCATCCCGCGATAGATCAGGGCGGAGTCAACGCTAATCAGCTCTACCGGCAGCTGCTGGCGCAATGCAATCGCCAGTGCAGTTTTGCCGGAGGCGGTTGGCCCCATCAAAAAAATCGCCTTTGGCCGGCCAGCCTGGTTTAGTTCACTCATGCTTCAACGCGTTAATCGCGCTCTCAATCTCTAACGTCTGTAACAGACCTGAAGGCGGCGATTTCAGCAGCTGCGGACAGAGCCGCTCCAGCTCCGCCAGTAGCGCAATCGCCTGCGAGTGATTCCAGTGTGGCTCCTCTGCATCCTCACGACGTGCCAGCCATTGGGCCAGCATGGACGCAGATACCTCTTGCTGCCGGGCCAGGTAGCCTAACAGTTCTGGAATCAAGATTTGTAAATTTTGTGTTCTTAACGGTAAAGGCACCGCGCGCAGGGTGACGTGCTGCCCATCCCGTTGTAAATCTATGCCCATCTGCTGCAGCAGCGCCGCCCGGGTGGTAATGACCTCCTGCTCGCTGGCGGCAATTTTCAGCCGTACCGGTATCAGCAGCGGTTGCGGCTTAAGACCTTCTTCTCCTGGCTGAAGCTGCGCCTGTTTTAGCCAGCGCGATGCGACAGGCAGCGAGAGCAGCTGCAGTGCCGGGCCGCGCTCCAGCAGCGCATAGCGTTCGCGTACGACGCTGAGCACGCGGCCAAAGCTCTGTGCATGTGCTGCCAGCGGTGTCTCGGGCGTGGCCTGATGCGTGGTCTGACGCGTCGTCTGTGGTGCAGCTGGTGCCGGTGCCGGTGCTGGTCCGGATGGCGTTTTCAGCAGCTGCTGATAGGCGGCCCCCTCACGGGCGCGGTACGCAGGCTCTTTATGCTGCCAGCCTGCGCCTGCGCCTGCGCCTGCGCTTCCGCTTCCGCTGCGGGCGGGAGCATTGTCGCGACGGCTGGCGGCGGTGTCATCATCAGGACGGTGCGGTGCAGCAGCAGGCTGAGCAAAATGGTTGCCGCCGGCAGCCTGCCGGTTCTCTGGCTGCCACTGTGCAGCGGGCTCTTTTGCAGCAACGTCCGGCAGCGCCGGCCTGCGGCTCGCCTGCAGCACGCTCATCACGCCCTGCCAGATAAAGTCATGCACCAGCCGTGACTGGTGAAAACGCACTTCATGCTTGGCGGGATGAACGTTGACATCAACCTGATGCGGGTCGATCTCCAGGTAGAGTACATAGGCAGGCTGCTGATCGTCGCCACCCTGAGCCTGCCAGGCCTGTCGGATAGCATGATTGATCAGCTTGTCGCGCATCATACGGCCGTTAACATAGCAATATTGCAAATCGGGGATTTGCCGTGCGCCAGCCGGATCGGCTACCCAGCCGCGCAGCGCGAGATCGTCATGCTGCCAGTCAATGCGCAGCGCATGCTGCATAAATGCCGTACCGCAGATCGCTCCCAGACGTCTTTCCTGCTGCGACGTCTGCGACACGCCGCGGTACTGACGCACCAGTTTGCCGTTGTGCGTCAGCGAAATGGCGACATCAAAACGCGCCAGCGCAATGCGACGGATCACCTCATCAATATGGGTAAACTCCGTTTTTTCCGTGCGCATAAATTTACGCCGGGCCGGCGTGTTGTAGAACAGATCCAGCACCTCCAGCGAGGTGCCCACCGGATGGGCCGCCGGCTTAACGGTGACCTGCATGTCACGCCCTTCGGCGTAAGCCTGCCACGCTTCCTGCTGATCGGCCGTGCGTGAGGTCAGCGTCAGGCGAGAAACCGAGCTGATGCTGGCCAGCGCTTCGCCGCGAAAGCCAAGGCTGGCGATCGCTTCCAGATCGTCCAGCGACGCAATCTTACTGGTGGCGTGGCGTGCCAGCGCCATCGCCAGCTCAGCTTTGGGAATACCGCAGCCGTTATCGCGGATGCGAATAAGCCGGGCTCCGCCTTTTTCAATATCAATATCAATACGCGTTGCGCCGGCATCAAGGCTGTTCTCCACCAGCTCTTTTACAACCGATGCCGGACGCTCAACCACTTCGCCCGCGGCAATCTGGTTTGCCAGCTGCGGTGGTAAAATTTGTATAGGCATGGTGGTGATCCTTGTATGTCGCTTGCTGGCCCGAAGGCCAGCGATCAGGATTGAGGAATTTTTAAATTTTGCCCCAGCATCACATTGTCTGACTTCATATTATTGGCCTGCATGATCGCTTTCGGGCTTACGCCGTAACGCACGGCAATAGCCGTCAGTGAATCACCGCGTACCACCTTGTGGCGCGCCGGACGTGCAGCCGTAGTGCTGACGCGACTGCCGGCTGGTACTTTCAGGCGCTGCCCCACCCAGACCACGTCGCGCTTCAGCTTATTAAGCTCGCGCAGCGTTGCCATGCTGACCCCATACTTCGCGGCGATACCTGACAGCGTTTCGCCGCGCGTTACCGTATGGCGCTGCGTCACGCCCGTATACTGTACGGTTCCGCTGGCCGGATTGCTGGCGACGCTAACCGCTGGCACGCTGTCCAGCGGCCGGTTTTCCTGCTTTGGGACGGACTGTAACGGATGTGCGAGGAAATAACTGCGCAGGCCTTTATGGATCGCCTGTGCAATTTTTTCCTGGTACGCACTACTGCCAAGCAGCCGCTCCTCCCCGGCGTTACTGATAAAGCCGGTTTCAACCAGTAAAGATGGAATATCAGGTGAACGCAACACGCCAAGGCTGGCGTGCTCCGGCAGCCGTTTATGCAGCGGCGTAATGCCGCGTAACTGCTGCAGAACTTTGACCGCTACGTCATAGCCAACGCGCTGCGAATGCCCGAACTGCAGGTCCAGCACGGCCTGGCTGAGATAGGGATCGGCCTGACTGTTCGCCAGCAGATCGCCCGCCCCGCCCAGCAGCTCAGACTGTTTCTCTTTCTGCTCCAGCCAGTTTGCCATTTCGTTATTGGCACGCCGGTTCGACAAAACCCAGACAGAAGCGCCCGTTGCCGAATGGTTTGGCGCCGCATCGGCGTGGATCGACACCAGCAAATTGGCGTTCTCTTTACGGGCAACCTCTGAGCGCCCCATGACCGAGATAAAGTAATCACCGTTGCGCGTCAGCACCGGTTTAAACATCGGGTCCCGATCCAGTAGCGCTTTAAGCTTGCGTGCAATGGCGATAGTGACGTTTTTTTCCCGCAGGCCGCGCTGCCCCATCGCGCCCGGATCCTGCCCGCCATGGCCGGCGTCAATCGCCACAATCACCGCGTCGTTCAGGATAACCGCTCCGCCCGGGCGTGTTGTGGTGTTGCTGTTGGTCACTGAAGTGACCGGATTCCCGTCAAACGGATTGCCCTGGCTGCTGGCGATGCTGGCGCTCTGGCGCGCAGCGGTAACCGGTGCGGCTGCGGCACTGCTGCGGTTCACCGGCTGCGTGCCGCGCAGCGTAAACACTACGCGATAGTTATTCCCGTCACGCTGTGTCGCCGCGCGGGTTTTGGTCGTCTGGTTAAGATCAAATACCAGCCGGATGCTTTGAGCATCTTTGGGCTGGCTGTTGCGAATGCGCTGAACGATATTTTCACCGCTGAAGCTCAGCGGCAATCCTTTTATGGTGCCGCTCTGACGAATATCCAGCACTACACGGTTAGGGTTATGCAGCGGGAAAAAACCGTATACCGGCTGGCCGTTGAAGCTGAGCGTCACCGTCGCCTGATTCGAGCCGTTCTCAACTTTGATATCTGAAAGCGTGGCGGCAAATGACGTAGCGGAAAACAGGCAGAGCACGGCCAGCAAGATGCTTTTTATCCGTGCCCTCATGCCGGATCTCCCTGCTGCATCTGATCAAGCAGCGCGGCACCCCTGGCGGAAACCGCAGTGATTTCTGCTTCGCGGCCCGTTTCTGCGTAACGCAGCGTCAGTGACAGATCGGGCTCGGGCAGAAAGCCTGCGCCCTGCTGCGGCCATTCAATCAGACAGAGTGCCTCACCGCTGAAATAGTCGCGGATACCCATAAATTCCAGCTCTTCCGGATCGGCCAGGCGATAGAGATCAAAATGATAGAGGGTGCGTGTTCCTATCTCATAGGGTTCAACCAGCGTATAGGTCGGGCTTTTAACATTGCCCTGATGACCGAGCGACTGCAGAAAGCCGCGGCTGAACGTCGTTTTACCTGCTCCCAGGTCACCGTACAGATAAATGACGGCCGCGCTGCTGCAAACGCGGGCCAGTTGCGCACCCAGTTTCAGGGTTGCCGCCTCATCGGGCAAAGAAATTACACAGGTTTTCATGCGTTATTGTTGCATCATCTCTGGATTAACAAACTGCCACAGTTGTTCAAACAAATCAGTGGCTAACATACCGCGCGTTCCGCGATGGCGGGCAACTGCATCTGCCGCTGCGCCGTGTACCACGCAGCCCGCACAGGCTGCTTCAAATAGCGAAAGCTGCTGGCCCAGCAGTGCTGCAATGATACCGCTCAGCGTATCGCCCATGCCGCCCGATGCCATACCGGCGTTACCCACATCAGCAATCGCGACGTCTCCTGCGGCACTGGCAATGACCGTCCCGGCGCCTTTCAGGACCACTACCCCGCCATAGCGCCGTGCCAGCGTCTGCGCGGCCTGCAGGCGATCGTGCTCAATTTCACTGGTTTTCACCCCCAGCAGCCGGGCCGCTTCGCCGGGATGCGGCGTAATGATGCGATTCTGACGGTTATCGGGATTGATTGCCAGCAGGTTAAGCGCATCTGCATCCCAAAGCATCGGCTTTTCACTGGCAGCAACCTGCTGCAGCGCCTGCTGTGCCCAGTCGCGCTGTCCCATGCCCGGTCCAATCGCCACGACATCCGCCCACGCCAGCGCGTTGTGCAGTTTTTCAGGCGTAAATGCATCAACCATCAGCTCAGGGCGCGCGGTAATAAGCGGCCCGATATTATCAGCCTGCGTCAGCACGCGTACCAGTCCGGCGCCGCTGCGTAGTGCCGCCTCACCGGTCATACGGATCGCGCCAGCGGTTCCGCTGTCGCCGCCAATAATCAGCAGCTGCCCGTGATCGCCTTTATGCGAGGTTGCTTTACGCGGTTTGAGCCAGTGCGTCAGATGCTCCGCTGCATAGCGCCGGACAGGCGCCTGTTGCCCGCTGAGCCAGGCATCAAGGCCCAGCGTATCGCAGTGCAGCTCACCAACATGATCGCGTGCTTTTCCCGTCAGCAGACCCGGCTTCAGCGCGATCATACTCAGTGTGCGACTGGCGACGACCGCCACACCCGGCGTGACACCGGTTGTCGCCAGCAAGCCGGATGGCGCATCAATAGCCAGTACCGGCGCGGTATGCTGATTGATCGCCTCAATCAATGTTGTATACGGTGCCGCAGGCGCACGGCTGAGGCCGGTGCCCAGCAGCGCGTCCACAATCAAATCGACCGGCTCCGGCCATACGCTGTCTGCAGCATGGATCTCGCCACCCGCCTCCAGCCAGGCTTCGCGCGCCTGTCGTGCTTCGTCAGGCAACGGCCTGCTGCCTTCACACGCCAGCAGCGTGACTGCAATGCCCGCTGCCTGAGCCAGTCGCGCAATGACGTAGCCATCACCGCCGTTGTTGCCATGGCCGCACAGGATCAGCCAGTGTTTTGCCTCAGGCCAGCTCTGACGCGCCAGCGTAAAGCTCGCCTGACCGGCGCGCTGCATCAGTTCATACAACGTCACTCCCAGGCTGTCAGCTGCCTCCTGCTCCAGCTGCGCCATGGCCTGCGCAGGCCAGACAGAGTGTGGTAAACTGCGTGCGTTTGCATCAACTGCCTGGTTTCTCATGTCATATCCTCTCGATCTTCAACAGCTTGCTCAACAGATTAAACAGTGGGGGCGCGATCTCGGCTTTCAGCAGGTTGGCATCTGTGATACCGATTTACGTGCCGAAGAGCCAAAGCTTCAGGCGTGGCTGGACAAGCAGTATCACGGTGAGATGGCATGGATGGCGCGCCACGGCATGATGCGTGCGCGTCCGCATGAACTGCTGCCCGGCACGCTGCGGGTGATCAGCGTCCGCATGAACTATCTGCCCGCAAAAGCGGCTTTTGCCCGGACCCTGAAAAATCCTCAGCTTGGCTACGTCAGCCGCTATGCGCTGGGTCGCGACTATCACAAAGTATTACGCAATCGCCTGAAAAAGCTCGGAGAAATGATCCAGTCACACTGCAGCGAACTCAATTTTCGCCCGTTTGTGGATTCTGCTCCCGTGATGGAGCGCCAGCTGGCAGCGAAAGCGGGGCTTGGCTGGACCGGAAAACATTCGCTGATCCTTAATCGCGAAGCGGGCTCATGGTTTTTCCTCGGTGAACTGTTGATCGATCTGCCGCTGCCGGTTGATGCTCCCCAGGAGGAGCAGTGTGGCCGCTGCGTCGCCTGCCTGACAATCTGTCCGACCGGTGCCATTGTGGAACCTTATGTCGTGGATGCGCGGCGCTGTATCTCTTATCTCACCATTGAGCTGGAAGGTGCGATCCCTGAAGCGTTTCGTCCGCTGATCGGCAACCGTATTTATGGCTGTGATGACTGTCAGCTGATCTGTCCCTGGAATCGCTACAGTCAGCTGACGGATGAAGCGGACTTTTCACCGCGTGCGGTGCTGCATGCACCAGAGCTGACAGCGCTGTTTGGCTGGGATGAGGCGCGCTTTCTGCGCGTAACGGAAGGTTCAGCAATTCGGCGAATTGGTCATCTGCGCTGGCTGCGCAATATTGCCGTGGCGCTGGGTAATGCGCCCTGGTCAGCCGAATGCGTAGCAGCGCTGCAACAGCGGCGTGGCGAGCATCCGTTGCTGGATGAGCATATTGACTGGGCACTGGATCAGCAGCAGCAGAAGCGCGCAGCGGAGGTTATTGAGGTACAGCCTGCGAAAACGCTGCGTTTAGTACGCGCCGTGGAAAAGGGCCTGACGCGTGATGCATGATTGAGCGCTCCTGCTGCACACAGGTTTGTCCACACGCTGTGCATAAGATTTTTTCATAAAAACAGTGACGTGGGGGCGCCTGTGGTCTATAGCGCTCATTAACATAATGAAATACTAATTTAGCTATGTTAAACAAACACTTACACAGCATTTGTAAACTTATATTCACCAGATAACGCGCAGGGGTCGAGCCAGAGCTTGTGGATAACTCTGTTCAAAAGGGTTTTGCATAGTGGGTATAACGCCGCCTTTCAGGCGCGGGCAAATTGTGGATAACTTGCAGCGGTATGCAGCAAACCATCGGCAATATCGACGCTGACACAGCGTGTGTAATGATCAGAACAACGCAGGCTGCAAAAGGAACAAACGCAGTGCTTAATGTCTGATAGCGCCCGCAGGCAGGAAACAATCGTGAATAAGAAAACTGGAGCGGGAAACGAGACTCGAACTCGCGACCCCGACCTTGGCAAGGTCGTGCTCTACCAACTGAGCTATTCCCGCAAAGAGGTTACTACAAAACAGATTCTGGAGCGGGAAACGAGACTCGAACTCGCGACCCCGACCTTGGCAAGGTCGTGCTCTACCAACTGAGCTATTCCCGCATTATCGTTGATATTCACCCTGCTGCTACGCGGCAAAGCAAAACATCTGATATTGGTATCTGACTACATCTTTAAATCTGGAGCGGGAAACGAGACTCGAACTCGCGACCCCGACCTTGGCAAGGTCGTGCTCTACCAACTGAGCTATTCCCGCATCATCATTGCGATTATCTGAACCGGCGCAACCTGCACGCTGGGGATAAACGCTGATACTTTACTGCTGCGCACCACACGAAATTCTTCATCGGTACGGGGTGCGCATTATACGAGAATTCGTTTTTGCCGCAAGCCTCTTATCGCAAAATTTTGCGCTTTCAGCGCGTTTGCTGATTTAATCGACAAAATGATGCTTTACTGCGCATTTCAGGCCGTTACAGCTGTAAAAAGTGCTCGCGATAGTACGCCAGTTCCGCAATCGACTCGCGAATATCATCCAGCGCCTGGTGTGTACCCGCTTTTTTAAAGCCTGGCAGAATCTGTGGCTTCCAGCGCCGCGCCAGCTCTTTCAGGGTGCTGACATCCAGATAGCGGTAATGGAAGTAAGCTTCCAGCTCCGGCATATAATTAAACAGAAAGCGGCGATCCTGGCCGATGCTGTTGCCGCAAATAGGTGAGGTATTAGCAGGTACCCACTGCTGAAGAAACGCCAGCGTGGCCTGCTCAGCCGCGCGATCGTTATGCTGGCTCGCTTTGACCCGCTCTACCAGACCGCTGCCGGTATGGGTACGCACATTCCACTCATCCATCAGGGCCAGCTGCTCATCAGACTGATGCACCGCCAGCACCGGCCCCTCTGCAAGAATATTTAAGTTTGCGTCCGTGACGATAGTCGCGATCTCAATAATGCGATCGCGTACCGGATCGAGTCCGGTCATTTCAAGGTCGATCCAGATCAGGTTATTTTCGTTTCCAGCTGTCATCTATTTTCCATCCGTTACCAGTGTCGTCATTCGACCGCGTTAAGGTGTATCATAGACGTTTTGCCCAGCGGGGCGAAGCCTGGCGAAAGCGTGAGAGGATGCGTGAGCAAAAATAAACTGTCGAAGGGTCAACAACGTCGCGTAAGCGCAAACCATCAGCGTCGTCTGCAGCAACGGAGTGAAAAACCGGAGCCTGATGACAGCCTGTTTGGCGATGCGTCTGAGGGTGTGGTGATCAGCCGCTTTGGCATGCACGCAGATGTCGAAGACCAGGCGGGTGAAGTGCATCGCTGTAATATCCGCCGCACTATCCGCTCGCTGGTTACCGGCGATCGCGTGGTGTGGCGCGCAGCGAACGAAAATAGCGGTAAAGGGATCGTTGAAGCGGTACACGAGCGTAAAACCGTGCTGACCCGGCCAGATTTTTACGACGGCGTAAAGCCTATCGCGGCCAATATCGATCAGATCATGATCGTGTCAGCTATTCTGCCGGAGCTCTCTTTAAATATTATCGACCGTTATCTGGTCGCCAGCGAAACGCTGGGTATTGAGCCATTACTGGTCCTCAATAAGATCGATCTGCTGGATAGTGACGCGCGCGCGTTTGTTGATGAACAGATGGATATCTATCGCCATATTGGCTATCGCGTGCTGATGGTCTCCAGCTACGCACAGGATGGTCTGAAAGATCTGGAAGCGGCACTGACCGGGCGCGTCAGTATTTTTGCCGGCCAGTCAGGCGTGGGTAAGTCGAGCCTGCTGAACCGGCTGCTGGGGCTGGACGTCGCCGGCAGCGAGATTTTGACCAATGATGTCTCAGATGTGTCCGGCCTGGGACAGCACACCACGACCGCCTCCCGTCTTTATCACTGCCCGCACGGCGGCGATGTGATTGACTCGCCCGGCGTGCGTGAGTTTGGCCTGTGGCATCTTGAGCCGGAACAGGTTACCCGCGGGTTTGTGGAATTTCGTGAATTTCTCGGCAGCTGTAAGTTCCGCGACTGCAAGCACGATACCGATCCCGGCTGCGCAATCCGCGAAGCGGTAGAAAATGGCCTGATTAACGCATCGCGCTTTGATAATTACCACCGTATTCTGGAGAGTATGGCGCAGGTAAAAACGCGTAAAAACTTTTCTGCCGATGAAGATTGATCGGTAAAACGACATAGTCGCTAACTCACCGGGGCGCTGCTACAATCCGCCCCCCTTTTTTACGTAAACCACAGGTATTAAGCCAGGAGGCAACGGTGTTTGATCGTTTTAAACTCGGCCTGAATCATATTCTGCCCAAGAAGGCGCTGACCGAACTCGCCGGCTGGGGCGCCAGTCGCCGCGGTGGCTGGCTGACCAAAGCGGTCATTGATGCTTTCGTCTGGTTCTATAAAGTTGATATGGCGGAAGCCAGTAAGCCGCATACCGGCAGCTATCGCACATTCAACGACTTCTTTGTCCGCCCGCTGAAAGAGGGTGCCCGCCCTGTCGATCCCGACGCTTCGCTGCTGGCGCTGCCGTGTGATGGCGCGATCAGCCAGCTGGGCCGTATCACCGGCGATCAGATTTTTCAGGCGAAAGGACACTACTATACGCTGCAGGCGCTGCTGGCAGGCAACGACGAGCTGGCAGAGAAATTTATTGATGGTGAGTTTGTCACCACTTATCTTGCTCCGCGCGACTACCACCGGGTGCATATGCCCTGTAACGGTATCCTGCGTGAAATGATCTACGTGCCGGGCGATCTGTACTCCGTTAACCCGCTCACGGCGCGCAATATCCCTAATCTGTTTGCCCGTAATGAACGCGTTATCTGCGTATTTGATACCGATCACGGCCCGATGGTACAGATTCTGGTGGGCGCCACTATCGTCGGCAGTATTGAAACTGTCTGGGCAGGGACCGTAACGCCGCCGCGTGAAGGCGTGATCAAACGCTGGCGCTACCCGTCTGCTGAACATGATGGTGCGGTCGTGCTGCTAAAAGGTCAGGAGATGGGCCGTTTCAAACTTGGCTCAACCGTGATCAACCTGTTTGCGCCTGACCGGGTAAAACTGGCGGAAAGCCTGGAGGCGGAAAGCAAAACCCGTCTCGGCCAGCCGCTGGCTATTGCACTGCCGCAGTCTGGCGACAGCGCCCCGCTGACTCACTAATCAGAGACCTGCTCCCGTGCGCGCCTTTCTTGTCCTGCTGCTGAGCCTCGCGCTCAGCAGCCCTCTCTATGCCGCCTCCCTTCCCTCCACCACGCAGCTGCAGCAGGAACTGGATGAGGCGAAATCCGCTAAAAACAGTCCTGCGCAAACTGAACAGGTGCAGGCGCTGGAAGCGGCCATCAACTTTCTCTCTGAACGCAGCGATTCACTGGAGCGGGCGAAACAGTATCAGCAGGTGATCGACGATTTTCCCCGGCTGGCACGCGAACTGCGCCAGCAGATCGCCGCGCTGAATGAGACCAGCAAACCCGTACGCAGCAATATGAGCAATGCGGAACTGGATCAGGAGATACTTCAGGTCAGCAGCCAGCTGCTGGAAGAGGGACGGCAGGCGCAGCAGGAGCAGGACCGCGCGCGTGAAATCAGCGACTCACTGGCGCAGCTGCCGCAGCAGCAGACCGATGCGCGCCGTGCCATGACTGAAAATGAGCGCCGCGCGCAGGGGGTTTCCAACACCGCGTCAGCGTCACCCCTTGCCCAGGCGCAGATTTACGCCCGCCAGGCGGAAAGCGCAGCGAGTAAAGCCCGGGTGGATGAGCTGGAACTGGCGCAGCTCTCTGCCAATAACCGTCAGGAGCTGGCCCGCATGCGGGCAGAAGTGCATCAGCGGAAAGCCACGCAGCTCGATAACTATCTGCAGGCGCTGCGCAGCCAGCTGAATAACCAGCGTCAGCGTGAGGCGGAACTGGCGCTGGAGCGTACGGAACAGCTGGCGGAAAACAGCGGCGATCTGCCGCCTGCCATTAGCGAGCAGCTGCGTATCAATCGTCAGCTCTCTGCAGATCTGAATCAGCAGGCGCAGCGTATGGATCTGGTCGCCTCTCAGCAGCGTCTGGCGACCAATCAGACGCTGCAGGTGCGCCAGGCGCTGAGCACGCTGCGCGAGCAGTCACAGTGGCTGGGCGCCTCTAATTTGCTGGGTGAAGCCCTGCGCGCGCAGGTGGCCCGTCTGCCCGATATGCCAAAAGCGCAGCAGATCGATAGCGAAATGGGCGAGCTGCGGGTGCAGCGGCTGCACTATGAGTCACTGCTGGAGCGTCAGCAGGCTTTACGTAAAGAGAAGCAGGATGATGGCACGCCTTACACCAGTGAGCAGAACAGGATTCTGGACGCGCAGCTGCGCACGCAGCGTGAACTGCTTAATTCGCTGATCTCCGGCTGCGATACGCTGATTCTGGAGATCACCAAACTCAGGGTATCAAACACGCAGCTGCAGGATGCGCTCAGCGAAGTCAAAGAAGCGACGCATCGTTATCTCTTCTGGACAGCGGATGTCAGTCCGGTTGGCCTGAAATATCCACTGGAAGTTGCGAGCGCACTCACCCGTCTGCTGTCGCTGGATACGCTGGGCCAGATGGGTAAAGCGCTGGCCATGATGTTTACCAGTCGCGAAACGGTGCTGCCGATTATGGGCGCGGTGCTGCTGGTGGGTTTCAGCATCAGCTCACGCCGTCACTACAACGCGTTTATGGCGCGTGCTGCCAGCCGCGTGGGCAAAGTGACACAGGATCGCTTTAGCCTGACGCTGCGTACGGTATTCTGGTCCATTCTGGTGGCGCTGCCGCTGCCGGTGCTCTGGGCGGCACTGGGCTATGGCCTGCAGCATGCATGGCCCTACCCGTTCGCCGTGGCAATAGGCGATGGCATCACCGCCACGCTGCCGCTGCTGTGGGCGTTTATGATCAGCGCCGCTTTTGCCCGTCACGACGGCCTGTTTGTCGTGCACTTTCGCTGGCCGCAGACGCGGGTGGCGCGTGCCATGCGCTACTATTCGCTGACCGTGGGGCTGATTGTACCGCTGATTATGCTGCTGATCGCCTTTGGCAATCTGGAAGATCCGCAGTTTTCCGCGACGCTGGGCCGGCTCTGCTTTGTTCTGATCTGCGGCGCGCTAAGCATTGTTACGGTCAGCCTGAAGCGCGCCGGCATTCCGCTGTATCTTGATAAAGAAGGCAACGGTGACAATTTTGTTAACCGCGTCCTGTGGAACCTGATGATCGCCATCCCGCTGGTGGCCGCCTTCGCCTCCTGCATTGGCTATCTGGCAACCGCCCAGGCGCTGCTGGCACGTCTGGAAACCTCAGTCTGTATCTGGTTCTTCCTGCTGGTGATTTATCATATTATTCGCCGCTGGATGCTGATTCAGCGCCGGCGCATTGCGTTTGATCGTGCCCGCCAGCGTCGTGCCGATATGCTGGCCAACCGCGCACGCAGTGAAGAGGAAAAAGAGCAGCAGAGCGCGACCAATACTGACACGATTGAAATTGATGAGCCGGTGATCGACCTTGATGCCATCAGTGCGCAGTCGCTGCGACTGGTGCGTTCCATCCTGACGCTGATTGCGCTGGTATCGGTGATCCTGCTCTGGTCGGAAATCCACTCTGCGTTTAGTTTTCTCGATAACATTCCGCTCTGGGATGCCAGTACCACCGTTCAGGGTGTTGAGAGCGTGCAGCCTATCACGCTGGGTGCGGTGCTCATCGCTATTCTGGTGCTGATTATCACCACGCAGCTGGTCCGCAATATGCCGGCGCTGCTGGAGCTGGCGCTGCTGCAGCATCTCAGCCTGGCTCCCGGTACCGGCTACGCCATTACAACGCTGACCAAATATGCGCTGATGCTGATGGGCGGCCTGATTGGCTTCTCGATGATTGGCGTGGAGTGGTCAAAGCTGCAGTGGCTGGTGGCTGCACTGGGTCTGGGACTGGGATTTGGCCTGCAGGAAATTTTTGCCAACTTTATCTCTGGCCTGATTATCCTGTTTGAAAAACCGATTCGTATTGGCGATACCGTAACCATCCGCGATCTCACCGGCAGCATTACGCGTATTAACACCCGTGCCACGACCATTACCGACTGGGACCGGAAAGAGATTATCGTGCCCAATAAAGCGTTTATCACCGAGCAGTTTGTGAACTGGTCGTTGTCCGATTCCGTTACGCGTGTGGTGCTGACCATCCCGGCACCGGCGCGCGTCAACAGTGAAGAAGCCACGACCATACTGAAACAGGCGGCTGAGCGCTGCACCTACGTGCTGGATATGCCGCCGCCGGAAGTCTACTTGGTGGATCTGCAGCAGGGTATTCAGCTGTTTGAGCTGCGCGTGCATGCGGCAGAGATGGGACATCGTATGCCGCTGCGACATGAGCTGCATCAGCTGATCCTGCGGGGCTTTGCAGAACATAACATTGAGATGCCCTTCCCGCCTTTCCAGGTGCGTATGGAAACGCTGGGACGCAAAACGCCTGCCGGCAATGGCACGGCGGCCACCCAGACCTTCAGGTCTGGCGGACTGTAACAAAAACGCCCGGCAGACGCCGGGCGTTTCACACTGCGTCAAAGCATTTACTGCTTCACAAACTCTTCACCCTGCGCAATGTCTTTTTTCAGCGTCTCCAGCATACCGTTTAGCGCCTGCTGCTCAAACTCACTCAGCGTGCCCAGCGGGCGGCGTTCAGCAATCCCGTTTTTCCCTAACAGCAGCGGCTGAGAGAAGAAGCGCGCATATTCACCGTCGCCTTCGACATAGGCGCATTCAACCACGTTTGCTTCACCCTGCAGCGCACGGATCAGCGACAGACCAAAGCGTGCGGCCGCCTGTCCCATTGAGAGGGTAGCCGACCCGCCACCCGCTTTTGCTTCCACCACTTCGGTGCCGGCGTTCTGAATTCGCCTGGTAAGATCGGCAATCTCCTGCTCGCTGAAACTGACGCCTGGCACCTGCGACAGCAGTGGCAGAATGGTCACGCCGGAGTGGCCACCCACCACCGGCACGTCGACTTCATCTGGCTGTTTACCTTTGAGCGCAGCGACAAAGGTATTAGCGCGAATGACATCCAGCGTGGAGACGCCAAACAGCCGGTTTTTATCGTAAACGCCGGCTTTTTTCAGCACCTCTGCGGCGATTGCCACAGTGGTATTAACCGGATTCGTGATCACACCAATCAGCGCGGTTGGTGCCGTGCTGGCTACCTGCGCAATCAGGTTGCGGACAATGCCCGCATTAACGTTAAACAGATCGGCGCGATCCATGCCGGGTTTACGCGCTACCCCGGCAGAAATCAGGACCACATCGGCCCCCTTTAAGGCAGGGGTAGCATCTTCACCGCTGAAACCCTCAACGGTTACAGCAGTAGGGATATGGCTGAGATCGACCGCTACGCCAGGCGTAACCGGTGCAATGTCATAGAGAGAGAGGGCGGAACCCGCGGGTAACTGCGTTTTGAGCAGCAGAGCCAGCGCCTGGCCAATACCGCCAGCGGCTCCGAGAACGGCAACTTTCATCCTGAACTCCTTATTAAGATGGGGCAAAGATATGCCAGAAATCCATCAGCTTACGAGTTTAGTCAACATCTCAGGCGATAGCGACATTGCCGCCGCGCACAGGCAGCATGTTACTATCCGCTTCCGATACCGCTCTGTTTCAGAAGCGCCTGAATGATCTTATCGCAGCCAGCAGAGATATACGGCTTTGATCGTCGATCTGGTTGTTACCACGTCAATAGTATAACAACTTTGCAACCTCTGCTTTGCGCGTCAGCGCGCGATTTTGGTGCTTAGCCAGTTTCTGCTAGAATGCCCGGCCCGCGCGGACGTATCGCGAAAGTCGCCGCTGACGCATTGCATAAAAATTCATCTAAATGCATAATAATTTATCAGCTGCAGGCTTGTTGCCTGCTGCGCCTCTCATTCATTGGTAGCTTATGCGTAATCCTTCAAAACAAGACGATCTTATCAAGGCATTTAAGGCCTTGCTTAAAGAAGAAAAATTCAGCTCTCAGGGCGAAATCGTGCAGGCTCTGCAGGACGATGGCTTTGAGAATATCAATCAGTCAAAAGTTTCACGCATGCTGACAAAGTTTGGCGCGGTGCGCACGCGCAACGCAAAAATGGAGATGGTCTACTGTCTGCCCGCTGAACTGGGTGTGCCTACCGCGACCAGCCCGCTTAAAAATCTGGTACTGGATATCGATTACAACGAGGCGCTGGTGGTGATCCATACCAGCCCGGGTGCCGCGCAGCTGATTGCACGGCTGCTCGATTCACTTGGCAAAGCGGAAGGGATTCTGGGCACTATTGCCGGCGATGACACCATTTTCATTACGCCTGCGCGTGCTTTTACCGTTAAACAGCTTTATGACGCGGTACTGGTGCTGTTTGAACAGGAGCTGTAACGTCTCTCTGCCGGCAGCCTGGCTGCCGGCTCCGTCTGGCCATGCCAGATACCGCTGTACTCCGCCCCTCTTTTCTTTATCGCAAAACGTTATCAAACCGGCCTGCATAGGTCCGACCTTTAGGCCTTTCCGATATCTATCCATATTTTGTGCTGCATAGAAGCAGTATTTTACCCCTTTAAACTACTTTCCTCGCCAGCCTGTAGCGGCATCAACCATAAACTTTCGCACGAAAAGTTAATTTGACGCAGATCACTGTTTTTACGAAAAAAAGCGGCTCTGTGAATAAAAAACACCCGCTTTTAATAACTTAACGTTATAAAAAAGCATCATAAGGATAAAGGATAACAACGAAACATTATTAGCGAAGTATTAATTTCCTGCGTGATTAGATCTATACTTCTTTTCGTGACGCAAATCACACTAACTAAAAAGATAAAAATCACAGACGAGGAAAAGATCATGAACATTAAAGCGACTATCGCCACCCTTAGCATTCTCTCTGCACTGTCATTTGGCGCTTCTGCAGCAGATTCTGTTTCTGCCGATCAGGCAGCTAACCTGCAGGCAGCCGGCACCATCAGCGTCAGCGGCGTAGGCGGCTCACCGATGGATATCCATCAGCAGCTTAATGCTAAAGCCGATGCGCAGGGCGCAAAAGCATATCGTGTTATCGAGGCGTATAAAGACAATACGTATCACGCTACGGCTGAACTCTATAAATAACTGTTAACCGGCGTTATGAACGCCGATGCTCATCGACGACCCGCTTACTCTGGTGTAGCTGCAGGTTGTTGATACGAACGAGGAGATATATCATGAAAATCAAAACAACTCTTGCAACTGCTGGCCTGCTGTCTCTGTTTGCCTTTGGCGCCTCTGCGGCTCAACTGGTCACCAGCGAATCAGCACAACATCTGCAGCCTGTAGGCAGCACCATTTCAATCAGCGGTACCGGCGGTGCACCGATGGATTATCGTGAGCAGCTTTCCCAGAAAGCTGATGCGCAGGGTGCCAGCGCTTACCGCGTTATTGAAGCGCGTACCGGTGACAGCTATCACGTAACAGCTGAACTCTATAAGTAATTCCTCGTCACCCCTGACGAACCCTTTGGCCCCGCTTTGCGGGGCCCTTTTTGGGTTGTATTACTGAGTTGTAAAGCGGAGCTGGCCTTCCAGCTCCTCTTCTGCTTTATCAAACAGCAGGATCAATGCGCTATACCGGCGTTTCTGCCCTCTCCCCAGATTAATGAAGAGGATCTCCAGCGGCAGCGGCAGCTGTTTACCGGTAATCACCCGCCAGAGATCGTCCAGATCGCGAATAGCGGCGTCTGCCAGCATAAAACGCTCGCCAAACTGACTATAGAAATGGGCCTGATCGACTATTTCATCAAAATCGAAACGCTCGGTTCGCATGCCTGTATCCTCCTGCTAAGAGAGACCGCCCAGATGCAGCGCTTTAACTTCCAGATACTCTTCGATACCCAGCACTGAGCCTTCACGCCCCAGCCCTGACTCTTTGATCCCGCCAAACGGTGCCACCTCGGTAGAGACCGCACACTCATTGATCCCGATCATCCCCGCTTCCAGTGCAGCAGAGACGCGGAACACCCGCTGCAGATTCTGCGTATAGAAGTAGGCAGCCAGACCATATTCGGTATCATTTGCCCGCCCGATGACCTCCTCTTCGCTGTTAAAGCGGAAACAGGCTGCGACCGGACCAAATGTCTCCTCCTGCGCCAGCATCATGCTCTCCTGCGCCTCTGCGATCACCGTGGGCTGCCAGAAATTTCCTCCCAGCCCATGCCGTTCGCCACCGGTTACTATCCGGCCCCCTTTGCGCACCGCGTCCTGCACATGCTCTTCAACTTTTTCCAGCGCGGAGGCAGCGATCAACGGCCCGACAATTACGCCATCGTCCATGCCGTTACCGACTTTTAGCTGCTTAACGGCCTCTGCCAGCTGCGTAACAAAGCGATCGTAAATCTGCTCATGAATATAAAAGCGATTCACGCTGACACAGACCTGACCGGCATTACGAAATTTATTGGCAATTGCGCCCTGTACGGCAGCATCAATATCTGCATCTTCAAAGACGATAAAGGGTGCATTGCCGCCCAGCTCCATAGAGACCTTTTTCATTGTCTCAGCCGCATTACGCATCAGCGTTTTACCCACTGCCGTTGAACCGGTAAACGAGATTTTGCGCACTGCGCGCGAGGCCATAATAGCGTCGCTGATCGCCTGCGTATCACCCGCCACGGCGTTGAGCACACCGTCCGGCACGCCAGCCTGCTGTGCCAGCGCGACCAGGGCAAACGCGCTGAGCGGGGTATTATTAGCCGGTTTAATGATGCCGGTGCAGCCCGCGGCCAGCGCCGGTCCGAGCTTGCGGGTCAGCATGGCCATCGGGAAATTCCAGGGAGTAATGGCCGCGACCACGCCCACCGGTTCACGCGTGGCCAGAATACGCGAACCCGGTTTGGCGGGCGGGATAATCTCACCGTTAGCGCGCTTGGCTTCTTCCGCAAACCACTGGATAAAGCTGGCGGCATACTCCACTTCGCCCTCCGCCTCTTTAACCGGCTTGCCCTGCTCGGCGGTCATCAGCTCTGCCAGCCAGCGTTTGTTATCCATGATCAGCTGATACCAGCGCATCAGGATCCCGGCTCGTTCTTTGGCCGTTTTATCCCGCCAGCCGGGAAAAGCGCGCTGCGCGGCAGTAATCGCCTGTTCAGTTTCCGCTTTACCTGCTTTTGCAACGCGGGCAATCACGTCGCCGGTCGCCGGGTTGATGACGTCAAACGTCGCGGAGGCAGAGTGCCATTGACCCGCAGCGAAGAAGCCGGTTTTGAAGAGTTCATGTTGCTGCAAAGAAGCGGACATCAATATTCTCCTGTCAGTATGCATCCGTCAGGAAAGTATAGATGGCAACGCGCAGCCGATTTGTGTCAGCGTGGCATATGCCTGCCGCCGCACAGAGCGGCGGCGGCAGATTTAAACCTGAATGAGGGTGTTCTGATATTTGTCCAGCATCTGCGTCAGGCGCGCGACCGGTTCAGTGACGCTGTCTGGCGCAGCATAATGCGCCAGCTTTTCCTGATAGATGGCCAGCTCCTGCAACAGCGTTCTGAACGCGTCGCGCCGCTTATCATCGCTGCTGGCCGAAATAACCCGATCGGCGGTGTGTCGCAGCTGCCGGTGATAAGCAGAGAGATCCGCATTGACCGGCACCTCTGCATTACGCAGCCGCTGGTGACCAATGATCAGCGTCAGGGCGATACGGTATTTGTCGATATCGCCCGGAAACAGATTCAGCAGCAGAAAAAGCTGCTGATAAAGCGCCGGCAGATGGTTTTCCCGGCGCCGGGCCTGATTCGTCGTCAGCGCCGCAACGGCGGCATACATCAGGCGATTCAGCAGCTTGCGGCCGGTACGCGCTTTGGATTTATCGCGAATCAGCAAAATGACCATCATGGCGACAAAGCTGCCGATCCACTGTCCCAGCGCATTATCCAGAAACACGTTGAATTCAAACTTCATTGGGTTATCCAGCACCAGCACATTGATGGTGCCGATCAGCGCACCCAGCGTGCCAATCTGCCGCCGCTGCACAAAGATACCGCCGACAAAGCCGAGCAGACCAATGGCGATACAGAGCAGCAGCGCACTCTGCTGCGTTGCAGGCAGGACCCAGGTGAAGTAGAACAACCCGAGCGGCACGGCGAACGCCATACCGTAAAAGAAATCTTTGGCCATCATCAGCGGATTAGGCATGCGCATCGCCAGTGCGGTAATCACCCCCAGCATGACCATGCAGCCGCTGCCGGAGGTCCAGCCGGTATAGAGCCAGAACAGGGCCCCCAGCGCGGTGGCGACAAAGGTGCGAATACCGTTGATCATCGCATGGTGAGTTTCAGCCGATCGGGCCTGAACGATGATCTCCCGCTGCAGGATACTCTCTTCCCGCGCGCTGATACGGCTGTTGCATTTAATCCCTTTGATCAGCAGCAGATATTCAGTTGCCGCCCCGGTCCAGCTGGCAAGCGTAACCGGGACCGTTTTGCTGCTGTCGCTGATAACGCGGCGTAATACCTTCGTGCGCTTATGAACCTCGCCGGCGCTGTTTGCCTCTTTCTCCAGCAACAGCCGAAACTGGGGCGGAATATAGTCGGGTCGGGAGTTCTGAATAAGAAACGTCTCTGCTGCCTGCGTAATCAGCGTCAGCGACAGGGTATTGAGCATCTGCAGCCGGCGGCTGCTGTTCTGCCAGCGCGACGACTCCATCATCAGCTGGCTGCGCATGCCGTTCAGCGCGGTAGTACGACGCACCAGCGCGCTCCAGGCTTTATCCACCTCATCTTTATCTTCGTGCGCAACGCAGAGCTGCAGCAATTTGTAGTGCGCCACCAGCAGCGCATCCACTTCTGCATCAATAACGTTTTTAATTGAACGGGGTGAAAACAGCATGTCTGCCAGAATCGCGCAGAGGATCCCGAGCACAATTTCGCTGCAGCGCTCTACGGCGAACTGGGGGGCCAGCGTCAGCCCGCCGGTCGCGTCAGCGGTGACGACGATAATCAGCGCGGTATAACCTGCCAGGCCAAGCGCGTAGGAGTTTTCGACTTTGATTAGCGAGGAGAGCCAGACGCAGAAGCCGGCCCATATGCAGCAGAGCAGCAACATCACCACCGGCGCACGCACGGTGGTGATCATGATGGTCAGCGCAGCGATACAGCCAATGAAGGTACCGATGATGCGTAATACGCCGCGATAGCGCAGCGCACCGGAGTAAGGATCGCCACCTGCCGCAAAGGCGGTACCGCCAGCCACAATCCCGGCGGTCATGACTGCCCAGCGCGGCGTTTCCAGATGAAAGTGAAAACCAATCATCAGCGCGGCCACCAGCGCAAACGTCAGCTTGACCGGGAAACGCAGAAACTCAATCATCACGCCCCCGCTTAACCAAACTCACGCAGGCGATTGAAGAACTGCGCCAGCGGCGAGACATTGGTCTGCCGGTCCTGCTCACCGGTGATCGTCACGGTCGCGGTGGTGCCTGCCGGGAAACGGTTGCCAGGCTGGGCATCAAGGCGGATACGCACCGGCACGCGCTGCGCCAGACGCACCCACTCCAGATTAGAATCCACCGTTGCCATGCCTTTGTTATCAATGCTGCTGCTGCTATTGGTCACCCCGGCGGCCACGCTGTCCACCGTGCCGCGTAACACGGTATTACTGCCCAGCGGGGTGACTTCAGCGCGAAAGCCCGGACGCACGCCGCTGAGTTTGGTCTCTTCCATATAAGCCAGTACGTAGAAGGAGTGCTGCTGTACCAGCGCTACCGCTACAGAGCCGCGCGTAATGAATTCACCTTCATACACATTGAGGTTGGTCACCCAGCCATCAGAGGGGGCTTTAATGGTGGTGCGGTCAAGATCGATAACCGCCAGATCGCGGGTGGCGATCGATTTCGCCAGCTGGTGTTCACTGGTCTGCAGATCGCTGTTGGCCTGTTCAATCGCCTCACGCGACATTGCGCTGGTACCGAGCTGATTACGGCGTCCCGCCTCGCGGCGTTTTTCACTGACCAGCGCCTGATAATAGTCCACGTCTGCCTGCGCCTGCGCCAGCGCTTTCTGATAGCGCGGACGATCGACGATAAACAGCGTATCGCCCTTCTTCACCAGCTGGTTGTCATGCACCGGTACGTCGGTGATCAGACCGGTGACATCAGGTGCAATAGCCACCACATCCGCAGAGAATTTAGCATCGCGTGTCCACGGGGATTCGGTATAGAAGACCCAGGCGCGGAAGACAATCACGATGGCGATGATAACCAGCAGGAGCGTAATCGCGTAACGCGCGATTTTTCTTATGAGCGCTTTCACTTAAAACCTCAGATGAATAGACGGGATACAAGATAAAACACACAGCAATAGAGGGCCGTGTTAAACAGTGCCGGATGCCACACCAGATCGTAGATCCCGCTCGGCGTCAGCACACGTTTCACCAGCCAGAACAGCGCCAGCGAAACCAGTAGTTCAATGAAGATGGGCGGAAAAGATAGCCCGAATACGACAAATACCGGAAGCACACTCATTTCGGTTCCTTAGTTCGACCTTGCCGGGGATCGCACCGCTTTTGCCCGCATGCTGTGCCGCACCAGGAGTGGCTAAGCAGGCAGCAGAAAAGTGGCAGTAACACTCAGGCCGCCCTGAGCTAATCATAGCGCATCATCAGCCTGTCAGGTCCATGACGGGATGCGGTGCATAAACCCAGCGCGCGTATAATAACGTGCCTGACTATATGTTTTCTACAAATCGTGACATAAATCACTTTTTAGCCAGAATAAATAATCGAACGACTTAACGCGATGTCCATTTTGCCAAAATGGCTGAATCGGGCGCATTTATAGCTGACGCAGCCACAAAAAAGGCTGCCCGCAGGCAGCCTTTATAGTGACAGAGGTTCAGCCCCTCAGGCGGTGCCGCCTACGGTGATTTTGTCCAGCTTCAGCGTCGGCTGACCCACGCCAACCGGAACGCTCTGTCCCTCTTTACCGCATACGCCAACGCCTTTATCCAGCGCCAGATCGTTACCGACCATTGAGATCTGCTGCATCGCCTCAATACCGGAGCCAATCAGCGTAGCGCCTTTAACCGGCCGGGTGACTTTGCCCTTCTCAATCAGATACGCTTCTGAAGTAGAGAACACAAATTTGCCCGAGGTAATATCGACCTGACCACCGCCGAAGTTAGGCGCATAGAGGCCATATTCCACGCTTTCGATGATCTCCTGCGGCGTGGACTTGCCAGCCAGCATGTAGGTGTTGGTCATGCGCGGCATAGGCAGATGCGCATACGATTCGCGCCGGCCATTACCGGTGGGCGGCACCCCCATCAGGCGTGCATTAAGCTTGTCCTGGATGTAGCCTTTCAGCACGCCATTTTCGATCAGCATGTTGTACTGGCCCGGCACACCCTCATCATCCACTGCCAGCGAGCCGCGCAGTCCTTCCAGCGTGCCATCATCCACCACGGTACAGAGCTCAGAGGCAACCAGCTGCCCCATCTTGCCGCTGAATACCGACGTTTCACGGCGGTTGAAGTCGCCTTCAAGCCCATGTCCTACCGCTTCGTGCAGCAGTACACCCGGCCAGCCGGCACCCAGTACCACCGGCAGCGCGCCTGCAGGGGCTGCAACCGCGGAGAGGTTAACCAGCGCCATGCGTACCGCTTCACGCGCCCAGGCATCAGCGCGGACGTCACCGCTCTCATCGGCAAGGAAAAATTCATAACCGGTACGCGCGCCGCCGCCGCTTGAGCCGCGCTCGCGCTTGCCCTGATCTTCCACCTGCACGCTGATTGACAGACGCACCAGTGGACGAATATCCGCCGCCAGCGTCCCATCCGTTGCCGCCACCAGCACCTGTTCGTAAACGCCGCTCAGGCTGGCATTGACCTCCTGCACGCGCGGATCGGCCGCGCGCGCTACGCGGTCCACGCGATGCAGCAGGGCGATTTTGTCTTCACGCGTCAGGCTGTCGAGCGGATTAACCGGCGCATAGAGCGAGCGATGCATGACCGCCTGCAGCGTATGTGCGGTGCCGTTGCCCTGCTCGCGTACAATGCTGCGCGCCGCTTCCGAAGACTGACGCAGCGCGTTCAGGGTGATCTGGTCTGCATAGGCGAAGCCGGTTTTTTCACCGCTTACGGCACGTACGCCAACGCCCTGATCGATATGGTAGGAACCATCTTTAATAATTTTATCTTCCAGCACCCAGGACTCATGGAAGCTGGACTGAAAATAGAGATCGGCATAATCCAGACGACGTTCTGAAAGCTGCCCTAACAGGGAATGAAGGTCCTGCTGTTTAATGCTGTTCGCAGTCAGTAACTGCTCACTTACCAGATTCAGAGTCATCGTTTCTCACTCATTATGTGCTCAGATAGTCATAGCCTGCGGCAATTCCCCGACGGCGTCAAATTCACTTGCTGCCGGCGTCGCGCGCTTTGCGCAACACTTCACTGATTTCTGGTTTATCCAGCGGGCCACTGATGTGATAGCGCAGCAGAGATATCTTGTTCCACAGCGGTCCCAGCACCTTGCTGGCGGCAAAAACGGCGGCACCAACCACCGGATTGATCACAAATGCCGTTGCCACACCGACTGAGGCGGAGATCTCCGGCGCCACAACCGCTTCCATATCAATTTGCCGCTGTACCAGATCGATCCGGCCCTGCATCGCGATATCCGCTTCCAGCCCATCGACCAGCAGGTTATCAGTGCGCATGACACCGTTTTCGATCCAGGCAGTGCCGTTGATTGAATCAAAATAGAAGCCATCGCTGAAGGTATCGCTGAAATCCAGACGCAGCTTGCGCAGCAGCGCATCAAAGCTCACCAGCCGCAGCAGCTGGCCCGCCCGTCCGGTATTCACATCTGCAATCTGTCCTTTGCCGAAATGTGTTTTCAGCGTGCCGCTCAGCGACGCTTCAGCAGGCTGCCACGGCGCAGCGCGCCAGTGCAGATCATAATCCACGTTAAACGGCGCATCGCGCAGCGGCGTATTCATACCAAACCAGTTAGTGGCATCGTTGATGTTGCTGCCGCTCAGGCGACCCTTCAGCGAGGTGCGCGGATTGCCCGGTGAGTTAACCCATTCGCCATTGACGCTGAGCCGGGCGTTGCCGCTATCCACAATACCGTTAGTGAGTGCTAACGTCTCTCCGTGTGGCGTCAGCGTTGCAGCCATTCGTCCGAACTTTTGTCCGCGCAGCCAGCACTCATCGCAGTTAAGCTGCAGCGCGGGCCACTGACTGAAATCGATGCCGCTGTCGCCGCTGAAAGGTGAGGACGCCTGCGTGCTGCCGGTCTGTTTCCATTGCGGATTATAATAAAGGTAGTTCAGATTGATGCGCCACGGTGCACGCTGCGCTGTGGTCAGCGTGCCGCGCGCTTCACGACTCTCCAGCTTCAGCTGCGCATCACCGCCCGGGCCCTGCAGCAGAGTGGCGCTGAGATCGTGCCACTGCTGCCCGCCCAGCGTCAGGGCTGGTGTATGCAGCGTGATATCTCCCGGCAGTCCGACGCCGCCCACCTGGGTGGCACCCTGTCCGCTGCCGCCTGCACCTGCGCCTGCCAGCACACCAAGCCAGGCTTCCCCATCCAGCGGCGGCAGGTTTAATACCATCCCGCGCTGCGCCGGCAGTGCAGGGGTGGTTGTGATGTCGTTCTGCCAGATGCCGCGTTCGACGCGCAGCTGCGGCTCCAGCAGCCAGCGGCTGTTAAAGCGGTGCGTTTCACCTACGCTGCCGCTGAGCATAAAGCCATTCAGATCGCCTTTAGCCCTGACCGTTACCGGCAGCGCTTCACCGGCAGACTTTGTCAGCGGTGCGGGTAAGTGACTGCTTACTGCTTTGCCATCGCCGTTCAGATCGACGCTGTAGGTGGCGCCCCCGCTATGGGGTAGCGTGATATCTACCTTGCCCTGCCAGGCGAGTGAACCACTGAGCTGGCGTGCCACCGCTTCCGGCATCACGCTGAGATGCGCGGGCTGCCAGTCGCCCAGCAGCCGGACGTTAACGCCAAAGTCCTGCGGATTCTCCTGCGTGCTGAAAGTGACCCCCAGCGGCTGACCAAACCAGTTCGCCTGCATCTCTTCGCTTTCAAGATTGCCGTTGTTATAGCGAAAACGTCCTGTCAGCTGCGTCAGCGTGCTTTTCAGCGGCTTAATATGCAGCGTGTTGTTATTCATCACCACGTTGCCGCTGGCGTGTACCTGCTCGCCATCCAGCGGGATCTCAAGATTGAGCGTGCTTTTTACCTTGCCGCCAACCTGCAGCTGCTGCAGCGCGGCACCGAGCGATGATTTCAGCGGCGTCTCATCAAAGTAGGCGCCGATATCCGCCCCCTGCCCGCTCAAATCGCCGGCGATAAGTAATTTCTCTTTGAGATAATCCGGAATGACGGCTGTGACATTGCGCGCCTCAACCTTACCCAGACGCGCGTTGTCAGCGCGCATCCACAGGCCGTCATTCACAAAATCGAGATCGATATCCAGATTCTGCAGAGCCGGCCAGCCAGGCAGAAAGCGGAACGCAGCATTGCGCAGCGGCACCTGAACTTCAAACATGCCGTCGTTGTGCTTAAACGGGAACAGGCGCGGATCGCCGGCAAACAGCAGCGTGGCATTGTCCGTTTCACCGCCTTTTATCGCTTCGCTAAGGTAGTGCGTCAGGTTATGTCCCATCAGCGGTTCCGGCAGATAACGCCACGCATCGCCCGCGTCGGTGACGCGAATGCCGGCCAGAATATCGAGCCGGGGTGCCGTGTCACTGTTTTGCTGATAGCGGAAGTCGCCGCGCGCCCACAGCGAACGCGCCTGCACATCCAGCTGATGCCCTGCCAGCGTCAGACCATGACGGTCACGCAGCCAGCTCAGCTGGCCACTCAGCTGATGAATATCCAGCGGCGCCTGGAACATATCCCCGTAGGGCACTTCAGCCTGCCCCATGCTGAGGTCCACCTGGCCATGGCTGACGCTGCCGCTGGCGCGCCCGCTGAGATTGCTGATGCCGGGCAGCAGCTTCCAGTTATGCCACGCCAGGTCGCGCCAGGTCGCCTGCAGCCGCGTCTGTTCCGGCTGCGCCAGGGGAATATCCAGCGCCAGCGTGTCGATATAACCGCGCGGCTGCAGCGCACGCCACGTATCCAGTAGCGTCGGTGAGAGCGGACCAATCAGCGGAACCAGCGGCGCAAACCGCTGCAGATCAAGACGGGTAGCGCGTACCCGGATCTCCGCTGCCGCGTGATCCTGAGGTTGCCACAGCAGCGCAATCCGGCCGGGTGCCCAGGCAACGCCATCCGTGCTGAGCCGGGTTTGCGGTATGTTCAGACTCCAGCCGTTGCGGAAGCGCGCCAGATGCGCGGTCAGTCCGTCAATCTGCAGCTGGTGATTATGCTGTTCACCGCGCCAGTGTGCCCCGCCCTGTTTAATCAGTATGTCACCCGCATAGAGTTCGCCATCACGCAGGCTGGCCCATGCCGCCAGGCTGATACGCGCGCTCTCCAGGCTGGTGTTATCACGCAGCCAGCGGCCAATCCAGGGACGCACATCCACATCGTCTGCCTGCATCCAGATGTGACCGTCGTTCAGCAGGCCACGAGTATCATTTAAATCCAGCCTGACCTGCACAACGCCATGCTGACCGGTAAAGCTGCTAAGGCTGACTTCGCCTTCAGCGCGATGCCGGTTTGCTTCATTCAGCCAGGTGAGACGCGGTATCGCCAGTTCGGCATGCTGGCCTGAAGGCGTCAGAAAGCGGATAGTGCTGTCGCGTAAATCGAAGTGATCGAACTGGCGCAGGAACAGGTCGTTGATTTGAGCGGGCTTGATGCTGGTGGTCTCGCCGTCGCGGGTAAACAGCGGGCGCTCCGTCGCCAGACGCAGCTGCCAGAAAGTTAAATCGCGGAACTGCCAGCGCCAGTGCAGCAGCGACTGCCAGACATCCAGCGCCAGGCTGACGCGGCCAATGTGCAGTTCGCCCTCCTGCTGCATATCGATACGCAGATCGCGTACCTGCAGCGTCGGGCCGAAATTCTGCCACGACCCCTGAAGTTCGCTGGCTTCTGCAGTGACACCGCTGATGCGTGAAACCGTCTGCAGTATGTCGCTGCGATAACTGTTGAGATGCGGCATCACCAGACGCAGCCCGCTCACCAGCAGCGCCACAATGACAATCACTGTGGCGCTCAGCAGTAACAAAATCCCTGGCAACCGCCTCACACATCTCTCCTTGCTGGTCACTGGATAATAACGTCTGGCCGCAGGCCTTACATCATGACGACGTCAAACTGCTCCTGAGTATAGAGCGGTTCAACCTGGACTTTGACCTGTTTGCCGACAAAGATTTCGACTTCGGCCAGCGCATGCGACTCATCCGTTTTCAGCGCCTCGCCTACCGCCGGTGAGACATAGACCAGAAAGCGATCGGAGTCATAGGCGTGATGCACACGTACGATCTCGCGCATGATTTCATAGCAGACCGTCTCCACGGTTTTCAGCGAGCCGCGTCCCTTACATACCGGGCAGTCGGCACACAGCACGTGCTCAATACTTTCGCGCGTTCTTTTACGGGTCATTTCCACCAGACCCAGCGCGGAAAAGCCATGAATACCGGTTTTGACCCGATCTTTACTCAGCGCACTCTCCAGCGAATGGAGCACGCGCCGGCGATGATCGTCATTACTCATGTCGATAAAGTCGATAATGATAATGCCGCCAAGGTTACGTAACCGCAGCTGACGGGCAATGGCCTGCGTCGCTTCGATATTTGTATTAAAGATGGTTTCGTCCAGGTTGCGGTGGCCAACAAACGCACCGGTATTAATATCTACCGTGGTCATCGCCTCTGTCTGGTCAATAATCAGGTAGCCACCTGATTTAAGCTCTACCTTGCGCTCCAGGGAGCGCTGAATTTCATTTTCGACATCATAAAGATCGAAAATCGGCTGCTTGCCGCTGTAATGCTCCAGCTTGCTCGCCATTTCGGGAATATATTCGCTGGTGAACTCCACCAGCAGATCGCAGGTCAGGCGTGAATCCACGCGGATACGATCCAGCGCGGCACCGGCAAAATCACGCAGCACACGCTGCGCCAGCGCCAGTTCGCCATACAGGAGGCAGCGCGTCTGGTTACGCTTTTTGCGCTCGCTGACTTTTGTCCACAGGCGTTTGAGAAACGCCGCATCCTGCGCCAGCTCTTCAGCGCCAATGCCTTCTGCAGCGGTGCGGATAATAAAACCGCCCAAATCATCGCAGTAGGCGGCAACCACTGCCTTCAGCCGCTCGCGCTCCGCTTCACTCTCAATACGCTGTGAAACGCCCACGTGGGATGCGCCGGGCATAAAAACCAGATAGCGGGACGGCAGCGTGATATCAGTGGTGAGGCGTGCGCCCTTGGTGCCCAGCGGATCTTTCACCACCTGCACCATCAGATCCTGCCCCTGACGTACCAGCTCAGCGATGTCGCGCACGACAAAATTTTTCTTTTCATCGCCGGCCACACACTCCGTGTGCGGCATGATGTCGGAGGCGTGCAAAAAGGCAGCTTTATCCATGCCAATATCGACAAAGGCAGCCTGCATACCCGGCAGCACGCGGCTGACCCGGCCTTTGTAGATGTTGCCAACAATGCCGCGCCGCGCTTCGCGCTCAATATGAATTTCCTGCAAAATGCCGCCATCAATATAGGCAACGCGGGTTTCCGAAGGTGTCACATTTACCAGCAGTTCAGCCGTCATTCTGTCCCCTTAATGCACGCAGCGACTGAAAATGGCTCAGCAGCTCCGTGGTTTCCACCAGCGGTAGTCCCACCACGGCGTAGTAGCTGCCATGAATCGTGCGTACGAAATTGCCGCCCAGCCCCTGAATGCCATAGGCGCCCGCCTTATCCATCGGTTCACCGCTGGCAATATAGTGCGCGATTTCATCAGCGGTCACATTGCGGAAGGTCACATCGGTGAGCACCAGACAATCCAGCAGCGTCTCGCTGTCGGCCAGCGCCACGGCGGTCATCACCTGATGGGTCTGTCCGGAGAGCCTGGCCAGCATCTCTGCGGCATGTGCCGCGTCGCGCGGTTTCTCCAGTACGTCGCCATTCAGTACTACGATAGTATCCGCGCCGAGCACCGGCAGATCCCGGGGCGCGATGGCAACACCGGCGCGCGCTTTGTCCGCCGCCAGACGACGAACGTAATGTTCAGCCGCCTCATCAGGCTGACGCTGCTCTTCGGTGTGGGTGAGCAGACGCTCAAATTGCAGCCCAAGCTGCGTCAGCAGCTCGCGCCGGCGAGGCGAGCCGGAAGCCAGATACAGGGTAATCATTGTGTTCCTTACTGAACGGCAAACTGCCGGCGGATCTTTCTCATCAATAAGAATAGCCAGGGCCAGAGAATGCCGTCGACCACGCTACTCCAGAAAATTTCTGGCCGGAATGAGACGTCTATGACCAGGAATTCAGCCCAGAAAACAATGACATCTACTGCCAGAGAAAGAACCATAACCATTAACGCCTGCTGCCACAATGCGAGGTTGCGGAACAGCTGGAATTTAAAGGCGACCAGGTAGGCGATGATACTGAAAGCCAGCGCACGTACGCCCAGCGTGGAGCCGGCAATCAGATCCATAACGGCACCGAGAAAAAACCCGGTGCCGACGTTGACCCGATGCGGCAGCGCCAGCACCCAGTAGATCAGAATAAGCAGCAACCACGACGGCCGGAACATGTAGAACTGCTCCGGCCATGGCATGATTTGCAGAATCAAGGCCAGCAGAAAAGAGAGCCAGATTACCCATCGTCCCTGACTGCGATATCGGCTCAAGGCTGGCCCCCACGCGTGGTCGCCGGAGCACTCTGCGAACTTCCGCTGGCCGCAGAGGATGGCGGTCCCATCTGCTGATTCTGCTGCATCATCGCGGGCGCCGGTGGCCCCATTTCACCCGCCGGCGGCAGCACCTGAGGCATCATCTGCATCAGGCGCTCGTTCGCCACGCGGTGTACTTCATCCGGCGCCATCGGCATATCGCCATTTTTATCCGCTCCCCACAGCAGCAGCAGATAGCGCAGGCGCTGCAGCCCGGCTGTCGGATGGGCCTGTATGACCGTATAGGCGCGCTGGGTATCAACCTTGACGGATGACACCACGCCGACCGGATAGCCTTCCGGGAACCGACCGCCGAGGCCGGATGTCACCAGCACATCGCCAACGCGAATGTCGGTGTTGCCTGGCAGATGCTCCAGCTGCAGATCTTCGCTGCAGCCGTTACCGGCGGCAATGACACGAATGTCGTTACGCAGAACCTGGATCGGCAGAGCATGCGAGGCATCGCAGATCAGCAGCACACGGCTGGTCAGCTGACCCACTGCCACCACCTGCCCGACAACGCCTTTATCACTGATAACCGGCTGACCTTCGTAAACGCCGTTTACGCTGCCCTTGTCGATAACCACCTGATCGGTATAGGGATCGGTGCCGGTTGAGATCACCTGCGTCACCATCTTGTGCTCATCCTGACGCAGCGGCGAGCCGAGCAGCTCGCGCAGGCGTGCGTTTTCCTGCTTATATTGCCCCAGCATCAGCAGATCGCTGTTTTTCAGGAAAAGCTCGCGGCGCAGCGCTTTATTCTCCAGCTCCAGCTGCTGACGGGATGCCAGCGTATCCGACACGCCGTCAAGCAGCTGCCGCGGGCCGTTGGCGAGAAAATAAAATGGGCTGACTGACGTGTCCAGATAGTTGCGGATCCGGGAGAAAGTACTTACGCGGCTGTCGGCGATAATAATCGCGATTGCCACAATAACGGCCAGAAAGAGACGCAACTGCAGGGAAGGTCCCCTGCTAAAAATCGGCTTCATAAATTCTGCGAATTCCTCGACATCAGGGAAGAAGCACCAGTCCGCAGACCCGCGCCTCCAGGGCTGGACGCATTATGCCGTCGTACGCAGCCGCGCCATTTACCCTATGCCTGAACCGCCGCTGCATGATGCAATGCTGCGGCTCTGACGCTGCACAACGGCAGGCCAGAGCGATACACGCTGCGTGCGATTCAGTTTATGATGAGTATTGTCGCGATTCCCTGCGCAATATGACCATGGTCGCAGCCAGTGAGGAATTACTCCTCGCTGAACAGATCGCCACCATGCATGTCGATCATCTCCAGCGCTTTACCGCCGCCACGTGCTACGCAGGTCAGTGGATCTTCCGCTACCACGACCGGAATGCCCGTCTCTTCCATCAGCAGGCGATCCAGATTGCGCAGCAGCGCGCCACCGCCGGTCAGCACCATGCCACGTTCTGAGATATCAGAAGCGAGTTCTGGCGGACACTGCTCCAGCGCAACCATAACCGCGCTGACGATGCCGGTCAGCGGTTCCTGCAGCGCTTCAAGAATTTCATTTGAGTTCAGCGTAAAGCCACGCGGCACACCTTCTGCAAGGTTACGTCCACGCACTTCGATTTCACGTACTTCGTCGCCCGGATAGGCTGAACCGATTTCATGCTTGATACGTTCTGCGGTCGCTTCACCAATCAGTGAGCCGTAATTGCGACGTACGTAATTGATGATAGCTTCATCAAAGCGATCGCCACCAATACGTACAGAAGAAGAGTAGACCACCCCGTTCAGGGAGATCACGGCGACTTCAGTGGTACCGCCACCAATATCCACTACCATGGAGCCGGTTGCTTCAGAGACCGGCAGGCCGGCACCGATAGCCGCAGCCATTGGCTCTTCAATCAGGAAGACTTCGCGTGCGCCTGCTCCCTGCGCAGATTCACGGATAGCGCGACGCTCAACCTGGGTCGCGCCGACCGGTACACACACCAGTACGCGCGGACTCGGGCGCATAAAGCTGTTGCTATGTACCTGCTTGATAAAGTGCTGGAGCATTTTCTCAGTCACAAAGAAGTCAGCAATTACGCCATCTTTCATCGGACGGATAGCGGCAATGTTGCCCGGCGTACGGCCAAGCATCTGCTTTGCGTCATGACCAACAGCCGCTACGCTCTTTGGGGAGCCGGCGCGGTCCTGACGGATAGCAACCACTGAAGGCTCGTTCAGCACGATGCCCTGTCCTTTTACATAAATCAGGGTATTCGCAGTACCCAGGTCAATGGACAAGTCATTGGAAAACATGCCGCGAAATTTTTTAAACATACTAAGGGATAATCCTGCAAGCTGGGGGCGGAAAATAAAATCCGCTTACTTTACCAACCACACGAAGCCGCTACAAGGCGCAAAAACGTTCGGCTACGGTGAAAAAATAGACCGTATAATTTTTCCGGCCGGTACTGTCCGCCACTGGCAGCGCCAGATGGCGTTAAACCGCCCTCTTTAACGCAAATTGTGCGGACGCGCAGCGGGGTTACCGACATAAAATTTAACATTTCATGCCCTTTGTTCTGCCCGCCTCCGCAGTATAAAGCCAGAAAAACATGGATTGGCGGGAAAATCCATGCCAGAACATTAAATACGGTAACGTTGCGAATGTTTTTTAACATTACTGTTAACCGGCTGTGAAGGTGCAAACAGGTCACCCTGCCCGCCTGACACCCCAAGCGCAGTCAGAGTCTGCCATTCAGCCCGGGTACGCACGCCGGCAGCAAAAACATAGCTGGAGGTTGATTTACACACTTCCAGCAGGCTCTGCACAAAAAGCTGATTCTCTGTGCGGCGATCGATATTACGTACCAGCCCCGGATCCAGCTTGATCACATCAACAGGAAGCTGGCGAATATAAGCGCTGCTGACCACCGTCATTCCCGCCTGATCGACTGCGATACGGCAGCCAAACGTGGTAAGCATGTGAAAGACCGGCAGCAAACGATTGATGTGTTGACACACATCCGCCTCGGCAAGTTCAAATAAAAATCGCCGCCGCTGAGATTTATTACACTGCAGCAGTAATTTTTGCAGCCAGCGCTGGAACGGGCGCTGTAACAGTGAATCAATGCTTACCGGCAGCGCCAGCGTCTCATCGGGCCACACTTCTGTCAGCGCGGCAATGCGCGTCACCAGCTGGCGATCCCAGCTGTCAGTCAGCCCCAGCTGCATGACCAGCGGCATAAATTCGGCGGCCACCACTTCTTTATCACCGTCAAAGATGCGCGCCAGCATCTCCCGGTGGTGGACTTTGCCATCCATCAGCACCGCAGGCTTTTGATACAGGCGGGGACCACCGCGGTTGAGCGTATTCTCCAGCAGCGTACGCCAGCGCACGCTGCCACGGCCCATATCCAGCGGATTACCCTCGCCCACGGACCAGGTATTCCCCCCCTGCAGCACGGCGCGCCGCGTGGCCAGCTCTACGCTCTCCATCACCTGCAGTACGCTCTGTCCGCTACACCAGGCGTTGATGCCGATATGAATTAAATCATCCCGATCCACCCTGCGCATCGGCGGCAGAGAGTCCACCGCATTGATGAGCTGCTCGGCAATGCTGTTCGCCTCTTTCAGCGTCCGGTGCGGCAGCAGCACGGCAAAATCACTGCGAAAATAGCGTGCCAGCAGCGCTCCCGGATAGCGCAGCACAAAGGTGGAAAACATATTGATGATATCAAACAGGTACTCTTCAGCCAGCGTCGGACCGATGATTTCGTGCAGGTTGTCAAAGTCAGGCAGGCGGATCATCATCACCACGCCATGCGTGCCGACATCCTCCTGATCTTCCAGCAGCGTGGCCAGCTGATTATCAAAAAAGAGCCGGTTATTGAGGCCCGTACGCGCATCCTGCGCAGCAAACGTGCGGATAAGCGTATCGATTCTCAGACGCTGTTCCCCCGCCTCCTGGAGATCGCTGAGCAGCGTATCCAGCGCGCGGCTGGCTTTGGCGGGCCATTCAGTGGTGCCCGGGACGCGAGCGATGCGCTCGCCGGCTATGATGCGTCCGGCGCGCGCCTCCAGCCGATCCATATTGCGCCAGCGGCGATTGAGCCAGTGATGCGTCATTGCCAGCAGCGCCACCATAATGGCAACCACGCTCAGCAATACCACCAGCGTGTAGGCACCGGTAAAGGAGCGAAACCAGGTTTTTGCCGGATCGAGCACCACGACACGCAGCTGCATCTCGGGTGCGTGCACCAGCGGCAGCTCAAACTGAATAAACCGGTTAGGTTCATCTTCCAGCATGGGATTTTCATGGCGGGTAAGGCGAAATATTTCGCCGTCATCATTGCGCAGCTCAACCTGCTCAGCGTTGATTACCGGCATCAGCCGCGTCAGCCACTGTTCAACCTCCTGCGGAGACTGAGTCATCAGCGCCTTATCAACTTCGGTTGCCAGCGTATCGATACGGCTTTCAACGCGCTCCTGCGACAGCCAGATAAAACTAAAAGCGCAGCCTACCAGCATCAGTAACATTGCCAGTAAGCTTAATAATGTAATAAACGCAGAAAACTTCGTTGTTAATCGCATCCCTGTGCCTGTACCACTGCGGTTATAAACGGGCGGCCGCCCTGTGCATCATTCAGCTGACGCAAACCTGAGCAAAGTACCATAAATAGCGGTCTGAATCAGCGCCATTACTCCGGCGATCACGCTGTCGCGCGAGTATAACGGTAAAGTCATCGTACCTGACCGCCGGACTGGCTTTTTCGTCCTATTCTCAACAGAGGATGTCTGCCAGGAAATTTCATATTTTCCCCGGCAAAGTGGCATCGCCGATGCGGTTTACTCATCTTAATGATCACTGCTTACCTGCCGGAGAACACCATGAAGTTCAAGCACACTCTCACTGAAGCTGATGTCACCCCGGAAAACATCTTTGCGCTGCGCCGGCGTCAGGTGCTGAAGGCGCTGGGCATTGGCGCTGCTGCCGCAACGCTGCCGGGCAGCGCCCGGGCAGACATTCTGAGCTGGTTTAAAGGGAACGATCGTCCGCCGGCACCGGCCGGACGCGATTTGACGTTCACAAAACCTGCGCAGTGGCAGGCAGATTTACCGTTAACGCCTTACGATAAAGTGGCCGGCTACAACAACTTTTATGAGTTTGGTCTGGATAAAGCCGATCCCGCTGCTAACGCCGGCTCGCTGAAGACTGAGCCCTGGCAGCTGCGTATTGATGGCGAAGTTGCCAGGCCTGTAACGCTGGATATGGATGACATATTTAAACGCTTTGCCATGGAGCAGCGTATCTACCGTATGCGCTGCGTCGAAGCGTGGTCAATGGTTGTGCCCTGGGTTGGCTTTGAACTCAGCAAGCTGCTGAAGCTGGCAGAACCCACCAGCAAAGCACGCTATGTGGCGTTTCAGACGCTCTACGATCCTGAGCAGATGCCGGGCCAGAAAGATCGCTTTATTGGTGGCGGACTGGATTATCCCTATGTTGAAGGCCTGCGGCTGGATGAAGCGATGCATCCGCTGACGCTGCTCAGCACCGGTGTCTATGGTAAAGCGTTGCCGCCGCAGAATGGTGCCCCGATACGCCTGACGGTGCCGTGGAAATATGGCTTTAAAGGCATTAAATCGATTGTAAAAATCACGCTGACCGCTGAACAGCCGCCGACCACCTGGAGCCAGATTGCCGCCAGCGAATATGGGTTTTACGCCAATGTGAATCCGCACGTCGATCATCCGCGCTGGTCACAGGCGACAGAGCGCTTTATCGGCGCGGGCGGCCTGCTCAACGTTGAGCGACAGCCTACGCTGCTGTTTAACGGTTATGCACGTGAGGTAGCGTCACTCTATCGCGGGCTCGATCTGCGGGAGAATTTTTAAATGCGCCTGACCCTGCGACAGGTTACCTGGCTCAAAGTGGCGCTGCACCTGGCCGCGCTGCTGCCGCTCGTCTATCTGGTCCTTTCTGCTGCTCAGGGCTGGCTGAGCGCCGATCCGGCAAAAGATATTCAGCACTTTACCGGCAGAATGGCGCTGAAGCTGCTGCTGGCGACGCTGCTGGTCAGTCCGCTGACGCGCTATCTGAAACAGCCACTGCTGATCCGCACCCGCCGGATGCTGGGGCTCTGGTGCTTTGCCTGGGCTACGCTGCATCTGATCAGCTACTGGCTGCTGGAGCTGGGCTTCACGCATCTGCGTCTGCTCGGCAGTGAAATTTTCGCCCGCCCCTATCTGCTGCTGGGTCTGCTCAGTTGGGTGATCCTGTTTGCGCTGGCGATCACCTCGTTTCAGCGCGCACAGCGCAAACTGGGCAGACGCTGGCAAACGCTGCATAACGCTATCTACCTGGTGGCGATCCTCGCTCCTGTCCACTATCTCTGGTCAGTTAAAGTGCTGTCACCGCAACCATTGCTCTATGCGCTGGCGGCGCTGCTGCTGCTGGCGTGGCGCTACAAAAAGTTACGCAAGGGCTTTAGCCGCTGATTTCTCTGAGGTTGTTTTCTCCCCCCGCTTTCTGTTAAAACGTGTGGCCTTCGGGCCGCACCGGATCAACTTCGCAGATAAGACCAGTATTTTGCTGCGAATTGTCCCGAAACGGATATAATGCCCGGCTTTATTGCAAGCAAACCCTTCTTTTTCACTCTCAAGGGTGACAAATGAAGGATGTCGCGGTATTTTACGCGATGCCCTAATGATTGCAGGAGATAGCCGCAAGATGGCGCATAAATTTCACATACTGTTGTTGAACGGTCCCAACCTGAATTTGCTGGGAACGCGCGAGCCTGACAAGTATGGTCACGCCACACTGGCTGATATCGTCAGCGATTTGGCGCAACAGGCCGGCCAGCACCATGTGAAATTGAGTCATCTGCAATCAAACGCAGAATATGAGCTGATCGATCGTATTCACGCCGCGCGCAGCGATGTGGATTACATCATCATCAATCCGGCTGCGTTCACGCATACCAGCGTTGCGCTGCGTGATGCTCTGCTGGCGGTTAGCATACCTTTTATCGAGGTGCATCTCTCTAACGTGCATGCACGCGAGCCGTTCCGGCACCACTCCTATCTTTCCGATGTATCTGCCGGCGTCATTTGTGGACTTGGCGCGGATGGGTACGCGTGGGCTTTACAAACGGCGATAAAACGCCTGTCACATTCCAATTAAACAGAGTACGGAACCACACTCATGGATATTCGTAAAATTAAGAAACTGATCGAACTGGTTGAAGAGTCCGGCATTGCTGAGCTGGAAATCTCTGAAGGCGAAGAGTCAGTTCGCATCAGCCGTTCACCTGCCAATGTCGGTTATCCTATGATGCAGCAGGCTTATGCTGTACCTGCTCCGCAGCCTGCACTGGCAGCTGCCGTTGCACCGGTTGCTGCCGCTCCGGCTGAAGCCGCGAAGCCTGAAGTCAGCGGACACATTGTTCGCTCACCGATGGTCGGCACCTTCTACCGCACCCCAAGCCCGGACGCAAAAGCGTTTGTGGAAGTGGGTCAGAAAGTGAACGCTGGCGATACCCTGTGCATCGTTGAAGCGATGAAAATGATGAACCAGATCGAAGCCGACAAATCCGGCGTTGTGAAGGCGATCCTGGTAGAAAGCGGCCAGCCGGTTGAATTTGACGAGCCGCTGGTCGTCATCGAATAACGAGGCGAAGCATGCTGGATAAAATTGTCATTGCTAACCGTGGTGAAATCGCGCTGCGCATTCTGCGTGCCTGCAAAGAGCTGGGCATCAAGACCGTAGCGGTTCACTCCACGGCAGATCGCGACCTTAAGCACGTGCTGCTGGCAGATGAAACTGTCTGCATCGGCCCGGCGCAGTCGGTCAAAAGTTACCTGAATATTCCGGCTCTGATTTCTGCTGCTGAAATCACTGGCGCAATTGCGATTCACCCGGGCTACGGCTTTCTCTCTGAGAATGCCGATTTTGCTGAGCAGGTTGAGCGTTCAGGCTTTATCTTTGTCGGACCGAAAGCGGATACTATCCGCCTGATGGGTGACAAAGTGTCCGCTATTACCGCGATGAAAAAAGCGGGCGTTCCTACCGTTCCGGGTTCAGACGGCTCGCTGACTGATGATATGGATAAGAACCGCGCTATCGCGAAGCGCATCGGCTATCCGGTTATCATTAAAGCTTCTGGCGGCGGCGGCGGACGCGGTATGCGCGTTGTGCGCCATGAAAAAGATCTTGAGCAATCCATTGGCATGACGAAGGCGGAAGCAAAAGCAGCTTTCAATAACGACATGGTCTATATGGAGAAATTCCTCGAAAACCCACGTCATATCGAAATTCAGGTACTGGCCGACGGTCAGGGCAACGCCATCTATCTGGCAGAGCGCGACTGCTCTATGCAGCGTCGCCACCAGAAAGTGGTGGAAGAGGCGCCAGCGCCAGGCATCACGCCGGAACTGCGTCGCTTCATTGGCGAGCGCTGCTCCAACGCCTGTGTGGAAATTGGCTATCGCGGTGCCGGTACTTTTGAATTCCTGTATGAAAACGGCGAGTTCTATTTCATTGAGATGAACACCCGTATTCAGGTTGAACATCCGGTTACCGAAATGATCACCGGCGTTGACCTTATCAAAGAGCAGCTGCGTATTGCTGCCGGTCAGCCGCTGTCGATCAAACAGGAAGATGTGATTGTGCGTGGTCATGCGGTGGAATGCCGTATCAACGCTGAAGATCCCAATACCTTCCTGCCAAGCCCGGGTAAAATTACGCGCTTCCACGCGCCGGGTGGCTTTGGTGTTCGCTGGGAATCGCATATCTACGCTGGCTACACCGTGCCGCCGTACTACGATTCCATGATCGGCAAACTCATTACTTACGGCGAAACCCGTGAAGTCGCGATCGCCCGCATGAAAAATGCGCTGGCTGAGCTGATCATCGACGGCATCAAAACCAACGTCGAGCTGCAGATGAAAATCATGTCTGACGAAAACTTCCAGCAGGGTGGCACCAACATCCACTATCTGGAGAAGAAACTCGGCCTGCACGAGAAGTAATTGCAGCGCAGAGCACGACAGAGGCCGGTTAATCCGGCCTTTTTTATTGTTATCGCCTGTGAGGTTACCTGATGGATGGGCGTTTTTTACAAGCGAACAGAGAGGCTCGCTGGTCACTGGGTCTCTCTCTCGCGTATCTGCTGGTGTGGGCCCTGTCTGCCTGGCTTGGCGGAACGCAAAGCGGAATATCTGGCCTGCCCCGCTGGTTTGAACTCTCCTGCATATTTGCACCGCTACTGTTTATTGTCCTCTGCACGCTGATGGTTCGCGTCATTTTCCGCGACATGTCACTGGAGGACAGTAATGGAAAGTGAAATTCTGCTGCCGCTGCTGGCTTATCTGGTTCTGATTGCCGTTTTGTCAGTGATCGCCATGCGCAAACAGCGCCAGGGCACTTTTCTGACCGAATATTTTCTCGGCAGCCGTTCCATGGGCGGCTTTGTGCTGGCAATGACGCTGACCACAACCTACATCAGCGCCAGCTCATTTATAGGCGGTCCCGGTGCCGCCTATAAATATGGTCTGGGCTGGGTACTGCTGGCCATGATTCAGGTGCCTGCCGTCTGGCTTTCGCTGGGCGTGCTGGGAAAAAAATTTGCCATTCTGGCCCGGCGTTATAACGCAGTAACGCTTAACGATATGCTTTATGGCCGTTACCGCAGTCCGCTGCTGATCTGGCTGGCCAGTATCAGCCTGCTGGTGGCTTTTATCGGCGCCATGACCGTGCAGTTTATCGGCGGCGCTCGCCTGCTGGAGACAGCTGCGGGTATTCCTTACGATACGGGCTTACTGATTTTTGGCGGCACTATCGCGCTCTATACGGCTTTCGGTGGCTTTCGCGCCAGCGTGCTGAATGATGCGATGCAGGGGCTGGTGATGCTGGCAGGCACGTTTCTGCTGCTGTTTGCCGTTATTCATCATGCCGGCGGGTTGAGTCACGCGGTCAGCACGCTGCGCACTATTGATCCGCAGCTGGTGTCACCGGAAGGGGTGGGCAACGTGATTACGCCAGCCTTCCTGAGCTCATTCGCTGTGCTGGTCTGCTTTGGCGTAATCGGTTTGCCGCATACGGCCGTACGCTGTATCTCCTATCGGGACAGCAAAGCGATGCACCGCGGGATCATACTTGGCACTATCGTAGTGGTGCTCCTGATGCTGGGTATGCATCTGGCTGGCGCACTGGGACGCGCGGTGTTGCCCGACCTGACCATACCTGATCAGGTGATCCCGACGCTGATGATTACCGTACTGCCCCCGATGGCAGCCGGCATTTTTCTCGCTGCACCGATGGCGGCCATTATGTCGACCATTAACGCGCAGCTCCTGCAGGCATCCGCTACGCTGATCAAAGATCTCTATCTGCGTATTGCGCCCCGGCAGAGTGAAAATGAAGCGCGCCTGCGTATGCTCTCCGGCACGATTACCTTTGTGCTGGGTATCCTGCTGCTGCTGGCGGCCTGGAATCCGCCGGATATGATTATCTGGCTTAATTTGCTGGCATTTGGCGGGCTGGAAGCGGTATTCCTGTGGCCGCTGGTGCTGGGTCTCTACTGGGAGCGCGCCAACGCCGCCGGGGCTATCAGCGGTATGCTGGCAGGCGCCGTAAGCTACACGCTGCTCGCCAGTCTGAAGATTGAATGGTGGGGATTCCACCCTATTGTTCCCTCGCTAACCCTGAGCCTGCTCGCTTTTCTGGCAGGTAACCTGTTTGGCAGCGCGTCTGAGACGCACGACGCTGCACTGAAATAAAGAGAAACGCTATGCCATGGATTCAAATCAAGATTAACAGCACCGGAGAACAGGCTGAGCCACTGAGCGATGCCCTGATGGAAGTCGGTGCCGTCTCGGTGACCTTTCAGGATACGCACGATAATCCGGTGTATGAACCGCTGCCGGGTGAAACCCGGTTGTGGGGTGATACTGACGTCATCGGTCTGTTTGACGCAGAGAGTGATATGGATGAAGTCGTGGCCGCACTGCGTCTGCAGCCGGTGCCGGGATCGTCATTTCACTACAAGATCGAGCAGATCGAAGATAAAGACTGGGAGCGCGAATGGATGGACAACTTCCATCCAATGCGCTTTGGTGAACGTCTGTGGATCTGTCCAAGCTGGCGTGATGTCCCCGATCCGGATGCGGTCAACGTCATGCTCGATCCCGGTCTGGCCTTTGGCACCGGCACGCATCCTACGACTTCACTCTGCCTGAGCTGGCTGGATGGTCTCGATCTGCAGGGCAAAACGGTGATCGACTTTGGCTGCGGTTCCGGCATTCTGGCGATCGCTGCGCTGAAGCTGGGTGCTGCCCAGGCGATCGGGATCGATATCGATCCACAGGCTATTCAGGCCAGCCGCGATAACGCTGAACGCAACGGCGTAGCAGACCGTCTGTCGCTCTATCTGCCACATCAGCAGCCTGAAAATCTGCAGGCTGATGTCGTGGTCGCCAATATCCTGGCGGGCCCGCTGCGTGAACTGGCACCGCTGATTGGCGTTCTGCCAAAAGCGGGCGGCTATCTCGGCCTGTCTGGCGTACTGGCCAGCCAGGCAGAAAGCGTCTGTGAAGCTTACGCTGAGCGCTTCGCGCTTGATCCGGTTGCGGAGAAAGAGGAGTGGTGTCGTATTACCGGGCGTCTGCGCTAATTTTACTCCCGGGCCCGCAAGCGCGGGTCTGGGGTTTATCAGGGCGCAGTATCGTGCTGTGCACGCCCTGCATCCGGAGAGAATGGTTTTGTATTAAATTTGCGCAAAAGGCCGTTAATTCTGTGGTTAATCTGTCAAAATTGCGGCTTTTATATCGTGATTTGTCGTATAAATTCAGAAAAACGTTTGTTCACAATTTCGCCGTAAATTAATAAATATATGATTTTTAACAACTATCCAGAGAGCATCAGGTTGCACAGTGAAAGCACTATGATGTTAAGGGGTTGTTGTTCAAAGTTTGGCCTTTCATCTTCCGGAAAAAATGCGTAATATACGCCGCCTTGCGAACAGTTAGGGTCACTTCTTTTTTCATGCGCATTGGACACCACCAGCTACGTAATCGCCTCATTGCTGCGCCTATGGCCGGAGTAACCGATAAGCCATTTCGCACACTCTGTTACGAGAACGGTGCCGGTATGACTGTCTCCGAGATGCTGTCATCTAACCCGGAAGTCTGGGCCAGTGACAAATCCCGGCTGCGCATGGTGCATAGTGACGAGCCCGGCATTCGTGCCGTGCAAATTGCTGGCTGCGATCCCGATGAGATGGCTGCTGCCGCGCGAATTAATGTTGCGTCTGGCGCGCAGGTTATTGATATCAATATGGGCTGTCCGGCTAAAAAAGTGAATCGTAAGATGGCTGGCTCTGCACTGCTGCAGCATCCGCAACTGGTAGAATCGATTCTCCGGGCGGTGGTCAACGCAGTGGACGTGCCGGTTACGCTGAAGATTCGCACTGGCTGGGACAAAGAAAATCGTAATTGTACAGAGATTGCCCAATTGGCTGAACGTTGTGGCATTCAGGCTCTCACCATTCATGGACGCACCCGCGCCTGTTTGTTTGAGGGGCAGGCTGAATATGACAGCATTCGGACAGTTAAGCAGAGCGTTTCCATTCCGATTATCGCGAATGGGGACATAACTGACCCGCATAAAGCCAGGGCAGTGCTCGACTACACCGGAGCAGATGCTCTGATGGTAGGACGTGCTGCTCAGGGAAGACCGTGGATCTTCCGGGAAATCCAGCATTATCTGGACACAGGGGAGCTGCTTGCACCGAAGCCGCTGGCAGAGGTGAAGCAAATGCTGATTGGACATATACGGGAGCTGCACGACTTTTACGGTCAGCGCAAGGGATACCGTATTGCCCGAAAACACGTTTCCTGGTATTTGCAGGAAAGTGCCCCTGACGACCAGTTTCGGCGCACATTCAACGCCATTGAGGATGCCAGCGAACAGCTGGAGGCGTTGGAGGCATACTTCGAAAATCTTGCGTAAACGAAATAAAGAGCTGAAAGAACTATGTTCGAACAACGCGTAAATTCTGACGTACTGACCGTTTCTACCGTTAACTCACAGGATCAGGTGACCCAAAAGCCACTGCGTGATTCGGTTAAACAGGCACTGAAGAACTATTTTGCTCAACTGAATGGTCAGGATGTTAGTGATCTGTATGAGCTGGTACTGGCTGAAGTCGAGCAGCCTCTGTTGGACATGGTGATGCAGTATACCCGTGGCAACCAGACCCGTGCAGCCCTGATGATGGGTATCAACCGTGGTACTCTGCGTAAGAAGCTGAAAAAATACGGCATGAACTGATTGTTCGCTGCTGCGATAACGCCAGCCTTCGGGCTGGCGTTTTTGTTTGGATCGTTTTCCCGCTTATCACTTCACGTGAAACAGTTACCGTCTGTATGGTAACTATTGTTGCAATCCCCTGCGTCATTTTTCCTGTGCCCTCCTCTGCTTAATTCGGCAGCGGCCTGCGTGCAACCTGGCAGTAACCTGTACCGCTGCGGTGTTCGCAGGTATTAACGCCAGCAACCCTGACTAATGAGCGGTAGCTCACACTGCGCTCCAATAGTGAAACTATTTGCACTATTTGTGATCGCGGCGACTCGTCATGCCGCCTTTTGGTGCGCGATAGTAACCGCACGTTACTTCCTGCCCTTTTCTGACGCTCTTTCCTGAAGAATTCAGCCCGCTGCAAAACTGGCATCAGCTTTGCAACAGGCAGGATGGCACGCTGCCACCGACAGACAGTAGTGCACTACAAAGTGCACACCACAATAACAACAGACGAACTGCCACACAGGATGCTTTATGAAAAAGATGATGCTCTCTACCCTGATCGCTGCTGCCACACTGCTGAGCGCGACGCAGCAGGCGCATGCAGGTGCCACGCTGGACGCAATTAAAAAGAAAGGTTTTGTACAGTGTGGTATCAGTGACGGACTGCCGGGTTTCTCATACGCAGATGCCAGCGGCAAATTCACCGGTATTGATGTGGATGTCTGCCGTGCCGCCGCTGCTGCCGTGTTTGGCGATGCCGGCAAAGTTAAATATACCCCGCTGACGGCTAAAGAGCGCTTTACGGCGCTGCAGTCGGGTGAAGTCGACATCCTGTCGCGTAACACTACCTGGACCTCTTCGCGCGACGGCGGCATGGGCTTTCTGTTTGCCGGCGTAAACTACTATGACGGCATCGGTTTTCTGACGCATAAGAAAGCGGGACTGAAAAGTGCCAAAGAGCTGGATGGCGCGACGGTCTGCATCCAGGCAGGTACTGATACCGAGCTGAATGTCGCCGACTATTTTAAAGCGAATAAAATGCAGTACACCCCGGTGACCTTTGACCGCTCCGATGAGTCAGCCAAAGCGCTCGATAGCGGCCGCTGCGATACGCTCTCCTCCGATCAGTCCCAGCTCTATGCGCTGCGCATCAAACTTGGCAAACCTGACGAATTTATCGTGCTGCCGGAAGTGATCTCCAAAGAGCCGCTTGGGCCACTGGTGCGTCGCGGTGACGACGACTGGTTTACGATTGTTAAGTGGTCACTGTTTGCCATGCTGAATGCTGAAGAGATGGGTATCAGCTCAAAGAATGTCGATCAGATGGCAGCAAAACCCACCACGCCTGATATGGCGCATCTGCTGGGCGCAGAAGGCGACTTTGGTAAAGACCTGAAACTTGATAATAAGTGGGCTTATAACATCATCAAGCAGGTGGGTAACTATCAGGAAATTTTTGACCGCAATGTCGGGAAAGACAGCGCGCTGAAAATCGCACGCGGACAGAATGCGCTCTGGAACCAGGGCGGCATTCAGTACGCACCGCCAGTGCGCTGATTTACGGCTGTGCCAGTCGGGCACCGCGTCCTGCGGTGCCCACGCGTATCTATCATTGAGGTTTCAACATGTCGCAACGCCCAACCGTGAAAAGGGATTTTTCATTCGGTAACCCTGCGGTTCGCGCCTGGCTTTATCAGTTCGTCGCGATTATTGCGGTAGTGGCGGTGGTGGGATATTTAATCCACAACACCATCATCAATCTGGCCAACCGTGGCATTACGTCAGGTTTTGGCTTTCTGGAGCGCAGTGCCGGTTTTGGTATTGTTCAGCATCTGATTGACTACACCGAAGGAGACACCTACGCCCGGGTCTTTATGGTCGGGCTGACCAATACCCTGCTGGTCTCCGCGCTTTGCATCGTCTTTGCATCACTGCTTGGCTTTGCGGTAGGCCTGGCGCGACTGTCTGATAACTGGCTGCTGCGTAAGCTCTCTGCCATTTATATTGAGACGTTCCGTAATATTCCCCCCCTGCTGCAGATTTTCTTCTGGTACTTTGCCGTACTGCGTAATCTGCCCGGCCCGCGTCAGGCACTGAACGCCTTTGACCTCGCCTTTGTCAGTAATCGTGGCCTGTATATTCCATGGCCACAGTATGCGCCCGGTACACTGCCATTTCTGGTTGCGCTGGCGTCAGGCATTATCGCCAGCCTGGCGCTGTTTCGCTTTAATCGTAAACATCAGCTGAAAACCGGTCAGCTGCGTCGCACCTGGCCCGCCGCCGCCGGGCTCATTGTGCTGCTGCCGCTGATTGCCCACAGCCTGTTCGGAGCGGGCGTGCACTGGGATGTGCCTGAGCTACGCGGATTCAATTTTCGCGGTGGCTTCGCGATGATCCCGGAGCTGGCCGCGCTAACGCTGGCGCTCTCGATCTATACCTCTTCATTTATTGCTGAGGTGATCCGCGCCGGTATTCAGTCTGTACCGCATGGCCAGAGTGAAGCGGCGCGCTCGCTGGGATTGCCGAACCCTGTGACGCTGCGTCAGGTCATTATTCCGCAGGCAATGCGCGTCATTATTCCTCCGCTGACCAGCCAGTATTTAAACGTGGTCAAGAACTCGTCGCTGGCAGCCGCTATCGGCTACCCCGATATGGTGTCGCTGTTTGCCGGTACGGTGCTTAATCAGACCGGCCAGGCAATAGAAACCATTGCGATCACCATGGCGGTTTATCTCATCATCAGCCTGACGATTTCCCTGCTGATGAATCTCTATAACCGCAAAATTGCGCTGGTTGAGCGTTAAGAGAACGAAACACTATGTCTGTGACAACGCATGAAACGCCGCCGGTAAGCAGTAATCTGCTGCAGAAGAGCTGGAGCTGGGCGCGTAAAAATCTCTTCTCCGGCTGGCTGAACACGCTGCTTACGCTGATCAGTCTGTGGCTCATCTGGAATGTTATTCCCCCGGCACTGAACTGGCTGATATTTCAGGCAAACTGGCTGGGCGAAACCCGTGCCGACTGTACCAAAGCGGGTGCCTGCTGGGTGTTTATCCATGCACGCTTTGGTCAGTTTATGTATGGACTCTATCCGCATGAACTGCGCTGGCGTATCAATCTGGCGCTGGTTATCGGTTTAGTGTCAGTTATTCCCCTCTTTATCCGCGCCATGCCGCGTCGTGGTCGCTATCTTGCCTGCTGGGCAGTGCTCTATCCGGTTACGGTCTGGCTGCTGCTTTATGGCGGCTATTTTGGTCTGGAGCGCGTGGAAACCCGCCAGTGGGGCGGCCTGACACTGACGCTGATTATCGCCTCCGTTGGGATCGCCGGCGCCCTGCCGCTGGGTATTCTGCTGGCGCTGGGCCGACGCTCAAATCTGCCGGTGGTGCGGACGCTGTCCGTTATTTTTATCGAGTTCTGGCGCGGCGTACCGCTGATCACCGTGCTGTTTATGTCCTCTGTCATGCTGCCGCTGTTTATGGCGGAAGGTACGACGATCGACAAACTGGTTCGTGCGCTGGTGGGTGTGATTCTGTTCCAGTCTGCCTATGTAGCGGAAGTGGTGCGCGGCGGCCTGCAGGCGCTGCCTAAAGGTCAGTATGAAGCGGCTGAGTCGCTGGCGCTGGGCTACTGGAGAACGCAGGGGCTGGTGATCCTGCCGCAGGCGCTGAAGCTCACTATCCCGGGACTGGTTAATACCATTATCGCCCTGTTCAAAGATACCAGCCTGGTGATCATTATCGGCCTGTTTGATCTGTTCAGCAGCGTGCAGCAGGCCACGGTCGATCCTGCATGGCTGGGCATGTCCACGGAAGGCTATGTTTTTGCTGCACTGGTCTACTGGATTTTCTGTTTTAGCATGTCGCGCTACAGCCAGTATCTGGAGAAGCGTTTTCACACCGGGCGTAAAGCGCACTGAGGTTTACTATGACATCCACAATAACGACGGCGGCTAACGCTATGATGATTACGCTCGAAAACGTGAACAAATGGTACGGACAGTTTCACGTGCTTAAGGATATTAATCTGCAGGTTAAACCGCGTGAACGTATTGTACTCTGCGGCCCGTCAGGTTCAGGAAAGTCGACCACTATTCGCTGTATCAACCATCTGGAAGAGCATCAGCAGGGACGTATCGTCGTTGACGGTATCCATCTTAATGATGACGTGCGCAATATTGAACGGGTACGCACGGAAGTGGGTATGGTGTTTCAGCACTTTAATCTGTTTCCGCATCTTACCGTTCTGCAAAACTGTACGCTGGCCCCCATCTGGGTAAGAAAGATGCCGAAGAAGGAGGCGGAAGCGCTGGCGATGCACTACCTCGAGCGGGTGCGCATTGCTGAACATGCTCATAAGTTTCCGGGACAGCTCTCTGGCGGCCAGCAGCAGCGCGTGGCAATAGCCCGTTCGCTCTGTATGAAGCCCAAAATTATGCTGTTTGACGAGCCGACTTCAGCCCTTGATCCGGAGATGGTGAAAGAGGTGCTGGATACCATGATTGGCCTCGCAGAAGATGGCATGACCATGCTGTGTGTGACGCATGAAATGGGGTTCGCACGTACGGTCGCTGACCGGGTGATCTTTATGGATCGGGGGGAGATCGTGGAGATGGCGCCGCCAGAGGAGTTCTTTGCTAATCCGCGTTCAGAGCGTACCCGCGCGTTTCTGTCGCAGGTTATTCACTGATCTCAGCGCTCTTAGCTCTGCCCCTGCCATGCAGCAGGGGCTTTTTTCTGGCTGCGCGTTTTCATCCTGTCCGGCAAAAACAAAAAAGCCCTGAACTTTCGTTCAGGGCTTCTGTGTTTGGTGCCTGGCAGTTCCCTACTCTCGCATGGGGAGACCCCACACTACCATCGGCGCTACGGTGTTTCACTTCTGAGTTCGGCATGGGGTCAGGTGGGACCACCGCGCTAGTGCCGCCAGGCAAATTCTTTTACCCGAACTCATGCTTTTTTTAAAACTGGTGCTGATACCCAGAGTCGAACTGGGGACCTCACCCTTACCAAGGGTGCGCTCTACCAACTGAGCCATATCAGCACGCTTTAATTGGATGCCTGGCAGTTCCCTACTCTCGCATGGGGAGACCCCACACTACCATCGGCGCTACGGCGTTTCACTTCTGAGTTCGGCATGGGGTCAGGTGGGACCGCCGCGCTGTGGCCGCCAGGCAAATTCTGTTATCC
>NZ_MAYN01000006.1:162162-162371 GCF_001691555.1 Pantoea eucrina | reverse complement strand
ACAGTTCACTTACACCGCCTCTCAGCCCGGTACGCACCAGACAATCATTGATATGGCCATGAATGGCGTCGGATGTCGCGCCAGTGCACGCATTATGGGCATTGGCCTCAACACAGTTTTACGTCACTTAAAAAACTCAGGCCGCAGTCGGTAACCTCGCGCATACAACCGGGCAGTGATGTCATTATCTGCGCTGAAATGGACGAACA
>NZ_MAYN01000006.1:0-162152 GCF_001691555.1 Pantoea eucrina | reverse complement strand
ACGTCTTCGGTGAACGCACTCTGGCCACACTGGAGCGTCTTCTGAGCCTGCTGTCGGCCTTTGAGGTCGTGGTATGGATGACGGATGGCTGGCCGCTGTACGAATCACGCCTGAAGGGAAAGCTGCACGTTATCAGCAGGCGTTACACTCAGCGCATTGAGCAACATAACCTGAATCTGAGGCAACATCTGGCAAGGCTGGGACGGAAGTCACTGTCGTTCTCAAAATCGGTGGAGCTGCATGACAAGGTCATCGGGCATTATCTGAACATAAAACACTATCAGTAAGTTGGGAGCATTACCAGGCTACGCTTCTAAATATTGCAGTGAGGGCAAAGACTACACTTTTAGCCGGAATACATCAGCATTTAAGCTGACGACTTTAAAAAAATATTATGAAAGCAGCAACCTGCATCTGTCGCTATGAAACCAGCACTTTCACATTGAGCAGTGAAGCCTGTTAGGTTCGCAGAATATGCCGCGTAAGGGCGGACACCAGTTTTATGATTCAGCAGGTTGCTGGTTTCATGGCGTGTTGCAGTGAGCTAACAAAAAAGCCGCGTGATCCTTTACGCGGCCAATCGGTATTTTCATTTTATTTTTTATTATCGGACATACACTCACATACCTGGGTCAGCACAAATACTCCTGCATCATTCAGGTATAGCTTATGTTGTATCAAACAGCCATATGCCTGACCGGGCGAACGCAGCTTTTGAATTCCACGACCGGCTTATTTTCTTTTGAAATTTTAGCTGCGATATTGACTGCACGCCTTACCTTTGTAGCAGGCTTTGCTTTAACTTCGGGCTTTGCCACGCAGTGCGGGCAGGGCTTTACCCCTTTAAAATTGGCTGCTGCCACTGTTCTGGCCTGATTCAGCGAGTAGCAGCTTCCGATAAAGACACGGGCCGCCTGATCGGGCAGGTGTGCGCAGTCAGCACGGTGAAGCAGTAGGCCTTCAGGATTGTTATCGCTTACGTAATATTTTAAAGCCGTATACATGGTAAATCCTTTGCTGTTTATCATCTGATGTTAAATGATATTGATTATTATTAATTTCACCTGATGGGATTTCATGTGTCACAAAAGTGCCGGTGACAAAAACAGTTATGGAATATTCTTATAAGCGGATTAACACAAATAACGCGATCCTTATCAACTACTTTTTTTAGGACAAATTTAATTTTTGGCCTGCAATTAACTTATTGAAGTTAATTTTCTAGATTAAAAAAACTTCAAGCATATGATTTATATGGACTCTTCGCTTTTAATAATTTTATGGGTAGTTCAGACCATATGATCAAAAAAGTATTTCAGTACCATGGCACTCATTTAAAAATTTTGATAAATCACAGTAAGAAATTAACGTGTTCAAATAAAATGAATTAAAGTTATCTGGTACTTCAGTTTTTTGGAAAAAAATTAACAGATGTTTTAGGCCGCATACCGCACACGGTAGGAACAGAAACTCAGTCCGGACTATTGGGCAGCTTTTTCGATACATCTGCTATCAGCGTGTCAGACAGAGCCCGGGCTTTTATGCTGCCCCCAGTCAGGTTGAGCCACTTCCGGTTGGAATCACCACTTTCCTGCACCATCAGCCTGAGACCGTTTAGGCGAATACAGGACGCACGGAAGCTATTGGGATAGATATCGTCTGATCGCTCATAAATTATGTGCAGGATCGTTCGCTGCGGCACCTTCTGGCGCCGATTAAGGGAAAACTGATACAGAATGAGCAAAGTCTGTTTCTGAACAACTGACAAGCGCATACTTGCCTCAGCGCGGCGCGTGCTGCCGGTAATGCACCTGCACGGCATAAAGATGTACAAATTGCCCTCACGTGGCGGGCGTAAAGCAGACTTGTATGATTAAGCGATAAGGACAGGTATTTTCACTATGAGCGTGCCCTTCTCAATCATTTCCTGCAGCAGCGTATCGCGCCAGACTTTCCAATCCAGAGAACGGTGGCAAACGTTTAATCCTGCAGATTAAGATGAACTGTCTGGCCGGTTGCTTCAACACGGGTTTTGATAAAGTACAGGACGGCGCTCTGATCACACGTAAGATTGTCCTTATGGGCGCTGGCAGGCATATGGCCAACATAATCGGTAGTCGCCTGCTTTTATTGCACCTTTGATTCGCTGACGCAGTTTGCGTATCTTGAGACTGCATTTGCCTTTGCCAGCTTCACGTGGGAACTCCCGATCTTCTTCAGAAATAAACGCAGAAATCGGTTTGCCCTTACTGACTGCACTTCAGCCATACAATTAAGCTAGGTCTACTTCGTTTTCGTGGCTTCGATAAGGCATCGTACAGGTATGTTTTGAACGCCAATTCATTCTAAAAGTAAATAAATTGCTGTTTAAGCACATTCACAATATTTTTAGATTTGGGGTCTCATCACATAGCTAGTCTTTGTAATTCTGCTGCAATCATCGCCCTATCAGCTTCTCCCGTAGCTGCGCTGACGGTCAACTCTTCCAGAGCATTACCTTCCGGGTTCAAATCTATACCGTTACGGCGCAGGAAAAGCATCATTGCGAAAAATGCGGTTCGCTTATTATAGTCAGCGAACACATGGCCACGCGCTACGGCTTCAAGATGCGCTGCTGCAATGTGCCATACGTCAGGCAGTTCGCCATATAGGTAGAGTGTGGTAACACGGTCTATCACTGCTTTAGCTTTACTGCGGTCTGCTATACCAGGTAATCCCGGCGCAGTGCTTTCCAGCCTGGCATGAAGCATGATCAGTTCGTCTGCTGTGACAGAACGGTATTCTAATTCCAGCTTCATCGGTCGGCTAAAGCCTTAAACGTATTGGCATGGCGATCCAGAATGTAGTCCATATCCTTTTCAAGCTGGATGCGCTTTAACGACTCAAACTCGCTCTTAGATAGCATTACAACGCTTTCTTTGCCACCATTGCGGGTAACTTCGATTGGCTCAACCAGTGCCGCATCGAGCGTAGCAGCCCAAGTATCGCGTGCTGCCCTGCTGTTAACTGTATTCATGATGACCTCTTAAATATGGTACTCATTTGTGTACGCAAATTATGGTACGCATTTGCGTACGCACTCGCAAATGTTATCAGCAAAATATTGCTGGTTTCATGGTAACGTTAGTCTATTCATGGTAGCCCACTAAGTTAGCAGGCAAATGTTCGTCTATTCATGGTAAACAGGCTCAATCTGTACATATTGCGAACACATTTGGTGGCTGCGCCTTCCTCCACCATGAAATGTAGTGGTCAACTAAAACTGGCCACCGATTTAGAGTTTTTCCAGTATCGCTTTTCCGATTCGTTTGAGGGCAACCCACCGTTTTAATCATGCGGCCTTAGCGAGCTGTAATACCCGACGATATAGTCTGTGATCGCATGAGCAGCTTCGCTAAAGTTTATATAACCTGTCACTGGCACCCACTCGTTTTTCAGACTCCGGAAGAAGCGTTCCATCGGGCTGTTGTCCCAACAGTTTCCACGTCGGCTCATACTTTGCCTGATCCGGCAACGCCACAGTAGTTGCCGGAACTGCCTGCTTGTATAGTAGCTACCCTGGTCACTGTGGAACATCACTCCGGCTGGTTTACCGCGAGCTTCCCACGCCATTTCCAGCGCTTTGATGGTCAGTTTGCTGTCCGGTGAGAATGACATTGCCCAACCTACCGGTTTCCTTGCGAACAGATCGAGAACAACAGCAAGGTAAGCCCAACGCTTGCCTGTCCAGATATACGTCACATCGCCGCACCACACCTGATTCGGTTCTGTCACTGCGAACTGTCGCTCAAGGCGATTCGGGATAACGATGTGTTCAGGACCACCACGTTTATATCGGTGGGTAGGCTGCTGACAACTCACCAGACCCAGTTCTTTCATGAGCCTTCCGGCAAGCCAGCGTCCCATTTTGAAGCCTCTCAGGGTTGCCATAATCGCGATACTTCTTGCGCCAGCAGAACCATGGCTGATGTTATGCAGCTCCAGAACCTGACTGCGTAACACAGCTCGCCTGCCGTCTGGCTTTTCGGGGCTTTTTTCCCAGTATTTGTAGCTGCTGCGATGAACCCCGAACACGTGGCAAAGTGTGACCACAGGATACTGCGCTCTGAGTTTCCCGATTAACGAGAACTGTTCAGGGAGTCTGACATCAAGAGCGCGGTAGCCTTTTTTAATATGTCGTTTTCCATTTCAATGCGTTGTAGCTTTTTCTTCAGCTCACGTATTTCAATCTGTTCCGGGGTTACAGGGGAAACTTTAGGTATTTTGCCCTGTCGTTCATCCCGCAACTGCTTTACCCATCGCGTCATGGTAGAAAGACCCACATCCATAGCACTGGCCGCAGCTGCAACGGTGTAGTTCTGATCAAGGACCAGTTGAGCGGATTCGCGTTTAAACTCTGCGCTGAAATTTCTTTTTTTCATTGAGGCACCTGTAATGTTCTGAGGTGAGCATATCACCTCTGTTCAGGTGGCCAAATTCAGTAAACCACTACAAGAATTAATATTGGTTAAGTTCAGGCAGCGATGGATATAGGGGGCGGTGATATTCTGCTGCTGGCTCTGCGATAATAAAGACGCGTTACGGATAACGATATGATGAACAGGGAAGCACGGACCGGATGTGCCTGACTCCCCGGCTGGGGCGGCCAGAGGCGACACCGCGTTCCACAGCGCATCGCGCTGATGCTGATCCTGCTGTAAACGTTGCTGCTGCTGATTCTGGATATAATCACGGTCGCCCGGATTCAACGGTGCCGCTGCTGCTGAAGCAGTTAATAAGCTGACGCTCAGCGCCAGTACCATCCCTGTATGTGCCATTATAAAGACTTAAGTTAAAGTGATTGTCTGTTTCCTGTCAGTTTGCCTGCACAGAATATCACCTTAACAATCAGAAAGTTCCTGATGGCGCTATAAAACGAGAATGCAATCGTAATATTACTTAAAGCATCGTTCCGGGCTGGCCTAACTCAAATATAAAGAGAGATATTTGCGAGTGCTGATGCAATCGGGAGTATTTTCCAGATATATCGTCTTTTTCTCATTAGCGTTTGCACTGTGATTAAACGTAAACCCGCTCTGATTGGTTAATAAAACCGTATCAGGAGCCCGCTTAAAGAGAGCAGATATAGCTTATTTTTCCCGGTGCAAGGTGGAATGCGTAATTACCATTGCAAATCTAATGCTATCGCATTCTCTCACTGGCAGGATGATACACATCGCTGCGTTCGCGCTTTCCGACTGCGATGATCAGCTGATCGTCGATCACCTGATAAACCAGCCGGAACCCCGACGTTTGCAGTTTGATTTTATCCCGCGCAGTCTGGCAGATGCGATATGGGGGTTATCGCAACACTTCTTCAGCTTTTTCGCAAACTGTTGCCTCTGCTCCGATCACAAGCGCCGCTATGCGTGACGCAGCCGGAGTGTGGCCGGCAGCACTCTGCGGTTACTGGCAGGCTCATCGCCAGCAATCAGCGCGCTCAGCAACGCAAAGCACTCCTGCGCCAGTCGCGGTACATCCTGTTCGACGGTATCAATCGCTACCGACAGTGAATCATAGAGATAGTGGTCATCAAAACTGGCGATGCGGATGTTGCTGTTGAGCAGATGATGCTGGCTCATGTAACGCAGCACCCCTTCCATCAAGCCGCAGGCGGCGGTGAAGATCGCCTGTGGCGGACGACCGAGTCGGGCGCAGAGCGCGGCAAACATCTCATAACCGCTGCTGGGGTGATAGTTACCATGAATAATCCACTCCGGTCGGGGCGTGACGCCCGCCAGCTCCAGCCCCTGCAGAAAGCCGGCAAGGCGATCGCGCGTCGGAGAGAGGCGTGCCTGACCGCCAAGGAAATAGATCTCTTCCGGATTAGCGCGCGCCAGTTGCGCCACTAATTCGGCAGTAGGCGTAACCGCATCCGTGATCACCAGCGGCAGCTGCGTATCATTCATATAGCGGTCAAACAGTACGACCGGCAGCTGTTCGCTGAGTTTTACATAGTCGCTGTCGCCGGACATGCTGGAGGCGACAATCAGCCCGTCCACCTGGCGGGCGACCAGGTTATCCACGACAACCCGCTCCTGGCCGGCATTTTCATCCGTACAGGAGATCAGCAGCTGTAGTCCCGCTTCGCGGCAAAGGTTTTCCAGTGCGTCTGAGAATACGGCAAAACCGTGATTGGTGATCTCCGGCACCACCAGACCCAGCGTATGGCTGCGATTATCGCGCAACAGACGCGCATGAATACTGGCTTGATAATGATGCTCACGGGCCAGGGAGAGCACGCGCTCGCGCGTCTCTTTGGCGACGCGCAGCTCTTTACCCCGGCCGTTCAGCACCAGGCTGGCGGTCGCTTTCGAGACGCCAGCCAGCGCGGCGATATCGGTAATGGTTACGCGTTTGGTTTTTCTCACGTCATGGCATCAGTCAGGGAAACAATAACTTATTGTACCACGCAGCGTCGCAGCGGCCAGTAGCGCGCGGTAACTTCTGTGTCCCCGATCAGCCTGAGTTGCGCCTCCGCTGCCGGAAAATAGCGGCTGCTCATCACGCCCTCGCCTTCGTTGATAAAAATCTCTACGCTGGAGTGGTCGCATAAAATCTGCAGCTGCGTCACTGCTCCCTGCCAGTAGCGATAGTGCCACTCCCCGTTCGACAGGCTGCGACGCGCAAGACGCAGTCCGCTGCTATGCCACTCCAGCAGCAGCGTGTTGGCAAAATCAAGCGTGATACCGCCCGTACCGGTCAGCTCCAGCTCAAGCCGTCGCGCGGCAATAAAGGGGGCATCTGCAGCCAGACCCTGAAAAGCGTGCTCCTCACCGCGCAGCGCCTGCAGCTCAGCTACCGGCCGCTGGTAGAGTTTGCCGTCACGCGTTCCCAGCTCGCGGATACAGGTCATCTGGTGGATCCAGCCGCGGGCGATAGTAGGCTGATATCTCTCTTCACCGTCCGGCACCCCCATCCATGCTACCAGCAGGCGACGGCCATCGGCGGTCAGTGTGGTCTGCGGTGCGTAGAACTCAAAGCCGGCATCCAGCTCATGAAAGTCGCCGTGCGTAAAGCGGGCGGTGTCATAGTCCAGATCGCCTGCCAGCCATGCACTGGGATGCGCATTGAGAAAACGCTGTTCTTCAGGCGTGATCCCCTGCGGACAGCAGATAAGAAACGTACTGTCGCCCAGCGTGAAGAGATCGGGGCACTCCCACATATATCCTGCCGCACCCAGCCCGTTAAGGCCGCTGCCGGCAATCTCCCCGAGCCTGTGCCACGTGTGCATATCGTCAGAGCGCAGCAGCAGAACTTTGCCCTGCAGCGCATTGTCCTGTGCCCCCAGCACCATGTACCAGCTCTCACCATGCCGCCACACTTTTGGATCGCGGACGTGTCCGGTATACCCTTCAGGCAGCGCAATAACGGGTCCCAGCTTATCGAAACCTCCTGCTTCATTCTGTACCGCCAGGCACTGCCACGCGGTACGGCTGCCATCGTCAAACTTCACATTACCGGTGTAAACCAGCGTGAGCGCACCGTGATTGTCCACGGCGCTGCCGGAGTAGCAGCCGCTGCGGTCATACTCTTCATCCGGCATCAGCGCGATCGGCTCATGCTGCCACTGCAGCAGGTCCGCTGAACTCCAGTGCCCCCAGCATTTATGCTGATGCTGGCAGCTCAGCGGGTTCCATTGGTAGAAGAGGTGATAGCGTCCGTTAATGTGGATAAAGCCGTTAGGGTCGTTCAGCAAACCCGTTACAGGCGCAAGATGCCAGCCGGGATAGTGCGCATCGTTTAGCGCGCGCGGCTGACCGCGCATGACCGCCTGCAGGATAGCGGGGAACAGGTTTAATGAGGCCATTATTCTGCGTCCGTTTTGTATTTAAGCAGGTAAGAGATAACAAAGGCTGCGCTGAAAGCGATCACCATACCAATGGCGTAATTGAGCAGCGAGCTGGCCTGCACAATCGCCATGCCCGGAATACCGGTCAGGCCTACAGCCGTCATATAAACATGCACCGAGACAACCCATGCACCTCCCAGCGCACCGCCAATCAGCCCCGCTACGAAAGGTTTCATAAAGCGCAGGTTGATACCAAAAATGGCTGCTTCGGTAATCCCCAGCAGCGCCGAGAAGCCGGAGGGAAGCGCGATAGCTTTAATCTTAATATCTTTTGATTTTAACCATACCGCCAGGCACGCCCCGCCCTGTGCGACGTTAGCCATCGCCCAGATCGGCAGCAGGAAATTCACGCCGATAGACGGGTTGCCCAGCAGCCCCGCTTCAATAGCGTGAAAGCTGTGGTGTACGCCGGTGATCACAATGACAGAGTAGAGACCACCAAACAGTAATCCCGCCAGCCAGCCGGCGTGGGCGATCAGCGTGCTCAGGACAAAGGAGATCCCGTCACCCAGCGCGCGCCCGGCCGGACCGATAATCAGCAGCGCTACAAAACCGGAGATAATCACCGTCAGGAATGGCGTCAGGATCAGATCCAGCGCGTCGGGGATCACCCGGCGTAGCTGTTTCTCCAGTACGCTCATGAACCATACCGCCAGCAGTACCGGGAACACCGTGCCCTGATAGCCAATCATCGCGACTTCGATACCAAAGAAGTTCATGGTATGGAAACCAGCCGCCACGCCCCAGGCGTTGGTCAGCGCCGGATGCGTTAGGATCCCGCCCAGCGTCGCCCCGAGAAACGGATTGCCGCCAAACTCACGTGCGGCAGTGAATCCGATCAGGATTGGCAGAATGATGAATGCCGCTGAGCTGCACATATCCAGCATGATATAGAGTGCATTTTCCGGATTAACCCAGCCGTAGGTTTTCACCATGCCGAGCAGCCCCATCAGCAGACCTGAGGCGACAATGGCCGGAATAATCGGAACAAAAATATTCGACAGCAGACGCGCAATACGCTGAAAAGGATTGAGTTTACGTGCAGCGATATCTGCTGCTTCTGACTTACTGGTTTCGCTGATGCCGGCTTCGCGGATAAAGGCAGCATACACCTTATTCACCACGCCGGTGCCAAAAATGACCTGCAGCTGTCCGGCATTGCGGAAGCACCCTTTTACGCCATCGAGTTTACCGATCGCGGCGGTATCTGCTTTGGCATCATCCACCAGTACCAGACGCAGACGGGTAGCGCAGTGCGCCGCGCTGGCAATATTTTCCCGGCCTCCCAGCAGCGGCAGCAGCGCGCGGGAGATCTGTACAACATCCATAGTAACCTCTGTTTTTCGTTGTTATGCCTGCCAGAATGTGGCCCCCGCAGGGGCCGGAGAATCAGAACCAGGTTTCCATCTGCACGCCAAAGTTCCACTCGCCGCCAGATTTAAAGCCGCTGCTGCCAAAGGCGTCATCGCCCGCATAGTTATCCAGACGGTGATCCCAGTCCATCCAGCTGGCAAACAGACGGATTTCAGGGCGCTTGAGGAAGTCGCCGACGTCGCTGGCTTTCAGCGTCGGCGCTACGGTGAGCTTGTAAAAATTGCCACTCACGGCATTGCGGCTGTTGTAGCCTTCAGGCCGCAGATCCATGTACTGATATGAGCCTTCATACTGCATCTCAAAGTTCTGCGTGAATTCCTGAATCAGGCGCAGGTTCGCGGTCGCCCATTCATAGCTGTCGCCTTTGACGTAGCGATCTTTGCTGCTCTGTGCCAGCAGTGCTGGCGCAATATGCCAGCCGCCGCCCAGCGGCGTAATGCCGTAGCTTGCGAGGCGCCAGGTATCGGCTTCCGGCAGCAGCGCACCGTCAGATCCCAGCGTTTTCACTTCCGCGCCCAGACCGTGGCCGTAGAGCAGGGCCGTTTTAGCCGAGCCTTCGCGCAGGCCGTAGAAAGTATCGTTATGGATGCCCGCTAATACGTGCACGCCGGTGTTAGCCGCGTCGCTTTTCACGCGATTTCCTTCGATATCGGTGCGCTGGTCATTATCTTTAGCGCGCATGCCGCTGAGCATCAGCTGCAGCGGTCCGGTGAAGTTATTCAGTGAAAGAATGTAGTTCTGCGCGGTGTTTTCATTATTTTCGATATCACCAAAGGTACGTCCGTAAAGTGACAGGTTACTGCGTGTGGTTTCGCCCCACTTCATGTCGTAGATCCCGGCACCGGTACCCGCAAGAAACACGACGTCGGAGTCGATCCAGTGAATATCAAAGTTGTCGCGATCGAAGCGTTTACCCGCCCAGACGGTAGAGTCTTTGAAAGCGCCGGAGAAAGTGGGCAGCTGCCCCAGCTCAACAAATGCCTGACGCAGGTTGAGATCGCTGCTGGCCGCTGTCCAGTCATTGTAAGTACGCTGCCCGTCCGCCAGCATCGCTTTAAAGCGGGTGGTGGCCCCGTTTGCCAGCGTCTCTTTGTGCTCCAGATTCAGTTCAACATAGGTGTCAGGCTCGTTGCCCAGCCGGCCCACATGTCCTCCGGTCTCGCCAGCCGGCGTAACGGTCGGACCACCCTGCGTTTTGGCCGCTGAACTGTTCATCAGCAGGCCGGAGCGGGCATAACCATGAAACTCAAATCCGCTATCCTCGCTGCCTGTCGTCGCGGGTGCGGCTTTTGCCGTACGCTGTTCAACCCGGGCAATCGCCGTCTGATTTTTCTGCTGGGCGGTGGCCAGCATTTGTGCCTGTTTTTCTGCTGCTTTTGCGCGGGTTTCTGCAAGGTCAGCACGCTGTTCTGCCGCCGCGAGACGTTTTTCCATTGCTGCAAGACGCGCTTCAATACTGCTCATATCGGTGGCGGACCACGCTGTTCCTGAACTTAATAAGGCGCTGAGGGTAAGGGCGAGGATGCTTTTTTTCATGGTATGGCGTCCCTGAGAGGTAGCTATTATCAGATATTGTTTTTTGCTAAACCGATTTAGTAGCTGAATCCTGATGAACTTTGTTACTGTGCGCAACTGATTTTGCTAAACCGTTTTAAGTGATGTGAAGTACATCGCAAAATAGTGCAGGAAAACGCAAAGGGACGTCTCAGGTGGGTAATACATGGGGGAGAGAGAAGCAGGAGAAAGAGGGAAAAAAGAGCAGAGCCAGGCTCTGCTCCATGCGGTTACTCTTTAGCAATCGGCGCCTGATCTACGGTGACTTTTTCATCGCCCTGAATCTGCCCGATACGCTGTTCCGTTTTGCTGACGGCGTCAGCATCTTTCAGCAGCGTGTAAGTCAGCTCAAACGTGGTGCTCTGGCCCGGCTGTAGCTGCTTAACCCTGCCCTGCTCTTTTTCAATGGTGACCGGATAGGCATAGCTGGTACCGGGTTCAATACCGGTAACGTAGCCCTGTTTAAGCGTGTCGGTGTTTTTCCACATGGTCAGCACCGGCAGCTGGCGGGTATCAAACTCGATTGATGCCCCTTTATCGCCTTTGCTGTTAACCACCGCCGCCAGCGTTTTTCCGTTGCTGTCCGCTTTCGGCACCAGGTTAAATACCATCTCATCAAAATCTCTGGCAGGCGCATCATAGACGTTCCAGCTATTCAGCCCTTTCTGCGCGTAATCGTTAAAAGGCGAGACAGATTTCAGCGGTGCGATAAAGCGGGCATCTTTCTCCAGAATCGGCGTGCCGAAATTGCTGTGATAGATGATCTGATAATCCTGCGGATAATCGCCGTGGTTGGTTAACACATCATGCAGTGTGAAGGCATCTGTACCCGGCACGTAACGGAGCTCTGTCCAGGTGGCGAGGTTCGATTTTTTGAACGTATGCTCTTTCAGCAGGCCGCGAATGCGGATTTCATGCGGGGCTTTATCATCCACGGTGACTTCAACCTGCGAAGCGGGTGTGTTGCCCGCTTTACCGTGCAGCGTATAGATGCGGCCATCTTTAGTGACCGGATGCCCGGTCCACTCATAGCCGCAGCGCACCATCATTTCATTAAAGCCATCAAGCCAGCCGAGACCGTTGCGGCTCTCCAGATTGATATAGGCCGGGTTGACCACTTCATCTACCGGCGAATCCCAGCCCAGACGCACGCCGTGTCCCCTGACGTACAGTAAATCCATCCCGCGCGTCGGGCTGAGCGCGATGGTCAGGCCCTCCGGACTGGTAATCGTAATGACTTTCGAACCTTCCTGTTTGCCGCCATGCAGCACTTTTTGTTCGATGCTGAACGGCTGGCCGCCCAGCTTCAGCGTTTTGCTGTCGATGTGCCAGTTTCCCTTCTCTGTACTTGCTTCAGCATCCGTCAGCACCCATGTCTGTGCTGCTGCCTGAACGCTGATCCCCGCCATGACCACACCGGCCAATAATGCTAATTTCATAATGATGCATCCTTTGCTGAATTGATTTAGCTAATGTCAGCTAAGCGTACAAACATGAGGAAAATGAAACCGTGAGGTGCTTCACTTCGGTCGGTTATACCGTCAGTAATCTCTGTAAATTTGGGTTAGATCACATTTTGAGAGGTTAAGACGGCGTTTTTAGACGCACAGAGAGAGAAATCAAGCTGAAATGGTGGTGTTTGGTTTAATCGTTTCAGCTTTAAAGGGGTAGGATAAATAAACGCGTGCTGCCTGATGCTCAGTTGCGAAAACAGCCGGGTTGCGGAATGGTGTCGTTTAAGAGGGTTTGAAGTCTGATGGAACGAAATAGTTTTAGCAACAACTCCGTCAGCATCCTGTCAGGCCGGTTATCACATCCGGTAAGCAGCGTTGCAACCACCACGACAACCACGTCTTTACTGAGGAATTTTAACTTCTTTCTCAGCAACGAAATTAAAGCGGGCCAGGGCATGCTCCCCGCCCGGCAGTTTCCGGGTTTCCATCAGCGAAATGCCCAGCATATCCTGCAGAGCGAGGAACACCGAAGAGGCAAGCGGATGGTACTCCAGCCTAACGTTCAGCCCGGTAACCGGGCTGTTGTTCTCATCCACGAACTGAAGCTCAAGCCAGTGCTTCCGCTGTTCGCCGCGACACTGAACGGTTTTGTATGTGCCTCTGAGACTTGTGACCAGAGTATTGTCACCGATGATTTCCACGCCAATTCCTTTTGAGCAGTAAGGTTAACCAGCGCGCATCATACCCTGGATAGTTTCCCTGCTAAATTATTAAGCTGAAAAACGGACCTGAAAATCGCGGATTCAGGGCGGGTATGCTTACCCATGAACTGTTAGCTATGAAAATATGAAGGCGGGTATTTATGGAGCTAATGCGACGGGTGTAAACTCACCTAAATCACCTTTTAGCGGCTTCACTGACTGGCGCGGATCTACCGAAGCAGCAATGCGTATGTTCATAAAATCCACTATCCGTCGCGCATTTTGCTTATCCATTTTACGCAACACTTTCAGTGCACGGTCAGAGTAATTAATCGTCCAGACCAAGTGACTTCCTCACGTCTTCGGACGAATGCATGGATTCCTCTCCACGCCTGATGCGCTCAACTGTTTCCGCTGCTAAGTAATAATCCTCAAGATCTTCAAGATGCGTAAGGATAGCTTCGCGTGCATAGAACGTCTTTGTTCTACCGGTTTTTTTCGCCAGCGAGTCCAGACGGGACTCAATATCATCAGATAAACGGATAGCAAGCATAACGGCCCCTGAATTTAAGTGCTGTACATGGATAGCAAAAATCATAACCCTGTCAGGATGAAAAAAAACCAATCACTGGTTGAAACAACAGCATTAAACATGACATGTCCCTGCTATGCTTTTCCTCGCTGTAATCTTACATCCTGCTTACCGGCCGGCCTGCTGCTCCCGGCACGGTGCTAATGGCCTTCAAGCCCCCTTTAATCAGGCAAGCTGCTGCTGCAGCTGATCAAGATAAGGCAGCGCGGTCATTGCGCCTTTCGCCGTGGTTGCCAGCCCGCCGCAGATCTGCGCGCGCTCCAGACACTCTCTGAGCTGCACGTCATCCTGCGGCAAACCCTGTCCGGCTAAATGCCACAGCAGCCCGGCAACAAAAGCGTCTCCGGCGCCGGTCGTATCCACACTGACAACCGGGCGCGTCGGATAGTGCTGCAGCGTGCCACGGGACCATGCCTGCACGCCCTGGCGGCCCTGGGTAACCAGAATAAGCCTGATAGCATATTGCTCAGCCAGCTGCTGCATACCTGCCGCGATATCGCTGGTGTTACAGATAAAGGTCAGCTCTTCTTCTGAAAGCTTTACTACGTCAGCAAGAGCCAGCGCACGGGCAAGCGCGTCGCGCAGCTCCGCTTCATCTGCCCATAAATCGTGCCGGATGTTGGGGTCAAAACTCACAAAGCCGCCCGATTCATGCAGTTGCTGCATCGCCGTCAGCGTGGTGTTTCGTGAGGGATCTCTGAGCAGTGCAATCGAACAGCAGTGCAGCCATTCGCCCGCCCGGAAAGCTGGCAGCTCGTGCGTTTCGATAAACAGATCTGCTGAAGGACGCACCATAAAAGTAAAGTTGCGCTCACCGTCTGCGTCCAGCGCCACCACGACAACCGAGGTGCGCTGCGTGTTATCTGGCTGCATAAACTCGGTGTTTACCTGCTCGGCATTAAGCGTATCAATCAGGAACGTGCCAAAGGGATCGCCGCCTACTTTACCAATAAAGCCGCTGTTGCCCTGAAGCCTGGCGATACCCACCGCCACATTGGCGGGCGCACCGCCGGGACACTGAATCAATCTGTTATCACACTCCGGCAGCAGATCCACAACTGCATCGCCCAGACACCATACCCGTTTGACCATTTCACTTCTCCTGATCGCAAGCTAAATCGGTTTAGCAATAACATATTATTATGCACAAACGGAGGGGGTTAGAAAGGTTCAGGCCACTTTTTTGCGAAAGTGTGCGGGTGATACCAGATTTTATGGGTGCAGAAGTTGATGGGCAGAGTGTTCAGAGGGTGGCTGAAGGCTAGCCGACAGGTACAATCCGGCAGCCAGCCGGGCTGTAAAACTTTATCAGGCTGCAGTCAGCAATGTGCGATCGGGGCCGCTTAGCATCACCGGTTTATCGTTGCGCAGTTTTTCACGATAGTTCCACTGCATCAGCTGCGAGATCCCTGCTCCACACCACATCATATGGTGATCGTGCCGATAAATTGAGGTGGCCGGCAACCCGGTCACATTCTCGGAAATCTCGACCCGGCAGCCCTGCCCGGTCAGGCGAATAGCTTCCAGCCAGATTTCGGTTGCGTCTGTCACGCTGATAGCTTCCAGAAAAACAGGGACAGTTTTACGACGCTCCGATGCACGCATGATACAGCGTGCGTGAAAAACCACGGCATCATGAAAGCGTGATTGCTTTATAACCGAATCTGCGCTGTTATCACTGCGCAGCAGCAGGTTCAGCGGCTTCAGATAAGCGTTAACAAAATCATCACCGCTGTAGTCGCTGCCCATCTGTCGCATGCGCGCCTGCAGCGCTAAATCCGAGCTGTCGCGCAGCTGGTCCGTCATCTCTTCCTGCCGGCATTGCCAGCGATTTTGCGGCAGCGGTGACCTGCCCTGCAGAAAGGCGTAAATTTCAGGCAGCGTGCTGCCGGTAGCCGTCAGGTCCAGCACGCTATAGATACGCGTTAGCTGTCCGCTGGTGTATTCACCATTATGCTGTGGCTGGGTAATCAGGCCTGCGCGCTTCCAGTTGCGTAAGGTGGCGGGTAAAAGGCCGGTGAGGTCGCAGATGGCCTCGACAGAATATAAACTCATTACAGGTCCCCCGATATCGGGTGTGGGTCAGCAGCTCAGAACGCTGCCGACGAACCCCTATTGTGCGCTTAGTTATCCGCAATTGATACCGTATTGACATTGATTTGCATAAAACTTGCAGCGTTCTGACTGTAAACCGCAGCGGCAGGAAAAACGCTCTGCCGTACCTTATCGCAGAATACGTTTTTGCTTTGCTGCATCCAGCCAGTCACGAAACTCCACCAGCAGCCAGTCGTAAAGCTGCTCATCGCTGATATTTCCGACATCATCAACCGGAAAAAAATGTGTATTGTCGATCAGGCGATCGGTAAAGGTATCCAGACGCTCCAGCACGCCATAATTATTGCCGCCCAGGCCTAAGAATTTATAAAAAACTGGCAGTGTGGCGGACTCTCTGAGTTTCTCTTTGATAAGGCGTGTTTTATTGATGCCGCCATCGGTAATAAAGACCACATACACCGGTAGTGTGGCGTCGCGATAGGTATTGTTAATCGCTTCCAGTACCGGTGGCTCATTGTTCGTGCCGCCCAGACCCGGCAGGATTTCCCACATCGTCCGCCTGCCGTCGTTGCGAATACGATCGATGTAACCCTCAAGGTTATCCAGTGACACATCCTCGTACTGACGAAATTTTTCGCCAAACGCCCAGACCGGCATGCTGCCGTCATCATCAAACTGCACGGCCAGCGCCGCTACCCGCTCCAGCACCTTCTGCACATTACCGCGCTTAAACTGTGCCGTCATGGAGCCTGACGCATCCAGCACAAAGGCGACCTGCGCTTTAACTTCTGAGAGCCGGTGTTTCTCCAGACTGACGCGGATTGGTTTTGCCAGGCTGACCAGTTGCGGCAGTTTTTCAAGCTTCTTCTCCAGGCTAACCGCGGGTACTGATGCGATCACAGGTTCTGCTACATCCACGCCAAAATGCAGCGCCAGCGGATGAAGGCCTCCATCAAATCCCTGCCCGACCGCTCGCAGTTTCCACTGTTCGTTATGACGATAGAGATGGCAGACAATCAGGGCTTTCTCGCGTCGATCGCCGGGTGCGATATCGTAGCGATGTTCACCACACTGCAGAGTAAGCTGCTGTAAACCCCCTACTGTATCGCTGCCATCGATAACCAGCGTAACAGCAATACGCATGACGGCAGCGGGTAGCGCGTGAAGCTGAATCTGAAAACGCGCCTCTCCGGCATGGCTGTGCATGACAATACTGCGGTTTTCGTTATGCGGCTGGTTGAAAAAAATCATCGACGAATCACCGAGGACTTTTTCATTTGCGCCGAGCAAAAACGCTGAAGCATCAATGTCGCTGCTGAATCCAGGCCTGGTTTTCCAGGTCAGGCAGAGTTCAGGACACGTGCTATTAAGAGCAATATTCTGTCCGGTGGTCAGTTCCATATTTCACTCCCTGTGGGTGGTTAACAGACAAAAAAAAGCCCCTTCACGGGGAAGAGGCTCTTTTGCAGCAGTCCGTTACACGGATACGCCGTGCTGAGCTGCCAGCGCTTTCAGGCCGCCGGCAAAGCCCTGGCCCACCGCTTTAAATTTCCACTCACCGTTGTGACGATAGAGCTCGCCGAAGACCATGGCCGTTTCGGTGCTGGCATCTTCTGACAGATCGTAACGGGCGATTTCGCTGTTGTTGTCTTCGTTAACAATACGGATGTAGGCATTAGAGACCATACCGAAGTTCTGCTTACGCGCTTCCGCATCGTAGATGGTTACCGCAAAAACGGCTTTCTGCACGTCGGCGGGCACGGTAGCCAGCGAAATTTTTACCTGCTCATCGTCACCCTCGCCTTCACCGGTGCGGTTGTCGCCCTGATGCGCGACAGAGCCGTCCGGGCTGGTGGCGTTGTTGAAGAACACGAAGTGCTGATCGGATAACACTTTGCCATCTGCGCCGACCAGAAAGACCGATGCATCCAGGTCAAACGCCTGACCATCGGTGACGCGTGAGTCCCAGCCCAGACCAGCAATCGCTTTGGTCATGGTTGGGGCTTCTTTGGACAGGTTTACGTTACCGCCTTTTGTCAGATTAACTGCCATGGTGAAATCCTCTTTGCTTGTGGCTGATGCCCGGCCAGACCGGGCAGATAATGGGTATGTGACTGCGGATCAGGACGCGTTGATACCATACTGCGCGCAGACTGAGGCCAGGCCGCCTGCATAGCCCTGACCAACGGCGCGGAATTTCCACTCGCCCGCGTGGCGATAGAGCTCGCCAAACAGCATTGCGGTTTCCGTGCTGGCATCTTCAGACAGATCGTAACGCGCGGCTTCCACGTTGCTGTCGTTGTTGACCAGACGGATAAAGGCGTTTGCCACCTGCCCGAATGACTGGCGGCGGGTTGCGGCATCATGAATGGTGACCACAAAAACAATTTTGGTCACGTCCTGCGGTACGCGGTCCAGTTCAACGATCAGCGATTCGTCATCCCCGTCACCTTCACCGGTACGGTTGTCACCGGTATGGGTCACGGAACCATCAGCCGATTTCAGATTGTTGTAAAAAATGAAGTCGTGATCGCCACGCACCTTGCCTGCATCGGTGAGCAGAAAAGCGGAGGCGTCAAGGTCAAAATCCTGACCGTCAGTGGAGCGGGTATCCCAGCCCAGACCAATTTTCACATTTTTCAGTGAAGGGTCGACTTTTGCCAGGGAGACGTTGCCGCCTTTAGAGAGAGTCACTGCCATGTTATTTTCCTCACGTCGTGCATACGCTGTATGCGGTATTCAATAGCGCGGCCGGGCCGCGCCCTGACTTACTCTGCCTGCTCTTCTTTTTTACCCGGGAACAGCAGGCTCGCGATAATCCCCAGTGCCAGCACGCCCAGTACGACATAGAGGCTGGTGGTTGCGCCGATAGCGTAACCGTGATGGAAGAAGTGCTCGGTCGCGTTCAGGCCCAGCTTGAAGGCGATAAAGAACAGCAGCACGATCACCGCTTTTTCCAGATGCACCAGATACTGCTTCAGTCCTTCCAGCACGAAATAGAGTGTACGCAGACCAAGGATAGCGAACATCATGGCGCTGTACACAATCAGCGGCTCGCGGCTGACCGCGATCACGGCCGGCACCGAGTCGAACGCAAACATCACATCTGAAAGTTCAACCACAGCTAAACAGAGCAGCATCGGCGTAGCGTAGCGGGCCGCTTTGCTCACGCGACCTACCTGCACATCCGCGTTCTCCGGCTTAGCGAGTTCAGCATCGACCTCTTTCTGGCTCAGCACAAAGGCGCTGCCTTTGAGTTTTGGCCAGATTGGATAGAAACGTTTGACCATGCGGTAAGCAAAGTGCTGTGAGTAATCTTCGATCTCATCATCGTCATCGCCGCTTTTCAGCATCATCACAGCCGTCCAGCCTACGATAACGGCAAATACCACTTCCACCCACGGACCGAGCGCCAGCAGGCCTGTACCGATGGCAACAAAAACGCCGCGGAACACGATGGCACCGATAATGCCCCAGTAGAGCACGCGGTGACGGTAGTTATTAGGAATGGCAAACCAGGAGAAGATCGCCATCATGACAAACAGGTTGTCTACCGACAGGACTTTTTCCAGCGCATAGCCGGTCACAAACAGGCTGGCCACTTCCGCGCCGTGATGGACATACAGGAAGCCTGCAAAGGCCAGCGCCATCAGGATCCAGAATACTGACCAGCCCGCCGCGCTTTTCAGCGAAATAGGTTTGTCATGCCGGTGCATGAACAGGTCGATAAAAATAGCTCCGACAGAGAGCAGTAAAAACACCGCTACCGTTTCAATCGGAAACCCGATATGGGTCGATTCCATCTATTAGCTCCAGAAAAGTCAGTAACGGTTACAGGCCAAATTCAGCGGGCTGAAAGCCCAGCGCCTGAATAATTTCGCGGGCGTTAGCCTGCTCAGTGGCGTCAAAGTCACCGTCGCTTTTGGCCACGGCAATACCCACCCGGACCGCAAGCTGCGCCTGTTCCGGTTTATTTTTTAAGGCGAGGATATATTTCATTGTTTCACCCTTGCCCACTTCCATATCGAAAGAGAATGAGGTCACCAGCTTTTCAAAAAACTGGATCACCTCATTGGTGTCGAAAATACTCAGCTCCGGCGACGCCCGCAGGAACCCCATCATTTTCTGCTTCTCTTCGCTGCTGACGCCGTCGCTGGCAACAGCAATACGGGCACAGACGGCCACGGTGCCTTCGAGAAAGGCGCGGTTTTTGTAGCGGCTTACCTGTTTTGTCAGCTCGTCGCGGCCGGCGTTAAATTTGTCTTTAAGAGAGTTAAAAAAGCTCATAATTACTCCTGATTACTTGGAACCGGCGCGCCAGTTAAAGCCCCAGCCAAACGCCTGATCGAGTTCCTGATGGCCGCTGAAATAGCGGTTGATACGCTCTACGCGGATTGCGCCGTTGTCGTTAATCAGACGGGCAATCGCACACATGTTTTGCCGGTTGTTGCCTTCAGTAAGCGCGGTTTCCACCGGCGGCTGTCCCGGAACCTGAATGGTCACCATGCCGTCAGTGTTTTCCCAGCTCGGCACACCTTCATAGATAAAGGTAAAGATCAGGACTTCTTTGATCTGCTTCCATTCGCTGCCGTTGATATGGATCCACTCACCGTCGCTGACGGCGCCGGTACGGTCATCGCCCTTCAGCTCAACGAAGGGTTCGCTGCGGAAGCTGCCAAATTTGTTGCCCAGCGCCTGTACGATAGTGCGATAGCCATCTTTCAGCTCCACAAACGCAGCCAGATCAAGGTCAACACCTTTGTTATTGTTAAAGATGCCCTTCAGGAAACCGCCGCCGCTGTTGCCGGCAGCGCGCTGGTTCCAGTTCAGGTTGACGCGGATCTGACCATAGTCATCCTTTTTCGTCAGGCTGATGGAGGGCTTCTCTTTTGTCAGACTGACTTTGCTCAGATTTACGACGGGCTGTGGTGCTGGTGCCGGAGCCGGTGCGGGCGCAGCGCTGCTCTCATCCACTTCTATACCAAAGTGTTCAGCCAGCGGCTGCAGGCCGCCGTTAAAGCCCTGAGAGACAAAGCGGAACTTCCATTCGCCGTTACGACGATAAAGCTCGCCCAGGATCAGCGCAGCCTCACTGCGTCCGGTGGTATCAACATCACACTGCACCAGCACGCTTCCGCCGGCTTCGACCTGAATGGCGAGACGCGCCAGTGACGCAACGGTTTTGCCGGCATCACAGGTGGCGGTAAAGGCTATTTTCTGCACATCGCTTTTCAGCGTTGCCAGATTAACGGTAAACATGGTTTCGTTGCCGGACGCGGAAAGACGCACTGTACTGTCATCATTTTCGCGCTGGCCATAAAACACCATGTCCGAATCGCCGCGCACTTTGCCGTTGTCATAGAGACGAAACGCTGAGATATCGACCGGTACGCCAGAGGAGACACGCACCACCAGCGATTGATTAGGTACGGGGGCATTGCCCCCTGGCGTCAGGTTCATCAGTAGAGTACCGCCTGAATATCGGGGATCATGTCCTGAATGGTGCGGGCACGCGAAGCGTTGCCGTGCGCAGTAAAGTTCCACTCGCCGCCGCTGCGGCGCAGTGAAGCTATTACGACCGCCGTATGCGAGCCCTGCTCGGTCAGGGTAAATTTCGCCAGCTCTTTGCCCTGCTGATCAACAACGCGACAGAAGGCATTCGCTACATCGTTGAAGGTTTGCCCGGTAAAGCTGTTTACCGTCAGCACCAGGCTTTCAATGCTGGCTGGCAGACGCGACAGATCGGCTTTGATCACCTCATCATCGCCGTCGCCTTCGCCAGTACGGTTATCGCCGCTGTGGACTATTGAACCATCATTTGAACGAAGCTGGCGGAACCAGACGGTGTCCACCACGCCACCGTGCGCGTCAAGCAGCACGCAGCTGGCATCAAGATCAATGCTATCGCCCCCGCCGAAAAGTTTGCCAAAGAGTCCTTTCTTTTTGGCAGGATCCCAGCCGAGTCCGAACTGAATTTGAGAAATCGCACTGCTGGATTTCGCCAGCGAAATTGTCTGATTCTTACTTAAAGATACCATCACTTCTCCTTAATGAGTGGTTAGCTGCTGCAGTAAAAACGCCGATCAATTTAACAGCTCAGCAATCATAACATGAGTTTTATCCTGCGCAAGAAAACAATCATCATATGATTACTTTCAGTTGTGAATGTAATGTTTTATAAAGAATTATCTATTTTTATTGGTAAGGCGGTAACTGTCATTAATCTGTAAATGAAGCGAGGTGCTTTATTAGTTTATTCAATCATAATATGATTGCCTGAATGTTCTGGCGTTCACCTGACGGCGCCAGCAGGCCCTGCGCTGCAAAAATAAGGAATACAACACGATGAGTCAGCCGGATGCTATCTGGTTTATGGAAGGGGTTTCTTCCCAAAAAGATATTCTTGCGCTGGTGGCGCAGGCGCGACGTGCGGGCCGGCATGATTTCGTGCTGATTGCCTCTCACCGCTCCTCCCGCCCGGAAATTCTGGCGGAAGCAGATGTTGCTTATCTGGAACCTGAGGATGACGGTGCCCTATTCGCTTTTATCCGGCATGTCTGTCAGCAGCACCGGGTACGTGCCATCCACGCCGGCAAACGCGGAGCGTTGCTGGAGCAGCAGCGAACGGCTATTGAAGCGCTGGGTGTCAGGCTGGTAACAGGCGCTCGCGAGCGCGCCACCTTTACGCTCGCTGATAACAAAACCCGTTTTAGCGCGGAGATGAGCGCGCACGGTCTGCCTGCCGTACCTTCAATTGAAGTGCGCACGCCGGATGAGGTAGCGGCTGCGATAGCGCAGGTTGAGGCGCAGGGCCATCGACCCTGTATCAAACCGGTGCACGGCATCTATGGCATGGGGTTCTGGGTGCTGCGACGCGATGCGCATACCCTGAGCTTTTTTAACAACCCGGACAGCCGCCAGATCCATCCTGACGTGCTTATTGAGAGCCTGCGTCGTGCACAGCAGGCCGGTGAGTCGCTGCCGCTGCAGATTGTCATGCCCTGGCTTGCAGGTCCGGAACGCTCGGTAGATATGCTGGTGGAGAATGGCCGGGTCATTGCAGCCGTCGCCCGGCGCAAAGAGGGCTCAGTACAGGTTTTTGAACAGGAGACGCCCGCCTGGCGCCTGGCAGTTGCCTGTGCAGAGACGCTGCATGTGGATGGCCTGATTAATGTCCAGACCCGCAACGATGCTGAAGGGCATCCGGTGCTGCTGGAGGCTAACCTGCGTCCTTCTGGCGGTATCGGTTATACCGCGTTCAGCGGGATTAACCTGCCCGGCCTGTTTGCACTGCGTCAGCTGGAACTGATTTCCGCAGCGGACGCCATTGCGCAGCGTGCCGCGTTTAATCCGGTGCAGGTCATCCCGACCAATGCCGTTCAGCCTCTGCCACAGTGTGACCCTGTCACATGGTCTGCCAGCCCGGATGAGGAGTGCCGCTGATGACCGCTGCCTTACAGATCTATCAGCGCGAGCTGCCTGGCGGCACGCTGCGTGTAGAAACGACGAGCGAGACGCCACTGGAGACGCTGTTTGATATTGCCGCACGCCGCAATCCCAAACGGGCATTCCTTTTTGTCAGCAAAATACTGGGACGTCATATCCCGGTCAGTCCGGCCATCATGCGCGCCAGTTATGAGACGCTGGCAGCAAAACTGCCGCATGACCTTCCGGGGCCGGTGCTGTTTATCGGTATGGCCGAAACCGCCGTGGGTCTCGCCGCTGGCGTATTCCGCGCGGCCAGAGAGCAGATCGCTGAGCCGGTGTTCCTCACCAGCACCCGTCATCCGGTAGAAGGTGATTTGCTGTGTGAATTTAAAGAGGATCACAGTCACGCCACCGATCACCTTATCTATCTTCCGGCTGACGCTACGCTGCGCCGCCGTGCGCTGCAGGCGCGTACGCTGGTACTGATTGATGATGAAGCGACCACGGGCAATACGTTTCTGAATCTGCTGCAGGCGCTGCGCGAAGCGGGTCTGCAGGCGGTGACGCGTGTGGTCACCGTCACGCTCACCGACTGGAGCGGTGATGCCGTGCGTCATCACTGTCCGCTGCCGGTGGAGCCGGTTTCACTGGTTGCGGGCCGGTGGCACTGGACCCCACGCGCAGGGGCACCGGTACCGGTAATGCCTGCGGTAAACGTGACGGCGCAGGGCGCAGTGGCCCTCTCCGCCCGTCAGGACTGGGGACGGCTGGGGATGGCGGACGCTCACTGCCGCTTTGCAGACGATATGCACTCTGAGCCGGGCGAACGTATTCTGGTACTGGGATCGGGAGAATTTATCTGGCCACCTTTTCTGCTGGCAGAGCGTCTGGAGCAGCAGGGTGCCTGCGTGCGCTTTGGTTCACTGACGCGCTCGCCGATCTCAGAAGGTCTGGCGATTAGCTCCATACTCGCTTTCAGCGATAACTACGGTCTTGGCATGCCAAATTTTGTCTATAACGTGGCGCATCAGCAGTTTGATCGGGTGATTATCTGTGTTGAAACGCCCGCGGAGGCTGTCTGTCCCACCCTGCTGGCAGGATTACAGCAGACGGCCCCCCGCATTGAGGTGATCGCTTATGAATAAGCCGGTTGTGCTGTGCGATCTGGATGACACGCTGTTCCAGACGAAAAGAAAAATGCTGACCGAAACCCTGCAGACCCCGGTTGAAGTGGGCGCCTACGATCGCGAGCTGCAGCCGCGCAGCTTTATGTCACAGGAGCAGTCGATGCTGGTCTCCTGGCTGCTGCAGAGCGCAGAGCTGATCCCGGTGACCGCGCGCGGTACGGAAGAGACGGCGCGCGTGGCGCTGCCTTTTACATCCTGGAAAGTCATGACGCACGGCGCGGTTATTGCGTCACCTGACGGCAGCCTTAACCGCGCCTGGCAGGATCGTATTACCAGCGAGCTGTCAGCCATGCGGGCACAGCTGGTTAGCTATCGCCAGCAGCTGAGCGATGCGCTGGATCGCGCTGGCCTTAATGCCTGGTGCCGCATGAACTACGAGTATAATGGTGTCCCGATCTATTTTGTGATGAAACATCGCGACAGCACGCAGATTGCCGAACTCTATGCGTTCAATGCGCAGATGCAGCAGCAGCTCGATACGCGGGGCTTTTATATCCATGCCAATGGCAACAATATCGCCTGGATCCCTGACTGCATTCAGAAGGGGCATGCGGTGGCGTGGCTGTTGCAGCAGCTGCGCGACACGCGTGGCCCATTCCCGGTAATGGGGCTGGGCGATAGCCTCAGCGATTTCAGCTTTATGCAGCACTGTGACTGGTTTGGCATGCCCGCCCGCAGCCAGTTTACTGACGCCATCCGCCGCCATATTTTTGACAAGGCCGACGCCCATGAAAAACCCTGAATTACAGCAGCTGCATGGCACCTATCTGCCCTCGGACGTGCAGTTTTTGCTGAATCCGGTTCAGCTTGAGATGACGCCGGTCGATGAGAAAGAGCGCCTGATCCAGTCCGGCCAGAAGCACTATTCCGAGATGCTGAGCCAGGAGCCGGCGCCGTCTGCGGCGCATCTGGAGATATTTAACTGCGCGCTGGAGATGGGCAGCGCCCGGCTTGCACGTGACGTTGTGACGCTGGCTAAAGGGCTGATAGCTCAGGCCGCTGGGCAACCTGTGATTCTGGTTAGCCTGGTACGGGCCGGCGTGCCACCTGGCGTGATGCTGCAGCGCGCGCTGCGCGATATGGGCGTGGTATCGTATCACTACGGTATCAGCATTATCCGCGATCGCGGCATTGATGAAACTGCGCTGAGCCTGATTGAGGCGAAGCACGGCACAGAGGGCATCGTATTTGTGGATGGCTGGACCGGTAAGGGTGCCATCACCGGCCAGCTGATTGAGAGCCTGCGCGACCGGCCCGGCTACCCGCCGTTGCCGCGACTGGCGGTGCTGGCCGATCCGGCGGGCTGCGCCTGGCTTGCCGCCTCCGATGACGACTGGCTGATCCCGTTTGGCATTATGGGCGCGCCGGTTTCCGGCATGGTGTCACGTTCCCTGTGGAGCGCCTCTGGCCTGCACGGCTGCGTGCTGTGCGATCATCTGCTGGCGTATGACTGCAGTTTGCGCATGGTGGACACTGTAGACCGGTTCCGGCAGCAGCTGGATACGGCACAGATTGCTGCAGCGGTGCCTTACGCCACCCACCTTCGCAACCAGCAGGCGATTGCTCAGGCAGTGATTAACCAGCTGGCGGCGCAGTATCATATTCTTAACCGCAACCGTATCAAACCCGGCATTGCCGAAGCCACGCGCGCGGTGCTGCGCCGCGTGCCCGATCACGTCCTGGTCCGCAGTAAAACCGATCCGGATGTCGCCCTGCTGATGCATCTGGCCGCGCAAAAAGATATTCAGGTAAAAGAGATGGGCGATACGTTGGGGCAGTATCGTGCCGTAACCATTATCAGGAAGGTGTCGTGATATGAGCCTGCCACTCTCCCCCTGGATGCTGGGTGCCACGCTCTATATGCCTGCCACCCGCGGCGATCTGGCTGACGTGATCCTGCATGGAAAGATCCCCCAGCTGCGTTCGCTGGTGATCTGCCTGGAGGACGCCGTCAGCGAGCGGGATGTGACTCTGGCGCGGGATAACCTGCAGACTTTACTGCGCCAGCTTCAGCAGCAAACCCCCACGCATACCCCGCCGCTGGTGTTTATCCGGCCGCGCGATGAAGCCATGGCTGCCGCATTGCTGCACGATAGCGAATTGTCTGGTATCGACGGGTTTGTTTTACCGAAGTTTAATCAGGCTAACGTACTCTCCTGGTGGCGTCTGCTGGCGCCAACGTCGCTGCTGCTGATGCCGACGCTGGAAACGCGCGATGTTTTTGACAGTACCGCGATGCAACAGCTGGCAAGCCTGCTGGAACAGCACCCGTGCCGCGAGCGTATCCTGGCTCTGCGCATTGGCGGCAACGACCTGATGTCGGTTCTGGGACTGCGGCGCTCGCGCCACCTTACGCTCTATGAGGGGCCGCTGGGTTACGTGGTGAAAATGCTGGTGGCGACCTTTGCGTCGCGCGGGTTTGCGCTAACGGCCCCGGTGTGTGAACGCATCGAAGATGTGGCGCTGCTGGAGCGTGAGCTGGCGCTGGATGTGGCGCACGGGCTGGTCGGGAAAACGGCTATCCATCCGGCGCAGCTGGAGATCATTCAGCGCGGTCTGATGGCGGAGCAGAGCGACTACGAAGATGCGCTGCGCATCATGAATTCAGAACAGGCAGTATTTAAATCGCAGGGCGCAATGTGCGAACCTGCCACGCATCGCAACTGGGCTGCTGCTATGCTGGAGCGGTCTGCACACTGCGGTATTGTCAGCGCGTATACCGGCGCGGTTTACGCCCAGCGTCAGTGATCGCTATCTTTACTCTTTTAACGGTGTGCTATGCCTCTGAGCGCAAAACAGTACAGACAGTATCAGCTGGTCGCCTTGCTGAGCACGGGTAAACCCGTAGAAAAGGCGCTTTTACTGCAGCAAATGGCGTGCTCTGAACCGACGTTTGTGCGCGATTTACGTGAAATCCGCACCAGCTATCAGGCAGAGATCAGGTTTAATAAATCCGCCGGTAACTATCAGATGACCGGCGCCGGATCGCTGACGCCTAAAATCGTTAAAATGATGCGTGAAAGTCTCGCGTTACATGACAGCGCGGGTGCAGGACAGAATCTCTCTGCGTCAGTGATACTCGACAAAGAGGCCAAAAAGTCGGTTTCTCTCTCCCTGCGCCTGTCGGTATTACGTAAAATTCAGCTTTACGCTAACCGCCATAATCTTAATCGCAGTCAGGTGATTGAGTGGCTGGTTGAACAGAATCTGGGTAAGGGAGGCAAGAAGTCTTAACGCACGGGAATCAGGCCATTTGCTGAACAGTCCGGCGTTTATCAGCCGGCCTGAATCAGCCTGAAAACAGGAAAAAGCGAACAGCAAGTTACCCGCCAGATTGATAACCACTTCTGAACAGATTGTGGCTGATGTATGATGCCTGCCTGATTTCTGCCGCCTGCTCAGAACCCGACTCTATGCGAAAAAACTCACTTAACGCTTCAGGCTCTTCACTGCTAAAAACTTCGCTGGGAAAAAGCATGATGCTGTTTCTGGTATTGATTAGCCTGTTTGTGGTGGCAATCAACGCCTGGTCGCTGTGGAACTCCTGGCAGCAGATCATAAGTGAGAAGAAAGATGATGCGCGCAATCTCTCTGTATCGCTGGCCAAACATGCTGAAGATTCGTTTCTGCAGGTTGAGATCACCTTAGCCGATGCGGTCAGGCAGTTGCGTCAGCGCGGCAATGAGTACGCGGCGACGCCGGCGTTTTTGCACCAGCTCAAAGAGCAGCAGAGTAAACTGCCGCAGCTACATGGCCTGTTTGTCTATGATACTGACGGACACTGGATCGCCTCATCCGGTAACTTTGTGCCGACCAATGCCAGCAATGCTGATCGCGCCTACTTTTTATGGCACCGCAATCACAATGACACCAATCTGCTTATCAGCCGCGTTATCCGCAGCCGCTCTACCGGCGATCTGGTTATCCCGGTTTCAGTACGCCTGAACGACAGTCAGGGGAACTTTGCCGGTGTGGCGCTCGCCACGGTGCGCGTGGACTATTTCCGCCAGTATTACAGCTACTATGCGCTGGGCAATAAAGATACGCTGGGCCTCATTCTTGCTGACGCATCGGCCCTCTATATTCGCCCTTTCCCGGACGCCTATATTGGCAGAATGCTCTCCGCCAGCCCGCTGTTTAAAACTGAACTCAAATCTGCGTCCAGCGGCAACGCGACCTGGCGCTCCTCTCTTGATGGCATCGTGCGCGTTTACGGCTATGCGCGTCTGGAGCGCTATCCGCTGATTGTTACCGCCGGGTATGACCTTGCCGCAATACGCAAAGCGTGGCTTATCGGTAATCTGATTAATCTGCTGCTCAACCTGACGCTTCTGTTTGCCATTGCCGGCATGGGGCTTCTGGTGCTTCGCCAGGTAGGAACTAACGTCAGAAATCAGATTGAGCTGACCTTTGTGCGGGATGAACTTACCAGCATTAACCATACGCTGCAGTCGCTGGCACTGGTGGATGGTCTGACCGGGCTGGCCAACCGGCGACAGTTTGACGCCCTGCTCGACCAGGTGCTGCTGAAGTCATATAAAAGCGGCGATCCGGTGGCGCTGATCATGATCGATGTCGACTGTTTCAAGCATTATAACGATACTTACGGTCACGTTGCCGGCGATGAATGCCTGCAGGATGTGGCGCAGGCCCTGAAGAGCTGCGTGCATTATCATGGCGACGTTGTGGCGCGCTACGGTGGCGAAGAGTTCGCCATCATTCTGCCGAACACCGACTTTTCAGAAGCGCAAATTGTCGCCGGACAGGCGGTTAAGGCCGTAAGAGAGCTGGGGATTGCCCATGAGAGCAGCCTGGTCGCCGCAGGCGTGGTAACCGTGAGCGCAGGCTACTATTCACTGGTCTCTGCCGGGGAAGCGTCAGAAGCGGAACAGCTCAGACGCGAAGCGGACCAGGCGCTTTACCAGGCGAAACGCAGCGGCCGCGATCGGGCGTGCGGGCTGGTCTGACAGCGCTGAGCCAGGTAAAGAACCGTCAGATTCTGGCAAGTGGTTAATGCTCTGTCCAGACTTAGCCTGTTATTGCCAAAAAGGGGCCGGCTTATGCCTTCTGCATCGCGATTACGCTTCACCCTCAACGTTGTGCTGTTTACCCTGGCGCTGAACGGTGCGGCGCAGGCTGCCCGCCAGCCAGAACCGCTGTTTCAGACGCTGCAGCCAGCGCAGAATTCGCTGGAGAATTATCGCTGGCATAAGCGGCTGCTTGTGATCTTCGCCCCTTCTGACCGCGATACGGATTTCATACGGCAAATGGCGCTGTTGCAACAGCAGCAGGATGCGCTCAGGGAGCGTGATATCGTGGTGCTGAGCGATGTCCGCCCGGCGGACGGCGGCGCGCTGCGTGCGCAGCTTAATCCTGCCGGATTTGAAATTGTGCTGGTGGGTAAAGATGGTGGCATGAAACTGCGCGAGACCCGGCCGGTAAGCGCGGAGGCCCTGCTCTTACTGATTGACCGTATGCCGATGCGTCAGGCAGGCCAGAATTAGCGTAATAAAAAAGCGGGGCACTCAGGCCCCGCTCTGTTTACCGCTGCATATGCAGGATCACTCTTCCGGAAGGGCGTAAACCACAACCTGATCGCCGACCTGATCTTTCAGAATCGTATTACCACCCGCCACAAAGGCGACATACTGACGCCCTTTATACTCATAGACAGACGGGTTAGCAACGGCAGGTGCTTCTACCTGATCGGCCCACAGCTCTTCACCTGTGTCCACGGAGTAGGCGCGGACTTTGGCATCCATTGAGGCACCGATAAAGATCACGCCGCCTGCGGTGACTGCCGGACCACCAATCGTCGGTGAGCCCCAGCTTTCTGGCATAAAGAAGCCGTACTGCTGCGAAGCACCGACCGGACGACGCCACTTCACGTCACCGGTATGCATATCGATCGCCACGATTTCGCCAAACGGCGGCTGCCAGCACGGCATGCCCAGCCAGTTGTTTGCGACCATCAGACGCAGACCATACGGGGCACCTTCCTGAGGTGCAAAACCGCTTTCATTGCCCGAGCCGTTATCCGCTTTCTCATAATCTTCACGGCTGTAGAGCTTGATATACTGCACAATGTGCGAGGTGTTGACGATAGCGATCTGCTTCTGCGGATCGAACGCCACGCCACCCCACTGTACGCCGCCAGCGCTGTCAGGATAGGTCAGCACACCTTCGCCTTTGGTTGTAGGCGGCGAATACATGCCATCGTAGCTCAGCTTGTCCCACAGGCGGGAACACTGACCTGCTCCTACGATGTCAGCCAGCTTCCAGATAGCCGGCTTTTTCGACTGATCCAGCAGCGGAGCGGGTTTGGTCGGGAAAGGCTGCGTAGGGGCCAGTTTTTCACCCTGTACTGAACCATCGCCCTGCGGCACCGGGCGCTCTTCAATTGGCCAGACATCTTCACCGGTCAGGCGATTTACCACAAACAGGAAGCCCTGCTTGGTGGCCTGAACCAGCGCCGGGATCTGCTTACCATTTACGGTAATGTCCATCAGCGTCGGCGCAGAGTTGATATCGTAATCCCACACATCGTGATGCACCCACTGGCGCGACCAGACAACTTTACCGGTTTTGATATCCAGCGCGGTCGTTGAGGTACCCAGCGGAATAGACTCCGTGCGGTTGCCGCCCCAGTAGTTAGGCGATGGGGATGAAACAGGCAGATAGACCAGACCGTTGGCCTCATCTGCTGACATGTGAGTCCAGACGTTGGCGGTACCGGTGCGGGCGCGAACGTTTTCCGGAATCGCTTCAAAGGTCCATTCCAGCTTGCCGGTCTGGGCGTTTACGGTAAAGACCGTGCCTGGAGGGGCTTCTGCATATGCCCAGTCTTTACCTGCCCAGCCAATCATTAAATGATCGCCCACAACCGTAGGCGGCTGCAGAATAGAGAGCGGATACTTCGCGTTAACGGTATTCCACTGATCGATGTCTAACACGCCTTTATTGGCAAAGTTTTCGCACGGTTTGCCGGAGTCGGCATCCAGCGCCCAGAGCTTAGCGTCAACGGTGCCCATATAAACAATCTTCTGACATGCTTCGCCTGCTACCGGATTTTTAGCCTGCCAGTATGACACGCCGCGGTTTTTCAGGACCGGTTGCGTCAGTGCTTTACGCGGTGATTTGGTATCGTAATGCCACTTCTCTTTACCGGTACCCGGATCGAGCGCAATTAACCGATCGAACGGCGTGCCGACGTAAATAGTCTCATTGGCAAAAATTGGCGTAGCGGACCAGACCGTGGCAGGCGTATCCCCTTTTCCGTCTGAGACATCACCGGTATGAAACTCCCAGATCTTCTTCAGTTTGCTGACGTTTTCCGTCGTGATCTGCTTCAGCGGGCTATATTTCTGTGCGTTCAGCTGACCGTGAAAGCTGTCCCAGGTTGCGCCTGCCGGCACCAGTGGTGTAGCCGGGTTAGCAGCGGATTCCACTTTCTGTCCATCAAGCTTGCCGGTGGATGCATCATCGGTGGTTTTTGTGGTTCCCGCATCCTGCTGATCGGCAGCATCCACATCCAGTTTTTGACGCGCGCCCATCGACGCTTCGGTGGCTTTATCTTCTGCGTGCAGTGAAAATGAACTCACCAGCAGCGCAAGTGCCGTCATACTGACTTTCATCAGCGGCGAATAGTTAGTGTTTTGCACAGGTGACTCCTCAGACTCTGACGCGTTGGGCATGGCGCCCTGTTTGTTTACTCAGCGCGATAAGCCCAATCAGGCCGACCACCATGGCTGCAGTAATGATGTACTGGTGCAGCAGCGCAGCGGAGAAGCCGATACCAAACAGCACCGCCAGCGTCACAACGATCCAGAAAACGCGCGCGCCGCCGGTGCTGCCGCGCAACAGCAGAGTCAGCAGCGCCAGTACCACGCTGGCAATAGCCACACCGAGTGCACCGATGGTGCCGGTTACGCCGGTCAGCGGCGTGAGCCAGGCCCAGAGCGCTACGCCAAAGCCAATAACGGCTGCGATGAGCAGCAATATGCTGCCCAGCCGTGAAGATTGAGAATGCAACATAGCAGGAGATCCCCCTGTTGAAAGACGTCATGTAAACCCACAGGCCGTGCGCAACGCTGAGCACAATAGCCTGCAAAAAAAGATAGCGCCGCTGCCGGATCGGGAGCCAGCAGCTGGTTTATCTAACGCAGTGAGTATAGATGAAGGAAAATAAAGTGCTCAGGTAAACAGGAGATAAATTAGCGCTGAGGCTTAGCTTAATTAATGCAAGATACACCATGCAGGATATTTTAATTTTTTTCTTACAAGCTGCGCGCCCTTAATTGCCCTGATTTGATTCAGGAGTAAATAAAGATAACCGGCCTGAAATTATGGCATGATAGCAGTCATTGTTTTTTATTAAATGGCTAACAGCATTGCTGTCGTGCATATCATATGCTGTTGCTTATGGGGCAGCGTCAGGCACGCAATGACAGGTGCTATTTCCGAAGAAAAGGCTCTAAATTAGCGGCGTTAAATGATTGCAGGAGTATTTGGTGGCGGCTAAGGAAAAAGACAGATCGTCGATGTTTAAATAATTCGATTATATAAAAAACCTAAAATCAATGACATAAATTTAACTTCATTTGAATGTTACTTGTTATTATTTGTCATGTAATGAGTTCACAACAATTTCATATCTTTACGCTTTCTTTAATAACACATCACATAATATATGCACGGTTTCACTTGTTAAATATATTTATTTTAAATATCAGGGCTGGTGATAGCTATGCCTGCAGATGAAAACATATTATTTATAAATTAATTATAATGTAAAGCATGAGCATAAAAATCTTTATCAGAGATTTTATATGCTCATATCGTATGGCATTATTTTGGAAATTTATAGCCTGCCGGACGAGTTGTATCCGCTCTGGAGCGGTTCAGAAAAGCCCTGATTCTGCATTTATCCGCCGCTTCCGGTTTCACTTTCACAGGCACAGTACAGACGTGAAGCCTGTCGCGGCTATCTATCCTGACTTCAAACAGCATGCGATCGTTGTCGGGCACAGGCAAATAGATCACCCGTTCCTGCATTAACTTTGCCTTCAGTTCAGGGGTTAAATAGCCTGAATGCATCAGGGAATTGGCAAAAGACTCAAGTAACTCACCGCCATTAAATGCCGGTTCAGCCATAACAGACTCCTTCTTATCGCATCGGTGATTGTTTTTTCACTACGCCCTGAAGCACGTCGACAGGATAATTGTCAACGCAAAACAGAAGTGTCACCTTCGGTGCGAAACAGAGATTTCATGCTTTGATTCAGAGAATGCGTTTGACCGCCTCGCTATATACTTCCGAGCGTTCTCTTTTCCCAACAGAAATCACGAAGACAACAACTTTCTCGTCTATAACCTGGTATACAAGGCGATAGCCTGAAGACCGGAGCTTAATCTTGTAACAGTCAGGCATACCACGGAGCTTGTTCGCTTCAATCCGGGGTGACTCAAGTACTTCAGCCAACTTCTTTTTCAACTGTTCACGTACCGTCGAGCCCAGCTTTCGCCATTCCTTTAGTGCCCGCTCGTCAAAATCCAGTAAATACGCCATCAGAGCTCATCCAGCGTCACGCGTACTGGCTTAGGATTGCGAAGACGCTCTTTCACTATCTCCACGAGTTCAGCGTCTTCATCACTAAGGAGTGTCTGTTTGAACGGCAAACGTTCATTTTCAGCGATATATTCAAGCATGAGGCGAAGCGCTTCAGAGGGAGTAATACCCATTTTTTCAAGCGCGGCGTAAGAACGCGCTTTAAGTTCATCGTCAATACGCAGGTTTATGCTACCCATGTCTTACACCTCTTGTAATTACAAATGTCATTACAATTATTGCACTACAACATGCTTAGGGCAAGTCACGATGGACGTCAGAAAAATAGCTGTAAGAACGCTGATCACAATCCGCTTTGTGCCAGAAGCGGACATTGTCAGTTCAACTGGTGCGAAGAGAGGGCTCTTCGAATATCTAAAATAACCTTAGTAAAAACAGTAACTGTCTCTTTGATCATGAGAAATTCCCCAGAAAATCGCCAGGGAACATTACAGCTTAGCGTTAACATCGACAGGATAAATATAGCGTATAACCGTCACGCTTTTTGATTGGGTTTCCTGATGCATGATCCCGGACAAATTAAATCTGCATATCGGCGCAACAGATGTTTTTATAAATTCATATAATACCCATTATATGAGGTTATTCTCTTTGCGCTATTCGCGTTAAGATAAGTGTCAGAAGATGCAGCCGATCGGGCTCAGCGAGCCAGGCCCAATCGTTCAAAATTCAGGCGTCGCTACGTCGATTCTGCAAATACTTGCGGGGTAATCCTCTGCAGAAATCGCGTAGCACTGCCGTTAATCTGAGCAGAAAGAGTGTGTATGAGTGAAATAATTCCGGTTGCAGGCCTTATCGCTGCCGCCGATGAAGACATAACGCAGCGGCTGAAAGAGTTTGTCAGTGATAAAGATGCTTTTTCTGATAACACGTGGCGCCAGCTGCTGAGCGTGATGCGCAGCTGCAGCCGCTGGGCTACTGAGCATGGGCGCTCATTTTTACCCATGTCTCCTGCCTGCCTGCGGGATTATCTGCTCTGGCTGCAGAGCAGCGGCAGAGCCTCTTCCACTATTGCAACGCACGCCGCGCTGATCTCTATGTTACACCGTAACGCCGGTTTGCTGCCGCCTAACAGCGCCCCGCAGGTGTTTCGCGCCATTAAAAAAATCAACCGCACAGCGGTGATTCAGGGAGAACGCGCGGGTCAGGCGGTACCGTTTCGCATAACAGATTTGCTCACGCTCGACAGACTCTGGTCAGCGTCAGAGCGTCTTCAGCAGGTGCGCGATCTCGCTTTTCTGCACGTTGCTTACGCCACGCTACTGCGTATCAGTGAAGTGGGCCGGTTACGCGTCAGAGATATCACGCGCGCGGCTGACGGACGCATTATCCTTGATGTGGGCTGGACTAAAACTATTGTGATGACCGGCGGCCTGATTAAAGCGCTGGGGGATCTCTCTTCAGAGCGGCTTACGACGTGGCTGCAGCTCTCCGGCCTGATTAATGAGCCTGATGCCTATCTCTTCGGCCCGGTTCATCGTACTAACCGCGCCGCAGTAGCGAGCGTGAAACCGCTGTCAACGCGCGCGCTGGAGGATATATTTGTTCGCGCCTGGCAGCAGGCGGGACCGGGCAATGACGCTGCCCCCAATAAAAATCGCTATCGCGGCTGGAGTGGCCACAGTACCCGCGTCGGGGCCGCTATCGATATGGCGGCGAAAAAATACAGTACGGCGCAGATCATGCAGGAAGGAACGTGGAGAAAGCCGGAAACGGTCATGCGCTATATTCGTCACATCGATGCACATGACGGCGCGATGGTTAATTTTATGGATAACCACTTTTCACGATAAGGTTTTCAGCGCTATGGCTGGCTACACTGTCAGAGCCACTATCAGCACAATATAAAATGGAGAAGACGGGATGAAAAAGTTCATACTTGGTGCGCTGTTGATGCTGCCTGCCGCTGGCATAATGGCAGCAGACTGCGACAAGGCTGAAACACAGATGGAAATGAATACGTGTGCGGCAGATGCGTACAATGTCGCCGATAAAGCGCTGAACAGCAGCTATCGTCAGGTGCTTAAGAGGATGAGCGGCGATCAGAAAACGCTGCTTCAGACTGCGCAGCGGCGCTGGATCGCCTGGCGCGATGCCGACTGCGATTTTATGACCTCCTCCACGCGCGGCGGCTCGATTCATCCTATGCTGATATCGCAATGCCTGCAGAACAAAACGGAGCAGCGAACCAAAGAGTTGCAGTCGCTGCTTAACTGCGAAGAGGGCGATCTCAGCTGCCCCCGCTAAGAAATAGTTACTTACGGTTAAAAACCGATCCCACCTGAAGTTTTGGTCTGTCATGCCGATAATGTAGCAACAGGCATATGACGCTATACATCTCCTGTTTGCTGCTATCGGCAGCGTTCTGACAAAAAAACGCCTGTCTGAGTTAATTCGCTTGGGCAGGTATGCAGGACCTTTCTTCCGGCGACAGGCTATCTGTCTGACTGAACGTGTCCCCACTCTGCTGTGTCAAGCCGGCCACAGCATTCACAACCGGGGACCGACATTGCAACCCACACCTGACGCCGAAGCGGCGCGCCTTGAGGCGCTGGCACAGTATCAGCTGATGAATACGCCACCATCTGACGCGCTGGATCGCCTTACCATGCTGGCAGCGCGGCTCTTTCGCGTACCCGTCGCGTTTATTTCGCTGATTGACAGTGACCGGCAGTTTTTTAAATCGCGTCACGGACTCTCAATCTGCGAAACCTCGCGCAGCGTCGCTTTTTGCCGTTTCACTCTTGAGCAGGCTAATATTCTCTGCGTGCCGGATACCCGCCTGGACGCCCGTTTCAGCCATAATCCGCTGGTGCTGGGGTATCCCCATATTCGCTTCTATGCCGGTATTCCGCTCACTACTCCGGGTGGCCACCGTATTGGCACCGTCTGCCTGATCGATACGCAGCCGCGCGCCGCGCTGAACGCCACCGATCGCCGGCATCTGGCCGCTATCGCCTCGCTGGTTATGGACCAGCTGGAGGTGCATCGTCTGGAGCTGCTGCGGCACAGCAGTCAGCAGCGGCTGGAGGCGATCTCTTCAACCTCCTCCGATGCCATCATCTGCACCGATATCCGGCAGGGGGTCATATTCTGGAACCCCGCCGCGACCCGGCTGTTTGGCTACACCGCGCAGGAGATGCTGGGTGAATATGTCGCGAATCTGGTTTCAGAACGCTCACAGACCGCCTACCGTCAGGAGCTGGCGCGCATGATGGCCGATCGGTCAGTTATCTCACAGCCGCGCCGGGTGCAAATATGGGCCATGCGGCGCAGCGGGCAGGCGTTTCCGGCAGAGGTCTCGTTCTCCGGCTGGCAGGAAGATCGCGAGCGCCTGGTCGGCATGATCATCCGCGATGTTACCGATCGTCATGAAAGTGAAGCGCGGCTGTGTGAACTCGCGTCACTCGATATGCTCACGCGGCTGGCCAGCCGCAGTGCATTTATGGATCAGCTGGAGCAGCTGACGCGGGCGGACGTTCCGTTCACGCTGCTGATGGTCGATCTCGATGGCTTTAAAGAGGTCAACGATATGCTGGGGCACGCGGCGGGCGATGCGCTGCTGTGCCACGTCGCCGGACAAATCCGCACGGTCTGCGCTCAGGCAATCATGGCTGCCCGGCTTGGCGGGGATGAGTTCGTGATTCTGCTGCCCGGAGATAGCCAGGCCGCGCAGCAGACCGCACTACAGCTGATAGAGGCGGTGCAGAGTCCCTTTAGCTACCAGGAAACGCCGGTGGTGGTAGGTGCCAGCCTGGGCATCGCTTCCTGGCCGCAGCATGGTCGCGATGCGTCGGCGATGATGTCAGCTGCCGATCTGGCACTCTACCAGGCGAAAGCAGCCGGTAAAGGCTGCAGCGTAGAGTTCGTCCCCGCGTTTCTTGAGGCGGAGCAGCAGCGACGTCGCTTTGAGCGCGAGCTGGAAGTCGCGGTGCGGCAGCACCAGTTTGTGCTCTATTATCAGCCACAGTTTGATGCTACAAGCCATGCGCTTACCGGCTGCGAAGCGCTGCTGCGCTGGCAGCATCCGACGCGCGGCCTGCTTCTGCCTGAAGCATTTATCGGCATGCTGATGAAAAGCTCGCTCTCAATAACGCTGGGTGAATGGGTGCTGCGCAGCGCGCTGCAGCAGGTCATGCTGTGGCAAAAGCGGCATCCGGCGCTGCGCGTCAGCATTAACCTGTTTCCCCGCCAGCTGGATGATATCCGGCTGGACAAATTACTGCGGGAACTCACCGGCAGCGATGCCAGTTTTGTCGATCTGGAAGTGGATGAGTCGATGCTGACAGCGCTGGTACAGGAAGTGCCGGCGCGCCTGAACGCTATCAGACAAACCGGCGCCAGTTTTATTATCGATCACTATGGCCGCGCGCTGGGTGCCATCAGTTTGCTGCAGCATGAATTTGTCACCGGCCTGAAGCTGGATAAGTCACTGACGGCGCAGCTGACAGAGAGTGGCCGCATCCGCATGATGTTCAGCGCGCTGGCGACGCTGGGAAAAAGCCTGCAGCTCAGGGTGCTGGCTGAAGGGGTGGAAAACAGCGCGCAGCGTATGCTGGTTAACCAGGCAGAATGCGATACGATTCAGGGGCATGCGCTGGGCGAACCGCTGAGTCCGGATGCCTTTCAGCAGCTGCTGCCCGGCAGCGCGGAGGCTCTGTGCTAATCGATTCTGCTGATGATGAGAACCTGCGCCGTCGTGCACTGCAGGCGCTGCGCGAACCGGATGAGTGTCGTGACGATGTACTGGGTAAATTTGCCCGGCTGGCCAGTCAGGTGCTGGGGATCCCGGGATGTTTTGTTTCAGTACTGGATGAGCGCGATCAATATATCCGGGCGGCGCGCAATTTTACGCTGAAGCAGACCTCGCGCGAAGAGTCGCTCTGCCGCTATGTGGTTGATGATGACAGCCCGATGGTCATCCCGGACACCTGGCTTGACGCCCGCTTTGTCACGCATCGCTTTGTCACCGGCTCCCCCTGGATCCGCTTCTACGCCGGGGTGCCGCTGAAAAATCGCGAAGGTATCATCTTTGGTACCCTCTGCGTTACCGATGTTGAGCCGCACCCCTTCGGCACGGAGCAGCTGGAGACGCTGCGGCTGCTGGCAAATCTGGTGATCTCCTTCCTGGAGGCGTGGCACGCAGCGGGCTTTACCGACCCGGTTACCGGCCTGCCAAACCGGCAGCGGCTGATCCGCGATCTGCAGCATCTTGCCACGTCTGGCGATATTACGCCCCGGCGTCTGGTGCTGATTGAGTGTGTCGATATGCCGCGCGCGTGGGAGCTGGCGCGCTCAATGGGCGTCGGCCCGGTGGAAAGCCTGCTGAAAGATGTTGCCACACTGCTGCCGCTGCGCCTGCGCCCGTCGCTGGGCGAACTGCTTTATACGGTCGCCACCGGACGTTTCGCACTGCTCACCCGCACCAGCAGCCGCCTGAGCGCGGAGTGGATTGCCGGGCGGATGGAAGGAATAAGTGCTGATTTAGGCGAAGGGCTTTCCGTTGCGCTGACCACCCATACCGGTCAGGCAGATTTTACCGCTGGCTGCTTTAGCGGCAGTGAAATTCTGCGCCGTGCGGTCAGCGCGCTGCATGAAGCTATCGGGCGTAATCTGCCTTCCGTAGCCTACAGCGCGTCGGCAGAGGTACAGCACAGCCGTGATTATACCCTGATGCATGAGTTCGCCGCCGCGCTGCGCAGCGAAGGCGGGCTTTATCTGGTTTATCAGCCAAAAATATGCCTGCAAACCGGCGCGCCAATTGGTCTGGAGGCGCTGATCCGCTGGCGTCATCCGGTTCATGGCGAGCTCTCTCCGGTGGCATTTGTCCCGCTGGCGGAGCAGACCGAGCTGCTGCAGGCGATGACCACGTGGGTCATTGACCAGACAATTGCGCGAATGGCGCGACTGCGCAATCACTGTACGCAGCTGCCCGTTACGGTCAATGTCAGCCTCAACGATTTTGCGCGTGAGGAGTTTGCCGCCGTGCTGGAGGAGCAGATGCAGCGCCATCGCCTGCCGACTTCTCTGCTGGGTATTGAGTGTCTGGAAACCGAACGCATTATCGAAAGCCCGATGGCAATGGCCGGGCTGATGCGGCTGAAGCAGCGCGGCTTTGGTATTTCGCTGGATGATTTTGGAACCGGCTACAGCAATATCAGCTATCTGCGACGTATGCCGCTGGATGTCATCAAGCTCGATCGCTCTCTGATCAGCGATCTCTCTTCAGATATGGCATCGCGTATCATCGCCCGCAGCATCATCAGCATGCTGAAAGAGCTGGACTATGTGGTACTGGCTGAAGGAGTCGAGAATGCGGAAACCGTCGATACCCTGACGGAGTATGGCTGCGATCAGGCGCAGGGATACTTTTACGCCAGGCCCATGGCCGATCGGGAACTGGATGCGTGGCTGCTGTGGAAACTGCGTGAACAGTGTCGCTGAGTGAGTCGCGCATAGAAGGGAGCGCCGCGCCGTCAGTGCCGCACGGCGCGACGCCTCCCTGGCCTTAACTGAACACCATCCCGCCATCAATCAGCAGCGACTGTCCGGTCATATAATCTGAGTCGGGGCCAGCCAGAAACACTACGCAGGCGGCAACGTCTTCCGGTTCTGACAGGCGCCCCAGCGTGATGCGTTTTGCAAATTCCTGTGTGCCATACCCCTCCGGCTGGCCTGCCGCTGCGGAAATTTGCCGATCGATAGCTTCCCACATCGGCGTTTTCACAATTCCCGGACAGAATGCGTTTACCGTAATGCCCGCCGGTGCGAGGTCGCGCGCGGCGGTTTGGGTCAGCCCGCGCACGGCAAATTTGCTGGAGCTGTAGACCGCCAGCTCCGGATTACCGGTGTGTCCCGCCTGCGAGCAGGCGTTGATAATTTTGCCGCCGTGCCCCTCTGCCGCAAAGGCCTGGACCGCCGCCTGAATGCCCCAGATCACCCCTTTCACATTGATGTCATAAACCTTATCCACCACATCTTCGGTGATCTCCGCAATCGGCGTGGAGGGCGCGACCCCGGCGTTATTCACGATGACATCAAATCCGCCAAGCGCCTGACGTGCCTCCTCTGTTGCGCGAAAGACCTGGTCGCGCTTTGCCACGTCAGCCTGCAGCGCGATAGCCCTGCCGCCAGCGCTGACGATCTGGTCAGCCACCTGCTGCGCGGTTTGCGCATTGTAATCGCTGACCGCTACGGCAAACCCGTCCTGTGCCAGCCGCCGCGCAATCGCCGCGCCAATGCCCTGACCGGCCCCGGTCACAAATGCCACTCTGGTTTTCATCGTATTCTCCTTATTCAGGTTATTAAAGCAGCTGGCTGAGGTGCAGCTGACCCATCAGCAGCGGGTTATCGCTGTAGTCGACCGGAATGGCGACCACGGCCGGACCGTTCACGTCCATTGCCCGGCGCAGCACTGGCTCCAGCTCTGCTGCGCTGTTAACGGAGAAGCCGGCAGCGCCAAACGCTTCAGCGTAGGCTTTGAAATCTACCGGGCCAAAGTTCACCCCGGAAACGCGCTGATATTTTTTCTCCTCCTGAATGGCCACCATGTTGTAAGCGTTATCCACCCAGATGATGTGCAGGATATTGGCGTTGAGCCGCACCGCCGTCTCAAGCTCCATGCTGGATTGCAGGAAGCCGCCATCGCCTGAGACCGACACCACTTTACGGGTAGGATCCACCAGCCAGGCCCCAATCGCCCACGGCAGCGCAACGCCCATAGTCTGCTGGCCGTTAGAAATCATGATTTGTCGCGCGCGGAAACTGTAGAGATAGCGGGCGATCCAGATATGAAAGCTGCCCATATCCACCGTCAGACTGACATCGCTGTTAATGATGTCCTGCATTGCACGCACGATACGCAGCGGATGCAGCGCAAACTGGTCGAGGCTTGCGCCCTGCAGCGCCAGCAGCTGCCGCTGGTGCTGCCGGTCATCAAGAATGGCTGCTGCAGCGGTGCTGAGCTGCAGCGGCGAGTCGATACGTGCCGCGATGTTGCGTACGGTTTGTGCAATGTCTCCTACCAGCTCTGCATCGGGCAGATAGCGGTTATCGGTCTCGGCGGGCAGCACATCGATATGCACCAGGAGCGCGTTGCCGCGGTTCCACATCGCCGGCTCATACTCTACCGGGCTGTAACCGATGGTGATGATCAGGTCAGCCTGCTGCAGCAGACGATCCCCCGCCTGGTTATTAAACAGGCCGATTCGCCCGGCAAAGCGCGAGAAATGTTCCTGCCGTACCGCACCCGCCGCCTGATAGGTACTGGTCACCGGAATATGGCTTCTGCTCAGCAGCTCATGGATGGCCGCGCTGTTCTCCGGTTGACTCGCCATCAGTCCCAGCAGGATCACCGGATTTTTTGCGCGGGCAATTTCGCGGCTTACCGCATCCACCAGCGCATCTGGCGCGGCGCCCAGCGTAACGCGTGCCTTATGCTGCAGCAGGCTGCCGGTAACCGGCTGATCGACGATATCCTGCGGCAGGCTAAGGAACGCCCCGCCGCCGCGCCCGTTTTCCGCGTGACGAAACGCGTTTGACACGCATTCTGCCAGGGCGGAAGCGTCGGTGACTTCGACGGCAAATCGGGTGACCGGGCGAAATATCGATACCGTATCCATGCTCTGGTGAACCTGTTTTGCGCTGTCCGACCGTTTTACCGCGCCGCCAATCGCCACCACCGGATCGCCCTCGCTGGTGGCGGTTGCCATACCGGTTACCAGGTTGGAACAGCCAGGCCCGGAGGTGACCAGCGCGACGCCTGCGTTACCGGTGAGCCGCCCGACCGCTGCAGCCATAAAAGCGGCATTTGCCTCGTGACGCACCGGGATCAGTTCAATACGCGAATCCACCAGCGAATCGAATACTTTGTCGATTTTCGCACCGGGAATGCCAAACACATGCTTTACGCCCTGGGTTTCCAGCTGCGCAACGACCAGATCTGCCCCGCTGCGCCAGCTCGTTTGGGTTTTAAGTTCTTTCATCATTACCTCGGTTATTAACTTTCAACGGAGCGGATAGCTTCATCCAGGTTGTCAGGGGTCAGGTTGGCCTGCAGAAAGTCGCGATCCTGCGGTAAGTCGATCACCAGTTTGCTGATTGCGCCAAAGGTCAGCGTGCCCTGCGCCAGCACATAGTCGAGAATGTGGCCACCGCCCTGTCGGTCATCGGTAATAAAATGCTCGTGATAGCCCGCGACATTGATGCCCTGCATATACTGCGGCGTGCGAAAACCGATCAGTTCGCCGGTGCGCTGACGAAAATCAAATGTGGGCTGATTGCCCAGTACGTCAGGCATTGAACGATAGGGGCGGCACTGGCAGGGCACGGTGCGCGTCTGAACCGAAACAAAGTCGCCGCTGATACGCAGCGCGCAAAAATGATTATCCGAGGTAATCACGCTGTCGATGACGCGGTGCACCTCTTCACGACTGCTTTTTTCGCTGAAATGGTGCTGATGTTCCGGGGTAAAAAAGGTCATGACCGCAAACGGGGATTGCTGATCCGGATGGGCCGGGCGGGCGCTGCCGTCAGCACGTAGCTGCCAGACCTGGCGATCAAAGGCGACCAGTTCACCATCAAGCTGATTAAAGGTGCCGAGACCAAAGTCGCCCTTCTCCAGTAGTCGGGCAACGGTCGTCGTGCCGTCGTAGACGCCGTGCAGCAGTGCGCTCATCAGCGAGGTCTGATAGATAACCTTTTCTGCTGATTGACTGGCCAGCTGATCAGCGGTTTTCCTGAGCTGTTCTTCACATGAACAACCAGATACAAAATCATACATTTACTGCCTCGCAAACTGATAGTTAAGCCGTGTTAATATCAGAATGAGCCAGCCTGCTCACAGAATCCAATAGCGAAAGCTGTCAGCTTTGAGACGTTTTTAATATGGAACTGCGCCATCTGCGTTATTTTGTTGCCGTTGCCGAAACGCTGCACTTTACCCGTGCAGCTGAGATGCTCGGTATTTCTCAGCCACCGTTAAGTCAGCAGATCCAGCGTCTGGAGCATGAGATAGGGACGCCGCTGCTGAAGCGCCTGACGCGCGGTGTTGAGCTGACGGAAGCGGGGCGCGCATTTTTGCCCGATGCGCTGCAGATTGTGCAGCTGGCAGACCACGCGCTGGAGAAAGCGCGCGGCGTGGCGCGGGGAATGAGCGGTCAGATGTCGCTGGGTTTTGCCAGCTCCGTTGCGTTTGGCTCGCCGGTGTTTGAACTTATCGGGCGCTTCAGAGCGCGCTATCCGGCGATGGAGCTTATCACCCGCGAAGAGAATATGGCGCTGCTGATGCAGGATCTGCGTGACGGCCTGCTGGATGCCGCGTTTATCCGCCTGCCGTGCGAAAGCAGCAAAGCCTTCAATCTGCGGGTTATCGCGACTGAACGTATGATGATTGCGCTGCCGGCCGGGCATGCGCTGAGCCAGCAGGCAAGCCTGGCGCTGACGCAGCTGGCGGAAGAGACGCTGATTATGTTTCCGCGCGAGGTGGCGCCCAGCCTCTATGAGCTGATTGTCAGTACCTGCCTGCGCGCCGGCTTTTGCGCCAGTCGCTTTCAGCAGGCCCCGCAGATCGCCTCTTCGCTGGGCATGGTCGCGGCCGGCAGCGGCATTGCGCTGGTGCCCGCCTCACTCTGCTGCATCAGTAATCCGCAGCTGCGGTTTTGCGAGATCGAAAACAATACGCTGTTTACGGATATCGCGTTTGCCTGGCGGCGTAATCACCCCAGCAGAAGCGTGCTGCATCTGCTGAGCCTGGTCAGCGAAGAGTGACGGATCAGACCTGACCGCTGTTTACCCGGCGTCCGATATCCTTCAGCTGAGAATACTTTTCCAGCAGCTGAGGAGCGTCATCAAGGCTCATGGCAAACATCCACATATAGGTCATGACAGAGTAGACGTGCCCCGCCTCCACGCCGCCTCTCAGGCTCATCACCAGGATGGTGCTGCCAAACAGCAGTGCGGCTACGCTGCCGATGGCCAGATAGCCGAACGCTTCGCGATCGGAGAGGCAGATCCGCAGCCGGGCCAGGACGCGATAGTGCCGTACCAGCGGTGAGGCGGGCGCGTGACTCACCATATCGACCTCTTTTTCCAGCCGGTTATTAAGGCGCAGAAACAGCTGCTCATTCTTACGTGTGAATCCTTTCAGGAACAGCGCAAAAAACAGCAGAATGCCGAGGCATGCCACGCCTGACCAGAACTCAATCAACAGCAGCATACCGGCAGCACCAGCGATGGAGGCTACTGAGGTGATCAGCACCGGCAGATGCTTTTCAAAAAAGTCGACAAACTCACGTGACAACGTCACCCGGGCGGCCACCATGGAGGCGCGATTGTTTTCGCGCCGCTGAGCGAGGATCACCGGTACGGCCATTTCTGCATAAATGCGGGCAAAGGTGCGGGTATCAACGCTGCGTCGTGCGGCACCAATCAGCCACATAACCAGTACCATCACGGCATAGAGCACCGCATGCAGCGCGTTACCCGCCAGAATGGCGTTGACGGCAAAACCCGCCAGTAACGGATAAAGCAGATAGAGTGCGTTTTCGGCAATCACCAGCCCGAGCGTGATAATCAGTTTTTTAATGTGGCGCATTCCGAGCATTTTAAGCATGGCGGCCGCGCCTGTCGGAGCCAGCTGAGGATGTTTTGCACTGAGGGTTTTCATAGATTCATCTGAGGTTATTAAATATTTGAGCGGTTGCTCAAATTGAGGGTGAGTCTATTTGAGCAACTGCTCAAAGTCAATCTGCTGTCAGGCTGAAACCGGAAGAATCGGGCGCAGCCAGTCGTGCGCCCGGGGAAGACAGATTAACGTTCGGCCGAAAGCTTTTGCAGCACTTTCAGTTCGTCAACGGCGGCCTGCATCGCATCCATACCGGCCGTCATCGCGCGCAGGCTCTGCAGCTGTTGTGAAATATCAGCCCGTTCACTGCGCGTCTGCTGGCTCATGGCTGCGATAGCATCCGCCGCGTGCAGGCTGCGATCGGCCATGTCACTGGCGGTCTGTACCGTATGGCTGGCCACGCTGCGGATGCGGGAAATGGTGCCGACGGCGTCGCTGATGTTGCTGGCGGTCGCTTCCGCCTGCTCTTTTGACGAATGCGCCAGCCGCCGGACCTCGCCGGCGACCACGGCAAAGCCGCGCCCTGCTTCGCCTGCGCGTGCGGCCTCAACGGCGGCGTTCAGCGCCAGGATATTGGTCTGAAACGCGATGTTGCTGATGCCGTGCGTGATAACATTAATGCCATCAGAGATCCGCTCCAGATCGTCCAGACCTTCACCCAGCTGACTTTGTGCCTGCTGACTTTCGCTGGCAATGGCGCTGATTGCGCGGATGCTATTCTCTGCCATGCTCAGCGTTTCACTCTGGCTGTGCGTCGCCGCTTCCAGCGCCGGAAGCGCCTGTACAATGGGCGCCAGCTCCTGCTGATAGCTGACCACGCGCCCCAGCACCCGGGTCTGAATACCGTTCAGCGCCTCCCAACGGCGCAGCGCGCGCTGTGCGTAGTGCGCGGCATATCCGGCATACTCTACCGGAAACTGCGCCATCGCCTTCACGTCGCGGTTGAAAAATATCAGCGCCGAGAGCGTCTGATTAATCGGCACGCCGAGGATTTCACCAAAGCTGGAAAACCCGGCCGCCGGAATGCCTTTAAAGAAATGTGCGCTCTGCAGGGCGTTCAGATTTCCCTGACGCCGCAGAATGCAGTCATTCATCATCACAGCGGCGGGCTTGCCGTGGCGTGAGACAAACTTTTCCCAGTCCTGCAGCGTCGTCGCTTTGAAGTCGCGCTCCTGCATCAGCCAGAGGCGGTCGCCAAATTCCAGATCGCAGAAGAAATGCACGCGCCCGGCCTCAATTTTCGCAACCGAGCGTATGAAATATTCATCGCCTGCTCTAACGGCAAACGTCAGCCCCTGCAGACGCTGGCTCAGCTGCTGTTCACTGCAGCCAAGCTGCTCTGCCAGTGCGGCAGTGAACGGCTGCTGCTGTCCCTGAGCGGTAAAGACAGAGGTCACGGTACGCGTCAGCGGATCGGCCTCGGCAATCAGCCAGCTTTTATCCAGCGGCGTAAAATTCTGGCTTTTGAACGGCGCAAATGATTTACCGGCCGCCATGCGGCAGAACACCACCACCGCTTTCCCCTGCAGCACCCGTCCACCCGCCCCTATCCACGTACCATCAAACGTCACGCGCCCGCCTGCAGAACCGCCGATGGCCAGACAGGGAAAGCGGCCGCTGTTATACCAGGCCTGCATAAAAAAGCCTTCTGAGGCAGATAAGCCGTCGCAGTAGATCATGGCAAAGGTGCGATCGGCAGAGAGCGGCATACGCAGCTGAAGGGCGGCCAGGTCGCGCTGGATGGCGCTGATACGGTCGGTAACGCTGTGCGTATCCTCCAGATGCAAATCGATAATATGCGTTTCATGTTCAGCGACCAGTGAATCAGGCAGCCAGAGCCAGCTGCCCTCCTGCCCGTTACCCTCACAGTAGGTGCTGTGTTTACCGCTGGCGCTCAATGCGCCGTTGGATGACAGCGTAATGACCGTTAAGGCGGCTGAGTTGAAACGTTGCCAGGCCTGGCTGACGCGATAAAAGTCCGCTTCCGGCGGTACAAAGGTCAGTAAAATCCCGGCCGCGCGTGAGGAAAGACCAATATCACCCGGCGAGGCGGGCAGATTCTGGCAATGAAAGAGACCATCTGAAGGCTGAGATCGTGCGTTAAAACGGGCGCGGCTAAACATCGTCTTCATTAAAGACATATTCTTATATTTCCTGCTGTAAGCTGTTGCGCACTGAAACTGCGCATCCTGGTGTGGTTAAAAGAGGGCTAAAAGCAGGGTCCGTTCGCAATCAGAACTCATCAGTGAGTGACCGCTGCTGCACGCTGATCTGTGCAGCAGCGGACCAGGGTTATCGACCTGTCGGGCACAATCTTCAGCAATTGCTGTTATAGACCACACCAATGGTTAAACGCGGTAATCGCCGATATATCTGCTACCATGCGCCCTGTATTGTGGCCGGAATGCAAAAAGCACAGATGAAGAAAAATACCGACGAGTTAAAGCACCGTATTCTTGATACCGCTGTGGCGCTGTTTATTGAAAAAGGCATTGCCGGCGTCACGACCCGTGACGTCACCGAGCAACTTGGCCTGTCGCGCAGCCATATCTATCACTACTTCAGTAACTGGCAGGCGCTCTCGCTGGCGGCGCTTGAGCGCTTTATGGCGCAGGAGATCGCACAGTTCACGCGCGAAGCTGAGGAACTGGCACCGGAACAGCAGCTTCTCCGGCTGGCAGAGATTTACCTGCCCAATAGTGTGGATGCAACGTGGAAGCTCTACGATTCACTCTGGCAGAAGGCGGCGAACAATGAGGTCTGGGCCGCACTCGCTGAAAAGAATATCGCCAGCTGGAGCGCACTGATTGGCGGCATGATCCAGCAGGGAGTGGAGCAGCAGCGCTTTCACACCGCTGATGCAGCCCGGGTGACCCGCCAGCTCAGCGCTATGCTCAATGGTTACGCTGAGGTGCTGAGCATCACTCCCTCAGCAGAGAAGCATCGGCAGGCGATGATGGATATCACCGCGTTTATCCGGCTGGCGCTGCAGCCGGCTTCAGGGGGCCAGCGCTAACGCCAGCGCCGCTTCGCAGTGGATCTGCGTGGTATCAAAGACGGGAACCGACACATTACGCGGATTAAGCAGCATCCCGACCTCGGTACAGCCGAGGATCATGCAATCCGCGCCCTGCGCTACCAGCCGTTCAGCCACCTGCTCAAACGCCTCGCGGCTGGCTGTCGTGGTGATATCTTTGCACAACTCATCATAAATAATGTGGTGCACTCTGGCGCGATCGTCGTTGTCCGGGATAAGCGGCTGCAGCCCGGCCGTTTCCAGCCGCTGACGATAGAACTGCTGCTCCATGGTAAAGGCGGTGGCGATCAGGCCCGGCGCGCGCAGTCCCGACGCTACGATGCGCTCAGCGGTAGCATCGGCGATATGCAGCAGCGGAATAGCGACATCTTTCATCATGATGTCAGCCAGTTTGTGCATAGTGTTAGTGGCCAGCACGATAAAATCTGCGCCGCCGCGCGCCAGCGCGTGCGCCTCTGCGTTGAGGATCTTTCCGGCCGCCGCCCACTGCCCGCTCGCCTGCAGCTGCTCAATACGCGCAAAGTCGAGCGATCGAATCAGCAGCTCCGGCGAGTGCAGGCCACCCAGCTGCTGGCGCGTCAGCTCACATAGCTGACGATAGTAGGTTTGCGTTGAGGCGGCAGACATTCCGCCCAGAATACCAATGGTTTTCATTGTTTGTGATTTTCCTTCTCTGCGCTGCCGGACAGTTATGCACGCTGCGTATATATCAACTATGGTGTTTTATCGCACACTCAAAGCGACGATGTCATTCACAGGCTCACTTTTTCCAGGATCATCAGTGCTATCCGACTGTGCTGCAGCAAACCTCCTGATGCCGGCTGAGGTGCGCCTGACGATCGGTGTATAACAACAGAGAATACAATGTCCAAAACACAATGGTTACTGCGCCAGCTGACTAAACAGCTCTGGTTTCGCAGCTCGCTGTTTGCGGTACTGGCGGTGATCACCGCGCTGGTGGCTATTGCGGTGAAACCGTTTATTCCTGCCTCCGTATCGGGCCTGATTGGCAGTGAAGCCGTGGATGAGATTTTGGCTATCCTCGCCTCCAGTATGCTGGCAGTGACGACGTTTTCGCTGAATATCATGGTGACAGCCTATAACTCCGCGAGCAGCAGCGTGACGCCGCGTGCCACCAGTCTGCTGATGGAAGATCGCACCACGCAGAATGTGCTGGCAACGTTCATTGGCTCCTTTCTCTACAGCCTGGTGGGGATCATCGCACTGGGTATGGGCGCATACGGCACACAGGGGCGGGTGGTGCTGTTCTTTGTGACGCTGCTGGTGATCGCCATGATTGTGATCACCCTGCTGCGCTGGATCCAGCATCTCGCTAATTTTGGCAGCCTGGGCGAAACCTCTCAGCGTGTCGAGCAGGCAACCCGCGCGGCGCTGACTGAACGATTACAGAACCCCTGTATGGGCGGCTCGGCCTGGCAGGGTGATCTGCCCGCCGCGGCACGACCCCATCCGCTTCTGCCGGAGAGTATTGGTTACCTGCAGCATATCGATTTGCAACGGCTGAACGACCGGGCAGACGCGCAGCAGGTGCATCTCTATCTGGCTGCTCAGCCCGGCAGCTTTGTTCATCCGGGATCGCCTCTGCTATGGTGCACCCAGCCGATGTCCGAAGAAGAACAGCACCATCTGCAGAGTGCATTTACTATCGGTGAGCAGCGCTCTTATGAGCAGGACCCGCGCTTTGGCCTCTGCGTGCTCGCAGAAATCGCCTCACGCGCGCTTTCCCCCGCGGTTAACGATCCCGGCACCGCCATAGATATCATTGGCCGGGCTGTCAGGCTATTCGGCCACCCTGTTCCTCCGGCTTCTGATGAAGTAGCCTGGCCGCGCATATTTATCCGGCCCGCCCAAATCAGCGATATGTTTGATGATGTGTTCACCGCCATCGGACGCGATGGCGCAGGCCTGGCTGAGGTACAAATTCGTCTGCAGAAATCGCTTCAGGCGCTGGCGCTGATTGCGCCGCATCGTTACGCCGCTGATGCACAGCGCCATGCCAGGCTTGCATTGGCACGCGCAAACATGGCTATGAACTGCGCAGCTGATAAAACCGCCGTGGAGCGTGCAGCCATCTGGGCGCTTCCGGAAAAAATCTCCTGTGATTAGCCTGGTTTTTAAGCACCTGCTGGCGTTTCGCTTTTACTCTTTCATACTGATTGTTACATTTGGTCTTCATTCACGTTATGCAGGATACTTATGCCAACATCAGAAACGGACATCCAAAAAAAGCGAAGTCAGATTAACCCACCGGTCTTTTTCACTTCAGCCGCCCTGATTTTTATCCTGGTCGCCTTTGCCGCGCTCTTTCCTGAACAGGCGGATACCCAGCTCACCGCCCTGCAGACGTCGCTGTTTGCCAATGCCAGCTGGTTTTATATTCTCGCCGTTGCGCTGATTTTGCTGACCGTGATCTACCTGGGAATATCGCGCTATGGCGATATCAAACTCGGGCCCGATCACGCTGAGCCCGATTTCAGTTATCACTCCTGGTTTGCCATGCTTTTTTCTGCCGGCATGGGGATAGGCCTGATGTTTTTCGGCGTAGCTGAGCCGGTGATGCACTACATGGCACCGCCGTCAGGCGAGCCGGAAACCGTCAATGCGGCGCGGGAAGCGTTGCGTATCACGTTCTTCCACTGGGGCCTGCACGCCTGGTCGATATATGCGATTGTGGCGCTCATCCTGGCCTTCTTTAGCTATCGTCATGGATTACCGCTGACGCTGCGCTCAGCGCTCTATCCGATTATCGGTAACCGCATCTATGGCTGGATGGGCCACGCCGTGGATATTTTTGCGGTGATTGGTACGGTGCTGGGTGTGGCCACCTCGCTGGGCTACGGCGTACTGCAGGTTAACGCCGGTCTCAATCATCTGTTTGGTTTACCGGTCAGCGCCACCATGCAGGTGATTCTGATTGTGGTGATCACCGCCCTGGCGACACTGTCCGTTGTCTCCGGACTGGACAAAGGTATCCGTATTTTATCGGAAATAAACCTTGGTCTGGCGGTGCTGCTGCTGATCCTGGTCGGCACGCTGGGGCCAACGGTCCTGCTGCTGAAGTCATTTGTAGAGAATACCGGCGGCTATCTTTCCGAGCTGGTGACAAAAACCTTCAACCTCTATGCCTATGAGCCTAAATCGAGTAAGTGGCTGGGCGGCTGGACGCTGTTCTACTGGGGCTGGTGGCTGGCCTGGTCACCCTTTGTCGGCATGTTTATCGCCCGCGTATCGCGCGGTCGTACCATCCGTGAATTCGTCACCGGCGTGCTGTTCGTGCCGGCGGGTTTTACGCTGCTCTGGATGACCTTCTTTGGTAACAGCGCAATCTGGATGATCATGCAGCATGGCGCCACCGATCTGGCGCAGACGGTGATGAGCGATCAAACGCTCGCGCTGTTTAATTTTCTGGAGCATTTTCCCTTCAGCTTTGCCCTCTCCTGCATTGCCGTCGCCATGGTAGTGGTCTTTTTTGTCACGTCCGCGGATTCCGGGGCGATGGTGGTGGATACGCTCGCGTCAGGGGGCACCGATCAAACGCCGGTCTGGCAGCGTATTTTCTGGTCCGCGCTGATGGGCGTCGTAGCCATCACCTTACTGTTAGCTGGCGGCATGAAAGCGCTGCAGGTTGTGACTATCGCCAGCGCCCTGCCGTTTGCCATCATTCTGCTGATGTCGATGTACGGGTTGCTTAAAGCGCTTCGTATCGATGCCTGGAAGCGGGACAGCAAGCAGATTGCGACCATCGCGCCCACGGCCGCGCGCAATCCGATTCCGTGGCAGCGTCGTTTACGTAATATCGCCTATTTCCCGAAGCGCTCGCAGGTGAAACGCTTTATGACTGAGGTGATCTATCCGGCGATGGAGATGGTCGAGCAGGAGCTGGCAAAGCAAAACACCCCGTCGCATACCCGTGCCGATGAAGACGATCGCGTGCGGTTTGAGGTGGATCTGGGGCAGGAGCTGAACTTCGTTTACGAAGTCCGCGCGCGCCCCTATCTGCAGCCCGCTTTTGCGCTGGCGGGTATGTCAGCCAGCGACAAGGCAGAAGAGCAGAAATATTACCGTGCGGTGGTCTACCTCAAAGAGGGCGGCCAGGATTATGACGTGATGGGCTGGAATCAGGAGCAGATCATCAACGATATCCTCGACCAGTATGAGAAGCACCTGCACTTCCTGCACATTGTGCGTTAGTGACGGCATGACAAAAGAGGAGCCTGGCTCCTCTTTTTTATTGCTCTGGTGCTGTGAATAACCCGAAAATGGCTGGTGTTAATGAATTTATGCCACCCTGTCAGAACCACCTGTTGTGACTGTCACTCTGAACACCTGAAAGGAGTCAATATGACTGAGATAGCTGCACTTAAAGCGAAATACCCGCAGGCGCTGAGCTGGACGTTTGGTGATTCCCCTGCCCTGGCAGATACGCTGGCGAAACTGATTACAGAGGGCAGGAAAACCGCCACCTGCAGTTCGCTGGCTGCTTTTCAGAACGATGCTGAAGCGCCAACTGTGGGCCGCTACAGCATCGTCCTCGACGGCCGCAATCAGCCGGTTTGCGTGGTCCGCATCGTCAGTCTGCAGCTGATACGCTTCTGCGACGTCACCGAAGCGTTTGCCCGTAAAGAGGGTGAAGGCGATCTGAGCCTCCGCTACTGGCGTCAGGAGCACCAGCGCTTCTTTGAAAACAGTGGCGTTTTTGATGAACGTATGGAGCTGGTGACTGAAGAGTTTGAGCTGATTGAGGTAGTCGCCTGTCAGGCCAGCACTGAGCGTACCTGAATCTCTATTTTATCCGCATAATCCATCTCCAGCATCAATCAGCAGGGATTATTCAACCTGTCCGGCCCCCTGCGTATCCAGCAGCGCATAACCCTGGTTCTGCAGCGTGGTCAGCGTCGTCAGCGCTGAAGGAGTGCGGATCACGGGGGACGCGACCCAGCGCGGATCGTAATGATGCCAGGCCAGCGCCTGACTGCACAGCGTCACTTTTACACCCGCATCGTTCAGCGCTTTTATCAGCTGCAGGTTAGGATTAGCCGCGCCAAACAGCTTCCGGTAGTGCTGCTCATCCAGCATAGCGGGCGTGGCACCGCCGTTAACCGCCACCACGGCGTCCAGCTGATTAGCCGGCACGCCGGAACGGCCATAAAGATTGATGACGCGTGCCACCTCATTCAGGCCGGGATTGATATCTGCTGCATTGCTGGCCGCCTCGCTCACTTTAAAAACCAGCTTGTAGTGCTGCGTACTGTCAGGCTTAAAAGCCGCGTCAGGGGTGTCATAAAGCTTACCGTAGCCGGCAACGAGCGGCGCCCTGGGCGTATCCGCATGCACTCCCTGCGTTACGCACAGAGAGGCGAGAACAATAAGCGAACAGAAAGAGAAATATCGGGTCATGTGCGTTCCGCATTAGCAAATGGCGGGGTCAGCATAAATTAAAAAACGCCGCTGCAAAGCGGCTGGCCTGTTTTTAAGAGTAATGCACATCCCGTGCCGGTCCTGCTGTTGCAACAGCAAAAAGTGCGGTGGCCGCTGAATATTCGCGCGCTTTTCCATTCCCGCTCCATAATTCTTTTGACTATAAACGGAGCCCGGCGATGAAAAATCCAACCCTGTTACAGGCATTTCACTGGTATTACCCCGAAGGCGGCCAGCTCTGGCCTGAGCTGGCCGAACGGGCAGCGCATATGAGCGAATCGGGTATCAATATGATCTGGCTGCCACCAGCCTATAAAGGTGCTTCAGGCGGCAGTTCAGTCGGCTATGACACTTACGATCTGTTTGACCTGGGTGAGTTTGATCAGAAAGGTACCGTTGCCACTAAATATGGCGACAAAGCGCAGCTCCATACGGCGATTGAAACGCTTCATCAGCATCAGATTGCGGTGCTGATGGATGTGGTGGTTAACCACAAAATGGGCGCGGATGAGAAAGAGCGCATTCTGGTCAACCGGGTCGACGAACAGGATCGCTCACAAATCCACGAAGAGGTGGTGGAGTGTGATGCCTGGACGCGCTACACCTTCCCGGTTCGTGCCGGAAAGTATTCAAAGTTTATCTGGGACTATAAGTGCTTCAGCGGCGTTGATCACATCGAAAATCCCGATGAAGATGGCGTGTTCAAGATTGTGAACGACTATACCGGCGAGGGCTGGAACGACCAGGTTGATAATGAGCTGGGCAACTTTGATTATCTGATGGGCTCCAATATCGATTTCCGTAACCGCTCGGCGACGGAGGAAATCAAATACTGGGCGCGCTGGATGATGGAAACCACCCAGTGCGACGGATTCCGTCTCGATGCGGTTAAACATATTCCGGCCTGGTTCTACAAAGAGTGGATTGACCATGTACAGGAGGTCTCTGAAAAGCCGCTGTTTATCGTGGCGGAGTACTGGTCTTTTGAGCTGGATAAACTGCAGCAGTATATCAATCAGGTTGAGGGCAAAACGCTGCTGTTCGATGCGCCACTGCATATGAAGTTTCATGAAGCCTCTAAGCAGGGCAGCAGTTACGACATGAGCCAGATTTTCTCCGGTACGCTGGTAGAAGCCGATCCGTTCCACGCCGTCACTATCGTTGCTAACCACGATACTCAGCCGCTGCAGGCGCTTGAAGCGCCGGTAGAGGCCTGGTTCAAGCCGCTCGCCTATGCGCTGATTTTACTGCGTGAAAACGGTGTGCCGTGCGTGTTCTATCCGGATCTCTACGGCGCCAGCTATGAGGACACCGGCAGCGATGGCGAAACGCATAACGTTGAGATGCCGGTGATCGACAAGCTCGATCGGCTGATGATTGCGCGCCAGCGTTTTGCACACGGGGTGCAGACGCTGTGGTTTGATCACCCCAACTGCATCGCGTTCAGTCGCAGCGGCACGGAAGATGAGCCAGGCTGCGTGGTTGTGATGTCTAACGGCGACAGCGGAGAGAAAACGCTGACGCTGGGAGAGAATTACGCCGGCAAAAACTGGCGCGATTTCCTTGACAATCGCGACGAGACGATCACCACCAACGAACAGGGTGAAGCGGTATTCACCTGCAACGGCGGCAGCGTCAGCGTCTGGGTTATTGAGTGATATCCGCGCGGGCTGCGCCTCTGGCAGCCCGCACGTTATGCTCTGCAGCAATACGTTTTATGCAAAAAAGGTACGCAGATAATAATGAAAGAGAGCACCCTGCTGGTATTTGATGTTAATGAAACGCTGCTCGATCTGACCTATCTGGATGATTTTTTTCTGAACACGTTTGGCGATACGCAGGTCATGCGTCAGTGGTTTGCAGAACAGATCCTCTACTCCCAGACGCTCACCTTAAGCGGACGCTATGTGCCATTTGGTGAACTGGCGGTTGCCGTGTTGAAAATGGTAGCCACCATCCGCAGTACAGCGCTCACTTCAGCACAGATAACGCAGTTTCAGGAGGAGATGGCGGCGTTACCCGCTCATCCTGATGCGCAGCCCGCGCTGGAAAAACTTCGTACTGCGGGTTTTGAAATGGTGACGTTCACGAACTCATCGGCAAAAGCGGGCAAAAAAGTGCTGGCGCAATCCGGACTGGCACCATTTTTTTCACAACAGTTCTCTGTTGAGCTGAGCGGCTGTTTCAAACCTGCCGCTGCCGCTTATGGGAGTGTCAGTCAGGCGCTGGATCGGCCTCCTGCTGCGCTCAGAATGATAGCCACGCACGCCTGGGATATTATTGGTGCCATGGCCTGTGGCTGGAAAGGCGCCCTGCTCACCCGCGCCGGTAACGCGCCGCTGTTGCTGGGCGAACAGCCCGATATCTGCGGGCCCGATTTACAGGCGATAGCAGAACAGATCATTGCGGCAGACAGGCGGGGATAAAACGGCGAGAAGGGTTACAGCTCGCCTGACTGATAAGCAGAAATATCCTGCGCTGCTGATGCTTGAGCACAAGGGCCGCTCAGGACATGAGCGGCATGCGGTTTTAAATAATCCGGCGACAGGAACCGTTAAGAGGGCTTCGGTTCTCTTTTTCATTTCTGGCGCTGGTTATCAATAGTCAGGCTGACCCGGTTGGCGCGGCAGAATAGCTCCGAATAGTGCACCGGTTTCGCATTCTGATCGAAAGCGATTTTGCTGATGCGGAACAGCGGCTCGCCCAGTTCACACTTCAGCCTTTGGGCCTCAGCTTTGGTGGCCATAAAAATATCGATGGTTTTTTTATCACTCACCACGCGGGTGTCGAATTTTTCCTGAAGCAGCTTATAAGTCGAGGCGCCTGCGGTATAAATTTCGTCAAAGGCCGGATAACGGGAAAGCGGGATCCAGGAGCTGTCGATAAACAGCGGCTCATCGTCGAGATACATGACCCGCATCAGGCGAAAAATTTCGCCGCCACCTGGTATATTCAGCCGTTCGCAGAATGGATCGGCACTGATGCGCTCCTGTTCGATAACCTCTTCCCGGGTTGGCTTACCCTGGGACACGCCAAAGTCAGTGAAACCACTTACCGTCAGCAGCGCATTCTCAACTTTTTTACTCTGTACAAAGGTGCCTTTGCCCTGCCAGCGCTGCAGCACGCCGTCGTTGACCAGATCGCTGATCGCTTTGCGAATGGTAATGCGGCTGACGTTATAGAGCGTGCACAACTCGCTTTCAGTCGGGATCTGCTGACCAGCCCGGTAGACTCCCTGCGCGATATCATCCAGCAGGCGCTGGCGCACAGTGGCGTAAAGGAGTTGATGGGAGTAGCGCTCCGTAGCTGGCATGAATCGACCCTGATGTTGTAAAAGGAGTGGGGTTGATTATATGAGCGTTTCCGGATGAGTAACAGGCGCTGGCACGAGTAATGTTACGCCAGCGCCGGCGCTTACCACGCACCATGGTAGCCAATGGTGCGTGCAGCACACCGGGTACCCTGTTTCATGGCGTTCTGGAGCGGCAGCCCGTTAGCGATAGCGCACAGGAACCCGGCGATGTAGGAATCCCCGGCCCCCATGGTATCCACTACTTCGACGCGCTGCGGCGGTATCAGCCAGAACTGCGTGCCATCCCACGCCAGGCTGCCATTTTCTCCCAGCGTGGCGATCGCCACACCCGCGCCACACTGCACCACGCTCTGCAGCCGGTCGCGCAACCACGGATTATCTTTATTTGCCGAAGCAAAAACAAAATCAAGATGTTCCGGTAGTGTGTGCCACAGCGGACTTTCCCATTTATCGGCAAAATCAAAAGACAGAATTTTGCCCGCCGCCTTCAGTGCAGGAAAAGCGGACTCTGCATGCCCCCAAATGGCAGAGTGGATAATGTCGAACTCCATCAGCCACGCCAGCTCCTGCTCACCGACGCGAAAGTCTGCCATTACACCTTCGGTATAATCACCGAGAAGGCGATCGTTATTCTGCAGCTCCACCTGGGTTTGCGCTGTGACACCGGGCATCACTCGCAGACGGGAAATATCCACGCCATGCTGCGCAAGGTCGCGACGCAGCATGGCACCGTAATCGTCCTCCCCTACCCAACTGACGCAGGCGGGCTGCATCCCGTAACGCGTGCTGTAAACCGCCACGTTAACAGCGTTGCCCCCGGAAAACGCTTTACCCAGCTGAGGATAGATATCTACGCAATTATCGCCTACCGTTGCCAGACGTTTCATTGTCCCTCCTGTGAGAGCGGCGCGCTCATAGTGCAATAGACCTGCGCCAGCGCTAAACGCTGATGTTCGCAGGCAACCCTACCCGTTTTCATCTCTCTGTTCCTTGCTGTGCTGCCCGGCCTGTATAGAGGCCGGGCAGGAGATTAATATTCGACGAGGCCACCGTAGTAACGGCGATCGTCCGGGTTGTGATCTTTGTAAATAGAGAGGTAGTAACAGAGCCACTCCATCGGAACGAACATCAGGAACGGCGCGAGCCACGGGTGTAGTCCCTGAGCGATGTCGGCATAGTCGATCACAATCACGTTATCGGTACGCTCACGCACGAAACGGATGGCGCGCTCCGTGGTGTGACGACTCTCGTCATTACCCAGCAGGAACAGAAACGGAACGCCCGGCTCAACGATTTCCAGCGGGCCGTGACGAAACTCGCCGCTCTCGATCACTGAGCCATGGGTCCAGGTAAACTCCATCAGCGTCACAATCCCCTCTTTATAACTCAGCGGACGCAGCGGACCGGCGGCAACGGTATAGATCATCGGCCACTGCGAGGCCTGTTCGCCAAGCTGACGTCCTTTTTCCTCCCAGGTGCGCACCAGATGCCCGAGCGCCTGCGGAAGTTTGCGCAGATCGTTTTTGATTTTGCCGATTTCGGTATGCGGCGCGAGGCGCGTAATCATCTCCAGCACCACGCTGTAGCACAGCAGCAGATGGATTTCCCAGATGCAGTCTGCTTCATACGCCACCACATGCTGAGCAGCCTGATTAACAGGACTGTCTGTACGTTTGGTAAAGGCGGCGGTCAGCGCGCCACACGCTGCGCCCAGCTCAAGCGCCTGAATGACCTCCTCAGTTTTACCGTAATCAGAGACTCCGATTACCGCACAGCGTGAGTCCAGTCGATGCGGGGTGTTATCACAGAATTCCCAGCCAGAAAGCGCGTATACCTGAAGGCCGGAGAAACGATCTGCGAGATGCTTTGCCGTCTGCGCTGCATTCAGCGGGGAACCGCAGGCGACAAAGTAAATGCGATATACGCCACGCCCGATCATTTCATCAACAATGGCATGTACGCGGGGAACGTCTTTCTCAAGCACCTTCTCCACTTCACTGACCATATTTTCAGTTACCAGGAAATCCACCGTGTTTTTATCAATATTCAGCATGCAATAACTCTCCAGACAGGGTTAAGAAACATGAGCCAGACGGCGGTTGCGCTTTTCCCAGAAGGCATAAGCGGGCAGGCCGGTAGCGATAACAATCAGGGCACAGACCAGCCCCGGGACGGGTGCCCACACAAAGGTGGAAGCAACAAGAATTAAGCTCGAGGCGATAGCAGCAAAGGCCATCAGGCCAAATGCCGGGGTGCGCCATAGCGGTTTATAGTCTTCACGCTTGCGGCACCAGATGATCGAGGCGAAGGTCAGGGTGTTTTTGAAGCACATCACCAGCGTGAAGTAGCCGAGCAGGCTGGTCAGGTCAGAGACAAAGATAAAGAAGATGCCGAGGGCGCACTGCAGGATAATAGAGACATCCGGCGTATTGTATTTCGGATGTACGTGCCCGAAACTTTTGAAAAACAGATTATCTTTCGCCATCGCGTACTCGAGGCGCGGCTGATACATCACGCAGCTGGAAAGCGAGCCCAGAATCACGATGATGGCAGTGATGGCGACAAAGATGCCCGCTACGCTACCGAGCGCCGGAATATAGGTGAGTGCGTCGGAAATGGGTGTCCCTGAAGCGGAGAGTTTGTCAAACGGCATCAGGCCTGTGATCACCAGTGCCAGCAGTGAATAGAGTGCTAACACCAGTAAACAGGAGCCGATCAGCGCTCGCGGCATCGTCTTACCGGGATTTTTGATCTCTCCGGTCATGTAGCAAATAGAGGCCATACCGGTATATGACCAGCTGGTGGCGGAAATCCCGGCCAGCAGGGCCATGATCCCTGCCGCCGTACCGGTGGTGGCGGTCGCGGGTGCGCTAAAGTTATCCCCTTTTAGCCAGAACACGCCGATGCCAATCACAATGGCAAATGGAATAATTTTGGCAATAGTGATCAGCGTCTGAAAGGTTGCGCCGCCCTCAACCGACCGCAGGTGCAGCAGCATAAATGCCAGAATAAGACCGGTGGCAATGAGTTTCCCGATGAACGGGTCGATTGGTATCAGAAAGGCCATATTACCGACAATCGCCAGCGCCATAATAGAGAGTGACGGCGCATCGTTTGCCCAGAAACTGGCCCACCCGGAAAGAAACGCCAGCGGACGGCTGCCCGCGTTTTTCAGATACACATAATCAGCGCCATTTTCCGGATAGGCGGTAGAGAGCTCCGCATACACGCACATCTGCGGGATAACAATCAGTCCGCCAATAACAAAAGCAAGTACGGTAAGCCATGGAGAACCTGCCGCTTTTGCTACTTCACCAACCGAAACGAAAATACCTGAACCCACGGTCGTTCCGACGGAAATGGCCAGCACGGCCCAAAAGCCGAGTTTGCGTTGGAGTTCCTGGCTTTCCATATCGTTACCTTTTTAATGATTAAATGGAGTTGTAGGGTTAAGTGCGCCTGAATGAAGGCAGCAGGTCACCGCACTATCTGTGTACAAGATGGCGGGAATGCGCTTTGCTGTTTTTCATTATGGGATGACGCATGACGAATATAACAACATATAATGAATTGCATTGGCGAAGCAGATCACAAAATCGTCACTTGCGCTAAAGCAGTTACGCGATTATTGATTAAGCAACTGATAATGCAGTTGTTTTGATATCTGGCGCATGAGGACGATTAAATGCAGAAAGCGGGGTATGGCAGGTTGCTGTCTGTGTTCCTGAAAGCAGACTCTGGTGGCAATAGACAAAACATTCTCTGTCGCAGGTGCGTCCGGAAGCGTAACGGTCAGACTAAATAAGTGACAATTCCTTTCCTGTCAGACGATTTGTTAGTTACAGCACTCTTTTACTTATTCTACTCATTCCGGCCCTGCGGGCCGGGCGCGGCGGCGGGTCAGGAGGGGCAACTCTGTTTCAGATCTGCGCCTGAGGTTGAAAGGGTCAAAGAGGGGCTGTGTGCGTCAAACCGGCACCGGTTAGTGTTTCATGTTAAGGGATGCTGTAACTATTCAGGACGTATATTCAGAGTTATACAGTTGTGATTTGCCGCCGGCCGGAAAGCACCAGCGGCACCCGTGATTACATGATGCCTGCCACGGATTTCGCCAGCTGCGCTTCCAGCACCGGCTTCGCTTCTTCAAACTTGAGATTGACCTTGTTGGCGTTGGACACCACGCGCGTCTGATACTTCATGCGGTTGCCCTCTTCGCTGCTGGTCTGCAACTTAATGCCCGATGTGCCCTGACGCAGTGCGGCAATGTTGTCAGTGGTCACGGCGTTTTTACTGCGTTCGGAGATCTGCAGATCGGTCACCATGGTGAAGTTAACATCTTCAATCAGCGCATCGGCTGCCATTCCTGCCAGGCCTGCGGCCAGACCGACGCCAAGCATCGCACCACCCGAGTTACCGTTATAGGCCGTAATGCCGGCACCCAGCGCTGCACCGGTAACCGCGCCTTCATAGCCGGTCGCCAGGAAGCCTTGCGACTGGCGCAGATCCATTTTTTCCGCTTTCAGCACGTTAGCCTGAATCCAGTAGAACGCGGTATCGGGCGAGGATGTGACAGTATACCCTTTAGCCTGCAGGTCCTGCGCCAGCAGCGACTGCAGATCGCTCATATCTTTGTCAGAGGTATTACGCACCTGCAGATAGACCGTTTTCTGACTGGAAGGCTCAAGCCATACCGTCTGGCTCATCTGCGTTTTAACTTCAAGATTGCGCTTTTTGATGGCGGTAGTCATGGCGCTGCAGCCGGAAAGAACGATGCAGGAGGCGACGACGGCCGCCACCAGGGGTTTACGATGGTTCATTTACTGCTCCCTGAGAAGAATTAACTGCGGCGCACTCTTGCCCGCAGCACACCTGTAAAACAGGCGCAAACGTACCGGTTTGCGCTAAGGTGGCAGGGAGGAATATCGGCAAAGCGTAAGATAAATTTACGCTTTGAAGAAAATAAATTTGTCAAAAAGGCACCACTATTTCTAATGCATTGAAATAGTAGCTTTTTATAGATGAATTTTCAGATGTGCTCTTTTAATCATTAATAGTGAAGCAGTGTTCACAAAAGGTTCTGTATTGTGGTCTGAGAGATTGCCAGCCCCTTAAAAAGAGCCGGCACGGGGCGCTTATGCCAGATGGAAAGTGGAAACTGAACGGGTCAGATACTGTACCTGCTCTTCAAGCGATGCTGACGCAGCCGCTGACTCCTGTACCAGTGCAGCGTTCTGCTGCGTGACAGAGTCCATTTCAGTCACCGCTTTCTCAATCTGACCGATGCCGCGACTCTGTTCACCTGACGCCACGGAAATATGCTCCATCAAAAGGTTAACGCGGCTTACCGACGCGATGATAGCGCTCATCGCCTCCCCGGTGCGGCTGACCTGCTCCGAGCCGGTGTGGATAATCGCTACCGACTCTGCAATCAGCGTCTCTATCTCTTTGGCTGCCAGCGCGCTGCGCTGTGCCAGATTGCGGACCTCTCCGGCAACCACTGCAAACCCCCTGCCCTGCTCACCCGCTCGCGCTGCTTCCACAGCGGCGTTCAGCGCAAGGATGTTGGTCTGAAACGCGATCCCGTTGATCACCGAGATGATCTCTTCGATTTTTTTCGAGCTGGCGTTGATCAGGTCCATCGACACAATCACCTCACGCGAGACTTTTTCACCTGTTTCCGCATTTTGCACCGCCTCGCCTGTCAGGCGGCAGGCTTCAAAGACGTTGTCAGTGTTCTGCTTCACCGTAGCACCCAGCTGTTCCATGCTGGCCGCGGTTTCCGTCAGCGCCGCAGCCTGCTGCTCAGTGCGCGAGGCCAGGTCAACGTTTCCGGCTGCGATTTCGCCCGAGGCGGTGGAGACCGAATGCGCGGAGTCACGTACCTGCATAATGATTTGTGTCAGGGCGAGACGCATCGCTTCCAGCGAGCCCATCAGACTCTGAATTTCACTGCGCGACGCGCCCTTTGCCGGAACAGGGCGGTTAAGCTCGCCGGCGGCGATCAAATCGCAATGCTGTTTTGCCATGCTGAGCGGCAGCAGCACAAAGCGATGCATCAGCAGTGAAATCACAACAATGATGCCGACAAACAGCGCACCAAACAGCACCAGCAGCATCAGGCCGGAGTGAAAGTGACGTTGTGCGTCATCATTGAGCTGGCGTGCATAAGCTTCATGCTGCGCCAGTACCTTATCGAGGATAATTTCATACTGGCGATCGAGACGGACGACGGTCGGGATTTGCGCTTTAAAGCGTGCCTGATCGTGCGCTTCAGCGGCCGCCACCAGCGGCCGGATCCCTTCATCGCGATAGCTGAGATAAGCCTGCCGGTAAGCTTCTGCTTCTGCTGCCTCACCGGCCAGACGCGGGGCATCCATATAGGCCTGAAATGCCGCGTCTGCTTTGACAGCCACCGCTTTAACACTCTCAAGTGACGCTGCTGATGCGGTATCGTCCCCCTCGCTCGCTTTCATATATTCCATCACCCTGACGCGCAGCGTACGGCTGTGGTTGATAGGATCGATAACGGAGAGCACTACGCGGATCTCTTTGTTAACGGCGGTCAGCGAGGCGTTACTGCGCACCAGCAGCCAGCTGCTGATGGCCACGCTGGCCAGAAACAGTACCAGCATCGTGAGGAACACCAGCAGTGAGGATTTTTTCAGCGACATAATTAACTTCCGGTTGAAGGTGGAGAGTTAGTTATATCGGCCCGGCGACGCAACTCATTAGCCGTGAAAGTGTCGCAATCGACTGATTGCGACAGCGTAATTGGTAAGTGCTTAACCGTTATCGCGAAAGCCAGGATAGAGACTCATCCCGCCATCAATAAACAGCGTGGTGCCATGCACGTAGTCGGATAAATCGCTGGCCAGCCATATCACCGCATTACCCACATCTTCCGGATCGCCTACCCGGCCATAGGGAATGAGCTGCAGCAGCTTTTTCTCCGCGTCGCCCTCCGTGGCTTCGGTATTGATTGGGGTTCTGATGGCCCCCGGCGCAATCGAATTAATGCGAATGCGCTCCTCACCCACCTCCTGCGCCAGGCTACGCATCAGCAGATCGACACCCCCTTTAGAGGCGGCATAGTTGATATGGCCAGCCCAAGGGATGAGCTGATGAACCGAACTCATATGAATGATTTTTCCGGCAGCGCGGCTCACGTCCAGACGTTTCTCCTGCTGGCGAAACTGACGCAGCGCTGCCCGGGCACAGAGAAACTGACCGGTGAGATTAACCTGGATAACTTTGTTCCACTCCTCCAGCGTCATCTCGCTGGCTGGCGCATCGCGCTGCAGTCCGGAGTTCGCGACCAGGATATCCAGCCGCCCAAAATGGTTGATGGTTTCAGCAAACAGCGCCTCTACGGCTTTTTCATCAGAGACATCACCCCCTACCGCCACCGCCTTACCGCCGCGCTGCCGGATCGCTTCTGCCAGCGCCTCGGCAGGCTCCTGCTGGCTGTTATAGTTGACTACCACCGCTGCACCCGCCGCAGCCAGCGCTTCGGCGCAGGCGTAGCCAAGCCCTGAACTGGCGCCGGTAACCAGCGCAACCTGTTTCTCCAGTGATATCTGCATGCTGTTAATTCCCGTTATGAACAGAGAGGAGGCTGGCAGCGCGTGCCGCCAGCGGCTACAGGAAATCATAGTCGGCGCAGCAGAATTGGTCGCGTCACGGTTCGCCTAAATATTTCATTCTGTAAATTACTGGAAATCTGCGGATTAATAACCAGACTTAAGCAGTCCGGCAGCAGAACTGCTGCATTTACATTCACAGAACGGAGGCAATATGGTAAGCAAATCAGAAATCCTGGATCACGCACAGGTTGTTGACGTCAACGGTGAGCACGTGGGCATTGTCGATCACTTCGAAGGCGAAGATAAAATCAAACTGGCGAAAAGCGATCCGGAAGCGGGCGGTAAGCACCACATCATCCCATTCAGCTGGGTTAAAGAAGTTGATGATAATAAAGTCATTCTTTCCAAATCAAAGGATGACGTTGAAGCCGAGTGGCAGAGCGCATAATCTGTTGTCGGACCGCAGCAGCCCTGCTGCGGTCTGGTTTTTACACGTGTGAAGAGCCCAATACCGGCTGATTCAAAAAGCATTGCTTCTGATACGAAAAGAACTCACGATCCAATCGATAATATCCTTCGACTCTCCTGACAGAATCCTCTCCCGCTACTCCGGCCTCTGAAAAGTCCAATGGCAGAATCCGACTTTTCATTTAATAGATCTGCTGCTTTTACGCTTCACAACATCCTGCTGTGTGCATCACAACGTAACGCAGGCTTTGGTTTCCGCCACGCTTCTGGCTATGATGACATCCAGTCACGACGTAGGTAGAGCCGTAAAGCGTCAGAGCAACACAGGAGGCAGCGATGCTTAGCGACGAACGCCTGCAATATATAGCAGGTAACCCTGATAATAATTCCCCAGAAGCCGTTGAAATGGCGCGCGAAATATTGCGTTATCGCCGCGCACTGGCAGAGCCCTATGCCATTATCGAGCCTTTGGGTATGCAATATCTGGGGGATGGTAACGGCGCCATGGTATTTCCGCCCCGTTATCGTGAAAGAAACGATATCAATCTTTATCGTCTTGATGAAAATGAGATGGCTGACTGAGCCTGACAACGCCTCAATGCCCTGTGATAGACTCGCCGGGAAACCTGCAGCCGGACCGCGTAATGAAAAGTGACCTAGAAGAAAAACTGGCAGAAATAATTATCGGCGAAACAGTAACGGAGCTGCTTGATGCTGGCACTACTATATCCCTGCAAATGCTGCTGGATCGGCTGTATGACAAAGTCAGCAGCAACGCTGATGAAACCTATCTGCGCGCAGCATTACATGTTATTGACGGCATCAGACGCGAAATGCAGTTAACAACAGCTGTTGAGGCTGATAGCGCTGCATCTCACACGGCAGAAGATAACGTGCATTAAGGCAGCGGGCCTTAGCTGCAAAAACTCACATCGGAATTATCCTTTTGTCTCATCTGCTCCAGGCAGATCGCGTAATCCGTGCCAGGCTTATTTAACGTTAAAGCCGTTACTGATAGGGAGAGAATGATGATGAAGGTGTGGATTGCTATTACGTTGATCGCTGCAGCGAGCTGCTCAGTATGGGCTTCAAAGGGTGGTTTTGAGACCTCAGCAGCCATTCCTGCCGCACAGAGCGTGCAGCAGGAATAAAAATCTTAAATACCTTCGTCGTCCGGTGTGCGTCCGACCACTATCTCCAGCGCATTACGCAGTACATCAAGGTGTACAATGTCTGATGTGCTTTCCAGCTCGGCGATAAGATACAGGATAATGGTTTTGCTGGTGACGCGTTTGCCGTGCACAACAATATCGCGGATGACCGCATCCAGCACGGCTGTTTCAGCAGCCAGCTTCTCGCCAGCGTGACGAAAATGGTGAATGATGTCGGCTTCGGTCGTTTGGGTGTGCTGCATTTCTTGCTGCATAGTCTTTCCGTTTAATTCCGCACCAGCGGCTGAGTTACCAGGCTAACTGCCTGAAATAAAGACGGCCATCCGCAGATGGCCGCATCCTGCGGGCTTATTGCCACACTTCGCTTGCGCGAATATATCTCTTAATGCTTTTTACTGCCTGCCTGAACCGACTGTAGCGCCATCACCGGCATATCCTGAGTCTGCCGCGCGCGCGGAAACTCTTTTGCTACTTCATCCAGTGCACACTGCAGTGCCGCCAGCCGTTCAGGATGTGACTCCAGCGCTGCCATTCGCTTCAGAGTAGCAACCAGAGCGGTTGAATTGATACGGCCGGCATCACCGAGCAGTAATGTTACTGCTTCGCCGATAACGATATCAGTCAGTCTTTCCAGGTTACTTCGTTGCATACCCGCTTCTTATATTTGCGTGCCTGCTCCGGCAGTGATATCTGGCTGCCAGTCCGGACAGCCCTGAAAGTGCTGCAGGATAAACTGAACACGCGGTTGAAGGCGTCTCAGCGATCAAACAGCAGCCCGATAAGCGCCTGGTAGTGACGCTCTTCTTCCACACTCGCTGCGACCTCCAGACGACGTAAGAGCTTTGAACAGATCGCTTTGCGATTAAGATTTTTACCCGCACGCAGGATTTCTACCACAATCTGGCCCAACGTTTCCTGCTGTCCCGGTACGGAAACCTTGCTGAAGTAATGGGCAATATCATTTGCTGTAGTTGGATAGTTCGCAATGTCCTGGCGCATGGGGAACCTCTGTAATGGTTGAAATATACTCATCGCTCAATGAGCGTAAAGTTATACAACATTGATAAACTTGTACAGCGATTGTGTATATCCCCTGGCTTGATTTTTTTGCAAAAAATGCTAAGCACTATTTATCATGGGGTTATAAATGAAAATAAGGATAAGTAAGTTGTACAGCTATATCAGCAGCTTCGATAAAAAAGCAGTAACTGATGCAGAAAGCTTGTAGGCAATGCTTTGTCTTCAGAAAGAGGATGCTATCCCTGCATGAATTGTTAATCATCAGAAAAATAAATTGTATAGGTGACTGTAACTTATAGATATTTATTAGATCCAGACCAGTCTGCGGCCGCTCTTACAAATCAACGCTGTACACATCGCTACGCATCGTTTACTTTGCGCACGACCCCTCTATTAACTTTCAGGTATTTCAATGCGCCAGGACGGACTGCCTTCTGAAAATACAATCGGGCTGACTGGCTACTTCAGCAGGGTAACGCACCCCTGCCAGATTGAAATGCTGGGCAGGATCACTGTCGAAATCCTTCGTCAGGAGCGACGTCTTACCCGAACTGCAGTGTGCCTTAAATTGATCGGCTGGCTGGACAGCACCGAGAATGCCGCAGAGGCTGCGCATCTGCGCGAGCTGCTCGCTATGCTGTTTGGCCGTTAATAACATTAATCATGCTGCCAGCCCGCTTTTGCGGGCTGTTTTGTATTCACTTTTTTCCGCCTGCCCTTTGTTAACGGGATAAAAAAGTCATTCACTCCGCTGAATGCCTCCTGGGGTTGCCATACACTTGTGAGTAGGTAGACTAGTCTACCTACTCACAACGCCATTGGGGCTGACAATGACGCAACAGTCTGCTGATTCAGAAACGGCTTATGAAAAGCTACTCAACGCCGCACGCATTCTTTTTTACAACCACGGAATAGGCGGCACAGGCATTGATGCGATTGTGAAACGGGCTGGCGTCGCAAAGAAAAGCCTGTACAACAACTTTGCCTCTAAAGATGAACTGGTAGCGGCTTATCTCAGGGTGCGGCATGAAGAGTGGCTGGCGCTGTATGAAAAGCGGCGTCAGATCGCTACGACGCCCCGGGAGCGGGTTCTGGCCGTCTTTAAAGCGTATGAAGATCACGCTGAGTATGCTTATGAACACGGCTTTCGCGGCTGCGGGCTGCTGAATGCCGCTGCAGAGTTGCCTGCCGGAGCACCGGGACGCCAGGCTGTACGTGAACACAAAGAGGAAGTTGAAGCGATTCTGGCTTCGCATCTGGCTGAGCTGATACACGGAGAGGAAAAAAATGCCGGCCTGGTGGCAAAGCATTTCGCCTTCCTGCTGGAAGGCAGCATCTCCCGGGCAGGCCTGGAAGGGAGCAGTCACTGTGTGGCACAGGCCCGCGCGATGGCTGAACAGATGATGGAGGCGTGCTGATGCTTTCATCGGGACAACGGCTGGGCGGCATAACGGGCGTGCTGGTGGCCGCCATCCTCTGGGGTACCACCGGCACGGCGGCTACCTTCGCCCCTGAGCTGAGTCCGCTGGCGATTGGGGCCGTAGCGATGGGCATCGGCGGTTTATTACAGGGGCTTATTGCGGCTGGCACACTTCTTCGTCAGCGCCGGCTTATTGCCGCACAGTGGCACTTTCTGGTCACCGGCGCGCTCGCGGTTGCCGTGTATCCCCTTGCCTTCTATGCCTCAATGCGTTATGCCGGCGTCACAACTGGCACGGTGATTTCGATTGGTTCGGCTCCGCTTCTTTCAGCTCTGATTGAGTATCGCTTCGACGGCGGGCGCCTGACAAAGCAGTGGCTGTGCGGCGCAGTGCCGGGGATCGCCGGAATGATACTGCTCTGCCTGGCGCAGAGCAGCGGAGAGGCTGAGGCTGCCGGCAACGAACACGCCCTGAGCGGTATCGCTCTGGGTCTGCTGGCAGGGTTTACCTACGCGTTCTATTCGTGGTCGGCGCGACGCCTGATGCAGGCGGGTGTGGCATCCGGCGCGGCCATGGGAGCAACGTTTGGTGCGGGCGGCATCCTGCTGATGCCCGTACTGTTTATGACGGGTGCTCCGCTACTGGCGAGCTGGAACACTGCGGCTGTCGGGATCTACATGGCCCTGATCCCGATGTTTGTCGGCTATCTCTGCTACGGCTATGGCCTGGCGCGTATCCCCGCCAGCATGGCCACCACCATCACCCTGCTCGAACCGGTGATTGCGGCGTTGCTGGCGGTTCTGCTGGTGGGTGAAAGGCTGCCCTTTGCCGGCTGGGCAGGTGTCAGTCTGATCGTCGTCTGCCTCGGCATTATTACCGCGCCGGCAAAGAAGCATTTGCTCAAAGATCCCCGTTTATTAAGTTAATAACAACTGGTACAGGTATCAAGGCGAGAATGAACTATCGCCTTGATAAATTCAATTTCGCTAACATAAAGGGGGAAATTTCATAATGGCAATGGCAGCACTTAAAACATTATAATTAGATATGATGCCGCCACCAATCATAAATAAATTTAAACCACCTTCAAATTAACACGTGAGTTAATAAAACATCCTTTTACCTACGCACTTCTATGATTGAATTCATAATTAATAACTCCATTTTAAAGGTAATTTCTGCCACCCCCTTAGCTTTACAGAATTTCAATAAGTTAAAATAAAAACCATAATAAACATAAAGCCAAATAAAATATATAACAACAAAACTAACCAAGCGCTTTATTGATCTTCATGTTTATTATTAACACCATTGAAATTAGTAAGAAATTAAAAAAACCAAACCACTTTATAATAATGCATATAGGAACAAGGCTTGGATATTAGGATTCAGCACATTGAAAATAAATAAAAAATAAAAAAACCTATAACTGATGGGACGAATAAAAAAATCAAAAAAATATCAAGAACAGCAAGATGTTGACAAAAAAACAAAAAACCCAACCCCCTAATAATTCAAACTTATCGGCGAGAAAAAAATTAAGCCATTTGATAACACCCTAATTGATTAGAGATCGAAAATATTAAAAACACCATTAAGCATCGGGAAATATTAATATATTGGCGCTACATCTTAGACTTACCAGCATAAAAAAATTAGCTCCTGCACAATACCGGTTTATTTTAGTAACCTAATTTTTAATAACGCTAGGAAATAACTTGTAAACAGCTTCAAATGAATAGGATCCACGGCAGCCATGGCAGCCTCCTCAACAGGTTGTAATGGTTAGCTGGTTGTAGAGGGGTTCAGCCTGTGCAATCAGCGACTAAGTACTTCAGTTTGAGTTATGTCTTCGCTATTACTCTCCTCACGGTCGTGGTAAATTTTTAGGTAACGGACGGACTGCATCGTCCATCCTGCTCTGATATTCAGTATGACTTGCTTCCGCCCTGACGTCCTGACCGCTCAGATGACGCTCAGTTGCGCGCACGTTTGCCATGTGCTGCTGATCGCTGACGCTGAAAGAATGTTCGTCCCGTTTCGTGACGTTTCTCACCGCGCCGGCATAAAGCACGCGGTTAACGGCAGCCGGGTCCCCCTGTAAAACAGTATTCTCACCGCTGCGCCAGGCAATCAGTTCGGCAGCCAGATCGTTGTTATGACGGTCAGACGCTGCGTCAGCGGCTGCGTAAACCTCAACCCTGTTGCCAAAGTCGGTTACTGCAGGTTTACCGTCGCGCAGATAGGTCACCGTACCGTCTCGTAATAACGCTGTGTCATGCGCGCTGGATTTGAATGTCGGTACGTCTTCAGCCGGCCCGAAATGAATAACAGCGTTTGGCTCCGGCCAGGCAGATTGACGTTTCGACGCTGCACGCTTTTCACGATAGGCCCATCCGCGCATCTGACTGATTGCGGCGACGTCGCCGTTAAGCGCTTCCTGTTCAACCCACGACTTCCAGGTCAGGTGACGCGCCTGTCCGGTTTCTTTCAGCGTCTGCCGCTCTTCACGCAGCTGCAGTCTCAGCTTTGCTGCTGCCTTCATCTTCTCAAACTCAGCAACCCGATACATCAGCCTGCGCATCAGCGGATCCCGGACGGCCTGACGCACGTTCGCCTTCGTAGCCACGCAGTGAGCGGATATCTGCCGGAAGCGTTCGCCCGCGCGCAGGTCAGGTCTTTCCCAGCCGGCGCGATAAGCATCATAGCGCGTGCGCAGGATGTCGCGGGCAACGGCTCTCGCTTCGCGACGTTCACGGCGGGCCTCTCCGTCACGGACGTGCAGCTGCGGCAGATAAAACTTATCAACCATGAGCATGCCGGCCTCATGATTTTCCGGGTCGGATGCGGGCGGTGCGGGCAGGAAACTGCCGTGCTTTGCTTCCATCGCCTGCAGACCGATAGCCGGATGAATGTCTGATGCTTTCACGCTGATGCTGTCAGGATTGAGCAGATCGAAAACGGCGAGGCCGCCGTTCTGTTCCCGCACGCCAAGCCCGCGTGTATACATGACGTTGTGAAGCAGCGGCCAGCTGAGACTGCCCTCTTCGGACAGGTCGCTGATCATCTGACGCGTCTCGCGAACGGCGTAGCCGTGAAGGCTTTCCTTATCGGAAAAGATTTCTCTTTTAGCTGCGCCGCGCGGCGCTGAAGGCAGCGCACGACGCGTGCGGTACAGGCTGCCGTCCCCGCTCATTTCCCAGCTGCCGTTGTCCACGTTGAAGCCTAAATCGCGCTCCAGCACGCGGCAGGCTTTCTGCAGCGTGTCTGCATCGTTCCACATATTCTGTGCGCGGAACGTGACCGGATGAACGCGGTTAGCGGACACGTGACAGTGAACGTTATCGGTATCTTTATGAATCGCGGCAACGTACTGATGATCTGCCATCCCCAGCTGCGCCATGCTGTAGCGCACTGAGGTAAAGACGGCGTCAGGAGAAGGATTTTCGTCGCTCTGCCACGAGAGAATAAAGTGATAAACCGCATCCTTACAGTGGCGGTTCTGCATCGCGGTCATGTTCATTTCTGACGCTGCGGCTTCAAGCGAAAAGCAGTTGGTTTCGCACAACACTTCACCTGAAAGCACGCGCTGAATGCCCTCAGGTGAAATGCTGATAATTTCAGAAGCAGGCGATATGTTCTTACGGCCCACGTAGTCAACAAGCTGGCTAAAGCCCGGAGTCGCCGTAGAACCGGCATTCGGGGTATGCGCAGGCTCAGGCTGCACCTGTTCAGCATTTTTGTTTTCTTCGCGCGTGCTGACGTATTCAACTAGCTTTCTGAAGCTGGTCTTTTTGTCGCGACGTTTTGGCGGGATGATGACGTTCATCAGTCCTTGATTTCCTCTGCCGGAACCGGCGCCATGTCCAGCGCATTGATGGCGTGAGTGATGCTGGTCAGTACGCCGGAAAACTGCTGGCTGAGTTCGGTTGTCATGTTGTCCTTCATCTGGGTATAGAGGTGCTTTTGCAGACCACCCAGGCGGAGAAGTTCGTTCATCATCCGGATATCCGTACGCACCATAATGCGGCGGCTCAGAGCGGTGCGCCGCAGGTACTCAGACGTTGTAAGTCCGGCAGCGACAGCCTTTGCCTTAATAGCTTCAGCCTCAGCTTCCGTACAGCGAAGCTGAATGAGTGTGTTCTTCTGACGCTTCTCACTTTTCGACATAACTCAACCTTGGCACATTACCCGGGTCTCGGGGCGGAGCCCTGAGCAGGTCGTTTTGGCGATACCGTCTGCGTGCAGGCGGTAATGACAAAACATTTCCTGCCCCGTGTTTTAATATCAAGTTAAGGATTTTAACACTTCATTGCAGACTGCGCTATGAAGTGGTATTTGGTTAGGTGTTTTATCATCGCCAACCGAGCCTTGCGGAGCTTAAAACCAGATTTATTCGGATTATAACTTAATCAGGTTCGATGGGGTAAATACACTGATGGCAGTAAAGAGCTACACGCTTAGTAAGGTGTATGCGCATCTTGAAAATTTTGGAATTTATAATGTTACATTTAGAAATTTTGAAGAGATCACTATGGATAAAAAGAAGCATCAGGATAAGCGGGGGCTGGTAAGATCTTCAGGTGATGTTAAAGCAGCAGCCGCTGACACCAACCGACAGAGGTAATAGTGACTGACCTGCCCCCAATATTAGATACAACCTTCAGTTAGTAATGTCGGTTTGTTTACCTTCACATTCTCCATTTCGCCACCGTGCTGCAAACTCTGATGGCGTCTGATAATTCAGTGCTGAATGTGGACGACATTCGCTATAATCCTGACGCCATTCGCTGATGGTTTTCCTGGCATGGCTGACGTCGCTGAACCAGTGTTCATTCAGGCATTCATCGCGAAAGCGTCCGTTAAAACTCTCAATAAATCCGTTCTGTGTCGGCTTGCCGGGCTGGATAAGTCGCAGCTCCACTCCATGCTCAAAGGCCCACTGATAGAGCGCGCAGCAGGTAAACTCCGGGCCCTGATCGGTTCTTATCGTAGCCGGATAGCCGCGAAACAGCGCAATGCTGTCCAGAATACGCGTGACCTGCACGCCTGAAATCCCGAAGGCAACAGTGACCGTCAGGCATTCCTTTGTGAAGTCATCGACGCAGGTAAGGCACTTGATCCTGCGACCAGTAGCCAGCGCATCCATGACGAAATCCATCGACCAGGTCATGTTGGGCGCCGCCGGGCGGAGCAGCGGCAGACGTTCTGTTGCAAGCCCTTTACGACGACGTCTGCGTTTAACGCCCAGTCCGTTCAGATGATAAAGGCGGTACACGCGCTTGTGATTAACCAGAAGCCCTTCTCGGCGCAGTAACTGCCATATGCGGCGGTAGCCAAAACGCCTGCGCTCCAGTGCCAGTTCAGTAATGCGCCCTGATAAATGCGCATCAGCCGCCGGGCGCTGAGCCTCATAGCGGCAGGTCGACAGAGACAAACCTGTAAGCCTGCAGGCACGACGTTGCGACAGACCGGTCGCATCACACATAAACTCAACGGCTTCCCGCTTCTGGTCTGTCGTCAGTACTTTCGCCCCAGAGCCACCTGAAGTGCCTCCTTATCCAGCATGGCTTCGGCAAGCAGCTTCTTGAGGCGCGCGTTCTCCTCTTCAAGAGATTTAAGCCGCTTCACCTCAGGAACTTCCATACCACCAAACTTCTTGCGCCAGGTGTAAAAGGTGGCGTCGGAAATGGCGTGCTTGCGGCAGAGCTCACGGGCAGAAACGCCGGCTTCCGCTTCGCGAAGAATACTGATGATCTGTTCGTCGGAAAAACGCTTCTTCATGGGGATGTCCTCATGTGGCTTATGAAGACGTTACTAACATCGGGGTGTGTTATTCAACGGGGAGCAGGTCAATGGGGCAAAAATGAGTACGTGGATTGCTTTTAGTCTGATTGTGGGTATCGGTTCTACCCTTATTCTGGATCTGTGGGTAACCCTGGTTAAAAAAGTAGCGGGAGTCCCACCAACGGACTGGGGCATGGTTGGCCGCTGGCTTACAGAGATTCTGCGGGGGAACATTGTTCTCGATAACCGTACTACCAGAGCACCCGGAACGATTGAAAAAATGACAAGATGGATTTTCCATTACCTCATCGGTATTGCTTATGCACTGCTGTTGTTAGTTTTCTGGGGTACCCGCTTTGCTTTGCAACCGAGCCTTCTCCCTGTCTTCATCATTGGCGTTGTTGTCAGCACTTTTGCAGGCTTAGCTTTGCTGATGCCTGCCATGGGTGGCGGTTTTTTTGGGAGAAAATTACCGAATCAGATCTTAATGATTATCTACATCATCGTCGCCCATATTGCCTTTGCCATTGGCCAGTATGGATTTGCGCAACTTTATTCAATCAATTAAACGCTAAACGAATCACTTGAATCAATAATCTGCCTAATTGCTGAGGCTGGTATTAGACCGTCAAAGCTTGTTCTGACACAGTTAAAGCAAGCTCTTAACCTGAATTTCTCTTTACTCCGGCAACTTATTTAAAGTATTTATTTTGCTCATCAGAGCCATCCGGGGAGCAGTACCCTTGGGGGCTCTCGAAAGCTCATAAGTTGGACATTCAGCTAACCACATACTATTTCCGCTGTCCGGGAGAGGCAACGCTTCTGAGTTTTTTCAGAAGCCGCTCGACTGCTTCAATGTCATTATCTACCGCTGCTAGTTCATCCTCGGTTAAGGGAATTTCTTGCATAAGCTTTATTAAGTTTTGGCGGCCTTCCAGATACTGAGCTTCCGATGAGGATTTTGGTATGTAAAAAGAGCATTTTGCACAGGCCATGCGATGTGGACATTGATCAAAAAAATCATAAGTACAGAAACCATGCCCGAGATCATAATAGCGCCACGGCTTTCCCTCTGCTGCCTGACCTGATGCGACTATGTTCTGATCGATGAGTAACGAAACCACGCGACGATTACGTTCAAAATACCCCGCTTTATCGAATGAAGCGGCAAGCCTCGTTGGCGTAATATCGACATAATGTCGGGTGGATTCCGGTGAAGAATGCCCCAGCCATTTCTGCAGTTCGAAAATATCAAGCGGTTCCCGGGCATTATAAAGCTGGCTGGCGATAGTCGCTCTTGCTCGATGACTGGTGATCCTGCCTCTGGCATCATGCTCAGGAATGCCCGCTTTTTTACACAGCAACGGAACGAGAGAATTATTGATGTAGCTTCCATGCACCCGTTTTCCCCGATGCATAAAAAGAAAATGAACACTCTCGCCGGTCTTTGGATCTTCCTGAAGCGCCTGCGGGCTACGAACCAGTTCCCAGCGTTCAATATAATCTCCAACAATGGAGTCAACCGGTTTTGTAAATGCTGCATAAGTCTTACTGACCGGGACATCCATCAGGCAAATACGTTGTCCGTCATTTTCTTCTGAGGCCTGCCAGCGGATACAGCCGCACCGCATGCGCAGAATTTCATCACGTCTGAGACCACCAAATAACCAGAGCACACTTAATGCCCTGACCATCTCAAGCGGATAAAAATAGGGATACCCGACGCAGCCTGGCAGGTCTGTCTCCTGCAGGTTTTGTCCGGCGTGAATTAATTTACACCAGAGCTCATCACTCACAATGCGAGGGTCAGGCCCAATCTGCGTGCTAAGACTCCGCGGAGACCTGAGGATTCTTTCAGGGCTGAATTTGACCGGCATCCATCCCCATTCCTGGAGGTCATGAAAAAAAGTATGTACGTGTCTGATTAGCCCTGCTCTCGCAGACGGTTTCATCATACTACCTCGACGCTCACGGTACATTCCTCCTGGGTTCGACCATTCACCAACTTTCATTTTGCATGCTGCCGTCACCCATGCCATGGCAGTCTCCCGTGTCCAGTTGACTGGTGACACGCACTCCGGATGACAATCCGCCAGCCAGCGACCACACTTAAGCAACACATACCAGCAAGCTTCAATACTGGAGGGACGCTGCACAGAGGTAGCACGCCAGCGTTCACACCAGGAAAGCCATTCAGCGGGCACATCGGTCACAGCATTGTATTCCCGGGGCGGCCGGCGACGTTGCGACACCCGATAATCGAAACCTTCATTGAAAATCCCTGATGACGCTAGTATACGCGACAACGTAGCAGCAGACTTGCGGAGGTAAGCCGGCCCTGCAGAAGCTATATATTGCAACGTGTCGACATTGACGCGCTCTGGCTGTGGTTCCCGCTGAAGCAGCATTGCCATGCACAAGGCATTCCTGATGCCGTTATTTCTCCCATCGCCAGGAACATATCCCACTGCAGTCATCATTTCGCTAAGTCTGAAGACTGCAGCATCCGTATGCTGACGCCCAAAAACTTTGAGACAGAGCCGATACTGATAAAAAACACCGCAGGATTCCAGACGATCAAAACCACACAGCAACCACGCCAGTGCCATCACGTATTGCCGGCAATTACCACTGGCTCCAAACCTTTGGTGAAAATCACCTTCTGTGCTGCAGATGACTTCGGACCACTCTGACTGTGTCCAGGCCCAGTATGTTTTTCGGAGACGTTGCATCTTTACGGTTATATCGTGAAGGGATGAATTGTATGGAGCCCTGGCCGCATGCATCCTTACCAGTGTGTCGCGTAGCGGTAAGAGAAGACGAGACAGTTGTTTTAATATCTCAGGCGGCCAGTTTTTTCCACCCTGCCGGAAATGCTAATCAGCGTGTCCAGCGCTTCAAGCTCGCCCACAGCAAAATCAGGTCGCGTATCCCAAAGCGGATCGGGAAGGCTGAACTGTATTGCAGGACAGGGCGCGGTCTGTTCAGATTGCATCATGGTGAAGAATCCTGGAGGTGCAACAGAGTAAGGCGGTGAGTATACAAAGACTCCACTGTACAGTTGAACCGACGGCTCAGATCGCGTGCGCTGAGATGAATGTACAGCAGTGTTGACTGGATGCGACGGTGCCCGGCAAATGCGGCAATTTCGTGGATATCCCACCCCGTGCGGGCCAGTTCCGTCAGGCAGAGATGCCGAAAGGTATGTGTACTGATGAGTGGCAGCCCGGCTTGCAGCGCCAGGCTGCGTACCACTTTTGACCAGGTCCAGCCGCTGATGGGCTCCGTCCGGTTACGCGGCGAGTGCGACAGAAAAAGCGGGCCTCGGGATGCACTGAGCTGACGCCGCTCAGCCAACCAGGCCATGTAAAGCTCACCGGTCACCGGGGAATAAGGCACCACCCGGCCAGATCGGTTTTTGGTATGCTCTGCCCGAACAGAGAGCAACCGTCGGGATGGATCGATATCACCAGTAGTCACTGAACAGAGTTCTTCCCGGCGTAATCCACAGTCGTACGCCAGTGCCAGCATAAAACGGGTTCTGATGTCAGCCTGCGCAGCTACAGTCAGAAAATGCAGCCAGTCTTCATCAGCAGGAATCCACGGCAGTCGCCGCTGTACAGGAACTATGCCCGGTTTTCCCTTCCCGTTATTTTTCCAGATCCCCCTTCTGACTGGATTTTTTCCCGTAGCCCCTCTTCACAAAGCCAGTCGCTGTAGAGTCTCACCACCGTCAACCGGTGACGGATAGTCGCAGCTGAGAGGTGACGGCCAGCATGCAGGCTGCGGATATACAGTGCAACAGTATCATGCCCGGCGCCGGTTGCCGTCAGGCCACAAGCGTGGCAAAAGCTCAGCCAGTCATTGACCACACGGGCATAAGCGTCAACGGTATTTGGAGCTCGCAACAGGTCTTCCTGGAGGTTTATCCAGCGGCATGCCGAAGCATCTCCGGCCAGTAAAGGCAAAGCGTCTGTCAGCTTCTTTTGCACGGCGTGACCCTCTGAGAATCGTTTGTATGAAATATAGTCATTTCCAAATAACATAGATGCAAAGGTACTTGGCATTAAAATGGGAACCCCCTGGTTTCAGATAAAGAATCAGCCTTATCCAGAAAAAGTGTTCATTTTCAGTTCGAACTACGGGCTTTAGTAAGTTAATTGGAATGCAACATCGACTGGCTAATCTTTGAGCAGCAATGCTGCTATCAGAGGTAAACACCATGATGATTCCACCAAATGAGGACGTTCTGGTACTGGCGGAGCGCTGGCTAAAACTGCTGTCCGACCTGGGCCGGGCTCAGGCCACACTCTCCGCCTACCGCAGTGCCCTCAGCCATTATTTTGCGTTCTGCAGCCATAACAGCATTGAACCTGAAAAGGCCCGGTTTGAAGACCTGGCCGTCTACATCCGCCCTCAGTTACCCGGCATGCCTTTTCCCGCGGCCAGCGCCACGCTCCAGCTGCGCCTTTCTGCGATCCGTCTCTGGTATGACTTTCTGGTTTATCAGGATATATGCAGTCTCAATCCATTACCCCGTGCGGGTTTGCCGGGGAGTGCTTATACGGGACGTGGTCTGGTTCCCCGTATCACACGTCTGCCCGTTATTCCTGATGATGAGCAATGGCTGAGATTTCTTAAACATGTTTCAACTGCCTCCCTGCGTGATCGGCTGATGCTCGCGCTTGCCTATTTTGGTGCACTCCGCCGTGCAGAGGTGACAGCCCTGGCGCTTGAGGATATCGACCCTGCTCATCGTCTGATTCGTGTCCGCGCCGAAACGACGAAAAACAGGCGGGAAAGGATAGTCTGCTACAGTCCCGCCGTAACACAGGTGCTGGCAAATCATTTCCGGCAGTTACGGCTCGCGGGTTACCGTGGAGGTGCATTGTTTCGCTCGTCTTCTGATCGTAACCACGGTGCCCCCCTGTCTTTCTGGAACTGGAGTAAAACTGTCCGGAAATGGGCTCTTGATGCAGGCCTTCCACAAATCACCACACATACCTTCCGCCATCTTCGCCTGACGCACCTGGCACGCTCTGGATGGAAACTCCATGAACTAGCCACATACGCAGGACACCGCGATCCGCGTACTACCCAGATTTACATCCATCTTTCAGGTTCTGATTTAGCTGGCCGGATGGCCGCTGCAGTAGCTGAAATTGATCGAAAAGTTGTCGGCCTTATTTTTCAGACGGAGATTCGCTGATGAAAGAAGAAGTAATCATTTGTACTTACAGCCCCTTTGAACGTACAAATTATCAGCTGAATGATGTGCTCACTGATGAAGAACGGGCAGCGCTAAGTACAGGCTATCGCAGATCAGACGCTCTCAACCAGCCGGGTTCTTTGTCATTGTTACTGATGCCTTTGCAGGATATTGCCACTCGCAGTGGAACCAGTGACAGGCTGATTAGAATCATAATTCTTTCAGTTCTGGCAGAAACACACCGGACAGGGAAACCCTGCTGGCAGTGGCCGCAGGAAAAATGGATTTCTCTGTTACAGCAGAATGAATCAGGCAGGCCGCTGCTTGCCGCTTTTGCCTTTCATCTTGGCCCATTTTCTTCTCCGTTCAGTTTGCCGCATCAGGGCGCGCCATCGCTGTATGCCCGAGCCATTTTTGGACAGAACATTTTTAGTCAGGAGCTCAGCCGTCTGACTGAAGTTCTGGTTTCTCTTGGGTATAAAAGTCAGAACCAGAAAAATGCTCTGTCAGCCATACTCGGCGTACTGATGCTGATGAATAACAATCCTCAACTTGAAAGCTTTACGATCGATCTGCTGTGGCGGGCGCAGAATTATCACGACCGGGGAATAGCAAAAACAGCTGGCAGGGTTTCACACGCACTTGCCGCAATGGGCATCATAAAAAATTCTGTGCGTATGCGGAATTATAAAGAATGGCATGAAAAATCCACGCAAGGTATCGCGGCAGACTGGGTCAGGTGGTGCCGGAAATGGAGGGATACGTCAGTGCTTCGCCCCCGATCACGGGAGAACCAGTACAGTTTTATTCTCCGCTGTGGGCTGTGGCTTGCCCGGCAATATCCGGATATTCACGAACCGGCCGACTGGACAATGGAAACCTGTGCCAGCTTTATTGCGGCAGTTGGACGAATGAAGGTGGGCGAGCTGTCACTGGGCACCGGAGGAGGTGCCCGGCAATCTGCCCGGATAGGTGAGCCCTTGCTGCCGAATTCCCGTAGCGGATTTGTGTATGCGGTTCGCCGTTTCATGATCGATTATGAAAACTGGGGCTGGGGGCGACTGAAATTCAGTCCGGCACGACATCTCTCTACGCCTGGCACTCCACTGTTCCGTCAGAGTGTAAATCCCCGCGTCATTGATGATCCGGTCTGGCTGAAGCTGATCTGGGCAAGCCTCAATCTGCGCCATGAAGATCTCCTGAGTGACATTCACTATCCTCTGTCCATGCTGCAGGCGATGGCCGTTATCTGGACACATGCCGGGCTGCGCCAGAACGAGTTAATGCGTCTTACTGCTGGCTGCATCACTCTGCAGGCGGATGATATCAGGCAGGAGGATGGTAACATCATTTTGGCAGGAACGCTTTGCTACCTCAGCGTACCGGCAGGAAAAACGTCTAAAGCCTTTGTAAAACCTATCTCTGCCGTCGTGAAAAAGTACGTTGATATCTGGCTCAGCGAACGTCCACAGGAACAGGCAGCTCTTACGGATGAGCGTACCGGTGAAAAAGTCCGCTTCCTGTTTCAGTTTCGGGGCAAACCTGTCGGCAGGGATGTCATAAACCGGACTGTCATCCCGGTTCTCTGTGCCAGAGCGGGTGTGCCTGTGGAAGACAGCCGGGGCCCAATTACCAGCCATCGGGGGCGCGCTTCAGCAGTTACAGCCCTGGCCAGTGTTCCGCAGGGCATGTCTTTGTATGAGCTGATGCAGTGGTCAGGTCATTCTACGCCTCAGTCCACCATGCATTATATTCGTATACGTCCTACCCAGCTGGCTGTGTCTTTTGTGAAGGCGGACCGGGTGGCGCATATGATGAGCGTGCTAATCGATCATGATCTGGAAGCTGTCAGCCTGACCGGACCGGCAACCTATTACGATTTAGGGGATTCTTTCTGTACGAACCCATTCTGGAGCAGTTGCCCTCACCGTATGGCCTGTATCGGGTGCGATTTTAACCTTCCTAAAGAAAGCGCCAGAGGCCTGTTGCTGGAAAGTAAGGCTTCAGTGAAGCGTTATCTGGAGGAAGTTCCGCTGACAGCTGACGAGCAAGAAATTGTCGTTAACGATATGGAAAAACTGGATTATGCATTGAAAAAACAGTAAAGCACCCTGTTTCGCCCCGGAGAACCATTTCGCCTGAAAAATGAATGCTGGACCCGGGGCGAAGGTTCAGACAGGTTATATTACTTTCTCATGAAAGATTCCCAGAGGTCCTCCGCCAGAAACCTGCTTTACGTTAACAGACCCCAAAGCGGAAGAGGATTATTTTTTCAGCCACGTTTCCATATGCTCAATTTCACCTTTTTGCGCTTTGATAATGTCCTCTGCCATCTTCTTCATTTCCGGATCTTTCCCGTATTTCAGTTCCGTTTCGGCCATGGCAATAGCCCCTTTGTGGTGCTCAATCATGCCCGAGGCAAACGCTCTGTCAGCGTCCTGCTCCTTCATGGCATTCATCATGCCGCTGTGCATCTTTTGCATACCAGACATGTACTCTTTTGAAGCCGGAGACATATTCATATCCTGGGACATCTTTGAGTCCGGCTGCTGAGCTATAACGGCAGCCGGCAGAACAAAAATCAGTGAAGCAAAAACAAAATGCGTTTTTTTCATAACGTCACTCCTTCATGTATTGGATTCAGACTTCAGATTTTCCCGATATCCTTTAATGTGCCGGGAAACCTATTACTGATACTAAGGCAGTACAAGACCATGAAAATTGCCGACCTGCTGGTAAAACGTTAAGACACCTCCCGGGGAGCCGGTATCATGGCCGTGAACGTAATTACATTATTGTTCATGGAAACCTGCAGATCGCCCTCATGAGCCAGTAAAACAGAACGGGTGATGGACAACCCCAGCCCGGCACCGTCCGTATTATGCTGACGGGAAGCGTCGCCCCGGTAAAAGCGGTCAAAAAGCCGGTTCAGACTATCCCGGTTGATATTTTCTGTGGGGTTAGAGACATGTATAAAAACCCTGCCGGCGTGGTGTTCAGCCAGCACATTAATGGCTGATCCGGGTAATGAATATTTTATGGCGTTAGTTATCAGATTACTCATTGCACGACGCAGCATCAGGCGATCGCCTCTGACAACTGCCTCCCCCTGCAGAGAAAGCGTTTTGCCGCTGTCACCGGCAAGCGGTTCAAAAAAATCGAGGAGCTCTTCCAGCTCTGCGTTTAACGAAACGTCCTGTTTCTCCAGAGGCATCAGCCCGTTTTCAGATTTAGCCAGGAAAAGCATATCACTGCTCATTCTGGCGAGCCGGCTCAGCTCTTCCAGATTTGAAAAAAGCACCTCACGGTAACTTTCGGCATCACGTTCACGTGACAGCGCAACCTGAGTCTGCATCATTAGATTACTGACAGGGGTACGCAGTTCATGCGCGATATCCGAAGAGAACTCAGACAGACGACTAAATGAATCTTCCAGCCGTTCAAGCATGCTGTTAAATTCAGCTACTGTTACCTTCAGTTCGGCTGGCAGATTATGGCCAGGGAGACGTTTGCTCAGGCTGTTAATCGTAATCGCCGAGGCAAGCCGGTTTATTTCATTCAGAGGCCTGAGTCCCATCCGGGTGACGAGCCATCCCAGAAAAACGGAGATAAATATCAGAGCGACATTAAACCAGACCAGCCATCTTTTAAGCTGACCGATAAACTCATCATGAAGGCTGGTATCATAGGCTGCCGTAATCAGTACATCGTTTAGTTTACCTGCGCTCTTCGCATTAATTTTTCTGACCATAACGTTATAACGCCTGCTGTCTTCCTCCACCGTCTGCATAATACCCGGACGGGTAGCTTCGCCGCTAAACCGCTCATAAGGCACCAAAAAACCGGGAGATGAATAGTCGGCCAGCATCTGGTTATCAGTTGTTTTAACGGAAAGATAAAGTCCGCTGTGACCAACCATGGCATCCGAAAGCTTTCGTGCAAGCGATGCGCTGTCGAGCTTTCCGGCGTGCACCTCACCCTCAAGAAGCTCTGTGGCAAGCTCAAGCTTTCCGGTCAGCAATGTGGCATCCTGATGACGAAAATAACTGCTGAGGGCGGCTACAAGCAGCACACTCGAAAGAAGCCAGACGGACATCATCACGCCGGCAAAAATTATGCTCAGTCGTGATGTCAGAGACCAGTTACGCTTCACTCTTCCCGTATCTCCAGCACATATCCGATACCCCGTACCGTGTGAATAAGCTTTGGTGTAAAGTCATCATCCACCTTACTGCGAAGTCGTCTGACGGCCACATCAATCACATTGGTATCGCTTTCAAAATTGATATTCCAGACCAGAGATGAAAGCAGGCTCCTTGGCAGCACCTCTCCGGTCCGCTGTAACAGCAGCTCAAGCAGCACAAATTCTTTAGCAGACAAATGTATCTTTTTGCCGGAACGGCTCACACTCCGGCGGGTGACATCCATAACCAAATCAGCAATGCGGTGCGTACCGGACGTTTGCGTACGGTTGCGTCTGAGCAGGGTGCGGATACGCGCCAGTAGCTCGGCAAAATCAAAGGGTTTGAGCAGATAGTCATCCGCGCCAAGATCGAGACCTTTAATCTTTTCACTGACGTTATCCCGGGCAGTCAGAAACAGCACGGGCTCTTCGTGCCGGGCCATACGCATCTGCTGAAGAATATCCCAGCCGTCCATTGAGGGCAGCATTACATCCAGAATAATGAGATCATAATGCTGTCGCAGGATATGCTCCAGTCCCTGACGCCCGTCGTTTACAAGGGTTACATCATATCCCGCTTCCAGAAGCCCCTGTCTCAGGTAGGTACCGGTTTTCAGTTCATCCTCAACGATCAGCATAGTGGTCATGGGCAGCTTTCCTGCAGGCTACGGTTAGTCGTTATTCCATACCGGTACCCGGCGACAGCGTGCCCAGCCAGGCGACGGTTGCCAGTATCAGTACCGAAACAGTAAATTCCGTGATAATGCTTTTACGCATCAGGTAAATACCCATCTTATATTGGCCCTGACGCAGGGCCGTTTCCAGTCGCGGTGTAAGCCGGAAGCGATTGGCGGCGGCCAGCAGCAGCATCAGAAAAAACAGAGCAGTTTTTATCAGCAGCAGCAGACCATAGTCACTGCCCGGCAGGGTACTCAGAGGCTTTTCAACCATAAATACGAAGTTAACCACGGCGGTGATGACAATGCTCAGCACAATGATCGTGCCGGCCCGGGCAAAACCCGACAGCGCTGCGGCCAGCTGGCTGGCATAGACAGCCTTTTCAGCCTTTTTGATGCATAAGAGCAGAGTAAAAGCCGCCAGTGCACCGATCCAGGCCCCGGCCGCAGTCAGATGAATAATATCGCTCAGAAGATGAAGATAGTAGCTGATGCCGTCATTCATTGCTGCATGTCCGCCCCATGCCAGTGTAGCAAGTGCTATACCGCCGGACAGGGTAAGCACATAACGTGACAGCCCTACATGCCTGAGCCGGAGGCCAAGTCCGATAAACGCCATGACCAGCGCAGCGAAGCGGATAACCCAGCTCATGCCCACAGCAGTTTCCCCGACAACCATCTCCATAATATGCAGAGTCAGTTCGCCGGGATCACTGACGCCACTCATGGCCTGAGCGACAAGCAGCATATTTGCAAGGGACAAAACCATGCCAGCAGAGATAAGCGTAAAAAAGAACGACCAGACACTGAATAACGATACCGATTTCTTCAATACTCCCTTTACCCCATAAATTTCGAATAAAGGCAGGCCAAAAAGAAGCATAAGATCAAGGTAAAGAAAAAAACGGATGATAATAAAAGTCTGATCGTTCATGGTATTACTTCACGCTAAAACTGTAGTTGCCGGTGCGGGGATGAGTATCAGAAGATACCGCCCGCCACTCCACTTTATAGGTTCCTGCAGGCAGAGTTTTTGCCGGTGTGATAACCATCGTTTTCGGATCGCTGCCCGCTGAGACTTTCGCCGCAACGGGCATTGGCGCATGAGAAGACATGCCCGGCATGGCGGTCATTACAAGACGTGCGCCGGAAAATTTCGTTACCAGATTTTCGGTGAAATGCAGTTCCAGTTTAGACGGTGCCGTTATCTGAGACTTATCAGCAGGGACAGCAGACGCAAGTTCCGGATGCGCCTGTGCAGCGAAAGTCGCGACAGAAGCAACTAAAGCAAAGAAATATTTGGCAGATGAATGTTTCATAATAATACCTGTTTTGTTTGAATTAACTGCATCAGAACCACATGCGAGCCCCGAGGAGGAAGCGCACTTCATTATCTTTTTCACCTTCACGGGCAGCCATATCAGCAGTATTGCCATAGAACTGGCTCCACGAAATTCCCACGTAAGGTGCAAATTCTCTTTTCACTTCATAGCGAAGGCGAAGAGCAAGTTCGGTACTGGAAAGGCCTTTACCGGTTTCCCGTGCTTCATCATCTTTCCCGTAAATATTTGCCTCAAAGGAAGGCTGCAGGATCAGGCGATTGGTCAGCAACACATCGTATTCGGCTTCCAGCCTGAGCGCAGTCCGTCCCTGCTCGCCGGCAAACGCAGTCAGCTCGCTTTCAAAGTTGTACAACGCCATGCCCTGAAAACCAGCAGCCAGCCAGGTTTGCGGTTTTCCGGGCCTGAAATCCTGCCGGGCACCGGCAACCACGTCCCACCAGGGTGTCAGAGCATGTCCCCATAAAGCCTGAACTTCTGCGGATTCGGCTTTACCTCGGGTGGTTTCACCTTCGCTACGTAACCAGAGTCGATTGATATCCCCGCCAGCCCAGCCGCTTACATCCCAGCTGAAGCCACCCGGATTGTTGTTTTTTTGCCATTCCAGCTGATCGGCAAGCACAAAGTAATTTATGCTGTTGTCATGAACCTTATGCCCATGTACGTCCGGGAATGCTGCCTTACGGTCCGCCTCCGTAACCGGCGGAATGAGTGTACGGCTTTCTGCTGGCGCCGCGGGCTGCATGGATTCCATACCCTCCATACCGGATGCCCCATGCATCATTCCTTCCATTGACGCATGATCCATTCCCTGCATAGCAGAATGGTCCATGCCTGACATATCATGCTGTTGTATATTGTCAGATGATCCCGTAGGTGCTGCAAACGCGGGCATCACTATCGCTCCGGCAAACGCAGTGCAGGCCAGCAATCCTGCAGCGGAACGTGAAAAATACTTTGTCATATCATTCCATCCTGAAACTGACATTATCGCTACCTCACTCTGTAACCCGGACTTCACGAAACATGCCGGTTTCCATATGGAAAAGAAGATGACAGTGATAAGCCCACCGCCCGAGTGCATCGGCAGTCACCCGATAGCTTCGGCGGGTGCCCGGAGGCATATCGATAGTGTGTTTGCGTACCAGGAAATTACCGTCCTCATCCTCCAGATCGCTCCACATACCATGCAGGTGAATGGGGTGCGTCATCATCGTGTCGTTAACCAGCACCACACGCACGCGTTCTCCATATCGCAGCGTAACCGGTTCTGAATCGGAGAATTTAATACCGTTGAATGACCAGGCGAATTTTTCCATATGTCCGGTGAGATGTAGCTCGATGGTACGCGACGGCTCACGCCCGTCCGGATCTTCGAATGTGCTTTTCAGATCGGCATACGTAAGGACTTTTCTGCCGTTATTACGTAAACCAATGCCCGGGTCACTTAATTTAGGCGCCGGCATCATGGCCTGCATATCAACCAGTGGATTGTCTGTTTCAGATGCAGGATGTTTCTGCATGTCCCCCATGCCACTCATACTGCCGTGATCCATCCCGGCCATGGCGCTATGGTCCATTTCCGGCATACTTTCTGCTGCTCCGGATACAGCTGAGCCATCCATAGCCTGCATAGCATTACCATCCATGCCTGTCATGGTGTCGTTATTCATGCTCTGCATCTGGCTGTGATCCATATCGCCCATGCTGCCGTGATCCATCCCGCCCATCCCCATATCGTCCATAGTTAGCCAGGGGCGTGGATCCGGATCTGGTACCGGAGCATAAAGCCCTTTACGGACAGCCAGCGTGCCGCGAGCGTAGCCGCTTCTGTCCATAGACTGCGCGAAAATAGTGTAGGCATCTTCAGCCGGCTCCACGATTACATCGTAAGTTTCGGCCACAGCGATGCGAAACTCGTCAACAGCAACAGGCTTGACATACTGACCATCAGCCGCCACGACCGTCATTTTCAGCCCTGGAATGCGCACATCAAAGTAGGTCATGGCGGAACCGTTAATGAAACGCAGGCGTACCTTCTCGCCTTTACGGAACAGCCCTGTCCAGTTTTTTCCAGGCCCCTGTCCGTTCATGAGATAGGTATATGTGGCACCACTGACGTCTGCCAGATCCGTCGGATTCATCTTCATTTCTGCCCACATTTTCCGATCGGACAAGGTACTGCCGAGACCTTTTTCCCTGGCGTCACGGAAAAAGTCAGAAACGGTAGGTTTCGCAAAGTTGTAATAATCGGACTGCTTTTTCAGTTTAGCGAGAATGTCTGATGCTTTTTCATCAGACCAGTCGGTAAGCATGACTATGTGTTCGCTGTCCCAGACAAACGGTTCTGGTTCAGCAGCATCAATAATAATCGGGCCATAAACACCGTCCTGCTCCTGCAGGCCGGAATGGCTGTGATACCAGTATGTACCGTTCTGCTTTAGCTTAAAGGAGTAAACATAGGTATCGTCCGGCTCAATACCATGAAAACTCAGTCCCGGTACGCCATCCATATTCGCTGGCAGAAGAATGCCATGCCAGTGAATTGATGTCGGTTCAGAAAGGCGATTTTTAACTCTTAATGTAACGGTATCGCCTTCTTTCCAGCGCAACAGAGGGCCTGGCAGGCCGGCATTAATGGTTTTTGCATACCGGGTTTTACCGGTGATATTAAGCGGCGTCTCGCCAATAAACAGATCAAAGTCTGTGCCGGTAAGTGTGCGGGACTGCATCAGGCTTACCGCCGAGAATGCATCGAATGTTCGCAGGCCCAGTCCGCCCACAATGCCAGTGGCAGTGATCCCTTTAATGAAATTACGTCGTGAACTTTTAAGCTGCATGACTGAACTCCGGCAATTTCCTGTTATCCCGGGAGAATGGCTCTCTCCGCATCGGAAGCACAAGCCGTGCTTACCGTTCAGGATGAAAAATTTTTTGTTACCGGAAAGCTACCACAGCTACAGACTTTGTGTGATTACAATTGTGTAATGTTGGAACGCACTGTTTATAAATTACATTTCTGTCATTTTTCGCCGTAACGTTTTTTCTTCTGTACGATGAACATCACTAAGGCCACAGGTAAACCCGGCTGGTAATTGTTTATTCTTCTTTTACATTCAACGTTAAGGACTGCCACCATGAAAAAAGTAATGCTTATCCCTCTTATGATCCTGATTTCCGCTTCGTCCGCATGGGCACAGCAGCATCCTGAAACAGCACCAGATAACACTGATAACCGTGTTTCTGTCTCTTTGATGAATGAGCATGAACGTGCCATTCTTGCGCATGAGAGCATGGATAATGCAAACTCAGCTGCGCATCAGAGCATTATCGATATGCACCGTAAAATGATGCTGGAAGAGAAATAACGGATAGTATGTAGACAGAAAATTCGCCCGGAGTTTTCTATTCTTCTTTGCCACTGCATCCGGGATGTGTTGTGTATTACCCTCATCATTAATGTATTTCCGGTAAATCTTCTTTCAGGCTGATTTCAGCCGGCCCGCTGACTGTGGCGGGCTACATTTTTATATTTTAAACATTCTTTTTACCGCAGACCCCGGTTTACTCAACGAGCAGTAAGGTGTAACTGTATTTACCTTTTTTACCCGGTTCAAGTGTTGTCTGCCAGCTAACCGCCCTGAACCTGCACTGCAATCTGCGATTTATCTTCAGGTTATGCCTGAACGGCCTCATGCTGAAACGATAGAAAGCATCGAAATGAAAATACAGCCGCTTACAGAATGTCATCAGAACCAATAAATTTTGAAGGTCATTTTTTTACGTTTAATGTCGTATACGCCGCTGTCATGCATAATGAAAAACTCTAAACCGTTCAGGAAAGCGCATTATTGCTTCGCCCGTAAGTATTTAAAAAATTGACAAAGAAATTGATTAACGTTCTTTGGCAGCACTCGAAAAAACAAGCAGAATTAAGCAAGCCATTTATTTAGAAATAACACATTGCGTCATGTAAAAATACTAACATGGTTGAAATGGCTTCGACAGAATTCCTCAGCATTAGTTCGAATCGATAAAGTCTTCAATTGCATCAGGAAAATAAAAAATAAAATTAAATATCATAAAAAGATGCTGTTCGTTTATAAGTGTTGCAAAAAAGCCCCGAACAGGGGCTGATTTGAATAAATGGTTCGTATCTGTAAGGTACGAATTTCTGCATCTGAATAAAATATTAAGGACTGATATAGCAACCCGCTTCCGTCAGTTTTACTTCATGCCGCGATGTATTGCAGCCATTGACTGGTGTGCTTCTGACTGGCCGTTACTCATATTTTCGTGGACAACGGCGGCCCTTTCATGTTCATCCATTTCTGCAAAAGATGGCGCGGTACTTGATTTCATGCCGGCCATCTCATCAGACATCTTCTGATGGTTCTTCGCCATTTTCTGATGGGCATCAGAAGCACCATTTTTCATGGAATTATGAACAATAAGGGCCTGTTCTTGCTGATCCATACTCTTCATTTGTGATACTTCCCCCCTGACAGATTCAGGAACGAATGAAGACGGTTATTGGTGCGCTGCCGCCTGGGCATTATTAACATGCTCATGAATGTTAATGTTTCCATCCGCCCAGGCTGAAGGAATTAAGCTAAGACCGACAAAGGAAGCGAAGATTAAAATTTTCATAATAAGGTCCCCATTGACAATGAAATAAATAACGGACTGTCAATGATGTCATCAACTAAAGAACTCACAAGCCAGACTGATTTCATCTTAAAAAAGATAATATACGTAACTCAGTGCCTGTATTCCGCTGATATTGATCCATAAAGACTGTTCTGCCTGCTTATTGAGGACGATTCTACCTGCTTAATTCTGTTGAAGGCATGACAACTTAATGACATCTCTGTAATATATTTATTATTCATCGAAAAAACTGGAGAAATTCGGGACACTATGCAGCCATTCTGGGTAATAGCAATATGAATCGTGTCGAAACCGTATCTGATTCGACCCACAGTTTCCCGTGATGAGCGTTTACGATTGACTTTACAATCGCCAGACCAATCCCACTGCCTTCTCCCTTTCTTTGCCGCGATGGATCGACGCGATAAAACCGATCAAACAAACGTGGCAGGTGTTCTGCAGGTATCGGTTTCCCTGGATTTTCAACTATAAGCTGAACACTATTCTCATTCCCCGCAATGGTTACAGTCACTGTCTTCCCTAACTGCGTATAACGCAGAGCGTTAGACAGAAGATTATTTAATGCCCTTCGGTACATAAGTGGGTCTCCTTTAATAAGGCAGCACGACCCGTTTAACTGCAGAGAAACATTGAGTTCTTCTGCCCAGGCTTCGAAAAAATCAAACACCTTGACCACTTCTGTGCGGAGATCAAACATTATCCGTTCGGGGATCAACTGATTATTATCAGCCTGTGCCAGAAAAAGCATGTCGCTGACCATTTTTGTCATTCTGTTATACTCTTCCAGGCTGGAATACAACACATCTTCCAGCTCTTTCTGCGTTCTGTGCTGACTTAGCGCGATTTCAGTCTGTGTAACCAGATTGGTTATGGGCGTTCTGATTTCATGGGCGATATCAGCAGAGAAATTTGCCTGTCGCGTAAATACATCCTCAATCTTTTCAATCATATGGTTAAACGATATCACCAGTTGCTCCAGCTCGATGGGAACTTTGGACGGTTCCAGTCTCACATCCAGGTTCTCCGAGGTAATATTTTTAATGGCCTTGCTGACGTTGCGGAGAGGAAGATGTCCCTGGCGAACCGCTATGCGGATAATGCAAATAATCAACAGGCTGATTACGAAGGCAATGGCAATTAAATTCTTTTTTAGTGCTTCCAGGTAATGAAGATGAAAATCAATCGAGAGCCCAATTATCATCTGATACGTCTGTGGTTTTCCGTTAAGCGTTGCTTTGCCTGAAGATGCAACGATTCTGTAAGTCTGCATTTTCATGTCAGAGCCGTTGCGCATAAGTAAAGCTGGCTCTTTCACTGTCCAGAGGAATATTTCCCTGGCCCGACTATGCGCGGTAAAGTTTGATGCATTGACCGCAGAGCGTAACGTCGCCCCTTGTGGTGAGCTGAACAACACGTCGCCCCCATCAGTCAAAATAAGAACAGCGACGTTGCGGTAATCTGAGATGGATTCTTTGATTTTACTTATTTTTTTTTGGTCCGGAGCTACAGGTGTCTGCAGTATTCTGTTCATCGTGAGACTGATTTGTTTCAGATCCCGGACATCCTGCTCTGCAAAGTGTTTTTCAACGGAATGCAGCATAAACCAGGTAAAAGCAAAAAACGCAATTATGGTGGACAGGCTGATAAAGAAGGTCAGTCTCAGTGCGAGAGAGTAAGGGCGCCCTGAGAAATTAAAACGCATCCGGAACCTCCAGGATATATCCCACGCCGCGGACCGTCTGGATCAGCTTAGGCTCATAATCGTTGTCTACCTTTGCCCTGAGGCGTTTTACTGCCACATCTATAGCATTAGTATCGCTGTCAAAGTTCATATCCCAGACCTGCGATGCAATCAGCGAACGGGGCAGCACCTCTCCCTGATGACGAATGAAGAATTCCAGCAGGGAGAACTCCTTACTCGTCAGCAAAATACGTTTCCCTGCGCGGCTAACCTTCCTTGAAACGAGGTCTACCATCAGATCAGCCACCTTAAACTGGCTTTCCGTGATGACTGTGTTACCCCGTCGTAAAAGTGTCCTGACCCGGGCAAGAAGCTCAGCAAACGCAAATGGTTTGATCAGGTAATCGTCCGCGCCCAGCTCAAGTCCTTTAACCCGGTGCTCAATGGTGCCGAGAGCCGTAAGCAGCAAAACAGGCATACCTTTACCTGCGGCACGAAGCATACGAATAATATCCCAGCCGTTTACATCCGGGAGCATGATATCCAGAATCAGTAAATCATATTCGGCTGTTATGGCGAGATGATATCCGGTCAGACCATTATCAGCGAGATCAACTAAAAATCCCGCCTCAGTAAGCCCTTTACTGAGGTACTCTCCAGTTTTTACTTCATCTTCAACGATCAGTATTTTCATCTTGCTCCCCTAGCTGACTACTCATGCCATTCATTCTATTTAGCCTAAGCATGTAATCAACGACTTACGTTAAAAATGACAGCATTGTCATTATTCAGTCACCTGGCAAACAGAGAGCATTCTGTAAAATCCCCCTATCAATACTCTGGACTTCATTTGAACCATTTACCAGGCCTGCCTGGAAGAGAAGCGTTATGTTCAAATTAAAACTATTAAGCATCAGCATGATTTTTATACTGACAGGCTGCGTTTCACTGGCACCTGAGTATCAGCGGCCGGCAGCGCCAGTACCACAGCAGTTTTCTCTGTCACGCAACAGCCTGACGCCAGCGGTAAATGGCTATCAGGATACGGGCTGGCGTAATTTTTTTGTCGATCCCCATGTTACCCTGCTGATCGGTGAAGCCCTGACAAACAACCGTGATTTGAGAATGGCCGCCCTGAAGGTTGAAGAGGCCCGGGCCCAGTTCAACGTCACGGATGCAGATCGTAATCCCCAGTTGAATGCCTCATCCGGGATCACCTACCGCGGTAGTCTGAAAGGTGACAAGCCGACCGCACAGGAGTACGACGCGGGTCTGGAGCTCAGCTATGAGCTCGATTTTTTCGGCAAGCTTAAGAACATGAGTGAAGCTGACCGCCAGAACTATTTTGCCAGCGAAGAAGCCCGTCGTGCCGTACACATCCTGCTGGTATCGAACGTTTCACAGAGCTATTTCAGCCAGCAACTGGCGTCCGAACAACTCCGTATTGCGCGAGAAACGCTGAAAAATTATCAACAGTCTTATGCTTTCGTTGAACAACAGCTGGTGACCGGGAGTGCGAACGTTCTGGCGCTTGAACAGGCCAGGGGACAAATCGAAAGTACCCGCGCTGAGATAGCCAAACGAGAAGGCGATCTGGCGCAGGCAAACAATGCCCTGCAACTGCTGCTGGGAACCTACCACGCACTTCCGTCAGAAAAAACGATGAAAGGTGGTGAGATCGCACCAGTAAAACTGCCACCAAACCTGTCGTCACAAATTTTGCTGCAGCGCCCGGATATCATGGAAGCGGAATACCAGCTCAAAGCGGCTGATGCCAATATTGGCGCAGCGCGAGCGGCCTTTTTCCCATCCATTAGCCTGACCAGTAGTCTTTCCGCAAGCAGTACAGAGCTGTCCAGCCTCTTTACGTCAGGAAGCGGAATGTGGAATTTTATTCCCAAAATTGAAATTCCTGTTTTTAATGCCGGCAGGAACAAAGCCAATCTGAAACTGGCTGAAATTCGCCAGCAACAGTCGATGGTTAACTACGAACAAAAAATTCAGTCCGCCTTTAAGGATGTATCCGATACGCTTGCGCTGCGGGACAGCCTTAGCCAGCAACTTGAGGCACAGCAGCGTTATCTCAATTCACTGCAGATAACCCTCCAGCGTGCCAGAGGATTATATTCAAGTGGTGCTGTCAGCTACATTGAAGTGCTGGATGCAGAACGCTCCCTGTTCACGACACAGCAAACCATTCTCGATCTTACATATTCCCATCAGGTTAACGAAATCAATCTGTTCACCGCACTGGGTGGCGGTTGGGTAGAGTAAATTTAATTCATTAATCAGGAAATAAAAAATGCGTAATTCACTTAAAGCCGTTTTATTGGGCACCTTCTCTGTCATGATTTCTGCCGGTCTTCATGCTGAAACACATCACCATGGTGATATGAATGCTGCCAGTGATGCTTCGACACAGCAAATTATTTATGGCAACGGTGTCGTTAAAGTCATTGATATAAAAAGTAAAAAAATTACCATTTCGCACGGAGCTATCCCTGCGGTGGGCTGGCCTGCAATGACCATGCGCTTCACCTTTGTGAATGTAGACGACACCATTAATGCCCTGAAAACCGGTAACCACGTTGATTTCTCGTTTATTCAGCAGGGCAATATCGCCTTACTCAAAAGCATTAACGTTACCCAATCCTGACTGACAGCCCGGAGCGAATATATCCAGTGGGCCTGAACACTTATAAAGATATTTCTGTGAATTAATGATCAGGCGCATATGCCAGGTGTTTTGATTTTTCAGCGAGAAATTGTATGGCTTCTTTAAAGATAAAATATGCTGCAATAATTATCAGCAGCCTGATAGCAGGGGGGCTGATATCGGTTACTGCCTTGCAGTATGTAAACCCGGAACAAAAAACAGTACAAACGGAACTAAAGACACCGGAGCGAAAGATACTTTTCTGGTATGACCCGATGAAACCGGATACGAAATTTGATAAACCCGGAAAATCACCCTTTATGGACATGGACCTGGTGCCAAAATATGCAGATGAAAGCGGCGAGAAAATCAGCGATGGGATCCGTATTCATCCAACGCTGGTTCAGAACCTGGGATTAAAAACGCAAAAAGTCACACGCGGAATGCTGAATTATTCTCAGACAATACCGGCCAATGTTATTTACAACGAGTATCAGTTTGTCATTGTGCAGGCGCGCTCTGACGGTTTCGTCGAAAAAGTGTATCCCCTGACGATTGGCGATCATGTGAAGGAAGGTACACCGCTTATCGATATTACCATTCCGGAATGGGTGGAAGCACAAAGTGAGTTTCTACTGTTATCTGGCACCGGAGGGACACCAACGCAAATTAAAGGTGTGCTTGAACGACTTCGTCTGGCCGGAATGCCGGAAAAGGATATCCAGAAACTGCGGTCAACCCGGAGTATTCAGACCCGGTTTACCATTAAGGCACCGATAGATGGTGTCATTACGGCGTTTGACCTGCGCACTGGTATGAATATCTCAAAAGATAAAGTGGTGGCACAGATTCAGGGGATGGATCCGGTCTGGATCAGTGCGGCAGTACCCGAATCCATCGCCTATCTCCTGAAAGACACCTCTCAATTTGAAATTTCAGTACCGGCCTATCCGGATAAATTGTTCCATGTAGAAAAATGGAACATTCTTCCCAGCGTCGATCAAACCACCCGGACCCTGCAGGTACGTCTGCAGGTATCAAACAAGGACGAACGTCTTAAACCGGGCATGAATGCCTATCTGAAACTGAATACCCGGAGCCAGGAAATGTTGCTGATCCCGTCGCAGGCCGTTATTGACACCGGTAAAGAACAGCGCGTGATCACTGTCGATGCAGAAGGTCGGTTTGTGCCAAAAAGGGTCCACGTTCTCCACGAATCTCAGCAACAGTCCGGTATCGGCACCGGCCTCAATGAAGGCGATATGGTGGTAGTCAGCGGCATGTTCCTGATTGACTCCGAAGCCAACATTACGGGCGCACTGGAACGTATGCGTCATCCGGAAACAACGGACGGCACAATGTCGCCAATGTCCGCTCCGTCTGCAAATACACATTCCGGTCATTGAGGAGACGATGATGATTGAATGGATTATACGGCGATCGGTTGCCAACCGTTTCCTCGTTATGATGGCCGCTCTGTTTCTTAGTGTCTGGGGCACCTGGACTATCATCAACACCCCTGTGGATGCGCTACCCGATCTGTCCGATGTACAGGTAATTATCAAGACCAGCTATCCTGGTCAGGCTCCGCAGATTGTTGAAAACCAGGTTACATATCCGCTCACGACCACCATGCTGTCGGTACCCGGTGCCAAGACCGTGCGCGGTTTTTCCCAGTTCGGCGATTCCTACGTGTATGTCATTTTTGAGGACGGGACCGATCTGTACTGGGCCCGCTCGCGTGTGCTCGAATACCTTAATCAGGTTCAGGGAAAACTGCCTTCCGGTGTAAGCTCGGAAATCGGGCCTGATGCCACAGGTGTGGGCTGGATATTTGAATATGCTCTGGTTGATCACAGCGGAAAACACGACCTTTCCGAACTGCGCTCTCTGCAGGACTGGTTCCTGAAATTTGAACTGAAAACTATCCCTAACGTCGCGGAAGTTGCATCAGTAGGCGGCGTGGTCAAGCAGTACCAAATCCAGGTTAACCCGGAGAAACTGGCCCAGTACGGCATCAGCCTGCCAGAAGTAAAACAGGCCCTTGAGTCATCTAATCAGGAAGCCGGTGGCTCATCCGTTGAAATCGCCGAAGCGGAGTACATGGTCCGGGCCAGCGGTTACCTCCAGTCCATAGACGATTTCAATAACATCGTCCTGAAAACCGGAGAAAACGGTGTACCGATTTATCTGCGGGACGTGGCCCGCGTGCAGACCGGGCCTGAAATGCGGCGTGGTATAGCAGAACTTAACGGTCAGGGAGAAGTCGCCGGCGGCGTCGTGATCCTGCGGTCGGGTAAAAATGCGCGCGACGTTATCACGGCAGTGAAAGATAAACTGGAGACCCTGAAGGCAAGTTTGCCTGAAGGCGTTGAGATTGTGACTACCTACGATCGCAGCCAGTTAATTGACCGGGCCATTGACAACCTCAGCTACAAACTCCTGGAAGAGTTTATCGTGGTGGCCATCGTCTGCGCCCTGTTCCTGTGGCATGTTCGTTCGGCCCTGGTGGCGATTATTTCTCTGCCTCTTGGTCTGTGTATCGCCTTTATTGTCATGCATTTCCAGGGGCTGAACGCCAATATAATGTCGCTGGGAGGGATCGCCATTGCCGTAGGGGCGATGGTGGATGCCGCCATCGTGATGATTGAAAATGCGCATAAATGGCTGGAAGAGTGGGATCATCAGCATCCGGGTGAGCAGATTGATAACGCAACCCGCTGGAAGGTTATCACCGATGCCTCCGTTGAAGTGGGACCCGCGCTGTTTATCAGTCTGTTGATCATTACCCTGTCCTTTATTCCTATTTTTACCCTGGAAGGACAGGAAGGTCGTCTGTTTGGTCCGCTGGCCTTTACGAAAACCTACTCCATGGCGGGCGCGGCCGCGCTGGCCATCATCGTCATTCCGATTCTGATGGGATTCTGGATCCGCGGGAAAATTCCTGCCGAGACCAGCAATCCCCTGAACCGGCTGCTGATCAAAGCGTATCATCCTTTGTTGCTGCGGGTACTTCACTGGCCAAAAATAACCCTGCTGGTTGCGACCTTATCCATCTTCACGGTTATCTGGCCCCTGAGTCAGGTAGGCGGCGAGTTTCTGCCGAAGATAAATGAGGGCGACCTGTTGTATATGCCCTCAACATTGCCGGGCGTGTCGCCGGCAGCGGCCGCTGCGCTCTTACAGACCACGGATAAGCTCATTAAAACCGTACCTGAAGTAGCTTCTGTTTTTGGCAAGACCGGGAAGGCCGAGACCGCGACGGATTCCGCGCCGCTCGAAATGATGGAAACCACGATCCAGCTTAAACCAGAGGATCAGTGGCGGCCCGGCATGACGATTGACAAGATTATTGACGAACTCGATAAAACGGTCCGTTTACCCGGTCTGGCTAACCTCTGGGTGCCCCCCATCCGTAACCGTATTGATATGCTCTCAACCGGGATAAAAAGTCCGATAGGTATCAAGGTGTCAGGTACTGTTCTGTCCGATATCGATGCAACGGCGCAGAGCATTGAGGCGGTAGCCAAAACCGTGCCGGGCGTGATATCGGCTCTGGCCGAGCGACTGGAGGGCGGGCGCTACATTGACATCGATATTAACCGTGAAAAAGCCTCCCGCTACGGGATGACGGTGGGTGATGTCCAGCTGTTTGTCTCCTCAGCCATCGGCGGCGCGACGGTGGGGGAAACGGTTGAGGGCGTGGCCCGGTATCCGATTAATATCCGTTACCCGCAGGATTACCGGAGCAGTCCACAAGCTCTGAGGGAAATGCCCATCCTGACACCCATGAAACAGCAGATCACGCTGGGTGACGTTGCCGATATTAACGTTGTATCCGGACCTACCATGCTGAAAACGGAAAACGCGCGACCGGCCAGCTGGATTTATGTTGATGCCCGCGGCAGGGACATGGTGTCGGTGGTCAACGATATCAGGACGGCTATCAGCGAAAAAGTGAAACTGAGACCGGGGACCAGCGTGTCATTCTCCGGTCAGTTTGAATTACTGGAGCATGCCAACAAGAAACTGAAACTGATGGTTCCGATGACGGTGGTGATCATTTTCATCCTGTTGTATCTGGCATTCCGTCGTGTGGATGAGGCCTTGCTGATCCTGATGAGTCTGCCGTTCGCGCTGGTCGGGGGAATATGGTTCCTCTACTGGCAGGGCTTCCACATGTCTGTGGCGACCGGAACCGGGTTTATCGCCCTGGCCGGGGTGGCGGCAGAATTTGGTGTGGTCATGCTGATGTATCTGCGTCATGCCATTGAAGCACACCCGGAATTGTCCCACCGGGAGACGTTCACACCTGAAGGCCTTGATGAAGCTCTTTATCATGGAGCAGTATTACGTGTCCGGCCAAAAGCCATGACTGTAGCGGTGATCATTGCGGGCCTGCTACCCATTCTGTGGGGAACCGGAGCAGGCTCAGAAGTCATGAGTCGGATTGCGGCCCCCATGATTGGAGGGATGATAACAGCTCCGCTTCTTTCACTGTTCATTATTCCTGCTGCCTACAAATTAATCTGGCTGCGCAGGCATAAAACAGACGTATCATGACATTCTAAGGCCCTCTGTCGGAGAGAGCCTTTATATCAGGATGGGTATCGAAACTGCACTACGTCTATTATGAAAAGTGCTGTGTCAGTGATGCTGTCACTCAGTTTTCCAGAGCCGGCATTGGCAACAAAACGCAGAAGATATAAGCCAACGGCTTCTCCTGACACTGCCCATCATAATCTGATAGGCAGCAACCGCTGCTTATTACGTAACAGGCGCAGACCATTTGCCACGACAAGCAGGCTTGCACCCACATCCGCGAATACCGCCATCCACATGGTGCCCATACCTGCAATGGTCAGGGCCAGAAACACTGCCTTGATCCCAATAGCCATAACGATATTCTGAACCAGAACGTTATACGTCTGGCGGGAGAGTCGGACAAAAGCCGGGATTTTACGCAAATCGTCATCCATGAGGGCCACATCGGCAGTCTCGATGGCGGTATCCGTGCCCATTGCGCCCATGGCAAAGCCGATATCGGCGCGGGCCAGCGCCGGTGCATCATTGATGCCGTCGCCTACCATGCCGGTCGTGCCCTGCGCCGTAAACGTTTCTACAGCACGCAGTTTATCTTCCGGCAGCTGATCCCCCCGCGCCTCATCGATACCAACCTGACCGGCAATGGCCTGCGCAGTGTGCGCATTGTCTCCGGTCAGCATGAGCGTTTTGACACCCAGACTATGCAACTGACTTATCGCCTCGCGGCTGCTTTCCTTCACCGTATCAGCCACCGCAAACAGCCCAAGCACCTGATGAGTGTCACAGAGCATGATGACCGTTTTACCCCCGGTCTCCAGTTCCGTTAGTGCAGCCCTGACCGCTTCCGGGCAGCGCACCGTTTCTTCAGCCAGCCTCAGATTGCCCAGACTGTAGGTTTGACCGTTGATGACGCCACGCACGCCGCGGCCTGGCAGAGCCTCAAAGTTTTCCACTTCATAACGCTGAATGCTATCTGATGCCGCCGATACAGCCTGCGAAACCGGATGATCGGAGTAACCTGCCAGGCTCACAGCCAGCCTGCGCCCCTCGTCTTCTGCCACCCCGGTATAGATAATCGCATCCGTCTGTACCGGCTTACCGTGCGTCAGGGTGCCGGTCTTGTCGAGCGCCAGCCACTTCAGCTTTCGACCCTCTTCAAGATAAACGCCGCCCTTGATCAATATCCCCCGGCGGGCTGCTGCCGTCAGGCCGCTGACAAGGGTCACTGGCGTGGAAATGACCAGCGCACAGGGGCAGGCGATAACCAGCATCACCAGCGCCTTGTATATCCACGCCTGCCAGCTTTCACCTGCAATCAGCGGCGGGAGAACGGCAACTGCGACGGCAATAGCAAACACCACAGGGGTATAAATTTGCGCAAAGCGATCAACAAAGCGCTGCGTAGGGGCTTTTGCCCCCTGCGCTTCCTCCACGGCATGAATGATACGCGCAAGCGTGGTATTTCCGGCAGCCGCCGTTACCCGGTACTCAAAGCCACCGGATCCGTTGACCGTCCCGGCGAAGACCGGGTCGCCTTCCCCTTTATCCACCGGCAGGCTTTCGCCGGTAATAGGTGCCTGATTAATGGCGGTCCTTCCCCGAACCACCGTGCCGTCGAGGGCGATACGCTCGCCCGGTTTTACCCTGACCACGCTGTTAAGGGATACAGACACGGCCTCAGTTTCTTTCCAGGAGCCGTCCGGCTGCTGAATTGTGGCCGTTTCAGGCGTCAGTTTCATCAGAGAGCCGATGGCATTGCGGGCGCGATCAAGAGACTTTGCTTCAATCAGTTCCGCAATCGTGAACAGGACCATTACCATGGCGGCTTCAGGCCACTGTCCGAGCGCCAGCGCCCCGGTGACGGCAATACTCATCAGGGCGTTGATGTTCAGGTTGCCGTTGCGAAGAGCAATCCAGCCTTTTTTGTACGTGGACAGGCCACAGGCCGCAACGGCAGCAAGAGCAAGAGCCGCTTCCAGCCATTCCGGCATGCCCGCCCAATGCATGGCTTCGGCGGCGCTTGCCGCCACACCGGCAAGCGCGAGCGGCCACCAGGGTTTTTTCTTTTCCTCAGTGACCACGTGCCGGCCATTACTGTCAGGAAGTTCAGGTTCAAAGCCCAGCGAACGAATGGCGGCCAGAACTGGCTCCAGCGCATCCGGTGCGTGAACCACCGTCAGTACGCGCTGCATAAGATTGAAATCCAGTTCCTTGACGGCTGACATGCCATCCAGCTTTTTACGAATCATGCCCTCTTCAACAGGGCAGTCCATCTGCATGATCCTGATACTGGTACGCACCCCGTCAGCGGTCAACTGCTGCGTCTGCAGCTCACCGAATGTGACAGGGGCAGGTGCGCAGCAGGAACCGCCGGTACTTTCCGCCTCACGGCCTGTACAACAGTTGCCTTCAGGCTGCATTGCTTTATCAATCGGTTCCGGGTCAAAACCCAGCGAGCGCACCGCCTGCAGAACCGGTTCCAGCGCCTGCGGCGTATGGGTCACGGTAAGCACCCTCTGTATAAGATTGAATTCGAGATTGCTGACGGAAGATAATTTTGCCAGTTTTTTTCGGAGGAGCGCCTCCTCCGTCGGGCAGTCCATCTGCATGATGCGCAGACGCGTCTGAACGTCATCGTTGCGGGGATGCTCTGCAACCAGTTCGGACACCTGGCTCAGGCCGTCCGTTGAGCAGCAGCTCCCGGTGCTGCAACAAGCCGGTGTGGTCTCAGTCGTTTTTGGTGGCATCTTCTCGGAAGCCTCAGTCGGGGCAGTTGCGGTATTTTTAACAGACGCCTCCTCTACGGTTGCGGCTGATCCACATTTTTTATTACTGCAGCAGTCACTCATTTTTTTATCCCGTTCATAACGTATACTGGCATTAAAGACCCTGATGTAACTACAGGGTCAAGCTCAGAAGAGGTGTGATATGAAAATTGGTGAACTGGCCCGCCAGGCGGGATGTCCTGTAGAGACGGTACGTTATTATGAGCGAGAGGGGCTTTTGCAGGCCGCATTGCGGGACCAGACTAATAACTACCGCCATTACGACAGCGCACATCTCGAAAGGCTTATGTTTATCCGGCGCTGCCGGGCGCTCGATATGACCCATGAAGAAATCCGGGTGTTGCTGCAGGCGCGCAGCCAGCCTGACGCAGACTGCGGTACGGTTAATGCCCTGATAAATGAACATCTGAACCACGTTCAGGCCCGTATTCGTGAACTGAATATGCTGGAAAAACAACTTTTTGAGCTCCAAAGCCACTGCAATGCCAACCGGGCAACACGGGACTGCGGAATTCTGCGCGAACTGGAGCAGACAGAAGAGTCTGAGGATATCGTGCCGGTTATCACTGCAGGTCATCTGGCCGGAAGCCACTCTTACTGATGCTGCTTTCTGCTGTAAGTAGAACTGTTCACTAAAGAAACAGGCTTTTTTGTGATGTGACTTCGTCTTGCCCGTCTATTAAGGCAGCTGAAAGTGTGCTGCCGTTAAAATCTGTGTGACATCGTTTAACCGCTATTCCCTCATTAAGCTGTACAGAAAAGCCTGTAATCACGTCACAACATATATGAATTTATCAATATAAAATTGACCTTTCGTCTGCAGAAGACGAGACTTGTTGCTGTCCGCCACGAAGGAGAAATTATGCCGTCACTTTTGCCCCTGCAACTTTTTAAGAATCTTTCTGACGAAACCCGGCTCAGCCTAGTGCTGTTGTTGCGCGAAAAAGGGGAGCTCTGCGTCTGCGAGCTTGTATCTATCCTGAAAGAAACACAGCCAAAAATATCGCGGCACCTGGCCCTGCTCAGAGAGAGTGGACTGCTTATCGACAGGCGCGACGGCAAGTGGATCCATTACCGGTTATCGCCACACATGCCTGCGTGGGCAGCAGCGGTCATTGAGCAGGCATATCTGTGTCAGCGGGATGAAATTCTTCATCTCAGTCAGCAGGCTGAGCGTGATAACGCAACCACCAACGGCAAAGCTGTCTGCATGTAAAAATTTTATCTAAACACATTCGATTAAACGAATATATTTACAGGGTACACTTAGCAGCCCGCTTTAACGGGCAGGTATAATTAAGAAGGAGAGAGTATGTTTCTGGCGGGTGCGATTTTTATCCTGACCCTGATACTGGTGATCTGGCAGCCGAAAGGGCTCAGCATTGGCTGGAGTGCCGTTATCGGCGCCGCACTGGCGCTGCTGACCGGCGTGGTAAACATCGGGGACATTCCTGTGGTCTGGCAGATTGTCTGGAACGCCACGGCCACGTTTATTGCGGTCATCATTATCAGCCTGCTGCTTGATGAGTCCGGCTTTTTTGAGTGGGCCGCGCTGCACGTTTCACGCTGGGGCGGCGGCAGGGGCCGGTTGCTGTTCACGTATATCGTTCTGCTGGGTGCGGCGGTAGCCGCCCTGTTCGCCAATGACGGGGCAGCGCTTATTCTGACGCCGATCGTTATCGCCATGCTGCTGGCGCTGGGCTTCAGCCCGGGCGCCACGCTGGCGTTTGTGATGGCGGCAGGCTTCATCGCTGATACCTCCAGCCTGCCGCTCATCGTGTCGAACCTGGTGAACATTGTCACGGCAGACTTCTTTAAACTGGGTTTCAGCGAGTATGCCTCGGTGATGGTGCCGGTGAATATCGCGTCCGTGGCCGCCACGCTGGTGATGCTGCACCTGTTTTTCCGCAGGGACATCCCGGCCACTTACGACCTGGCGAAGCTGAAGGCGCCGCGTGAGGCCATTCGCGATGCGCGTACCTTTAAAACCGGCTGGATTGTTCTCATCCTGCTGCTGATCGGCTTCTTTGCCCTCGAACCACTCGGCGTACCGGTCAGCCTTGTGGCCGCGGTGGCGGCGTTTATTCTCTGGCTGGTAGCCCGGAAAGGCAATGTGATTGATACCGGAAAGGTACTGAAAGGTGCGCCCTGGCAGATCGTTATCTTCTCGCTGGGCATGTACCTGGTGGTATACGGACTACGCAATGCCGGGCTGACTGATTACCTTTCTGCCGCCCTAAACCGGTTTGCAGAGCATGGCGTCTGGGGCGCAACGCTCGGCACCGGCTTTCTGACGGCGGCGCTTTCATCAGTCATGAACAACATGCCTACCGTGCTGGTTGGCGCGCTCTCCATTGACGGCAGCACCGCGCAGGGCGTGGTGAAGGAGGCGATGATTTACGCCAACATCATCGGCTGCGACCTCGGTCCGAAAATCACCCCCATCGGCAGCCTTGCTACCCTGCTGTGGCTGCACGTCCTGGCACAGAAAAACATTACCGTCAGCTGGGGCTACTACTTCCGTGTGGGCATCGTGATGACCCTGCCGGTGCTGTTTGTGACGCTGGCCGCACTGGCCCTGCGCCTGTCTGTTTAACCTAAACCCCGGCGCTGCGCCTGTGCAGCGCCTTTACGGAGTACCGCTTATGACTGACATTACCATTTACCACAATCCGGCCTGCGGGACGTCCCGCAATACCCTGGCACTTATCCGCAACAGCGGCACCGAGCCCACGGTGATTCTGTATCTGGAAACTCCGCCGGCGCGTGATGAGCTGAAAAAGCTTATTGCGGATATGGAGATCAGCGTGCGCGCCCTGCTGCGTAAAAATACCGAACCTTACGAGCAGCTCGGCCTGGCAGAGGACCGGTTCAGCGATAACGAACTGCTCGATGCCATGCTGGCTCATCCGATCCTCATTAATCGACCGGTTGTGGTTACGCCGCTCGGAACGAAGCTGTGTCGCCCCTCAGAAATGGTTCTGGACATACTGCCGGACCCGCAGAAGGGAGCGTTTACCAAAGAGGACGGCGAAGCCGTCATTGATGAGCACGGAAACCGCGTCAGCCACTGATGTTTCACCAGGCTGCGGGCATAGCAAATTTGAAAAAGCCGGCAGATGCCGGCTTTTTTATATGCTGCGCTGGTTTACACGCTCAGAGAGCTGCGCGGCACTCTCTTTCCTTTCGCTGTAGCGGTCGGTGAGATAACCACTGCGACCGCGCGTCAGCAGAGTGAACTTCATCAGTTCCTCCATGACGTCCACTATGCGGTCATAATACGGAGAAGGCTTCATGCGGCCGGCCTCATCAAACTCGGCCCAAGCTTTTGCCACGGATGACTGGTTCGGGATAGTGATCATCCGCATCCAGCGCCCGAGAATACGCATCTGATTTACGGCGTTGAACGACTGTGAGCCGCCGCTGACCTGCATTACCGCAAGGGTTTTCCCCTGCGAGGGCCGGACCGCCCCGGACGTCAGCGGAATCCAGTCAATCTGCGTCTTCATGATGCCGGTCATGGCACCGTGACGCTCAGGGGAGCACCAGACCATCCCTTCTGACCAGAGTACCAGCTCGCGCAGCTCTGCGACCTTCGGATGCGTCTCAGGTGCATCATCCGGCAGCGGCAGGCCAGACGGATTGAATATCTTCACCTCCGCGCCCATGGCCGTCAGCAGCCGGGCGGCCTCTTCCGTGGTGAGTCGGCTGTAAGAGCGCTCCCGCAGCGAGCCGTAGAGCATCAGTATGCGGGGCGGATGCGCCACCTCTTCGACTTTTAATTTTTCTTCCGTCAGCGGTGCATCCAGGTGCGTCGGATCGATATTGTTCAGGGCATCATTGAAGTTATTCACAATAGAGTCTCTTTATGAGTAATCGTAGCCGACAGGCTGCAGCAGCAGCCAGCGGCGCAGCACTCTTCCGTCAGAAAGGCCATCAGCTGCTCAAGCTGCGCATAGCAGGGCCTGCAGAACAGGGTACGGCTCTGCCGTTCCTGGCTTATGAGGCCAGCTGACATCAGCGCAGAAAGGTGATGACTTAGCGTGGAGGCCGGAATAGCCAGTCTTTTCTGGATGTCACCCACAGGCAGTCCTTCAGGCCCGACTTTCACCAGTTCACGGTAAATTCCCAGTCGCGTCACGTGTCCCAGTTCCCTGAGAGCAGCCGCAGCATTTTGTATGTCCACATCATCACCAAATCTACATTTCCAGAATAATGGAAATATAATTTAAAGCGGACGGAATGGTCAAGCCTCTTCCCGCCATAAAAGTGCTGCGCTCAAAAAGAAAGCCTTTTATACCCTGTTGATCCGGCTGCAGTGGCAGAGCATATAAAAAGGCCATGGCTCAGCATTTCGGTAAAATTCCAGCACTCTGACAACAGCTTTAGCCATAACCGTTTCGCTTCCTCTTGCCAGAAATTCCAGGCTCAATAATACTGTTCATATAACCAGTATAATTTAAAGGAGGATTTTTATGCGCTTTACATTTTTTTCCCTAATCCGTACACAGCAGCACGTCCGGGACGCCGCGTTATGAAAGCGGTCAGTTACGCTCAGGGCCTGACGCTGTTATGGCCGCCGATTTTTACCCCAACGGTAAAGGTGCCGCTGTACGCAGATCCCTGCTCAGCTGGCTTTCCCTCCCCTGCTCAGGATTATGTAGAGAAAGAGCTGGACCTGAATGAGCTTTGTATTCGCAGACGGGCGTCCACATTCTTCGTACGGGCCAGTGGCAACAGCATGCAGGAGCTGGGGCTTTATGACGGTGATGTTATGGTGGTCGATCGCGCGGAGCCACCCACGCACGGCGACATCGTCATTGCCGAGGTTGGCGGTGAGTTCACAGTTAAGCGCCTGCAGCTGCTCCCGAGGGTGGCACTGCTGCCCATGAACCCTGCTTACGCCGCCATCTATCCGGAAGAGCTGCAGCTGCTCGGCGTTGTCACCTGGTTCTTTAACAGTACCCGGGCCCGTCGGAGATAATTATGCCCATGTTCGGACTGGCTGACGTCAACTCTTTCTATGCCAGCTGTGAGACGCTTTTCCGCCCGGACCTGCGTGGCAGGCCGGTAGTCGTGCTCAGTAACAACGATGGCTGCGTTATTGCGCGCTCTGCTGGCGCAAAAGCTCTGGGTATAAAAATGGGTGCACCGTGGTTCCAGATAAAAACGCAGGACTATCCGGAAAAGATACACGTGTTCAGCTCAAACTATGCGCTGTAGTAAGTTAAGTGGAATGCAACATTGATCGTATAGACTTTGAACAGCAACGCTGACCTCAGAGGTAAACGCAATGACGACTCCACTAAACAACAGTGCCATTTTACTGGCGGAACGCTGGCTGAAGCTGCTGTCCGACCTGGGGCGGGCACCCGCCACCCTGACCGCCTACCGCGCAGCCCTCTGTCATTATTTTGCGTTCTGCAGCCGGAACAGGATTGAACCTGAAAAGGTCAGGTTTGATGACATGGCTGCCTACATCCGTCCTCAGTTACCCGGTATGCCTTTCCCGGCCGCAAGCGCCACGCTCCAGCTGCGCCTGTCGGCTGTCCGTCTCTGGTACGACTTCCTGATGTATCTTGACCTGTGTAAGGTAAATCCGCTGCCCCGTTCCGGCACGCCGGGCATGCTGTGTTCCGCACGGGGGCTGGTTCCCCGTATCGTAAAGCTGCCGCGTATTCCTGACGATGCACAGTGGCAGCTTTTTCAGGCTCATGCCGCGGATTCTCCGCTTCGTGACCGGCTGATGCTGGCGTTAACCTACTGCGGTGCGCTGCGACGATCGGAAGTCACCGCGCTGAGTACTGATGACCTTGACTTTGCCCACCGCCTCATCCGCGTCCGGGCTGAAACCACCAAGAACCGTCATGAACGGATCGTCTGTTACAGTCCCGCCCTGACGCCGGTGCTGGCGGCTCATCTTTTACAGATGAAGCGGTCGGGGATGGTAAAAAGAGCCCTGTTCCGCTCTGAGTCCGATCGTAATCAGGGGGCACCGCTCTCTTACTGGAGCTGGAGCAAAACGGTACGGAAATGGGCGCTTGAGTCAGGGCTGCCCGACATTTCAACCCATACTTTCCGTCACCTGCGGTTGACGCATCTGGCCCGTGCGGGCTGGAAACTGCACGAACTTGCCACCTACGCAGGTCACCGTGATCCGCGCACCACTCAGATTTATATTCACCTTTCCGGCAGGGATCTTGCCGCCCGGATGGCAGGCGCGATTGAAACGGCAGATATCAGGATGGCGAACCTCATTTTCGGCTTGGAGGAATAAGAATGTTACCCTCGCAACTACCTGAGAATGTGTGGGCTCCCTTCGACCTCTCCGCTTACAGGCTTGATGCTTTACTGACTGAGCCTGAAAAGGCCGCACTGGCCACCTCTCACAGCCGGGGCAGGCTGCTGCGGATGAAACCTGCTCCTGAGTTTATCAGGCCGCTGAAAGACATCGCAGCAGAAAGCGGATGCAGCCGCGAGGTTGCTGACCTGATAATACTGGACCTCCTGCGTGAGATGCACCTTTCGGGTATACCGTACTGGCGATGGCCGCAGGAACGCTGGCAGACATTCAGCCGGACGGACGGAAAAGGACGGCCGCTGATGGCCGCCTTTGCATGGCATTTCGCCGGACGGTATGATCCCCTCAGCCTGCCAGACATCAGAAAACCTGCCCTGTATACCTGTGCCATTTTTGGTCAGGCTATTTACTTCCGGGAGCTTCACCGCCTGACTGAAACCCTGAAATCGCTGGGCTATGCTGCGGGTAGTCAGGTCACGCATCTGTCGGGCATACTGGCCACGCTGATGGTCATGAACAGAGATCCCCGTCTTGAAACCTTTACGCCTGAACTGCTGTGGGAAGCCCAGAACAACACAGATAGCGGGACATCCCGGTACATTGGCCGGATTTCACACGGCCTTGCTGCGCTGGGCATCTTCAGCGCCCCGATGAGGATGCGTAATTATACCCGATGGTATGAAAAACCCGTAGACGGGATCGATCCGGCCTGGGTCAGGTGGTGCCGGCGCTGGCGGGAAACGTCTGTGCTGAGGCCTCGCACCCGTGAAGGCCAGTACAGCTTTATACTGCGCTGCGGCCTCTGGCTGGCAAAGGCGCATCCGGAGGTGCGTGAACCGTCAGACTGGAGCATGGAAATCTGCGCCAGCTTTATCGCTGCGGTCGGCCGAATGAACGTGGATGAGCTACAGTTGGGCACGGAAAGGGGCACCCGAAAATCGGTGCGATCCGGTGAGCCTATGATGCCGCATTCAAGGGCGCATTTTATCTACTCACTGCGCCGTTTTATGGTCGACTACGAAAACTGGGGCTGGGGTCGCCTGCGCTTCAGCCCTGCCCGTCATCTTTCCACACCGGATACCACCCTGTTTCGGCGCGACGTCAATCCCCGTGTTATCGACGATCCGGTCTGGCTCAAGCTCATCTGGGCCAGCCTCAATCTGCGTCAGGAAGACCTGCTTACTGAAATACATTATCCGCTGGCCATGCTGCAGGCGATGGCCGTCATCTGGACCCATGCGGGGCTGAGGAAAAATGAGCTGCTCCGCCTGACTACCGGTTGCATCGCGCCGCAGGCAGATGAAATAACGAAAGATGACGGCAGCGTCATCCCGGCCGGAACCCTTTGTTACCTTCATGTCCCCGCCGGAAAAACATCAAAAGCCTTTGTTAAACCCGTGGCGACAGTGGTAAAAAAATATGTCGACATCTGGCTGGCCGAACGCCCGGCAGAACAGGCCATGCTGGCTGATGAGCGGACCGGTGAGAAGGTCCGGCTGCTGTTTCAGTACCGGGGGAAGCCTGCCGGCAGCGCTATCCTCAACCGCACGGTGATACCGATGCTCTGCGCAAGAGCGGGCGTTCCTTCTGAAGACAGCGGCGGAGTGATAACCAGCCATCGGGGACGCGCCTCAGCCGTGACCGCACTGGCCAGCGTACCGCAGGGCATGTCACTGTATGAACTGATGCAGTGGGCTGGTCACTCAACGCCCCAGTCCACCATGCATTATCTCCGTATCCGCCCGACACAGCTGGCCGCCTCGTTTGTAAAAGCAGACAGAGTCGCGCACATGATCAGCGTACTGATTGATCGCGACCCTGACGCCGCCAGCCTGACCGGACCTGCAACGTATTATGATTTAGGTGATTCATACTGCACAAATCCGTTCTGGAGCAGCTGCCCGCACCGGATGGCCTGCATCGGCTGCGATTTTAACCTGCTGAAGGACAGCGCGCGCGGGCTTATTCTGGAGAGTAAAGCATCCATCCGGCGTTACCTCGAAGAGGTCCCGCTCACTCCCGATGAGAAAGCCGTACTGGAGCAGGATGCTGAAAAGGTTGAGCAGGCTCTTACAAAATTGGGCCCAAAATCCTGAGTGCTCAAATGCTTTCAATGTCCGGTCTGAGGGTGTCAGTTCAGAGTCAGTACAGACGACCGAACGTCGTATTTGATATGAATCTGATTATAGCGGGCGTTATGACGTAACTGATGGAACAGCAGATGAGAAAACAGAAGCGGTGTATGGGGTATGTGGCTGTCGTGGTCGATGACTACGATCGTGCAATTGAGTATTACACCGATAAGCTGGGCTTTACCCTGATTGAGGACACGCCGCAGCCGGGTAAGCGCTGGGTCGTGGTGACGCCGGACCCTGACAGCGACTGTGCTATTCTTCTTGCCCGCGCGTCGAACGACCGGCAGGAAGGCTTTATCGGCAACCAGTGCGGCGGACGGGTTTTTCTGTTCCTGCAGACCGATGACTTCTGGCGCGACTACAATGCTATGAAGGCAAAAGGCGTCCACTTCTGTCAGGAGCCGCGCGAGGAAGAATACGGAATGGTTGTCGTGTTTGAGGACATCTATGGCAATCGCTGGGACCTTTACCAGAACAGGCAGACCTGAAACTCTGTCACGACAGTGTCCCGGATTTAGGGGAAGCCTTACAGGCGTAAACCCTGTCGGATCAGGCCCGCAGAGAGCGCTTCTGAACAATATACTGAACTGTCTGACCTCAGTGCAGCGGTCGCTGCACTGAGGTCTCCCCTGGATAGAGGCCGTACGGTCCGGGTTAACCACACAGCGTCATGATATAAAATCCGGCCGCCGTCATGGCCAGCGAACCCAGCACGTGTATCAGCACCGAGGCGGCTGCCCAGGCATAGCTGCCTGACTGCAGCAGGGCAAAAACCTCAGCTGAGAATGTGGAGAAGGTCGTCATTCCGCCACACAGCCCGGTGGTAATGAGCAGCCGCCAGGCCGGATCGAGGCCGGGATGGCGCAGAAAATACGCCAGCGCCGCCCCGATGATAAATCCACCCAGCAGGTTGACCAGCAGCGTCCCCGGCGGCAGGTCCGGAAAAAGCGCGTTCAGGCGCGCGCCCAGCTGCCAGCGGATAACACACCCTAAAGCACCGCCGGTGATGACGGCAAAAAGCTGATTCACGTTCACTCCTTTTTTTTAATATTCAGAACATAACGGCACACGACCTGTGCGGCCGTATCCATTTCATATACAACCGGCACGCCGGTCGGGATGTGCAGCTGTGCCACGCTGTCGTGGGGCATGCCGTTCAGAAAGGCGGTCAGGGCGCGCAGCGTGTTGCCGTGCGCCACAATCAGAACGGTACTTCCGCAGCGCAGCTGTGGCACCACAACGTGGTGCCAGTATGGCATGACGCGACGCAGCGTCATTTCCAGGCTTTCCGTTGCAGGCAGGTCGGCCAGCGCAACGCGGCGGTAGCGCAGATCCCGACGCAGCTGCGCCGGAGCCTCCGCGTCTGCGGGCGGAATGCCGCTGAAGCTTTTGCGCCATAGCCGGACGGTCTCTTCCCCCATCATCCGGGCAGCGTCGTCCTTGTTCAGCCCCTGCAGCGCACCGTAGTGGCGCTCGTTCAGTCGCCAGCTCTTTTCCACGGGCGTCCAGCTTCGGTCAAGACGGTCCAGCACCCGCCAGACCGTGTGAACGCAGCGTGTCATCACCGAGGTGAAGACACGGTCGGGCATAAGGCCCGCTGCCCGCAGCGCGTCACCGGCCCGGTCGGCCTCCTGCCGCCCCCTGACCGTCAGCGGCACGTCCGTCCAGCCGGTAAAACGGTTTTCCCGGTTCCACTGGCTTTCGCCGTGCCGCAGGAGGATCAGCGTTGCAGGGGCCACAGGCATTCCTTCTTTGCCGGACGGGGACCGTCCGGCGGATGTGTTACGTGCGGCGCACAAACGCATGAAGCCCCGCGTAGTGCGCGTCCTCACCCAGCGCCTGCTCAATGCGCATCAGCTGGTTGTACTTTTCCACGCGTTCGCCGCGGCACGGCGCGCCGGTTTTCAGGTGTCCCGCGCGCAGGGCCACCGTCAGATCGGCAAGGAACGTGTCCGTGGTTTCCCCGCTGCGGTGAGACATGAACGCACCCCAGCCGTGCCGCTGGCAGAGAGCCACGGCGTCCAGCGTTTCGCTGAGCGAGCCTATCTGATTGAGCTTGATCAGCGCGGCGCTGGCGAGGTTTTCGTCAATGCCGCGCTGGATGTACTTCACGTTGGTTACAAACAGGTCGTCACCAACCAGCTCGGCCCTGCCCGCAAGCTGCTGGTGCAGATGCTTCCAGCCCGCCCAGTCGTCCTCGGCCAGGCCGTCTTCCAGCAGGATGACCGGAAACTGGTCCATCAGCTCGCCGTAGTATGCCGTCATTTCCGCCGCGCTCAGCGCGCTGCCCTCGGTGCGCAGATGATACTGACCGTCAGCGAAAAACTCACTTGAGGCAGGGTCCATGCAGATGCTGATGTCCTCTCCGGGCCTGTATCCCGCCTTCTCAATCGCCTGTACGATAAACGCCAGCGGGTCACGGTTCGACGACACGGCGGGCGCAAAACCGCCTTCGTCGCCCACTGCCGCTGAGAGTTTTTTGTCCAGCAGGATCTGGCGCAGCGCCTGGTAGACCTCGCTGCCCTGACGCACGGCCTCGCGCAGCGTGGGTGCCCCGTGTGGCGCTATCATGAACTCCTGGAAGTCCGCGCCCTGACCGCGGGCGTGCACGCCGCCGTTGATGATGTTCATGCACGGCACGGGCAGCAGATTCGCCTGCAGGCCCCCCAGGTAGCGCCACAGCGGCTCGTGCGAGGCCTGTGCCGCCAGCCGGGCCACCGCCAGCGATACGCCCAGAATGGCATTGGCACCCAGGCGACTCTTGTTCTCCGTGCCGTCCAGCATCAGCATGATGTTGTCCAGCTGCCGCTGCTCGCGCACGTCCAGGCCGCGCACGGCTTCGCAGATTTCCGTATTAACCGCCCTGACGGCATCCAGCACGCCTTTGCCGCCAAAACGTTGTGCGTCACCGTCGCGGCGCTCTGCGGCCTCGCGCGACCCGGTGCTGGCCCCGGAAGGCACCGAGGCGCGTGCCATCATCCCGTCCGGGGTCCGGGCCTCAACTTCAACGGTGGGGTTGCCGCGAGAGTCAAGAATTTCCCGGGCGGTCACGTTATCCAGTGTAAAGTGCATAGCGTTTCTCCCGGTTTAGTCATTCAGGTGAGTAATAAGCACATCCACCGTGAGGTGGTTGATGTATTCCGCCGAGCGGGACGTCAGCATTCCCATAAAGCGGTTGCGGTGCCCGGCAAGCACGAGGTCCACGCCCAGCTCATTGATGCACTTCTCCACGTCCTCAAAGCGGCGCATGGTCACCAGCTCCCGCGTGTCTACCGCCTCAGGCACGGAGGCCGCCAGCTCGCTCATAAACGCTTTGGCTTTCAGCACCTCTTCCGACACGACGTCGTCCATCAGGCTGTCGGACACGTAGTTCATTTCCCGGTAGTCGTCGCTGATGTGGGCCAGGGTGATTTTCATGCCGAGCGGCTGCGCCAGCGCGACCGCCCGTTTCAGCAGGAGGGTGCCGTCGTCTTTGTCGTTCACAAGTATCAGTGCGTGGGTGTAGCAGGTCATAATGAACTCCCGTTCTGGTTAAGGCGGGACTCAAGCCACGGCAGAAGCTGTTTTTTGCGGCTGAGCATGCCCGGTACGGAGCAGGAGGCCGCGTTAACGCTCTCCCGCCCGGCGAAGTAAAGCGTTGAAAACCCGGCGCGAATGTCGGTCAACATCAGCACCGTCAGCCCGGCACCCGACTGGTCCGCCAGATACGCCAGGGCAGCGAGCAGGTCGTCCATCACGGGGGCAACCTGTGTCGGTGAGCTGACCTCAATCTGGGCAATGCGCACGTCGGTGCCGGCAATGACGAAGGCCTTGAGGTCCCTGCCCAGCAGCTGCTGGGCGCTGAGGCCGCTGACGTCCGTTTTGGCGGTGAGGAGGTCACGGGCGAAGGCTCTGCGGTTTACGCCGGACAGCACGCCCAGTTCGGTCGCCGAACGGATATCGTCTTCGGTGGTGGTCGGCGAGCGAAGATTCACGGTGTCACTCAGGAGTGCGCCCAGCAGAAGCACGGCGAGCGTCGGGGGCAGCGTGCGGCGCGCTTCAGCGTCCATCAGCAGCCAGAGCAGCGTGGCGCTGCTGCCAACCGGGCGGATATGCACCTCCGGCGGCAGTTGCGTTATCAGCCCGCCCAGCCGGTGGTGGTCAGTGATGCCCACGACGTTGCTCCGGAGCAGGTCGTCAGGCCCCTGCGCCGGCTCGGTGAAATCGACCAGCCACACCCGTTCATCCTGCAGCGGAATAGCGAGCAGCGGCGGCAGCGTAAGACCGGCGGTGTCAAAGATAAAGCGGGTTTCCCGGTTAGCCTCGCCGAGACGCCATGCGCGGGCGTCCATGCCGCGCCCGGTCAGCCAGTGAGCGGTGACGACCGCCGTGCAGATGGCGTCGCTGTCAGGATTGATGTGGCCAAAAACGTGTATCAAGGGTCTCTCCCCGTAAAGGGAAGTACGCAGGCCGGGAGGAAAGTAAGGACGGCCTGACGCACCTCCTGAAAATCAAGAGTCACATCAGGCGTCATCAGCTCCGGAACGGAGCGGTTGGGAAAGGTGGAACGCCATCACCCTGTACTCTGAGTATAGAGCCAGACGGAAAGCCTGTCAGTATTATTCTGCTGGCACCCTCAGCCCGCCAGCGCAGCGCGTGCTTCGCGGAGCACCCGGCGGATGTTTTCCGGCACCGCCGGGCTTGTGCAAAGTGAAAGCGGACTGGGGTGAGGCATCTTCAGCACCGTGACGCCGGGGCACTGATGACTGACCGTCCCGCGGGCCTGAGCCGCTACGGCACCGGCCAGCACCACCACGCGCAGCGCGGGCAGATACGCCAGCACGTCCTCAAGCCAGGCGCAGCCGCTGCGGATGTCCGCCGCTGAGGGCCGTTTCTGCGGCCCGTCGCTGACCCAGGGCACCGTATTCCACAGCACGCTGTCCCGGCGCGCAATACCGGCTTCCGCCAGAAACCGCCCCAGGTTCTGCTGGGCCGGCCCCGGGTTATCCCGCGACACAAACCGGGGTGACGGGCTGCTGCGCGCCGGCGACTGCAGCAGGACGAGCAGTCCGGCCCCGGTCCCGCCGTCGGCCGGATCAAACCACGGCAGCTCCACGCCGTGCTGACGCAGCCCGCTGACCCAGCGATTCAGCGCGGCCACGTGCGGCGCGGTGACTGCCGCGAGGCGTTCCTCGCGTAAAAACGGGTCCAGCAGCGACGTGCAGGTTTCACTCACGGCTTCCGGTCCAGGCCTGCCAGACAGGGGGAAACAAACAGTTTCCCGCTCCATGCCCCGCGCACCGTCTTCACCGCGACCAGCAGCCACATGGCGGCCAGCATGACGACAAGAAGCGCACCGAAGCCTTTAAAGAACGCCAGGTCAACGAGGGTGGACAGCTTCAGCGTGGCGACCGTGTACACGCCCAGCGGGAAGGTAAAGCCCCACCATCCCAGATTGAACGGAATGCCTTCACGGAAGTATCGCACGGTTATCAGCGTGGCCAGCAGCATCCACCACAGGCCGCAGCCCCAGAAGAGAATGCCGGCAACGAACCCCACGCCCTGCGCGATATGACCGATTTCCGGCATGCCCGCCGCGGCAAACACCCCGGGCGCATCTCCGCCGATGACCAGCATCCCCAGCGAGCCGGTACCAATCGGCCCCAGTGCCAGCCAGCTTGAGGCCGCCATGCTTTCGTGTGGTAGCTTGTGCAGCGCCATACGCAGCAGCAGGATGGCGAGGATGCTCAGCGCCACCGGCACCGAGTACGCCCACAGCACGTAGCTGGTAATAATGATGCCGAGCTGCGCGTGGGGGTCGGCAATGTGCGGTGCCAGCAGGCCGCCACTGACTGCCGCAACCTCGGCGGCCACGACCGGCAGTAACCAGACGGCGGTCATCTGGTCAATGCTGTGCTGCTGCCGGGTAAACATCATGTAGGGAATACACACGCCACACAGCAGCGACATCGCCACGTCCAGCCACCACAGGGCGTGCGCTACGGGAATGACGTCAGCCCCCCACCGGGGGAGGCCAAACGCCAGCAGCCCGTTGATGATGGTGGCCATGCCCATCGGGATGGTGCCGAAGAACATGGACACCGTTGAATGGCCAAAGATGCGCTTTGCCTCACCGAAGTACATCACCCAGCGGGCCAGATACATCACGGCAAAGACGCTGAACAGGAAGATGTTAAACATCCAGAGTCCCTCGGCGACGAGGCGTAATCCCGGAACCGGCCAGGGGAACTGCGCCAGAGACAGAGACAGGATACCGGTCCCCATGGTCGCGGCGAACCAGTTAGGCGTGAACTGACGTATGGCCTCTTTCGGGCTGCTCAGCGCGCTCAGCGGGCGCGCTCCGTTATGCAGGGTAAATATTTTATCGTTCATGCCGTAATCTCCTGAGTAGACAGAAAGAGTATAGGCACGTCGGGTTAAATCTTTAAAACAGGTTATTCAGTTAAAATAAACCAGTAAAAGTGGTTAGACTCTCCCACTCCGGGAAGGACCGTCACACCGCCGGAGTGAGGGAAGGACTGAATCAGGCCTGCGGCGGGCTTTTAATCGTGGCCGTGACGCGGTTCTGTTTCAGGTCAACGACCGCAATGCTGAGGTCTTTATTCAGCACCCACGCGCGGGCACCGTCTTTGCTGAAAACGATGGCCTGACGGGGCGCATCCAGTCCGGTAACGGTGGAGACCACCTTACCGGCGGCGGTATCAATAACGGAGAGGCTGTTGTCGCCCAGGTTGCCGCTGTAAACATAGCGGTTATCCGGCGTCAGGGCGGCACCGTAAGGATCCTGCCCCACGGGAATGGTTGCCGTAATGGCGAGCTTCTGCGTGTCAACCACGGCGATGGTGTTGCTGCCGCTGTTAGCCGCGTACAGTGTGCGGCCGTCGGCGCTGACTGAAATGGCGCGCAGCTTGCTGAAGCCTGTTATCTCGCCGCGAATCTCGCCCGTTACGGCGTCAACCAGGGTAATTTTATCGCCCTTAAAGTTAGTGACGTAGACGGTTTTGCCGTCCGGGCTGATTTTTATGCCCTGACGGGGCTGGGCAAAACCCGTCACGACCGCAACGGGCCGGTTGTGCGTCAGGTCATACACCGAGAGCGTGCTGGCGGCCTCGTTATTCACATACAGGCGCTGACCGTCACGGCTGATAGCTGTGCCGAATGCCCCGGGCCCCAGCGGCAGCGAGGTCTCCACATCAAGCGTCCCGGTGCTGATTTTTCTGACCACGCCGAGGCTGCTGTCTGAAAGATATACGGCCTTCCCGTCGGGGGAGAAAAGCGCATTGCGGGGCGTGACGTATCCCTTCAGCACCTTTCTGACTTTCCCGGCAGCCAGGTCGTAGACCACCACCTCAGAGCGCTCACTGTAGGACGCCACCGCCGTTTTCTCATCGGGACTGACAGCAAGGGAATTGTTGTGGATATCGCCGTCAAACGTCCAGCGTTCCTCTGCGGCACCGGCGAGGGTGCTGATAAGAAGAAACGCCACCGCGGTCAGTCCCGGGATCCTGTATTTTTTTATCATCATTTTTCCTGCATTGGGGTGGGTAAGGGATAAGACTCATTGCCCGATTGAGGGCTTCAGAGTAAGCGTGGCAGATTAAATCCTGGCGGGCAAATCGATTTTCCGACTATGTCTTACCACCCTCAACCTTCCCCCCTGTCAGTAAGCATACTGAGGTAGTTCAAGGCTGAATAATTCCTGTTCAGAAAATAAACTTCAGAGGAATGGTAACTGATTTTTTTTGTTTAAATTGCATTCCACATAAATCACAGCCTGAGCCAGAGAGTAATGACCGCGCTTGAGGAGATAACGCCACGCGTCGAGCAGTACAGCATTGATGAAATGTTCCTGGATATTACCGGTATTAACGGCTGTGAGGACTTCGAAGCTTTTGGTCGTCGCCTGCGCGCGCATGTATTTACCACAACGGGTCTTACCGTCGGTGTCGGCATGGGGCCCACTAAAACGCTGGCAAAATCGGCCCAGTGGGCGAGTAAGGAGTGGAAGCAGTTTCGCGGCGTGCTGGCGCTGACGCCGGGTAATCTGAAACGTACCGAAACTCTGCTAGCTAACCAGCCCGTTGAGGAAATATGGGGTGTGGGACGGCGTATCGGTAAGCGACTCAGCCTGATGGGCATCGAAACCGCCCTGCAGCTGTCACGCGCGCGTCCAAAGTTCATTCGCGATAACTTTTCCGTGGTACTGGAACGCACCGTACGCGAGCTGAACGGTGAGTCATGTATTCCGCTGGAAGAACTGCCGCCGGCAAAACAGCAGATAGTCTGCAGTCGCAGCTTCGGGGAGCGCATTACAACAAAAACAGCCATGCAGCAGGCGCTGTGTCAGTACGCTGCACGCGCAGCGGAAAAGCTGCGAGGGGAACGTCAGTACTGCCGCAACATCGGCGTGTTTATCCGGACGTCGCCACACGCCAGCGGTGAGGTGTTTTACGGAAACAGCGCCGGAGAGAAGCTGACACTACCAACACAGGATACGCGGGACATCATTGAGTCTGCGATGCGGTCGCTCGATTGTATCTGGCTTGAGGGGCGCAGATACATGAAAGCAGGCATCATGCTTGATAACTTTACGCCGAACGGCGTAAGCCAGCTAAATCTGTTTGACGATAATCGGCCACGGGCTAAAAGCGCACAGCTGATGAAGGTACTGGACGGCATTAATCAGTCAGGACTGGGAAATGTGTGGTTTGCCGGACAGGGAATTAACACTGAGTGGAAAATGAAGCGTGAAATGCTTAGCCCTGCCTGGACCACGCGCTGGTCAGACATTCCTAAAGCACGTGTGCTCTGAGACGATTATTAATTAAGCAGTTGAAACTGTATTCCACATAAACCATAGTCTCAGCCAGCGTGTGATGACTGCTCTGGAAGAGCTGACGCCTCGTGTCGAGCAGTACAGTATTGATGAAATGTTTCTCGTTCTGACGGGAATAAACGGATGCGAAGACTTTGAGCACTTCGGCCGGCGCCTGCTCGCGCATGTGCTGGCCACAACCGGACTGACCGTCGGCGTGGGCATGGGGCCGACAAAAACCCTGGCGAAATCAGCGCAGTAGGCCAGTAAAGAGTGGAAGCAGTTCCGCGCCGTGCTCGCACTTACGCCGGGCAATCCGAAACGCACCGAAACACTGCTGGCCAATCAGCCCGTGGAGGAAGTCTGGGGCGTTGGCCAGCGCATCGGTAAAAGACTGAACGTCATGGGCATCAGCAGTGCCCTGCAGCTGGCGCGTGCGCACCCTGCCCTCATTCGCAAAGCCTTCAACGTGGTGCTGGAGAGAGCCGTACGCGAACTGAACGGCGAGTCATGCATTCCGATCGAGGAGCTACCGCCAGCCAAGCAGCAGATTTGCTGTTCAAGATCCTTTGGCGAACGCATCACCTCAAAAGTGGCCATGCAGCAGGAGCTGTGTCAGTACGCCACGCGTGCGGCTGAGAAGCTCCTATGCGAACGACAGTTTTGCAGGCGCATCAGTGTCTTTATCAGAACCTCGCCACATGCTGTTAACGAGGTGTTTTACGGCAACACGGCCGGTGAAAAGCTGACGCTGCCCACGCAGGATACGCGCGACATCATTGAAGTGGCCATGCGCAGTTTGGACCGCATCTGGCTGGAAGGCCGCCGGTACATGAAAGCCGGTATTATGCTTGATGAGTTCACGCTAGACGGCGTGAGTCAGCTTAACCTCTTTGACGACGTACAGCCGCGGGCTAACAGCGCACAGCTGATGAAGGTACTCGACGGCATCAACCAGTCCGGGCTGGGTCACGTGTGGTTTGCAGGACAGGGAACTAATACTGAATGGAGAATGAAGCGGGAAATGCTCAGCCCTTCCTGGACTACACGCTGGTCAGATATTCCTGTTGCACGTATATTGTAACCCGACCTGATAAGCTAAATGGCTATTTCTAGGGTTGAATGTGTATTCCACATAATAAGCGCTGGGTGTAATATTGGTTTTGACCGTCTCATCCCCTACCCGAAAAAATCGTGTCCTCCTTCCTTCGGTACGATAAGCATCAGTGCGCTGCAATATCACTTAACGCCAACTCCCCCTCATGAGCTGCGATTAGATCGGTACGGTAATAGCGCACCACGTCGCCCACAATCAGTAACGACGGCGACACCGGTTTTTGCTGATCAACAGTTTCGGGCAACCCGGCCAGCGTGGTGATCAGCACCCGCTGGTTCTGACGCGTACCGTTCTCAATAATCGCCACCGGCGTTGCCTCTCTGCGGCCATATTCCTGCAACCGGGCGCTAATCACGCTGCTCCAGCTCAACCCCATGTAAAAAACCAGCGTCTGATTGGTCGCGGTCAGCGCCGCCGCATCCAGCTGTGGTTCGCCGCTGCGCCCGTGTCCAGTGATAAAGCGCAATGACTGGGCACAGTCACGGTGCGTCAGCGGAATGCCGCTGGCAGCCGCACAGCCCACTGCGGCGGTAATACCGGGCACCACTTCGCAGACAATATTCGCCTGCTGCAGGCTGACCATCTCTTCACCGCCACGGCCAAAGATAAAGGGATCGCCGCCTTTTAAACGCACGACATTGCGCCCGCTGGCAGCCAGGTCCACCAGCAGTTGATTAATCTGAGCCTGCTTCAGGCCATGATGACCCGGCTGTTTACCCACGTCGATACAGAGTGCACTGCTGGCGACTTCCGCCATCACCGCTTCGCTGACCAGGCGATCATAGACCACGACATCCGCACGTTGCAGCAGGCGCAGCGCCTTGACTGTCAGTAGATCCACATCCCCCGGTCCGGCCCCTACCAGCCAGACTTTGCCAGGGCTGGACGCGTTGTCCGGCGCCAGCAGTTTATCTAAGGGGTTGATCGCGTCCATCATTCTTCCTCCGGTACAGCAACAGAAAGCAAAAGGTGTTTTAGCTCCGGCAGGCATGAGCCGCAGTTGGTACCACAGCTGAGTGCGTTACCCAGTGCCTGGGTGCTGTGACAGCCCTGTTTAATCGCCTGTAAGATGGTGTTTTCCCCGACGCCAAAGCAGCTACAGATCGTCCGGCCAGCCACGGCACGTTGTGCCGATTGTCCCGCCAGCAGAGCATGCCGGTCCGCCGCATTCACAGGTGCCAGGCGAAAAGCCTGCGCAACCCAGTCATGATTGATCTCGGGTAAAGACGCGCCTGCATAAAAGACCAGGTGCAGCTCACCGTTACGCCAGGCCAGCAGGCGGTAAAGCGGTTCCGCCGCATGAGCGGTTTGCAGTTGCAGCCCGGCCAGCGGGATCGTTGCCATGAGCCACTGTTCTGGCGAACCGTCTCCAGCCACGCTAAAGCGTTGCACGCCCTCATAGGGTGTTCGCGCCCAGTAGCGCAGCGCATCAGGCGGGCTTGCGTCGCGCTGCCAGAGCCAGCCCTGCCAGCTGGCGTTGAGCGGGTGGATACGCACAGCGGTTTGTTTAAATGCAGGCTGTGCCGAGACTGGACAGCGGGTTGAAGCCACCAGTCCGCCAACCGTGCCCTGCAGGCTGAACTGTCGGTTCCAGTGCATAGGGACAAAGATCTCACCGCGCCGCAGACCGCTGTCCAGCGTCACACGCACCGTCATCCAGCCCGCATCGGACTGCACCCGTGCCAGTGCGCCCGCGCATAGGCCATAGCGTTGTGCGTCCTGCGGATGCAGGGCTGCAAATGGCTCATCACAGTGCTGCATGAGCCGGGGAACCAGGCCGGTACGCGTCATGGTGTGCCACTGATCGCGGATCCGTCCGCTGTTCATTAATAACGGGTAAGCCGTTTCGCACACCACTGGCTGCGGCGTGGCCGGTGGCAACAGGTGGGCTTTACCATCAGGATGGTAAAAGTGCCGGTCGCTAAACAGCCGGGCGCAGCCCTCGGGATAACGAGCGTTGATTGGCCACTGTACCGGCTTCATCGCATCCCACTGTGCGTCGCTCATACCGGCCAGACCGCTGATATCAAAGGCGCGCTGGCCGTTATTCTCAAACCCCGACAACGCCGCATGTTCGCGGAAGATGGCTGCCGGATGCGGCCAGGTAAAGCCTTCATGAAAGCCCAGACGCTGGGCGACCTGCGCGAGTAACCACCAGTCCGGTTTAGCTTCTCCGGCCGGAGGCATAAACGCGCGCTGACGGGAAATCCGGCGTTCAGAATTGGTCACGGTGCCGTTCTTTTCCCCCCAGCCCTGCGCGGGTAGCAAAATATGCGCAAAGGCGGTGGTATCCGTTTGCGCCAGCACGTCTGACACAATTACCAGCGGACAGGCAGCCAGCGCCCGGGCAATGCGATTGCCTTCTGGCATCGAAACCGCCGGATTGGTGCCCATAATCCACACAGCTTTGATTGCTCCACGGTCAATGGCGTCAAACAGATCAACCGCCGTCAGGCCGGGCTCACGCGCCATACGCGGACTGCGCCAGAAACGCTGTAAACGGTCGCAATCTTCTGCGGTGAAACTCATATGCGCCGCCAGTTGGTTGGCCAGCCCCCCTACTTCCCGCCCGCCCATCGCATTCGGCTGTCCGGTCAGCGAAAACGGGCCGCAGCCGGGTCGGCCAATCTTGCCGCTCAGCAGGTGCGCATTGAGAATAGCATTGTTGTTGTCACTGCCGCTTTGTGACTGGTTAATGCCCATGCACCATAAGGTCAGTACGCGCTCATGCCGGGCGAACAACTGGTAGAACGCAGCGATCACCTCCTGGCTGATATCACAATGGGCTGCCACCGCCGCACCATCCCACTGCCACGCGGCCCGTAAGGTTGTGTCTACACCGTCCAGATGCGGCAGCATCGTGGCGTCAATGCCGTCATGCTGTTCCAGCCAGTGCAGCAGGCCCGAGAACAGGGCCGGATCGCTGCCCGGCCGGAGCGGTAAATGCAGATCGGCGAATTCACAACTGGCCGTGCGGCGCGGATCGATAACCACAACCTGCATCTCAGGGCGCTGCGCTTTTGCCTGTTTCAGGCGCTGAAACAGCACCGGATGGGCCCAGGCGGCGTTCGAGCCGACAAGAATGACTACCTCGGCCTCATCCAGATCCTCGTAACAGCACGGTACGGCATCCGCCCCAAATGCCCGTTTATAGCCTGTCACCGCGGAGGCCATACACAGGCGTGAATTGGTATCGATGTTGGCGACGCCGAGAAAGCCTTTCATCAGCTTGTTAGCCACATAGTAATCTTCCGTGAGCAACTGGCCGGAACCGTAGAAAGCCACTGCCTCCGGGCCATGCGCATCGATAATCCTGCGCAAACCATCAGCCGCGGCATCCAGTGCCGTCTCCATGCTGACCCGCTGGTGATGAAGCTGAGGATGCAGCAACCGTCCGGCCTGTGTCAGGGTTTCGCCCAGTGCCGCGCCCTTTACGCATAGCCGCCCGGCATTCGCCGGATGACGGGTATCGCCACTGACCTGAGGCGACGCGCTCTGCGGCTGCGTGACCTCGACGCCGCAGCCCACCCCGCAATAAGCGCAGGTAGTTTTCATGATGCCTGCGCCATCAGGTTAAGCGGACGGTTTGCGACCCAGACCTGGCCGTCCTCCAGTTTAACCGGCCAGCAACGCAGCTGATGCTGGGGATTATCAAGGCTCTGTCCGTCACGCAGGCGTACACGCTGTTTGTAAAGCGGCGAGATCACCACCGGCTCCCCCGCAACATCACCAAGGATACCGCGTGACAGTACGCTGGCTTCGCTGCCCGGCTCACGATCCTCCAGCGCATAACAGTCATCACCCATGCGGAATAAGGCAATACGGACGCTGCCAAGACGGGCTCCGATGCCGGCCTCTGGCGGAATGGCCTCCAGTGGGCAGATTTCGCTCCAGGGTTCGGCGGGCAGATGCATCAGGGGAATACCACTGGCCTTGTGTGGCTGGCGCTGTCCGCGCACGCGTGCATAGTGCAGCGTTTCATCCGGCTGGTCGCTGTTCACTGTGGCGGTAAACAGCGCACGTCGCGAGGGATCGGCCAGCGTGGTCTGCCATTCGCATTGCCAGGTGTCCACCACCTGTTGCATTTCCTGTTCCAGCGTGGCGGCGATCCCCAGGCTGTCATGAATCACCACCTCACGCAGGTAGTCCAGCCCGCCCTCCATGTTATCCATCCAGACGCTGGTACGCTGCAGGCGATCCGCCGTGCGCACGTAGAACATCAGAAGCCGGTCGACGTACTGGATTAGCGTGTCATCGTCCAGATCGCTGGCAAACAGTTCCGCATGGCGCGGCTTCATGCCGCCATTGCCGCAGACGTACAGGTTCCAGCCGTTTTCCGTGGCGATGACCCCGATATCTTTACTTTGTGCTTCCGCACATTCGCGGGTGCAGCCGGACACCGCCATCTTGATCTTATGCGGTGCGCGCAGGCCCTTATACCGGTTCTCCAGCGCGATGGCGAAGGCGGTAGAATCCTGCACGCCATAACGGCACCAGGTCGAGCCGACGCAGGATTTCACCGTACGCAGAGATTTTCCGTAGGCATGACCGGTTTCAAAACCGGCTTCCAGCAGGGTTTCCCAGATAGCAGGCAGCTGGTCCAGCCGCGCACCAAACAGATCGATACGCTGGCCGCCGGTAATTTTGGTATAGAGATCGTAACGCACGGCCACTTCGCCGATAGCAATCAGGCCCTGTGGCGTGATCTCGCCCCCCGGCACGCGCGGTACGACCGAATAGGTGCCATCTTTCTGGATATTGGCAAAGTAACGGTCATTCGTGTCCTGTAACGGTAAATGTGCCGGTTTCAGCAGGTAATCGTTCCAGCACGAGGCCAGTAGCGACCCCACCAGCGGTTTGCATACCTCGCAACCACAACCCCGTCCGTGGCTGGCCAGCAGATCGTCAAAGGTTTTGATGCCATTAATACGGATCAGGTGATACAGCTCCTGACGAGAATAGGCGAAGTGCTCACAGATGTCTTTTTTAACAGCGACGCCCAGGTTTTCCAGCTGAAGCTCCATCACCTGTTTTACCAGCGCGGCGCAGCCGCCACAGCCTGTTGCGGCTTTGGTGCAGCTTTTTATACTGGCCATATCGCCACAGCCACTCTGCACTGCATGGCAGATATCGCCTTTACTGACGTTATGGCAGGAACACACCTGGGCACTGTCCGGCAGCGCAGCGACGCCCAACCCTTTGGCCGGCGCGCCATTCAACGCAGGCAAAATCAGCGCTTCCGCTGCCGTCGGCAGCGGCATGGCGTTTAACATCATTTGCAGGAGCGTGGCATAGTCGCTGCTGTCTCCCACCAGCACGCCGCCCAGCAGTCGTGCATTGTCGGCGCTAACCACGATCTTCTTGTAAATGCCTTTTGGCCCGTTGGCCCAGTGGTAGCTCAGGCTGCCCGGCGTTTTGCCGTGCGCATCGCCAAAGGAGGCGACTTCTACGCCCAGCAGCTTCAGTTTAGTGCTCATGTCGGCACCGGTGAACTGCGCCGGTTCGGCCGCCAGATGCCCGGCCAGCACACGCGCCATCTGGTAGCCAGGCGCTACCAGGCCAAAAATCTGCCCGTTCCACAACGCGCATTCGCCGATAGCATAAATGTCGCTGTCACTCGTCTGGCATTGATCATTGATGGTAATGCCGCCGCGCGGCCCCACGCTGATGTCGACGCTCCGGGCCAGCTCATCACGCGGGCGGATACCGGCAGAGAACAGCACCAGATCTGTGGCCAGCTCGCCGCCATCGGCAAAGTGCAGCACCAGACTGCCGTCAGGCTGGGTGGCAATCTGTTCGGTCTGCTTCGAGGTATGCACCGTCACGCCCAGCGAGTCGATCTTTTGCCGCAGCATCAGCGCCCCGCCGTCATCCAGTTGCACGGCCATCAGGCGCGGCGCAAACTCAACCACGTGCGTCTCCAGCCCCAGCTGCTTCAGCGCATTGGCGGCTTCCAGCCCCAGCAGCCCGCCGCCGATCACCACGCCGCGCTGACTCTGGCGGGCACAAGCTGCGATGGCATCCAGATCGTCCAGCGTGCGGTAGACAAAGCAGCGCCCGGCGTCATGGCCGGGTACCGGTGGTACAAAGGCGCGGGAGCCGGTGGCCAACACCAGCTTATCCCAGGCCAGCTCACGTCCCGCGCTGTCACGCAGGCTGCGCTGCTGGCGATCGATCGCCTCTACCCGGCAACCGCTGCGCAGTTCAATTGCGTTCCGGGTAAAAAAATCCTCGCTCACCAGCGACAACTCTGTTGCCGTTTTACCGGTGAAATACTCAGAAAGGTGAACCCGATCGTAAGCCTGATAGCGCTCTTCGCCGTAGACCACAATGTGATAATGCTGATGCAGGTTACGGGCGACCAGCTGCTCCAGAAAATGGTGGCTGACCATGCCGTGACCCACCACGGCTAATACAGGTTTCGTTTGGCTCATCACAGGGTTTCCTGCAGCCAGCGGCTGCGTTTCAGGTTCATCAAGGCCGAACAGCGTATTCACAGAAACCGGTCCGGCATTATGGAGTTGGTTCAGCAGCGCGCCACTTTGCTGGCAGTCGCCATACAGCAGCACGCCGTTCAGTCGGCCGTCTTTGAGGAACAGGCGGCGATAGTGCCCGGCGATCGGGTCAAAACTGGTGACAGACGGGGCTTCGCGAACGTCACCAGCGCTAAACAGGGAAATGCCGCTGACTTTGAGACGGGTGCCCGTGGCCGCACTGTAGAAATCTCCCTGAGGCCGATCGGCCAGTTGCGCCGCCAGAATCTTTGCCTGGGCCAGACAGGGCGCGACCAGACCGAAGGTCTCGCCGCTGATTTCACAACATTCGCCTACGGCATAAATTCCGGCGTGCGCAGTGCGCAACTGGCGATCCACCAGAATGCCGCGCTGACAGGGAATACCGGCGGCCTGCGCCAGGGCGATCGCCGGCTGGACACCAATGGCCATCACCACCTGCTGCGCAGCCAGCGCACGGCCATCATGGAGGATCACGCTATCCGTCCGGACCGCCGCAAGGCTGGCATTCAGTTCACAGCGAATGTCGCGCGCCCGGAGCTGAGCCAGCAGTAATTCCCCTGCCCTGATATCCAGCTGTCTGTCCAGCAAACGTGACTGACGATGAATCAGCGTGACCTGACGTCCCTGCGCCTGAAGTCCGGCGGCGGCTTCAATACCCAGATAGCCCCCACCGACCACCACTACCGGACCGTGCCCGGCCAGCAAAGTGTTCACATCCTGCAGCGTGCGAAACGTGCTGACATGCGGCAGGTCGCTGCCTGGAACAGACGGCCTGCAGGGCTGCGATCCGGTCGCCAGTACCAGGCGGTCCCAGTGCAGCAGGCGCTGGTCGGTGCGTAAGGTCCGCTCAGCAATATTCACCTGTTCCACCGTCTCTCCCACCCGCAATGTTATGCCGTGACGGTGATACCAGTCAGGGTCGTGGATCAGCGTTTGCTCAACGGTGGTTTCTCCGGCCAGCAGCGGCGACAACAGCACACGGTTATAGTTGCCGTGCGGCTCACGGCCAATCACAGTGATGTCGTAACGCATCGGCGCCAGCTGCAACAGAGTTTCTACCATGTGCATGCCCGCCATCCCGTTACCCGCAACCAGCAGCCGTTGTCTCATGGTGTCGTCCTTATGCCGCCGAAGTCTGTTTTTCGTAGAGAAAATGCAGCACTTTCTGGCGCAGCTGGTGATAACGCACGTCATCCGCCAGCGCCACGCGTGAACGCGGCCGGACCAGGTCGATCGTCAGGATATCGCCCACCTGCGCCGCCGGACCGTTGGTCATCATCAGTACCCGATCGGACAGCAACACGGCTTCATCCACATCATGGGTAATCAGGACGATGGTGGTGTTCAGCGCCTGCTGGATGCGCATGACGCTGTCCTGCAGATGCGCGCGCGTTAAGGCATCCAGCGCACCGAAGGGTTCGTCGAGCAGCAGCACGCGAGGTTTCATTGCCAGCGCGCGGGCGATACCGACACGCTGCTTCATGCCGCCGGAGATCTCGCTGGGGCGTTTATGCATGGCATGACTCATTTGCACTTGGTTCAGGTTGTGCTCGATCCAGTCACGCATTTCCGCCTTGTTCATCTTGCCTTTAAACACCTGCTCCACCGCCAGCTCAACGTTCTGATACGCCGTCAGCCAGGGCAACAGCGAGTGGTTTTGAAACACAACGGCGCGCTCAGGGCCGGGGCCGGTGACTTCGCGGTTATCGCATAACAGGACGCCGCTGGTAGGTCGGGTTAAACCGGCTATCAGGTTGAGCAGCGTGGATTTACCACAGCCGGAGTGGCCGATCAGGCTCAGGGTTTCCCCCTGATGAATATCAAAGCTGACATTATCGAGCGCCAGAAAATCGCCGCCGGAAGTGGTAAAACGCTGGCTGACCTGCTGTACACGAATGATAGGTTGCATAGTGTTCCCCTTATTTATCCCAGCTAAAGCGACGCGCCAGCAGCATCAGTCCCTGCTCCAGTAGCAGGCCGACGACGCCAATCAGCAAAATGGCAATCAGGATGTTTTCAACATTGAGGTTGTTCCATTCGTTCCAGATCCAGAAGCCGATCCCCAGGCCTCCCGTCAGCATTTCGGCAGCCACGATCACCAGCCAGGCGATACCAATCGACAGGCGGACCCCGGTCAGCACCGCAGGCAGAACGGCGGGAAACAGGATGCGGCGCAGGATGGTCCATTCCGACAGTTGCAGCACGCGCGCCACATTGAGGTAATCCTGTGGAATGCGCTGTACACCTTCTGCGGTATTAATAATCATCGGCCAGATAGAACAGATAAAAATGGTCCAGCTGGAGGCCGGTTCGGCGCGCTGGAACAGCAGCAGGCCGATAGGCAGCCAGGCTAGCGGGCTGACCGGACGCAGTAGCGCGATAACCGGATTGAACATGCGTGCCACAAAGGCAAAACGCCCCAGCAGAAAGCCTGCGGGAATCCCTACCAGCGCGGCCAGACCAAAGCCGATAGCGACGCGCTGCAGCGAGGCCAGCACATTCCAGCCGATGCCCTGATCGTTGGGGCCGTTGTTATATAACGGATCGGCGAACAGGATTTTCGCCGCTTCCCAGGTGGCGTACGGGCCGGGAAAGCCTTTGCTGGAAAGGGCCGCGATCTGCCAGATCAGAAGCAGAAGCATCACACCGCACAGCGCGGGAATGGCACGCTGCAAAATCGGACGCAGGCGCGCAGGCGAGCGCATCTTTTTTGGCGTGACCTGAAGGGGCACCACCGTGGCCCGGGTGGGCAGCGTCTCAGGCTGCGTCAGGGAGCGAGTCTGGCTTTTCATCACGACCTCTCTTTGTGGTTAATGGCAAAGCTGGCGGCGTAAACGGCAGGATTCGTGCCATCCCACACCTTGCCGTCGATCAGGGTGCTGCTGCGCATCTCACTGCCGGGCAACGTGATGTTGCCGACGGCGCTCGCTGCCTGTTTGTAGATATCAATTCGGTTGATCTGCTTTGCGACGCCCAGATAGTCCGGATCCTCGGTCAGCATTCCCCAGCGCTTCAGCTGGGTGAGGAACCACATGCCATCGGACAGATACGGGAAACTGACGCTGCCGTCATGGAAGAAGCGCATCGCATGCGGGTCCTGCCATTTCTGTCCCAGCCCGTTTTCGTACTGGCCGAGCATGCGACCCTGCAGAATCTCAGGTTTGGTGTTGATCCAGGCGCGTCCGGCCAGCACCTGCGCCGTTTCGCGGCGGTTATCATCGGAGGCATCGATCCAGCGTGCCGCCTCCAGGACAGCCGCCGTCAGCGCGCGCGCCGTATTGGGATTCTCTTTCACCCACGCGGCGCGGGTGCCAAGAATTTTTTCGGGGTGATCGGGCCAAATCTGCTGACTGGTAGCGACGGTAAAACCAATATCATCACTGATGGCGCGCTGATTCCACGGCTCGCCCACGCAGAAGCCGCTCATATTGCCAATCTTCATATTCATCACCATCTGCGGCGGCGGTACGACGACAGTGCGCACGTCATCAAATGGATTGATGCCGGCATTCGCCAGCCAGTAGTAGAGCCACATCGCGTGGGTACTGGTCGGAAAGGTATGCGCAAAGGTGAGACTGCCTTTGGCCTTGCTGTCGATGGTCTTTTTCAGGCTGGCGGCATCGGTGACCTTTTGCGCTTTAAGCTGGCTCGACAGGGAGATTGCCTGGCCATTGTTATTGAGCGTCATCAGGTTCGCCATCGCATGCTGAGGGCCGGCAACGCCCAGTTGCAGGCCATAGATCATGCTGTACAGGACGTGTGCCGCATCGAGCTCACCGGAGATCAGTTTGTCGCGGACGGCTGCCCAACTGGCTTCTTTACTGGGCTGTAGCATCAGACCATATTTTTTGTCGAAGCCTTTCACCGAGGCCATGACGACCGGCGCACAGTCGGTCAGTGGAATAAATCCCACCCGCACGGTGGCTTTTTCTGGCGCATCGGAACCCGCCGCCCATACGGCGTTGCGCAATCCCGGCAACAGCCACAGCCCGCCAGCGGCGGCGCTGGATAACAGCAGTTGACGTCGAGACAGTGAAACTGGCGATTTGCTCATTTTTTGCCACCCTCAGGAAATAAAAAAAGGCGTCCTCTCCACTGCTTTCACAGGGAGATGGACGCCTTTATCCAAAAGCACTCGCTTTACCGCCGTTGGCAAAGCAAATGCATACACTTAATAGGGTAAAGCAAACTGCATGCCAGCTTTGAAACGGCCCTGCGCGTGGCGATCAGGGCTTTCGCCGGGCTGCTTTCTTAACCGATTTTGCACGTTTGTGACGCAGACCACGCACAAGCATTGTGCAGCTAACGCTTTAGAGTTATCTCTTCATTGTGGCTGCCACCGTGACGATCGCCTGGGCGATTTCCGGTAGCCGTTTATTCTGATCCATCGCGCTTTTACGCAGCCGTTGCCAAGCGTGCTCTTCACTCAGCCCATGCTGCTGCATCAGCCAGGTTTTGGCCTGGTCGAGCAGTTTCCGCTCTTCCAGCGTGGCGCGCAGGGTGGCCAGCTCATTGGCCTGATGCTGTAAACGCTGAGACTGCTCCGTGATCAACGACAGCAGTGAACGACCTAGCTGGGGTGCCAGCCCGTCGCTGTTCAGCGCACCGGACTCGGTGGGCAGCCAGTCCACACCGGAGACATATAAAGTAAAATCGCAGCCTGACTGCGCCACATGCAGAGGTTCAGCTGCCTGATGCTGTGCCAGTGCGATCGCCTCACGGCAGCGCAACATCAGCGTGGCTGACAGCCGATCCTCCAGCAATTTCATTTGGTCGATGCGCTGTGACAGCAGCGAAAACCAGTGCAGCGCGCCACTGTCGTCCCGCCGACCGTCGGTACAGGCAATGCGTCGCAGTCGTTCAATTTCACGACTGGCCTGCGCCAGCGGCTGCCAGTGGTGTAAAACCGCCTCATCGGCAAACTGCTGGAAGGTCGAAAAGCTTTGTTCCTCTGCTTCAATTAAGGCCACCATGGCGCTGCGCTGCTCCGCGCTGAATTGTCCGGCAGCAAAGCCGGCCGCTCCCAGGGCGCGTTCCTGTCCCGTCAGCTCTTTGCCCTGCATAAAGCTGAACAGCGCAATGAGCGCGCGGGTAATGTCAGGATGGCTGGCGGTGTCGGCGGCCTCAAAGACCAGGTTCAGTAAGCTACGGATAATGGTACTGAACGCCGCAACGGCCTGCGCGTGCGCGATCTGCTGTTGCGTAATCTGCTGGCGCAACGCCGGTAATCCGGCCAGGGCCTGCAGCGCGGCGGCGATCAGGTTGCAGAAGCGGCTGTATCCCGGCTGGGCTTCAACCCTGGGTAAGGCCTGGCAAAAATCCCGTTGGCAGCGCGTCACATCCTGCTCACTGGCGAGCCGCTGCTCGCCGTAAAACCTGCCTTCTGAACATATCCACAGATTGCTCGCCCCCCGCTCGCGCTGAAGCTGATGCACCAGCTCGCTGACGGTGGTAATGAGTTTGCCGGTCTGGCGTAGGCGTTGCAGGCTGGCAATATCGCTTTGCCTTGAGGCCTGTAACCAACTCAGTGCGTCATCCATTGCTCCCTCACCCTTTGATGCGAAAAAGTGAGTCAAGCAAAAGCCATGCCGTTTTCTCATCACCTCTTTTCTCTCCGAGACTATTTGTTATCAACCCATCTGTCTTTGCTGTCACCAACGATGCAAAAGTGAGCTACCCCAGCGGTTGGAAATTAATACAGGGGGTTAACATGCTCTCCGGAAAGAGAGTAAATCACCTTTGAGAGTCGTATGTAATTATGTTCTGCACAAGCGGCGGAATGACAACCAGCAGCCGGGGGCGTGCCTCAGCAGTGACCGCGCTGACCAGCGTACCGCATGGCATGCCGCTGTACGAACTGATGCAGTGAACGGGACACTCAACGCCTTAGTCCACCATGAATACTCTGCGCATCCGCCCTACTCAACTGGCCGACTCGTTCGTCAGAGCAGACAGGGGCGCTCACATAATAAACATGCTGATTGATCACGTTCACGAAGCCGCCAGCCTGACCGGGCCCGCGACGTATTATGATATGGATGCTTCGTACTGCACTAACCCATTTTGGAGCAGCTATTAGCACCGGATGGCCTATATCGGCTGCAATTTCAACCTGTCTGAGGACAGCCCGCGCGGACTGATACAGGAAAGCATAAGCTAAAAATTAGCGCACTGATCGGCGCGAACACTACCCACCAAGCGCGTTCAGTATAGGGTAACCCCTCCGCCAGCAAACGGCCTCATTCCGGTGACGGCGGTGCTGCGCCAGGCCCAAAAATCCCAACGCTGATAAAGACAACGCAATACCCGGCACGCGCAGCATTGCATGCTTAACTAGTGGACGAGCCAATGCGGGTAGTGACGTGAACCGCACCATCAATACGGGTTTGGGCCGGTAACGTACCGGTGATGGCGCGCACGGTTAAGGATTTACAGCAGCCAGATGCGCCCAATAAGCAAACGCGCTCGCCACGTAGCAACGAAAAAGAGAGAGCGTGGACAATCGTTTTGCCATTCAAGGTAAGTGTCAGGTGCTCGGCTTCGAGAACCAGCACTGTTGTCAACATATAAGTATTCGACAATGACAGGTAAACTGGTATGTAATAACATATTAATATGATGCAGCTCACTGCAAAATATTTCTGCGCAACCCCCTCGCAAGATGGCACGATGAATAGATGGACCTCTGGAAGAAACGCATGCACTACGGCGAGACGGGCACCAGCTTATTGCATTAAAAAGCGACGGATACACATCAATAGGCTCCTGTTAACACACGGAACTCCATTTTCTGAGAATGCACGCTGGGTTAAATAAGGAACCGTGATTACTTCTATAAAAGAATCGGTTGCACTGTTGATGCAGGAGTTACGCCAATGGAGGCATATGGAACCGAAAAACACTGCAGCAGAACCACTGGAATGACGGGGCTTAAGGCGACGCGCTGCACGCCGCTGGCTGACAGTGATGGATCAGATTACGGAAGATGCCAAATGCGAGGCCATTGCCCACCGCAGAGAGCGAAGTCTGGGTATGGCGGTCAATATCACGCCTAATGGTCGCAGAAGAGAAACACGGCTTCTGTATAAAATTCAGAGCCGTTTCAGTGATGTGTATAGATGCAGGGTAAATGGAGCTACCGTAAAAATAACAAAAGCCTTATCCGTACGGATAAGGCTTTTGTCCCGGCGTGAGAGGAATGATTGGACGGGTATACAGATCACACCAGGCAACTATTTAAATACAAAAACACGTTTGTGTTGTCAATAAAATAGCCTTGAAAAGGCTCAGCTCGAATGAGTCAAAATAATCGCCGGCTCTATGCCGCCCGCACCTGTAGCCTGCCTGTTTGTCAGGCAGCGGCTTAAGGCTGTCTAACAAACAGGCAGGGCCGTGTTAACTGAAAACCTCACCGTCTGTAACCCTGTCGATCTCCTTCAGCACCCAATACCTGTGGCATCCGGCACGCAGATGTTCCAGCAAAGACTGCCTTAGAACTCATCTTCACCAGGCCACAGCGTATTACCGCTCCGCAGCATTTGCAGAACGCTTTTGACGGTTTCCGGAGACTGAGTACCGAAGAAATTTAGGCAGAACATAAACATATAGAATTGTCTGTTGGGAGGGAGCTGAACAGACCCGCCAGAAAGAGGACAAATTCACTACTGGTTTCGGAGGCGGCAAAGCCTGCTGACTGAGAGTGTTTATCTTTCCGCACGTTGTCCGCACAGCCCATCGCCTCAGCGACCTCGAAGACAAGCCGGTGGGCCATATCCTGCAGATGCTTAATATCATCTTGGAGTGCCGGGATGTACCAGATGTCTCTGACGGGCTCAAGGCCGGTTGCAGCGGAGGAGACTGAGCTGACTGACGCCGCCAGAGGCGGCATTTTCCTCACCAAATGCTGATAACAGTGTACGCTAACTGAAATCAGGAAGATAAATGCTGTCCGTGTCAGCCGTTTCACCGGTAATGACCGGCCGGCCGGCGCACCGGCAAGAGGCTCAACCTGATGGGCATTTAAAACGCCCTACTGCTGGCGCGCGCACCCTGCCCTCATCCGAAAAAACTTCAGCGTAGTGATCGAACGCACCGTTCGCGAGCTCAACGGTGAATCGTGCATTCACCTCGAGGAGTTTTCGCCGGCGAAATAGCAGATCGTCTGCGGCCGGTCATTTGAGGAGCGCATCACGACAAAGGTGGTCACACAGGATACGCGGGACTTGATCGGGGGACGATATGATCGCTCGACCGAATCTGGCCTGACGGGCTATGCTTTATGAAGGCTGGCATTATACTCGATGACGTCACACCGAACGGCGTCAGTCAGCTGAACCTGTTTGATGAGGATAAGCCACGGGCAAACAGCGCGCAGCTGATGAAGGTGCTGGACGGCATTAATCAGTCCGGGCTGGGGCACATGTGGTTTGCCCGTCAGGGTGTCAGCAAAGAGTGGCAGATGAAACGTGAGATGCTTTCGCCGGCATGGACCATGCGCTGGGATGACATTCCAGTTGCCCGCATTTTATAGCCGGGCAAGCAAACGGAACATCGACTGTTTTTTTTCAGAGGGGTCTGTATGAAAAATTTTTTACCGGACAGGCCCCGAAGCCAGGCATCACACCCTTGTTTTGCGTTACTAACAGGGTCAGCGCTCACCGGCACTTGTCGAAAAAATGCGTCAGGCGCAATTCCGCTGACGCACCGGGATATCAGCATCACTCAGAGGGTAAAATCGACGTGCTCACCGCCCGGCATATTGACGCCAATTGTCAGCTGACCGCCAAGCGCCTCAACATAACGTTTGAGCGTGGCAATTTTCAGATCTTCACCGCGCCCTTCAATAGCCGCAACAGAAGGCTGTGCAATACCCATGGCTTCAGCCTGCTGCTTTTGGGTTTTCGACAGCGCCTCACGCAGTTTATACAGCTGAGAATCAAGTCGCATTGCCGCGACTTTTTCATGAACCTGCGTGAGTTCATCAGGTGTCAGATCAGCCATCAGGTCATCAAGCGTTTTCATTTCCCGCTCCGTTTCAGTTGGTCCAGATGTCGGTGGTACTCATTTTCCGCTGTTTTGATCATGGTCTTGTAGAAGCGCTTTTCATCTGCGCCTTCTTTATTACCCGCACACAGGACAATCGCTTTACGCATGGGGTCAAACACAAAGAACCCTCTTACGGGCCGCCCGTTGCTCTGCACCCTCAGTTCTTTCATGTTCGGGATTTTTGAGCCGTAAAGCGTATCCACATGCGGCCGGCCAAGATGCGGGCCTTCCTGCTTCAGGAGGTTCAGTGCGGCAAGCACATCCAGCTGCATCGCCCTGTCCTGCTCTCTGAGCCATTCCGCGAATAAATCCGTGGTTTCAACGATCCACACACGCCCACCTTTATATATTACAGTCTATACAGCATATATATCACAGTCTATTTTTTCAATACTGCGCTCTGTCTGCTATACCAACATCCTTTATCGCCAGGTTTTCATATCTGCGCAGGTGGCAGGCTGTATAAATGCAATATGCCCGACATCAGCCAGACTGAATACGCTCAGGGTAAGCGGCAGGCCCCGGCCTGCTAAACAGCGGGTCTGTCATGAACGCAGACCCTCAGATTAATTCTTTACCCTGCGGCGCGTCATTAAGTCCGTCGTGACTTTCTTCGTTGAGGTAGCTGATCTCATTCAGATCGATAACGGACAGCAGATGCGCCTGCGTTTTACGGCCGTGGGGCAGGCGTGAAGCCGGTGTCAGTGACACTGTCTCACCCTCAACGGTGACGTTAAGCCGGATGCCAGGCATCCAGCCGGCCCGGACAGCCACATCATCCGGAACCGTGATGACTAAAATACCGTTCTGCTGAAGTAATGTCAGGTCTGCCATATTTCTCCCCTTCTCCTCTCTGACAATGCGCACGGCGCCAGACAAACGATATCTGACTTTACTGTGAGGTTTGCTAAAGCCGGTTTTAGACAGTAACAAGACGCTGTCAGTAGCTGTATGCCTGCCCGTTAACGTGAACTGAGGCTACAGCGCAATTCTTTCCAATACCGAAAACATGCGGACTGGTTAAGTGAGTATCTCGTTAATCATTATGGAAGGGAATTTCATGTTTACGACACCATTCTGGCCTGCAGCTGATTCATATCACATCCATATGATGGATATTCCGCTGCCAGACTCACTTTCTCCGGCTGTGCTGGACCTTATTCATCAGGCTACCCGGCTTGCCGATGCAGCAAATCATATTCATCCGGTTGCCACGCGAACCGGTACCACTTTACTTCAGTCCGTCGAAGAAAAGCTCAGCATTATCTGTTTTAAGCTCGCCCGGGAATTTGCCGACCCGGACACCCGAAAAGCATTGCAACTGCGCGCTGATGTGCTTTCAGATCCCCGTACCGCAGGCGAACTGCTCCCGCAGATAGCCGGTCTTGATGAACAGGAACTGGTGCAGGGTATTGGCTATATGTCGACATGGGTGGGTAAATCCAGAGCACAGCATTACTCCGCATGGTTTGGATTACCTAATCGCGCCCTGCAGGAAGTTTCTGATGTGGTGGATGACCTTTTTTCAGATAACCTGACCTGGCTGCAGCGCCATATTGATGCACGGCTGATTGCCCTGCCCGGCTGCCGTTACAAAATCGTTGATCTGTTTGCGATTGCCGGCGAAGCCAACAGCTATCCCAAACACTTTGCTTATTTCTTCCCTGAAGACGAAGGCGTCAAGTACGCGCCTCAAAAATGCACCATCGTGTTTGCAAATACGTATCTTAACCTGTTCGAACGCTTCGCCCGAACCCAGGCCTCTCTGCTAGGCTGGCAACAAAACGTTATTCCGGAAAGCAGCATCTGTGCCCGTCACCTGATTGCGTGGTTCAGAGGTCACGATTTGGGCCATTCCATTGTCATTGAAAAAATGAGGTTCGGCAGCCTGAGCAAGCTGGACCGATGGGGATCCATGGTCATCCAGGAGGCGCTGGCTGACGTGTTTGGTCTGCTGATGTGCCTCACAGAGGATACCCGTCAGGCACTGCAGCTGGATGAAACGCATCAGCTGAGGGTGTTTCTTCTAGAGATGCTTCGGTATCTGCGTCGTGGTCCTTGCGACTATCCCGATGCCGGGGCGGCGTATATTCAGCTTAAATGGCTGACGGAACATCAGTGCCTGTACTGGAATGGAACCCACTATGAAGTGGATCTCGCCGCGGTTAAACCGGCTTTAACCGCGCTGGCCAGTGCAATGACATTCTCCGTTCTTCAAGGTGATACCGGAAAAGCCGGGGAGTTCCTGCAACGTTATTCACCGCATCATCAGCGTGAAGAAGCTGCAATGCTGCTCAACCGGCTTGGCAAAACGGTCGACATGATTGAATACGACCAGAAGATAAAAGGTTTTCTATTATGATCGAATTCTCAAACGGCTTTTTACTGAGTTTATCGCTGTGTCTCGATATCGGCATTGCCAATATCGCCATGATCACCCTTGCCATGCAGCGCGGGTATTTCCATGGGTTCTGGCTGGGTATGGGCACCTGCGTCGGTGACCTGGCCTATGCATTACTGGCGCTGGCAGGCATGGCAGTGCTGCTTCAGTATGAAGTGGTCCGCTGGGTGCTGTGGATAGGCGGTGGAGCCCTGCTGTTATGGTTTGCCGGTAAAATGCTGGTGGCCGCATACCGAAAAGCAGCAGAACTTAATGTCAGCGAATCTCATCAGGCTCGCCCACTCCTGCGGGAGTTCGGACGGGGTGTTGTACTAGCCATGTCCTCGCCCACAGCCATCTTGTGGTTTGCCACCGTGGGCGGTGCGCTGATTTCGCGGATGGGTCATCATAGCCTGACTGGTACATCGTGGTTTCTGAGCGGGTTCTTTATAGCGGGTATGTTCTGGACATGCGTGCTTTGCCTTGTCGGGAGCTTCGGCGGCAGGATGCTGGGTCAGCGGCTGCTTAAATATTCCTACATCGCCTCGGCCCTTATCTTCAGCTATTTTGCGCTCTATGTCATTGTATCAGGATACCGGGAATTTATGGTGGCCTGAGCAGACCTGCGAAGCATAATGATGGGGCGTCGTCCCCATCACTTTTCGAAAGGCATTAATGAAATGACTCTGATCGTAAAAACCCAGCATTATTGCCGCATCAAGCGGATAAACGTTTCTGCGAAGTAAGTCTCGAGCGTGATGCAGGCGAAGCTGCATATGGTACTGCAGGGGCGGCATACCCGTATGCCGGGTAAAGAAGCGCACAAGATGATATTTACTCAGCCCCGCCATCTGCGCAAGCCTATCCAGCTGGGGTTTAACGCTGAGATTTTCTCTCAGGTATTCAATCACAATGTTGAGCCTCTGTTCGTCATTGCCCTGCAGAAATGCCGGGGTCTCCAGCAGTTCGCCGCACAGCAACATCAGCTCCTGCTCTTCATTTGCCCCTTCACCTTCGCGCGCGGAAGCCGCAAACCGGTACAGCGCATTAAACAGTCGTCTGTTTTCAATAATGCCTTCGCGCAGAACGGGCGCATGGCTGTCGCTGCGTATACTGTCCTCATCAGCCAGCAGTTTCATGACGCTCTGGGGCATGTGCACGCTGATAAAATCAACGGACTGACTGTCAAAACGCGACGCCTGAATGGTCCCCGGATTATATAAAGTCACCTGCCCACTCTTAACGTACGTGGTTTTACCTGCCAGCCAGATTTCCTCCACACCTGTTAGGTTGGCGCTAATGACGTACTCATCATGAAGATGTTTTGGAAAGCCAGCATTACAGGCACTGACGCGGGAGCATTCCACGCCATTGCGGCTAAACCACTCTGCAGACTGTAGCGACAAAATAATGGGCCTTATGCAGTAATAGTGAATGATTATTAACGTTTACTAAACCATTCCCCGCTACTTTTTTCAACTCTCCGCGGCAAAGCTTTCACGGTGCCTGAACGTCCAGGACACTGACCAGCATCCTTGCGGGGAATGCTGAGTCGGTATTTTACGTTCGGAATTTCTTCCCTTTAGTCTGTATAAAAGAGGGCAGGGCAATGCCCAGCTTTCAGCGATGAATTTGGCAAGCGAACAGGTGAATTCAAAAGGTGGTGTGCCCATACGTTCATCTGCAGCCTGACAGCAGGCATTCTCTCCCTGACTGCGTGAAGAGCTGACAGTCAATCCGATTACATGTGTTGCAATACAGTCAGCGGCCATAATGCCGGGGCGGTCGCCTTTGCGAAACTTCGTGTCTGGTCAGTATCCGTTGCTATGTTCATGAGTAGGACACACCTGCACGTTATCGTCGCAGCGGTTAAACAGGCCAGCGTGCTGAGCCATGACCTGATCAGCTTTCCACTTCTTCTATGGATTCAACAAGTCTGGGGCTGAATGCAGTATCTGTTGGCAGTGAATCAGCGCCCGGCTACTTTTCACTGCCCGTAATGCTTACTCATCGTGGCCTTATAACTGCGTGTGTCCATCCACCTGACAATCAGGTTAAAATTCTGTTCAAACCGTGAGTGAGCAGTAAACCACATGGGAATTTCACATTGAAATAAATCCATAAAAATATTTTAAATCAATTAGTTAAAATTGAAATTCGCATGGGAATTTCATTCTGCTTTCAGACCCAGATATGTGAGATGCAAAACAGGGAAAGGGCAGGGGCTTGCGGCATTTCACCCGCTGCCTTTTAGCTGATCCCCCGTAAAAGCAGAACAAGAGGCGACAAGTTCATACCACCTGCTCTGTACAACTTTTTATTGAATACAGAAAAATGTTGCACAAAGCATTCATAAATGTACACTGGCGAAATTAATTGTCAGTGGAGCGGATGATGAAAAGTAACTACGGTGGAGTGGATGAAACTGCGCGCAGAGCGAATGCTATGTTGCGCAGTATGAGTGATGACATTATCGATAAGCGCCAGGAATTCGGTCTCGATCAGTTCTATCAGACGTTCACACGTAATGCCGTGGCCAACCTGCCTAAGCTCAGCCGCCGTGCTGTTGAGCAGGCCATTGAAGAAATGGAATCCAAAGGGCATGTATTTGGCAAAAAGGATGCCGGTAATGCGAAACATTACGCGCTGACTGTTCAGGACGTTGTAGATATCTACGCTCACCGGAAGGTGCCAAAATACCGCGACATCCATAAGGGCGAAGGCCCGTTTGTGATCTTCGTCGTCAATCTCAAGGGTGGGGTGTCCAAAACGGTCAGTACCGTGACGCTTGCTCATGGATTACGCGTTCACCCTGACTTACTGCAGTATGATTTGCGCAATCTGGTTATCGACCTAGATCCGCAGGCATCCAGCACCATGTTCCTGAATCAGGCAAACAGCATCGGGTCGATTGTCGAAACCGCCGCTCAGGCCATGCTGAATGATCTTGATGCGCAACAGCTCAGAGAACAAATCATCAAGCCAACCATCATTCCGGGTGTGGATATTATTCCGGCTTCCATTGATGATGGGTTTGTGGCCAGCCAGTGGGATCGCCTGGTTCAGGAACACCTGCCCGGCGTACTGCCTTCTGAAGTTCTGCGCCGAAACATTATCGACAGGGTGGGAAGCGACTATGATTTCATCTTTGTCGACACCGGGCCTCATCTTGACGCATTCATGCTTAATGCCATTGCGGCAAGCGATCTGCTTCTCACGCCAACACCGCCCGCGCAGGTGGACTTCCACTCAACCCTGAAATATCTCACCCGCTTACCCGATATGCTGGAGCAACTGGAAGAGGAGGGGATTACACCGCGTATAAAAGGAAATATCGGCTTCATGTCCAAGATGACGTCCAAACGTGATCATGAGATGACTCACGGGCTGGCCCGGGACGTGTTTACGTCTTACATCCTGGACGCCACGCTGCCCCGACTGGATGGGTTTGAGCGCTGCGGGGAAACGTTCGACACCATCGTCAGTGCCGATCCACAGTCATATCCGGGCAGTTCAGAAGCGCTTAAAAATGCCAAACGTGAAGCCGAACGCTTTACACAGGCCGTGTTTAAACGGATTGAGTTCGTCAGAGGGATGCAATAATGAAAGAACTGAAGAAAATGGGACGCACCCTGGGTAACTCCAGCTTCAGCAAAATGCTGAGCGAAACGGAAAGTGCCCGTACTTTTACCCTTAAATCCGGTGCCACCGCACGGTTTACGCTTAGCAAGATTCTGCATGATGACATCGAAACGCAGACTTACGTGGATGCCACGATTAACGGCCGCGATCAGGCCTTTTTAACTGAAGAATCCGTCAGCGATATTTCACGCACCATTAAACTGCAGCAGTTCTTTCCGGCTATTGGCCGTGAGGTAGACGGGCATATTGAAGTCCTGGACGGTTCACGCCGCAGGGCCGCGTGCCTTTACAGCGGTATGCCATTTGAAGTGTTAGTGACGAAAGATGAGCTGTCGCTTTCAGACGCCCGGCAGCTGGCCATCGACATTCAGACGGCAAAAGAGCACACACTGCGTGAACTGGGTAATCGCCTTAAGCTGATGTACCCGGAGCATATGAATCAGTCTGACATTGCTGCTGCGGAAGGGCTGTCGCCGGCAAAAGTCACGCGTGCTTTTCAGGCGGCGTCGGTACCTGATGAAATGATTGCGGTCTTTCCCTCCGCCGGCGAGCTCTCTATTAACGACTATAAGACCTTACTGGATATTGCAGAAAAAGCGGCGAGCAGGCAAATCAGTGTCCAAGAACTGGCAGAGGGCGTGCGCGAACGTATTGCGCATGATGCGCTCACTGAGCTCGATGATCCGGCTGTTAAGGCAAAGATTATTGGTTACTTTCGTGCAGCCAGTGCTGAACCTAAGTCAGCGCGTGATGCGAAAAAAGTCGTGACCGAAAAAATAGCGGAATTCAGCGATAAAAAGCAGTTTGCGCGGAAAAAAACGGACGCCGAAAAGCGTCTTGTGACGTATGAGTTTTCGCGTCTTCCTGCGGCCTGGCAGGCAGAGCTGGATGATGCGGTGAAAGCCGTAATTGAAAAGATGCTCACAAAATAATTTTCAATCCAGTGTGCAAAAGAAGGGGAGTTACTCCAGTGAGTATCTCCCCTTTTTATTGGATACCCACCAAAAAACCGCTCTAACTTACTGTTATATCTCGCCAATATGGGAAAATTTCAACCTGAAATTCCCATCATTGAATATCCTGATTCTGCACGGCTTAGTCTTCACAGTTGACTCAACTGCCCAATCTGCCTGGCCCTGAATCCCTAACGTTCAGCTTATAAGAATTATCGATCAAACATGCAGAAGTGATAGGGAAACTCATAATGACTACTTTCCACTTAAGACGCCACATGGTCTGTTAACTGGAACCGCTGTTCGTTGCCCACGTCTTGAATCATAGGAGGAGGTATATCTGTAGCGTCTCAACGTACAAATTGATGCGAAGAACTTGTCCGATAGTTGTGGTGGCTGTGCTGATAACGTTGCTTTCAATATCTTATAGGTCTGTGCAAAAAACACACAATCAAGCCTGATAAAATAAAAATATTATTTAATAACAGTTTCTTAAAAAATAAGTGGGAGCATTTTTAGCATACCTTTTAGCAGTCCTATACGACCAGGGTTTTTATATGCGAGCATAATGTTGGCTCCTCATCCTGTGACATTATTGCTGAGTAATCGCTTAAAAGGGAATGTATGACGAACTGGTAGTGAGCACAAAACACCTCAGACAATTTCAGAGAGGTCTCTCATCACATTTCTTTCATAGAGTGAGGGTGAGACCCCATAGCACCTCAAGGCTTTCACCAGCACATAAATGCAGGCTGGCTAAGAGTGGCTACAGCGACGGTTTATCTGCAGCAGAGATCGGCTGTAAATGACCCGTTGATGATGGCGCGAGTATGCCTGTTAAGCAGAAAGCCCTTAGAGTTATCCACTTATCCACGCGATAGATCCCAATAAATTGATCCTAATGAGATCCTTTATAGATCCCAAAGAGATCCCCGATCGCCGCAGGCCGCACCAGCTCTGGCCTGAAGAGGGGTCCGCATAAGCTATAACAAGTAAAATATAAGCTATACAGAGATCACAATAAGCTATAGAAAGTAAAATATAAGCTGTAATTAGGAAAAGACATAAGCTATAGTGAGTTTATCGCTCATTTCCCGTTTTGATTGTGGATAACTAATCTGATTGCTTGTCAGAGGGTTACTTCGATCATTGGCGAGTTGTTATCTAACAATTCACAATCCGGATCGGTTGATCATGCTCAACGATCCTCTGAAACGTGTGCAGGAACGCTTGTGGCCAGCGACAATCTTGACTTAACAAAGCTTTTTGAAGAAAAAGACACAAAATCCGGGGAAATCGTAACCCTGACGCCGAATGCCAATAATACCGTGCAGCCGGTGGCACTGATGCGCCTGGGCGTATTTGTCCCTACGCTTAAGTCGTTAAAAAACAGCAAGAAAAACACCTCTTCAACAACCGATGCCACCGAGGAGTTGACGCGCCTGTCTCTTGCGAAAGCAGAAGGTTATGAAAAGGTTGAGATAGTCGGCCCGCGCCTGGATATGGATAACGATTTCAAGACCTGGGTCGGGATCATCCATTCCTTTGCAAAGCACAAAGACAAGGTCATTGGCGACAAGGTACAGCTCTCATTTGTAGAGTTTGCCAAGCTCTGCGGCATTCCCTCAAGTCGCTCCTCAAAGCAGCTCAGAGAGCGTATCAGCCCGTCTTTGAAGCGTATTGCCAGCACTACCATCTCTTTCTCTTCAAAAAGCGGCGACGATGCAAAAGAATACATCACGCATCTGGTCCAGTCTGCTTTTTACGATACCAAAAAGGACATTGTTATCCTGCAGGCTGACCCGAAGCTTTTCGAGCTCTACGAGTTTGATCACAAGGTGTTACTGCAGCTCAAGGCGATCAACGCGCTTAAACGCCGTGAGTCCGCTCAGGCGCTCTATACCTACATTGAAAGCCTTCCCAAGAACCCGGCCCCTATCTCACTGGCGCGCCTTCGCGAAAGGCTGAATCTGCGCTCTCCTGTGTTTTCGCAGAACCAGACAGTGCGCCGTGCGATGGAGCAGCTCAAAGAGATTGGTTATCTGGACTATAGCGAAGTTCAGAAGGGACGCAGCGTCTACTTCCAGGTCCATAATCGCTATCCAAAGCTCAGAGCGCCCAAGACGGAGCAGCTGGAAGTACCGAAGGCAACAACGAAAACAAAAGAGCCACTCGATCCGCAACTGCAGGAAAAGATTGAACTTCTGGATAAGCTCGGTATTTCACTTCAGGATCTGGAAAAGATTTTTAAGTCTCAGTAACAGATAAGCTGTGATGAGTGGTTCTCTTATCAGGAGAGCAAAGAATTAATGAGGCTGTAAGTACAGTCTTATAGTAACTCTCTGAATTTTATTAATTTTAGAAAAACTACTCACTACAGCTTAGCTCTGTGGTACAAAGGGCGCGTTTTACTCCTTATAGCTTATATCTATGCGCTGAGGAGTCGAGGTCACTCACTATAGTTTATATAACCTCTCCCCCTGAAGACTCTTACTCACTACAGTTTATAAAGAACGCAAATTGCCGCTTATTCCACTCACTATAGCTTATGCAGTGATGGCGAGTAGCTGATTACTCACTACAGCTTATGATTAACAAGTCAGAGTCTTTCTTACTTGAGATTATCCTGCTGATTTTTAAGGGTTTATATGCATTTCCGGCTTCTCAGCTATAAAATAGCAGAACTTACATTACTTCCTATAGCTTATGTTTACTCACTACAGCTTATGATCAAGCCATAACATCCACTCCTTATAGCTTATATAAGCTGTAAGGAGTGATAGTTCTCACATATAACCACTCATGACAGGCGATGAACGTCATGGCAGACAATTACCTTGAATCTGCAAAGCCAGGAAATCGCAGAAACTGAGCTCGTGAGGAAATCAGTGTGCTGGCAGGTTTCTCTTTCAGGATACGCACGTGTCCGTGCCAGCCCGGCATGGCCTTAGTGCAGGCGTCTCGTTGAGAACAGAGTTTATTTATAGACAGGCAACAATCTTGCTTTCCGTCTGCCCCGTGACACTGGCAGACTCATGAAAGAGCTGGGGCTGGTCAGTTGTCAGCAGCCGACTCACCGGTATAAGCGTGGGGGGCATGAGCACGTTGCTATCCCGAATCATCTTGAGCGACAGTTCGCCGTAACAGAGCCAAACCAGGTGTGGTGCGGTGATGTGACCAATATCTGGACAGGTAAACGCTGGGCGTACCTCGCCGTTGTCCTCGACCTATTCGCAAGAAAACCAGTGGGTTGGGCAATGTCGTTCTCGCCGGACAGCAGGCTCACCATGAAAGCGCTGGAAATGGCATGGGAAACTCGCGGTAAGCCCATGGGGTTAATGTTCCACAGCGATCAGGGCAGTCATTATACGAGCAGGCAGTTCCGGCAGTTACTGTGGCGATACCGAATCAAGCAGAGTATGAGCCGGCGCGGAAACTGCTGGGATAATAGCCCAATGGAGCGCTTCTTCAGGAGCCTGAAGAACGAATGGGTGCCGATGACGGGCTACGTAAGCTTCAGCGAAGCAGCTCACGCTATAACGGACTATATCGTTGGGTATTACAGCGCGCTCAGGCCGCATGAATATAACTGTGGGTTACCACCAAACGAATCGGAAAACCGATACTGGAAAAACTCTAACGCGGTGGCCAGTTTTAGTTGACCACTTCAGTATACAGTTATCAATGCCATAACTTACGGGTAATGACTCCAACTTACTGATAATGTTTTATGTTCAGATAATGCCCGATAACTTTGTCATGCAACTCCTCCGATTTTGAGAATGACAGTGACTTCCTGCTCAGCCTTGCCAGATGCTGCCTCAGATTCAGGTTATGCTGCTCAATTCGCTGCGTATATTGCTTGCTTATAACGTGCAGCTTTCCCTTAAGGCGTGATTCATACAGCGGCTAGCCGTCCGTCATCCATATCACCACGTCAAAGGCCGACGGTAGGTTCATAAGACGTTCCAGCATGGCCATAGTGCGTTCTCCGAATACACGGGCCACAACTGTCCTGCGTATCCTGTCATACGTGTAAAACAGCCAGCGCTGGCGTGATTTCGCACTGACCTAGCCCCACTGTTCGTCCATTTCAGCGCAGACAATCACATCACCCCCGGTTGTATACCCGAGGTTACTGACTGTGGCCCGAGTTTTTCAAATGGCGGAAAATGGTGTTGAGGCCCACGTCCATAATGCGCTGAGGGCCGGCATCCGACGCCATTCATGACCATATCAATAATCTTCTGGTGTGTACCGAGCTGAGAAGCGGTGTAACTAAACTGCAGTTACCATGTTTTACAGCAGTGAGAGCAGAGATAGCGCTGATGTCCGGCAGTGCTTATACCGTTACGCACCACACCTTCAGTAGCTGAACGGGAGGGACAACTGATGGCAAGAGAAGCCACTGGAGCAATTCAAAAAACACCATCGTGCACTAAATCAGTAAGTTGGTAGCATTACCAGCTTTTGAGTGTAAAAGTTTGGACTTTAGGCTTGAAGCTGGTCACAAAGCTGATGTATCTCCTTTCAGCCTGAATATTCCTGACATGATGCTTACAAATATTTAACAACCTAATATATAAAATGATTTTCAGCTTCGGGTCTGTATTAATGCATGTAACGCATCAGTGCATGAGTTTATTGCGCTTATTAACTCTATTTTTCTGATCCAGTCTTTCGTGACAGGCGCAACGATAAAGCGCCCATGACAATTGGAGATTCTGATGCATTCCTTTACCTCACCCATGACCACCCGTTCGCGTATCAGTGCCATACTGCGCGTGACATCCGGTAACTTTCTGGAGCAGTTCGATTTTTTTCTCTTTGGCTTCTACGCCACCTATATCGCCCATACCTTTTTTCCGGCCAGCAGTGAGTTTGCCTCACTGATGATGACCTTTGCCGTCTTTGGCGCCGGTTTTCTGATGCGTCCTATCGGCGCCATTGTACTTGGCGCGTACATCGACAAAGTGGGCCGTCGTAAAGGGCTTATCGTCACGCTCTCTATCATGGCGGCGGGCACATTCCTGATTGTACTGATCCCCTCTTATCAGAGTATCGGCCTCTGGGCACCCCTGCTGGTGCTGACCGGCCGTCTGCTGCAGGGTTTTTCAGCAGGCGCTGAGCTGGGCGGTGTTTCGGTCTATCTTGCTGAAATTGCCACGCCGGGACGAAAAGGGTTTTACACCAGCTGGCAGTCTGGCAGTCAGCAGGTTGCCATTATGGTTGCAGCCGCAATGGGCTTTGCCCTGAACGCTGCGCTGGAGCCGGGTGAAATCAGCAGCTGGGGCTGGCGTATCCCGTTCCTGTTTGGCTGCCTGATCGTGCCGTTTATCTTTATTCTGCGTCGCAAGCTGGAAGAGACGCAGGAGTTTACCGCGCGCCGTAAACATCTGGCGATGGGTGAGGTATTTAAAACGCTGCTGAGCAACTGGCCGGTTGTGATTGCGGGCATGCTGATGGTGGCGATGACCACTACCGCGTTCTATCTGATCACGGTTTACGCGCCCACCTTCGGCAAAAAAGTATTGATGCTCAGCGCATCAGATAGTCTGCTGGTCACGCTGCTGGTGGCCATTTCTAACTTTCTCTGGCTGCCGGTGGGCGGTGCCCTGTCTGACCGCTTTGGCCGTAAGCCAGTGCTGGTCGCGATGACGCTGCTGGCGCTGGCAACCGCTTACCCGGCGCTGACCATGCTGGCGGCGGTACCAAGCTTCTCTATGATGCTGACGGTACTGCTGTGGCTTTCCTTCATTTACGGCCTCTATAACGGCGCTATGATCCCTGCTCTGACCGAGATCATGCCAGCTGAAGTGCGCGTGGCGGGCTTTTCACTGGCTTATAGCCTGGCGACCGCGGTCTTTGGCGGCTTTACGCCGGTTATCTCCACTGCGCTGATTGAGTATACCGGTGATAAAGCGTCGCCAGGCTACTGGATGAGCTTTGCCGCAATTTGCGCGCTGCTCGCCACGCTCTATCTCTATCGTCGTCGCGCACTGACGCTGCAAACCGCACGCTAACAGGGAATGAAATAATGTATAAACCGATTCTGAGCCTTACTGCAATCATGCTCGCTTCGTTCAGCACCAACGTGCTGGCGCAGGATGTCAGCGTGATGATCTCCGGCGGCTTTAAAGCTGCACTGGAAAAACTGGCACCCGTCTATGAAAAACAGAGCGGTAACCATCTGGTAGTTATCCCCGGCCCCTCTATGGGGAAGACGCCGCAGGCTATCCCTAACCGCCTGGCACGCGGTGAACAGGCTGATGTAGTAATTATGGTCGGTGATGCGCTGACGCATCTGCAGCAGGATAAGCGCATTGCCGCCGGCACCCGCCAGGAGCTGGCAGACTCGCCGATTGGTATCGTGGTAAAGCAGGGCGATCCGCTGCCGGCGATTAAAACCGATGCTGAGCTGCGTACGACACTGCTTAGCGCAAAGTCTGTCGCCTATTCAGACAGCGCCAGCGGCCGCTATGTCAGTAATGAGCTGTTTAAAAAGCTGGGGATCGATCGGGAGATGCAGACAAAAGCGCAGATGGTGGAGCGCATTCCGGTCGCCTCGCAGGTGGCGCAGGGACGTTACGCCATTGGCTTCCAGCAGGTCAGCGAGCTGCTGCCGGTGCCGGGTGTCAGTTTTGCCGGTGAGCTGCCGGCAAATGTGCAGTACATTACCCGCTTCGCCGGCGCGGTAACGGTAAACGCGCAGCATCCCGATGAAGGTAAAGCGCTTCTGAGTTTCCTGGCCTCTCCGCAGGCGCAGAAAATTGTGACCGCAACCGGTATGCACAGCGTAACCGCGACCGCTAAGCAGGGTGATACTGTTCAGTAATGAGCTTCTCCAGCTCGGCGGCAACGTATGACTGAATACGGCCACGACGGCGAATCAGACCCACGGATCGGGTCACCACCGGATGCGTCAGCGGTATCTGCGCCAGTAAGGAGTGTCCTGAGGAGGGCATCGACATCGCCGGCACTGCCGCAATACCAATGCCCGCCTCGACCATGCCTAACAGGGTAGTGACGTGGCGCGTTTCACAGATGCTGGGCCGGGCCGGAATGATATGCGCCAGCGCCTGGTCGAGCAGGGAGCGGTTACCTGATACCTTATCCAGCCCGATATACTCCTGCTGAAAATACTCCTCCCAGCTCAGTGATGATCGGCGCGTCAGCGGGTGTTCGTGCCGGCAGGCCGCAACATACACATCCTCTTCCAGCGGTAAAAATTCAATGGCTGGCGGCAGGCTTTTCGCAAAGCAAATCCCGAAATCCGCCTGGCCGCTGCTGACCGCCTCAATAACATTGCCCACGCTACTGTCGATAATTTTGACCCGCACCCGCGGATAGCGTGCGCGAAAGCGCCGGATCACTTCAGGCATAAAGTAGTACGCAGCCGAAGGCACTGTCGTGACCGTCACCAGACCGGTGCGCTCCTGGCTTACCTGATTGATGTCAGCCAGTACCGCTTCCACGTTTGCCAGCAGCTGTTCAGATCGCTCAGCAAAGCTCTGGCCATAGAGCGTCAGCATAACGCGACGCGTTGTGCGGTCAAAAAGCCGCGTGCCGAGCGCCGCTTCCAGTTTTTCAATCCGGCGGCTCAGCGCAGATTGCGACAGGCAGATCGACTCTGCTGCCAGGCGAAAGCTGCCATATTCCACCAGCGCGCGGAACGCATAGAGGTCATTAAGATCAAAATTCACGGGCATCAGGCAGCATCCTTTCAGGCAGTGCAGGGTAAGGTATCGGCCGGCACGGGCGTACCGGAAACGGATACAGCAATATGATTGCGCCCGGCTTACAGAGGCAGACGGCATACCTTACTGGTTTAGTACCGGGGACCCGCTGCTTTTAACGAATTATGTGATTCAGATCCCATTCCGAAAATCGCTCCTATACTCATACCTTTCTTTACACAGCAACGTGCTGTGTGTGCCATTTAAACAGGGATGCAGCTATGCAAAACTCTTCTCAAGACTCGCCGGACGACGGCGGCGCGCTTAATTTCACCGTTCAGCAACGACTGTTTTTTGTGGTGCTGGTGGCCACAATGGGAGCCCTCGCATACGGCTATGACACCGGAATTATTTCCGGCGCACTGCCCTATATGACACTACCTGCCGCACAGGGCGGGCTTAACCTTACGCCTTTTACCGAAGGGCTGGTGACATCCTCCCTGACGTTTGGCTCCGCGGTAGGTGCGTTTCTCAGCGGTTACGTTTCCGATCGCTTTGGCCGCCGTATTACGCTGCGCAGTCTGGCGCTGCTGTTTGTCGCCGGCGCCTTTGGTACCACGGTAGCCCCCGATATTGAAATCATGGTGGTAATGCGGTTTATACTCGGCATTGCCGTGGGCGGCGGTTCATCGACTGTGCCGGTGTTTATCGCTGAGATCGCAGGACCCAAGCGTCGTGCGCCGCTGGTAAGCCGCAATGAGCTGATGATTGTTTCAGGCCAGCTGCTGGCTTATATCGTCAGCGCGGCGATGAGTCTGCTGCTGCACGATCCGAAAATGTGGCGCTATATGCTGGCGCTGGCAATGGTACCGGGCGTACTGCTGTTTATCGGCACTTTCTTTGTCCCGGCGTCGCCGCACTGGATGGTCGCGGAGGGCCGCCTCAGTGAAGCGATGCGCATCATGCGTAAGCTGCGCGAAAACCCGCGCGAAATTAAAGCTGAAATGAAAGAGATGCGCGAAAACGCCCGTATGGCACGACAGGGGCCCGCGGCGCGTGAACTGCTGAAAGAGAAGTGGATTGTCCGTCTGCTGCTGATGGGCTGCGGCATGGGCATTGTGCTGCAGTTTACCGGCGTCAACGCCTTTATGTACTACACGCCGATTATCCTGAAGAGTACCGGCATGGGAACCAGCGCCTCGATTGCTGCGACCATCGGCAATGGTGTAGTTTCCGTACTGGCGACGTTTGCCGGTATCAAGGCAATCAGTCACTTTGGCCGACGCAAAATGCTGATGACCGGGTTATGTATTGTGATTGCAATGCAGCTGGCGCTGGGCGCGGTGCTGGTATTTATGCCGAACAGCATGACGCAGAGCCTGCTGGCGCTCGCCTGTATTCTGGTATTTCTGTTCTTTATGCAGATGTGCATTTCACCGGTATACTGGCTGCTGATGTCAGAACTCTTTCCAATGCAGGTACGCGGCGTACTGACCGGCTCGGCGGTGGCTTTTCAGTGGATCTGTAATGCGGCAGTGGCCTTTGCCTTTCCGCCTCTGCTGTCGCTAGTGGGTAACAACGCCTTCTTTATTTTTGCCGCTATCAATGTCGGATCGCTGATTTTTGTCGCGCTGGTGCTGCCGGAAACGCGTGGCAAGTCACTGGAGCAGATTGAAGCGCACATGCGGGAACGGTTTGGTGACAAGCGCCAAGAAACGGCGCCTGCAAACTAACCCCTTATGACTCTGCTGCTGTCCGTGCCGCTTTCGCGGCGCGGCGGCAGCGTTCAGAGCAGTACTGTACCTCGTCCCAGTTTTTCTCCCACTTTTTGCGCCACGTCATGGGTTTGTGACACTGTTTACAGTAGCGCACAGGCAGAGCCTGTTTGTTACCTTTAAAATCTTTCACGCGTGATCTCCCTGTAGTTACCCTTTACTGCGCTGGCGGATAGTAATCCGGTATTGATGCGTAGTTATTATTGATAGTATTTATAAATAACGCTTTGATACTCTTTTATATTTGGTTGGGGCAGTCGCTAAAGAATGGCTAAAAAATATTTGTCTGACAGAGTGCGCCGTCAATTTGAGAAATATATCAGGCTTCAGGAAGTCTGCTTTGATTCAAGCCTCGTTAATATCATAGAAGCTCAGGGAAAATGCTCAGGTGACGCAATGAAGAACAACAACACGCCTGCGCCGCATAATGCGGTCTTCAAAACATTTCTCTCTCACCAGCAGACTGCGCGGGACTTTATGAAGCTACATCTGCCGCCTGCGCTGTTCGCGATTTACGACCCCTCGACGCTCAGGCTGGAGTCCGGCAGTGATGCACGCACTGGTAATATATATGCTCCAGGCGGGTGCCCCCCCCCCCGATGCAGGCGGCTTTATCCGCTAACTGGCGCAGCGGGTACCACAACATGCAGATGAACTGATGACGATTGCACAGCAGCTTGAGCAGAGAGGCCGTCAGGAAGGTCGTCTGGAGGAACGAGAAGAAGGTTTACGGGAGGGCGTGCAGGAAGACAGCCTCGAGATCGCCCACAATCTGTTAAAGAATGGTATGAATATTCAGTCTGTTATGAGTGCAACTGGTCTGACTGATGAGATGAAGAGCTGAAGCAGTCTTGTCACTAAATAGCTGGAAATGGTCAAAATTAGCCAAAGTGATTTAATATAAAAAACACCACCCAGTTCGTATAATGCTATTTATGTTAAATTATGGGGTTCATCCCTAACGTTGCAATGTCTTCAAACGTACTGCTGGCCCATCAGGCTCAACCTGCCAGTTGCTCACTGTCCTGCTTGTCGTTGATGCCTGTTTGTTAATTTCGATAGCTTCTTGTGGTTAGCTGCTTTTGGCCAGTAAAAATCATTACACACTCTCATTGATAACTTCACTGTGTAGGTATGCACCCAATAAAATGCTTTGAAGCGCCTAGTCAGGGCTGCATCGTTATGTATGAGTATTTCATTTCTGTGTCTCAGATATCCACTATAGGCAGCAAAATCCGTTTTAACGATAAGCTGAAAACAGCCTTTGCTGCGCTGTTATTCACTAACACAATGTTTTATATATTTTTTATCAGTGTACTCATAAGATCTACAAGGCTTACTAACGGCGGTCTTCCCTCCATAGTGGTTACCTGTCACCTACAGTGGTTAAAGCGGGTTTTCAGTGTAGTGACCGTCAGCTGCGGCCTGTCCGAAAGTCTGTTGCGTAATTGTGAAAGCAGTAACTCCGCAACAGTGTAAGGCATACTTGAAGCAGATTTGTACCTTGCAATGTCATATTTACACCTTCATGTCTCGGTCTGTACAGAAAGCTTCCACCTGAAAATGTATAAAAAACCTCCGCTTCAGCGATGAAGCAGAGGCCCAGGATTTAGCGTTTAGCGGCGCGCTTTTTTCTGAGCCAGAACAGGCCCAGAATCAGTACCCCACCTGCCGCCGCCATGCCGACACGGGCAATCACCATCAGCGGCGACGTGTCTCCGCCCTTGCGCAGCGCCTGAACGCGCGCCGCGCTGATCGTTACCTGGCTGTGCCCGATATCCTGCATCACATAATTGGTGACCGCGGCCACCTGCCCGTCGCTTAACGAATCGACGAACCCTATCATTCCCTGCCCGTTTTCCGGCCAGACGCCCTGCAATACCGCCATTGCCACGTTATCAGCGGTGGGCTTATCCAGAACAGGATGGTGCTGCAGCGCCGGCAGGCCATTTAACCCCTGACCTGAGAGGTTATGGCATGACGCACAGTTGTCCCGATAAACCTGCTCACCCTCACTGAGACCTGCCAGAGACTGCGGCATATCATCGCCCTGCACCGGTGTCAGCGTTTTTGCAGTTGCCGGCTCGCTCACTGCCTGGGTGGCGGGAAGCAGATAGGTTGCAATCGCGTTACGATCGTCTGGTGTCATGCGTGAAAAGCTCTTATCGATTGCTTCCAGCATTGGCCCGCCAGCCGTGGCGCCGTTCGCAGCATGACCAGTCGCCAGATAATCTGCCAGCATCTTACGCGTCCAGTGGGCTTTGCCCTGCAGTGTTGCCGGGGTAATATCCGGCGCGTACCAGGTGCCAAGTGACGCACCCTGCAGATTCTTGTCCTGCTGTTCCGCCATCAGAAAGTTTCGTGGCGTATGGCAGGTACTGCAGTGGGTTAACCCCTGCACCAAGTAAGCGCCACGATTCCACGCTTGCGACTGGGTTGCATCGGGCTGGTAGACCATGTTGTCCGCAAACAACCAGTTCCAGGCAGCCATGCTGAAGCGCAGGTTAAACGGAAACGGCAGCGCGGTAGCCTCCGGGCGGATATCGACGGGCTGTACGCCATGCATGAAGTAAGCATACAGCGCTGCAACATCTTCGTCGGTCAGACGGGCATAAGCGGTATAGGGCATCGCCGGATAAAGCTGGCTGCCATCTCCACGGATGCCCTTACGCAGCGCGGCCGCAAACTGCGCTTCACTGTAATCGCCAATACCGGCGGTTTTAGACGGTGTGATATTGGTGCTGAAGATGATGCCAAGCGGACTCGCAATGGCATGACCACCGCTGAACGGCGCTTTACCCTCTTCGGTGTGACAGGCACCGCAGTCGCCTGCTATCGCCAGATATTCCCCACGCTTGATTAACGTACTCTCATCCGCCGCATACAATTGTGTGCATACTGCCAGCAGCACACCCGCCGCCAGTCGCGTTCTCCAGGACTTACCCATGTTGCGTCTCCTGCAGGATTTTATCCGCGGTACGCAGCGCCAGCGCCATCGCGGTAAGCGTAACATTACAGGTTCCCACCGTTGGCATCACGCCGGTGCCGACCATAAACAGGTTTTCATGATCATGGGCGCGTCCCCACGCATCGGTCACGCTGGTCGCGGGATCGAGTCCCATAGAGAGCGTGCCGGTAATGTGCTGGCGATTGGAGAATTTGCCGCTTTTGCTGTGTTTTATACGGGTGGCGCCGAGACGGGCCGCAATGGCGTCATAGCACTCACGCGTTTTCTCTGTGCCTTTTATCACGTAGTCGTCGACATCCCAGTAGAGAGAAGGTGTAGGCAGTCCAAGCGCATCTTTGTTGGCGCTCAGCATGACGCGGTTGTTGGGATCGGGCAGCTGTTCCAGCGCATTTTTGATGCTGAGACGGCGTGCCGCACGAAAGCGGATCTCCTCCTGCAGCTTTTTGCCGAAATACCCTTCCGCCAGCACTTCTTTGGTGACAGAAGCCACCTGCGAGGCGTTGGAAATATCAATGCGGAACGGCGCATGTTCACGGCGAAAATCGCCGTCGCGGAACTGGCCGATTGAACAGGGGCTCACCGGTCCGCGTCCTGGCCAGATCTCCTCATCCACGTCAGTCTTGAGGATGCGCTTTTTACGAACGGCTGCAGCGATGCGATTATCTGTGCCTATGGCAAATCGGTTTATCTGGAGTTTGACCGCGAGGCTGAATCACTGGACATCGCCATCGCGTCTGCCGTAGATCACATTGAATCAGCCCGGATCGGCGCTATAGTCAGTTCTGTTGATTCCGCTCTTGTCGGACTCAGTGACATAGCTGCCAGTACTGAAATGTCCCGCCAGGCAATCAGCCTTTTTAAAGACGGCGCGCGTGGTAAGGGCGGCTTTCCTTCTCCGGTACAGCGCATCAAAAATCAGTTGCCGCTGTGGGACTGGGCTGATGTGGCTGAATGGCTGGCGGATAACGGACGGATTAAGGCCGGAAGTGAGTTGGCTGTTAATGCCCGTATACTCAGCAAATGGAATCTGGCGCTAAGAGCCAGCGCCTCGAAAGACTTTGCGGATATCGTTTCTCTCTCGGTCGCGCTGATAGAACGTCGTCGCAGCGCCTCATAATCGGAAAGAAATAACATGAGGAAGAAAAGGTTATGCAATCAAAACAAGATACTTCTATTAAGAAAATGACCGTCGCTGAGCGTAAAGCGGAAGCCATGCGTCAGCTTAAAGAGTCTTTTGACCTTGCAGAGCGCACAGGCACTTTACGTTACCGCGAAGCAAAAGCTGGTTAATCGTTGGCCTCCTCCAAAACCCGCTAAGGCGGGTTTTTTGTCCCTGTAATTTAGTCCTATAGCCGCCCGGTCAGTAGTAATTGCCTGGCCTCACTTATAGTGTCCTCGGCCCAGTCCCGGCTAAACCCCGGCATCGCATCAAACGCGCTGGCTATATCCGCTGGTATCGCGTCGATATATTCCAGCCCTGCCCGTGATACCTCCACCAGCTCTGAGGCGGCATGACGCAGTGCCAGTAGCTCAGCGGCCATCTTCTGCGTCATGGCGTGATTAGGTAATGCTCCCAACTTACTGAAGTTGGGAGCATTACCACGTTTTGCTTCTTATTAATCTTTCAGGCGTTAATGACAGACACCGAGCCCGGCCACCCTCGGGCTGGATGTCTGAAAAACGTCTGCAGTGGTCAGCCAGAGAGTAAATGTTTAAATCTCATGCCAGACCTGACAGTTTCTTAAACATTGCCACTGCCTGCACCTGACCGAAAAGGTCCAAACAATAAGGCATTCTGCTTCAGGGGCACATATTGCGTAATATATGTTTTCCGTTAAGTTGATGCTTTAAAACAGCCAGAATATGTCCGGCGATTAGCAGTGCAAGCGTCATGCACGCGAGAACGTGTACTTGATTAAAAAACGTAATGGCACTCACGCTATGCAGGGGTTGCGGCACGTGAAACATATGGAAGACATCGATAGCATGATTCATCATCAGCACGCCCGTTATCAGCACTACACTAATATTTGCATACAAAGCCAGATGCCCCAGATGCGCAATACGCTGTTCTCCCGGCGTTAACAGACTTTCTGCCGGACTGCCATGTCTGAAGAGATACCACACTCGTAATATAAAAAACGGGATAAACAGGGTTGTCAGGGAAACGTTAAAAAAACCTATCCACTCTTTAACAGGCTGATCGGGATGACAAAACGCCACATAAAATCCGCTCAGGGTTGCCCAGATTATAATAATGGCTGAAAGCCAGTGTAAAATAATTTGCTGTGTACTGTATTTCATTTTAAAAATCCGTTCTGAATTTCAGGCTCACAAACCTCTACAGGTGCGCACGCGCCCCGGCGAAGCTTACGAGAAATAGTCGTAAAGAAATATACAATTAAAGATATGCTTTAAGCATGAACATCAGGGATAAATGGTTCCGCTTAGCGTCGGAAATCATATCCAGACACTTTTTAAATAACAGTAAGGAAATTCCTGATTATCAGCGCTTATCTGGAAACTCGCCCAAGGGCTTATTTTTCATGGCATAAATAATCAGCATTTATTTAAATGTTGAATGCAAAATATTCAGCCGCTTCGGTAATGGGTGGCCTGCTCTTTTGTTGGGATCTCGACTGTTTCACGTCCTGTCATATCTTACATCATGCCCTGAGGCGTTATGTTAAACGCACAGCGCTCGTCAATGTCCGCCCAGTGGGGGCCACTTGAAATTGAGTGCTGATTAATGAGCTTGATAAAAGCGCTCGGGCGGAGTGCGCAATACTTTCAGATAAAGCTGACCTCTGCCGTCATCACAGTTTTGATGCGCTGAAGCGATCGATCAGAGCATGACTGAGATCGGGTCCGTTGACCTGGTAATCATGCCAAGCCAACAGATTTCTTCGTGTTATACCTGAACATCTTAAGATGGAGTCAGGCATCCTGTCGTACAGAACTTATACGGTGCAGCGAACAGCTTAACCTGTGTTAACCCGCGTTTGCGGGTTTTCAGGCTGAATGAAGGATAACTGAACAGGAAGTGGCTGTAACAAACCTGGCTGACAGGAAAACACCTGAATAACGTTTCAGAACCTGCTAACCCGCGCGATTACGCATCAGTCGCTTCTCGCGCCTGTAGCCTGGCATCGAATATTCCACTTTCCGTGCCATCTATAATCACCCTTCCGCATGTCAGGCAGTGACTTCCTCTTACGGCGGGTACCACCTTTTCAGGATCGTTTATATCCATGCACACATCACGTGTACCGTATAAAAACGACTCTTTCTGACAGCCTGGACATCGCATAACTCTCTCCCTAAGTAATGTCTGTATGACAAGAATAGCTAAGGGCGTTATGAGTGTGTAACAGATTTCTCTTTTTTGCATTCGGAAACGGGTAATGCTCCCAACTTACTGATTTAGTGTATGATGGTGATTTTGAGGTGCTTGCGTGGCTTCCATTTCCATCAGATGTCCTTCCTGCTCCGCTACTGAAGGGCGTGGTGCGTAACGGCAAAAGCACTGCCGGACATCAGCGCTATCTCTGCTCTCATTGCCGTAAAACATGGCAACTACAGTTCACTTACACCGCCTCTCAGCCCGGTACGCACCAGACAATCATTGATATGGCCATGAATGGCGTCGGATGTCGCGCCAGTGCACGCATTATGGGCGTTGGCCTCAACACGGTTTTACGCCACTTAAAAAACTCAGGCCGCAGTCGGTAACCTCGCGCATACAACCGGGCAGTGATGTGATTGTCTGCGCTGAAATGGACGAACAGGGGGGGCTACGTCGGTGCTAAATCACGTCAGCGCTGGCTGTTTTACGCGTATGACAGGATACGGAGGACGGTTGTGGCGCACGTCTTCGGTGAACGCACTCTGGCCACACTGGAGCGTCTTCTGAGCCTGCTGTCGGCCTTTGAGGTCGTGGTATGGATGACGGATGGCTGGCCGCTGTATGAATCACGCCTGAAGGGAAAGCTGCACGTTATCAGCAGGCGTTACACTCAGCGCATTGAGCGACATAACCCGAACCTGAGACAACATCTGGCAAGGCTGGGACGGAAGTCACTGTCGTTCTCAAAATCGGTGGAGCTGCATGACAAGGTCATCGGGCATTATCTGAACATAAAACACTATCAGTAAGTTGGGAGCATTACCGTTTTTTCATATCCAGCAGGGTATCGCGGATATTGTCAAACTTTTGAATGGCATGAACTATCGGCTGGTGGCCTGCTTCATTACGGTCGTTAAAAAAACGAGTTCCTGTACCCTGCTTATCACCATCGATATAAAGTACATCTTCACCACGACGGGCATACTCAATAGCCAGGTTAACGGCCAGTGTGGACTTTCCACAGCCGCCCTTACCATTACCAACATGAATAATCATGTGACAACTCCGTATGATTTAAGCCTGAAATTGTCACAACCTTAGAGGCACTGACTAAGCTGGTCAATAAATTCCTTACGCAAAGTTGAAAAAATGGCCAAAAAATGCCCTTTTTGGTACATTAATGATTCATTTTTAGTACCAAATAGGAACCTTTTTTAATCCTTAATGGTTCCTTTTTAGTGGTGGATTTATGCCTCTTCTTTGGATGCAATATTTATTAAGTCGTCTCTTTTATGGCTCTTAAAACGCTTTATCACATATTAACGATAACCATTTATCGCAATATATTTGGCGCAGTAATTTAGAGGTGTTTTTTATCAACCTCAGTAACTTCTTTTAAATCAACACTTCCTTTCTTAATACGAGAACTGACATCCTCTTCATATTCTTTCCGTCTGGCGTCGGTTATCTTATTTGTTTCTCCGCATTGTGCTGAGGTTATATTTTGTGCCTGTATTATTTCCAGTGGGGGAGTGGTTTTGGCTTTTTTATCTGAATCTAAATAAAATGCAAAGTCGGCATACCATAGAATTTCTCTCATAAGCACCCATCTATAATGATTGTAAATTGAGCTGCTTTTTATCAGATTAAATCCTGTATATTCATTCTGGTGCTGAACTCCCAAGCCCTTTCTTTGAGAGATATTTAATGCTTCTGATTTGGTTGAAAGGAGCCTGATTTTAGGGTTTCCACCTAGAGGGGGAAGTACACCTGTTCTGGGCGAGGGATTAAAGACCCAAGCGTCTGTAATATCATTCGCAGTCTCTTCACTATTCGTTACATGAGCTGCTAGACCTCCGCCAAGAGAGTTACCTACAACAACTGTTTTTGGACCAAAAAAACCGGCCCTTCTTTCCCTGTACTTTATAGCCTCTTTAACATATTCGCGAGCATACTTATTTTGAACCGGAAACGGTGCAAGGTTTTGGAACAGATAATCTTTAAAAAAATCATCTGAGCCTCGAAAAGCAACAATGAGTTCTTTTTCCCCAGTGAATTGGTTGCTATATATAAATGATTCTGCAGCAAAGCCGTTAAAAAAACCCACATTATCTTTCGAGAGCTCTTTTATTTTCTCAAGATAACTAGGGGTTATGAAGTTAAATTGCTTGTCAGAGTTATTTTTTTGCAAGGTTAGTGTAGCAGCCAGTGCATAAACGTAACCTTCTTTGGCTAAAGCCAGCTTTTTTTTAGTTTCGTAATCAATTTTCTGATAATCATCAACCATATCAAGATATCTCTGGTTGCACCACACAACCCCTTCTATTTTGCCTGCATTACTAGGAAAGGGGTTCCATGGGGAATTGATACAACCAGCTAATAACCCTACAGAAGTTACGATGCATAAGCAGAATCTTTTTCTCAGTTTCATATAACCACCACTGACTTAATGAAAATTTTTGTGTTGATGATTTAAGATGTCACTGACATAGCATTCGATATTGAGGTATTTAAGAGGAGATTAATTAAGTTAAAAGTATTGATAGTTTAGGTGAGAAGTGTTTTAGGAAATGAAAAGCGCATCACATTTTTGTAAATGCTTACCCTGTCATAAGTAAAATTATAAACCCTCTTTTATAAAACTATAGGGTACTAATAGTAAGGCGAAAAAATATTTTGGTTCAAATTATTGAACAATAAAAATCCTGCTCCTTGTCAAAACTACAAGGAGGTGATGAGCGGGCTTTCAGGAGTTTAATGTAAGTAACAGCCTTAGGCTTAAAGTAACCATATTCAGGGTGCAGAATTAGGTAATGCTCCCAACTTACTGATTTAGTGTATGATGGTGATTTTAAGGTGCTTGCGTGGTTTCCATTTCCATCAGATGCCCTTCCTGCTCCGCTACTGAAGGCGTGGTGCGTAACGGCAAAAGCACTGCCGGACATCAGCGCTATCTCTGCTCTCATTGCCGTAAAACATGGCAACTACAGTTCACTTACACCGCCTCTC
>NZ_MAYN01000005.1 GCF_001691555.1 Pantoea eucrina | reverse complement strand
TTGAAGTAACCTTTGGTTTGAGCCAAGAAAATTGGAATATGGTATGGGGTTGGTTGCCAGTTCAACAAAAATGTGATCTTGTCTGTAGACATCATATGGGGTACCGAGCTCGAATTCGTAATCATGTCATAGCTGTTTCCTGTGTGAAATTGTTATCCGCTCACAATTCCACACAACATACGAGCCGGAAGCATAAAGTGTAAAGCCTGGGGTGCCTAATGAGTGAGCTAACTCACATTAATTGCGTTGCGCTCACTGCCCGCTTTCCAGTCGGGAAACCTGTCGTGCCAGCTGCATTAATGAATCGGCCAACGCGCGGGGAGAGGCGGTTTGCGTATTGGGCGCTAGCGGAGTGTATATACTGGCTTACTATGTTGGCACTGATGAGGGTGTCAGTGAAGTGCTTCATGTGGCAGGAGAAAAAAGGCTGCACCGGTGCGTCAGCAGAATATGTGATACAGGATATATTCCGCTTCCTCGCTCACTGACTCGCTACGCTCGGTCGTTCGACTGCGGCGAGCGGAAATGGCTTACGAACGGGGCGGAGATTTCCTGGAAGATGCCAGGAAGATACTTAACAGGGAAGTGAGAGGGCCGCGGCAAAGCCGTTTTTCCATAGGCTCCGCCCCCCTGACAAGCATCACGAAATCTGACGCTCAAATCAGTGGTGGCGAAACCCGACAGGACTATAAAGATACCAGGCGTTTCCCCCTGGCGGCTCCCTCGTGCGCTCTCCTGTTCCTGCCTTTCGGTTTACCGGTGTCATTCCGCTGTTATGGCCGCGTTTGTCTCATTCCACGCCTGACACTCAGTTCCGGGTAGGCAGTTCGCTCCAAGCTGGACTGTATGCACGAACCCCCCGTTCAGTCCGACCGCTGCGCCTTATCCGGTAACTATCGTCTTGAGTCCAACCCGGAAAGACATGCAAAAGCACCACTGGCAGCAGCCACTGGTAATTGATTTAGAGGAGTTAGTCTTGAAGTCATGCGCCGGTTAAGGCTAAACTGAAAGGACAAGTTTTGGTGACTGCGCTCCTCCAAGCCAGTTACCTCGGTTCAAAGAGTTGGTAGCTCAGAGAACCTTCGAAAAACCGCCCTGCAAGGCGGTTTTTTCGTTTTCAGAGCAAGAGATTACGCGCAGACCAAAACGATCTCAAGAAGATCATCTTATTAATCAGATAAAATATTTCTAGGCACCAATAACTGCCTTAAAAAAATTACGCCCCGCCCTGCCACTCATCGCAGTACTGTTGTAATTCATTAAGCATTCTGCCGACATGGAAGCCATCACAAACGGCATGATGAACCTGAATCGCCAGCGGCATCAGCACCTTGTCGCCTTGCGTATAATATTTGCCCATGGTGAAAACGGGGGCGAAGAAGTTGTCCATATTGGCCACGTTTAAATCAAAACTGGTGAAACTCACCCAGGGATTGGCTGAGACGAAAAACATATTCTCAATAAACCCTTTAGGGAAATAGGCCAGGTTTTCACCGTAACACGCCACATCTTGCGAATATATGTGTAGAAACTGCCGGAAATCGTCGTGGTATTCACTCCAGAGCGATGAAAACGTTTCAGTTTGCTCATGGAAAACGGTGTAACAAGGGTGAACACTATCCCATATCACCAGCTCACCGTCTTTCATTGCCATACGAAATTCCGGATGAGCATTCATCAGGCGGGCAAGAATGTGAATAAAGGCCGGATAAAACTTGTGCTTATTTTTCTTTACGGTCTTTAAAAAGGCCGTAATATCCAGCTGAACGGTCTGGTTATAGGTACATTGAGCAACTGACTGAAATGCCTCAAAATGTTCTTTACGATGCCATTGGGATATATCAACGGTGGTATATCCAGTGATTTTTTTCTCCATTTTAGCTTCCTTAGCTCCTGAAAATCTCGATAACTCAAAAAATACGCCCGGTAGTGATCTTATTTCATTATGGTGAAAGTTGGAACCTCTTACGTGCCGATCAACGTCTCATTTTCGCCAAAAGTTGGCCCAGGGCTTCCCGGTATCAACAGGGACACCAGGATTTATTTATTCTGCGAAGTGATCTTCCGTCACAGGTATTTATTCGGCGCAAAGTGCGTCGGGTGATGCTGCCAACTTACTGATTTAGTGTATGATGGTGTTTTTGAGGTGCTCCAGTGGCTTCTGTTTCTATCAGCTGTCCCTCCTGTTCAGCTACTGACGGGGTGGTGCGTAACGGCAAAAGCACCGCCGGACATCAGCGCCATTCGCCATTCAGGCTGCGCAACTGTTGGGAAGGGCGATCGGTGCGGGCCTCTTCGCTATTACGCCAGCTGGCGAAAGGGGGATGTGCTGCAAGGCGATTAAGTTGGGTAACGCCAGGGTTTTCCCAGTCACGACGTTGTAAAACGACGGCCAGTGCCAAGCTTGCATGCCTGCAGGTCGACTCTAGAGGATCCCCCTCGAGTTAAGCTGGAAGAGCCAATCTCTTGAAAGTACCTTCCTGTCTGCATTTTTCTTGATGAATAGCCATCAATCTTTGAGCTTCCAAAGGATCAGAAACCTCTTCTGGTTCTGGCCAGGACAAGTATTCATTAGTGTAGTTCGAGACATAGTCTGGTGGCAAGATGGCTAATCTCTTACCGTAACCGGTAACCTTCTTCCAGTCACGGTGAACATTGTACAAAGATGAAGAGAAGTAAGCGTAACATCTTTGGTATTGCTTGTAGGATAGATCGTTGTTCAATTGAGGCTTGAAGTCGATGTATTCTTTCCAAGCCTTCACAGGGTCGGCTAGAACGTAGTCGGTTGCCTTCTTGATGGCTTTCAAGAACTTTCTGACCTTTTCAGGGTTCTTCTTCAAAAATTCATCGTTGCAGATGTAAAGAACGGTACAGAAGCAACAGCAACCCAAGCAAGCCAACTTGTCAATTCTCAACATTTTAGCATCAGAAGCTGGTCTGCCTTGCTTGGCCAAGTACTCTTCCAATTCGACTTGTTGCATACATTCGATACCAATACCGGCATCAATCTTACCTTCGATGATGTACTTGGCGACATTCATACCACATCTGACGGCGGTGTAGTCTTCTGGCTTCATACCGTAGTGCTTGGTCAATTCATCGATTTGGATCTTACCGAATTCACCAACGTAACCGATCTTCTTACCCTTTAGGGACTGGAAGTCTTCAGTGATACCACTGCCCTTTAAGTACAAGACACCGGTAAATGGTTCGTCCAACAAAGAGGCAACAGAGGTCACTGGGAAACCACGGGCCTTGGCAGCCAAGGTGTGGATCATGGCTTTCAAACCCATGTCGACCTTACCAGATCCAATTAACTCAGTGACATCGGAAGGATTGGTTGGTTCTAGGATGGCCATGTCTAGACCTTGCTCCTTGAAGTAACCTTTGGTTTGAGCCAAGAAAATTGGAATATGGTATGGGGTTGGTTGCCAGTTCAACAAAAATGTGATCTTGTCTGTAGACATCATATGGG
>NZ_MAYN01000004.1 GCF_001691555.1 Pantoea eucrina | reverse complement strand
TATCAATCCTGCGAGTGCCCACACAGATTGTCTGATAAATTGTTAAAGAGCGGTGCGTCCAGCGCCTTAAGCGTCTGTCGCGAGGTGGCGTATATTACGCCTTCCTCCTTCAGAGTCAACCACTTTTTTCAGCGTTTTTCTCCGGCGGGGTGAATCGCTTCACGCCCTGCTGAGCCCGTCTGCGTTGCCGCTTTGCCGTCTCAGTGGTGGCGCATTATAGGGAGTTCTCGGCGGGTGACAAGTGTTTATTGCAAAAAAATAGCCGAGCGTCTCTTTTTTGAGCGAAAGCGTTAAAAGCAGGCATTAAATGTCCAATTAATGGCCAAAACGGCGCTGCAACAGGCACAAATCAACGTCATTGCCTGTAACGGCAATGCTATTCTTTTCTGATAATGCTGTTTGCCAGCACCACCAATAGAAGGATTTTCGATGATTCGTTCTGCGCGCAGTATGGCTGGCTTGCCGTGGATAGCCGCAATGGCGTTTTTTATGCAGGCACTCGACGCAACCATTCTTAATACAGCGCTTCCGGCCATAGCCACCAGCCTTGAACGCTCCCCCCTTGCTATGCAATCCGCCGTTATCAGCTATACCCTGACTGTCGCTATGCTGATACCGGTCAGCGGCTGGCTGGCCGACCGGTTTGGTACCCGCCGTATTTTTATTATTGCCGTTTCACTGTTTACGGTGGGATCGCTGGCCTGCGCCCTGTCAGGCTCGCTGAGTATGCTGGTCGTGTCGCGCATTGTGCAGGGCGTGGGCGGTGCCATGATGATGCCGGTGGCGCGTCTGGCGCTGCTGCGTGCCTATCCGCGCAGTGAACTGCTGCCGGTGCTTAACTTTGTGACAATGCCAGGCCTGGTCGGCCCTATCCTCGGACCCATGCTGGGAGGCCTGCTGGTGACCTACGCCAGCTGGCACTGGATTTTCCTGATCAATATTCCCATCGGTATTGCCGGCATTTTTTACGCGCGTAAATATATGCCGGATTTCACCACGCCAAAACGCCGCTTCGATTTTACCGGTTTTCTTCTTTTCGGTCTGGGGCTGGTGCTGATCTCAGTGGGCATTGAGCTGTTCGGCGAGCGCATTGTTGCGTCATGGCAGGCGCTGCTGGTGCTGTTTGGCGGCTTTGCACTGCTGCTTCTTTATATACTGCATGCGCGGCGCCATCCCGCACCGCTGATCGGCCTGCCGATGTTCCGCACCCGCACCTTTTCTGTCGGCATTCTCGGCAATATTGCGGCGCGCCTCGGCACCGGCTGTATTCCCTTTCTGATGCCGCTGATGCTCCAGGTGGGCTTTGGCTATCCGGCTATTATTGCAGGTTGCATGATGGGACCTACGGCCATTGGCTCGCTGCTGGCTAAATCGACGGTGACGCAGGTGCTGCGCCGTTTTGGCTATCGTCGCACCCTGGTGGGCATTACTATCATTATTGGCATCCTGATCGCCAGCTTCTCGCTACAGTCACCGGGTGAGGGCGCGGTAATGCTGCTGACAGGGCTGTTTGTGCTCGGCATGGCGATGTCTACGCAGTTCACCGCGATGAACACGATTACGCTGGCCGATCTTAATGATGACAACGCCAGCGGCGGCAATAGCGTACTGGCGGTAACGCAGCAGGTCTCAATCAGTTTTGGTGTGGCGGTCAGCGCGGCGGTGCTGCGCTTTTATCAGGATGTTGAAAGCACAACCGTGCAGCAGTTTCACGCCACGTTTCTGACTATGGGCGTCATTACCGTGCTGTCTGCCGCCGCCTTCCTGCTGCTGCGGCCGGGCGATGGCCGTAACCTGATCGCCAACCGGGAAAAGAAAAAGAAAGCGGCTTAAACAGAACCGCGTTCTACCAGCTCCGGCGTCAGCACCAGCGTTTGCTGGCTGGCGTCGGGTGCGCCCATGCGGTGAATTAATGTATCAATAGCCAGTTCGCCCAGCTCATCTTTTGGCTGATGCACCGTAGTCAGCGGCGGTGTCAGATAACGTGCCAGCTCAATGTTGTCATATCCCATGACCGCAATATCCTGCGGCACCTTCAGACCCGCCTGATATAACGCGTGATAAACGCCCACCGCCATCGCATCATTACTGGTAAACACCGCCTCCGGTACCGGCTCCAGTGCCAGCAGCTGCGTCATGGCATTGAATCCGCCCTGGAACTCAAAATCGCCGTCAACCACATACCCCTCAGGCACCGTTAAACCGTGCGCCGCCATCGCCTGGTGAAAGCCTTCAAGGCGAAGTCGCGCCGGCGTTTTGTCCTGTGGTCCCGCAATACAGGCAATACGCCGGTAGCCTCGTTCAATCAGATGGCGGGTCGCCATTTCACCGCCCAGTAAGGCGTTATCCTGAATGATATCGCCCCGTCCTTCGAACGGTGCCCAGTCCATCATCACCATCGGCACCGAGGGATAACGATTCAGGATCTCAGCTGAAGGCAGATGCGTCTCCGTGCACATCAGCAGCAGGCCATCGACGCGCTTCTGCATCAGCGTTTCCAGGCTGCGATTCATGCGCTCCTCATCCCCTTCGGTATTGCACAGGATCAGACTATAGCCGCGTTCATAACAGCTGTTCTCCACGCCGCGTACCACTTCTGCATAGAAAGGGTTGCTGCTGGCCGTCAGTAACATACCGATAGTACGCGTCTGCCGGATTTTCAGGCTGCGCGCCAGCGCCGAGGGCGCATAGTTCAGCTCACGGATAGCCTGTTCAACCTTTTCGCGCACCTGCTCGCTGACAAAGCGATTGTTATTGATCACATGCGAAACAGTAGAGGTGGAAACGCCCGCCTGACGGGCAACATCTTTCATGGTAGCCAAGGGCTTATTCCTGTTGCTGCAGGAAGGCATCGATTTCATGGCGCCACGGCACTGCAGGCTGAGCGCCAGGCCGCGTAACCGCTATCGCTGCCGCCGCATGCGCAAACCGTACCGCATCATGCATCGCCAAGCCTTCCAGCCGCGCGGTGATAAAAGCCCCGTTGAAAGTGTCACCTGCGGCGATGGTGTCAACAGCCTGTACGCTAAAGCCAGGAATACGCTGCCCGTTACCTTCTTCGCTCAGCCATACGCCGCGCCGCCCCAGCGTAATCAGCACGGTGCGGATCCCTTTGGCATGCAGCGCCTGCGCTGCCTGTGCGGCCTCCGCGTCACAGGTTACGGCAATTCCGGTCAGGATCTCCGCTTCGGTTTCGTTAGGCGTAATAATGTCGATCTGCGCCAGCAGTTCATCAGTCAGCCTGGTCGCAGGGGCCGGATTGAGGATCACCTGCGTGCCGTGCTGCCGCGCAATCTGTGCAGCTGCAAGCACGCTATCAAGCGGGGACTCCAGCTGCATCAGCAGCGCCGCTGCGTCAGCGATCACCTGCTGATGACGCCGCACGTACTCCGGCGTCAGCGCGGCGTTAGCACCGGCATAAATGCCGATGTTGTTTTCACCCTCACCGTTTACGAAGATCATCGCCACGCCGGTTGCCTCTGACGGGATGGCTTCAACCGGCGCGATATCAATATTGTCGCGCTGCAGCTGCTCACAGATGCGTTCGCCCGTGTCATCGCCGCCTACGCAGGCGATAAAAGCGATGTCAGCGCCCGCACGCCCGGCTGCCACCGCCTGATTAGCGCCTTTGCCGCCAAACGCAATCTGATACGCCTTACCGATAACGGTTTCACCGGGGCGGGGGAAGTGGCTCAGGTTCAGGATATGATCGGCGTTAATGCTGCCCATTACCGCCAGTGTTGCGCATTTGCTCATAGAGAGAGATCCAGGAAGTTGCGCCACCCTGAGGGTGGCGCGTGGCCACGCTTTTCTTTGGTTTTATTGAGTGACGAGTTTCAGGTCAACCGGATTGATCGCCTGCACTTTTTCACCTTTCAGCACTTTGTCTGCGGTATCCACACCAATCATACCGATCTTGTCCGGCATCTGCGCCACAGTTGCAGTCAGCTTACCTGACTCAACCGCTTTCACACCGTCGGCCGTACCATCAAACCCTACCACCAGCACGTCGGTTTTACCGGCCGTCTGCAGCGCACGCAGCGCACCCAGCGCCATCTCATCGTTTTGTGCAAACACGGCCTGCACATCCGGATGCGCCTGCAGCAGGTTCTGCATCACGTTCAGCCCTTTAGTACGATCAAAGTCAGCCGGCTGGCTGGCAAGAATAGCAAATTTATGCGCGTCAGCTGCCTGTTTAAAGCCTTCACCCCGCTCGCGCGCGGCTGACGTACCGGCAATGCCCTGCAGCTCAATGATTTTTGCTCCGTCACCCAGTTTCTTCGCAATAAAATCACCCGCCATTTTACCGCCAAACCGGTTGTCAGAAGCCACGTGGCTTACTACCTTGCCCTGTGCTGCCATACGGTCCAGCGTAATCACCGGGATGTTTGCCTGGTTAGCCATTTTCACGGCGTTGCCAACGGCGTCGGAATCTGTCGGGTTGATCAGCAGCAGCTTAGTGCCGCGAACGGTCAGATCCTGCACGTTAGCCAGCTCTTTTGCCGGGTTGTTCTGGGAGTCCAGCACCACCAGGTTATAGCCAAGCTTATCCGCTTCTTTCTGAGCGCCATCTTTAAGCGAGACAAAGAAGGGGTTGTTCAGGGTAGAAACCACCAGCGCAATCGTATCCTTGGCCATTGCGCCGGCACTCAGGGTGGCACCAAGAATGACGGCCAGTGCAGTTAATTTTTTCATTTACAGAATCCTGTGTGAGGGTCAGAGTTATTTACTGCTTTTGTTATCTACCAGCACCGCCAGCAAAATCACGACGGCTTTAACAATCATCTGGTAGTAGGAAGATACGCCCATCAGGTTCAGGCCATTATTCAGGAAACCCAGAATCAGCGCGCCAATCAGCGTACCCATAATACGGCCTTTACCGCCTGCCAGGCTGGTGCCGCCCAGTACCACAGCCGCAATCGCATCCAGTTCATAACCGGTACCAGCCGTAGGCTGTGCTGAGGAGAGACGGGCCACTTCAATCGTGCCTGCCAGCGCTGCCAGCAGTCCGCTCAGCGCATAGACGGTAATTTTGACGCGGTTAACGCTGATGCCTGACAGACGGGTAGCGGCTTCATTACCGCCCAGCGCATAAATGTAGCGACCGAGGCGGGTGTGATGCAGCATGTACCACGCCAGCGCGAATACCAGTGCCATCAGCCATACCGGCGTCGGGATCCCCAGCGGGCGACCAATACCGAACCAGCCAAACAGATCGGCGTTTTCACTGAAGCCGGTATTAACCGGACTGCCGTCGGTATAGACCATGGTGACACCGCGCAGCAGCAGCATCATCACCAGCGTCGCGATAAATGCCTGCACCTTGCCGCGCGCCACGATCACGCCGGTGATCCCGCCAATAAATGCGCCCAGCGCCAGGGAAGCAGCAACGGCAACCAGCGCATTAACCTCCATGCCGACTATAGATGCGGCAACCGCACCGGTCAGCGCCAGCAGCGAGCCTACCGACAGGTCGATGCCTGACGTCAGGATCACCAGCGTCATGCCCACTGCCATAATGGCGTTGACCGAGGTCTGCTGCAGGATGTTGAACATGTTGGCCAGCGTAAAGAAGTTCGGGCTCTGGCTGGCGACCACGGCGATCAGCACAATCAGCGCAATCAGTGACTTCTGCTCCAGCAGCCAGCTTTTACTGAACCAGCGGCGGCTGGCGGGTAGGGTGTGGGTACTCATACGACTAAATCCTCGCTGTGTTGCTTACCGACCGCCGCCGCCATCAGGGATTCCTGGGTAGCCTGCTCACGGGAAAATTCGCCACTGATACGGCCTTCATGCATCACCAGAATGCGATCGCTCATGCCCAGTACTTCCGGCATTTCCGATGACACCAGAATGATGCTCAGCCCTTCCGCTTTGAACTGATTGATTAACTGATAGATCTCTTTTTTGGCACCCACATCGACGCCGCGCGTCGGTTCATCCAGGATCAGCACGTCCGGACGGGTCATCAGGCCGCGGGCAATCGCCACCTTTTGCTGGTTACCGCCGGAGAGCAGGCCGATCGGCTGCATCATTGAAGGCGTTTTTACATTGAACAGGCGGATAAAATCACCTACCGCCAGCTGCTCTTCCGCATGCTTCAGATTACCGCCGGCGTGGCTGAAATAGCGCAGCGCCGTCAGCGACATGTTCTCTTTTACTGACATCCCCAGCACCAGTCCGTCGCGCTTACGATCTTCAGAGATATAAACGATACCGCTGGCGAGCCCCTCCTGCGGTGAACGTACGTTCACCGTACGGCCATTGAGCGTGACGCTGCCGCTGCGGCGCGGCAGGGCGCCATACAGCACTTTCATCAGCTCCGTTCGCCCGGCCCCCATCAGCCCTGAAATTCCCAGAATTTCGCCTTTGCGCAGGCTAAAGCTGACATCCTCCACGCCTGAGCCACAGAGTTTTTCAACCTGCAGACGGATTTCACCGGGCGAGTGATCGAGATGGGGATACTGATCTTCCAGCTTGCGCCCCACCATCATCTCAATCAGCTGCTCTTCGCTCAGATCGCTGACGGCGCGCTCGGCAATAAACTGCCCGTCACGGAATACGGTTACGTCATCGCAGATCTCAAAAATTTCTTTCATGCGGTGCGAGATATAGACAATGCCGCACCCCTGCGCTTTCAGTTCGTTAATAACGTGAAACAGCGACAGCGTTTCGGTATCCGTCAGCGCATCCGTCGGCTCATCCATGATGATGACGCGTGATTCAAAACTCAGTACTTTGGCAATCTCTACCATCTGCTGATCGCCAATTGAGAGATCGCCCACCAGTTTGTGGCTGCTGAAACGCAGGTTAAGACGCTTAAGCAGCGCCTCTGCCTCACGATGCATCTTTTTCCAGTCGATACGGCCAAACCGGTTTATAAACTCCCGGCCCAGGAAAATATTCTCCGCCACGCTCAGCTGCGGGATCAGATTAAGCTCCTGGTGAATAATGCCGATGCCTGCCTCCTGCGACGCCTTTGGGCCGGAGAACGCAACAGGTTCGCCCAGCCACTGCAGCGAGCCGGCGTCCATGGTGTAGATGCCGGTCAGCACCTTCATCATGGTGGATTTACCGGCTCCGTTTTCGCCCACCAGCGCCATAACGCGCCCCGGGTAGACCGCCAGCGAGGCACCATTCAGCGCCTTTACGCCAGGAAACGACTTTTCGATCCCTTTAAGTTGCAGTAATGGTTGCATAGCGGCCTCAGAAGGTGACGCCGGCGCTCAGGATGACATTCGCATACGGAGAACACTCTCCGCTGCGAATGACCGCCTGACTGCGCTGCGTCTGCTGTTTGAATTGTTCATGAGTGATGTAACGGATGGTAATGCTATTCCCCTGGTGCTGTTGCAAGGCTTCGAGCACGGCGATCAGCTGGCTGTGAAGGTGCGGATTGTGTTCTTTAATCTCCTCCGCAATCAGGGCGCTTTCTACCTGCATCTCCTGCGTGACGATGTCCACAACCTGTAAAAATCCGGGCGTACCCGGCGTCAGCGCCAGGTCAATACGCCGGGGTCCGTGCGGAATGGGCAGGCCCGCATCCGCAAGGGTCAGCGTATCGGTATGCCCGAGGCGGGCAATCACATGAGAGAGTTCAGCGTGTAACAGGCGACCTTTTTTCATTTCATCCACTCCACAGCGAAACGTTTCGCTGTGGAGCAGTGTATAAAAGCAGCATAGTAACGCAACGACACCATCACGGAAGTGTGATCGCCATCGAAACGTTTCGCTGTCGACCGGAAAAATTTGAGTCAGGGAGTGCAGAGAGGCAGGAAATATCGCGGCAGTGCTCTGCCGGAATGAACGAAGCCACTTAGGCAGTGGCCTCGTAGTGTGCTTATGGCAGCTTGCGAACCTGTTTTACGTCAAGCTCAATGGCGTTGAAATCTTTATCCAGCTCGCCGGTCAGTTCGACCCGATCTTTTGGCGTAATGGTCACGCCGTTCCAGTGCTTGTGGTCAATCTCAACTTTCATCGTGCCGCTGCTGTCGCGGAACAGATAATCTTCATCGCCAACCTGCTTTTCCAGCGTGCCGCGCACGGTGATCCAGCTGTCATCTTTCATCTCTTCAGCCTGTTTTACCGTCACGACGCTGGTGTCGCCGGCTTTAAAACCGCCCGCCTGCTGACTCTGTGCGGCTGGCGCAGCGGGATCCATAAAGCCGCCCTGTGGCGCGGCGAGTACCGGTGCGGTGGCCAGGGCAATCAGGGTCATTAACGCTATACGTGTTTTCATTAGTTACCTCATTTCTGTGAACAGGTGGAATGTCAGCCAGTAAACCAGACACTCCTTAACAGGATCTTAAGAGGTTCTTTTTTTTACCGTTGCGTGAAAAATAGCTGAAAATCGCGCTGCTGGCCTGTACAAGCCCGGACGGGCTTCGTATAACTCGCCTGTAGCCGGGGGAGAGCACAATGCGAATTCTGTTGATTGAAGATGACACGCTGATTGGCGACGGGCTGAAGGTTGGCCTGACAAAACTGGGATTCAGCGTCGACTGGTTTATATCCGGTGAGGCCGGATGTCAGGCGCTGAGCGCAGCGCCCTGGGATGCAGTGGTGCTGGATCTGTCGCTGCCGGAACGCGACGGGCTGGATATCCTGCGCCAGTGGCGCGCTGCAGGCGCGGATATTCCGGTGCTGATCCTCACCGCGCGCGACGCACTGGATCAGCGCGTACAGGGTTTACAGCTGGGTGCCGATGACTATCTCTGCAAACCGTTCGCACTGACTGAAGTGGCTGCGCGACTGCAGGCGCTGATCCGCCGCCGGCATGGCCAGCTGCAGCCTGAGCTGCGGCACGGCAATGTTGTCATGCAGCCCGCCAGCCACAGCGTTCTGCTCAATGGCGAACCGCTTGAACTGAAAAGCCGCGAACTGGCGCTGCTGGAGCTGTTTCTGCGACATCCGGCTCAGGTGCTGACGCGCAGCCAGCTTGAAGAGAAGCTTTACAGCTGGGATGACGATGTCTCCAGCAACGCGGTAGAAGTACATATTCATCATCTGCGCAAAAAACTGGGCAGCCAGTTTATCCGCACCGTGCACGGTATTGGCTATACGCTGGGAGCGGCAGAATGAGCCTGTTTGTCCGGCTGGCGATAGGCTTTGTGCTGCTGATCCTGCTGTGCGGTGCCAGCGCCGGCTGGAGCGCGTGGCAGCAGACGCGCGATACGGTTAACGAACTGTTTGATACCCAGCAGATGCTGTTTGCCAAACGGCTGCTGGCGCTCGACCCCACCAGCCTGCATCACGCGGCATTACCGAAAACCAAAACCCTTTTACGCCATCATCGTGGCGATCAGGATGATGATGCGCTGGCCTTTGCGGTATTTCACATCGACGGTACACCGCTGCTCAACGACGGCGAGAACGGGCGCGGGTTAGCGTTCGATACGCGACGCGACGGCTTTCGCGACGAGCAGCTGCGCGACGACGATGAGCCCTGGCGTTTGCTCTGGCTGACGTCGCCCGATAAACAGTATCGCGTGGTGGTGGGGCAGGAGCAGGATTACCGGGATGACATGACGCGCGATCTCGCCTCGGCCGCGCTGCTGCCGTGGCTTGTTGCGATACCGTTTATGCTGCTGCTGCTGCTCTTGCTGGTGTGGTATGAACTGCGGCCGCTGAAGCAGCTGGCGCATATGCTGCAGCAGCGCGTGCCGGATGATGCGACCACGCTGCCGGTGACGCGCCTGCCCCGGGAAGTGCAGCCGCTGGTGACGGCGCTCAACGATCTCTTCGGACGCACGGCGCAGCTGGTACAGCGCGAGCGCCGCTTCACGTCCGATGCTGCCCATGAGCTGCGCAGCCCGCTGGCTGCCCTGCGCGTGCAAAGTGAGGTGATCCAGCTGGCCGCAGATGATGAACAGGTGCGACTGCGGGCGCTGCAGCAGCTCGATAGCGGTATTATCCGCGCGACCCGGCTGGTGGATCAGCTGCTGACGCTGTCGCGCGTTGAAGCGGACGATCTGCGCAGTGAATTTCAGCCGGTTGCACTGGTGCCGCTGCTGCAGGCGCTGGTCGCTGAACATCTGCCGCAGGCCGCAGCGCAGCAGACAGAGATAACGTTAACGATTGATGCAGAGCCGGTGATGAACGGTCATCCGCTGCTGCTGAGCCTGATGATACGTAATCTGCTGGATAATGCGCTGCGCTATGCGCCGGCACACAGCCGGATAGCGCTGCGGCTGGGGCCGGAAAACATCGTGGTTGAAGACACTGGTACAGGTGTGTCGGACGAGCAGCTGGCGCGGCTTGGTGAACGTTTCTGGCGCCCGCCTGGTCAGGCGCAGAGCGGCAGTGGCCTGGGCCTGTCGATTGTGAAAAACATTGCACAGCTGCATGGCCTGCAGCTGTGCTTCAGTCACGCCGTGCCGCAGGGACTACGCGTGACGCTGACCGGGCTACGCAATGGGCGCTAAATCTCAACCTGCGTGCCCAGCTCAATGACCCGGTTAGGCGGAATTTCAAACTGATCCGGCGCGCGCAGCGCATTGCGCTGCAGCGTCAGGAACAGTTTGCCGCGCAGGCGCAGATACCAGGGCCGCTTGCCGATGATCAGCGATTCATGTGACATAAAGAATGACGTTTCCATCATCCGGCAGTTAAGCCCCTCCAGCCCGCAGCGGTGAAAAATCTCCTCCACGTTTGGCGTCTCACGCCAGCCGTAGCTCGCCACCACGCGCCAGAACGTGGGCGACAGCTGTTCAATCGTTACCCGGCGTACGTTATGCACATAGGGTGAATCTTCCGTGCGCAGCGTCAGCAGCACCACGCGCTCATGCAGCACCTTGTTGTGCTTGAGGTTATGCAGCATCGCGAAGGGGATCACGTTCAGTGCACGCGACATATATACCGCCGTCCCCGGTACGCGTACCGGCGGTGATTTTTCCAGTGAAGCGATCATCGCGTCCAGCGAGTTGCCGTGCTCATGCATGCGGCGCAGCAGACGAAAGCGTTCACTTTTCCAGGTCGTCATGATGATGAACATCATCAGCGCCAGCGTCAGCGGCAGCCAGCCGCCGGAGAAAACTTTGATCAGGTTAGCGGAGAACAGCGACACATCGATACAGAGCATCGCGGCCAGCATCAGCATGACCAGATAACGGTTCCAGTGCCAGTTCTGAATCGCCACCGTGGCACAGAGGATCGCGGTCAGGACCATGGTGCCGGTCACGGCAATGCCGTAGGCCGCGGCCAGATTACTGGAGTGCTCAAAGCCGACAATCACAATTACCACCGCGGCGTAGAGCAGCCAGTTGATCACCGGGATATAGATCTGCCCTGACTCCTCTTCAGAGGTGTGAACAATGCGCATCGGCGGCAGATAACCCAGTCGCACCGCCTGACGCGTCAGTGAAAAGACGCCGGAGATCACAGCCTGTGAGGCGATAACCGTCGCCAGCGTGGCAAGCAGCAGCATCGGGATCAGCATCCAGTCCGGTGCCAGCAGGAAAAACGGGTTCTTAATCGCTTCCGGATGCGCGAGCAGCAGCGCGCCCTGGCCAAAATAGTTCAGCACCAGCGAAGGCAGCACCACCACAAACCACGCCAGACGGATCGGAAATTTGCCGAAGTGCCCCATGTCCGCATAGAGCGCTTCAACGCCGGTGATCGCCAGCACCACCGCGCCCAGCGCAAAAAAGGAGACGGACTTGTACTGAACGAAGAAGTGCAGCGCCCAGTAAGGATTCATCGCGTGAAGGACATCAGGATTATTCAGAATGCTGCGCGCGCCCAGCACCGCCAGCACCAGAAACCATACCAGCATAACCGGCGCAAACAGCTTGCCTACAATACCGGTGCCCTGTTTCTGGATCATAAACAGCAGCGTCAGCACGGCGATCGCCAGCGGGACGATCCAGGTATCAAGACCGGGCGCGGCGATCTCCAGTCCCTCAATCGCTGAGAGCACGGATACGGCCGGAGTAATTACTACCTCACCATAAAAGAAGCTGCCGCCAATCAGCCCCATGATCACCAGAACGGCAGTGGCACGCGCGCCGGTATGACGACCCGCCAGCGACATCAGCGTCAGAATGCCGCCTTCACCGGCATTGTCGGCGCGCATGACGTAGCTGATGTATTTCAGCGACACTACCAGAATCAGCAGCCAGAAGATCAGCGACAAAAAGCCGAAGACCGCTTCGCGTTCAACGCCAAAGCCGAACTGACCGGAAAGGCATTCACGTAAGGTATACAGCGGACTGGTACCAATATCGCCATAGACCACGCCGATTGCCGCAAGCGTGACGGCGCCAAGAGACTGTTTCTTATCCGAGCTCATAGGGTGTCTTGTGTTGGAGCCGTGACGACTCAGGCCATCAAAAAGCGCACAGTATGCACACAATTGGCAGAAACCAACAGACAGCGCTGTTGATTATGCGCAGCGTAATCTGCTTTTTCGCCGAAAATCAGGCAGAAAACGGCATGAAAACCGCACGTTGTGCTGCCACAACCTTCTGAAACAAAAAAGCTGACGGCTATCAACGCATTCAAGCATGATAAACAGTAGAGTATTGCGCTCGCCAGACCGTAACGGCACCAGGTTCAGAAGGACAATGATGTGATTATGGCTCAACCCCATCTGTTGGCAGAAAGAATTTCCCGACTGAGTAATGCGCTGGAAAAAGGGCTGTATGAACGGCACCATGCCATTCGCCTCTGCCTGCTGGCAGCGTTAAGCGGCGAAAGCGTGTTTTTACTCGGCCCGCCTGGCATTGCCAAAAGCCTGATCGCCCGCCGTCTTAAATACGCTTTTCAGCACGCCCGCGCCTTTGAATACCTGATGACCCGTTTTTCCACGCCGGAAGAGGTGTTTGGTCCGCTGTCGATCCAGGCCCTGAAAGATGAGGGACGCTATCAGCGTCTGACCAGAGGCTATCTGCCGGATGCGGAGATCGTTTTCCTGGATGAGATATGGAAAGCGGGTCCGGCTATTCTGAACACGCTGCTGACCGCCATTAACGAGCGGCGCTTCCGGAACGGCGACTGCGAAGAGGCGATTCCGATGCGTTTGCTGGTGACCGCCTCAAACGAACTGCCGGAAGCAGACAGCGGCCTTGAAGCGCTCTATGACCGCATGCTGATCCGCCTGTGGCTGGATAACGTGCATGAGAAGCAGAACTTCCGCAGCATGCTGACCCACCAGCAGGATGAAAACCTTAACCCGGTCGCGGAGTCGCTCTGCATCAGTGATGAAGAGTATCTGCAGTGGCAAAAAGGCATCAGTCAGGTCAGGCTGCCTGACGATGTGTTTGAGCTTATCTATCAGCTGCGTCAGCAGCTGGAAAATCTGCCGGATGCGCCCTATATCTCCGATCGCCGCTGGAAAAAGGCGATCCATCTGCTGCAGGCCAGCGCCTTTTACAGCGGGCGAACCGCGATTGCGCCTATCGATCTGGTGCTGCTGAAAGATTGCCTCTGGCATGACATCGCTTCAATGACGCTGCTGGATCGCGAAATGGATGCGCTGATGACGCAGCACGCCTGGCAGCAGCAGGCGATGCTGCACCGGCTGCAGCAGATCACTGCGCAGCGTCTGGCACTGCAGCAGCAGCAGAGCGTGACGCAGGCGCTGACGCTGGAGAAGCACAGCGGCATGTTCAGCCGTAAGCCACATTATGAGCTACCGGAGTCGGTTGCCGGCGAACAGCTGACCCTGATGCTGCAGCAGCCGCTGACGCTGCACGATATGCAGGTCAGCCATATAGTAGTAAGCCGCGAGGCCCTGGTTCAGTGGCTGCTGAAAGGCGGAGATATGCGCGGCAAGCTAAACGGTATCGGCTTTGCACAGTCGCTTGATCTGCTGGTCGATACCCATCACTGCCTGACGCTGCGCGATGTCAGCCTGCAATCCACGCGCCTGACCCTGCCCGGGGCGGCAAGTCTGCAGGCGCTGCCGCCGGAGATCGTTGAGGAATATGATGCGCTGGAGACCCGTCTGCGGGCGCAGCGTGCGCTGTTCAGCCAGCATCAGCGCTGCCTGTTTATCAGTGATGACTGGCTGGCACGCATTGAGACCAGCCTGCAGGATGTGGCAGAGCAGCTGAAACAGGCGCGGAAATGATCTCGCTGGAAACGCTCAGTACATTGCTCTCAATTGGCGAAGCAGAGCTGATTGATGAGCTGATTCTGGCGCTGCTGGCTACTCCGCAGCTGGCGCTGTTTTTCGAGAAATTTCCCCGCATGAAGCAGGCGATGTTGCGCGATCTGCCGCGCTGGCGTGCTGAAATCACCGGGCAGATGAAAGCGACGCCGGTACCCGCTGCGCTGGCGCAGGAGTTTCAGCTGTTTGAGCAGTTACAGCTGCTCAGCAGCCGTGATTTCAGTGCTCAGCTGCCGCACCTCCTTGATCAGCTGCAAAGACTGCCCTCTCCTTTTCTCACCGAAGCCGGTACGCTGCTGCAGCGTAATGAAGGTTCGGAACTGAGCCATGCACAGCACCGGCTGTTTCTGCAGCGCTGGCGACTGAGCCTGACGCTGCAGACGCTGACGCTGAATGAAACGTTACTCGAGGCACAGCGTGAACGGCTGCTGGCAGAACTGCAGCAGCGTATGGCGCTGAGCGGCCAGCTGGCACCGGTGCTGACTGATGAAGATGAAGCGGCCGCCGGCCGGCTGTGGGATCTCAGTAAAGCTTCACTGCAGCCAGGCGACTACGCGCTGATTGTGCAATATGGTGATTTTCTGGCGCAGCAGCCGGAGCTGATGCAGCTGGCACAGCAGCTGGGTCGCAGCCGCGAAGCCAAATCGGTGCCGGCACGTGATGCACCGCTGGAAGCGTTCCACCAGCTGGTGCATGAGCCAGACAATGTACCGGAAGAGGTCAGTGGTATTCATCAGAGCGATGATGTGCTGCGTCTGCTGCCGCCGGAGCTGGCTGCGCTCAGTATCAGTGAACTGGAGCTGGAATTTTACCGGCGTCTGGTAGAAAAACGCCTGCTGACCTATCGCCTGCAGGGTGATGCCTGGCATGAAAAAACCGCGCTGAGGCCGGTAAGCCATCAGCAGCATGAAACCGAGCCGCGCGGCCCGTTTATTGTCTGCGTGGATACGTCCGGTTCGATGGGCGGTTTTAATGAACGCTGCGCCAAAGCCTTTTGCCTCGCGCTGCTGAAAATTGCCCTGGCAGATCGGCGTCGCTGCTACATTATGCTGTTTGCCCATGAGGTGGTCGGCTATGAGCTTACCGCCGATAACGGCATTGAACAGGCGATTCGTTTCCTCAGCCAGCGTTTTCGCGGCGGCACCGATCTGACGGCCTGCCTGAGTGCCGTGGTGCAGCGCATGGAAGGCAGCCAGTGGCAGGAGGCAGACGCGGTGATTATCTCTGACTTTATTGCCCAGCGCCTGCCGGAAGAGCTGATTAACATCGTGAAACAGCGGCAGCGGATTCAGCAGCAGCGGTTTCACGCGGTGGCGATGTCGGCGCACGGCAAACCCGGCATTCTGCGCATTTTCGATCATATCTGGCGCTTTGATACCGGGCTAAAAAGCCGCCTGCTGCGCCGCTGGACACGCTGATTCATCTGACAGAAATCCGCATTTGCTATAGTGAATAACCCGCTGTGTTTATTCAGCCTTACGGAGTTCACTGTGACAATCGCCGACGTATCCTGCCAACTGCCTGCTCCGACCCGCACCCCGCGCCTTTCCGGTGGCACGGCTGAAGAGAAGCGGGCCGAACTGCTCGCCTATTTCACCCGGACCTGGTCGCTCTATGAAAGCCTGTTCGACTGCCTGAGCGATGAGCGCGCCTGGTTTAATAAAGCCATTCCGCTGCGCCATCCGCTGATTTTTTATTTTGGCCATACCGCATCCTTTTATATCAACAAACTGATGGCAGGACGCTATCTCGATCGGCGCGTTGACGCACGCATTGAGGCGATGATGGCCATTGGTGTGGATGAGATGAGCTGGGACGATCTCAACGACAACCATTACGACTGGCCCGATGTGGCAGAAGTGCGCGATTATCGCGGCAAAGTAAAAGCGCTGGTGACTGACTTTATCCGTACTATGCCGCTTGAGCTGCCGATCGGCTGGGAGAGTCCGGCCTGGGTCATTTTGATGGGCATTGAACATGAGCGCATCCATCTGGAGACCTCCAGCGTCCTGATCCGCCAGCTGCCGCTGGAATGGGTGCAGCCGCAGCCGGCCTGGCCTGCCTGCCCGCTGGCGCGTCACGATCGCGCCGCCGTACCGGAAAACAGCCTGGTTGCGCTGGCGGGTGGATCGGTGCTGCAGGGAAAAACAGATGATACCTACGGCTGGGATAATGAGTATGGCCACCAGAAAACTGAGCTCAGACCGTTTCAGGCCAGTAAAATGCTGGTCAGCAATGCTGAATTTTATCAGTTTGTCGCGGCCGGCGGCTATCAGACAGCGCGCTGGTGGGATGAAGAGGGAGAGGGCTGGCGTAAATTTGCCGGCGCACAGATGCCCACTTTCTGGGTCGGTGATATTACACAACCTGACGCGCTGCGCCTGCGCCTGATGACGCAAGAGGTGCCGATGCCGTGGGACTGGCCGGCTGAAGTTAATCAGCTGGAGGCGGCCGCCTTCTGCCGCTGGCTGGCAGAAGAGAGCGGTAAGGCGATTCAGCTGCCGTGTGAGGCGGAGTACATGCTGCTGCGCGAACAGGTCAGCGGCGATCAGCCAGACTGGACGCAGGCACCCGGTAATATCAACCTGGCGTACCACGCCTCTTCCTGCCCGGTGGATCATTTTGCTCAGGGCGATTTCTTTGATTTGGTGGGTAACGTCTGGCAGTGGACCACTACGCCAATCAATGGCTTTGAAGGATTCCGCGTACATCCTCTGTATGACGATTTTTCCACCCCTACGTTTGATGGAAAGCATGCAATCATCAAAGGCGGCAGCTGGATCTCAACCGGTAATGAGGCGTTAAAATCGTCGCGCTACGCTTTTCGTCGTCACTTTTTCCAGCATGCCGGTTTCCGTTATGTGGTGTCAGCGCATAAAGAGAGTATGCAACTTAACCCGTATGAAACTGACAGCATGGTGTCGCAGTATCTCGACTTCCAGTACGGGCCGGGCTACTACGGCGTGGAAAACTATGCGGAAAAACTGGTTGAGCTGGTGCTGCCGCACTGCCGTCAGCACGGGCATGCGCTGGATATCGGCTGTGCCACCGGTCGCGCCAGCTTTGCCCTGGCGCGTCACTTTGCCGCCGTTACCGGCATGGACTACTCCGCGCGCTTTATTGATGTGGCGCTGCAGCTTACTTCCGGTGAGGATTTCCGCTATGTGGTACCGGAGGAGGGCGAGCTGGTTGCGTATCGCCAGGTGCGGCTGAAGGAGATCGGAATTGACCGGCAGCAGGCTGAACGGATCCGGTTCGTTCAGGGTGACGCCTGCAACCTGAAGCCGCAGCCGGATCGGTACGATCTGGTGCTGGCCGCCAATCTGATTGATCGTCTGCGTCAGCCAAAGCGTTTCCTGCAGGATATTACGCCGATGATCCGTCAGGGCGGCGTGCTGGCCATCTCTTCACCTTACACCTGGCTTGAGGCGTTCACGCCTAAAGAGAACTGGCTGGGCGGTATCCGTGAAAACGGTGAGGCGCTGACAACCAGTCAGGCGCTGCAGCGCCTTCTGCGCGATGAGTTTGAAGAAATCGCTCCGCCACAGGATGTGCCCTTTGTGATCCGCGAAACCGCACGCAAGTTTCAGCACACTCAGGCGCAGCTTACGCTCTGGCGTAAACGCTAAAAGCGTGCAGACTGCGGCATGCCCGCAGTCTGCATCTTGCCTGCCCCGCTAAATTCCTGCACATTCACCTCTGTTCAGCGAAGAAGAATTTAAGAGGAAGGATGATGGCAGAACATCTGCAACTGGATAATCTCGACCGCGGCATACTCAATGCGCTGCTGGAGAATGCCCGTACGGCTTACGCAGAGCTGGCAAAGCAGTTCAATGTCAGCCCCGGCACGATTCATGTCCGCGTCGAGAAAATGCGCCAGGCCGGTATTATTCTGGGCACGCGCGTGGAGATCGATCCGCGCCAGCTGGGATTCGATGTTTGCTGCTTTATTGGCATCATTCTGAAGAGCGCACGCGACTATCCGGCAGCGCTCAGCAAGCTTGAGGCGCTGGATGAAGTGGTTGAGGCCTGGTATACCACCGGCCACTACAGCATTTTCATTAAGGTCATGTGTCGATCTATCGATGCGCTGCAGCAGGTGCTGATCAACAAGATCCAGACCATTGATGAGATCCAGTCCACTGAAACCCTGATCTCACTGCAAAACCCGATCATGCGTACCATCAAGCCCTGAATCACATCAGTCTGTGCATAAAGTTATGCAGAAAGGATCCGGCGTGGTAACTGGTTTGTCCGCGGATGCTTTCTGTTATTAACCCTGTTTTCCACAGGTGGATCACGGCTTGATCACAGCGTACAATGCCTGCCTTTAGTGCGGGAGACGATCATGGCTGATATTACCTTAATCACTGGCAGTACCCTTGGCAGTGCCGAATATGTCGCAGAACATCTGGAAGAGAAGCTGCAGGATGCAGACTTTGAAACCAGCGTACTGCACGGCCCGGCGCTTGATGAGGTGCCTGCATCGGGTATCTGGCTGGTGGTGACTTCCACACACGGTGCCGGTGAATTGCCTGACAATCTGCTGCCTTTTTATGAGGCGCTGCAGACAGAAAAACCCGATCTCTCTGCCGTGCGCTTTGGTGCTATAGGCATCGGCAACCGCGAATACGATCTTTTCTGCGGCGCAATAAAAACGCTGGAGGCCCGGCTGATCGCGCTGGGTGCCACGCGCATCGGTGAACGGCTGGAAATTGACATGCTTGAGCATGAGATACCGGAAGATGCCGCTGAAGCCTGGGTAACGGGCTGGATTGAACAGATCTGACGGATCGTGGCTGGCAGGGGATCGGGAAATAGTGACGATCCCCAGACGATTACACTGTATTTATCCTGGATCCTGCCGATCGCCTGTGGATAAAACAGCCTGAATCATGCGTATAACCCGTAGTTATCCCAGTAATAACTGCTGATGCTTTTTTAATCTGTGGATAACTAGCAAAGTTGATCCCAGCTTATCTGGATCAGGATCACCGATCTTTCACAGCAAACGATCCTTCTCAGGCCGATGTAAAATAACGGGTTTGCCACGTTATCCACAGAAACCGGCGATCCTAATAAGAGATCTAACAAGAAGATCATATAAAAGAGTAAAGATCCTTTCTATAAACACGCAGGATCCGCCGCTTTCGCCTGAACCATAATTTCAGTAGAATCCACCGCCCAGGGCAACGATCCCTGTCTGAACTTTAACGAGGACCCACTTCATGTTTTATCCAGATCCTTTTGACGTCATCGTAATCGGTGGTGGTCATGCGGGTACCGAAGCCGCCATGGCGGCCGCCCGAATGGGTCAGCAAACGCTGTTACTCACGCATAACATCGACACGCTGGGACAAATGTCCTGCAATCCGGCGATCGGTGGTATCGGAAAGGGACACCTGGTAAAGGAAGTGGACGCCCTCGGCGGCCTGATGGCCACCGCGATCGATCAGGCAGGTATTCAGTTTAGGATACTAAACGCCAGTAAAGGCCCGGCGGTACGAGCTACGCGTGCACAGGCGGACCGTGTACTGTACCGCCAGGCGGTACGCACTGCGCTGGAGAACCAGCCCAACCTGATGATCTTCCAGCAGGCGGTTGACGATCTGATCGTTGAAAACGATCGGGTGGTCGGTGCCGTCACGCAGATGGGACTGAAGTTCCGGGCGAAAACGGTTGTGCTGACCGTCGGCACATTCCTTGATGGCAAGATTCATATCGGTCTTGATAATTACAGCGGTGGTCGTGCTGGCGATCCTCCTTCAGTCCCGCTGGCAAAACGGCTGCGGGCGCTGCCGCTGCGCGTAAATCGTCTCAAGACCGGTACACCACCGCGTATTGATGCGCGCTCTATCGATTTCTCTGTCCTGACGCCACAGCACGGCGATACGCCAATGCCGGTGTTCTCGTTTATGGGCAATACGGCACAGCATCCGCAGCAGGTTCCCTGCTGGATCACCTATACCAACGAACAGACGCATGATGTGATCCGCAACAATCTCGATCGCAGTCCGATGTATGCCGGCGTTATTGAGGGAATTGGTCCGCGTTACTGCCCGTCGATTGAAGACAAAGTCATGCGCTTTGCCGATCGTAATGCTCATCAGATCTTCCTTGAGCCGGAAGGACTGACCAGCAATGAGATCTACCCGAACGGCATTTCCACCAGTCTGCCCTTTGATGTGCAGATGCAGATTGTCCGCTCAATGAAAGGGCTGGAGAACGCCACCATTGTGCGTCCTGGCTATGCTATCGAGTACGATTTCTTCGATCCGCGCGATCTGAAACCCACGCTGGAGAGCAAGTTTATTCAGGGTCTCTTCTTTGCCGGCCAGATCAACGGCACCACCGGTTATGAAGAAGCTGCAGCCCAGGGGCTGCTGGCTGGCCTCAACGCTGCGCGCCAGTCTGCGGACAAAGAGGGCTGGGCACCGCGCCGCGATCAGGCTTATCTTGGCGTGCTGGTCGATGACCTCTGCACGCTGGGTACCAAAGAGCCCTACCGCATGTTTACCTCACGCGCCGAGTATCGTCTGATGCTGCGCGAAGACAATGCGGATCTGCGTCTGACTGAAACGGGCCGCGAGCTGGGCCTGGTCGATGATACGCGCTGGGCGCGCTATAACCAGAAGCTCGAAGCGATTGAGCTGGAACGCCAGCGTCTGCGCAGCCTGTGGGTGCATCCGAAGTCAGAGAATGTGGCTGACGTAAACAGCATCATCAGTGCACCGCTGACAAAAGAGGCCAGCGCAGAGGATCTGCTGCGTCGTCCGGAGATGACTTATGCCCGGCTGATGACGCTGCCGGATTATGGTCCGGCGCTGTCTGATGAGCAGGCGGCTGAGCAGGTTGAAATCCAGGTTAAATATGAAGGTTATATTGCGCGTCAGCAGGAGGAGATAGACCGCCAGCTGCGCAATGAGAACACTTTACTGCCTGTCACGCTTGATTACCGTCAGGTTAATGGCCTGTCAAACGAAGTGATCGCCAAGCTCAACGATCATAAGCCGACCTCAATCGGCCAGGCATCGCGTATTTCCGGCATCACGCCAGCCGCGATCTCAATTCTGCTGATCTATCTCAAAAAACAGGGTCTGCTGCGTAAAAGCGCCTGACTGACCATCGGGGCAGCTCCGGCTGCCCCTGTTAACGGAAACATCGCTGTGATTAACAAACTCTCCCGGCTGCTCGACGCAGCAAATATTTCGCTCTCCGATCAACAAAAACAGCAGCTGGTTGGCTATGTGGAGCTGCTGCACAAGTGGAATAAAGCGTATAACCTGACTTCAGTACGCGATCCGCAACAAATGCTGGTACGCCATATCCTCGACAGCGTGGTGGTAGAGCCGCATCTGCAGGGGGAACGCTTTATTGATGTGGGTACCGGACCGGGACTGCCGGGTATTCCTCTGGCCATTGTCCGTCCGCAGGCGCATTTTACGCTGCTGGACAGCCTGGGTAAGCGGGTACGCTTTCTGCGTCAGGTGCAGCATGAGTTAGGACTTACTAACATCACGCCAGTGCAGAGCCGGGTTGAAGAGTTCCCGGCAGATCCGCCGTTTGATGGCGTTATCAGCCGGGCATTTGCCTCGCTGGAGGATATGCTGACCTGGTGCCGCGCATTACCCGGCACACACGGACGCTTTTATGCGCTGAAAGGCGTACGTCCGGATGAGGAGATCGCTTCGCTACCGGCAGGCTTTAGCGTGGAAAAAATTGAAGCTTTACGCGTTCCGGAACTGGAAGGCGAACGTCATCTTGTGGTGATTTCGCAGCAATAAGCCTGTAAAAAGCAGGGTTTTTATTCAGCTTCTGGCCCCGGAAGGGTCGTCAGAGCTGAATAAAAAAACAGCGGTTGAACACGCTGTGACAAACGCTTTTATTCGGCAGGGGAGGGGAAAGGCGTTAACATCTTTCGCCGTAATTATCCGAAAAGCGTTGTTACATTTAACGATTAATTCACAATTCATTGCCACTAATGTCACATGATAACGGCTGTTTTCCGCTTTCGATTATCACGCAGGGAAATATGACACGGCAATAAATCGGCGGGCGTAATATTATTATTTCGATTTTAATTCTGCCTGCAGTGTCAACCGGATGTTTTTATCAGAAAAGAGTGAGCTGAAGCAGATTTAAATTTATAACAAGCTGATTTTAAAGGGTTAACAAGGGCGGTTTATTCGTGCGCATTATGCATTCTGGTAAAATTTTCAGCGCCTTATTGTTTATTATGTGATCTGCAGCACGCTTTATATCCCGCTTTAGCTGAAAAACAGCAACTTTCCTGATGGCTTTCCGGGTTATGAATCTTTGGAAAAATAGCCCTTCAGAAAGAAATTTAAATAATTGTTCACCTTTTCGCTACTTAGCGATTGAAATCGCAGGTGCGGCCCGTATAATTTGCACGGCTTTTGCTGCTTGACTCAAAACGGCAAAGGCAGTCTTATACGACACGCGACATACCCCGTTCGGGGCAGGAGAGTTAAGCGTCATGTCAGTGTCTCTTTACAGTGTGAAATTAGCCCGAGCCGTTCTGGTTGTCCAGCTGGTGACGTTTGTCGTAATCGGTGCGCTGTTTGCCCTGAAAGATGTTACCTGGGGCGCCTCTGCTATCGCGGGTGGTGTGGCAGCCTGGCTGCCAAACATACTGTTCACGTTTTTAGCCTGGCGTCTGCAGGATCAATCGCCGGCTAAAGGGCGTGTCGCCTGGAGTTTCGCCCTGGGTGAAGTTCTTAAGGTGTTTGCCACCGTTATTTTTCTCGCTGTGGCGTTAGGTGGGTTCGGAGCGGTCTTCTGGCCACTCGCAATCACCTGGTTATCGGTGCTGGTGGTGCAAATCGTCGCGCCGGCTGTAATTAACAACAAAGGGTAAGAGGCATCATGGCCGCAGGAGAAATCTCAACGCCGCAGGAATACATAGGACATCATCTGACGCATCTTCAGATGGACCTGCGTACTTTCGAGCTGGTGAATGCACACGACGCGCCAGCAACATTCTGGACGTTAAACCTGGACTCCATGTTTTTCTCTGTTGCACTGGGAGTATTATTCCTTGTGCTGTTCCGCAAAGTGGCGAAAAGCGTCACCAGCGGTGTGCCAGGGAAAATGCAGGCGGCTATCGAGCTGGTTGTCGGCTTTGTTGATAGCAACGTTCGCGACATGTACCACGGTAAAAGTAAAGTTATCGCCCCGCTGGCTCTGACAATTTTTGTCTGGGTCTTCCTGATGAACTTCATGGATCTGCTGCCTATTGATTTGCTGCCGTTTATTGGTGAGCACTATCTGGGCCTGCCGGCGCTGCGCGTCGTGCCGTCAGCAGACGTGAACATCACGCTATCTATGGCGCTGGGCGTATTTATTTTGATTCTGTTCTACAGCATCAAAATGAAAGGGGTAGGCGGCTTTGCCAAAGAGCTGACTCTGCAGCCTTTTAATCACCCGATCTTCATCCCCATCAACCTGATTCTTGAAGGTGTCAGCCTGCTGTCAAAACCGGTTTCACTCGGTCTGCGACTGTTCGGCAACATGTATGCGGGTGAGCTGATCTTTATCCTGATTGCCGGTCTGCTGCCGTGGTGGTCGCAGTGGGTGCTGAATGTGCCATGGGCCATTTTCCACATCCTGATTATTTCGCTGCAGGCTTTCATTTTCATGGTCCTCACGATTGTCTATCTGTCGATGGCATCTGAAGAACATTGATTTTTTTCTCAACAACTTAAGCATAACTGAAACAAACTGGAGACTGTCATGGAAAACCTGAATATGGATCTGCTGTACATGGCTGCCGCTGTGATGATGGGTCTGGCGGCAATCGGTGCTGCGATCGGTATCGGCATCCTCGGAGGTAAATTCCTGGAAGGCGCAGCGCGTCAACCGGATCTGATCCCTCTGCTGCGTACGCAGTTCTTTGTTGTAATGGGTCTGGTGGATGCAATCCCGATGATCGCTGTTGGTCTGGGTCTCTACGTGATGTTTGCTGTCGCCTAAAGCCTGTAGCCATTGTTCACTCATGGCACCTGGTGTGATGAGGAACAGATTCTGCCGTTTATCAATGATAGCGGCAGAGCACGTTAACTTAATAAGAGGCATTGTGCTGTGAACATTAACGCAACAATCCTCGGCCAGGCCATCGCGTTCATCCTGTTTGTCGCGTTCTGCATGAAGTACGTATGGCCACCGATCATGGCTGCCATCGAAAAGCGCCAGAAAGAAATTGCTGAAGGCCTTGCTTCTGCTGAACGCGCGAAGAAAGATTTGGATCTCGCGCAGGCCAATGCGACCGACCAGCTGAAAAAAGCGAAGGAAGAAGCTCAGGTCATTATCGAGCAGGCGAACAAACGCCGTGCCCAGATTCTGGACGAAGCCAAAACCGAAGCCGAAACTGAACGTAACCGCATCGTCACTCAGGCGCAGGCAGAAATTGAAGCCGAGCGCTCACGTGCACGTGAAGAGCTGCGTAAACAGGTCGCGTTGCTGGCATTAGCTGGCGCCGAGAAAATCATCGAACGTTCCGTGGATGAAGCTGCTAACAGCGACATCGTTGATAAACTGGTCGCTGAACTGTAAGGAGGGAGGGGCTGATGTCTGATCTGATTACTGTAGCTCGCCCCTACGCCAAAGCAGCTTTTGACTTTGCTGTTGAGCATCAAAGTATCGAACGCTGGCAGACCATGCTGGCGTTTGCCGCAGAAGTGGCTCGCAACGAACAGATGGCAGAAGTACTCTCCGGTGCGTTAGCACCTGAAGCGTTATCTGCCTCTTTCAATGCAGTCTGTGGTGATCAACTTGATGAACACGCTCAGAACCTGATCAAGGTAATGGCGGAGAACGGACGTTTGACAGCGCTTCCAGCCGTACTGGAGCAATTTATTCAACTGCGTGACGCTTATGAAGCGACAGCCGAAGTTGATGTAATCTCCGCCAGTGCGCTGAGTGACAGCCAGCTGACCAAAATCAGCACCGCGATGGAAAAACGTCTGTCACGCAAAGTTAAGCTGAATTGCAAAATTGATAAGTCTGTATTGGCAGGTGTGGTTATCCGTGCGGGTGACCTGGTGATTGATGGCAGCGTGCGCGGCCGTCTTGACCGTCTGGCAGACGTCTTGCAGTCTTAAGGGGACTGGAGCATATGCAACTGAATTCCACCGAAATCAGCGAACTGATCAAGCAGCGCATTGCTCAGTTCAATGTCGTGAGTGAAGCTCACAACGAAGGTACTATTGTTTCTGTAAGTGACGGTATCATCCGCGTACACGGCCTGGCCGATGTTATGCAGGGTGAGATGATTGCCCTGCCGGGCAACCGTTACGCTATCGCACTGAACCTCGAGCGCGACTCGGTTGGTGCGGTCGTTATGGGCCCGTACGCTGACCTTGCCGAAGGCATGAAGGTTAAGTGCACTGGTCGTATTCTGGAAGTACCGGTTGGCCGTGGCCTGCTGGGTCGTGTGGTGAACACCCTGGGTGCACCTATCGACGGTAAAGGCGCAATCGACAACGACGGCTTCTCGCCAGTTGAAATGATTGCACCAGGCGTTATCGATCGTCAGTCTGTTGATCAGCCTGTTCAGACGGGCTACAAATCTGTCGATGCGATGATTCCAATCGGCCGTGGCCAGCGTGAGCTGATCATCGGTGACCGTCAGACCGGTAAGACTGCAATGGCCATCGACGCCATCATCAACCAGCGTGATTCAGGCATCAAGTGTGTCTACGTCGCGATTGGCCAGAAAGCGTCGACCATCTCTAACGTGGTTCGTAAGCTGGAAGAACACGGCGCGCTGGCTAACACCATCGTGGTTGTCGCTTCTGCATCGGAGTCTGCTGCACTGCAGTACCTGTCTCCATACGCGGGCTGTGCCATGGGCGAATACTTCCGCGACCGCGGTGAAGATGCGCTGATCGTTTACGATGATCTCTCTAAGCAGGCTATCGCTTATCGTCAGATCTCCCTGCTGCTGCGCCGTCCACCGGGCCGTGAAGCATTCCCAGGCGACGTGTTCTATCTCCACTCTCGTCTGCTGGAGCGTGCATCACGCGTAAGCGCTGACTACGTTGAGCGTTTCACCAACGGTGCTGTGAAAGGCCAGACCGGTTCTCTGACCGCGCTGCCAATCATTGAAACCCAAGCTGGTGACGTTTCTGCGTTCGTTCCGACCAACGTTATCTCGATCACTGATGGTCAGATCTTCCTGGAGTCGAACCTGTTCAACTCCGGTATCCGTCCAGCCGTTAACCCGGGTATCTCCGTATCCCGTGTTGGTGGTGCTGCACAGACCAAGATCATCAAGAAACTGTCCGGTGGTATTCGTACCGCGCTGGCACAGTATCGTGAACTGGCAGCGTTCTCTCAGTTCGCTTCCGATCTGGATGATGCAACGCGTAAACAGCTGAGCCACGGTCAGAAAGTGACCGAGCTGCTGAAACAGAAACAGTATGCGCCAATGTCCGTTGCGCAGCAGGGTCTGGTGCTGTTTGCTGCTGAGCGCGGCTTCCTGAACGACGTTGAACTGGCGAAAATCGGCAGCTTCGAAGCCGCTCTGCTGGCGTACGCCGATCGCGAACACGCTGAGCTGATGGCTGAAATCAACCAGGCGGGTAACTACAACAACGATATCGAAGCGAAGCTGAAAGGCCTGCTCGAAACGTTTAAAGCAACCCAGTCCTGGTAATGTCTGGCGGCTTGTCTGAAAAGACAGGCCGCAAGGCTTTGAGGAGAAGCTAATGGCCGGCGCAAAAGAAATACGTACCAAGATCGGAAGCGTAAAAAATACGCAGAAGATCACCAAAGCGATGGAAATGGTCGCCGCCTCCAAAATGCGTAAAACGCAGGAACGCATGGCGGCCAGCCGTCCGTATGCAGATACCATGCGCAAAGTGATTGGTCACCTTGCACTGGGTAATCTGGAATACAAGCACCCTTACCTGGATGAGCGCGACGTTAAGCGCGTCGGCTACCTGGTCGTTTCGACTGACCGCGGGCTTTGTGGTGGTTTGAACATTAACCTGTTCAAAAAATTGCTGGCTGAAATGAAAGGCTGGGCAGACAAAGGCGTTCAGAGCGATCTGGCGATTGTCGGTTCTAAAGGCGTTTCATTCTTCGGCTCTGTCGGTGGTAACGTCGTGGCTCAGGTTACCGGCATGGGCGATAAGCCTGCGCTGTCCGATCTGATCGGCCCGGTAAAAGTTATGCTGCAGGCCTACGATGAAGGCCGTATCGACAAGCTGTATATCGTCAGCAACAAGTTTAACAACACCATGTCTCAGACTCCGACCATTACCCAACTGCTGCCGTTACCGCCAGCGGAAGGTGAAGAAGAGATGAAGGCGAAGACCTGGGATTACCTGTACGAACCCGATCCGAAGGCGCTGCTCGATACGCTGCTGCGTCGTTATGTCGAATCGCAGGTTTATCAGGGTGTGGTGGAAAACCTGGCCAGTGAGCAGGCCGCGCGTATGGTAGCGATGAAAGCCGCAACCGATAACGGCGGAAACCTGATCAAAGAGCTGCAGTTGGTCTACAACAAAGCTCGTCAGGCCAGCATCACCCAGGAACTTACCGAGATCGTCTCGGGAGCCTCCGCGGTTTAACCAGGCATATATCCTGTCGCCCGAGCGCGGCCGGATATTCTCGTATTAGGTAGAGGATTCAAGATGGCAGCTGGAAAGATTGTCCAGATTATCGGCGCCGTAGTTGACGTCGAATTCCCTCAGGACGCGGTACCACAGGTATACAGCGCTCTCGAGGTTAAGAATGGTGATACTCGTCTGGTGCTGGAAGTTCAGCAGCAGCTGGGTGGTGGCGTAGTACGTACTATCGCCATGGGTTCTTCTGACGGCCTGAAGCGCGGTCTGGAAGTAATCGATCTGAAAAAACCTATTCAGGTTCCGGTTGGTAAAGCGACCCTTGGCCGTATCATGAACGTGCTGGGCGAGCCTATCGACATGAAAGGCGACCTGACAGAAGAAGATGGCAGCGCAGTAGAGGTCTCCTCTATTCACCGCGCCGCGCCTTCCTATGAAGATCAGTCAAACTCGCAGGAACTGCTGGAAACCGGCATCAAGGTTATCGACCTGATGTGTCCGTTCGCTAAGGGCGGTAAAGTCGGTCTGTTCGGTGGTGCGGGCGTGGGTAAAACCGTAAACATGATGGAGCTGATCCGTAACATCGCGGCTGAGCACTCAGGTTATTCGGTCTTTGCTGGTGTAGGTGAGCGTACTCGTGAGGGTAACGACTTCTACCACGAAATGACTGACTCCAACGTTATCGATAAAGTAGCGCTGGTGTATGGCCAGATGAACGAGCCGCCGGGTAACCGTCTGCGCGTAGCACTGACCGGTCTGACCATGGCGGAAAAATTCCGTGATGAAGGCCGTGACGTTCTGCTGTTCATCGACAACATCTACCGTTATACCCTGGCAGGTACTGAAGTGTCTGCACTGCTGGGCCGTATGCCATCTGCGGTAGGTTATCAGCCAACGCTGGCTGAAGAGATGGGTGTGCTGCAGGAGCGTATTACCTCCACCAAGACCGGTTCAATCACCTCCGTACAGGCCGTTTACGTTCCTGCGGATGACCTGACTGACCCGTCTCCGGCAACCACCTTTGCTCACCTGGACTCAACCGTTACGCTGAGCCGTCAGATCGCCTCTCTGGGTATCTACCCGGCCGTTGACCCGCTGGATTCTACCAGCCGTCAGCTGGATCCACTGATCGTGGGTCAGGAGCACTATGACGTCGCACGTGGCGTACAGTCACTGCTGCAGCGTTACCAGGAGCTGAAAGACATCATCGCCATCCTCGGTATGGACGAGCTGTCTGAAGAAGATAAACTGCTGGTGGCACGTGCGCGTAAGATCCAGCGCTTCCTGTCTCAGCCATTCTTCGTTGCTGAAGTCTTCACCGGTTCTCCGGGTAAATACGTGACGCTGAAAGATACCATTCGTGGTTTCAAAGGCATCATGGAAGGCGAATTCGACCACCTGCCAGAGCAGGCGTTCTACATGGTCGGCGCTATCGAAGAAGCCGTAGAAAAAGCGAAGAAACTGTAATAACGGTTTCCCGGGAGGAATGGTATGGCTATGACTTATCATCTGGACGTGGTCAGCGCGGAGCAGCAGATGTTCTCCGGTCTGGTACAGCGTATCCAGGTGTCAGGTAGCGAAGGCGAGCTGGGGATCCACCCGGGCCACGCCCCGCTGCTGACTGCCATCAAGCCTGGCATGATTCGCATCGTGAAACAGCACGGCGACGAGGAGTATATCTACCTCTCCGGCGGCGTGCTGGAAGTACAGCCGGGCAGCACGACCGTTCTGGCCGACACCGCTATTCGCGGTGAAGACCTTGACGAAGCGCGCGCGCTGGAAGCGAAACGTAAAGCAGAAGAGCACATGAACAGCAGCCACGGCGACGTGGACTACGCTCAGGCCTCTGCGGAGCTGGCGAAAGCTATCGCGAAACTGCGTGTTATCGAGCTGACCAAAAAAGCGATGTAATCAGGCTTTATGCGTCATGAAATGCCAGCCCACCGGGCTGGCATTTTTTTTGCTCCGCGCCCGGCAAACCTGTTGTTATGCTCTGTCTCTGATCCCCCTTTCCGCTTTCCTCCGGTTGTCTAATTTCGCCACGAGAAAAATGTAGTAATCTCAGGGGTAAACCTTACACTTTCGAAAGTTAAATTGAGTCTGGAAAATTATGTCTGTAAGCGCGATGAGTGTGGTGATCCTGGCCGCTGGCAAAGGCACCCGTATGTATTCCGATCTGCCTAAAGTTCTGCACACGCTGGCAGGTAAACCTATGGTGCAGCATGTTATTGATGCTGCCACCGGGCTTGGCGCCCGGCAGGTCCATCTGGTCTATGGTCACGGTGGTGAGCTGCTGCAGCAAAAGCTGGCGCACAACACCCTGAACTGGGTGCTGCAGGCGGAACAGCTGGGTACCGGACACGCTATGCAGCAGGCGGCGCCCTTCTTTGCGGATGACGAAGATATTCTGATGCTGTATGGCGACGTCCCGCTTATCTCGCAGGCAACGCTGCAGCAGCTGCGCGCGGCAAAACCCGCTGGCGGCATCGGGCTGCTGACCGTGGTGCTGGATAACCCCACCGGCTATGGCCGGATTGTGCGGGAAAACACGATCGTGACCGGCATTGTTGAACAGAAGGATGCATCTGCTGAGCAGCTGGCTATTCAGGAGATCAACACCGGTATCCTGATCGCCAGCGGGGGCGATCTCCGGCGCTGGCTGGCACAGCTGGATAACAATAACGCGCAGGGCGAGTTCTACATCACCGATATCATCGCGATGGCGCATCAGGAAGGCCGCGTGATTAATACCGTTCATCCGGCGCGTATCAGTGAAACGGAAGGCGTAAATAACCGTCTGCAGCTGGCTACGCTGGAGCGTGCCTTTCAGCAGGAGCAGGCGGAAAAGCTGCTGCTGGCGGGCGTAATGCTGCGCGATCCGGCGCGTTTTGATCTGCGCGGTACGCTGGCGCACGGGCGCGACGTGGAGATTGATACCGGCGTCATCATCGAAGGGAATGTCACGCTCGGCAACCGGGTAAAAATTGGCACCGGCTGCGTGATCAAAAACAGCATTCTGGGTGATGACTGTGAGATCAGCCCTTACTCTGTGATTGAAGACGCGACGCTGGCTGCAGCCTGCACGGTCGGGCCGTTTGCCCGGCTGCGCCCGGGCAGCGAGCTGGCGGAGCAGGCGCACGTTGGTAACTTTGTGGAAATGAAAAAAGCCACGCTCGGCAAAGGCTCCAAGGCGGGCCACCTCTCCTACCTGGGTGATGCCGAAATAGGCGCGGGCGTTAACATCGGGGCAGGCACCATCACCTGCAACTACGATGGGGCTAACAAATTCAAAACGATTATTGGTGACGACGTCTTTGTCGGCTCCGATACGCAGCTGGTGGCGCCGGTGCGCGTGGCCGCCGGTGCAACGATTGCCGCCGGTACCACGGTGATGAAAGATGTCACCGCCGCCGATCTGGTCTACAACCGCAAAGAACAGCAGCAGAAAGCGGGCTGGCAGCGCCCGGTGAAGAAAAAATAAATTTTAAGGGCCGGCAAAGATCGGCCCGTTTAGCAGTGCTATAACGATATCCCCACTCTCTACAAGGCTCGGGGAACCGGCGTAGCCGGAAATCAGGTCAGATGACAACGCAATGGCCGAACGCCATGAAGTCAGGAAACGAATATGTGTGGAATTGTTGGAGCAGTAGCGCAGCGTGACATTGCAGAGATCCTGCTGGAAGGTCTGCGTCGTCTGGAGTATCGCGGTTATGACTCAGCCGGTCTGGCGGTCGTCGATCGTCAGGGGCACGTGACGCGTCTGCGTCGCGTAGGTAAAGTGGCTAATCTGGCGGAGGCCGCAGACCAGCAGCCGCTGATTGGCGGTACCGGTATTGCCCACACCCGCTGGGCTACGCACGGTGAACCTTCAGAGGCAAATGCGCATCCGCATGTCTCAGAGCAGATCATCGTGGTGCATAACGGCATTATTGAAAACCATGAGCCGCTGCGCGCGCAAATGATTGAACGTGGCTACCATTTTGCCTCCGAGACGGACACCGAAGTGGTGGCGCATCTGGTGCACTGGGAGCAGAAGCAGGGCGGTACGCTGCGCGAGGTGATCCTGCGCGTGATCCCACAGCTGCGCGGTGCTTACGGTATGGTTATCATGGACAGCCGCGATCCGTCGGTGCTGGTGGCCGCGCGCTCCGGCAGTCCGCTGGTGATTGGCCGTGGCGTGGGCGAGAACTTTATCGCATCCGATCAGCTGGCACTGCTGCCGGTTACCCGCCGCTTTATCTACCTGGAAGAGGGCGATATTGCTGAGGTTACCCGCCGCGAAGTCACTATCATCGATCGCGAAGGCCATCAGGTACAGCGTGCCGAGATCGAATCAAACGCGCAGTATGACGCGGGTGATAAAGGGATCTATCGCCACTATATGCAGAAAGAGATCTACGAGCAGCCTAACGCCATCAAAAACACGCTGGCGGGTCGCTTCCACGACGGGATTGTCGATCTGCGCGAGCTGGGTGAGCATGCAGAGTCGCTGCTGAGCAAAGTAGAGCATATCCAGATTATCGCCTGCGGCACCTCCTACAACTCCGGTATGGTATCGCGCTACTGGTTTGAATCACTGGCGAACATCCCCTGTGACGTTGAGATCGCTTCTGAGTTCCGCTACCGCAAATCCGCAGTACGTAAAAACAGCCTGCTGATCACCCTGTCGCAGTCGGGCGAAACCGCTGATACGCTGGCGGCCCTGCGTCTCTCTAAAGAGCTGGGTTATCTTGGCTCACTGGCTATCTGCAACGTGGCCGGTTCTTCACTGGTGCGCGAATCCGATCTGGCGCTGATGACCAAAGCGGGCACGGAAATTGGCGTGGCTTCCACGAAAGCCTTTACCACGCAGCTGACGGTACTGCTGATGCTGGTGGCTAAACTGGGCCGCCTGCACGGTATGAAGCCGGAAACCGAGCATGAGATTGTCCACGCGCTGCAGGCGCTGCCAAGCCGTATTGAGCAGATGCTGGCGCAGGACAAGATCATTGAGAGCCTGGCAGAAGATTTCTCTGACAAGCATCATGCACTGTTCCTTGGCCGCGGCGATCAATACCCGATTGCCATGGAAGGGGCGCTGAAGCTCAAAGAGATCTCCTATATTCATGCGGAAGCCTATGCGGCTGGCGAGCTGAAACACGGCCCGCTGGCGCTGATTGATGCTGATATGCCGGTGATCGTGGTCGCACCTAACAATGAGCTGCTGGAAAAACTGAAGTCCAACATCGAAGAAGTGCGCGCACGCGGTGGCCTGCTCTATGTCTTCGCCGATGGCGATGCAGGCTTCAGCGACAGCGAAGGGATGAAAATTATCTCACTGCCGCACGTGGAAGAGGTGATCGCCCCTATCTTCTACACCGTGCCGCTGCAGATGCTCTCTTATCATGTGGCGCTGATCAAAGGCACCGACGTGGACCAGCCGCGTAACCTGGCAAAATCGGTTACCGTTGAGTAATCGCTAAGCCGGGCGGGCCTGCAACGGGCCCGCCCGGTTTTTATCTTCGTCATAAAACTGTCATATTTCGTACATTTCGCTGTCATCAAACTGTCCTATTTTCCCTCCAGCAGCAATCACTGACTCCAACTAAAACGGCGTTAAGCCTGATTTATACTCCCCCGGAGGGAACATGACACTGATGCGTAGCACCGTAGCCCGACTCCTCGCCGCCACTTTCGCCGTCAGCGCAGTTTCTGCGTTTGCCGCCACCGATCTGACGGGTGCTGGCGGGACCTTCCCGGCCCCGGTTTATGCCAAGTGGGCAGCAGAGTATCAGCAGGCCACCGGTAGCAAAATCAACTATCAGGGGATCGGCTCTTCGGGTGGCGTAAAGCAGATCATCGCGAAAACGGTGGATTTCGGTGCCTCTGATGCGCCGATGAAAGAGGAAGATCTGCAGAAAAATGGCCTGTTCCAGTTTCCGACCGTTATCGGTGGTGTGGTGCTGGCCGTTAACCTTCCGGGTGTGAAGTCAGGCGAGCTGACCCTTGACGGCAAAACCGTGGGTGACATCTATCTTGGCACCATCAAAAAGTGGAACGATCCGGCGATTGCTAAGCTGAACCCGGACCTGAAGCTGCCTGACACCAATATCAACGTTGTGCGCCGCGCCGATGGCTCCGGTACCTCCTTTGTGTTTACCAGCTACCTGACCAAAGTGAACAGTGACTGGGCAGGCAAAGTAGGCAAAGGCAACACCGTTAACTGGCCAACCGGCCTTGGCGGCAAAGGCAATGATGGCGTGGCCGCCTTTGTGCAGCGTCTGCCAGGTTCAATTGGCTATGTCGAATATGCCTATGCGAAACAGAACAACCTGACCTACACCAAACTGCTGGATGCGGATGGCAAGCCGGTGGCCCCGAGCGAAAGCAGCTTTGCCAACGCCGCGAAAGGCGCTGACTGGAGCAGCTCGTTTGCCCAGGATCTGACGTTCCAGAAAGGTGACGACGCATGGCCGATCGCCTCCACCACTTTTATCCTGATTTACAAAGATCAGGCCAATGCGGAGAAGGGCGCAGAAGTGCTGAAGTTCTTTGACTGGGCCTATAAAGGCGGCAGTAAAACCGCAACGGCGCTGGATTATGCAGCGCTGCCGGAGAGCGTGGTGACGCAGATCCGCGCGGCATGGAAAGCGAATATCAAAGACAGCAGCGGCAAAGCGCTCTGGCAGTAAGCCACTGTCAGACTCGGCGGCTGGCTGAGTATTCCGGGGGCGGCTATCTGGCCGCCCTGCATATCCTCTGAGAACCGAGAATTTTATGGCTGCTACCAAGCCGACATTCAAAGCACCGGGTAAGCAAGGCGACATGATTTTTGGCGCACTGGTCAAACTCTCTGCGCTGATTGTCCTGCTGCTGCTGGGTGGCATTATTGTCTCCCTGATCGTCTCTTCCTGGCCCAGCATTCAGAAGTTTGGCTTCGCCTTTCTCTGGACCAAAACCTGGGATGCCCCAAACGAAGAGTTTGGCGCACTGGTGCCGATTTACGGCACGCTGGTGACCTCCCTGATCGCACTCATCATCGCGGTACCGGTAAGCTTCGGGATCGCGCTGTTTCTGACCGAGCTGGCACCCGGCTGGCTGCGTCGTCCGCTTGGCACCGCCATTGAGCTGCTGGCGGCCATCCCGAGCATTGTTTATGGCATGTGGGGTCTGTTTATCTTTGCGCCGCTGTTTGCAGAATATTTTCAGACGCCGGTCGGCAACGTCATGGCTAACATTCCCATCGTCGGCACGCTGTTCTCCGGCCCGGCGTTTGGTATCGGTATCCTGGCCGCAGGCGTCATTCTGGCGATTATGATCATTCCCTATATCGCTTCGGTGATGCGTGACGTTTTTGAACAGACGCCGGTGATGATGAAAGAGTCCGCATATGGCATCGGCTGCACCACCTGGGAAGTGATCTGGCGCATCGTGCTGCCGTTTACCAAAAACGGCGTTATCGGTGGCGTAATGCTGGGACTGGGGCGTGCGCTGGGAGAGACCATGGCGGTGACCTTTATTATCGGTAACACCTACCAGCTCGACAGCGCTTCGCTGTTTATGCCCGGCAACAGTATTACCTCAGCGCTGGCTAACGAGTTTGCTGAAGCGGAGTCGGGCGTGCATGTCGCTGCGCTGATGGAGCTGGGTCTGATCCTGTTTGTCATTACCTTTATCGTGCTGGCGATCTCGAAGCTGATGATCCTGCGGCTGGCCAAAAGTGAAGGGGCCCGTTCATGACCGCTATAGAAATGCAGAGCCGTACTGAGCTGGAAGCCTCGCGCCGTAAAATGCAGGCGTGGCGCAGTACAAAAAATAAAATCGCCCTGACGCTGTCGCTGCTCACTATGGCGTTTGGCCTCTTCTGGCTGATCTGGATCCTGTTCACCACGGTGACCAGGGGCGTCGACGGGCTAAGCTGGTCGCTGTTTACCGAGTCGACGCCGCCGCCCAATACCGCTGGCGGCGGGCTGGCAAATGCGCTGGCGGGCAGCGGCCTGCTGATTTTCTGGTCCACCTTTTTTGGTACACCGCTGGGTATTATGGCCGGGATCTGGCTGGCGGAGTATGGCCGTAAGAGCTGGCTGGCAGAGGTGATCCGTTTTATTAACGACATCCTGCTCTCCGCGCCTTCTATTGTGGTCGGACTGTTTGTTTACACCATTGTGGTATCGCAGATGCAGCACTTCTCCGGCTGGGCAGGCGTTGCGGCGCTGGCGCTGCTGCAGATCCCGATTGTGATCCGTACCACCGAGAATATGCTGCGGCTGGTGCCGGACAGCATGCGCGAAGCGGCATACGCGCTGGGCACGCCGAAGTGGAAGATGATCTCAGCCATTACGCTGAAAGCGTCGGTCTCCGGCATCATTACCGGCGTACTGCTGGCAATTGCGCGTATCGCCGGTGAAACCGCCCCGCTGCTGTTTACCGCGCTCTCAAATCAGTTCTGGAGCACTGACATGATGCAGCCGGTGGCTAACCTGCCGGTCACTATCTTCAAGTTCGCCATGAGCCCGTTTGCCGAATGGCAGAGTCTGGCGTGGGCGGGTGTGCTGATCATTACGCTGTGCGTGCTGCTGCTGAATATTGTTGCCCGCATGATCTTCACCAAAGGCAAACACTAATTTTCCGGCGCGGCTCTGGCGGCGCTGCATAAGAGAGATAAGCAATGAGTATGGCAACCCCTTCTGCCGGTAAAATCCAGGTGCGCAATCTGAACTTTCATTACGGTAAGTTTCACGCGCTGAAAGATATCAATCTGGATATTGCCCGAAATCAGGTCACCGCGTTTATCGGCCCGTCAGGCTGCGGAAAATCAACGCTGCTGCGCACGTTTAATAAAATGTATTCGCTCTATCCGGAGCAGCGTGCAGAGGGTGAAATTCTGCTGGATGGCGACAATATCCTCGCGTCACACCAGGATATCGCCCTGCTGCGCGCGCGCGTCGGCATGGTGTTTCAGAAGCCAACGCCGTTTCCGATGTCAATTTATGACAATATCGCCTTCGGCGTGCGTCTGTTTGAGAAGCTGTCGCGCGCGGATATGGATGAGCGCGTGCAGTGGGCGCTGACCAAAGCCGCGCTGTGGAACGAAACCAAAGACAAGCTTCATCAGAGCGGTTACAGTCTTTCCGGCGGGCAGCAGCAGCGTCTCTGCATCGCACGCGGTATCGCCATCCGGCCGGAAGTGCTGCTGCTGGATGAGCCCTGCTCGGCGCTGGACCCTATCTCCACCGGCCGCATCGAAGAGCTGATCACCGAGCTTAAGCAGGATTACACCGTGGTGATTGTGACGCACAATATGCAGCAGGCCGCCCGCTGCTCCGATCATACGGCGTTTATGTATCTTGGTGAGCTGATTGAGTTCAGCGACACCGATACGCTGTTTACCAAACCCGCACAGAAGCAGACTGAAGATTACATCACCGGTCGTTACGGCTGATTCAGGAGAGACCCATGGATAATTTAAATCTTAATAAACATATCTCCGGTCAGTTTAACGCCGAGCTGGAGCACATTCGCACGCAGGTGATGATCATGGGCGGCATGGTGGAGCAGCAGCTCACTGACGCCATTACCGCCATGCATAATCAGGATGCGGAACTGGCGCGCCGGGTGATTGAGGGCGACCAGAAGGTCAATATGATGGAGGTGGAGATTGATGAGGCGTGCGTGCGTATTATCGCCAAGCGTCAGCCCACCGCCAGCGACCTGCGGCTGGTGATGGCCATTATCAAAGCGATCTCTGAGCTGGAGCGTATTGGTGACGTGGCGGAGAAAATCAGCCGCACCGCGCTGGAAAAGTTTGGTCAGCAGCATCTGCCGCTGCTGGTCAGTCTGGAGTCGCTGGGCCATCACACGGTGCAGATGCTGCATGACGTGCTGGATGCGTTTGCGCGCATGGATCTCAGCGCCGCCATCACTATCTACCGCGAAGATAAAAAAGTGGATAAGGAGTACGAAGGCATCGTGCGCCAGCTGATGACCTACATGATGGAAGATCCGCGCACTATTCCCAGCGTGCTGACCGCCCTGTTCTGCGCGCGTGCCATTGAGCGAATCGGCGACCGCTGTCAGAATATCTGCGAAATCATCTTCTATTTTGTTAAAGGGCAGGATTTCCGCCATGTTGGCGGCGACCGGCTGGATGAACTGCTCTCCGGCGACGACGGCAGCAACCGGCCCTCCTGATTATCCTTTCCGGCTGCCGGCGCGGCAGCCATTACCATTTCTGATTGGTCACTCCGCCGCCCGCTCTTTATACTTGGCGCACTTTTTTTCGCCAGGTACTCTTTTATGTCCCTTTCCCGCTCTGCTAAACCTGCCGTAACGCCGGCTAAAGCGATGCTGGCCGCAATCAGCGGCTACGCCATGGATGGATTTGATCTGCTGATCCTCGGTTTTATGCTGCCGGCCATCAGCGTATCGCTGGTACTCGACCCGTCGCAGGCGGGCTCGCTGGTGACCTGGACGCTGATTGGTGCAGTGATCGGCGGCATTCTGTTTGGTCATCTCAGCGATCGCTTTGGCCGGATCCGCATCCTGACCGTGACGATACTGATGTTTTCCCTGTTTACCGGTCTGTGCGCGGTGGCGCAGGGCTACTGGGATCTGCTGGCGTACCGGACCCTGGCCGGGGTGGGGCTGGGCGGTGAATTTGGTATCGGTATGGCGCTGATCGCCGAAGCCTGGCCGCAGGAGAAGCGCAACCGTGCATCGGCCTGGGTCGGCATCGGCTGGCAGCTCGGCGTCCTGCTGGCTGCCTTTATCACGCCGCCGCTGCTCAGCGTAATTGGCTGGCGCGGCATGTTTCTGGTGGGCATGCTGCCTGCGCTACTCTCCTTTGTGCTGCGGCGCAGTATGGGTGAGCCGGAGAGCTTCACACGGCAGGTAAAAAGCGTACCGGCACTCTCATTTACAGCCCGTATAAAAATGCTGTTTGCTGACCGTGCCACCCGCAAAGCGAGCCTGGGCATTTTTATCCTCTGCTCGGTACAGAACTTTGGCTACTACGGTCTGATGATCTGGATGCCGAGCTATCTCTCCTCCAGCTTTGGTTTCAGCCTGACAAAATCGGGACTGTGGACCGCGGTGACCGTAGTGGGTATGACCCTGGGGATCTGGCTGTTTGGCGTGCTGGCCGATCGCTTCGCCCGCTGGAAAATTTTTCTGCTGTACCAGTTCGGTGCCGTGGCGATGGTGGTGGTGTATGCGCAGCTACGCGATCCGACGATCATGCTGTTTACCGGCGCCATCATGGGGATGTTTGTTAACGGCATGATTGGCGGCTATGGCGCGCTGATCTCCGATACGTTTCCGCCGCAGGCGCGTGCCACCGCGCAAAATGTACTGTTTAACCTCGGGCGCGGCGTTGGCGGTTTTGGTCCGCTGGTGATTGGCGCGCTGGCTACGCAGATTTCATTTACCGCGGCCATTACGCTGCTGGCGCTGATTTATCTGCTGGATATTTTCGCCACGCTGTTTCTGCTGCCGAAGAAGCAGAGTAATGAGGACTCGCTGGGCGCAATAGGCTGATAGCCTGCACGCACGCCAGGGGCGCATAAATGCGCGCCCTACAAAACATTGCAGGGGCGGCATTAGATGCATCCGCAGGGGCGGCATTTATGCCGCCCTGGTGTAAGGCGGTGCCGCCCGGGTCATCAGGCGATGCACGGCGTCTCATGCCAGGGGCGCATAAATGCGCCCCCTACAAAACATTGCAGGGGCAGCATTAGATGCATCCGCAGGGGCGGCATTCATGCCGCCCTGGTATCAGGCGATACCGCCCGGTTCATCAGGCGATGCACGGCGTCTCGTACCAGGGGCGCATAAATGCGCCCCCTACAAAACATTGCAGGGGCAGCATTAGATGCATCCGCAGGGGCGGCATTCATGCCGCCCTGGTATCAGGCGATGCACGGCGTCTCATACCAGGGGCGCATAAATGCGCCGCCTACAAAACATTGCAGGTGGATACCAGCGTCCAGCCGCGTGCCTGCCACAGCGCCGGTAGCTGCGCCATATCATCAAACCGCGTTACCAGCGGATGATCGATTGCGGGATTATGCGCATCGGCGCAGTAATAAAACACCGGAATACCTGCGGCAATGCCGGCGCGGGCGCCCGCTTCGGAATCATCCACCAGAATGCAGCGGTCAAGCGGCACCTGCATCTGTTCTGCGGCGTGAAACATCAGCTGCGGATCGGGTTTCCATGCCTGAATGTCATAGCCGCTGTAGAGGCGATCGGTAAACCACGGCAGCATGCCGGTGAGACCCAGCGAATGCTGCATTTTCTTTACCGGTCCGTTGGAAACCACGCACATCGGAACGCGGATCTGCGCCACCAGCGCCGCTGCACCGCTGATCGGCTGCAGCTCTTGCTCAAACAGGCGTGCGACTTCGGTGCGATAGGCGTGCTCCACCTCTGTTACCGGCAGCGCCTGATGATACTGTTCGCTGATGTCGCGAATAATGTCGTAAAGCTTCACGCCTTTATACCGCTCAAACATCTGCTGCAGCGATAGCGTAATGCCATAGCGCGCAAAAGTATTCACATAGCCCTGCGTGCAGAGCATTTCGCTGTCGACCAGCGTGCCGTCACAATCAAAGAACACACATTCCACTGTCATTGCATTCTATCCTTTTGATAACTGTTCAGCTTTTACTCTAGCCTGGATTACGCCAGGCAGCAGCAGGCAACCGGTTGCGAAAATTCCGTGTTTTACCGCGATAAAGCCTATAGGATACGCGGCGATAAATTTTTCAGCGGAACAGCAAAATGAAGACTCAGGGCCTGCTGCAGCGCATATTTAAACTGCAGGAACACGGGACCACGGTACGCACTGAAGTGATTGCCGGGTTCACCACTTTTCTGACGATGGTCTATATCGTCTTTGTTAACCCGCAAATCCTCGGCGCTGCCGGTATGGATACCCAGGCGGTATTTGTCACCACCTGCCTGATTGCCGCCTTTGGCAGTATCCTGATGGGGCTGATAGCAAACCTGCCGGTTGCGCTGGCACCGGCGATGGGTCTGAACGCCTTTTTCGCTTTTGTGGTAGTCGGTGCAATGGGGTATTCCTGGCAAATAGGGATGGGCGCCATTTTCTGGGGCGCGCTGGGACTGCTGATTCTGACGCTGCTGCGCGTGCGCTACTGGATGATAGCCAATATTCCGCTCTGCCTGCGTACCGGGATCACCGCCGGTATTGGCCTGTTTATCGCAATGATGGGGCTGAAAAATGCCGGCATCATTGTGCCAAACGCGGAAACGCTGGTGGCGGTCGGTAATCTGACGTCGCACAGCGTGCTGCTGGGGGCGCTGGGCTTTTTCATTATCGCTATTCTGGCATCGCGTAATATTCATGCGGCGGTGCTGGTCTCTATTGTGGTCACAACCAGCATAGGCCTTGCGCTGGGTGACGTCAGGTTCACCGGTTTCTTTGCGCCGCCGCCGTCAATCTCGGCGGTAGTGGGTGCGGTGGATATTAAAGGCGCGTTCAATATCGGTATGGCAGGCGTGATCTTCTCCTTTATGCTGGTCAATCTGTTTGACTCGTCCGGTACGCTGATTGGCGTGACGGATAAAGCGGGCCTGACCGATGAAAAAGGAACGTTTCCGCGTATGAAGCAGGCGCTGTATGTGGACAGCATCAGCTCCGTCACGGGGGCGCTGGCCGGTACGTCATCGGTGACAGCCTATATTGAGAGTTCGTCAGGGGTTGCCATTGGCGGCCGTACCGGGCTGATGGCGGTTATTACCGGCCTGCTGTTCCTGCTGGCGATATTCCTGTCGCCGCTGGCGGCGATGGTGCCGGGCTATGCGGCAGCGGGTGCGCTGATCTATGTCGGCGTACTGATGACGGCATCGCTGTCGCGCGTACGCTGGGACGATCTTACCGAAGCGGTACCGGCCTTTGTCACCGCGGCGATGATGCCGTTCAGTTTCTCAATTACGGAAGGGATCGCGCTGGGCTTTATCGCCTACTGCGTGATGAAGCTGGGAACCGGACGCTGGCGTGAAATCAGCCCCTGTGTCGTGGTGGTTGCGCTGTTGTTTACACTGAAAATCGCGTTTATCGACGCGCACTGACGCTCCAGGTGGCCTGGGTGGCCACCCGCTTCAGAGCTGTCGCATCTCCTGCTGTCCGGCGATACGCTCGCCGGGCAGGCTGGTCAGCCGCAGCGTATGCGAATCCATGTTCGGCTTATTCATTTCAATATCACGCAGCGCAACCCACTGCTGCTGCGCGTCAATCTCCCACAGACGCAGATGCTCTGTGCCAGGTGAAAGTGCACATGACCAGACCAGCGTCGGCTCGGCGTCGCAGATGGCCTGAATATCGGGAAATACCGTGGACCGCAACCGGCCTGACGCCGGATGAAGCCGCAGCGAAGAGAGGCCCCGATCTGCTTCATCGGTCAGCTTGAGAACGCTCTGGCGCAGCGTCCAGATTTGCGTTGCTGCCTCCATAAAATCCTGCTGCGCGTTGATCCACGCTTTTTCACCGGAAGAGAGCTCCTGCATCAGCGCTTCCTGCGTCTGCCGGCTGTGCGCGCGCACAATCTCCATATCCAGTCCGGCACGCCCGCCTTCTTCCGCCAGCAGCACGCCGGTGATATGGCCTGTATAGGAGATGCTGAAATCAGGCAGGGCCGGGTCGGCAAAGCGCGGACGCCCGCTGTTGCTGACGCTCAGCTGCGGCAGCTGATCAATGCCGTAGATCCGCAGCATCAGCTGTGCCAGCAGTTCGCGGGCAGCCAGAAAACGCCCGCGTCGCCGGTCGGGCAGACGGGCTGCGCTATCCAGCACATCCGGGGGGATCCGTGAAGTCGTTACCGGCAGGGGCGTGGTGCCCGTCCAGCGCACAAAATGACCAGCCATCTGTCGCTCCGTGAAAATGGGCGAATAATCATCAGCGGCATTGTAAGAATTTTCTTAGATGTTTGCATCCGGCTTTCCCTGAAGAACGGTAAATTCAGATAAGACTGAATATCAGCGCGGAATAAGGCGGGACAGAAACTCTGCCGGACCGACCGGCAGAGCGCAGACGGACTGCCGGCTTTCAGGCAAAGGCGGTGGCTTCATCGAAACTGAGTCGCGTCAGGCGCGGATGCAGTTTACCTGCCTCACCGTAGCCAAGATTGATCAGCATGTTAACCTGCCATTTGCTTTCGCTGAAGAAAGCGGCATTAACTTTGGCGGGATCAAAGCCGGACATCGGACCGGCATCCAGACCGAGCGAACGCGCGGCAAGGATCATGTAGCCTGCCTGCAGGCTGCTGTTACGGAACGCGGTCTCTTTTGTCAGCTCCGGGCTGCTGGTAAACCAGTTGCGCGCGTCACCAAACGGAAACAGTTTTGGCAGCTGCTCAAAAAATTCCGGATCCCAGGCGACAATCACCGTTACCGGTGCCGACATGGTTTTGTCCACGTTGCCTGAAGAGAGGGCGGGCTTCAGCTTTGCTTTGCCTTCCGCCGAGGTAACAAACACAAAGCGGCCCGGCGAACAGTTAGCAGAGGTCGGGCCCAGTGCTGTCAGGGTATAGAGCTCCCGCAGCAACGCCTGTGAAACCGGCTTATTCTGCCAGTGGCTGTGGGTGCGGGCGTCAGTAAACAGCGCATCAAGCGCCGCGCTGTCGAGCGGTGTACTCATGTTTCTCTCCTGTTCAGGCTGCGGCGCAGGCCCGGTTTTTAGCATGAATAATAGAGGCTGCGTTTAACGCAGCCTTCATCGTTATACTGCAAAGGAGAAAGGGTGCCAAATAACAAAGATGTATGATCGACCGGCAAAGAGCGGTACGCGCTTATTTCCCGATGCAGAAGCTGGAGAAAATACGGCCCAGCAGATCGTCAGAGGTAAATTCGCCGGTGATTTCACTCAGCGCCTGCTGTGCCAGCCGCAGCTCTTCCGCGAGCAGCTCTCCCGCCCACGCGCCCAGCAGCTGCGCTTTTCCCTGCTGCAGATGTGCGGCGGCACTCTCCAGCGCCTGCAGGTGGCGGCGGCGCGCAAGGAACCCGCCTTCCATATTTCCGGCAAAGCCCATGCTCTGCTTCAGATGATCTCGCAGCGTTTCCACGCCGTCGCCGGTCCGGGCTGAAAGGCGGATCAGCGCATGGCCGTTTGCCTCACTCAGTCCCAGGGTCTCACCGGTCATGTCCGCTTTGTTACGCACTACGGTAATGGGCAGCGCCGCCGGTAAGCGCGCGACAAAATCGGGCCAGATAGCCGCTGCCTCGGTAGCGTCCGTGGTTGTACCATCCACCATAAACAGCACCCGATCGGCCTGTTCAATCTCCTGCCAGGCGCGCTCAATGCCGATGCGCTCCACTTCATCGCTGGCTTCACGCAGTCCGGCGGTATCAATGATGTGCAGCGGCATTCCATCAATATGAATATGTTCGCGCAGAACATCGCGCGTGGTGCCGGCAATGTCAGTGACGATAGCCGCTTCGCGTCCCGCCAGCGCATTCAGCAGGCTCGATTTACCTGCGTTCGGGCGCCCGGCAATCACCACTTTCATGCCTTCACGCAGCAGGCTGCCCTGACGCGCTTCGGCGCGTACGCCATTCAGGTCGCCGATCACCGCATTAAGCTGCGCTTCAATCTTACCGTCGGAAAGAAAGTCGATCTCCTCATCCGGAAAGTCGATGGCGGCCTCGACATAGATACGCAGATGGGTCAGCGCTTCCACCAGCGCATTCACGCGCTGTGAAAATACACCCTGCAGCGAGTTCACCGCCGAGCGCGCCGCCTGCTCCGAGCTGGCATCAATCAGGTCGGCAATCGCCTCGGCCTGCGCCAGATCGAGCTTGTCATTCAGAAACGCACGCTCAGAAAACTCACCCGGTTGCGCAATGCGCAGGCCGGGCAGGGCGACAATGCGTTTCAGCAGCAGGTCGAGGATCACCGGTCCGCCGTGACCCTGCAGCTCCAGGACATCTTCACCGGTAAAGGAGTTCGGACCCGGGAACCACAGCGCAATGCCCTGATCCAGCACGCTGCCGTCTGCATCGGTAAAGGGCAGGTAATCGGCGTAGCGCGGCTTTGGCAGTTTACCCAGCACAGCCTGTGCAACGTCTGCTGCCCGGCTGCCTGAGATACGCAGTATACCGACGCCGCCGCGGCCCGGCGGGGTTGCCTGCGCAACGATAGTATCGCTGTGGCTCATGATCGTCCTCTTGCCCGCGCTGTGCCGGGCTGAAAAAATAGAAAAAAAACAGGGCGACATAAATGCCGCCCCTTGATTATACCTGTTGCTCAGCCGGGCTGAAGGTTACGCTTTCTTCTTGTCGCGGCTATGCAGGCCCCGTTTTTCCAGGCCGCGGTAAATCAGCTGCTGCTGGAGAATGGTGACCAGGTTGCTGACGATGTAGTACAGCACCAGACCCGCCGGGAACCACAGGAAGAAGACGGTGAAGATCACCGGCATATAGGTCATGATCTTCTGCTGCATAGGATCGGTCACGGTGGTCGGTGACATCTTCTGGATGAAGAACATGGTGATCCCCATCAGCACCGGCAGAATGTAGTACGGGTCCTGCGCAGAGAGGTCATGGATCCACAGTACAAACGGCGCGTGGCGCAGTTCTACCGAGCCAGACAGCATATAGTAGAGTGCCAGGAAGATTGGCATCTGAATAACCAGCGGCAGACAGCCACCCAGCGGATTCACTTTTTCCGCTTTGTAGAGCGCCATCATTTCCTGGCTCTGCTTCTGCTTGTCATCGCCCAGACGCTCACGCATCGCCTGAATCTTCGGCTGCAGCATGCGCATCTTGGCCATCGAGGTGTACTGCGCTTTGGTCAGCGGGTACATGATGCCGCGCACGATGAAGGTGATGACGATAATGGAGAAGCCCCAGTTACCGATAAAGCTGTGCAGGAACTTCAGCAGCTTGAACAGCGGCTGAGAGATAAACCACAGCCAGCCGTAATCCACGGTCAGGTCAAGGTGCGGCGCAATGGCAGCCATCTTATCCTGAATTTCCGGGCCGACCCACAGCGTTGCGCCCAGCGTCTGCTGTGCACCTGCACCAACCGTAACCGGCGCTGACTTATAGCCAATCGCCGCCACACCGTTGCCGAGGTTGCTGGTATACAGGGTGTTGTTGCCCTGTGTACGCGGCACCCATGCCGTGGCGAAATACTGCTGCAGCATCGCGACCCAGCCGTTGCTGGTGGTGGTGCTCAGGTTTTCGTTATCAGCGATGGTATCGAACTTATATTTCTCATATTTCGCATCGCTGGTGGAGTAGGCGGCACCGCGGAAGGTGTGCAGCGCAAAGTTGTTGCTGCCCGTATCGCGATGTTTAGGCAGGTCGATGGTCTGCTTCAGCTGACCAAACATCGCCACTTCCAGCGGCTGCTGTGAGGTGTTATTGATGTTGTAGTCAACGTTAACCGCAAACTCGCCACGCTTAAAGATGAAGGTTTTGGTATAAACCACACCGTTTTCGCCGGTCCAGCTCAGCGGCACACGCAGTTCAGTCTGGCCATCGGCCATGTCAAAGCTATCCTGTGCGGCAGTATAGAGTGGACGCGCGCCATTGTTCGGGTTATCCGGGCCGTTACGACCGGTCAGGCCGCTCTGCGCCTGATAAACAAATGCCGGCGTGGTTTCCAGCAGCTGGAATGGGGCGTCGGAGCCGAGCTTATCCGGGTAGGTCAGCAGCTGAGCCTGTTCAATATCACCACCGCGCGTGTTGATATTAAGTGACAGGACGTCAGTTTTAACGGTGATCGTTTTGCCCTGACCGCTGGCCGGCACGCCGGAAGTGGCGGCATCACCCGCTGCGCTGCTTGTGTTCTGCGTGGTCTGGGTCTGCTGTGGCTGCGGAGCGTGGTCCGTCTGCCAGGCTTGCCAGATCATAAAAGACACGAACAGAAAAGCGATGAGAAAAAGATTGCGTTGCGAATCCATCGTTAATGTTCTCTGGTATCAAAGGTTTTTGGCGGCACAGGATCGTCGCCACCCGGGTTCAAGGGGTGGCATTTTAATACGCGTTTAATCGTCAACCAACTGCCTTTTATCACGCCGAAACGGCGCAGGGCCTCAATCCCGTACTGCGAACAGGTGGGATGGAACCGGCAATGAGGTCCCAGCAGAGGGCTGATAGCGCGTTGATAGACGCGTATCAGGGCGATCAGGAGCCGCGAGCCAGGCGACAGTGACGACGCCATAGTTTCTCCAACGCTTCCATCAGTGCCCGGTTATCGAGGTCGGCAATCCCTTTTTTCGCAACAATAACAAAATCCATCGCAGGCAGTTCATGCTGACGCAGACGAAAACTTTCGCGGGTCAATCGCTTGATCCGGTTGCGTTCATGCGCGCGCTTTACATGTTTTTTAGCGACGGTAAGACCGATGCGGGGATGCCCCAGCGAATTGCGGCGGCCGAGGATGGTGATTTGCGGCGTGCCAGCCCGAAGAGGTTGCTGGAAGACGAAAGTGAAATGAGCGGGAGTTAACAAACGTAACTCCCTGGGAAATGCGAGCTGAACCACGAGGGTTAGCTTTTATTACTTAGAAACGGTCAGACGAGAACGGCCTTTAGCACGACGACGTGCCAGAACCTGACGACCATTTTTGGTTGCCATACGAGCACGGAAGCCGTGTGAACGGTTGCGCTTCAGTACGGACGGTTGAAAAGTGCGTTTCATGGCGATTTCTACCTAAACTTGAAAAATTTCACTGGGTGACGCGTTTTCGGGGCAGTAAAGCGACCGACGCCTCAATGTGTCTTTAATAAAGAGGCGGGATTGTAATAATTGTACAGTCCGGAGTCAATTTACTTCGCTGGTCGCGGGACCTGAATACCCGGAAACACCGCAATTCCGGGCATTAATGCACCACGTGCCAATGCCGGGTGGGGAATTATACGGCCTGTAAAGGAAAGCGCAAGGATCGTCCAGGATCTTCTTGCGATCGCACACGCTATCCACAGGGAAAAAAACGCGACGGCGGCTGAAAAATTCGCGTCTGCTGTGCGATCTTCGCTTGCTTTTTTGCCAGAACGGATAAACTGTTCAAAGGTTTTACACCCTGTGGATAAATTGGATCAAAACTGTGTAGAAAGGGAAGATCTCTGGTGCGCTTTGCGCTATGATCCGCCCTTCCGCTGACGATCCTCACTGCGATCGCCGGGGATGACTACCGCAGACAGCGGTCGCAGGCGCTTTCTGACCGCCTGTGTCAAAAAAGACAGTTTCTATTATTAGCGCCTGAAATTCTTATCGATTTTGTACGAGTGGAGTCCGCCGTGTCACTTACGCTTTGGCAACAGTGTCTTGCCCGTTTGCAGGATGAATTACCTGCCACCGAATTCAGCATGTGGATCCGTCCACTGCAGGCTGAGTTAAACGACAATACGCTGGCCTTGTATGCACCAAATCGGTTTGTACTCGACTGGGTTCGGGATAAATATCTCAACAGTATTAACGGGCTGCTGAACGAATTCTGCGGCGCAAATGTGCCGTTGCTGCGATTTGAAGTGGGCACGCGTCCTGTGGCTCAGGTTGCCGCTGCGCAGCCGGTGATGACCAGTACCGTCAGTGCGCCGGCGCCGGTGGAAACCCGCCCGGCACCGGCACAGCTGCTGCGTCCGAGCTGGGATTCCGTACCGGCACCTGCAGATGTGACGTATCGTTCGAATGTGAACAACCGCCATAACTTCGACAACTTTGTTGAGGGTAAATCGAACCAGCTGGCGCGCGCGGCGGCACGTCAGGTGGCTGATAACCCCGGTGGGGCCTATAACCCGTTATTCCTGTATGGCGGCACAGGCCTGGGTAAAACGCACCTGCTGCACGCGGTAGGGAATGGCATTATTGCCCGCAAGCCCAACGCCAAAGTGGTCTACATGCACTCTGAGCGCTTTGTGCAGGACATGGTAAAAGCGCTGCAGAACAATGCGATTGAAGAGTTCAAACGCTACTATCGTTCTGTGGACGCACTGCTGATCGATGATATCCAGTTCTTTGCCAATAAAGAGCGCTCGCAGGAGGAGTTTTTTCACACCTTCAACGCGCTGCTGGAAGGCAATCAGCAGATCATTCTCACCTCTGACCGTTATCCTAAAGAGATTAACGGCGTGGAAGATCGTCTGAAGTCGCGCTTCGGCTGGGGGCTGACTGTCGCCATCGAGCCGCCTGAGCTGGAAACGCGCGTGGCTATTCTGATGAAAAAAGCGGATGAGAATGACATCCGCCTGCCGGGTGAAGTCGCTTTCTTTATTGCCAAGCGTCTGCGTTCCAACGTGCGTGAGCTTGAAGGCGCGCTGAACCGCGTGATCGCAAATGCCAACTTTACCGGACGCGCCATTACTATCGACTTCGTGCGTGAAGCGCTGCGTGATTTGCTGGCGCTGCAGGAGAAGCTGGTTACCATCGACAACATTCAGAAAACCGTAGCGGAATATTACAAAATCAAAGTGGCGGATTTGCTGTCGAAACGCCGGTCGCGCTCTGTGGCGCGGCCGCGTCAAATGGCGATGGCGATGGCAAAAGAGCTGACCAACCATAGTCTGCCAGAGATTGGCGATGCGTTTGGTGGCCGTGACCATACCACCGTGCTGCACGCCTGCCGTAAAATAGAGCAGCTGCGTGAAGAGAGCCACGACATCAAAGAAGATTTCTCTAACCTTATCCGAACATTATCTTCCTGACGCATATGAAATTTATTGTTGAACGTGAGCAGTTGCTGAAGCCCCTGCAACAGGTAAGTGGTCCGCTTGGCGGACGTCCGACGCTGCCGATCCTCGGAAATTTGCTGCTGCAGGTAAATGAAGGATCGTTGCTGCTGACCGGAACCGATCTGGAAATGGAAATGGTGGCACGCGTGGCGCTGAATCAGGCTCACGAGCCGGGTGCAACCACGGTGCCGGCGCGCAAATTCCTTGATATCTGCCGCGGCCTGCCGGAAGGCGCTGAAATCAGCGTTATGCTGGAAGGCGATCGCATGCTGGTGCGTTCCGGGCGCAGTCGTTTTTCGCTGTCAACGCTGCCCGCCAGCGATTTTCCCAACCTGGATGACTGGCAAAGCGAAGTTGAATTTACGCTGCCGCAGGCCACGCTGAAACGGCTGATTGAAGCCACGCAGTTTTCAATGGCGCATCAGGATGTACGCTACTATCTCAACGGTATGCTGTTTGAAACCGAAGGTGAAGAGCTGCGTACCGTCGCCACTGACGGCCACCGTCTGGCGGTCTGCGCCATGCCGATTGGCCAGGCGCTGCCAGACCACTCTGTAATCGTACCGCGTAAAGGGGTGATTGAGCTGGTTCGGCTGCTGGACGGGGGCGAGAACCCGCTGCGCGTGCAGATTGGCAGCAGTAACATCCGGGCGCACGTCGGCGATTTCATCTTTACCTCTAAGCTGGTGGATGGTCGTTTTCCTGATTACCGGCGCGTGCTGCCAAAAAATCCGGACAAGGCGCTGGAGGCGGGCTGCGATCTGCTCAAGCAGGCGTTTGCCCGTGCGGCCATTTTATCTAATGAAAAATTCCGCGGCGTACGCATCTATATCACCGAAAATCAGCTGAAAATCACGGCAAACAATCCGGAGCAGGAAGAGGCAGAAGAGATGCTGGATGTCTCTTACAGCGGCACCGAGCTGGAGATTGGCTTCAACGTCAGTTACGTACTGGATGTGCTGAATGCGCTGAAGTGTGAGAACGTCCGTCTGCTGCTCACCGACTCTGTGTCCAGCGTACAGATTGAAGACGTAGCCAGTCCAGCTGCGGCATACGTCGTCATGCCGATGCGCTTGTAGCAGAAAATATCGGCCTGGCTTACTTGCCATTCTGGTCCCGGGCAGTGCTCGCCCCTGGTCACATACTTCAGTATGCTCCCAGGATCTGCGCGCTGGCCGTGACCAGACTGCCTGCGCCGCCAACGGCCCGCATTGTTAACGTTAGGCTATTCCCTTCTGGCTGGATTCGTTCATGGCTTTAACCCGCCTTCTGATTAAAGATTTTCGTAATATTGAGCAGGCTGACTTAGACCTGGCACCCGGTTTCAACTTCCTCGTCGGCGCCAACGGCAGCGGTAAAACCAGCGTGCTGGAGGCGATTTACACGCTGGGCCACGGGCGGGCGTTTCGCAGCCTGCAGGCGGGACGGGTGATCCGTCATGAGCAGGAGGCGTTTGTACTGCACGGGCGTATTGATGGCAGCGGTGAACGCGCGCTGGCGGTGGGGCTGACCAAAAATCGTGCCGGCGACAGTAAAGTGCGGATTGACGGCAGCGACGGGCATAAAGTGGCTGAACTGGCACAGCTGCTGCCGATGCAGCTGATTACGCCCGAGGGGTTTACATTGCTCAACGGCGGCCCCAAATACCGCAGAGCCTATATCGACTGGGGCTGTTTTCATGCTTACCCTGGTTTTTTTATCGCCTGGAGCAATCTGCGTCGCCTGCTGAAGCAGCGCAACGCGGCACTGCGTCAGGCCTCACGCTACAGCCAAATCCGTCCGTGGGATCAGGAGCTGGTACCGCTGGCCGCACAGATCAGCGCCTGGCGCGCAGAGTACAGCGCGGCCATTGCCAGTGAGATCACTGCGACCTGCAGCCAGTTCTTGCCTGAGTTTGCCCTGTCGTTCTCTTTCCAGCGCGGCTGGGATAAAGAGAGCGACTATGGCGACCTGCTGGAGCGCAATTTTGAGCGCGATCGCGCGCTTACCTACACCGCCAGCGGCCCGCACAAAGCGGATTTCCGTATTCGTGCAGAAGGGACGCCGGTAGAAGATTTACTCTCACGCGGACAGCTGAAGCTGCTGATGTGCGCGCTGCGCTTAGCGCAGGGCGAGTACCTGACGCGCAGCAGCGGACGTCGCTGTTTATACCTGATTGATGACTTCGCATCCGAGCTGGATGACACACGCCGGCGACTGCTGGCAGAGCGGCTGAAAGCCACACAGGCTCAGGTGTTTGTCAGCGCTATTGGCACAGAGCATGTAATCGATATGAGCGACGAAAAGGGCAAGATGTTCCGCGTGGAACAGGGTAAAATAGCGGTTCAACCTGAAGATTAAATGAGCGAGAAACGTTGATGTCGAATTCTTATGACTCCTCAAGTATCAAAGTCCTGAAAGGGCTTGATGCGGTACGCAAACGCCCGGGTATGTATATCGGCGATACGGATGACGGCACCGGTCTGCATCACATGGTATTCGAGGTCGTGGATAACGCCATCGACGAAGCGCTCGCCGGACACTGCAGTGATATCGTAGTCACTATCCACGCGGATAACTCCGTGTCGGTGCAGGATGACGGGCGCGGTATTCCGACCGGTATTCACCCGGAAGAGGGGGTCTCTGCGGCGGAAGTGATCATGACCGTTCTGCACGCCGGCGGTAAGTTTGATGACAACTCTTACAAAGTATCGGGCGGCCTGCACGGCGTGGGCGTTTCCGTGGTTAATGCCCTGTCGCAGAAGCTGGAGCTGACCATTCGTCGCGACGGCAAAGTGCACCAGCAGACCTACGTGCACGGCGTGCCGCAGGCGCCACTGGCCGTTACCGGCGATACCGAGACGACGGGTACGCGCGTGCGCTTCTGGCCAAGCCACGAGACCTTTACCAACGTCACCGATTTTGAATATGAAATCCTTGCCAAACGCCTGCGTGAACTGTCGTTCCTGAACTCCGGCGTCTCTATTCGCCTGCAGGATAAGCGCGACGACAAGAGCGACCACTACCACTACGAAGGTGGTATCAGGGCGTTTGTCGAGTATCTGAACCGCAACAAAAACCCGATTCACCCTAACGTGTTCTACTTCTCTACCGAGAAAGATGGCATCGGAGTGGAAGTGGCGCTGCAGTGGAATGATGGTTTCCAGGAAAACATCTACTGCTTTACCAATAACATCCCGCAGCGCGATGGCGGAACGCATCTTGCCGGTTTCCGTGCGGCGATGACGCGTACGCTGAACGCTTATATGGATAAAGAGGGCTACAGCAAAAAAGCCAAAGTCAGCGCCACCGGTGATGATGCGCGTGAAGGCCTGATTGCTGTGGTTTCCGTGAAAGTGCCGGATCCAAAGTTCTCTTCGCAGACCAAAGATAAGCTGGTCTCCTCCGAGGTGAAATCTGCGGTAGAGCAGCAGATGAATGAACTGCTGAGCGAATACCTGCTGGAAAACCCGGCGGATGCAAAAATTGTCGTGGGCAAAATTATCGATGCGGCGCGCGCGCGCGAAGCAGCACGCCGTGCGCGTGAGATGACCCGCCGCAAAGGCGCGCTGGACCTGGCGGGCCTGCCGGGCAAGCTGGCAGACTGCCAGGAGCGCGATCCGGCGCTCTCTGAAATCTACCTGGTGGAGGGTGACTCTGCAGGCGGATCGGCGAAGCAGGGGCGTAACCGTAAAAACCAGGCGATTCTGCCGCTGAAAGGCAAAATCCTTAACGTGGAAAAAGCGCGTTTCGACAAAATGCTCTCTTCGCAGGAAGTCGCCACGCTGATCACCGCGCTGGGCTGCGGTATCGGCCGCGATGAGTACAACCCGGATAAGCTGCGCTATCACAGCATCATTATCATGACCGATGCGGACGTCGATGGCTCACATATCCGTACGCTGCTGCTGACTTTCTTCTACCGTCAGATGCCGGAAATCATTGAGCGCGGCCACGTTTACATTGCGCAGCCGCCGCTGTTTAAAGTGAAAAAAGGCAAGCAGGAACAGTATATTAAAGACACCGACGCGATGGATCAGTATCAGATCGCCATCGCGCTGGACGGCGCTACGCTGCACACCAACGCCAGCGCACCGGCGCTGGGCGGTGAGCCGCTGGAGAGCCTGGTCGCTGAGTACAACAGCACGCAGAAGATGATCAAACGCATGGAGCGTCGCTTCCCGGCAGCCCTGCTTAATGCGCTGGTCTACCATCCAACGCTGGCAGGGCTGGATGATACCGCCGCCGTCAGCAGCTGGCTGGAGACGCTGGTAGCGTATCTTAACGAGCGTGAAGCACACGGCAGCACCTATGTGGCGCAGGTACGTGAAAACCGTGAGCTGCAGCTGGCTGAGCCGGTACTGCGTGTGCGCACCCACGGTGTGGATACCGACTACCCGCTGGATAGCGAGTTTATCGGTGGCCCGGAGTATCGCAAAATCTGTGCGCTGGGCGAGCAGCTGCGCGGCCTGATTGAAGAGGACGCCTATATCGAGCGTGGCGAACGTCGTCAGCCGGTTGCCAGCTTCGAGCAGGCGATTGAGTGGCTGGTGAAAGAGTCACGCCGCGGTCTCTCCATTCAGCGCTATAAAGGGCTGGGCGAGATGAACCCGGAGCAGCTGTGGGAAACCACCATGGATCCGGACAGCCGCCGTATGCTGCGCGTCACCATCAGGGATGCGATTGCTGCCGATCAGCTCTTCACCACGCTGATGGGCGATGCGGTGGAGCCGCGTCGCGCCTTTATCGAAGAGAACGCGCTGAAAGCCGCTAACATCGATATCTGATACGCTCTGACCCCTCCCGCCCGGGAGGGGTTTTTTATATCCGCAAAGTCCTTTCTCCTGCACCATCCGGCATCTCAACCACCAGGCTCAGCCTGCCGCCCACCGCATCTGCGATCCGCTGCGCCGATAAACTGGTCAATGAGAGCTGAATCGCGCTAGCATTAAAGCCAGACACTGAATTAACCGAGGACGTTATGGCGATAAAACTGATTGCGATCGATATGGACGGCACGCTGCTGAATCCGCAGCATGAAATTACTCCGGCGGTAAAAGCAGCCATCGGGCGGGCGCGCGATAAAGGCGTGTCGATTGTGCTGGCAACCGGCCGTCCGTTTGTCGGCGTTGAGCGCTATCTGACAGAGCTGGATCTGCGCCAGCCGGGTCAGTACTGCATCAGCAACAACGGCGCGCTGGCGCACCGCGCTGACAGCGGCGAAGTGGTTGCCGAGAAAACGCTGAGCTTTGACGATTACCTCTATCTTGAGCAGCTGGCGCGTGAACTCGGCGTGCATTTTCAGGCATTCGACAAATCTTTCCTCTATACGCCTAATAAAGACATCAGCGAATACACCATTCATGAAGCCAGCCTGACCGGTATTCCGGTGCGCTATCGCGCGGTTGATGAGATGGATCCGGCGACGCGCTTCCCGAAAATTATGATGATCGATAAACCGGCGCTGCTGGATAAAGCGATCTCCGGGCTGCCGGCGAACATGCGCGACAGCTACACCGTGCTGAAAAGCGCGCCTTATTTTCTGGAAATCCTTAACCCGCTGGTGAACAAAGGCTATGGCGTGAAGATGCTGGCGGAAAAACTGGGCCTGCAGCAGTCAGAGGTGATGGCGATTGGCGATCAGGAGAACGATCTGGCGATGATTGAATATGCCGGCACCGGCGTGGCGATGGGCAATGCCATTGAGTCAGTGAAAAAAATCGCGCAGTTTGTGACCAAAAGTAACAGGGAAGATGGCGTAGCGCACGTTATCGAAGAGCTGGTGCTGTAACAGCATCAGGTTTATGTGATTTCCGGCAAGCAGCATTTGTGCTGCTTTTTTGCGGCCCGACGGGCTGCGAAACTCTTACAGATAATTACCTCGCCGCTTTGCATCTATAGCGCGAAGGCTGCTGCAGGCCATGCACGCTTTCGCGTCCTTCAGGCTTCTTCATTGCCGTAATTAAAAACGCACCTCCATACAGGTAATGATGATCCGGCAGGAAGACCGCCTGCCAGAGCCCGCAGGAGCGGGTGTTGCCGTTCCCGGCGTGCTGACTCTCCTTTCTGACCCTGCGCCGTATCCACAACGGTAAAATCCGCCTGATTGTCTGTTTTGTGATCTGAATTGTAGTACGAGAAACATATATAGTACTACAATCTTCCGCAGTGGCTCAGGCAGCCGTTAGGTTTCATACCAGGAACGCAGTAATCTGACGGGCTGACCCCCTGCATATACCGGACCCCTATGACACAACAACCGCTGAGTAAAACAGAGCGCATCATCCATACGCTGGGTGAAGAGATCGTCGCCGGAAAATATGTACCGGGCGCGGCGCTGCCTGCAGAAGCAGAGCTGTGCGAACAATTCGGGACATCGCGCAACATAATCCGCGAGGTTTATCGTGCGCTGATCGCAAAGCGCCTGATGGAGATGAAGCGCTATCGTGGTGCGTTCGTAACGTCACGCAATCAGTGGAATTATCTCGATAGCGATGTACTGCAGTGGGCGCTGGCGCACGATCAGGATCCGCGCCTGATTGCCGCCATGAACGAAGTGCGTGTGCTGGTGGAACCGCAGATTGCGCGCTGGTCAGCCGAGCGGGCGACCTCTACCGATCTGGCCGCTATTGAACAGGCTTATAACGATATGGTAGCCAACCATCTCGATCGCGAAGCATTTAACGACGCTGATATTCGCTATCACGAAGCAGTGATGGGGTCTGTACATAATCCGGTGCTGCAGCAGCTCAACGTGGCGATAAGCCAGCTGCAGAAAGCGGTGTTTGCGCAAACGTACATGGCGGACGCCGGCAACATGCCGCGCACATTAGCTGAACATAAAGCGCTGTACGACGCGATTCGCCATCAGGATGGCGATGCCGCGGAACGTGCAGCAAAAGCAATGATTGCCAGCTCCACGGCCCGACTGAGAGACATTTTGTGACCAGCTATATCGCTATTGACTGGGGCTCAACAAATTTGCGCGCCTGGCACTATCAGCAGGGCGTCTGCGTTGATGAGCGCCGTTCGCCCGCCGGCATCACGCGCCTCGGCGACCAGACGCCAGCGCAGGTTTTTGCCAGCATCACTGCCGGCTGGCCCGTTGATGAGGTGCCGGTCATTATGGCTGGCATGGTCGGCAGTAATGCCGGCTGGCTGTCCGTTCCCTATCTGCCCTGTCCGGCCAGCCTGAATGCGCTGCACGATCATCTGACGTGTGTGGAGCAAAAAGCGTGGATTGTGCCGGGACTGAGCGTTGAACGTGATGATAACTATAACGTGATGCGCGGTGAAGAGACGCAGCTGCTGGGGGCGCTAACGCTGCAGCGGGTGCCGCTGTGCGTTATGCCTGGCACGCATGCCAAATGGGTTCAGCTGGAACAGGATCGGGTGCTTGATTTTCGTACGGTAATGACCGGCGAGCTGCACCATTTGCTGCTGCTGCAGTCGCTGATTGGTGCCGGTCTGCCCGGGCAGGAGACCTGCCAGGCGGCATTTATGCAGGGAGTGGAAAGAGGATGTCAGGATGCGTCTGTTATCGCCCGCCTGTTTGAAGTCCGTGCGGCGCATGTGCTGGGCGCACGCGATCGCCGGCATGTGAGCGAATTTCTTTCCGGCCTGTTGATTGGCCATGAAGTGGCGCTGATGACGCAGCAAATGGCATCGTCACCACAACCGATCGCCATCATTGGCGGTCATGCACTGGCGCAGCGCTACCAGCAGGCGCTGACTTTTATTAACCGGGATTCAGTTACGCTGGAAGGCGATGTTGCATTCCAGCATGGAATGAGGAGTATTGCGAATGTCCTGGCCCACTAAACTGCCGCTGATTGCCATTCTGCGCGGCATTACACCGGATGAAGCTGAAGCACATGTTGGTGCGCTCATTGACGCTGGCTTTGATGCCATTGAGATCCCGCTGAATTCGCCCGACTGGGCGCAAAGCATTGGGGCGATGGTGGCAAAGTTTGGCGATAACGCGCTGATTGGTGCCGGAACGGTGCTGGAAACGGCGCAGGTCGACACGCTGGCAACGCTGAACAGTAAACTGGTGGTTACGCCTAATACGGATGCGGCCGTGATTCGCCAGGCGGTCGCGCAGGGCATGATGGTTGCGGCCGGTTGTGCTACCGCTTCAGAAGCTTTTACCGCTTTAAAAGCGGGCGCACAGGCGCTGAAAATTTTTCCCTCTTCAGCCTTTGGCCCCGGCTATATCAAAGCGCTGAAAGCAGTCCTGCCGCCGGAAGTACCGGTGTTTGCCGTTGGCGGCGTCACACCAGAAAATCTGCATGAATTTATGGCTGCAGGCTGCATCGGCGCCGGTCTGGGCAGCGATCTCTATCGCGCCGGCCAGCCGCTGTCACGCACGGCAGAGAAGGCCCGCGCATTTATTGCTGCTTACAAGGACGCTGTACAATGAAAATTACCCGACTCACGACGTATCGCCTGCCGCCGCGCTGGATGTTCCTGAAGATCGAAACCGATGAGGGCATTACCGGCTGGGGTGAACCGGTGATCGAAGGACGCGCCCGCAGCGTTGAAACAGCGGTGCACGAACTGTCAGACTATCTGGTCGGGCAGGATCCGGCGCGCATTAACGACTTATGGCAGGTGATGTACCGCGGCGGCTTTTACCGTGGCGGCCCGATTCTGATGAGCGCCATTGCCGGCATCGATCAGGCGCTGTGGGATATTAAAGGCAAAGCGCTTGGCGTACCGGTGTATCAGCTGCTGGGCGGCCTGGTACGTGACAGTATCAAAGCGTACAGCTGGGTGGGCGGCGATCGGCCGGCGGAAGTCATCGATGGCATTCAGAAACTGCGTGCCATCGGGTTTGATACCTTCAAGCTCAACGGCTGCGAAGAGATGGGGATCATTGATAACTCCCGCAAAATCGATGCGGCGGTGAATACCGTTGCGCAAATCCGGGAAGCATTCGGCAGCGACATTGAGTTTGGACTGGATTTCCATGGCCGCGTCAGCGCGCCAATGGCAAAAGTGCTGATCAAAGAGCTGGAGCCTTATCGTCCGCTGTTCATTGAAGAGCCGGTGCTGGCCGAGCAGGCGGAATACTATCCGCGTCTGGCAGCTCAGACGCACCTGCCCATTGCCGCCGGTGAGCGGATGTTCTCGCGGTTTGAATTCAAACGCGTGCTGGAAGCGGGTGGACTGGCCATTCTGCAGCCCGATCTGTCGCACGCTGGCGGCATCACCGAATGCTACAAAATTGCCGCGATGGCCGAATCGTATGATGTCGCACTGGCACCGCACTGTCCGCTGGGGCCGATTGCGCTGGCGGCCTGTCTGCATGTCGACTTCGTATCGCGTAATGCGGTATTTCAGGAACAGAGCATGGGCATTCACTATAATCAGGGCGCCGAACTGCTCGATTACGTGATTAATAAAGACGATTTTAAAATGGACGATGGCCACTTTTATCCGTCAAATAAACCCGGCCTCGGCGTGGAGATTAACGAAGAGCTGGTTATTGAGCGCAGTAAAAATGCGCCGGACTGGCGTAATCCATTATGGCGCTTCCCGGACGGTTCTGTGGCTGAATGGTAACCGCGGTTCTGCTGCGCACGTTTGCGCGGGTGAATGATTAAAATAATCGCCTTACAACATGCCGGATTATTCAGGCTATTAAAAATTTATAAATATTTTAAAAGATGTGCCGGATAAATAAGGCTCAGGTTATTCCTCAGCCTTACTGACGGCACGGCATATTTACCGCTGCGGCGGCTTACATCCGAAAATCTTACCCTGCATTGTTTGCGGTGCGCCCTGTTACGCCCTGCGAACAACATCACGACGGAGAAACACCATGGATCTCTCTGCTGTTCAGGCCAGACCAACGCGGCGCCGTTATATAACGCTGTTAATGATCTTTATTACCGTGGTTATTTGTTATGTGGATCGCGCTAATTTAGCGGTGGCTTCGGCCCATATTCAGGAGGAGTTTGGTATTACCAAAGCGGAAATGGGTTACGTTTTTTCCGCCTTTGCCTGGCTATATACGCTTTGCCAGATCCCCGGAGGCTGGTTTCTCGATCGCGTGGGTTCACGGCTGACCTATTTTATTGCCATTCTTGGCTGGTCGGTGGCGACATTATTTCAGGGGTTTGCCACCGGCTTATTATCACTGATTAGCTTACGTGCAATTACCGGTGTATTCGAGGCACCGGCATTTCCGACAAATAATCGTCTGGTCACCAGCTGGTTTCCGGAGCAGGAGCGTGCGTCTGCCGTTGGCTTCTACACCTCCGGACAGTTTGTCGGGCTGGCTTTTCTGACGCCGCTGCTGATCTGGATCCAGGAACTGCTCAGCTGGCACTGGGTGTTTATCATCACCGGCGGAATTGGCATTCTCTGGTCGCTGGTATGGATCAAGGTGTACCGGGCACCAAAGCACAGCAAGGGGATCAACCAGGCCGAGCTGGACTATATTCGTGAAGGCGGGGCTATGGTCGACGGTGATGCACCGTCAGAGAAAAAAGCGCGTACCCGGCTTACCGCTGCCGACTGGAAACTGGTATTTCATCGTAAATTGTGCGGTGTGTACCTTGGCCAGTTTGCGGTGACCTCAACGCTGTGGTTCTTCCTGACATGGTTTCCTAACTATCTGACTCAGGAAAAACATATTGCCGCATTAACCGCCGGTTTCATGACCACCGTACCGTTTCTGGCTGCGTTTTTCGGGGTGATCCTGTCCGGTATCGTTGCCGACAGGCTGGTGCGCCGTGGGCGCTCTATCGGCTTCGCACGTAAAATGCCGATTATCTGCGGCCTGCTGATCTCCACCTGTATTATGGGCGCTAATTACACCAATGACCCCGTGTGGATTATGGTGCTGATGGCGCTGGCGTTCTTCGGTAACGGTTTCGCCTCAATCACCTGGTCACTGGTATCCTCACTGGCCCCGGTGCGTCTGATTGGCCTGACCGGCGGCATGTTTAACTTTATCGGCGGGCTTGGCGGTATCACGGTTCCGCTGGTCGTCGGTTATCTGGCACAGGATTATGGCTTTGCGCCGGCGCTTGTTTATATCTCCGCCGTGGCGCTGGTCGGCGCGCTCTCCTATATTCTGCTGGTCGGAGACGTGAAGCGCGTAGGCTGACAGGCGAGGCGCGCATGGAGGCGCGCATCCCCGCAAAACTGCTGCACCCCCTGAGGGAATCGCGTACCGTATCAGCATCGGTTATCTGTAAGAGCATCCCATGTCAGAAAAACAGCTTACCTTTGCGCAGCGGCATCATCAGCTGACCAATATCAACGTCTGGACCGCCGACAGCCAGTGGCTGGCGTTTGACGTGCGCCCCTCCGGTGCCTCCTTTACCGGCCTGACCATTGAGCGGGTTAACGTTTTTACCGGCGCCGTTGACGTTCTCTATCAGGCACGCGACGGTGCTCACGTTGGCGTAGTGACCGTCAGCCCCGATCTGCCGCCGCGCTACGTCTGTATTCATGGTCCGGAACATCCTGATGCAGACTGGCATTACGATTTTCATCATCGCCGTGGCGTCATCGTGCAGGAGGGGCATGCGGAAACGCTGGACGCCTGCGATATTACCGCGCCCTATACGCCGGGTGCACTGCGTGGCGGATCGCATGTACATGTCTTCAGTCCGGACGGCACCCGCCTCAGCTTTACCTACAACGACCATGTAATGCATGAACGGGACCCGCGCGAGGATTTACGTAACGTCGGCGTAGCCGTGCCGCTGCATCCGGTCTGCCCGGCTGAAAAACATCCGCGTGAGTATGATGGCAGTCACTACTGCGTGCTGATCAGCCAGACGCAGCGTGACCCGCAGCCCGGCAGCGATGCGATCGATCGCGCCTATGAAGAGTGCTGGATAGGCGAACGCGGCTATCAGAAAGCAGACGGCAGCTGGCAGCGCTGGGCTATCGCCTTTATCGGCGACACGCGCGACGCCAGCGGGCAAAAAGTGCCGGAAGTCTTTATCGTTGATTTACCGGAGGCGCTGACTGATTACGCCCGTCCCGGCAGTTCGCCGCTGGAGGGCAGCGATACCCGGCTGCCGGCACCGCCGGCGGGCGTGCAGCAGCGACGGCTGACGCAGACCCGGGGCCTGGCGCTGCAGCCGCGTCACTGGCTGCGCGCGGCTCCGGACGGCAGCGCAATTGCCTTTCTGCTGGCGGATGAACAGGGCATCATTCAGCTCTGGAGCGTGTCACCTAATGGCGGTGAGCCGCGGCAGATCACCCGGCTCAGCAGCAGTATCCAGTCTGCTTTCAGCTGGCATCCGCAGGGGGATGCCATCGCCTTTATCAGCGCCGGGCGTGTGATGCGCTGTGAAATAGCTGACGGTCGCTGTACGCCACTGACGCCAGTCAGTGCTGCCGCGCTGAGCGGCGACGCGGTGGTCTGGTCGCCGGACGGAAATCAGATCGCCTATATGCGTGAAGTAGCGGGCTGGCGCCAGCTGTTCTGCGTCAGTGCGACGCCGGCATCGCCGCAGCCGTAGCGAGGCTTGCCTGCGTATTGGCCTCTTTTTCACTTTGCAGTACGCGTTCGCGCGGTGAGGTACCGCGCTTATCCTCACCGGCGTGGAAGTAGTCCCACGGCAGCAGCAGCGTATCCAGCACGGCAGAGAAGGGCAGATCGAGCAGCGCCAGCGGCTTCAGCACCCAGCCCGTATCGTCATCAGTGAGCATTTTTGCGCTGGCGCGCGTGCCAGGATAGTAACCCTGGCTGCCGCCGGAGTGCGACATCATGCTGGAGCAGCCGGAAGTGGTTATCACACAGCACACCAGCAGGCCGGTCAGCGGAAAACGTTTTATCATCTTCATCGTCATCATCCCTTCAGTCATGGCTGCATCCCTGGCAGCAATAGGTCACCTGACGTCATCAGCGCTCTCTGGCCCTGTTTTCAGTGCAGGTGCAGGGTTTCCTGAGTGTATGTCATCTCACCGGTTTTGCTGCAAAAAAATCACGCCGGCGGCCCTTGAAAAGATCGCTACCATACCCATTTTCACATTACGGCCGTATGACTGTTGCCGCACGGGACAGTGCCGGGCCGGACAACCTGTCCATAGTGGAAGGTTGCCAAAACTTGCTGATTATCAGGAGTCTTATTATGCGTAACTTTGATCTCTCTCCACTTTATCGTTCTTCCATCGGTTTCGATCGTCTGTTCAATCTGCTGGAAACCAATCAGAATCAGGCGAACGGAGGCTATCCTCCTTACAATGTTGAGCTGGTGGATGAAAACCACTACCGCATTACGATTGCGGTGGCGGGCTTTGCTCAGAATGAGCTGGATATCACCGCCCACGACAATATGCTGGTGGTACGCGGCGCGCACCCTGAAGAGCAGCCAGAGCGCAAATATCTTTATCAGGGCATCGCCGAGCGTAATTTTGAGCGTAAATTCCAGCTGGCCGATCACATCGTGGTGCGCGACGCGCGTCTCGAACTTGGGCTGTTGAGTATCGATCTGGAACGCATCGTTCCTGAAGAAGCGAAACCGCGCCGGATTGAAATTCTGAAATAAGGCTGTCACACAAGCCTCAGGCGCCGCAGCAATGCGGCGTTTTTTTTGGCCAGGATCAGGCGCGGGAGAGCAGGCGCTGGCTCAGCAGGCCGCCAAAGACATTGATCAGCAGACCGGCAACGATCACCGCTGCGCCCAGCAGCTCCTGTGTGGTCAGCGCTTCATCCAGCACGACTGCCGCGCTGATAATACCCACCACCGGCACCAGCAGCGTCAGCGGGGCGACGCGCCAGGTTTCATAGCGGCTCAGCAGCCGGCCCCAGATGCCATAACCGATGATAGTGGCGATAAACGCAAGATAGATCAGCGCCAGAATAGTCTGCAGTGAAATTCCCTGCAGGCTGTGCACGATTAGCGTCCTGCCTTCAAACCACCACGAGCAGGCGAAAAAGGGAATAACCGGCACCAGCGCGCTCCATACTACCAGCGACATTACCGGCACATGGTGATTGCGCAGAATGACTTTATTGGTGATATTGCCCAGCCCCCAGGAGGCCGCCGCCGCCAGCGTCAGCAGCATGGTTGTCAGGGTAATGCCGCCTGCCGTCTGGCCAGTCATACCGGCGCTGGCGAGCAGATACATACCCAGCGTCGCAATCACAATGCCGGTAATGTGGTTCCAGCGCAGCTTCTCAGCCAGCAGCAGCGCACCCAGCAGCAGGGTGAAGAACGCCTGCGCCTGCAGCACCAGCGAGGCGACCCCGGCGGGCATACCAAGCTTGATGGCTAAAAACAGGAAGGCAAACTGTCCGAAGCTGATCGTCATGCCATAGGTCACCAGCCAGCGCAGCGGAATAGCCGGACGCTTTACAAACAGCAGAGCCGGAAACGCCACCAGTGCAAAGCGCAATCCTGCCAGCAGAAAAGGCGGCATGCCCTGCAGCCCGAGTTTGATCACCACAAAATTGACGCCCCACGCCACGACGACGCACAGCGCTAACAGCATATCTTTTACGGACATAAGGGCTTCCTGTTCTCAGGCTGCAGGCGGTTCCGGGTGCTTAAACCCGGTTCCCGTCTGAGGGTAGCGTAACGCTTTCGGCCTCGCGGAGTGCGCGCTCCAGCTCCTCCGCCAGAATCTGTACTGCACGCTCAATCTTTGCCGCTTCCGGCACATAGTTCATGCGCATGCACTGATGCGTATGCGGCCACGCCTGCTCCAGTCCCGGAAAGAAAAAGTGGCCTGGCACCATCAGCACACCGCGCGCCTTAAGACGCTGGTAGAGCACTTCAGTGGTGATAGGCAGATCGCGAAACCAGAGCCAGAGGAAAATGGCCCCCTCTGGCTTGTGGATCAGGCAGCGATCTTCGGGCAGATAGCGGCGCAGGATCGCCAGCGTCTCCGCCACTTTAGCCTGATAAAACGGGCGGATAACCTCATCAGACAGGCGCAGCAGATCGCCGCGGACAATCATTTCGTTTGCCAGCGCCGGACCAATGCTGCCGGGGGCCAGACTGATGATGCCGTTCATATTGCCCAGCGCACCAATGGTGCTTTCATCAGCAATAATGATCCCGCAGCGTGCGCCAGGCAGGCCGAGCTTGGAAAGGCTCATGCAGAGGATAGTATTGGGATTCCACAGCGGGCGCGCTTCGCTAAAGATAATACCGGGGAAGGGCACGCCGTAGGCGTTATCGATCAACAGCGGCACACCGTGCTGCTGTGCCAGCGCATCCAGCTGCAACAGCTCATCATCAGTGATCACGTTGCCGGTCGGATTAGTAGGGCGCGAGACGCAAATCAGCCCGATATCCTCATTCAGCGGCAGATGATCGAAATCGACATGATATTTAAACTGTCCCTCTGGCAGTAGCTCGATGGTGGGCTTCGCTGAAACAAACAATCCCTCCTCGAGACCGGCGTCGGCGTAACCAAGATATTCCGGCGCCAGCGGAAACAGCACGCGCTTTTTACTGCCGTCGGCGCGGTGTCCGGCAAACAGATTAAACAGGTAGAAAAACGCACTCTGGCTGCCGTTGGTGAGCGCAATATTTTGCGCCGTGATGGGCCAGCCGAACTGCTCGCGCAGCAGGGTGGCAAGCGATGCCAGCAGCTGCGCCTTGCCGCGCGGGCCGTCATAGTTGCACAGCGCCTCGCTCAGCGTGCCATCTTTATGCATCTGCAGCAGCAGCTGATCAAAATAGTCATTCATCGCCGGGATCTGTGCCGGGTTACCGCCGCCCAGCATGATGGTGCCGGGAGTGCGCAGCCCCTCTCCCATATCTTCCATCAGACGGGAGATACCGGTGGGTTGCGTAAATTTGTCGCCGAACTGAGAAAAGGACATAGGAAGTAAAAATTTTGTGAAAGAGAATGGAGAAAACCACCATAACGCCCGCCGCAGGCGGGCGCAATGGCTAAAGCGGTCGCATCAGCGCAGAACCTGCGGGTTAACGCAGTTTTTATCCGGTGTACCGGTCAGGGCGGCGATCAGGTTTTCAACCGCATCACGGGCCATGCCGTAGCGCGTCTCATGCGTGGCGGAACCAATATGCGGCAGCGTCACCACGTTCGGCAGGGTAAGGATCTCCGCCTCAGCGGGAACGGGTTCCACCTCAAAAACGTCCAGTCCGGCCGCCAGCAGGGTGCCCGCTTTCAGCGCGGCCGTCAGCGCCTGCTCATCTACGACCGGGCCGCGACCCGCGTTGATCAGAATCGCGCCGGGTTTCATCAGCTGCAGCTGCGCAGCACCAATCATGTGGTGTGTCTGTTCGGTCAGCGGCAGACTGATACAGACGAAATCACTCTCTTTCAGCAGCGTCTCCAGATCGCAGGCGCGCGCCTGAAAACGGCTCTCCGCTTCTTCATGCTGACGGCGGGCGTTATAGAGAATATTCATGCCAAAACCAAAATGGGCGCGCTGCGCCAGCGCCAGACCAATACGGCCCATGCCCAGAATTCCCATGGTTTTATGGTGAACGTCGGTGCCAAACAGATCCGGACCGATGCTCTTTTTCCAGTTCCCTTCCTTGACCCATTTATCCAGCTCGGCCACGCGGCGTGCGGTGCTCAGTACCAGTGCCATCATGGTATCAGCTACGGTTTCGGTCAGTACCGTCGGGGTGTGCATCAGCAGCACCTTGCGCTGATTCAGCGCATCAACGTTAAAGTTGTCGTAGCCGACAGAGACCGTGGAGCAGGCGCGCAGCGTCGGCATATGCGACAGCAGCGTGTCATCGACCTTGCCACCGGAACCGATAATGCCTTCTGCCTGTGCAAAGGCGTCTGCATGCTGATGCACCGTTTCTGGTGTGACATCTTTTACTTCAGTGACGCGAAAATGGGTGTCGAGCTGGCGGCGCAGATCGTCAGGCAGGCTTTTGTAAAGGATCACAGCAGGTTTCATGAATAGCTTCCTGTAGAAATAGGTGACGGGCGGCAGGTGCCGCCCGGAGAAGTCATTTCTTACGCTTTCAGGCGTGCTTCGCCCCGGGAATTGGCGGCGTTTTGTTTGCGGCAGGCTTGACGATCAGCGTCAGCCAGACCGAAACCAGCAGGGCTGAACCCATGAAGATATAAGACGCGGCCGGGCTGCCGGTTGCTCCATTAAGATAGCCGACAATCCATGAACCGATAAAGGAACCCAGTGCGCCCATGCTGTTAATCAGCGCCATAGCACCACCTGAAACGTTGCGTGGCAGCATTTCCGGAATGATGGCAAAGAAAGGACCGTAAGGGGCATACATGGCTCCGCCGGCAATCACCAGCAGCGCATAGGAGAGCCAGAAATTGCCCGGACCTACCAGATAAGAGCCGAGGAACGCCAGGGCACCAATCAGCAGCAGCGGCCAGACAAACAGTTTACGGTTTTGCGTTTTATCTGACGCCCACGACACCACCACCATGGCGATAGTGGCGACCAGATAAGGCACCGCTGAGAGCCAGCCCGCTTCCACCATACCCATCTGCGTGCCGTTGCGCAGAATGGAAGGCAGCCACAGCACAAAGCCGTATACGCCAATACTCCAGGCAAAATATTGCATGCAAAGAATGATCACATTGCGATTGCGAAACGCTTCACTGTAGTTGCGCACCGCTTTGATATTTTCCTGCTCTTTCTGCAGCTGCGCCTGCAGCGCGGCTTTTTCCTCATCGCTCATCCATTTTGCCTGCGCCGGTTTGTCCTGCACCAGGAACCACCAGGCGATGGCCCAGATCACCGCCGGAAAACCTTCGATGATAAACATCTCACGCCAGCCAAAGGCATTAATCAGATAGCCGGATACCACTGACATCCACAGTACGGTGACCGGGTTGCCGAGGATCAGAAAGGTATTGGCGCGCGAGCGCTCCGATTTAGTAAACCAGTTACTGATATAGATCAGCATCGCGGGCATGACGGCCGCTTCTACCACGCCGAGGATAAAGCGGATCGCCGCCAGCATCGGAATGTTACTGACGATACCGGTCAGCGAAGCGCAGCCGCCCCACAGGATCAGGCACCAGAAAATCAGTTTTTTTACGCTGCGACGCTCGGCATAGATAGCACCAGGGATCTGAAAGAAAAAGTAGCCGAGAAAAAACAGCGCGCCCAGCAGCGATGACATGCCTTTGGTAATGCCGAGATCGTCATTGATGCCGGCGGCAGAGGCGAAGCTGAAGTTCGCCCGGTCCAGATACGCCAGACTGTAGGTGATAAACACGATGGGCATGATATACCACCAGCGTTTTGGCGCGATTGTCTGCGATTTCATGCGTGACTCCTCTGGTTGAGGCGGGCACATTCCGTGGATGCGCCTCAGAATAATAGTGTTGTAGGGTAAGTAGTATTGTGCCGGCGCAGTAGATCAGTAATCACCCAGCGCCGCGCGGGTGGGTAAACCTTCGCTGTCGCCCGCCACCTGAATAGCGAGCGATCCGATTTTGTTGCCGCGCAGAATCGCCTGCGGCAGTGTTTTACCTTCCAGCAGGGCGCTGATCAGGCCTACGGCAAACCCGTCGCCTGCGCCTACGGTATCCACCACGTTGTCGACCAGCACCGGGGCGACCACGCCTTTTTCGCCCTGTGCCGTTTTATACCAGGCGCCGTCGCAGCCGGTTTTGATCACCACGGCTTTCACGCCTTTATCGAGGTAGAAATCAGCAATGGCTTCCGGCTGGCGATAGCCGGTCAGGATATAGCCCTCTTTTTCACCCGGCAGCACCCAGTCGGCATACTCTGCCAGCGCATTAAGCTGCTGGCGCATCTCTGCTTCGCTGCGCCACAGCACCGGACGCAGGTTGGGATCGAAAGAGATGGTTTTGCCCTGCGCGCGCATGGACTGCGCTGCATACTGCAGCAGCGCCAGCGAGGAGTCAGAGAGTGCAGCGGCCACGCCGCTCAGGTGGAGGTGGCGCGCACTGCCAAAATAGTCCGGATTGAAATCTTCCGGTGAGAGATGGCTTGCCGCCGATCCTTTGCGAAAATATTCCACTTCCGGATCGGAGCCGTCGTCAACGCGTGCTTTCAGCTGAAAGCCGGTACGGTAGCGGGGATCCGTGGTTACACAGCGGTGATCAACGTTTTCTTTTGCCAGCTGCTGCAGCGTAAAGCGTCCGAAGCTGTCATCACCTACACGACTGACCCAGCCAACCTGCAGGCCAAGCCGCGCCAGGCCAATGGCAACGTTCAGTTCGGCACCGGCAATACGCTTGATAAAGCGCTCTGCCGCTGCCAGGTCACCGGTTTGCTGCGCGATAAACATCGCCATCGCTTCGCCAATGGTAACGACATCAAGTTGAGAATGGTGTGTCATGGCAGGCTCCTCACGCGGCACGCAGCAGGTCAACATAGTGGCGGGTTACCGCCAGCAGATCGCCGCCTTCCAGCGGAAACTCAATACCGCGCGGTGCATCAGCGGGCAGGGCGTGCAGCAGCGTGCGCCAGCTCTCATCCGCCTCATCAAGGGCGATAGCACGAAACGAGTCGCGATGCGCAACCGCTGCCTTAACGTGCACATAGCTGACATAGCGACTGAGCTGGTGAGCGGCCTGCAGCGCATCCTCGCCCGTCCAGAGCCAGTTTCCCATGTCAAATGTCATATCCAGCGGCAGCGCGGCATCGCAGGTGTGGTGAAAAAAGCGCAGCATCGGCGCCAGCGTACTGTCAGCAGTCTGATCGTTCTCAATAACCAGCGTCACAGACGTAGACGCGAGGATTTCCACCAGCTGCGGGTCAGCCAGCTGAATAAAGTGGCCGATAGCGAGCTTCAGCCGCTGCGCACCGAGCTGTTCTGCTTCATGGAAAAACTGTGCCAGGCGTGGGTTGAGTGCACCATCTGCCAGCCACAGCGATTCCGGTACCGAGTAGCTGACCTGCAGCGACTGCTCACGCGCCGTCTGGCCCAGTTCCGGCAGCTGCAGCAGCTCAGTGTCGCTGAACAGCTCGCGACGGATCTCAACGCCGTCAGCGCCGGCCGCTTTGATCAGCGGCAGCAGGCGGATTTGCCCGCCAAGCTCGGCAATTTTATGCGCGCCATAGGCGGCAGTCACTACAATAATTTCTGGTCTCATTACGTCTCTCCGGGCACCAAACTGCCTCCCAATCGTTAAGAAAACGTTAGATGGAACCGGTTCCAAAGGAAAGACGCAGACTGCGGATTTATGATCCTGCTCACGAAGTCAGTATCAGGTCCCGATCTCAGCGCAGCGGCTGGCTCGACCCGCGAACGATCAGCTCGCCGGAAAAAACCTGATCCCGTATGGGCGCATCGCTGCCGTCAATGCGGGTGATCACCTGTTCCAGCGCCGCATAGCCAATCTGCCACGTAGGCTGACGCAGCGTGGTGATACCGACGCCGGCCAGCGCCGCCCACTCCAGTTCATCAAACCCCAGCAGGCCGATATCTTTACCCCAGACCAGCTCCAGGCGCTGGAGCGCCCGGGCCACCTGCAGCGTCAGGGCCCCATTGGCGGCTATCACGGCGACGCGTCTGCCGGCATGCTGCTGATAGAAGTTCAGCAGCGCCTGCTCCAGAGGGGCAGGCTGATGCAGCGGCACTTCCGCATTCTCCGCCACTGTGTCCGGCGCAGCGCCTGCGGTGGCGAAAAAGGCGCGCAGGCGTTCGCGGCGGGTGTTGACGCTGCCCAGCGGCTCACTGAGAAACAGCAGTGCGTTATAGCCGTTATCCAGCAGATGGCGCGTGGCGTGGCAGGCTGCTTCCTGGTTATTCAGTCCGACGACATCGCAGGCGAACTCAGGAATTTTACGGTCGATCAGCACCATCGGCAGCATTGACTGCTGCAGCCGGTTGAGCACTACCTCATGCATACCCACTGCATTAACCACAATACCCTCAACCTGATAGCTGCTCAGCAGCTGCAGATAGTGCTGCTCCAGATCGACCTCATTGTTGGTGTTACACATCAGTAGCGTAAAACCGCGGGCGCGGCAGGCGGCTTCAATACCGCTCAGCACATCCACAGAATAGGGATTGGTAATATCTGCAATGATCAGGCCAATTAATCGCGTGCGGCCGCGTTTCAGGCCGCGCGCCATCTGGCTGGGACGATAATTCAGCGCGTCAATTGCCTGTTCAATGCGGGTTTTCAGATCGGGCGAGAGAAGGTGTTCTTCCCCGTTCAGATAGCGGGAAACACTGGTTTTACCGGTATTTGCCGTGCGGGCAACATCGCTGATTGTGGCGCGTGGCGGCCTGGTTTTCATTGCATATCCCTGAGAAGTTAAATCAGGCGAAGACTACCACAGCACGCGCGGCACGCCATCATCAGGCGTCAGCGGCCAGGCGCAAAACCGGCTGCCAGAGCGTCTGTAACTCGGTAACCGGTCTGTCTGCCAGCAGCTGCAGCACCATATCTGCCACGCATTCGCCGATACGCTGCTGAGAGATTTGCAGAATCACATTAACCGGATGATCAATGATCGAGTCATGGGGCAGGCCGTCATATACGTAGAGCGCTATCGCGCCGGTACCGGAGAGCCGCTGCTGCTGCTGGAGCGCAATTGCAGCGCCCTCGCCGAGCGTGCTGCAGTCGGTGATAATGGCCTGCGGTGGCGCTGGATGGCGTAGCCAGGCGAGCGTCTGCTGCAGACCGGCACGGCGGGTGGGTGGCAGTGACGCGACAAATTCTGCGGGCTGTGCGGCAGCCTGCAGCGTATCCAGAAAGCCGCGGCGGCGATCGATGATATAGGTGCCCGGCTCATCGGTGCCGAGCCAGGCAAGCCTGCTCAGTCCCTGCTGCAGGGCGTGCTGTGCTGCCAGCTGTGCACCCGCATAGTTATCGTAATCGAACCAGGCGTAGGGCTGCGGCAGCTCACTACGGCCGAGGGTAAGAAAGCGAAACCCTTTCTGCTGCAGGCGCTGCAGGCGGGCATCGTGCGGGGTGGTATGGGTAACGATCAGCGCATCAAGCGCGCCGCTGCGCAGCATGCGCAGTAAATTGCGCTGCTGATCGCGCGGTTTATCAGGCAGCAGCAGCAGGTCGATATCCTGACGCGCAAGACACCGATCCAGCGTCAGCAGCATGTCGCTGTAGTAGCTGTCGTTAAGCGAGGCAGTGCTGACGGGTAATACCAGCCCGACGGCATTTGCCCGGCCGGTTTTCAGGCGGCGTGCCGCAATGTTTGGACGATAACCGCGGCGGCGCGCTTCGTCCTGAATGCGTTGTCGTGTTGTTTCCGCCACGTCATCGTAGCCGTTTAACGCGCGACTGACGGTGGTAACAGAGAGGCCAAGAGCGGTAGCGATCGCTTTGAGTGACATGGGCGTATCCGACCGGTTAAGTTTTCGTCACGCTGGTATGATCCAGTGTAGTATTCAGACAGCGAAGGCAGTATACACACTTTTCTGGAAGGGTTTCCAGTTATTTCCGGAAGGATTCAGAAAGCCGGCCTGCGGGCGCAGGCCGGCTGGGTACTTAGTTCAGCGGGCTGAGAGTGATCTCAACGCGGCGGTTCTGCGCTTTCCCCTCTTCAGTGCTGTTGCTGGCAACCGGGTTATCCGGACCCATGCCCTGCGTACGCAGACGATTCTGTGCTACGCCCTGCAGCACCAGTGCGCTGGCCACGCTTTCAGCACGCTGCTGCGACAAACGCATATTCAGCGCGCGCGACCCGGTGCTGTCGGTATAGCCGACAACGTTAACAGCAGTTTTTGGATACTCTTTCAGCACCATTGCCACGCCGTTCAGGGTGTTAGCACCGGCCGTTTTCAGCGTCGCGCTGCTGGAGTCAAAGGTCACATTGTTTGGCATATTCAGAACAATGTTGTCGCCCTGACGGGTTACGCTGACGCCCGTACCGCGCATTTTGTCACGCAGTTTTGCTTCCTGAACATCCATGTAATACCCCACGCCGCCACCCAGCGCTGCACCAGATGCCGCGCCGATCAGCGCACCTTTTTTACGATCTTTTTTGGAGGAGGAGAGCACGCCTACTCCGGCACCGACGACGGCGCCCAGACCCGCACCAATTCCGGATTTACCCGCCTGCGATTCGCCGGTATAAGGATTGGTAGTACAACCCGACAGCGCAAGGCTGCCGCTTACAAATAAGGCCAGCGTCAGAGCACGCTTTTTCATCATCAGTCCCTCAATATACTTATGGGTAACAGTCCCGGAAAGCCACTATTATGCCGTTCAAAGATAGGGAAATTCGTGAGGCTGAATCTGAAAATGTAACTTTTTGCGTTAAAGATTATCAGGATGGCAGAAACAGGTCGTCTGATGATCGTTAATCAGCCCGCAGGCCTGCATAAATGCGTGGCATATTGTGGGGCCGATAAATTTGAAGCCGCGCTGCTTCAGGGCTTTTGAGAGCGCTATTGCCGGTTCGGAAGTAACCGGTGCCTGCCGGTAATCAGCATAATGGTGCAAAATGGGGCGATCGTTCACGAATGACCAGATAAAGCAGGGAAAGTCTTCGCCCTCTGCTTCCAGCGCCAGCAGGGCACGTGCGTTCTGGACAATCGCTTCCAGCTTACCGCGATGGCGGATCAGCCCGCTCTCCTGCATCAGACGGTTGATATCTTTCTCGTTCATCCGCGCCACGGCTGCCGGCTCAAAATCATGAAACGCCTGACGGTAGTTTTCACGCTTTTTCAGCACGGTGATCCAGGAGAGGCCCGCCTGCTGCCCTTCAAGGCAGATCATCTCAAACAGGGCGCGCCTGTCTCGCTGCGCCACGCCCCACTCCTGGTCATGATAATTCACGTAAAGCGGATCTGCTGTTACCCAGCCACATCGCTGCATGTTCTGCTCCCTGGTTCTGCTGCGGACGTTAACCGGCGAGGCTGAAAACCGGCACCAAATGAGAAGCGCAACGAGTCAGGTGAAATATACTAAGCGCGCTAATTATTTTCTTATTTGGTTACATTATAATGCGTGAACATATTACTCTTATTAGCCGCGAGATGGCGGCCTTTCTCATCAGTGGATCGCTTCTGGTTTTCTGCATGTCGATGGTATACATCGATGTGGCGTGGATGCACAACGCGCTACACGAAACGTCGTTTACGGAAATCACACAGGCAGTGATGCTGACTCTGCTTGCTGCGCTTTTCTTTCGCGCCGCGTCGCAGCGACCGCAGCAGCGCAGCGCGCTGATTCTGGTGGGCGGATTTTACAGTTGCATGCTGATACGCGAGCTCGATTATCTGTTTGATTTTATTCAGCACGGTGCCTGGCTCTGGTTTGCGCTGGCGACCACCGCAGCCTCACTGGCGCTGGCGCTGCGCACGCCGGCGCAGATTCTGCCCGGCCTGGCTGCGCTGCTGCAGCACCGCAGCTGGCAGATGATGGCTGCGGGCTTACTGGCCATACTGGTGTTTTCCCGGCTGTTCGGTATGCATCAGCTCTGGCAGCAGCTGATGCTGGAAGGGTATAACCGGGTCGTGAAGAACATGGCTGAAGAGGGCTGCGAACTCTTTGGTTACAGTCTCTGCCTGATCGCATCGCTGCGCTACCTGTGGCAGACGCGTGTTACACAGCAGGATGCGGCCCGAGATAGCGTCTCGCCTGCGCTAAGCCATGCCCGTTACGCTCCGCGCTAATTCCTGCTTTTATGACGATCCCCGGTGTTAAAACAGGTACACTGTCTGTCTGGCGCCGGGTTATCTGGCGCCCCGGAATGCTCAACGTCAGGTCTCTTCATGTCCGTAAAAATCTTATCTTCAACGCTGGCCGGTCTGGACAGCTTCTGCCGCGATCCGCTTGCCGCACTGAATCAGGCCGATAATGGTACGCTGGCCGTGCTGCAGGATAACGCGCCCGCTTTTTATGCGGTTACGCCGCAGCGCCTGGCGGCGCTGCTGGCGCTGGAGGCGGCAACACAGCAGCCCAGCGATGTCGCGCTGGATGACAGTTTGTTTCAGCCGGATAGCGCAGCGCTGGCTATCCCGGCAGGTAAGTTTGCCATGTATCAGGGGTGGCAGCCCGACAGCGATTTTCAGCGTCAGGCAGCCGTATGGGGTGTGGCACTCAGCGAGCCGGTGACGCCTGCGGAACTGGCCACCTTTGTGGCTTACTGGCAGGCAGAAGGGCGGCCGTTTCATCATGTGCAGTGGCAGCAGAAGCTGGCACGCAGCGTACAGATGCACCGTGCCGGCAATGGTGGTCAGCCAAAACGCGATATTACGCGTATCGACAATACTGATTACGATATTCCCGATGGTTTCCGAGGTGAGTAATGAAAACTCCGACCAATCTTTTCAATCGCCTGAAAAAAATCATGCCGGCAGATGTGCAGCCAAAGTTTAAGAATGGTGCTGAACTGCTGGCGTGGAATCAGGAGCAGGGCCGTCTGCGTTCAGAAGCAATCGTGCGTGAAAACCGTGCCATGAAGATGCAGCGCATCATGGGCCGCTCCGGTATTCGCGAACTGCATATGAACTGCTCTTTTGACAACTATCGCGTAGAGAATGACGGGCAGCGCAAAGCGCTGATGCTGGCGCGCGAGTACGCGGCCGGATTTGAAAACAGTATTGCCAGCTTTGTTTTTACCGGCCGGCCCGGCACCGGCAAGAACCATCTGGCAGCGGCGATTGGGAATGATTTGATCATTCGCGGCAAGAGCGTACTGATTGTGACGGTAGCCGATTTGATGTCCAGCATGAAGGGCACGTTCAGCGGCGGCAGTGATATCACAGAAGAGCGGCTGCTGCAGGATCTTACTCTGGTTGATTTGCTGGTGATTGATGAAATCGGCATGCAGAGCGAGTCGCGCTACGAGAAAGTGATTATTAATCAGATTGTTGATCGACGTTCTTCCTCAAAGCGCCCTACCGGCATGCTCTCTAATCTCGATCCGGCAGGGATGAACAGCCTGCTGGGCGAGCGCGTAATGGACCGGATGCGACTGGGAAACAGCCTGTGGGTACGCTTCGACTGGGAGAGCTACCGCAGCCGCGTGCGTGGTGATGAATATTGATAGCTGAAACGCGTAAACTGCGCTGCAGCCTGCGCGCCAGGTGATGCCGGGCTGCTAAACTGAACCGTATCTCTTTGTCAGGTGAAGGTGCCATGAAAGCAGGCGGTAAAGGACCAGCGGTACTTCGACTGAATAATATGAAGCGGGTCATGACGCAGCTGCGTTCCACCCGTGTCACCTCCCGTCAGGACATTGCCCGGGCGCTGGATCTGAGCAAAAACACGGTTTCACTGATTATTGATGACCTGCTGGCGCAGGGGCTGGTCCGCGAGCTGGGGCCGGTCAGCGTAGCGGCCGCAGGGCGGCCCAAAATAGAGATCGCCCTGCGGCCGGAAAAACTAAAAAGCGCTGGCATCATGGTGGCGCGGCAGACGATTCACTGGCAGGTACGCGATTATTTCTCACAGGTCATTGCGGAACAGACGTGGCGCACCGAAACGGCCGTACCAGAGCGGCTGCTGCAGGAGCTGGCCGAAGTGTGTCAGACATTATGTGCTGCGCATCCGGAGCTGACAGGGATTGCCATTGGTCTGCCGGGCATCATTGATTCACAGCGCGGCTTTGTACACTTCTCTGCGCCACTGGGCTGGGAGAACGTGGCGGTGCTGGCGCCGCTGCAACGCTGCGTCCGCCTGCCGCTGCAGGTGCTCAACAACGTCAAGGCTGCCGCACTGCTCTCTGTACAGCAGCTGCAGCTCAGTAAGACGCAGAGCCATTTTTATCTGCGTATCGCTGAGGGCGTGGGCGGGGCGCTGATCGATCGTGGCGCGCTGTTTACCGGCAGCAGCTGGACCGCCGGAGAAATCGGTCATCTGCGGGTGCAGCGCGAGGGCCTGCTCTGCAGCTGTGGTCGCCGGGGGTGTCTTGAGACCCTGATTAGCCAACCCGCCATTCAGCAGCAGCTGAGCAAACGCAAGCCGGGTTTGCGCTGGCAGCAGGGCGAGAGTGACCCTTTACTTTTCAATCCGCTGATGAGCGAAGCAGGCGGGCATCTGGGGTTTGCGCTGAGTCAGGTTATGCAGCTGGTCAACCCGGCCTGTATTATTATTGATGCGCCGTGGAACAGCGCATCTGTTTTCAGGGATGCTGTAAAGCAGACGATGCAGGCCAGTACGCTGGCGTTCACTCACGCGCATACTACCCTCCATTTTCTGTCGCAGCGTCTTGAGCCGGCCCAGGGGCTGGCACTGGCTGTTATTGCGCAGTATGAACAGGCAGATTATTAACCCCGTGCACCACCTTCTTTGCCACATTGCTGACAGATCAGGCTAAGCCACCCCTTGTTACGGAACGCATCATGAAAACGCAGCGCATCACGCTGGATGATATTGCCACGCTGGCAGGCGTGACCAAAATGACGGTGAGCCGCTTTCTGCGCACTCCGGAAAAAGTGAAACCCGCCACCGCCGGGCGCATTGCGGCAGTGATCACTGAAATCGGGTACGAGGCAGAAAGAGAGAGTCCGGTTGCGCCGCGCGCACCGCGCATCGGCGTGCTGATCCCCTCTTTCTATAATCAGATTTTTGCAGATGTGCTGGCGGGAGTGGAGTCGGTGGCGCATACGCAGGGCTATCAGACGCTGGTGGTCAGTTATGACTACGATTTACAGCGCGAAGAGGAGCAGATTGCCACCGTGCTTGCTCTGGGTGTCAAAGGCCTGATACTGACCGGAACGGTACATACGCTGCGGGCTGAAAAATATCTGCAGGCCGCAAGCGTGCCGGTGGCTGAAGTGATGGGGCTGGGCACAGCGCCCGGGCGAATCAATGTGGGCTTCGATAATTATCGCGCCGGGTTTGAGATGACCCGCCTGCTGCTGAAGAGCGGCAAGCAGCACATTATCTATTTTGGCGCCATGTCCGATCACCGGGACGAGCAGCGCTACGCGGGCTACCGTGACGCAATGCTGCAGGCGCAGCGACCCGCGGGGCGTATTGTGCCAAAGCGCATCTCTTCTGTTTCCGCCGGTAATGAAATGATGGCGCAGGCGCGCCAGCGCTATCCGCAAATGGACGCTATTTTCTGCACTAACGACGATCTGGCCGTTGGCGTACTGCAGGCGTGTCATCAGGCCGGCATCGCCGTACCGCAGACGCTGGCGATAGCCGATTTTCACGGGCTTGATATCGGTCAGGTCACAACACCGGGGCTGGCCAGCGTGATCACGCCACGCTTTGAGATGGGCAAAATTGCCACGGAAAGGATATTGCAGCAGAGCAGTGGTCAGCCATCAGCGGCAGAGCAGGTGGAGCTGGCTTTCCGGCTGACCCGGGGACAAACCATCTGAACCGATGCAGGCCACCCGGGGGTGGCCTGCGCAGGCTGATTTAGTCGCGGGCAGCGGCCGGCGGCACGATAGAAGGCGGCGTATGATGCGCCCGTTTCAGGAAACGGCTTTCCAGCAGGGTCCATGAGGTCCACGCCAGTGCCAGAGTCATGACGATGGTCAGCAGCAGGCCGGCAAAGGCGTTAGCGCTGAACACACCAAAATGCTGCAGTACCTGAATAATTGGCCAGTGATAGAGGTACATGCCATACGAAAGATCGCCAAACTGGCTGATTTTTATCTCACGGCACAGGCTGGTACAGCAGAAAATCACCACTGAAGAGAACGCAACCGGCTCAATGATAAATGCATACTCGCTGCGTTTGCACAGCAGCCACGCCGCCATCGATACCAGCGTAATCATCTTCAGCCGATCAAAAGCGGGCTTGTGTACCGCCAGCAGGCTGCCAAAGAAGAAGTACGAGGAGAGGGCGACAAACTGCTTCGCCAGGGTATCTGCTTTGGGACCGCTATAGACAGAAGTAAAATAGAAGAACCAGGCGCAGGAAACGAGGAAGATCACGCCCCAGACTTTCAGCGGATTACGCTTCATCAGCGGAACGATAAAGGGCAACAGCACGTAGAGCGTCAGTTCTGCTTTAATGGTCCAGAGTGAGCCATCCATCGGCTGATTCGGGTTATCAGTAAACACCCCCGGCAGCGAAGCCTGAATAAAATTCAGAAAGGTAAAGTTTGCCACCAAATACTTAATCGTTTCACGATGTTTCAGGAAATCCATCAGCGGCAGCGTAGTCAGGCACAGGCCAATCGTAAAACACATCAGGATTACAAATATATAAGCGGGCAGAATACGCTGGGCACGCTTAATAAAATAGGAGTTCAGTGAGCGGCTTCTTAAGTAACTTTTTGCAATAAGAAATCCGCTTATTGCAAAAAATCCTTTCACAGCAAAATCGCTATTCAGATAGTGTGCAAGGAAACGAATGTCAGCATTCCTGGTGACTTCAGCTGAGTGAACCAGCAAAACGATAAAGGCGAGCGAAAGCCTGACAATATCAAAATTATTTTTTTCGTTCATATCAGTGTTCTTTTTAATGAAATGACAACGCGCTGTAACACTAATTAAAGCGCCTGTACCGGATGGTGTTCTGATTAAAAGCGTCTGGATCTGCCGTGGCAGACGTAAACTATTAGAGTTTTAAATGATAGAAAAATCAAGTGATGTATAAGGCCGGCATGATATTCAGAATTTCCCTGGTAGAGCGGAAAGGAAAGGGGATAAATTAAAAACGCTAACCGGTGGGTTAGCGTTTTTAACGATTAACGGAACAGCTGGAAGCTGCGTGAGACCTCATAGCCGACGATCGATTGCTTACTGGCCATGGTGTTGTAGTAGAGGTAGTAGAGCACCATCAGCACGGTTATCGCTACGGCAATCACCTTTCGCAGCTTTTTGGTTTCCCAGATGCAGAGCGAGATCAGCACGGGCTCAACCTGCAGCAGGTAGTTTGCCAGGCGGCCGCCAGAAGCATAGTCCTGCAGCGCCATACGCAGGCCACTGCCGATGGCGAACGTAATCGCCAGAATATAGTAAGTGTTAAATTTTGCCGGATCGGCGTTTCTGATCTTATCGCTCAGCAGCATATAGCTGAAGATAAAGACAAAACCAATGTTCTTCAGGTTAGAGAGCGTCAGAATACCCTGCTCCTGGCGCGACTCCGCATCGGCATAGCCCATGGCCCTGTCGCCGAGTGAACCCAGATGGCTGGAGAGTGCGGTAATCAGCGCCGAGCTTCCCATAAATGCCAGCGGCAGGCTGATAACAACGATCGCAATCGGCACATATTTGTTTTTGCGGATAATCATCGCCATCGGAATAAGCAGCGCGACAACAGCCGTTGCGTGGCAGAAAAACGACAGCAGAAACGTGGTCACCATACCCGATTTACTGCGACGCGACATATGCCAGATAAAGCCGAGCAGAAACGCCGAGCAGAGACCAAAGCGGATCTGGTTCATGTCTTTGTTGATAAACAGGTGCGCCGAGTAGACGGCCAGCGCGACCAGCGGCAGCGGCGTCAGCTTGCGGAAATAGTGCGCGTTAACGCATACCGCGATGAAGGCGATAACAAAGATAAAGATGTCAGCATTGGCCGTAAAAACGCGCGTTGCACCAGCAATCGCATAAATAGCAGGCTCATAGCGAAACTCGACCACGGCGCGCCAGAATCCCTCGATAATAATTTTATCGAGAAACTGTGCATAGAAGTCGCGATACTGGAAGTCATCAAGGCCGGTTCCCAGGCCACGGATGCCGCCAAAAGTAAAAAGTACTACAACAGCAATAAAATAAAGCCACGTCCTGATATGTGCTGTGTTTTCATTTTTACTTAACATGATTTCGACAATAGCGACGAAAGTCAGGCTAAGACTTATGATCCAGTAAATTCCCATGGTCACAGATTCTTATAGTTTAAAATGCACTTATAACATAGGGCTATGTTTTGGTAAACATGAGAAAAGTCTAATTTTTCCTGGCCCGGTATTTTATCAGATTACTGCCGGGATTATTATTCATCCGCTTTCTGCTATTTTCAAATTCTGCCGCTGATATTTTTCCTTTTCAGAGAGTTGCCGAGCCTCAGTCGTAAAGAAAAGGCAGAGCGCAGGGCAGGTTTGTGATTGTTTTTATTAATAATATGGAGCCAGAAGAATGATTTTTTTTCGCCTGATAAGCGCGTTTTTACTGCTTTATCTTCCACTGGCCTTTGCCGCTAAGGAAATTCCTATCTGGCCAGGCGAAAACATGACGCAAAATAAATTTATTAATTTCAGTAAAAATCCTGCTGATAATAATCGAGCCGTCACACAGGTTAATTCGCCGGAAATGATTTATGTGCCGCCAGCGGGAAAAAATAATCACACAGCCGTGCTTATCATTCCCGGTGGGGGGTTTTCTTATATTATGAAAGATCTTGAGGGCCTTAATATCGCCACAGTATTAAGCCGTCAGGGTTATTCGTCATTTGTTCTTCTGTATCGCATGCCACACGACGGAACTGCACAGCATCGCCTGGCGGCTTTTGCCGATGCGCAGCGGGCACTGCGGCTTATCCGGGCCAGCGCCCCGCACTACCATATTGCTGCTGACCGTATTGGCGTAATGGGTTTCTCAGCGGGGGCTTATCTGGCCGCGAATCTCAGTAACGATCCTGATGGTGATAACTATCCGGCACAGGATGCGCAGGACAGCGTTTCAGCACGTCCTGATTTCACCGCGCTTATTTACCCGGTACTCTCCCTTAAGGATGGCGTAACGCATCCGGGCACGCGTGCCGCGATGTATGGCAAAACCATCAGCCCGCAAACCATCATGCAGCAGTCGCAGGAAGCGCGCGTCAGTGCGCATACGCCGCCAACGTTTCTCGTCCAGGCGCTGAATGACGGCACGGCTTCACCGCAGAATACGCTGCTGATGTTTGCGGCGCTGCGCGAGCACAAAGTGAAAACAGAACTGCATCTGTTCCAGCAGGGCGGGCACGGTTTTGGCACCGGACAAAAACTGAAGCTGCCGGTACGAAACTGGCTGACGCTGTTTCATGACTGGCAGAGCCACCTGGCTGACCGGTAAAAGCGGGCATGCGCGCGCCTGGCCTACCGGTCAGCGCTTTCAGCTGACCAGCTGTCGCGTATCGATACGTTTCAGCAGCATCGCCAGCAGCAGACTTCCCAGCAGCGTCACGCCAAAGACCCACGGCAGGTCGAGCCAGGGTCGTGACATATCGTCATAATGGTGAGTGCGCAGATAGTGAATAAATAGCGCGTGAAAGCCATATACCGGCAGCGAATAGCGTGAAATGGTTGCCAGCAGCGGCAGCGGCCGCTGGTTCAGGCTGTTTTTAAACAGGACCAGCAGGCTGATGGCCGCGATAAAGACCAGCGGCCCGCAGTAAAGATACCAGGTGTCGTTAAAGGCGCCGTTGATTTTCAGCAGCTGTTTTGTTCCCAGTGCGATGCCCAGCACGCAGGCGATAAACACGCTACCCGCCAGCCAGCTGATCCGCCGGCCGCCTGTTTCCATACAGCCGATAGCGCGTCCGAGCAGGGCGTACAACAGGTAATAGAAGCTGTCGCCACTGACATAGAGATTGACCGGCAGCCAGCGAAAGGATCCCACTGACTGACTGACCGTATTCGGGTTGGCCACCACTGCCAGCACCACCACCAGCAGCGCCACGTAGCGTTTCTGTACCGTTTTGACCTGTATCAGCGGCGAAAGCAGGTAGATGCCGATAATCGCAAAGAAGAACCACAGATGATAGAACACCGGCTTCTGCAGCAGCTTCATAATGGAACGGCCTTCACTGATCGGCGTCAGCCAGGTGATATACGCCAGCGCAACCGCGCTGTAGAACAGCAGGCAAAGCACAATGCGTATCAGGTGCCGCGTCTGCGCGCTGCGCTCGCCAAAAAACAGGTAGCCTGAAATCATAAAGAACAGCGGCACGCAGACGCGTGAGGCAGCGTTCATCAGGTTGGTCACATCCCAGGTGATGCCGGTGACCGCCATCGGCCCGGTGATATACCAGGTCGTGGTATGGATCACGATCACCATCAGGCAGGCGACCGCGCGTAAGTTGTCGATCCAGCTAATTTTTTGCGGCATGGGATCCTCGCGTACAGATGGTGCGTGGAAGGGTAGCCGCTGTACCGCCACTCAACAATATCTGACGCCGTAATTCAGAGCCCTCTGTGCGGCCAGCGCGCGCGCGACCCGCACAGCCTCAGGATTTCCGGCTGCACATTGCCCGGTCAAAGGGTATACTGTCGAACTCTTTTTAATTCACCCGTATCCCGTGCGAATTCAACATGCAAAAGTTTGATACCAAGACCTTTCAGGGCCTGATCCTGACCTTGCAGGATTACTGGGCGCGCCAGGGCTGCACCATTGTCCAGCCGCTGGACATGGAAGTGGGCGCCGGCACCTCACACCCCATGACCTGCCTGCGCGCTATCGGCCCGGAGCCGATGGCCAGCGCCTACGTGCAGCCTTCACGTCGTCCGACCGACGGACGCTATGGTGAAAACCCTAATCGCCTGCAGCACTACTATCAGTTCCAGGTGGTGATTAAGCCTAACCCGGACAATCTTCAGGAGCTCTACCTCGGATCGCTGAAAGAGCTGGGTATCGATCCCACTGTCCACGATATTCGTTTCGTTGAAGATAACTGGGAGAACCCGACGCTGGGTGCCTGGGGCCTCGGCTGGGAAGTGTGGCTCAACGGCATGGAAGTGACGCAGTTTACTTACTTCCAGCAGGTTGGTGGCCTGGAGTGCAAGCCGGTCACGGGTGAGATCACCTATGGCCTGGAGCGTCTGGCAATGTATATCCAGGGCGTGGACAGCGTCTACGATCTCACCTGGAGCGACGGTGCCTTTGGCAAGACCACCTACGGCGATGTGTTTCACCAGAACGAGGTGGAGCAGTCGACCTATAACTTCGAGTATGCCGACGTCAGTTTCCTGTTCAGCTGCTTTGAGCAGTATGAAAAAGAGGCGCAGCAGCTGCTGGCGCTGGAGAAGCCGCTGCCGCTGCCAGCCTACGAGCGTATTCTGAAAGCGGCACACAGCTTTAACCTGCTCGACGCGCGCAAGGCGATCTCCGTTACTGAACGCCAGCGCTATATTCTGCGTATTCGCACCCTGACGAAAGCTGTGGCGGAAGCCTACTATGCGTCACGCGAGGCGCTGGGTTTCCCGATGTGCAACCGTAATAAGTAAGAGGCAGCCATGACCGATAAAACTTTCCTGGTGGAAATTGGCACCGAAGAGTTGCCTCCGAAAGCCCTGCGCAGCCTGGCAGAAGCCTTTGCAGCACACTTTACTGCCGAGCTGGACAGCGCTGGCCTGACGCACGGCGAAGTCAGCTGGTTTGCTGCCCCGCGCCGTCTGGCGCTGAAAGTGGCGGCACTGGCGGCGGCACAGCCCGATCGTGAGATTGAAAAGCGCGGCCCCGCTGTCGCAGCGGCGTTTGACGCTGCAGGTAATCCGACGAAAGCAGCAGAAGGCTGGGCACGCGGCAACGGCATTACTGTTGATCAGGCTGAACGCCTGAGCACTGACAAAGGCGAATGGCTGGTGCATCGCGCTGCGGTGAAGGGTGAGCAGGCCAGCGCGCTGCTGCCGGCAATGGTCACGACCGCACTGAGCAAGCTGCCGATCCCTAAACTGATGCGCTGGGGCGCCAGTGACGTCCAGTTTGTGCGCCCGGTGCATACCGTGACGCTGCTGCTCGGAGAGGAACTGATCCCGGCGACTATTCTGGGCGTGCAGTCAGCGCGCACCGTTCGCGGTCACCGCTTTATGGGTGAGCCAGAATTTACGCTGGAGCACGCCGATCACTATCCGCAGCAGCTGCTGGCGCGCGGCAAGGTGATGGCTGATTACGCTGAACGTAAAGCGAAAATCAAGGCGGATGCGGAAGCGGCCGCACAGCAGCTGGGCGGCATCGCCGATCTCAGCGACAGCCTGCTGGAAGAGGTGGCTTCGCTGGTGGAATGGCCGGTGGTGCTGACCGCAACGTTTGAAGAGAAGTTCCTGGCAGTGCCGGCGGAAGCGCTGGTCTATACCATGAAAGGCGATCAGAAATATTTCCCGGTCTACAGCCCGGAAGGAAAACTGCTGCCGAACTTCATCTTCGTGACCAACATTGAGTCAGGCGATCCGCAGCAGATCGTGGCCGGTAATGAAAAAGTTGTGCGTCCCCGTCTGGCGGACGCGGAGTTCTTCTTCAACAGCGATCGCAAAAAGCGTCTGGAAGATAACCTGCCGCGTCTGGAGACGGTGCTGTTCCAGAAAGAGCTGGGCACGCTGCGTGATAAGACCGACCGCATTCAGGCGCTGGCAGGCTGGATTGCCGCGCAGATTGGTGCAGATGTGGATCACGCAACCCGCGCCGGCCTGCTCTCCAAGTGCGACCTGATGACCAACATGGTGTTTGAATTTACCGACACCCAGGGCGTCATGGGTATGCACTACGCCCGTCATGACGGAGAAGCGGAGGATGTGGCGGTAGCGCTCAATGAGCAGTATCAGCCGCGCTTTGCCGGGGATGCACTGCCCTCTAACCCGGTGGCCTGTGCCGTCGCGATTGCAGACAAAATGGATACGCTGGCGGGCATTTTTGGTATCGGTCAGCATCCGAAAGGCGACAAAGACCCCTTTGCGCTGCGCCGCGCCGCGTTAGGCGTGCTGCGTATTATCGTCGAGAAGAATCTGCCGCTTGATCTGCAGAGCCTGACCGAAGAAGCCGTGCGTCTCTATGGCAGTAAACTGAGCAATGCGAAAGTGGTTGATGAGGTGATCGACTTCATGCTGGGCCGTTTCCGTACCTGGTATCAGGAAGAGGGCCACAGCGTCGATACCATTCAGGCGGTGCTGGCACGTCGTCCGACCCGCCCGGCAGATTTCGATGCGCGCATGAAAGCGGTATCGCACTTCCGCACGCTGGAGGCCTCGGCAGCACTGGCGGCGGCTAACAAGCGCGTATCAAACATTCTGGCGAAAGCCAGCGATCTGCTGAACGACAGCGTGCAGGCGTCATTGCTGAAAGAGAACGCTGAGATCCAGCTGGCGACCTTTGTCACCGCGCTGGGCGACAAGCTGCAGCCTTATTTTGCAGAGGGCCGCTATCAGGATGCGCTGGTGGAGCTGGCACAGCTGCGTGAGGCGGTGGATAACTTCTTCGATAACGTTATGGTTAACGCAGAAGATGATGCCGTGCGCGTGAACCGTCTGACGCTGCTGGCACAGCTGCGTCAGCTGTTCCTGCAGGTGGCAGACATTTCCCTGCTGCAGTAAGCAGCAGCAGGCTGCGGTAGCGAAAGGGACGAGCAATCGTCCCTTTTTTATTGCCGTTAACCTGCCGGCGGCACGGTACGCGCAAAGCTCTCACGCTGAAACAGGGTTTCCGCCAGCCTGACCAGCGCCGGACGGTTTACACACCAGTTAGGCAGGACGCGGCGGAAATTCAGATAGCCAATCATGCAGCCGGTCGCGATATCCGCCAGATTCAGGGTGCCGGTATTGAGCAGCTCCGCCTGTGCCGCAGCGGCCTCCAGCGCATCCAGGCCGCGCTGAATTTTTTCGCGGTTGCGCAGCAGCACCTCTTCAGACTGCTGCGTGCCGGGCCGCATTTGCTCCCGGACAATGGTCACAGCCGCGTCGTTAATGCCATCAGCCAGCTTTGCCAGCTGACGTATCTGCAGCGCGCGCAGCGCGTCATCAGGCAGCAGCGCTGGCGCGTCATTACGCAGTTCAATAACCTGAGCAATGACAGAAGAGTCGTACCAGGTTAATCCGCGCTCATCTATCAGGGCTGGCACCTTTCCCAGCGGATTGTAGTGCGGCACCTGACTGTCTTCAGCCCACGGCGTGTGGTTGATAAACTCAAACACAATGCCTTTTTCCAGCAGAATCACTGAAATTTTGCGCACGAACGGGCTGGTATAGCTGCCTATCAGTTTCATCAAAGCCTCCGTGTAAAACGCGGTACGTAACGGTTGCGCCCGGCCAGCTACTCGCCAGGGAGCATAAATGGGTTCAGGCTGCTGCGGGCAAAGCCTTCCTGCTCCATGCGCGCATCCAGCACCAGCGACGCAAGGTCATCGGCAACAGGCTCAACCGCCGGATCTCTCGCCTGGCAGAGCAGCTTCATATAGGTGCCGCAGTCGCCGCAGCTTTCTGCATTCACGGCAGCCTGATGATTATCGAGCGACCAGAGGTGCAGATCGCGCGTCTGCTCGCAGTTGCAGCAGCGGTCACTGGCGACGTGCCACTCACTTTCGCACAGGTTACAGTGCAGGTAGCGCACGCCTTCCTGCGCCATATCCATATGCACCAGGCCGGTGACCGGAACGCTGCCGCAGACCGGGCAGAACTGCCGGTGATCGCCCTGTTCCGTCCGCACCTTGCCGGGTATCATGGCGGCCATCTGCGCCCAGTAAAGCGACAGCGCTGCCCAGACGAAAGGAGATTTATCGCTGCTGACCCGGCTAAATTCACCCGCCAGCAGCGCGCTGGCAAGTGTCTCCAGCTCGCTGGCGGACGATTTTTCCAGATTTTCCAGCACCGCCAGCGCCTGGCCACTCATCTCCGGCTTGAGTTCCGCAATCAGTGAATGCAGCAGCAGCTGCCAGTGACGATCGCGTGGATAGTGGCGAATATCAAGCGGCGGCTCATTCCGCTGCGCGCTTTCTGCAAGGCGCGGATGCAGATCGAGCCGCAGCGGATGGTCGTACAGCACGATCTCCTGCGCCTGAGCGATAACCGCAGCAAAGCGCAGATAGTCGCCCAGCGGATTTTTTGCCGCCAGATGGCGCAGGCGTGCGGCGCGACGGCTATAGAGATTTTTCAGCCGGGGAAACAGCAGCGACGGGATCTGTTCCGCTGTCTGCGGTTCGCGTGCTTCCGGCTGATTCTGCGGAATAATGCGAATACTCATCAGGGACCACCTGTTTTTTCTGGCGATAACGCTGCCAACAATGAAAGCAGCACGACTACGCTGATGATAGCAGCCTGACACTCAGGCGGCTGCCTGACAGACGATTAACTGCCGGTAACGGCAGCCAGCCGGGCAGGTGACTCTGCTGCTGCCGGACGCCCAGCACATAAGTTGAAGAAAAATTTTCGGCTGACGTTCATGCTCAGCATCTGAACCGGCAGCCGGTATACCCTCCAGGCCGTGAGGCCCGCCGCTTTCTGATGGGTGCAATAAGAGAAAGATAACGTGACAGCAAAACAGCAGGCAGGTGAGCAACCTGTGAAAACGATCGCCGGTGTAAGCCAGGCTGAAGTGTGGCAGCGCCAGACGCCCGAAACGGCCGAAACCGACTGGCTGGCGCAGGAAGTGCCGGTAGCGCTGGTCTATAACGGCATTTCACACGTGGTAATGATGGCGACGCCCGATAACCTTGAGGCATTTGCGCTGGGCTTCTCGCTATCTGAAGGAATTATTGAACAACCGGCTGAGATTTACGGTATCGATGTGGTGCCGGGCTGCAACGGCATCGAGGTGCAGATTGAGCTTGCCAGCCGCCGGTTTATGGCGCTAAAAGCGCAGCGCCGGTCGATGGCGGGGCGAACCGGCTGCGGCGTCTGTGGCGTTGAGCAGCTGGAGCAGATTGGTAAACCGCTCCAGCCGCTGCCCTTTACCCAGACGTTTGACCTCGCTTTGCTGGACGGCGCACTGGCCCGGCTGCGTGATTATCAGCCCGCGGGCAATCTTACCGGCTGTACGCACGCTGCTGCCTGGCTCTCATCCGAGGGATTACTGCCGGGCGGTTGTGAAGATGTGGGACGGCACGTTGCACTGGATAAGCTGCTGGGTTTGCGCAGTCAGCAGCGATGGCAGCAGGGGGCGGTGCTGGTTTCCAGCCGCGCCAGCTACGAGATGGTGCAGAAATCCGCCATGTGTGGCGTGGAAATTCTGTTTGCGGTCTCGGCAGCCACCCAGCTGGCGGTAGAAGTTGCGCAGCGCAGTAATCTGACGCTGGTGGGCTTCAGCAAACCGGGGCGGGCAACGATCTATACCCATCCGCAGCGGCTGCGGTAGCCGTTTCAGGCCGCTGCGCCACAAACCCTTATCGTTTCTACGGCATTGATAACCCTTTTATGGATCATGATTTTAACTATAATGATCCCACTGCTTACGCGGCACACTGGTAAGGTGATGCTGCAAAACATTAAATGGAGAGGAAGAACATGAGTTATTCACTGCCATCCCTGCCGTACGCCTACGACGCACTGGAACCGCACTTCGACAAGCAGACGATGGAAATCCATCACACCAAACACCACCAGACCTACGTAAACAACGCTAACGCAGCGCTGGAAGGTACCGAATTCGCCGATCTGCCGGTTGATGAGCTGATTACCAAACTGGATCAGCTGCCAGCAGACAAAAAAGGCCCGCTGCGTAATAACGCCGGTGGCCACGCTAACCACAGCCTGTTCTGGAAAGGTCTGAAGACCGGCACCACGCTGCAGGGCGATCTGAAAGCGGCTATCGAAAAAGATTTCGGCAGCGTTGAAAACTTCCAGGAAGCGTTTGAAAAAGCCGCTGCTACCCGTTTTGGTTCCGGCTGGGCATGGCTGGTTAAGCAGGGTGATAAGCTGGCCGTGGTCTCTACCGCTAACCAGGACAACCCGCTGATGGGCGAAGCGATCGCCGGTGCGTCTGGCTATCCTATTCTGGGCCTGGACGTCTGGGAGCACGCTTACTACCTGAAGTATCAGAACAAGCGTCCGGACTACATCAAAGCGTTCTGGAACGTAGTGAACTGGGACGAAGCGGCAGCACGTTTTGCTGCAGCAAAATAATCAGCGCTGATTTCTGCGTTATAAACCGGTGCATGTCACCGGTTTTTTTTGTCTGCATAACGGCAACCTAAACCCCGGCTAAACAGCAAACCGTTTCATTCTGACGGGGCGGGGTCATTAACGAATCGTTGAAGCGGCTGTGCTTAACATTGCAGCAGGTTTTTTCGAGACGTTAAGCTCCTTATGACAACAATTACACACACTGAACCGGGCGATCTCACTTCGTCAGCGCTGTTTTTTCCGCTGATCAGCGGCAAACTGCGCCCTGATAATCTCTGGCACAGCGGCCGCTTTCGTACCAAATTTGCGTTGCGATCGGCGCTCTATCCGCTCACGACGCTGACCTATCTGCAGCAGTTAGCACAGCTGCCGTTTTTGCCGCAGCTGATGGCCAGCCAGGGCCTGCTGCCTGCCAAGCCGCATCGTCCCTATCTCTGTTCACGGTTTAGCGTGGCGCAGCGCGCACGCGCCATTGTGCAGCACTACCAGCATGTTGCGCAGCTCACGAATCCCGATCTGCGTCAGATGATGCTGAACCCGGCCGGTACGCCTGTTGCCCGGCTCAGCGGCAGAAATGAAGAGCAGTTTACGATTGCCTGCAGCTCCGGCTATTACGATCGCGAAGGTGAGCTGACGCTGACGCTGCACTATCAGGATATGCTGCTGGCCTCGCTCTCATTCTCGCTGATTGGCGAGCCGCAGCGGCGCACACTGTTTATTGGCGGACTGCAGGGGCCGCGCAAGCATATTCCGTCGGAAGCGATCCGCGAAGCGACTAAAGCGGCGCACGGTCTGTTTCCCAAGCGCGTGCTAATGGAAGCGCTGTTTCTGCTGGCGGAGGCGTGTGGCGCAGAAGCGATAGCCGCCGTCGGCGACACCACGCATGTGTTCCGCAGCCTGCGCTATCGGCACAGTAAAGGGGATAAGTTTTTTGCCAGCTACAGTGAGTTCTGGCTGTCGCTGGGCGGCGAGGAGCGAGCCGATGGCTGCTTTACGCTGCCGCGGCAGATGGAGCGCAAAGCGCTGGAGGAGATAGCCAGTAAAAAACGCGCCGAATATCGCCGGCGCTACACGCTGCTCGATAGCCTGAAAGAGCAGGTTCAGCAGGCCGCCGGCTGCGCTCACCGCGCAAACCGTGCAGCCTGAACAGCTTCAGAACGGCTGTTTTGCGTAGCCGGTCATGACTTTCAGACCCATTTCACGTCCCAGCGCGGTCATCGGATGCACTACCACCAGGCCGCGCACGCTTTTCTTCAGCGCACCCATGTTGGCCTGCTCTTTTTTCGTGATTTCACGGCTGAATGGCAGCTGCTGCAGCTGCTGTGCTTCTTTGCTCAGCTTTTCATCACGCACGCCGCGCAGACGTTCAATCTCCTGCACCAGCGTCTCTTTCTCTTTCAGCAGCGCGCCCAGCTTTTCAGCGTCACCCGCTTCCAGCAGCTGGGGCTCTTTGCGGTTCAGTGCGTCCAGCTGATCGCTGAGGCGTTTGATCTCGGCTTTGACTTGTTCTTTCATTGGAAAAACTCATTAAGGAAAACAGGGAAAGGATACATTAATTTATGCCGGGCGGGCAGTATGACTGTTCGATACACCGCTGCCTGACGTCAGACAGCGGGCTTTTTAAATGCCTGCTTGTGCGAAATACGTGAAATAAGTTCGGTCAGAGAGAGCACCATGGTGGATCGCACCATCTGCAGATAACGCTGCTGCTGCATAATGCGCAGCGCCTCATCATCGCGGATGAAGTCGGGTTTTGGCGGCCAGGCGACCACGCAGTGCAGTTCATTAAACGGGCCCAGCACTTCATCATCGGTAAAGCGATAGTCGCTGGCGTCGTGATTCAGCTCTTCGCGTAGCGTCAGCAGCAGTTCGCAATCCTCATACTCCTGACGCGTAATCACGCCAAGCCCGTAAACAAGCTTAAGCCGGACCGACAGCTCGCCCAGCGGGCCATCTCCCAGCAGCAGCGGCTCAACGGCGTACCTTACGGCATAATCATCTTTGCGAAAGACCTGCAGCACCAGCAGATTAACCGCTTCTGCCAGCAGTTCAACTGCAGCAATCAGAAAGCTTCTCACCGAACGACCGGCGTTCAGGCGCTCAAGCACCTGGTTTTCAAAAGCCTGCTTCTCTTCCATCATTGCCTGCATCGTTCAGCTACCATCTGCGGGCGCAACGTGGTTGCGCCCGGTTTGCTCACCAGAGGGCGCGCATTATGCCATAGCGTCGTAAGCGCTCACCACAGCCTGTACTGCCTTGCTCTCCGGCTCCAGTCCGGAAATGTTTACCAGCGCGCCCGCTACGCCCTGTTCCGCGATCAGCGTGGCCAGCTCCTGCGCCTGCGGATCGGCATCGCTGCGATAGTGCATTGCGGCCGCGATCCCCTGCACCAGATTACCGTGCGGCAGCTGATATTCCAGCGTACCGAGCAGCGGTTTAACCAGACGATCGCCCGCGCTCAGCTTGCGCAGCGGCTGACGTCCCACACGCTCGACGTCATCTTTCAGGTAAGGGTTTTCAAAGCGGGTAAGGATTTTGCTGATGTACGCCGCATGTTTTTCTGCATCAAAACCGTAGCGCCTGATCAGAACGGCGCCGCTCTCCTGCATGGCCCCCTCAACCACCGCGCGAATGCGGCTATCCAGGATCGCATCGCGAATGGTCGCATGACCCGCCAGTTTGCCCAGATAAGCGGTAATGGCGTGACCGGTGTTAAGCGTAAAGAGTTTGCGTTCAACAAACGCCATCAGGTTGTCTGTCAGCTCCATGCCCGGGATCGCCGGTAGCGTGCCTTTAAACTGCGTTTTATCAACAATCCATTCGCTGAAGGTCTCAACGGTCACTTCCAGCGGATCGCTGCTGCCGGCTTCAGAAGGGGGAACAATGCGATCCACCGCGGAATCAACAAAGCCGACGTGCGCTTCTGCCCAGGCGTGGTGCTGCGCCGGCAGCGCCTTCAGGACATGCTGTTTTAGCTGACTGGTGCCACGCACCATATTTTCGCAGGCGATGATATTGAGCGGCTGCGTATTTCCCTGGTCGTGACGTGCGATCAGACCCTGTGCCACACTGCCGGCAATACGCTCAAGGATCTGCGGTCCGACGGCGGTAGTGACCAGATCGACTTCAGCGATCAGCGCGATGATGTCATCGCTGGTGCTGTTAACGGCGCTGACGCCGGTGACCGTTTCCGTTTTTGCCTGTTCGCCAACAACATGAACCGGATAGGCGTGACGGGCGTTGAGGGCGTCCAGGACGACCTGATTGACGTCAGCAAAGATCAGCTCAATACCGGCATCTGCCAGCAGTTTGCCGATAAATCCGCGACCAATATTGCCTGCTCCAAAATGTAACGCTTTCATAAAATTGACCCATCTCAAATAGCGAAAGGGCGGGCATTTCCGCCCCGAAAACAGGGCGGGCCTGCCCGCCCCGGGGAAAAAACTGCTGGCTGATTACGCTTTTACGCCGCTGCCTGAGAGCAGATCCAGCACTTCCTGCACGCTGCGGGTCTGCGCCAGCCGTTCAATCACGCTGTCATCATCCAGCGCGTTGGTCAGGCTGGTGATCACCTGAATGTGCTCATTGTTGCGGGCCGCAATGCCGATTACCAGGCGTGCAACCTCATCCGGCTCATCGCCAAACTGTACGCCTGCCGGATACTGACAGAACACTACGCCTGTTTTCAGCACGCGATCTTTCGCTTCTACCGTACCGTGCGGAACCGCAATCGACTCACCCAGATACGTTGGCGTCAGCTTTTCACGCGCCAGCATCGCTTCAACGTATTCTGGCTGGACATAGCCGCCTTTTACCAGCTGCTCACCGGCAAAGCGGATCGCCTGCTCTTTGTTGCTGGCGGTCAGGTCGAGGAATACGTTATCAGTACCGAGCTTAAACAGGTGCGTATTCTCATTATCAAAGCTGTCTCCCAGCGTTGTCTGCACCGTTTCGCGATGCGTCACGCTGCGGTTTACCGTCACCAGACGCTCGGTCAGGTTGGTGTAGAGCGCGCTATCAAGGAAGTTATTCAGCGAGATATGCTGTGCCTGAGGTGCCTGTCGCATTGCCCGCTCTGTGAGATCGCGGTGCGTGATCACCAGATCAACATCACCCGGCAGCGCGTTAATCGCGCTGTTCGTCACCGAGACACTGGTGAGGCCCGCATCCTGAACTTTTTTGCGCAGCACGCCGGCACCCATAGCGCTGGAGCCCATACCGGCGTCACAGGCAACGATGATTTTACGCACGTGGCTTACGTCTACGCTGTTAGCGTCGGCCACAACCGGCGCGCCTGCAACCGGCTGACCTTTCGACTGCGCTTTCATGTCACGCATACGCTGGGTGGCCGCTTCAATATCATCCTCTTCTTTGACTTTGCTGGTTTTCAGCAGAATGGAAGAGACAACAAAAGAGACGGCAAATGCGGCCACGATAGCGGCAACGTTAGCAAAATAGGCGCCTTTCGGCGTCATCGCCAGCACGGCCAGAATGGAACCTGGTGAAGCCGGCGAAACCAGACCGCCATTGAGCAGCGTCAGCGTAAATACGCCGGTCATACCGCCCAGGATCACCGCCAGCAGCAGACGCGGTGCCATCAGCACATACGGGAAGTAAATTTCGTGGATACCACCCAGGAAGTGGATAATGGCTGCACCCCCCGCTGACTGTTTAGCGCTGCCGCGACCAAAGATCATGTAGGCAACCAGCACGCCCATGCCCGGGCCTGGGTTGGCTTCAATCAGGAAAAAGATCGATTTACCTGCTTCGCTCGCCTGCTGAATACCCAGCGGCGAGAAAATGCCGTGGTTAATAGCGTTGTTAAGGAACAGGATTTTTGCGGGTTCAACAAAAATAGAGGTCAGCGGCAGCAGGTTGTTCTGCACCATCAGGTTGACCCCGGCGGCGAGAATGTGCGACAGCCCCTGCACCAGCGGACCAATCGCCAGGAACGCCAGCAGCGCCAGCAGCATACCGATGATGCCGGCGGAGAAGTTATTCACCAGCATTTCGAAACCGCTTTTGATCTTGCCGTCAACGGCCCGGTCAAACGCGCGAATTGCCCAGCCGCCCAGCGGTCCGGCAAGCATAGCGCCGAGGAACATCGGCATATCAGCACCGACAATGACGCCCATGGTTGTAATCGCACCGACAACGCCACCGCGATCGCCGCCAACCAGACGGCCGCCGGTAAAGCCGATCAGCAGCGGCAGCAGATAGGTGATCATCGGACCGACGAGCTTCGCCAGCGTTTCGTTCGGGATCCACCCGGTTGGAATAAACAGCGCGGTGATGATACCCCATGCGATAAACGCACCGATGTTAGGCATCACCATATTACTCAGAAAGCGACCAAAGCTCTGCACTCTGACCTTGACTGATGAGGACATAAACCCACCCCTTATTGAGACGCGCTGCAACAGGAGCGCGCATTTGTTTTTGTTGAGACGTTACGGCGGGGGCCGCGGCATTACTGTATGCAGGCGGACTCTAGCACTAGTTAAGGGGCGTGCGTAGCGTCCTGAATTAGTGTGATCTATATCACGCAAAAATGGGGTGGGCAGGGGGGTGTAACGTGATTTGCATCACACAAAAGCGGCTTAAAAAAACAGCAGTGCCGGAAAATTGCGCAAAAAAGCGGCCTTTTTGTGATAAGACTCACCTTTTAGCGATGAGGTTTTATTACAAAAGTGTGATTCCAGTCACAAACAATTTCTGGTCATAATTGCGCCAGATCACAGGCGGGCAGATAAAGCGGCAGACCGTTATAAAGCGAAGCGCAGCAAGAATCGGGCAGTGGTGATACTGCCCGAGCCCAGCGTTATTGCCAGGAACCCTGTACGGCATTTTGCGCCTGCGTAAGCGCCTGCGCGTTTGCTGACAGCTCGCTCATGAGCGCATTGTACTGGGTGGCCTGATCCTGCGTCGGGAACTGTACGCCGCCATCATTAAAACTGACACGCGTTCCCTGCGATTGCAGATAGTCACCGGTCTGTACTGCGCTCTGGCTCAGCGCCTGCAGCTTAGGCAGCAGCGGGATCAGCGTACCTGCCGGCTGGGTAACCACTTTCGCGTAGGCTGCGTCATACGACTTTTTCAAATCGTCGGGCTGTTTAAGCGTGGCCTTGCTGCTGTCGGCCTGCATTTTCGCGCTCTGGATCTGCTGAGTCAGAACGCTGAGATTACCGCTGACCTGGCGCAGGGTATCGCGGCGGGTCAGATAATCCTGCGGAACGCGAATTGCAGCCAGCTCATCGACAACCGGACGCATTCCCTGTTCCGTGGCCTGGCTCACCTGCTGAGAAAAGCCATACAGAATGGCATAGTCGCTGGCATAGTTACCGAAGGTCTGCTTCTGATTCTCACTCAGCGCCGGCAGATGTTCACCGCTGCGCATCACGGTATTTTGCAGAAAATCGTTAAACGCTTTGCGCTGATCGCCCTCTTTGTCACCGCAGGCGGTGAGTTGTAATACAACCAGCGCGCTGGCAAGCAGCATGCCGGTACGCATCCAGATGCGGGAAGTTCCTGACGCCATGTTTCAACTCCTGTCGTGACAAAATGGCAATGTATGAATCGCTGAGAATGGTCCTAAAGAATAGTGCAATGGCCTGGCCTGCACAATGACCGAAAGATGTGCAGCGCGGCACGCTCAGGTTAGCGCACCAGCACGGCGTATTAAGGGGTCTTTCTCCGGTAAGCCGCTGCAGGGCAGCTGCCGCGTTTTATCTCCTGACCGGCAGGTAATCTGAAGGAGAACGCGCAGTAAGGCCGGCCTCATTCATCACCTTTCTTTTAATATGCATCAGACGGGTGCATGCCTGCTCTATTATTGCGCATGATCCGCGCAAAAATGCCACAGCGGTGGCGCAAAAGCCCTGCAGGATGCGGAATGTAAACCTGGCGCTATTTTTGCTCTATTCCGGGTGGGTTCAGAGTGTGACAGACAGCAAGTTTTTACCTGACAGGCACTTAAGTGTTATTGCAGGTTTTAGCCATAAGCAAGATGAAAAAATAATCAAAAAACAGGCAGCAATTCCTGGAATCTGACCCATACTAAGAAACCCGGCAATTATTGCATTGCGCTGACATGTTTTGCAGCGTCCAGCAGGCTGTGTCCCGTAACGGTTTTATAACTCTAACGTCCAAACCGCTGCGGGATGCAGCCTGATAAAGCCTGGTTTCAGCATCATTTGATGCTTACCTCTCTACTTTCACGTGCTTCATAGTGAGTTTTAAGGAGTTCTCTATGGAATTAAAAGATCCAATGGTTGAATTACTCAGCAGTCTTGAGCAAATTGTTTTGACACGTGATGCCAAGCCTTCTGTATCAGATATTGCACTTAACACGGTGTCAGTTCCCGAGCCACAGCGTTTACGTGAGATGACCGGCATGCAGGTGGATGAATTCGCCCGCGTAATGGGGGTGAGCGTCTCATCAGTGAAAAGCTGGGAAGCGCAACGCACGCGCCCCTCCGCTACGGCACGCAAATTGATGAAGTTGCTGCAGGCGAATCCCTATCTGGGACGGCAGCTGCTTGAGTAACAGAATTACCGCTTCTCCGACCCGCCTGCACGGCGGGTTTTTTATTCCAGCGTTTCAAACTTAGCCGCCTGACGGGCAAACCAGCTTTCCGGAACGTTATAGGGAGGCTGCGACAACTGCTGCAATCCCTGTTTAATATTTTGATGTGCCTGCTGCCAGAGCTGTTTATCGCCCTGCAGCAGCAGCTGAATCTGCACCTGCTTCTCAATCAGATAGACACGCGCAAAATCCGGGTCAAACTGCACTATTGCACGGGTATTATCGATAATATCTGCCAGTTTGATGGTCTGCGCGTCGGGCGAGGCGTCTGCCGTATGCCGAAAATGTGCCAGCTTGCGCGCCGCACGGTTTCTGGCCTGCGGCTGCGCGCTGTCGGTCAGCATAGCGACCAGCCCGGCCACGCGCTGGCCAAACTGCTGCTCAATATCCTGCAGCGTACTGGATGTGTCTTCTACCGTGTCGTGCAGCCAGGCAGCAGCCAGCATCTCTTCATCATCGGTGACGCTGCGCACCAGTTCAGCCACTGCCTGCGGGTGAACGATATAGGGCTCATCGGTATATTTACGCCGCTGGCCTGTAGCCGCATGAAGCTCAGTAGCAAAACGACGCGCCTGCTCCTCCAGTGAATCCTGCATCTTCACTCTCCCGTGAAAAGTAGCTTGCAATTATCTAGCGCGCTATCTATATTGGTTTGCATGAACAGTAATCAAGATGGCAAAAAAGTGAAGCGTCCGCCACTCCAGGTTGATCAGCATCTCTGTTTCGCACTCTACTCAGCCAATCTGGCGATGCATAAAGTCTATCGTCAGCAGCTGGCAGCGCTCAATATCACCTATCCGCAGTATCTGGTGATGCTGGTGCTCTGGGCGCAGGATGATGTCACGGTGTCAGAGATTGGCGAACAGCTGTTTCTTGATTCCGCTACGCTGACGCCGCTGCTTAAGCGAATGGAAACTGCCGGGCTGGTGCGCCGGCAGCGTTCACGCCAGGATGAACGCCAGGTCGTGGTGACGCTGACCGATGAGGGACGTGCGTTACAGGCGCGTGCCGCTGCGATTCCGGAAGCGGTGCAGTGTGCCACTGCCTGCGATACCGACACAATGGCAGCGCTGAAACAGCAGCTTGATATGCTGCGAACTAATCTGAACCGCGCAGGCTGACTGCGCAGGTAAGAAAGCATTAACCCCGGCGCGAATAAGTAGCGCACTATTATATAGCGAATGGAGATAAAGTATGTCTTTAGAGAAAGTAGTGTATACCGCTAAAGCAAAAGCAACCGGTGGCCGTGATGGTCGTGCAACCTCCTCTGACAACGTGCTGGACGTCAAGCTGGGCGTGCCAAAAGAGATGGGCGGTGCCGGCGGTGAGGCGACCAATCCGGAACAGCTGTTCGCTGCGGGTTATTCAGCCTGTTTCCTCGGCGCCATGAAATTTGTTGCCAGCCGCGACAAAATCGCCATGCCAAAAGAGGCGTGGATTGAAGGCGAAGTCGGCATTGGCCCGATCCCGACCGGTTTTGGCATTGAAGCTACGCTGAATATTCACCTGCCGGAGATGGATACTGCAGAAGCACAGAAGCTGGTTGATGCCGCACACATTGTGTGTCCTTACTCCAATGCCACCCGTGGCAATATCGACGTCACGCTGAATATCATCAACTAAGCCGGTACGTGATTAAAAAGGCTCCTGCGGGAGCCTTTTTTATTTGCCCGATTTTGCGCCAGACAAAAAAATCTGGTCTAACCATTGGTTAAATGTTCTACTGCTGCGCTTAATACGGCATCGCAGTTATTTTCGGTTCAGATTCGTCCCGATCCTGCTCGATACGTCACGCTTTTCCATTCTCAAAGCGAACCTTGCTGTCTGAACAGAGTCACAGGAACGGTGATAAATCGACACCGGGTCGGGAACATAAAATTTAAATGAATTACATCAAAAGCTTAACACAGCAGAAGCTCTCTCTGCTGCTCGCACTTTATCTTGGCATTTTGCTAAACCTGCCAATTTTTTACCGCCGCTTTGACGGCTTCTTAACCAAATCAACCCTGTCCGACTGGCTTTCTGCTGTTGCTGAAGTCACAGCCGCTGTTTTGCTTACCTTTTTCCTGATGCGCCTGCTTTCGCTGGGAGGAAAATGGGCTTACCGCGTACTGGCCAGTCTGCTGGTGGTGATTTCAGTGGCCGCAGCGTATTACATGACTTTCTTTAATGTCGTAATCGGCTACGGCATTGTGGCGTCGGTCATGACAACCGACATCGATCTCTCGAAAGAAGTGATCGGCCTGCACTTTATTGTCTGGATGGTGCTGGTCAGCGCGCTGCCGCTGCTGCTGATCTGGCGCAACCGGCTGCGTATGACGCTGATCGAGCAGCTGAAAACACCGGGGCAGCGTCTGAAGCCGGTAGCCATTTTGCTGCTGAGCGTGGCGCTGGTATGGCTGCCGATCCGCTATTTTGACAAACTGCAGAAAACGCAGGAAGAGATCACGAATATCGATCTGCCCAGCTACGGCGGGGTAGTGGCACACTCTTATCTGCCCTCTAACTGGATCGCCGCGCTGGGCCTGTTCACCTGGACTAAAGTGGATGAAAAGCTGGACAGCGAAGCGCTGTTTGATCCGGCGAAAAACTTTACCTATGTCGCACCGGCGGGCATTGATGACACCTACGTAGTGTTTGTGATCGGTGAAACCACGCGCTGGGATCACATGGGGATGCTGGGCTACGATCGCGATACCACACCAAAACTCTCCAAAGAGAAAAACCTGGTGGCGTTTCGCGGGGAATCCTGCGATACCGCAACCAAGCTGTCGCTGCGCTGCATGTTTGTTCGCGAAGGCGGCACCATGGATAACCCGGGCCGTACGCTGAAAGAGCAGAATGTGTTTGCCGTCATGAAAGAGCTGGGCTTTACCTCTGAGCTGTTCGCTATGCAGAGTGAGGTCTGGTTTTATGACAATGCCGATGTGAATAATTTCTCTTTCCGCGAGCAGATCGGCTCAGAGAAGCGTAATCAGGGTAAAGCGGTGGACGATATGCTGCTGGTGCCGGAACTGCAGGCTTCGCTGCAGCGTTTTCCGAAAGGCAAACATCTGGTAGTGCTGCATACCAAAGGCTCACACTATCTTTACTCGCAGCGCTATCCGCGCAGCTTTGCACGTTATCAGCCTGAATGCATGGGTGTGGATGACACCTGCAGCAAGGCACAGTTGATCAACGCTTATGACAACTCCGTTTTGTATGTGGACTCCATGCTCGACAGCGTACTGGATCAGCTGCGTGATAAAAAAGCGCTGGTGTTCTATGCGGCAGACCACGGTGAATCAATCAGCGAAAATATGCATCTGCACGGAACCCCGCGTGAGATGGCGCCGCCTGAGCAGTTCCGCGTGCCGATGATGGTCTGGGCGTCCGATAAATATCTGGACGATCCGGTTAACCGCAGCAACTTTGAGCGGCTGCAGGCGCAGCAGCGTATCGGTAAAACACACCGTCACGTTGAGCTGTTTGATACCGTACTGGGCTGTCTGGGCTACACCTCACCCAATGGCGGTATCAATCCGGCGAACAACTGGTGTCAGGCGCCCGCCGCTAAAGCGCAGAGCAGTCTGTAACCGATCTACCCGCGCGGGATCACCTTAACCGCGCGGGTTGCCTGCTTTTCAGGCAATCAGGCAGCTTTAAAGGCAAAAGGGATTGACGCTGTAAAGGCGCAGCAGTAATATTCGCCCCCATCGGCGAGTAGCGCAGCTTGGTAGCGCAACTGGTTTGGGACCAGTGGGTCGGAGGTTCGAATCCTCTCTCGCCGACCATCATTTAAGAAACCTGCTTTGCGAAAAGCAGGTTTTTTTTCGTCTGTCGTATTTGCACTCTCAGGGTGAAATACGCGACCGCTCCGTAAAGGCGCTGCCTCATCCCTGATCGCCCGGCACACGCCATCCATGGCGTGTGATGCTTTACTCCACGGCCCCGCATTTCACCCTTTATCCGGCTTCGGTGATGACTGAGGATTTACTGGCCTTCCCTGAGCCAGACTCACATCCCGGCAGCGACCAGGCAAAGTCATCAATTTACGCGTTCCATTAATCATCACCGGGATAAACCTTATTATCCCTCAACACCGCTCTTCATCCCTTGCTGCATCAAAGCACCTTTCTTAATTCGCGACGCATTCTGCTTATGACCAGCTTTTGCTTTTTGCTGATTTCTTATGCCATTACGCCAGCATATTTCGCTGCCTGAACGTCATAACGCACAGGGAATCGTTCAGATATTCAACATTTACCGACAACTTTAAGATGTTTTTTAACGGTGATAATCACTGTTATCTGACGCAAGCGCCAGATAATCCAGCGGTATCGAGCGCTTTTTCACCGCTTTATATATCGGTTTCTCTCTCCAACACTCTTTTTTATCGTTGCTTGCACTTACTCACACTCTGTGTAAATAACCCCACATTGTATTGACGTTCGTTGCAACTGTTGACAAATTGATGCCTCAGTAAGATGTAGAGACGGACGCATCCGGCTGGTTAATCCCGCCAGGGCAACAACAATAACCGCTCACATTCTGGTCGCTGTCAGACCTGCCCGTACCGCATAAAAAAATCAGAGGGCGGGCGATGCACACAACATCACATCACAATGGAGCAAAACATGATGAACTCCCGGGCTAAATCCAGGATGCTAAAGGCCGGTCTCAGCCTGATTGCGATGACCGTCGCCGCCGGTGTTCAGGCGAAGACCCTTGTCTACTGCTCAGAAGGCTCGCCGGAAGGTTTCAACCCGCAGCTCTTTACCTCTGGCACCACCTATGACGCCAGCTCGGTCCCTATCTATAACCGTCTGGTGGAGTTTAAAACCGGCACCACGGAACTGAAGCCAGGCCTGGCTGAAAAGTGGGATGTCAGTGAAGATGGTAAGACCTACACTTTTCATCTCCGTCAGGGCGTAAAGTGGCAGAGCACAAAAGATTTCAAGCCTACGCGTGAATTTAACGCCGACGACGTGGTGTTTTCATTTGAGCGCCAGCTCGATAAAAACAATAAATTCCACGGTGTCTCTGGCGGCAGCTACGAATATTTCGAAGGCATGGATATGCCGAAGCTGATCGGCAAAATTGAGAAAGTTGACGATCACACCGTGCGTTTTACCCTGACCCGTTCTGAAGCGCCTTTCCTCGCTGACCTGGGTATGGACTTCGCTTCTATTCTTTCCAAAGAGTATGCGGATAACATGCTGAAAGCCGGCACGCCGGAAAAACTCGACCTTAATCCGGTCGGCACCGGTCCATTTGTGCTGCAGCAGTATCAGAAAGATTCACGCATTCTGTATAAAGCGAACCCGGACTTCTGGGGGACTAAACCAAAAATCGATCGCCTGGTCTTCTCTATCACGCCAGATGCATCAGTGCGCTACGCCAAGCTGCAGAAGGGCGAGTGCCAGGTAATGCCTTATCCGAATCCTGCTGACATCGCCAGCATGAAGAAAGACAGCAAAATCAATTTGATGGAGCAGCCTGGCCTGAACGTAGGTTATCTCTCATTCAACACAGAGAAAAAGCCGCTGGATAACGCCAAAGTACGTCAGGCGCTGACCATGGCGGTGAATAAGCAGGCGATCATCGATGCGGTCTATCAGGGAGCCGGGCAGGCAGCGAAAAACCTGATCCCGCCAACCATGTGGGGCTACAACGACGAGATCAAGGATTACGCTTACGATCCGGAAAAAGCCAAAGCGCTGCTGAAAGAAGCTGGCATGGCAGATGGCTTCTCTATCGATCTCTGGGCAATGCCGGTGCAGCGTCCTTATAACCCGAACGCGCGCCGCATGGCTGAGATGGTTCAGGCTGACTGGGCGAAGATTGGCGTAAAAGCCAAAATTGTTACCTATGAGTGGGGCGAATATCTCAAGCGCGCCAAAGCAGGTGAACACCAGACGGTAATGATGGGCTGGACCGGCGACAATGGCGATCCGGATAACTTCTTTGCCACGCTGTTCAGCTGTGCCGCTGCGAAAGATGGCTCCAACTACTCACGCTGGTGCTACAAGCCGTTTGAAGATCTGATCCAGCCGGCACGTGCCGAAGCCGATCACAACAAACGTATTGCGCTCTACAAGCAGGCACAGGTTGTTATGCACGATCAGGCTCCGGCGCTGATCATTGCCCACTCAACCGTGTATGAGCCTGTCAGCAAGAAAGTGAGTGGCTATGTGGTGGATCCATTAGGTAAGCATCACTTCGAAAACGTCGATATTCAGGAATAACCCTTTCGGATTATCACGGTGAGGGCCAGCCTGCTGGCCCTCGGATACGCACTTTGCCATCCGCACCCCGTACTTTTTTCCGGCAAATACTTTTACTGAAGCGCTGCCTGCATCGCGTCCGGCTTTGCCGACCGCGCGTTGTGAGCAATGTAGTCCCGTGACGACTTCCCGCTGCGGGAGAATGACAGAGAATCCGGCTTATGCTGCAATTCATACTCCGACGTCTGGGCCTTGTCATCCCGACGTTTATCGGTATTACCTTACTGACCTTTGCGTTTGTTCATCTGATCCCCGGCGATCCGGTGCTGATCATGGCGGGCGAGCGCGGTATCTCTCCGGAGCGTCATGCACAGCTGATGGCGCAGTTTGGCCTCGACCAGCCGATGTGGAAGCAGTACATCACCTATATCAACGGAGTGCTGCACGGCGATCTCGGTATTTCCCTGAAGAGCCGCATTCCGGTATGGGATGAGTTTGTACCGCGCTTCCAGGCGACGCTGGAGCTGGGCATCTGCGCCATGCTGTTTGCGATCGCCGTGGGTATCCCGGTGGGCGTACTGGCCGCCGTAAAGCGCGGCTCCATTTTCGATCATACCGCCGTAGGTATCTCCCTGACCGGTTACTCCATGCCGATTTTCTGGTGGGGGATCATGCTGATCATGCTGGTATCGGTGCAGCTTAACCTGACGCCGGTATCGGGCCGGGTCAGCGATACCATCTTCCTTGATGACAGCCATCCTCTGACCGGCTTTATGCTGATCGATACGCTGCTGTGGGGAGAAGAGGGCGACTTTAAAGATGCGGTCATGCATATGATCCTGCCGGCGATTGTGCTGGGCACTATTCCGCTGGCGGTGATTGTGCGTATGACGCGCTCCTCCATGCTGGAGGTGCTGGGCGAGGATTATATCCGCACTGCCCGCGCGAAGGGACTGACGCGTATGCGGGTGATCGTCGTGCATGCGCTGCGCAACGCGATGCTGCCGGTCGTCACCGTTATTGGTTTGCAGGTCGGTACGCTGCTGGCCGGGGCGATTCTGACCGAAACTATCTTCTCGTGGCCGGGGCTGGGCCGCTGGCTGATTGAAGCGCTGCAGCGCCGTGACTATCCGGTGGTGCAGGGCGGCGTGCTGCTGGTTGCCATCCTGATCATTCTGGTCAACCTGCTGGTTGATCTGCTGTATGGCGTGGTTAACCCGCGCATCCGACATAAGAAATAAGGGGGAGTTATGTCTGCTGTTGAACCCGCGCGCGTAACTGCCGCACCAAAGCCGATGACCCCGTTTCAGGAATTCTGGCACTATTTTAAACGTAATAAGGGCGCGGTTATCGGCCTGGTCTACATCACGCTGATGCTGCTGATTGCGATTTTTGCCGATTTTCTGGCACCGCACGGTCCGGCGGAGCAGTTCCGCGATGCGCTGCTGCATCCGCCGATATGGCAGGAAGGCGGCAGCTGGAGCTATATCCTCGGCACCGATGATGTGGGTCGCGATATTTTGTCGCGCCTGATGTTCGGCGCACGCCTGTCGCTGCTGGTAGGCTGCCTGGTCGTGCTGCTGTCACTGATTTTCGGCGTGATCTTTGGCCTGATGGCGGGCTATCTCGGTGGCGTAGTGGATGCCACTATTATGCGTCTGGTCGATATCATGCTGGCGCTGCCCAGTCTGCTGCTGGCGCTGGTGCTGGTAGCGATCTTCGGCCCCTCCATCGTCAACGCGTCACTGGCGCTGACGTTTGTGGCACTGCCGCACTATATCCGCCTGACGCGCGCAGCGGTGCTGGTGGAGGTTAACCGCGATTACGTGACCGCTTCCAGCGTAGCCGGTGCGGGCACGCTGCGTCAGATGTTCATCAATATTCTGCCAAACTGCCTGGCTCCGCTGATTGTGCAGGCATCGCTCGGTTTCTCCAACGCCATCCTCGACATGGCGGCGCTGGGCTTTCTCGGAATGGGGGCGCAGCCGCCGACGCCGGAGTGGGGCACCATGCTCTCCGACGTGCTGCAGTATGCGCAAAGTGCCTGGTGGGTAGTGACCTTCCCTGGAGTGGTCATTCTGCTGACGGTTCTGGCATTCAACCTCATGGGCGATGGTTTGCGTGATGCACTCGACCCGAAACTCAAGCAGTAAAAGAGGCACCGAGATGGCGTTATTAAATGTAGAGAAGTTATCGGTGCATTTCGGCGACGAAAAAACACCGTTCCGTGCGGTTGACCGCATCAGTTATCAGGTAGAGCAGGGCCAGGTGGTAGGGATTGTCGGTGAATCAGGCTCCGGTAAATCGGTCAGCTCCCTGGCGATTATGGGCCTGATCGATTTTCCTGGCCGGGTCATGGCAGAGAAGCTGGAGTTTAACCAGCGTGATTTGCAGAAGATTTCAGAAAAAGAGCGCAGGCAGCTGGTTGGCGCAGAAGTCGCCATGATTTTCCAGGACCCGATGACCAGCCTGAATCCCTGCTATACCGTCGGCTTTCAGATTATGGAAGCGCTCAAGGTGCATCAGGGCGGCAGTAAACGCACCCGGCGTCAGCGCGCCATCGATCTGCTGGAGCAGGTCGGCATTCCCGATCCGGCCTCGCGGCTGGATGTCTATCCGCACCAGCTGTCGGGCGGCATGAGCCAGCGCGTGATGATCGCCATGGCGATCGCCTGCAAGCCTAAACTGCTGATTGCCGATGAGCCAACCACGGCGCTGGATGTCACCATTCAGGCGCAGATCATCGAACTGCTGCTGGCGCTGCAGAAGCAGGAGAACATGGCGCTGATCCTCATCACCCATGACCTGGCGCTGGTTGCCGAAGCGGCGCATCACATCATTGTGATGTATGCCGGACAGGTCGTGGAGAGCGGCAAAGCCGTGGATATCTTCAAAGCGCCGCGTCATCCCTATACGCAGGCGCTGCTGCGGGCGCTGCCGGAGTTTGCGGCAGACAAAGCGCGGCTGGCCTCGCTGCCGGGCGTGGTGCCGGGTAAATATGACCGCCCCTCCGGCTGTCTGCTGAATCCGCGCTGCCCCTATGTGACCGATCGCTGCCGTACCGAAGAACCTGCGCTGCGCGACATTCCGGGCCGCCAGTCTAAATGTCACTTCCCACTGGATGATGCCGGGAGACCGACCTATGAGTCCTGATAACACGAAGCAGGATTACCTGCTGCAGGCGATTGACCTGAAAAAACACTACCCGGTTAAGAAAGGCCTGTTTGGTCAGGAGCGTCTGGTTAAGGCGCTGGACGGCGTCTCCTTTAACCTTGAGCGGGGTAAAACGCTGGCGGTAGTGGGCGAGTCGGGCTGCGGAAAATCCACGCTGGGTCGTCTGCTGACCATGATTGAAACTCCGACCGAAGGCCAGCTTTACTGGCACGGACAGGATTTGCTGAAGCACGATCCGCAGGCGCAAAAACTGCGCCGGCAGAAAATTCAGATCATTTTTCAGAATCCCTACGGCTCGCTCAACCCGCGCAAAAAAATCAGCCAGATCCTTGAAGAGCCGCTGATTATTAACACCGCGCTGAGCAAAGCAGAGCGGCGTGAAAAAACGCTGGAAATGATGGCGAAAGTGGGTCTCAAGACCGAACATTACGATCGCTACCCGCATATGTTCTCTGGTGGTCAGCGCCAGCGTATTGCGATTGCGCGCGGGCTGATGCTGGATCCGGATGTCCTGATCGCGGATGAGCCGGTCTCAGCGCTGGATGTTTCTGTACGTGCGCAGGTGCTGAATCTGATGATGGATTTGCAGCAGGATCTCGGCCTCTCTTACGTCTTTATTTCGCACGATCTCTCAGTGGTCGAGCACATCGCCGATGAAGTCATGGTGATGTACCTCGGACGCTGTGTGGAAAAAGGCAGTAAAGAGGCGATCTTCAGCAATCCGCGCCATCCTTATACGCAGGCGCTGCTTTCTGCCACGCCACGCCTTAATCCGGATGAGCGTCGCGAGCGCATTAAACTGACCGGTGAGCTGCCCAGTCCGCTTAATCCACCGCCAGGCTGCGCGTTCAACGCGCGCTGCCGTCGCCGTTTTGGCACCTGCGTACAGTTGCAGCCAAAACTCAAACGCTATGGCGATCAGCAGGTGGCCTGCTTTGCCGTTGATCAGGATGAAAACCAGCCGCTGGAAACGTCCTGATTAACGCCATTAATAAGAAAGGCTCCCGCGGGAGCCTTTCTTTTTTCAGCAAAAACAGTTCAGTGATGCTAATCTTTATCAGGCTGGCTGACAAAACTGCCGGAAATTTATCATATTACGTTATCTGATAGTCAGCGACAGAACATCCCGCGCCGCGCGCTAAGACAAATTCTGAAATAAGCGCGCAGGCGTTGCAGGCTCAACCGGCGAAAATACGCAACGCTGAATTCATGAATATCCTTTATTTACATTGAGTTATATGGATATAAGTTCATCGTTCGTTTTGGTTAATGGCAATGCATAAGGCGCTTTTTGCGGCGCATTTCCTGCCGGCAAGACAGCTGGTTTCTCACGCCTGCAGATAAAACCGCTTAATCAGATATGCGGTTTTAATAATCAGAATTTTCTCACCGTCTTTTAATGTGTGTGCTATATTCGCCAAAAAATTCCCTCTGCTTTCACAGGCACTGATCATGAAGAATTATGACGATCTGCAGCGTTTCAAAGAGAAAACGCAGACGCTTGATATCGATTTCAAAGATATGTCGGGTCAGGCGCAGAGCGCCGATCATCATCAGTGGGCTATTCTGCGCCAGCTGAGCACAGATGACGCGCCGGAACTGGGCCAGGGGCAGCGTATCGATCTGCCGCAGCCGCAGCCCGCTGGCCCTGAAGCATTTGCTGCGCCAGCTATGCCAGCCGCTCCGCGTGCTCCGGCTGAGCACCGCACCTCTGTTCTCAGTCAGACGGCCAGCGCGCCAGCCAGCGAAGCCGCACCGGGCAGCAGTGGGTTGTTTCCGCCGCCGTCGCCACAAAAGCGCGCGCCGGCAGCAATGCCAGCGGCAGTGCTCGTTGAGCGGCAGCATGCCGGCTCACTGTTTCCGCCTCCGCTTCCTGAGCCGGTCGTGACCCGCCCTGCTGCTCCGCTACCGCCTGCCAGCGCGGTGCCGGCCGCCGCAGTAGCCCCGGCTCCGGTCACTCCGTCCGCCTCTGCACGCTTCAGTACGCTGTTTCGTTCGCGTCCGGCTGAGCCCGCTGTATTGTCCAAAGAGACACCCCTTAAACCGCTACTGGAGAAGATTGCGTTATGCCGTTAGTTTGTGTGTGCTCGCCAAAAGGGGGAGTAGGGAAGACCACGATGGCGGCCAACCTTGCGTGGAGTCTGGCGCGCGCCGGCAGCAAGGTGCTGGCAATTGATTTTGATGTGCAGAATGCGCTGCGTCTGCATTTTGGTGTGCCGCTGCAGGATGGACGTGGCTTTGTTGCGCGTTCCGAAGAGCAGGCTGACTGGAGCCAGTCGATTCTGACCACCGGCGGAAATATTTTTGTGCTGCCCTATGGTGACGTTACAGAGGAGCAGCGTGAACGCTTTGAACACAAGCTTGCCAGCGACGCCCATTTTCTGCGGCGTGGTCTGGATACCGTGCTGAATTACCCCGGCCTGGTGATTGTGGCTGATTTTCCTCCCGGTCCGGGGCCGGCGCTTAAAGCGATGCAGCAACTTGCCGATATGCATTTGGTCGTGATGCTTGCGGATACGGCGTCGGTGTCACTGCTGCCGCAGATTGAAAATAACCGCATGATTGGTCAGCCGCTGAATAATAAACATGGCCACTATTTTGTGCTGAACCAAAGCGATAATCGCCGCAATATTAGCCGGGAAGTGACGTCATTCATGCAGCAGCGTCTGGGCGATAACCTGCTCGGCGTTGTCCACCGTGATGAAAGCGTGGCGGAAGCAAATGCATCACAGCAGTCAGTTTATGATTTCAGTCCTGCCTCGGCGGCCGCATTTGATATTGAACTGGTGGCGAAACGCATAGCGAATCTGCTGAGCATCCAGGTTGGTAATGGTGAAGTTCAGGCACCGATCCGCAGCCAGTATTAATAGCCGGCTTCGGCCCGGCTCAGATAATTTACAACGCTTTTTCAGGGTGACTCATGAGTAAACTCGGGTTTTACCTGCTGCTGCTGGTGCTCGCACCGGTTGCGGCGGTAATCATCATCACGCCTATGGACAGCCAGAAACAATATATTTTTGGTTTAATCAGCATCGGGATGATGTTTTTACTGGGCTTCAGCAAAAGCCGTAAAATAACCGTGGTAATGGTTATTCTTTCCGCGCTGATGTCGACCCGATATATCTGGTGGCGCACTACCGAAACGCTGGAATTTAATTCCGAGATTGAAGCTATTCTCGGTATTGGTCTATATCTGGCTGAGCTTTATGTCTGGCTGATTTTAATTCTCGGGTTCCTGCAGACCACCTGGCCTTTAAAGCGTACGATTGAACCGCTGCCGGATGATACCCGCCTGTGGCCTACGGTGGATGTTTACGTACCGACCTATAACGAAAGTCTGGATGTGGTGCGCGATACCGTGCTGGCGGCGCAGTGTATTGACTACCCGCGCGACAAAATCAAAGTCTATCTGCTGGATGACGGCAAGCGCAGCGAGTTCGCGGTATTTGCCGCCGACGTGGGCGTTGGCTATATCACGCGCGATGATAACCGCCACGCCAAAGCGGGCAATCTTAACCACGCGATGACGATTACCAAAGGCGAGCTGATCTGCGTATTCGACTGCGATCACGTCGCCACGCGCGCTTTCCTGCAGGCAACGGTCGGCCCTTTCCTGAAGGATCCAAAGCTGGCACTGCTGCAGACGCCGCACTATTTCTATTCGCCCGATCCGTTTGAGCGTAACCTGCGTGCCGCCCGCACTATCCCTAATGAGGGATCGCTGTTTTATGGTCCGGTACAGCAGGGCAATGACAACTGGAATGCGACTTTTTTCTGCGGTTCCTGTGCCGTTATCCGGCGCAGTGCGCTGGAAGAGATCGGCGGCTTTGCTGTTGAAACCGTAACAGAAGATGCGCACACCGCGCTGAAAATGCAGCGTCGCGGCTGGGGCTCAGCATTCCTCGCGATCCCGCTGGCGGCCGGTCTGGCGACCGAGCGCCTTGGCCTGCACGTTATTCAGCGTACCCGCTGGGCGCGCGGCATGACGCAGATTTTCCGCGTGGATAATCCGCTGTTTGGTCGCGGCCTGAAGTGGCAGCAGCGTCTCTGCTACCTCAACGCCATGCTGCACTTCCAGTTTGGCCTGCCGCGCGTGGCATTTCTTACCGCGCCGCTGGCTTATCTGCTGTTTAACCTGAATATCATCCACTCCTCGGCGTCGCTGATCTTCGCGTATGTGCTGCCGCATCTGGTGATGTCCCTCTATGTAAACTCCCGCATGAATGGTCGCTTCCGCTATACCTTCTGGGGAGAGATTTACGAAACGGTGATGTGTTTCCATCTGGTGATCCCAACCCTTCTGACGCTGCTGTCGCCAAAACACGGCAAGTTCAACGTAACGGACAAAGGCGGCCTGCTCGATCAGGGCTTCTTTGATTTTCATATCGTACGGCCGCACGTCATCGTCGCGACGCTGCTCTCCATCGGTATTGTCGCCGGCGTGGTTCGCGCGACGGCACATGACTATTTCGGGGTCGATCCCTGGGTTATTGCGCTTAACGTTGGCTGGGCGATTTTTAGTCTGGTTATTTTAATGGCGGCCATCGCCGTGGCGCGCGAAACCAAACAGGTGCGTAAAACCATTCGTATTGAGGTGCAGATCCCGGCTGTGATCCACTACGCCAGCGGGATTTCGTCGCGTACCCGCACCAGCGATCTCTCGATGGGCGGCGCGCAGCTGGATGCGCCTGACAACCGGCATGAACAGGATGAGATTGAAGAGATCGATCTGCTGCTGAAGTCCGGCACCATCACCATTCCGGTCAGTAAAATTTCCGGTGATGCGGAGACGATTCGCCTGCGCTTTGGCGCAATGCCGCTGGCGCGTCGCCGCGAGCTGGTGCGCGTCGTGCTGGCGCGAGCGGATGCGTGGATCCAGCCGGAGTATAAGCAGGATAATCCGCTGGTGTCGATCGGCACTATTATTCGTACCGTTTTTGAGCTGTTCTGGCTGACCTGGAAAGATCGCCGCGAGAAGCACAAGCGTGATGACCAGCCTGCGGCGAAAGAGGACAGCGCAGCATGAAGAAATTAACGCAAACGCTGCTCGCCAGTTCGCTGGCGACCGCACTGCTGCTGACATCGGTTCAGGCTGAAGAGCCTGCGGTTACGCAGGACAGCAGTGCGCTGTCAGCCGTGCCGCCGCCGGAAGGGCTCGACAGCACGGCTGACGCGCAGCTGCAGCAGGCGGCCGGTGCCGCCCCGTACACGCCGGAGAGCAGTACTGCCGCGCCAGCTGAGGCTGAAGCGCCGGCAATCCTGTTGCCTGCGCCTGATACCGGAAGCGCCATTCTTAACCAGCCGGTAAGCAGTACCATTTCGGTGTCGCAGATGGGGCAGAAGCAGGGTATCACCCTGACCGGCGGGCAGCTGCAGTCGGGCATTGTCTTTACCCTGCCCGGTGATGAGGTAGTTACCAACGCACGGCTCAACCTGTCGCTGCGCGTCTCATCAGCGCTGGCCGCGCGCAATACGTCGCTGCAGCTGATGCTGAACGGACAGCCGCTCGGCACGCTGCCGCTCGGCTCCAGCGACAGCGACGTCAGTGACTATCAGCTGGATATTCCGGCTGCCATGGTAGTGTCAGATAACAACCTCAGCTTTAAAATCAACGATGCGGATAAGCTGCTGTGTGAAAAAGAGAGCGCACAGCAGTATCAGGTAACGATTCTGCCGCAAACCACGCTGAGCCTGGAGGGCCAGCAGCTGAATATCGGCACCAGCCTGCGTAACTTCCCGCGTCCGTTTATTGATGCGCAGCGTATGACGCCGGCCAGCGTCACCTTTGGTTTTGCCAGCAGCGTAACGCCGGATGCGGTGAGCGCTGCCGCACTGGTGGCGTCGTGGATGGGCATTCAGTCTGACTACCGCGGTATACGTTTTCCGGTGAGTCGCGGCGTGCTGCCAGAGCGTAACGGTATTCTGATTGGGCATCCGGGCGACAAAATCGGTACGGTGACGCTGCCGGCCAGCAATGGCCCGCTGCTGCAGGTCATCGATAATCCTGATAATCCGGTCTATAAACTGCTGCTGATTGTGGGCAGTGACGACGCGCAGCTGCGTCAGGCGGCGAATCGTCTGACAACCAAACCGCTGACCACGGATGCGAGCCAGCTTAACGTGCAGCCGCAGCCGCTGGCCCAGCGTAAACCTTATGACGCGCCGCGCTGGATCAACACCTCACGTCCGGTACGCCTGAGTGAGCTGCTGCGAAAAGATCAGAGCCTGACCACCACCGGTATCTGGCACGATGCGCTGCGCGTTAACTTCCGCGCGGCACCCGATCTGTTTTTGTGGGATGGCGATACGATCCCGGTAAACCTGAACTACCGTTTTCCCACTGAAAGCTGGATCGACGAAAACAATTCGTTTCTGAATGTCGCCCTCAACGGAACCTTCCTGCGTAATCTGACGGTCAACAAAGTTGGCCTGCTGGAGAGCGCCTGGCACCGGCTGGGGGGTGACGCGCGCCAGGAGCACTACACCCTGAAGCTGGAGCCCTATCTGATTTACGGTGATAACCAGCTGGCGCTCTACTTTAATATCAAGCCCAAAGCGGATGCGCCGTGCGGCGTACTGCTTAACAACAATATCAAAAGCCGCATCGAAGAGGATTCGTGGATCGATCTGAGCCACACCCGTCACTTCACCATGCTGCCGAATCTCTCTTACTTTGTCGGGGCCGCGTTCCCGTTTACGCGTCTGGCAGATTTTTCGCAGACCACGCTTCTGCTGCCGGAAAAACCGGGTGATGCGGAGATCGCCACGCTACTCGATATGGCGGCGCGCGCGGGTAACGCAACCGGGGTGGCGCTGGTACAAAATCAGGTACTGTTTGGCCTGCCTGAAGGCGGCACCAATCTGAGCCGGCTGCAGCAGAATGATGTGCTGGCGGTGAGCACCATGCAGCACAGCGCCTTTACGCAGCAGATGCTGCACGGCACGCCGTGGCAGACCAGTGGCAATACGCTGAGCGTTAACGAGCCAGGCCTGATGGAAAAACTGCACGGCTGGCTGACCGGCGACTGGTATCGCCAGGAGCTGGATGCCGATCGCTACTTTTCCTCAAATGAGGCGTGGCGCGGCTTTGTCAGCTATCGCTCGCCGTGGAGCGCCGACCGGCTGGTGGTCATGACGGTGGCAACCAGCGATCAGCAGCTGCTGCGCCTGCATGACGATCTCAATTCAGCGCGTATCAACGCCGGTATTCGCGGCGATACCGCCATCATTACCGATGAAAATGGGATCCGCAGCTTCCGGGTTGGTCCGCAGTTTCCGAGCGGTGAAATGCCGTGGTACATGATGGTGGTCTGGTATGCCAACCAGCACTCGGTGCTGATGGCACTGGCCGCGCTGCTGGTGGCCGTACTGATCGGCAGCAGCGCCTGGCTCATGCTGAAGCGTCATGCATGGCGGCGTCTTAACCCCAAAGCAGACAGTCAGTCCGGCAGGAAGTAAGGATAAAAAATGCATAAAAATATACTGAGTGCCGGCATCCGCCACGCCCTGTTGCTGGGCGGGGCGCTGACGCTTTCTCAGCCGCTGCTGGCGGCAGAGAGCAATAACCCTGCGCTTCAGGCGCTGTTTGACCAGGCGGCCTACTGGCATCAGAAAGCGCATGACGATCTGGCGAAGGCGTCGTTGCAGAAAATTCTGCAGGCGGAGCCCAATAATACTCAGGCGCTCTATCTGCTGGCGCTCTACTCTCAGCAGACCGGGAGTACCGCCGAGGCAGCACAGTGGCGTGCGCGGCTGAGCGCCGTTTCACCCAATGATGCGCATCTGGCCGAGCTGGATAACGCACGTCAGCTGCAGAGTATTCCGCAGGCGCAGCTGTCGCTGGCGCGTCAGCAGGCGCGCAGCGGCAATATCGCTGCCGCGCTGCAGACGTGGCGTAATACCTTTAGCGGCAACGAACCACCGGCGAGCGTCGCCGCCGAATATTACCTGGCCATGGCCGGCGATCGCACGCTGCTGCCGCAGGCCGTAGAGGCACTGCGCCAGTTCGCTGCCGATCATCCGCAGGATACCGGCGCGCAGCTGGCGCTGGGCAAAGCGATGACCTATCAGGAGTCGACCCGCCGGCAGGGGATCGAGCTGCTGGCCGGTATGGCTGACGGCAACAAAGAGGCCGATCGCTCGCTGCGTCAGGCGCTGCTCTGGCTGGCACCGCAGGCCTCTGATGCTGCGCTCTATCAGACATGGCAGCAGCGTCATCCTCAGGATAACGGGGTGCTGGATTACTACCGCAAAAACGTGGGCGGTGCGGAAAAAGGGGCCGGCTTTACGGCACTGAACAGTGGCGATGTCAGCGGTGCGCAGTCCAGCTTTGAGAAGGTGCTGCAGGCGAACCCGCAGGATGCGGATGCCCTGGCGGGTATGGGTTATGTCGCGCAGCGTGCCGGACGCTACGCTGAAGCCGCAGACTACCTGAACCGGGCGGCACAGCTGGGCGGCGATCAGAGTGAGGCACGGCAGAAGCAGGCGGCGGACGCCCGTTTTTACGCACAGCTCGCGGCCGCGCAGCAGGCGCTGAAAAGTGGCGACAGTGCACAGGCGCTGTCGCTGAGTGAACCCCTGACCCAGGCGGAAGGTGAAAAAGGCGTAGCGGCTAAACTGTTCCGTGCCGATGTGCAGCGCCGCACTAATCAGCCGGAGCAGGCGGAGCAGACCTACCGTGCGATCCTGCAAAGCGATGCGGATAACCGCAGCGCCAAAGAGGGGCTGTTCTATGTGCTGCGTCAGCAGAACCGCAGTGCTGAAGCCAGCAGCCTGCTCGCCTCACTGCCCGACAGCGTGCGGCAGAGCGTGGCGCCACGCGGTAACAACAGCGATCCCATCCGGGCACAGGCGAAACGCGAGCAGGCCGCAGGCAACAGCGCTGCCGCGATCGCCACGCTGACCAGTGGCGTACAGCGCTATCCCACCGATGGCTGGCTGCGTCTGGATCTGGCGCGGCTCTACCGCGCGCAGGGCAATACGCTGATGGCCGCCAACGTGATGCAGCCGGTGATGCGCAATGGCGCGACCAGCAGCGAACTCTATGCCGGTGCGCTTAACGCCAGTGAAAGCGGCGCATGGCAGCAGGCCAGCCAGCTGCTGGCGCGTATTCCCGATCGCAGTAAAACCGCTGCCATGCGCGAGCTGGCGCAGCGCGTTAACTTCAATCTGCAGATGGCGACGGCTGACCAGTATCTGGCGCAGGGCTCGGATGCGGCGGCGGCGAACACGCTGCGCGCGCTGGCCGCCACGCCGCCGGCTAATCCGGTGGACGCCGGCAATCTGGCGGAGAAACTGGCTAAAGCGGGTGATATCACCAGCGCCGTAGCGGTGGTACGCAGCAACATGCAGCGCGGCGTGCAGGGTAACGCCGGGGACTATGCTGCGCAGGTCACGGTGCTTAATCAGGCCGGATTAGGCAGTGAAGCGCAGCGTTTTCTCAGTTCACCTGAGCTGCAGGCACGCAGTACGCCCGCGCAGCTGGCTGATGTACGCAACGGCTATCTGATCAACGAAGTGGATCGCCTGCGTGAGCAGAAACAGTATGCGGCGGCCTATGACAAACTGGTGGGTGCGCTGCAGCAGGATCCGCAAAACCGCGATCTGATGTTTGCCATGGCGCGCCTCTATCAGTCCGGCAAAATGAATAAAGAGGCGGGCGTGGTCTATGACTATCTGATCACGCAGGATACGCCGCAGCAGGACGCGCGCACCGGCGCCATTAACGTGGCGCTGGCAGAGAATGATATCAGCAGGGCAAACACGCTGACGCGCGGGCTGCGCAATGAAGAGACACCGGAGCGGCTGCTGCTGCTGGCGCGCGTAGCGGAAGCCAACGGCGAACATAGCGAAGCGATGCGTTATCTGCGTACCGCGCGCGGTAAAATGATTGGTCTGCAGGGTGCACAAAGCGGCAGCGTACCCACGGTTGGCGGACTGGCGCTGGCGGATAATCCCTTTATCAATCGCAGCACCTCGCCGGTTGGCCGGTCATCTTCCAGCTATGGCGCGGTCATGCCGTGGCAGAACGCACCGGCTGCAGGCAGCACCGCCGACAGTACGCTGGCAGCCAATACGCCTGTGCTGCAGCAGAACCAGACGCTGCATCAGATTGACACGATGATGGACGCGCTGCAGGAGAAAACCGGGACCTGGGTACAGGGACAGATGCAGGTGCGCGGACGCGATGGCGAATCAGGATTGAGTAAGCTGACCGAAGCGAAAGCGCCGCTGACCTTTTCCACGGTGCCGTTTGGCGAGTCGCGGTTTGATTTTACTGTTACGCCGGTTTCACTGACCGCGGGCAGCGCTGGCGGAGATGCATGGCGCCGCTTTGGCAGCAATGCGCTGGTGCAGGGCAATGTCGTGGCAGCCGGGGATGCGAAAATCACGGACGTTCCCGCTTCAGCCACCGATTCACAGTCCGCTTCCGGCGTTGAGCTGAATATGGCGCTGAAGGGCGACAGCTATAAAATCGATATTGGCAGCACGCCGCTGGGCCAGGATCTCAGCACGCTGGTGGGCGGGATCCAGTGGTCACCAAAACTCACGGATTTCCTGACGCTGATCCTGACCGGTGAACGCCGGGCCATGACCGACAGCCTGCTCTCCTATGTGGGAGCAGAAGATAAGACCAGCGGTAAACGCTGGGGACGCGTCACGAAAAACGGGGCGAATGCGCTGCTGAGCTATGACAACGGCGATGCCGGACTCTATGCCGGCGGTGGCGCCTATAGCTATATTGGCGAAAATGTGGCGAGCAACCAGAGCGTGCAGGCAACCGCAGGCGTTTATGTACGGCCTTTCCATTATGACGATCGCGAGCTGAAGGTGGGGATGAACCTCTCCTGGATGGATTTCTCCAAAAACCTCAGCTATTTCAGTTATGGGCAGGGCGGTTATTTCAGCCCGCAGAACTACGCGTCCGTCTCGTTCCCGGTGGAGTTCAGCCGTCAGTTTGACGATTTGAAAGTCAACGTCGGGGGATCGGTCGGCTATCAGTCTTACAGCCAGGACAAGAGCGCCTACTTCCCGGACAACGCTGCGCTGCAGTCGCAGCTGCAGAGTCTGGCCGACCGCGGCTTTGTCAGAAGTGCTTACTACAGCGGTGAAAGTAAAAATGGCGTGGGCTACAACCTGCACGCCGGTGCAGATTATAAGATCAACAAAGATGTCACGATCGGCGGTCAGCTGGGGTATGACACCTTTGGCGACTATAACGAAAGCACCGCTAACCTCTACTTCCGCTATATGTTTGGAGACAACTGATGAGCGAGCAACCCACCGCACGTGCGACCTGGTCGCATCAGCCTGGCTGGTTTGATCTGGTCTGCGTAATGACAGAGAGCGTACTGGAGAACGGCGGCGACGAGGCCGCGGCTTTCCTGGCCAGCACCGGGGAGACGCTGGCCAGGCGTTATCCACTGCCGGTTGCGCATACCGTGCAGGATCTGGAGCGGGAGATGAATCTGCAGCTGGCCCGCTTCAACTGGGGATTTGTGCAGCTGCATCCGGCAGAAAATGCGATTCAGATTGAGCATCATGCGCTGCCGGCAGGTCACGACACGCTGCCAGCGGAACGCTGGCAGCTGGCAATGGGCGCCGTGCTGGGCGGCCTGTATGCGCAGTGGCTGCGCGATCAGGGCGGCAGCGACGCAGTACCGCTGACGCTGGAAAACAACAATGGCGTAACGCTGCTGTATCGATATCAATAGGAAGCGGTAATGAATGTAATGCGGCACGGGCGTCAGTGGATGCTCTGTTTAATGATGATATTTTTTAGCGCCCAGGCGACGGCAGACGGCTGGAGCAGTTATAAATCCCGCTTTCTGAACAGCGACGGACGCATTGTCGATACCGGCAATAAAGGCGTCAGCCATACGGAAGGTCAGGGCTACGGGATGCTGCTGGCGGTGGCGAATAACGATCGGGCTACGTTTGATCTGCTGTGGCAGTGGACGCGTACGCACCTGCATAATCCGCAAAATGATCTGTTCTACTGGCGTTATGTGCCTGACGCTGCCGATCCGGTGGCGGACAAAAATGACGCCAGCGACGGTAATGTGCTGATCGCCTGGGCACTGCAGCGTGCGGCACAGAAGTGGGGAGGCGACTACCAGCAGGCTTCCGATCGCATTCAGCGTGCGATCATCAAACTGAACGTGATCGATTATGCCGGACATAAAGTTATGCTGCCCGGTGCCAGCGGCTTTAATAAATCGAGCTACGTCGTGCTGAACCCCTCCTATTTCCTGTTTGCCGCCTGGGAGGCGTTTGCCCGGCAGAGCCATCTGCGCGTCTGGAATGCGCTCATTGACGATGGTATGACGCTACTGGGTGAGATGCAGTTTGGTAAAACCGCGCTGCCGCTGGACTGGGTCGCGCTGAACGCCGATGGCTCTGTCGCCCCGGCTGTGGGTTACTCTAACCGGTTCAGTTATGATGCGATTCGCGTGCCGCTGAATATCTGGTGGTACGATCCGCAGAGCCTGCGACTGGTGCCGTTTCAGCGCGTCTGGCAGGGCTATCCGCGCCAGACCACACCGGCCTGGTTCGATGTCCTGGCTAACAGCCCGGCACCCTATAATATGGAAGGTGGCCTGACCGCCGTACGCGATTTGACGCTGAACCAGACCAGTCATCTCAGCGACCGCATTCAGCCGGAACAGAATTACTTCTCTGCCAGTCTGCAGCTGCTGGTATGGCTTGCCCTGCAGGAAAAGCGTTAATGCTGCTCCGCGAGCGCGCGGTGCGCGCTCGCTTTCTCCCGTAACCTGTACGGGTAAAACGCTGAAAACGCGTCTCCCTTCCTCCCGACTGATGATTTTCACTCTTATCGCGACGTACAACCTCTGAGACCTGGGATATACTTGCTGCGCATTCAGGCTACTATCACTGCGGATTATGGCGGCATTGCGGCCGGGAGAGATTTTGTTGCGCGTCAGTCGCTCGTTAACCATCAAGCAAATGGCAGCCGTGTCTGCGGTTGTGCTGGTAACGATCACGATTTTTATCGTTATCCAGCTTTTTCATTTTGTGCAGCAGCGCAGGATTGACTACGCCCAGCAGATGGAGAATGTGGCGCACACGGTACGCCAGCCACTCTCAGAAGCGGTGCTGAAAGCGGACATTCCTCAGGCTGAACATATTCTTAACACGCTCAAACCCGCCGGTATCCTGTCGCGGGCGGATGTTGTGCTGCCCAATGCGTTTCAGGCACTGCACGCCGACTTCGCACCGGAAAAGCCGGTTCCGCGTCTGGTCGCCCGCCTGTTTGAGCTGCCGGTGCAGATCACGCTGCCGCTGTATGCGATTGAGCGGGGCGGCATGCCAAAACCCATCGCCTATCTGGTGCTTCAGGCGGACTCCTCGCGCGTTTATCAGTTTTTGCTGAGCACGCTCTCAACCATGATCACCACCTGGCTGCTGATGGCGCTGATCCTTTCGGTTGCGATCAGCTGGTGTATTAACCGCCTGATTGTGCATCCGCTGCGCGATATTTCACGCGAGCTGCAGGAACTGCCGCCGCCCGCCATTCTGACACACAAGCTGACGCTGCCCGGCAATCACCGTGATGATGAGATAGGCATGCTGATCCGCAGCTATAACCGTAATCAGCAGGTGCTGGAGTCTGTTCACGATGAGATGAGCCGTCTGACCACCCATTTTGCCGTGACGGATCTGCCTAATCGCACGCTGTTTCTGGCGCTGCTCGACCAGCATTTGCAGCAGCGTCACCGGCAGCAGCCCTGGAGCGTCATGGTTATTCGGATTGAAACGCTGCAGGAAGCCAACGGCGTGCTGAGCGATGAGCAGCGCGATACGCTGATGCTCACGCTGGTCGGGAAAATCCGCAGCACGATTGATGACCATACCCTGCTGGCGCAGACGGGCCTCAGCGATTTTGCGCTGCTGCTGAAGCGGGCGCACAACCCGTTCCGCGCAATGCGCCTGGCGCGCAACCTGATGCTGCGCATCAATCAGCCGGTAAATCTGTATCAGCTGCAGCTGCGACCCAATGCCAGTATCGGGCTGTCACTCTCTGATGAGAGCCTGTGCTCTGCCCGTGAGCAGCTGGATCGGGCGACATCCGCCATGATGTCAGCACGTCATCAGGGGAAAAATCAGATCCTGTTCTTTGATCCGGTACTGACTGAGCGGGCGCAAAAGCGGCTGACCCAGGAGCATGACATTCTGCAGGGGCTACAGGAGGGCGAGTTTGCGCTGTATCTGCAGCCACAGCTCAACATGGCAACCGGCGAGCTGGCGGGTGCTGAAGCACTGCTGCGTATGCGCATGGCGGATGGCAGCTACGGGCTGCCGGAAGAGTTTATCGCCAGCGCGGAAGAGATTGGTGTGATTTCTGCCATCGGCCGCTGGGTGTTTGAAGAGGCGTGCCGTATTCTGGCCGGCTGGCAGCGACGGGGTATTACGCTGCCGCTGAGCGTGAATATTTCAGCCGTCCAGCTGCGCGACAGCGGCATGGTGGCTCATCTGCAGAGCCTGCTGGAGCGGCATCGCATCCAGGCGGGATCGTTAGTACTGGAAGTGACCGAAACCGCCGGGATAGGCGACGCAGAACAGGCGATGGCGCTGCTGCGCGCGCTGCAGCAGACCGGGGTTGCCGTCGCGCTGGACGATTTTGGTATGGGTTACTGTAATCTCAATTATCTGCATCAGTTTAAAGCGTTACCGGTGAACAAGCTGAAGATGGATCGCAGCTTTGTTGCCGCGCTGCCGGATGATGACACCATGGTGCGCATTGTGTCCGCCGTGGCAAAGATTGTGGATGCTGATGTGATAGCGGAAGGCGTTGAAACGGCCGAGCAGCGCGACTGGCTGCTGGCGCGTGGCATCACTATCGGTCAGGGCTACCTGTACGCTGAAGCCCTGTCGCTTACGACCTTTGAGCAGGGCTGGCTGCAGCGCTATTCACACCCGTGATAGTGACCTTATCAATTGATTGTTCTGCAGAAACCGCGGCACAGCGCTAGCTGAAGCGTTTCAGTTCATAGTTAGAGTTTTGTAACTTTTGTAAGGAATGTCAGGGGATACTCATCCTGTTAACAGGGTGTTATTTTCAATTCATCGGTAAGGTTTTACGCGCTCAGGCGGCTTGCCGCATGCGTTTCTCCCTGACACAGGCGGTGAATGCCGTCTCTACCTGGACACCTGTTATGAAACTGTTTAAAAGCCTCTATTTTCAGGTGCTGGTTGCCATCGGCATCGGCGTTCTGTTAGGCCATTACTATCCGGAATTGGGCGCGCAAATGAAGCCGCTTGGTGATGGTTTTGTAAAGCTGATCAAGATGATCATCGCCCCCGTGATCTTCTGTACGGTGGTGACCGGTATCGCCGGCATGGAGAGCATGAAAGCCGTTGGGCGCACCGGCGCAGTCGCGCTGCTCTATTTTGAAATCGTCAGTACTATCGCGCTGCTAATCGGGCTGGTCGTGGTAAACGTGGTTCAGCCTGGCGCTGGAATGAACGTGGATCCGGCTACCCTCGATGCGAAAGCCGTGGCTGTCTATGCACAGCAGGCAGAACAGCAGGGTGTGATCGCGTTCCTGCTTGATATCATCCCGGGCAGCGTCATCGGTGCATTTGCCAGCGGCAACATTCTGCAGGTACTGCTGTTCGCTATTCTGTTTGGCTTCGCGCTGCATCGCCTCGGCAGCGCCGGCACCGTGATGTTCAACGTTATTGAAAGCTTCTCAAAAGTGATCTTTGGCGTGATTAACATGATCATGCGTCTGGCGCCTATCGGTGCATTTGGCGCCATGGCCTTCACTATCGGTAAATATGGTGTCGGCTCGCTGGTGCAGCTCGGCCAGCTGATCATCTGTTTCTATATCACCTGTATCCTCTTTGTGGTGATCGTGCTGGGCGCGATTGCACGCTGGGCTGGCTTTAACATCTTTAAGTTTATCGGCTATATCAAAGAAGAGCTGCTGATTGTGCTGGGCACTTCATCGTCTGAATCAGCGCTGCCGCGCATGCTGGATAAAATGGAGCGCCTCGGCTGTAAGAAATCGGTAGTAGGGCTGGTCATTCCGACGGGCTACTCGTTCAATCTGGATGGCACCTCAATCTATCTGACCATGGCTGCTGTGTTTATTGCGCAGGCAACCAACGCCCATATGGACATTGTCCATCAGATCACCCTGCTGGTGGTTCTGCTGCTCTCCTCTAAAGGGGCGGCCGGCGTTACCGGAAGCGGCTTTATTGTTCTGGCCGCGACGCTCTCTGCGGTAGGGCATCTGCCGGTAGCGGGTCTGGCGCTGATTCTGGGCATCGACCGCTTTATGTCCGAAGCGCGCGCGCTGACCAACCTGGTAGGTAACGGCGTGGCCACGGTGGTGGTGGCTAAATGGGTGGGCCAGCTGGATGAAAACCAGCTGAAAGAGACGCTTTCTTCAGCGAAAAAGGTCAATCACGTCTCTCATACCGGCGCATAATCCTCAATTTGCGTTAATTTCTGATTAAATGCCCGCTGTCACTTGCCCTGACAGCGGGCATTTGCATAATAAACCCCGTTGATTTTTTTCCCGATTTTTTTCCTCGTTGCGCGACTTCCTGGCCATCTTGTGGTCAAAGGAACTGTCATTAAATAAACGCGGCGGCAATACGCCGTGCGGGCCGCTTTCCCGGTGGCCAGTCAGTCCGCGCTAACGAGCGTTTATCTGTTTGATTAGGGGTTCACATGCAGGGCACCAGAATTCGGCTTTTGGTTGGCGGCTTGCTGCTTGCAGCGACCGGTTTCGGCGCGCAGGCCGAAACACTTCAGCCCGATCCCGCCTGGCAGGAGGGCAAACTGGACAATGGGTTCAGTTGGCAGCTGCTGACCACACCACAACGTCCCAGCGATCGCATTGAGCTTCGTCTGGTAGTCAATACCGGCTCGCTGGTGGAGAGCGCACAGCAGACCGGTTTCAGTCACCTGTTACCGCGCCTGGCGATGGTGCATAACACCGCGCTGGATACCAATCAGCAGCGCGCGCTGTGGCAGCAGGCGATGGATCCGCAGCGTCCGCTGCCACCCGCGATCTCGTCATATGACTACACCCAGTACAATCTCAGTCTGCCCAATAACCGGCCAGAACTGCTCAAAGAAGCCTTAAACTGGCTGGCCGCGACCGCAGGTAAAATGAGTATTAATGAGCAGGTGGTCACAACGGCTTTAAGCGCTACCGATCCCATCGCTACCTGGCCACCCAATACGCAGGATGTCTGGTGGCGCTATCGCCTGAAAGGCTCAACCATGCTGGCGCATGACCCTGGTGAAGCGCCACGCGCACCGGTCGATTCTGCCCAGCTGAACAGCTTTTACCAGCAATGGTATACGCCAGATAATATGACGCTCTATGTCGTCGGCAATGTCGACAGCCGCAGTATTACGGAGCAGATTGGCAAGACCTTCTCAGCGCTGAAAGGAAAACGCGATACGCCGGCACCGCTGCCGACGCTGGCACCGCTGCCGCATCAGCCGGTTAATCTGGTTGATGGCTCTCTGGCGCAGGATCGGCTGTCGCTGGTGTGGGATACGGCCTGGCAGCCGATTCGCGAATCGCAGTATCTGCAACGCTACTGGCAGAGCGATCTGGCGCGTGAAGCGCTGTTCTGGCATGTGCAGCGCGCGCTTGCAGACAATAAAGCACAAAATGTGCAGGTCGGCTTTGACTGCCGCGTGCTTTATCAGCGTGCGCAGTGCTCCATCAATATGGAAAGCCCCAATGCCTCACTGCCGCAAAATATGAATCAGATTGCGAAAGCGCTGGCCGTGGTTCGCGATAAAGGGCTGCCGCAGGATGAATTTGATGCGCTTATGGCGCAGAAGCTGCTGGAGCTGAATAAGCTGTTTACGACCTACGCCCGCACGGATACCGATATTCTGATGGGGCAGCGTCTGCGCTCGCAGCAGAATGCAGTGGTGGATATTGCTCCTGAGCAGTATCAGAAGCTGCGTCAGTCTTTTCTGAGTGAGTTAACACGCGAGCAGCTCAACCAGGAGCTGCGTCAGCAGCTGACGCAGGAGCTGACGATGGTACTGATCCAGCCGCAGGGCGAAGCAGAAACCAATGTGAAGATGTTGCAGGAGAGCTGGAACAAGGTGATGACGGTGCCCGATGCGCCTGCAGCACCGGCAACAGAAGAGAGCAGTAAAGCAGAAATCAGCGCCGACCCGGCCATTCCTGCCTCCTGAGGCACCCGCCCCAACCCGGGGCGCATAAATGCGCCCCCTGCAATGAAACTCCCGCAGGGGCGCCATTAATGGCGCCCGGTTGCCCGCCCCAACCCGGGGCGCATAAATGCGCCCCCTACAATGAAACTCCCGTAGGGGCGCCATTAATGGCGCCCGGTTGCCAGCCCCAACCCGGGGCGCATAAATGCGCCCCTGCAATGAAACTCCCGTAGGGGCGCCATTCATGGCGCCCGGGACGGGAATAACGTCAGGTTTTCGCCCGCAGCCATTCGGTAACCAGCATTGGCCAGCTCGCCAGGGGCAGATCGGCCACGCCGCGAATACCAAAACCGTGCCCGCCCTTCTGATAAAAATGGATCTCCGCCGGAATTTTATGCTCACGCAGCGCGCTAAAAAACAGCATGCTGTGGTTAACGGAAACCGCTTCATCATCAGCCGCATGGATCAGCAGCGCTGGCGGCGTCTGCGCATGAACGCGCGTCTCCAGCGAATAGGCATCGATAGTTTTCTGATCCGGCCAGGCACCCAGCAGGCGCGTACGTGAACTTTCATGCGCCAGACCGTCACGCATACTGATAATCGGGTAGATCAGCACCATAGCATCGGGACGTGGTGAGAGTGCATCGCTGCGATCCTGTACCGGATAGAGCTTCTCGTTAAACCGCGTTCCCAGCGAGGCAGCGACGTGCCCGCCCGCAGAAAAGCCCATCATCACAATATATTTACCGTTTTTCCCCTGCTGCGCCCGTTCGCGCAGCACGCGGACCGCCCGCTGGGCATCGGCCAGCGGCGCATCTGCGCCTTCATGATGCCCGTCATACGGCAGGCGATATGTCATGACGGCCAGCGTATAACCCATCGAGGTAAAAAACGTTGCCAGCGCGCTGCCTTCACGATCGATCAGTACCCGCTGGTAACCGCCGCCCGGTGCTACCAGCAGGGTAATACCGTTAGAGGTTTCCGGATACCAGATGGCCATTTCCGGACAGCGCACGCCGGTTGCTGCGCGATCGTAAGGTTCATACTCTTTAGCCAGGTCGACAATCTGCGGCTGAGCGCGGGAGTCACTGGCACCTGGCGCATCACCGGATGGCCAGATATTGATAATTTCTGTGTGCATAAATCTGTCCTGAGCAGGGCATATAGTCGTTGTTTTTCTGCGGCCGAAGGAACAGCGTCCTGCTGTTATTGATTAAAAGATGGCCTTATTTCAGTTTGTCGTCCAGCCGAAAAACAGTAAGTCAGGCAGAATCAGACTATGCCTGGCTGGCAGGATCTGGCTTTTAATGCACTGAATTTAAAGGGTTATGTTTAGGAAGAATAATGTGTGCGTATCACAGCGAGCGTGCAAAAGATAAAAGAAAAGCCCTAAGTGCAATGAAGGGGATAAAACAGAGTGTTAAGGCAAATCTGTTATAGAAAAATGCAGCAGAAAATGACGCCTCTCTGCGCCTTTTTCCGAACCCTTCCGGCGACTGCGTCTTGAGCGACGTAGTTTGCCTTAAGTCTTTTAAAGGGCCATCTGGTGACGATTTAGCAGACAAAGCATCCTCTGTTTCTGCGATTAAGCCAGAGGCGCGCTGTTAGACTCGACGCCCTATATGGCTGCACAAAGCGATAAAGTTATCCAGGAACCAGCCGATACTTGCCGCCGGGTTGCTTTCTGCAGGCACTCACCACCGACCAGGAAAAAACCATGGTGATGAAAAATTTTGGACACCGGCTGCCCGCTTCTCCCGAATATACCCAACCGGACATTTCGTTTTCCTGGCAGCAGTGTCAGCGGACTTATACTTTTCAGCCCATTTATCAGATAACCGGCCGCCTGCTGGCGATTGAGCTGCTGACCGCTGTCACGCACGCCGCTATGCCGGAAAAGCGGCTTTCACCGGAAAACTACTTTGCTGCGCTGTCGACAGAGCAGCGGCTGGATGTGGTACATGAACAACTCTCTCTGCTGTTGACGTGTTCCCGCTTTTTCATCCGCCATCAGCTGGTGGCATCGGTCAATATTGATGGGCCGACGCTGCTGGCGATACAGCAGCATCCGGATCTCCGGACGCTGATCGGCCGGCTGCCGTGGGTGCGTTTTGAACTGACTGAACATCATGCGCTGCCGCAGGAAGAGATGGTGGCACAGATGCCGGAACTGGGGCCGCTATGGCTGGATGATTTTGGCTCCGGCATGGCAAATTTTTCCGCGCTCACCGAGCTGCGCTATGACTATATCAAATTGTCCCGTGAACTCTTTATGCTGCTGCGCGCGTCAGAAGAGGGGCGGATCCTTTTCTCAACGCTGCTGATGCTTATCAACCGTTACTGCAATGGCGTTATAGTGGAAGGCGTGGAAACTGAAGAGGAGTGGCGTCAGGTGCAATCTTCACCCGCTATTGCGGCACAGGGATACTTTTTCTCCCGTCCGCTGCCTTTCAGCCAGCTGGAGTCTCTGCCGTTAATGCTTCTCTGATGTTGTTACGCCGCGTCTCGACTATCTTTAATGAGACGTGGGAACAAGGAGGAAAAAGCATGACTCGCACGGGAAAAGCTGCCAGCTGGGTGGCCGGTATTCTGTTGCTACTGATCGTGGTACTGGTTGTGGTAATAGCCACTTTTGACTGGAACCGCCTGAAACCAACCATCAACCAGAAAGTCTCAGCAGAGCTGAACCGTCCCTTCGCTATACGCGGCGATCTTGGCGTGCACTGGGCGCGTAACCGCGCTGAGCCGGGCTGGCGCAGCTGGATCCCCTGGCCGCAGGTTCACGCTGAAGATATCATGCTGGGCAATCCCCCCGACATTCCTGACGTCACCATGGTACATCTGCAGCGCGTTGATGCGACGCTGGCACCCCTGGCGTTGCTGCATAAAGAGATCTACCTGCCATGGATTAAACTGCAGCAGCCTGACGCGCGCCTGATACAGCTCGCCAGCAAAAAGAACAACTGGACATTTACGCTCGCCAGCAGTGAAAACAGCAAAGCCGACGCCGCTCCTTCTGCCTGGTCGTTCCGGATGGATAACATTCTGTTTGATCAGGGGCAGCTGCGCTACCGCGATGCGATCAACAAAGCCGATGTCACGGTAAATATCAACTCCCTCGGTAAACCCGTGCCTTATGCCCAGGTCACCGGCGGCAATGATAAGCAAAAAGGTGCCGGCGATTTTGTTTTTGGCTGGCAGGCGAAAGGCACCTATAACCAGCAGCCGCTTTCCGGCGAAGGCAGAATTGGTGGCATGCTCTCACTGCGCAGTAAAACCACGCCGTTTCCGCTGCAGGCAGATGTGCGTAACGGCACCACGCGGGTGAGGCTGGAAGGCACGCTGCAGGATCCGCTGAACCTGGGCGGGCTGGATGTGCGTCTGCGTTTTTCCGGCGATACGCTGGCCAGTCTTTATGGCTTAACCGGCGTGCTGCTGCCTGATACCCCGCCTTATGAAACGGATGGCCATCTCACGGCCCGCTTTAATGATGCAAAGGGCGCGCTGTTTCGCTATGAAAAATTCAATGGTCACATCGGTGACAGTGATATTCACGGGTCACTCACCTATCGTCAGGGCAAACCCCGGCCGAAGCTGAGCGGTGAGCTGACTTCACGTCAGCTGCGCATGGCCGATCTTGGCCCGCTGATTGGTGTTGATTCCGGTAAAGGCAGCGAGAAAACGGCGCGGGCGAAGGCGCAGCGTGGTGAAGCCGCCACGCAGCCAGCCGATCGTGTACTGCCTTACGATAAGTTTGAGACCAAAAGCTGGGACGCGATGGATGCCGATGTGAAGTTTAGCGGCAAGCGCATTGAACACAGCAGTAAGCTGCCGCTCAGCGATCTCTACACGCATCTGACGCTGGAAAAAGGCGATCTGCTGCTTGATCCGCTGCGCTTTGGTATGGCCGGCGGCAATATTAATACCACTATCCGGCTGGAAGGCAGTCGCTCGCCCATGCGCGGCCGGGCCGATCTGCACGCGCGTAAGCTGCAGCTGCGCCAGCTGTTTCCTGATGTAACCGCGATGCAGCGCAGTCTGGGCCAGCTCAACGGAGACGCAACGTTAAGTGGTACCGGTAATTCGGTTGCCGCTCTGCTGGGCAGCAGCAACGGCCAGCTGCGGCTGCTGATGAACAACGGCCTGATCAGCCGCAGCCTGATGGAAATTGCCGGGCTTAACGTCGGAAACTATGTGGTGGGTAAACTGTTTGGTGATGATGAAGTGCGCATCAACTGTGCCGCCACCGATCTGACGCTGCGCCAGGGGGTGGCAACGCCGCGCCTGTTTGTGTTCGACACCGAAAATGCGGTGATCAACGTTACCGGCAACGTGAACTTTGCTAACGAGCGGCTCGATCTGTCGGTGAATCCGGAGAGTAAAGGCATTCGCATTATCACGCTGCGTTCTCCGCTCTACGTGCGCGGAACCTTTAAAAATCCGGATGCCGGAGTAAAAACGGGGCCGCTGATTGCGCGCGGTGCAGCGGCCGTGGCGCTGGGTGCTGTTGTGGCGCCGGCCGCCGCACTGCTGGCCCTGATTTCACCCAGCGACACGGACGACAATCAGTGCAGCAATGTGCTGCAGCAGATGAAGAGTCAGAGTGATTAATTGCGCCACAGCACCTTAATGATGTGGTAACCAAACGCGGTTTTTACCGGTCCGTAAGGCTTCAGCAGCGGACAGGTAAAAACCGCCTTATCAAAAGCCGGTACCATCTGCCCCTGACGAAACTCCCCTAAATCTCCGCCATTGCGGCCGGACGGGCAGGTTGAATGTTTTTTTGCCAGCTGCTGAAAGTTGCCCCCTTTTTCCAGCTGCGCCAGCAGGGCTTTCGCCTGCGCTTCCTCTTTCACGAGGATATGTAAAGCTGCTGCGGTTTTCGCCATGATGCTTTCCCGTTATGTATAATGTGCGACGCATTATATCCCCGTCATACTTCAAATTGCAGATGTGCTGGCCGCGCAAGCTCGCTCCGGTCACTTACCCAGGTAAGCTCCCGAAGACTCATCCACTTGCCGCCTGCCTGCAATTCGATTTATTTAAGGGATCATCCCTGAAATTGAATTTGTTGAGTGAAATTACGTTATGCGTTTAAACCCCGGCCAACAACGTGCTGTCGAATTTGTCACCGGCCCCTGCCTGGTGCTGGCGGGGGCAGGTTCCGGTAAAACCCGCGTCATTACCAATAAAATTGCTCACCTGATCCGCGAATGCGGCTATCAGGCGCGCCACATTGCAGCGGTCACGTTTACCAATAAGGCGTCGCGCGAAATGAAAGAGCGCGTGGCGCAAACGCTGGGACGTAAAGAGGCGCGCGGCCTGATGATTTCAACCTTTCATACGCTGGGGCTGGAGATTATCAAGCGTGAATATGCCGCGCTGGGCATGAAGTCGAGCTTTTCGCTGTTTGACGATCAGGATCAGCTGGCGCTGCTGAAAGAGCTGACCAGCCAGTGGCTGGAAGAGGATAAAACGCAGCTGCAGCAGCTGATTGCCACGATCTCTAACTGGAAAAACGATCTGATCGATCCGCAGGGTGCCGCTGCGATAGCAAAATCTCAGCGCGACCAGATATTTGCGCACTGCTATCAGCTTTATGATCAGCATCTGAAATCCTGCAACGTGCTCGATTTTGACGATCTCATCCTGCTGCCTACGCTGCTGCTGCAGCGTAATGAGGCGGTACGGGAGCGCTGGCAGCAGCGTATTCGCTATCTGCTGGTGGATGAGTATCAGGATACCAACACCAGCCAGTATGAGCTGGTAAAACTGCTGGTGGGGCCGCGCGCGCGATTCACCGTGGTGGGCGATGACGATCAGTCTATTTACTCCTGGCGCGGGGCGCGTCCGCAAAACCTCGTACTGCTGAAAGAGGATTTTCCGGCGCTGGAGGTGGTCAAGCTGGAGCAGAACTATCGCTCTTCGCAGCGTATTCTCAAAGCGGCTAACATTCTGATCGCCAATAACCCGCACGTGTTTGAAAAGCGTCTCTTTTCCGAACTGGGCGTGGGCGAGTCGCTGAAAGTGCTGAGCGCGAATAATGAAGATCATGAAGCAGAGCGCGTGACCGGCGAGCTGATTGCGCATCACTTCATTAACCGCACGCAGTATAAAGATTACGCCATTCTCTATCGCGGTAATCACCAGTCGCGCGTGTTTGAAAAGCTGCTGATGCAAAACCGCATTCCCTATCGTATTTCCGGTGGCACCTCGTTCTTTTCGCGTCCGGAGATCAAGGATCTGCTGGCCTACCTGCGCGTGCTGACCAACCAGGACGACGACAGCGCGTTTCTGCGTATTGTGAATACGCCGCGTCGTGAAATCGGACCGGCTACGCTGCAGAAGCTGGGTGAGTGGGCCACGCTGCGTAACAAGAGCCTGTTTCATGCCAGTTTTGACATGGGGCTGACTCAGACGCTGAGCGGACGCGGCCTGGAGCATCTGCAGCGTTTTACGCACTGGCTGAATGAGATTGTGCAGCTGACTGAACGTGAGCCGATCACTGCGGTGCGTGACCTGATCCGCGGCATCGATTATCAAAGCTGGCTGTTTGAGACCTCCGGCAGCCCGAAAGCCGCAGAGATGCGGATGAAAAACGTCAATACGCTGTTTCAGTGGATGACAGAAATGCTCGAAGGTGATGAGCTGAATGAACCCATGACGCTGGCGCAGGTTGTTACGCGCTTTACCCTGCGCGATATGATGGAGCGGGGGGAAAGTGATGAAGATCTCGACCAGGTTCAGCTGATGACGCTGCACGCATCAAAAGGGCTGGAATTTCCCTATGTCTATCTGGTAGGCATGGAGGAGGGGCTATTGCCGCACCAGAGCAGCATTGATGAGAACAACATTGAAGAGGAGCGGCGTCTCGCCTATGTGGGCATTACGCGCGCGCAGAAAGAGCTGACCTTTACCCTCTGCCGGGAGCGCCGCCAGTATGGCGAACTGGTTCGTCCTGAACCCAGTCGTTTTTTACTGGAACTGCCGCAGGATGACGTTGAGTGGGAGCGTGAGAAAAAAGTGGTGAGCGCAGAAGAGCGCGTAAAAACCGGGCAAACCCGGGTTGCCGGTTTGCGTGCAATGCTGGCAAATGCAAAAAAGTGATGGCAGTCGTTACGCCATCAGGAGAAGGTCAGAAGCCAGTGCACGTATGACTGGTAGTGGCTCTCCTGCTCCAGCAGCTCGGCGCGCAGCGGATGCGCCTCCAGCCAGCCCGCCGGCAGCGTCAGGTGCAGCGCATCCTCTTCTGCCAGTAAGCGTACCGCCGGGAGCGTATCGTCACGGCGGCGCGTGGAGAAGATGATCGCCAGGCGCAGCAGGCGGCTTAAACGCTCGGCCGTACGCGGCGGCACCGCATTTTGCTGAGCCAGCAGGGCCAGGTCGATACTGCCGCTCTGGTTCTGCAGCAAACAGGCGAGCACTTTTTTCTGTGCGGGCGTAAAGCCCGGCAGATCAAGATGGCGGATCAGATAAGCAGCGTGCCGGGGAGCCTGACGAAAATCAACGCTCAGGCCAATTTCATGTACGGCACAGGCGCTCAACAGCAGATCGCGGCAGCGCTGGTCAAGCTTCCAGCTCTGGCTGACCTGACGAAAAAATCCTTCAGCCAGCTGCTGTACCCGCGCGGCCTGTTCCACATCAATAGAAAAACGGCGCTGCACATTGTGCAGGGTACGGCTGCGGATATCGCGATTGATCGGCAGATGCAGCATGCCATACACCAGACCTTCGCGCAGCGCACCGCCTGCCAGCGTCATGCTGTCAATGTTAAGCTCATTGAAAATCGCGATGAGAATCGACAGACCGCTGGGAAAGACCAGTGCCCGCTCCAGCGTCAGGCCTTCAATCTCCAGCTCTTCCAGCTTGCCGCACTGAATAGCACGCTGCCTGAGCTGCTGCAGTTTACTCAGGGTGATACGCTCATCCATCCCCTGCGCCACCATGATCTCCTGCAAGGCCTGAACGGTACCGGACGCACCGACACAGACCTGCCACCCTTTTTCACGCAGCGCGCCTGCCACCGGTTGCAGCATGTCGCGCGCTGCCTGCTCTGCCCGATCAAAATTTTCCTGCGTCAGATGGCGATTGCTGAAAAAACGCTCCAGCCAGGTGACGCAGCCCATTGAGAGGCTGAACAGGGTGGTTGCATGCGAGCCTTCACCGGTAACCAGCTCGGTGCTGCCCCCGCCAATATCGACGACCAGACGCTGGTCGGAGCCGCCGGTCGTATGGGCCACGCCCTGATAGATCAGGCGCGCTTCTTCCTCACCGCTGATAACATTGACCGGACAGCCAAGGATCGCTTCAGCGGTGGTCAGAAAGGCTGGCGCATTGCGCGCGATGCGCAGCGTGGCGGTCGCCACCACGCGGATCTGCTCTGGCGGGATATCCTGCAGCTGTTCCGAAAACAGTTTCAGGCACTGCCAGCCGCGCTGCATCGCCTCAGCAGAGAGTTCGCTGTCAGCATTGAGTCCTGCTGCCAGCCGGACTTTGCGCTTGATGCGCGCAACGGTCTGAATAGTGCCGGAAACTTCACGCACCACCAGCATATGAAAGCTGTTAGACCCGAGGTCGATCGCTGCATAGAGTGATGATGCGCTTAGCATGTAGGGTTAACCTGAGCGTTTACGGTTATGGTTACGGGGCGCACTGCTCCGGCGATTACTGTTATTACCGCCGCGGCGCTGACCGTTGCCGGTGCGGTTCCGCTGCAGACGTTTTGCCGGTGGCAGATCGCTGAGCAGCGCCTCGCTGTTGTATTTGCTTACCGGAATGCCGTGACCGATATACTCCTCAATCGCAGGCAGGTTAAGCGCATACTCTTCGCACGCGAGGCTGATAGAGTGCCCGCTGGCACCGGCACGGCCGGTACGACCAATACGGTGAACATAATCTTCGCGATCGTCCGGCAGGTCATAGTTAAAGACGTGCGTCACGGCCGGAATATGCAGACCGCGCGCTGCCACATCTGTTGCCACCAGAATATCCACGTCGCCTTTGGTAAAATCATCCAGAATGCGCAGACGCTTTTTCTGCGGGACATCGCCGGTCAGCAGACCCACGCGATGACCATCGGCGGCCAGATGGCCCCAGATATCTTCACAGCGGTACTTGGTGTTAGCAAAGATGATGGCGCGATCTGGCCACTCTTCTTCAATCAGCGTCTGCAGCAGACGCATTTTCTCTTCATTAGATGGATAGAAGAGCTCTTCTTTAATGCGGTGGCCGGTTTTCTGTTCCGGTTCCACTTCAACATATTCCGCGTTATTCATATGCTCAAACGCCAGTTCCCGGACGCGATAAGAGAGCGTCGCGGAAAACAGCATGCTCAGACGCTGCGTGGCAGGCGGCATGCGGCGGAATAGCCAGCGAATATCTTTAATAAAGCCGAGATCGAACATGCGATCGGCTTCGTCCAGCACCACAACCTGAATGGCACCCAGGTTCACATGATTCTGCTTGGCGTAATCAATCAGACGTCCGGTAGTGCCTACCAGGATGTCGACACCGTCAGCGAGCACTTTAAGCTGTTTGTCATAGCCATCGCCGCCGTAAGCCAGCCCCATTTTCAGGCCGGTGACTTTGGCCAGCGGCTCCGCATCGGCGTGAATCTGTACGGCCAGCTCACGCGTAGGGGCCATGATCAGCGCACGCGGCTGATTAACCTGACGCCCTTCAGCAGCAGGGTGAGAAAGAAGATAATGAAACGTTGACGTCAGAAACGCCATCGTTTTGCCGGTACCGGTTTGCGCCTGACCCGCAACATCACGCCCTGAAAGCGCAAAAGGCAGTGCGAGCGCCTGAATAGGCGTGCAATGCTGAAAGCCTTTAGTATCAAGGGCTTCCACGACCTGAGGGTGCAGGGCGAAGTCGGAAAACTTCTGTTCGGTTAAGTGTGTTTTGCTCATAGTGTGGTAGAATATCAGCTTACTATCGCTTTACGAAAGCGTATCCGATGAAATAAAGTTAACCAACGTTGGTATATTTTACGCCAATTCGCCAGGCATAATCTTTGGAGTTAAACATGAGCAGCGATAAAATCGTTCACCTCACCGATGACAGTTTCGATACTGACGTGCTGAAAGCCGAGGGTGTTACCCTGGTTGACTTCTGGGCTGAATGGTGTGGTCCTTGCAAAATGATCGCCCCGATCCTTGATGAAGTTGCTGAAGAGTACGACGGTAAGCTTACCATCGCCAAGCTGAACATTGATGAGAACCCAGGTACCGCGCCAAAGTATGGCATCCGTGGTATTCCGACCCTGCTGCTGTTTAAAAACGGCGAAGTGGCGGCAACTAAAGTGGGTGCGCTGTCTAAAGGCCAGCTGAAAGAGTTCCTGAACGCCAATCTGGCGTAAGCGCAACGCGCTCTGTTCCGCAGTGGTGAATTTTTTCGCCACTGCTGGACGCCGCTGGTCAGGCGTGCTAATTTGACGATACTGCATTACGCACTTACCTTTGTAGTTTGCATCTAAAGATTTCTCTTGTCAGACCCCGCTCGAGTTGAACGTTTTTGTGGTTTGGCAATCTGACGGCTAGCATACCCGGCATCATCTTTCGACCGTCTCTCGCTTCCTATCGCCCTATCAGACGATACCCGCCGAGCAGCGTTGAAAAAGAGCCATTAACAGGCATGGAATTTTTGCCATACCATTCACGACAATCATTTCGAGAATTACCCCGAGTTTAAGAACCCATCACTATGAATCTTACCGAATTAAAGAATACGCCGGTTTCTGAGCTGATTACTCTCGGCGAAAATATGGGGCTGGAAAACCTGGCGCGTATGCGCAAACAGGACATTATTTTCGCCATCCTCAAACAACATGCGAAGAGCGGCGAAGACATCTTTGGTGATGGCGTGCTGGAGATATTGCAGGACGGATTTGGTTTCCTCCGTTCCGGAGACAGCTCCTACCTCGCCGGTCCTGATGATATCTATGTTTCTCCCAGCCAGATTCGTCGTTTTAACCTGCGTACTGGTGATACCATTTCCGGTAAAATCCGTCCGCCAAAAGAGGGCGAGCGCTATTTTGCCCTGCTGAAAGTTAACGAAGTTAACTACGATAAGCCGGAAAACGCCCGCAGTAAGATTCTGTTCGAAAACCTCACGCCGCTGCACGCTAACAGTCGTCTGCGTATGGAGCGGGGTAATGGCTCAACTGAAGATTTAACCGCTCGCGTCCTGGATCTGGCGTCGCCAATTGGTCGCGGCCAGCGTGGTCTGATTGTGGCACCGCCTAAAGCGGGTAAAACCATGCTGCTGCAGAATATTGCGCAGAGCATTGCTTACAATCATCCGGATTGCGTGCTGATGGTCCTGCTGATCGACGAGCGTCCGGAAGAAGTAACCGAGATGCAGCGTCTGGTTAAAGGCGAAGTTATCGCCTCTACCTTTGATGAGCCAGCATCACGTCACGTGCAGGTTGCCGAGATGGTGATTGAAAAGGCCAAGCGCCTGGTTGAGCATAAGAAAGATGTTATCATCCTGCTCGACTCCATTACCCGTCTGGCGCGTGCCTACAACACCGTGGTACCTGCCTCAGGTAAAGTACTGACCGGTGGTGTTGATGCCAACGCCCTGCATCGTCCGAAGCGTTTCTTCGGCGCAGCACGTAACGTGGAAGAGGGCGGTAGCCTGACGATCATCGCTACAGCGCTGGTTGATACCGGTTCGAAGATGGACGAAGTGATTTACGAAGAGTTTAAAGGTACAGGTAACATGGAACTGCACCTGTCACGTAAAATTGCGGAAAAACGCGTCTTCCCGGCCATTGACTACAACCGCTCCGGTACCCGTAAAGAAGAGCTGCTCACTTCTCAGGAAGAGCTGCAGAAGATGTGGATCCTGCGTAAAATTATTCATCCGATGGGTGAGATTGACGCGATGGAGTTCCTCATCAACAAGCTGGCAATGACCAAAACCAACGATGAATTCTTCGATATGATGAAGCGCTCATAAGCGGCTAAAAGCGAAGCAATTATATTGTTACGCAGGTAATAGATCGGCATTATTTCTGTTAAACGCCACGGCTTATCGTGGCGTTTTTTATTTGTGCGCATTAGGATTAGGCGAGTCAGAAAACGTTTAGAATGACGCAAGCAGAAAGGCGGCGATTTTTTCAGCAATTGCGCGCGCTGCGGCCTGGTCAGACAGGGATATACAGCAATAACCGGGGTTTTGGTTATTGTTGTCCACGATTTTAGCTGAGAGCGTTAATGTGAATTTACTCACTATGGGTGCAGAGCTGGGTTTAACTTTTCTCTTCTCTCTGGCATTCCTTTTTATGGCCCGCAAGGTCGCAAAAAAAATCGGGTTAGTTGATAAACCTAATGCAAGGAAAAAGCATCAGGGTGTTATTCCTCTCGTTGGCGGTATTTCCGTTTACGCCGGCGTTTGCTTCGCGTTCCTTATTACGCAGTCCTATATGCCGAATGGCCTGCTCTATCTGTTCTGTGCTGGCGTGCTGGTACTGGTAGGCGCGCTCGACGATCGCTTTGATATCAGCGTAAAGTTTCGTGCCTGTATGCAGGCGATTATCGCCGTCGTGATGATGTATGGCGCTAAGCTCTATTTGCTGAGTCTGGGTTTTATTGTGGGTCCGGTAGAGATTGTCGTGGGTCCCTTTGGCTATGTATTAACGCTGTTCGCCGTCTGGGCGGCAATTAATGCGTTTAACATGGTTGACGGTATTGATGGCTTGCTGGGCGGGCTCTCCTGTGTGACGTTCGGAGCAATGGGTATCATTCTCTATTTCGACGGCATGACCAGCCTGGCTATGTGGTGTTTCGCTATGATCGCCGCCACTATTCCCTATATCCTGCTGAACCTGGGTTTTCTGGGCAAACGCTATAAAGTATTTATGGGTGATGCCGGCAGCACCATGATCGGTTTCACCATTATCTGGATCCTGCTGGAAACCACTCAGGGCCTGAGTCATCCTATTACGCCGGTCACCGCGCTGTGGCTGATCGCCATTCCTTTAATGGATATGGTAGCCATCATGTATCGCCGGTTACGCAAGGGCATGAGTCCCTTCTCAGCCGACAGGCAACATATTCACCATCTCATCATGCGTGCCGGCTTCTCGTCACGGCAGGCTTTTTTGCTGATCACGCTGGCGGCGGCGCTGCTGGCAGGCATTGGGGTGCTGGGCGAATATCTGGCTTTCATACCTGAGTGGGTCATGCTGGTGCTCTTCCTGGTGGCATTTCTGCTCTACGGCTACTGTATTAAGCACGCGTGGCGTATGGCACGAATGATTCGCCGTCTCAAGCGCAGATGGAATCACGCGCATATCAATAAAACATGACCTGGATAAGCATCCGATAAGGACACCGCTGTTATGACCGCTGTTGTGGAGAATGAACTGGATATTCGCGGCCTGGGCTGCACGCTGTGGCGTGGTAAACGCTGGATAGCGGGCTGCGCTGTTCTGTTTGCCCTGCTGGCCTGGCTGGCTTCAATGCTGATGAAACAGGCGTGGAGCACCACGGCGGTGACCGACAGGCCAACGGTGAACATGCTGGGCGACTACTATGTACAGCAGCAGTTTCTGAATAACCTTGATATCCACAGCACTACGCTGAGCCTGAATAATCCGGCACCTACCGTAATGGATGAGGTGTATCAGGAGTTCACCATGCAGCTCGCGTCATGGGATACGCGTCGCGACTTCTGGCAGCAGACCGACTATTTTAAAAGTCGTAAAAGCGGTAATGCACACAATGATGCCGCCCTGCTGGATGACATGATCACCAATATCCAGTTTATGCCGGCAGATAGCGCGCACAACACGCTTGATACGGTCCGGCTGGTGGCAGAAACCGCAGGTGACGCTAACAATCTTTTACGGCAGTACATTGCCTACGCCAGTGAGCGTGCGGCCCGTCATCTGAATGAAGAACTGAAAGGCGCATGGCAGGCGCGAGACGTGCAGCTGCAGTCGCAGGTTGACCGGCAGCAGGCCGTGGCGCAGGCAGTATACGATCGCCAGCGTCAGCGTATTGAACAGGCGCTGAAGCTGGCCAGCCAGCAGGGTATTACCGATAACCGGGCGCCCGCTGCGGGTGAAAGTCTGCCAGAGAGCGACCGCTTTTTACTGGGGCAGCAGCGACTGCAGGCTCAGCTCGATATGCTGCAGGCCAGCGGCCCCGCCTACGATTTAAGCTATGATCAAAACAGGGCGATGCTGAGCACGCTACAGGCTGGCCCTCGTCTGGATAAACAGTTCCAGACTTACCGCTACCTGCGCACGCCGGAAGAGCCCGTTTCACGCGATAGCCCGCGCCGTCTGTTTATGATGGTGATGTGGGGAGCGATCGGTGCGCTGGTCGGCGCGGGTGTGGCGCTGGTGCGCCGGCCGCGTGCGTTATCAGCTATTCGCCAATAAGAGAATCAGCGTGAAAGTACTGACTGTATTTGGCACCCGTCCTGAAGCCATTAAAATGGCGCCGCTGGTGCAGGCACTGGCGCAGGATGCTGCATTTGAATCCCGACTGTGCGTCACCGCACAGCACCGTGAAATGCTCGATCAGGTGCTGCATCTGTTTCAGCTGCAGCCCGATTACGATTTAAATATCATGCGTCCGGAGCAGGGACTGACCGAAATCACCTGCCGTATTCTGCAGGGCATGAAAACCGTTTTAGCCGATTTTAAACCTGACGTGGTGCTGGTGCATGGTGATACCACCACCACACTGGCTGCCAGCCTGGCGGCCTTTTACCAGCAGATCCCGGTAGGGCACGTTGAAGCGGGCCTGCGCACCGGTAACCTGATGTCACCCTGGCCGGAAGAGGCCAACCGCACGCTGACGGGACATCTGGCAAGCTATCACTTTACCCCCACTACGACATCGCGGCAGAACCTGCTGCGGGAAAATCTTCCTGATGCGCGTATTTTCGTCACCGGCAACACGGTGATCGATGCGCTGCTGTGGGTACGCGATCGCGTCCTGACCAATGCCGATCTCAATGCCCGCCTGGCGGCGCGCTATCCGTTTCTGGATCCGGACAGAAAGCTGATCCTGGTTACCGGTCACCGGCGCGAAAGTTTTGGTAAGGGTTTTGAGCGTATCTGCAGCGCGCTGGCGCAGATTGCCCGCCTTCATCCGCAGGCGCAGATTGTCTATCCGGTGCATCTCAATCCCAACGTCAGCGAGCCGGTTAACCGGATACTTAGCGGCATCGATAATATCATTCTGATCGAACCGCAGGAGTATCTGCCGTTTGTCTGGTTAATGAACCGTTCATGGCTGATCCTCACCGATTCCGGTGGGATTCAGGAAGAAGCGCCGTCGCTGGGGAAACCGGTGCTGGTGATGCGTGATACCACAGAGCGGCCGGAAGCGGTCGCGGCAGGGACGGTAAAACTGGTTGGTACGGATATCGATACCATTGTCGCTGAAGTCACCCTGCTGCTGCAGGATGAAGAGGCGTGGCAGAGTATGAGCCGGGCGCACAACCCTTATGGCGACGGCCACGCCTGTGCACGCATTCTGCAGGCGCTGAACAACAACAGAGTTTAATTATGTCTTTTAATACCATTTCCGTCATCGGACTGGGTTACATCGGGCTGCCAACGGCAGCCGTTTTCGCTTCAAGGGGAAAGCAGGTCGTGGGCGTGGATGTCAATCTGCGCGCCGTTGACACCATTAACCGGGGTGAAATCCATATCGTGGAGCCCGATCTCGGTGAGGTCGTCCGGCAGGCGGTACAGCAGGGGCTGCTGCGCGCCACCACAACGGCAGAACCGGCAGAGGCGTTTCTGATCGCAGTGCCGACGCCCTTTATGAACGATCATCAGCCAGACCTGAGCTTTGTCCGTGCGGCAGCGCTGTCGCTGGCACCGGTACTGAAAACCGGCGATCTGGTTATTCTGGAGTCTACCTCGCCGGTCGGCGCCACAGAGCAGATGGCAGAGTGGCTGGCAGAGGCGCGTCCCGATCTGCGTTTCCCTCAGCATGAGGGTGAAAGCGATATCTTTATCGCCTACTGTCCGGAGCGGGTGCTGCCTGGCAAAGTTATGACCGAACTGCTGGAGAACGATCGCGTGATTGGCGGCATGACGCCCGCCTGCTCAGCGCGGGCCAGCGAGCTGTACCGTATTTTTCTGCGCGGTGCCTGCGTTGAAACCAACGCGCGTACGGCGGAGATGTGCAAACTGACGGAAAACAGCTTTCGCGATGTCAATATTGCCTTTGCGAATGAGCTGTCACTGATTTGCGCCGATCAGAAGATCAACGTCTGGGAGCTGATAGCGCTGGCGAACCGTCATCCGCGCGTTAATATTTTGCAGCCTGGCCCCGGCGTGGGCGGGCACTGCATTGCCGTCGACCCGTGGTTTATTGTGGCGCAGAACCCGCAGCAGGCGCGGCTGATCCGCACCGCGCGTGAAGTGAATGATGCCAAGCCTGGCTGGGTACTGGAACAGGTAAAACAGGCGCTGGCAGAGTGTGTGACGCAGAGTGATAAGCGTGCCAGCGAGATCGCAATTGCCTGCTTCGGGCTGGCCTTTAAGCCCGATATCGACGATCTGCGTGAGAGTCCGGCGATGGCGGTAGCGCAGCGTATTGCGGCGTGGCACAGCGGAAAAACCTGGGTTGTCGAGCCGCACGTTACGACGATCCCTGACCGGCTGGCGCAGGACGCGTCGCTGGTGTCTGCAGAGCAGGCGCTGCAGCAGGCTGACATTCTGGTCATGCTGGTCGATCATGCCCGGTTCCGGGCGATTGACGCCGCGCAAATTGCCCAGCCGTGGATTGTCGATACCAAAGGAGTCTGGCGATGAAGCGCTTTCTGATCACCGGCGGCGCGGGATTTATTGGCTCAGCGCTGGTGCGCTTTCTGATTGAAAGCACGGAGCACCAGGTGGTGGTGGTGGATAAGCTGAGCTATGCCGGCAATCTGGCGTCGCTGGCTGACGTGCAGCACGATCCGCGTTTTACCTTTGAGCAGGTTGATATCTGTCACCGGCCAGAGCTTGACCGGGTACTGGCGCAGTATCAGCCCGACTACGTGATGCATCTGGCAGCAGAAAGCCATGTCGATCGCTCGATTGATGGTCCGTTTGCCTTTATCGAAACCAATATTGTCGGCACGTATCATCTGCTGGAAGCGGTACGCCACTACTGGCAGACGCTGGAGAGCACGCGCCAGGCTGATTTCCTGCTGCATCATATTTCTACGGACGAAGTGTTTGGCGATCTGCACGGCACGGACGACTTTTTTACCGAAACCACGCCTTACGCGCCGAGCAGCCCCTACTCCGCATCAAAAGCCAGCAGCGATCATCTGATGCGTGCCTGGATGCGAACCTATGGCCTCCCCGTGGTAGTGACCAACTGCTCCAATAATTATGGCCCGCGCCATTTTCCGGAGAAGCTGATCCCGCTGACCATCATCAATGCGCTGGCGGGCAAGGCGCTGCCGGTTTATGGCAACGGCAGCCAGATCCGCGACTGGCTCTATGTGGAAGATCATGCGCGCGCGCTCTATACCGTTGTCAGTCACGGCAAAGCAGGCGAGACCTATAATATTGGCGGTCATAATGAGCGACGTAATCTTGATGTGGTGCATGCCCTGTGCGATCTGCTCGATGAGCTTGCCCCCGGGCAACGTCCTGCGGCGATCGGCAGCTATCGTGAGTTGATCACCTTTGTTACCGACCGTCCCGGACACGATCTGCGTTACGCCATCGATGCCGGTAAAATTGCCCGCGAACTGGGCTGGACACCACAGGAAACCTTTGAGAGCGGCATACGTAAAACGGTGGAGTGGTATCTGGCTAACCCGCAGTGGTGGCAGGCTATTCTCAACGGCAGCTATCGCGCTGAACGCCTCGGCTTAACCACATCGCGCTGAAGCATAGCCAGAAGGAGCAATGATGAAAGGTATTATTCTGGCGGGTGGTTCAGGAACGCGCCTGCATCCGATTACCCGCGCAATTTCCAAGCAGCTGCTGCCGGTGTATGACAAGCCGATGATTTATTATCCCCTTTCTGTCCTGATGCTGGCGGGCATCCGCGATGTGTTAATCATCACCACGCCTGACGATCGGGCGCACTTTGAGCGTCTGCTGGGCGATGGCAGTGAGTTTGGTATCCGGCTGTCATATGCGGAGCAGCCAAGCCCGGATGGGCTGGCACAGGCTTTTATTATTGGTGAATCGTTTATTGGCGACGACCACTGCTGTCTGGTGCTGGGTGATAATCTCTACTTTGGACAGGGTTTCAGTCCGAAGCTGAAAAAGGTGGCTGCACGCACTGAAGGTGCAACGGTATTTGCCTATCAGGTAATGGATCCCGAGCGGTTTGGCGTGGTGGAGTTTGATGAAGCGTTTAATGCGCTTTCAATCGAAGAAAAGCCGGCGCAGCCAAAATCACGCTGGGCCGTCACCGGCCTCTATTTCTACGATCGTCGCGTGGTGGAGTTTGCAAAGCGCGTCCAGCCTTCGGCGCGCGGTGAGCTGGAAATTACGGCGATTAATCAGATGTACATGGAGGCAGGCGCACTCTCTGTTGAGCTGCTGGGCCGTGGGTTTGCCTGGCTGGATACCGGCACACACGACAGCCTGGTGGAAGCCAGCGTCTTCGTGCAGACGGTGGAAAAGCGGCAGGGTTTCAAGATAGCCTGTCTGGAAGAGATTGCCTGGCGCAACGGCTGGCTGAGCGATGCGCAGCTGCAGGCGGCAGGCGAGGCGTTAACCAAAACCGGCTACGGCCAGTATCTGCTGGATATCTTACATGCCCGTCCGCGTCAGTATTGATCCCCTTGAGTGGGAGAGCGCCTTCTTTCATCAGCCCACGGCGCGCCTGACGCTGCCGGGAGAGCTGACGCTGCCGCAGGCGCTGCAGCAGGCGACGGGCCTGCTGCAGATAAAAATTCCGGCAGAGCAGACCGCGGCGATTGATGCGGTTTGCCAGCACGGCTTTCAGCTGGTTGAGGGCGAAGCCGATCTGACGCTGGCGCTGACGCAGACAGCGCGTCAGTCCGGCGTGCGGATTGCGCGTGAGGCGCAGATCCCGGCGCTGCGTGCCGCTGCCGCAGAGGCATTCAGCCAGAGCCGGTTTCGCGCGCCGTGGTTTGACGCGGCCGACAGCGGCCGGTTTTATGCGCAGTGGATTGAAAACGCGGTGCGCGGCACCTTTGATCACCAGTGTCTGATCGCCTGCGATGAGCGGGGAAGCCTGCAGGGCTTTGTCTCCATCCGTGAAGTGAACGGCGACGCACGTATCGGACTGCTGGCCGTGCTGCCGGACGCCCGATCGCAGGGAATCGGCCAGCGTCTGCTGCTGGCCGCCGCTGACTGGGGCCGGGTGCGTCAGCTGTCACAACTGCGCGTTGCCACGCAGCTCAGCAATCTTGCGGCGCTGCGCCTCTATTTACGCTGCGGTGCCCGGCTGGAAAGCACCGCCTACTGGTTCTACAGGAAAGCACCATGATCCCTTTTAACGCGCCCCCTGTGGTGGGCACTGAAACAGACTATATGCAGTCGGCAATGGCCAGCGGCAAACTGTGCGGTGACGGCGGCTTCACCCGTCGCTGCCAGCAGTGGATGGAACAGCATTTTGGCAGTAAAAAAGTGCTGCTGACCCCCTCCTGCACTGCCTCGCTGGAGATGGCAGCGCTGCTGATCAACATTGCGCCTGGCGACGAAGTGATTATGCCGAGCTATACCTTTGTCTCTACTGCCAACGCGTTTGTGCTGCGCGGTGCCACCATTGTCTTTGTTGACGTGCGTCCGGATACGATGAACATCGACGAAACACAGATTGAGGCAGCGATCACGCCGAAAACACGCGCTATCGTACCGGTGCACTATGCGGGCGTGGCGTGTGAAATGGACACCATTATGGCGCTGGCGGCAAAGCATCAGCTTTATGTGATTGAAGATGCCGCGCAGGGCGTGATGTCACAGTATAAAGGTCGTGCGCTCGGCACCATCGGACACATTGGCTGCTTTAGCTTTCATGAAACGAAAAACTACACCGCCGGAGGCGAGGGCGGCGCAACGCTGATAAATGATGCGGCGCTCACCGAGCGTGCTGAAATCATTCGGGAAAAAGGCACCAACCGGAGTCAGTTTTTCCGCGGTCAGGTGGATAAATATACCTGGCGCGATATCGGCTCAAGCTACCTGATGGCCGATTTGCAGGCGGCCTATCTCTGGGCGCAGCTGGAAGCGGCGCAGACCATTAACCAGCAGCGGCTGCGACTGTGGCAGCGCTACTACGACGCGCTACAGCCGCTGGCAGCTCAGGGACGGATTGCGCTGCCGGCAGTGCCGGATAGCTGCTGTCATAACGCGCATATGTTTTATCTGAAACTGCGCGACAGTGACGATCGCGACGCGCTGATACGCTGGATGAAAGAAGCGGAGATCCTCACGGTGTTTCACTATATTCCGCTGCATACGTCGCCGGCCGGTGAGCGGTTTGGCCGCTTCCACGGTGAGGATCGTGTGACCACGCGCGACAGCGAGCGCCTGCTGCGCCTGCCGCTGTTCTATAACCTGTCAGATAACAATCAGCGTACCGTGATTAGCTCTCTGCTGAGCTACTTTGCCTGATGTCGCTGGCAAAAGCATCGGTCTGGACCGCGGCCTCCACGCTGGTCAAAATTGCGGCCGGTCTGCTGGTGGTAAAGCTGCTGGCGCTGAGTTTTGGTCCGGAAGGCGTCGGGCAGGCGGGTAACTTCCGGCAGCTGATCACCGTGCTCGGCGTCCTGGCCGGCGCGGGCATTTTCAATGGCGTCACCGCCAGCGTGGCGCAGCTGCAGCATGAGCCCGCGCAGCTGCGGGCGCTGACCGGCACAGCCTCTGCAATGGTGCTGGGCTTTTCAGTATTGCTGGCCGCGGGTCTGCTGCTGGGCGCTGCGCCGGTCAGCCGGTTACTGTTTGGACACGATCATTATCAGAGTGTGGTGCGCATCGTGGCGTTTCTGCAGTTTGGCATCGCCTGGGCGAACCTGGCCCTGGCGCTGCTGAAAGGCTTTCGCGATGCGCGCGGCAATGCGCTGGCGCTGATAACCGGCAGCCTGACAGGGGTGGCCGGTTATATTGTGTGCTGGCGGCTGGGCGGTTATCAGGGGGCGCTGGCGGGCCTGGCGCTGGTACCGGCGCTGCTGGTGGTGCCGGCGCTGATTATGCTGCGGCGCCACCGTGCGGTGCTGCCGCTGCGCTGGCTCAGACCGGCATGGCAGCCGGCACTGGCACGCAATCTGGCAAAATATACGCTGATGGCGCTGATGACCTCGGTCACGCTGCCGGTGGCGTGGGTGATGATGCGTAATCTGCTGGCGGAACAGCAGGGCTGGGCTCAGGTAGGATTATGGCAGGGCGTCACCACGATTTCTGACGCCTATCTGCAGTTTATTACCGCCACCTTCAGCGTCTGGCTGCTGCCAACGCTGGCACGCCTTGAGCACAAGCCGCAAATTGCGCAGGAGATTGGACGCGCGCTGCGTTTTGTATTGCCGGCGGTGGCGGCAGCCAGTTTCTGCGTCTGGCTGCTGCGCGACATGGCGATCTGGCTGCTGTTTTCCCCGCAGTTTAGCGGCATGCGCGATCTTTTTATCTGGCAGTTATGTGGCGATCTCTTTAAAGTCGGCGCCTATGTTTTCGGATATCTGGTGATCGCCAAAGCGTCACTGCGCTTCTATATTCTCACCGAAATTAGCCAGTTCGCTCTGCTGACGCTGTTTTCGCGCTGGCTGATCCCGCTTCACGGCGCGGCTGGTGCAGCGCAGGCGTATATGGCGACCTATATACTCTATTTTGCCCTTTGCTGTGGCGCTTTCCTGATTTATTGCCGGACAAAATGACGTTATTTCATGTGCTGGGATCTGATATCCCGCATCACAATCAGACGGTGCTGCGTTTCTTTAATGACGTGATCAGCACTGAATTGCCTGCCGCCGCGCCGCGCCACTTTATGGTGGTTGCTGCGCCTGGCTCGCTGCCCGCCTGTAGCCAGTTGCAGATCGAAACCTTCACCAGTAAAGCCGCGCTGGCACAGGCGGTGATAGCACGCGCAGCCGATCGCTCCCGGCGTTTTTTCTTCCACGGACAGTTTAACCCGCGTCTCTGGCTGGCGCTGCTCAGCGGAAAGATCCGCCGCCATCAGGCGTTCTGGCACGTCTGGGGGGCTGATCTGTATGAAGAGGGAGCCGGGCTGAAATATCGCCTGTTCTATCTGCTGCGACGCATGGCGCAGGGGCGAGTGGCGCAGGTGTTTGCCACCCGTGGCGATCTCTGTTTTTATCAGCAGCGGCATCCGCAGGTGCCGGCATCGCTGCTCTATTTTCCGACGCGCATGCCTGATATTGCGCTGCCTGCAGCCGCGACATCGGACGGTACACTGACGATTCTGCTGGGCAACTCCGGTGACCGCAGCAACCGGCATATTGAAGGTCTGCAGGCGATACGCCGGCAGTTCGGCGAGGAGGTCAGCGTACTGGTTCCGCTTGGTTATCCGACAAACAATTATGCCTATATTGATGAGATCGATGCGGCGGCACAGCGTCTGTTTCCGGCCGGACAGGTTACGCTGATTCGCGACAGGCTCGATTTCCCGGCCTACCTGCAGTTGCTCAGACGCTGTCAGCTTGGCTATTTTATGTTTGAGCGGCAGCAGGGGATTGGCACACTCTGTTTGCTGATTCAGGCTAACATTCCCTTTGTGCTGAACCGTAAGAATCCATTCTGGCGCGATCTCAGCGAGCAGGGCATTCCGGTGCTGTTCAGCTGCGACGAACTGGATGCCGGCCGCATCGGAGAAGCACAGCGCCAGCTGACGGCATGTGATAAACCAGGCATCGCCTTTTTTGCGCCGGGCTATCTTGCCGGCTGGCGCCATGCGCTCAGCCTGAGTGAAGGACGTGCATCATGAGCCTGCTGCAGTTTAGTGGTCTGCTGGTGGTTTATCTCTGCTCGCTGGGCTTTATCCTGACGCTGACCTGGCGTGAGTTCAGGCGCGTACGCTTTAACTTTCATCTCTTTTTTACGCTGCTGTTTCTGCTGACCTTCTACTTTGGTTTCCCTCTGACCAGCGTGCTGGTATTTCGCTTTGATGTGGCCGTGGTGCCGGCAACGTTTCTGCTGCAGGCGCTGCTGGCAGCAACCAGCTTCTACGCTATTTACTATGTGAGTTATAAAGTGCGGCTGCGACCAGCCAGCGCCGCGCCGCGCAAGCCGTGGCTGGTGATGGATCGGGTCGAGACCCATCTCACCTGCCTGCTGCTGGCGCTGGTCGCTATTGGCACGGTGACCGTGTTTTTCATGCACAACGGGCTGCTGCTGTTCCGGCTCTCCGCCTATAACCAGATTTTCTCGAGTGAGGTTTCTGGCGTGGCGCTAAAACGCTTCTTCTACTTCTTTATCCCGGCGATGCTGATTCGCTATTTTCTGCATCCGACACAGCGGCAGTGGCTGCTGTTTCTGCTGGTAACAGTGGCCTTTGGCTTGCTGACCTATGCGCTGGTGGGCGGCACGCGTGCGAATATCATCATCGCCTTTGCGCTGTTTCTGTTTATTGGTATTACGCGCGGCTGGATCACGCTCTGGATGCTGGCAGGCGCAGGGGCGATGGCAATCTGCGGTATGTTCTGGCTGGCGCTGCGGCGCTACAACCTGGATGTGGCCGGGGCAGAAGCCTTTTACACGTTTCTTTACCTGACGCGTGATACGTTTTCGCCGTGGGAAAACCTGGCGCTGCTGCTGCAGAACTATGACAAGATTGATTTTCAGGGACTGGCTCCGCTCTGGCGCGACTTTTATGTCTTTATTCCGGGATGGCTGTGGCCCGATCGCCCTGCGGCAATACTGAACAGCGCTAACTATTTTACCTGGGAGGTTCTGAACAACCACTCCGGCCTGGCTATTTCGCCGACGCTGCTTGGTTCGCTGCTGATCATGGGCGGCGTACTGTTTATTCCGCTGGGAGCGGTGGCGGTGGGTCTCCTGATGAAAGGTTTTGATGCGCTTTATACGCAGGGACGCGATAGCGATAACCGCTATACCGGCGCGGTTCTGCAGAGTTTCTGCTTTGGTGCTGTCTTTAATATGATCGTTCTGGCTCGCGAGGGGCTGGACGCATTCGGCTCGCGCGTGGTGTTTTTCTGCATCATTTTTGCCGCCTGTACAGGCCTGGCAAAGCTGCTCTGCTGGCTGCTGGCGCGTGCAGGGCTTATTCGCCCGCGTCATATTCAGTCGCTGCGCGGTTCCTCCTGATCACGGTGCAAAACGGAAGATGAAAACCATGACTACCACTGAGCCGCACTACGTTATACGCGGCGTTGAGCTGCATGCTTTTAATGATATGGAGAGCTTTGTCAGCTTTCTGCTGCCTGACAATACGCCCCGCCGCGGTACGCTGATTGCAATCAATGCTGAAAAGATGCTGACGCTGGAAGAAGATGCGCAGCTGCGCGCGCTGATTGGCGAAGCAGAATTCAAATATCCGGATGGCATCAGCATTGTCCGCTCGCTGCGCAAAAAGTATCCGCAACTGCAGGTCAGCCGCATTGCCGGTGCCGATCTGTGGGAGGCGCTGATGGAGCGCGCCGGACGCGCCGGGATCCCGGTGTTTTTAATTGGCGGCCGCGAGCAGGTGCTGCAGGAGACCTGTGACAAACTGCAGCGTCAGTGGAACGTGAACATTGTCGGTAGCCAGAACGGCTACTTCGCCCCGGCTGAACGCGAGGCGCTGTTTGCGCGTATCGCCGCAAGCGGTGCCAAAATAGTTACCGTAGCGCAGGGATCGCCACGGCAGGAACTTCTGATGCGCGACTGCCGTCAGCACTGGCCTGATGCGCTCTATATGGGGGTAGGCGGCACGTATGATGTTTTCACCGGCAACGTTACCCGCGCGCCGCATCTCTGGCAGCGTCTGGGGCTGGAGTGGCTCTATCGACTGATCCGTCAGCCTTCGCGCTGGCGCCGGCAACTCAAGCTGCTGAAATATTTGCGCTACCACTGGCGCGGCGATCTCTGAGGCTGCTGATTAATCCAGCAATTTTTTAGCGTATAAGCGTGAAATTGCGCTATTTATCGACGGAATGCACAAACCATAACCAAACGCGTTTTTTTCTTTAAAAAGCACTGGACAGGGTGAAGCCAAATACGTAGTATGCCCATCCGCAACGGCGCTACGCGCCCGTAGCTCAGCTGGATAGAGCGCTGCCCTCCGGAGGCAGAGGTCTCAGGTTCGAATCCTGTCGGGCGCGCCATTTTCTTTTGGGCGCAAGAGCTTCGGTGGTTGGTTTTAACCGCGTTATGCAGTGAATAGTAAGCGTAACAGCTTACGCACCAGAATTATGGTGGCTATAGCTCAGTTGGTAGAGCCCTGGATTGTGATTCCAGTTGTCGTGGGTTCGAGTCCCATTAGCCACCCCAGATTTTGCTGGGACATGCGAAGGTGGCGGAATTGGTAGACGCGCTAGCTTCAGGTGTTAGTGTTCTTACGGACGTGAGGGTTCAAGTCCCTCTCTTCGCACCAGGCAGAATTTTAGTAACAGAAGTAAAGAAGTAAAAAATCGGCGAGTAGCGCAGCTTGGTAGCGCAACTGGTTTGGGACCAGTGGGTCGGAGGTTCGAATCCTCTCTCGCCGACCATATTCGAAAAGCCTGCTTGAAAAAGCAGGCTTTTTTCGTTTGTGCGCAATTCAGAACACCTCACAACGCGCGTCGCATAAATGCGAACCCTGCAGAAAATACGCGATACGGTTTGCGGCCAGGGTCGCATAAATGCGACCCCTACAGAAAACGCGCGATACGATTTCGTAGGGGCGCCATTCATGGCGCCCTGGTTTAAAACGGGTGCGGTACGTAATGACGCCATTCATGGTGCCCTGGTTTAAAACGGGTGCGATACATAATGACGCCGTGGTTTAAACACGCGATACGGTTTGCGGCCAGGGTCGCATGAATGCGACCCCTACAGAAAACATGCGATACGGTTTCGCAGGGGCGCCATTCATGGCGCCCTGGTTTAAAACGGGTGCGGTACGTAATGACGCCGTGGTTTAAACACGCAATACGGTTTGCGGCCAGGGTCGCATGAATGCGACCCCTGCAGAAAACACGCGATACGGTTTCGCAGGGGCGCCATTCATGGCGCCCTGGTTAAAAATACGTGCGATACGATCTTGTACTAAAGACTGTATGAATGGGTCCTGTGCGCTTTTGTCACCTTTTTGCGACGTATAATCTTTTGATAAAATGGAGTTTTTCTAAAAAAGGGTTTGGCTGTCGTTATTTTGCGACGAAAGTAACGCCAATCGGGGTCTTATAGCAGGATTTATTCTTCGTGTGCCATTTGAGAACTGGGTTAACACGCTGACGGATAACCTCTTTTTAAGAAAAATGCCAATCTGGCACATCTTGTGCAATACTTCCTGTCGTAGATGCTCATTCCACCTCTTATGTCCGCGTATGCGACATAAACCTGGGAATGATGCAGAGCCCCTTACGGTATCCGTTGTCCAGCCTGGCAGTAACGCTCTGCGCTACTGTAGTTAGACGGACATTACGTTGAGTCGGATACCATCAGTTGTCTTATGACCTGATCTTACACCTGCTTCTGGCAGGTGTTTTTTTATCTGTTTTCGGGGCAGCGGGCAGGGTTCAGGCAAAAAAAAAGCCGGGACAAGCCCGGCAGACAAACAACAAGCATAAATCAGGTGGCCGGATTATTCTTCAGCGTCAGCAGCAGGCCCTCGCGACGCATGCTGGCCGCATCCTCCGGACGCTGCAGGCGATCGTAGACATCCGCCAGCCAGGCATAATCAAACGCATCAGGACGCTGCGCCAGCGCCTGCTCAAACGCATCAGCGGCCTGTTGCCACTCACCGTGGCGCATCAGCAACTGCCCGAGCGTACTGTGCAGCAGCGGCGTGGCGCCATGCTGTTTGATCTGCTGACGCAGCGCTTTCTCCAGCGCATCAGGATTGCCGCTTTTGATGCGCGGCATCAGCAGCACCAGCCGATCGTCATACTGCTTTTTCAGACCATCCAGCACAATATCCTGAGCCGTATCGGGATCGTTGCACTCGATCAGATGCTCGCTCATGGCCACCTGCAGCGCAGTTTCCTGTCGCGTCTTGCGACTCTGACTCTGCCACCAGCGCTTCAGGCCCTCGCTACCCTGATCGGCCATCGCCTGGTTCATTAATCCCAGCCACGCCTGCTGCTGCAGCGCATGACGCTGTGCATCATCGTTAATCCGGGCTTTTTGCATCACCGGCAGAATATCCAGCAGGGCGCCCCAGGCACCGGTACGAATATAGGCCTGCTCTGCCAGACGCAGCACTTCCGGATGACGCGGCGCGACCTCCAGCAAACGGTCGACACCGTGACGCGCCGCATGATCTTCATTGCGTGCCAGCTGCAACCGTACCCGGGTGATCTCTACCGGAATAGTATTGTTATCTGCCAGTTCGGAGGCGCGCTCCAGATGCTGATTAGCCCGGCTTTCATCGCCGCGCTGCTGTGCCGCTTCGGCCGCAAGCAGATAGTTTGCTACCGGCTGATCGGCGTGATCGGCATTTTTCGCCAGCAGCTTCTCTGCCTGCTGATAGTCACCTTCAGCCAGCTTCATCAGCGCATGCTGCGTATGACGCTGTGCGCTGCGACGTTTACGGCCGGTGAACCAGCCGCGCGTGCGGACGCCGGTGCGGAACAGACGGCGCAGGATCCACTCTGCCAGCAGAATCACCAGCAGGCTCAGGATCAGGATAATCCCCAGCCCCGTCACGCTGGTCTCAATATTCCAGTTATCAGTCTGGATCAGCACATAACCCTGATGCCCGGCTACCATCGGGCCCAGCACGACGCCGGCCAGCAACAGCAGGAAAAGTACCAGTACTTTTAGCATGGTCAGCCTCCCTGTTGTTCAGCCGCAACCGATGGCTGCGCCAGCAGATTGCGCACGCGCGTTTGCATCAGTTTTTCCAGCAGCGGCTGACTCTCCAGCGAATCCGGCACGTCCATAGAGATGGTCTGCTGGCTCAGCTCATCCAGCTGTGCAAGAAACGCCCGGGTCGCTGCATCGTTGGTGTCATACCAGGCGCGTACCCAGCTTGATACCGCATCCAGCGACTGTTTATAGATCTCTTCCTGGTGACGCGGTACTGCCTGCGCGGCGATCAGCAGACGCGAACGAATATTCTCACGCAGATAGACGTCCTGGTTAGGAGCCAGAAGCGGCTGAGCAGTATTATCGCGGCGGCGGATAGTAATGAAATCATCCATAAAGTTATGCCAGCTCTTCACCAGGTTCTGCCGCCATTCACGCAACGAGCCAGAGAGTTCACCGCCATCGCTGTCCATGGGCGCATCGTCGTTGTCATCGTCCGCCAGGCGCAGATTGTCTACACCGTTAGAGAGCTGATTCAGTTTCAGGATAATGCCGTCGTAGTCGACCTGGCTGACGGTTGAAAGCGAGCTGATATCCTGCGTCAGCGCCCGGCGGACAGTGGTCATGCTGGGATCGTTCATCTCAGCCAGGCTGGTATCAGCGCTTTTCAGCAGAGCAGCGGCCGTGGTGACATCCTGATCGCTCCAGAGCTTGCGACCCGCCAGTTTCACGAGATAGTCGGCTTGCGCCAGCAGCCAGGTGCGGGTGTCGTTACCTGAGATAGTGGCGACTTTTTCACGCAGCGTCTCCAGCTCTTTTGCGCTGTTATCCTGCTTGGTGCGCGCTTCCTGCAGGGCGGTGCCGGCGTCAGTGAGCTGCTGCGTCAGCTGGCGCTTGTCGCTGCCAAGCTGCTGCTGCAGCGCGCTGAGCTGCTCACTGAGCTGCTGGTTAGTCTGAGCCTGTACATCGGCCTGGTGTTTCCCGTTCAGGTAAAGGCCTGCGCCAATCGCCAGCGCAATTACAATTGCCACCGCGCTCAATACCCGGCCATCGCGCTGTTTTTCGCGTGGCGGCTGGTTTTCTGGCGTCGGGGAAGTGTCCGCTGGGGTAGTTTCTTCAACCATGGCGGAGGAAGCTTTGTGTTCCGTCATTGTGGCTCATCCCATTGTTAAGTTCAGCGTAACGCACGCAGCAGCGCGTCGTTATCGGCACCATCGGCTACGTCTATCTCCTGCCAGCCCGCTTCAGCGGCCTGGGTAGCCAAACGTTCACTGACGACCACCAGTCGACAGTGCAGTAACCACTCCCGCCGGTCGATTGGCGGAAACAGTGCATGGAGTTGTTTTAACATTTCACCGCTGGTCACTACCAGCGTGGTAATCCCGCGGTCGCGCCAGCGCCGGCCCTCGATAGCGCCGTCATAGTGCTTCTCATTGCGCTGATAGCACTCACAGTATTGCACTTCTGCGCCACGTGCGATGAGAGTTTCAGCTAATAATTCCCGACCGGGACTGCCGCGCAGGATCAGCGCGCGCTTGCCGCTGACCTGCTGCAGACGCTGCAGGCGAACCAGCTCTTCGCTGGTCTCCCGCGCATGAGGATAGTCTACTTTGAGATTTGTGACGGTGTGCAGCGCCAGCGCAGTTGAGCGGCCAATCGCATAGTAATCAGCGGCCGCGGGCCAGACTGTCTGGCTGTGCTGCAGCGCCGGTTGTGCAAAATGCACCACCTGCTGTGATAGCAGAAAAACCAAATCGCCCGGCCGCAGCGCCGTCAGCTGTTGCGGTAACTGTGCTAAATCGCGACCCGGCGTAAATTCAATCAGCGGGAACGCCCACGCCAGCTTGCCCAGGCTGCGCAGGCGCGCAACCAGTTCGCTGGCAGCCGGTTCCGGACGGGTCACGAGAATAGTCATACCGGCGGCTGTCCCTGATAGACCTCATGCAGAATTTCACGGGCACCCTTATTCAGCAGCTCTTCAGCCAGTGAAATGCCCATCTGCTCCGCCTGCTCACGCGGACCGCGGCGCTCACCGGTAACCATCTGGCTGCCGTCGGGCGCGCCCACCAGACCACGCAGCCAGAGCTGGTCATCTTCCAGTACGGCAAAACTGCCGATCGGCACCTGACATCCGCCCTCAAGCCGGGTGTTCATGGCGCGTTCAGCACGCACGCATACTGCGGTCTCACTGTGATTCAGCGCTTCCAGCAGCGTAATTAACGCGCTGTCATCAAGCCGGCACTCAATGCCTACTGCGCCCTGTCCCACGGCGGGCAGCGACAGCTCTGCAGGCAGCGCCTGACGAATGCGATCTTCCAGTCCAAGGCGTTTCAGGCCGGCAGCGGCCAGAATGATGGCATCATATTCACCCGCATCCAGTTTGCCGAGGCGGGTGCCGACATTGCCCCGCAGCGAACGGATAACCAGGTCGGGCCGGCGTGCGCTCAGCTGACACTGGCGACGCAGGCTGGAGGTGCCTACCACCGCGCCCTGCGGCAGTTCATCGATCGCGTTATACCGATTAGAGACAAAGGCGTCGCGTGGATCTTCACGCTCGCAGATGGTCACCAGCCCAAGGCCTTCCGGAAAGTTAACCGGCACATCTTTCATGGAATGCACCGCCAGATCGGCGCGATTCTCCAGCATGGCCTGTTCCAGCTCTTTAACGAACAAACCCTTGCCGCCCACTTTTGCCAGCGGGGTATCGAGAATAACATCGCCTTTGGTCACCATCGGCACCAGCTCTACCTGCAGGCCGGGATGAGCTGCCATCAGGCGTTGCTGAACATATTGTGCCTGCCAGAGTGCGAGAGGACTTTGACGGGTAGCAATTCTGAAAATTTTGTTTAACATACCGTTAACCATTTTGATCGTTCATCGATTATCCTATCATCGATAGGGGAATGCTGTCAGTTTCAACGGATTGAAAAGGCCGCACTATTCATCTGTGGCTCGCCACTCCTCATCAGGCGCGGCGCAAAAAAAGCGGGTTGCCCCGTGGCAGATGCTAAACTATCAGGTAGCGCAACTTTCTTTACGGTCAATCCTTCTGGTGTTAGATTGATCACGTTTCCAGCAATGATTTGCCTGCACACCTTATTATTAAAATGGCAAACGCTGGAAGCAGGGTGCTTAACACTGGGACAATCAGGCGAAACGTCTTGTACCTCTACATTGAGACACTTAAACAGAGACTGGATGCAATTAACCAGCTGCGCGTTGACCGCGCGCTGGCTGCTATGGGGCCTGCCTTCCAGCACGTCTACAGTCTGCTGCCAACATTACTGCACTATCATCATCCTCTGATGCCGGGTTACGTTGAAGGTAACGTTCCACACGGCGTCTGCTTTTTCACGCCTGATGAACAGCAACAGCAGCTGTTGCATACCGTCACCGGTAAGCCTGCGACAGATCTGACGCCTGCGGCTGAGGGTGAACGGCCAATTACCGCTATCTACTCTATGGGCAGCACCTCGTCAGTCGGACAGAACAGCGTGTCCGATCTGGATATCTGGGTATGCCACCACTCCTGGCTTGATAATGAAGAGCGTCTGGCCCTGCAGCGTAAGTGTACGCTGTTACAGAAATGGTGTGTGTCAATGGGTGTGGAAGTCAGCTTTTTCCTCATTGATGAAAACCGCTTTCGACATAATGAGAGCGGCAGCCTCGGGGGCGAAGATTGCGGATCGACCCAGCATATTCTGTTGCTTGATGAGTTCTATCGCACGGCGGTGCGCATGGCAGGCAAGCGCATTCTGTGGAATATGGTGCCGAATGAGGAAGAGCATCATTATGACGACTATGTCATGTCACTCTATTCCCAGGGCGTACTGACTCCTAACGAATGGCTCGATTTAGGCGGCCTCGGTACGCTGTCGGCAGAAGAGTATTTTGGCGCCAGCCTGTGGCAGCTCTATAAAAGTATCGACTCGCCCTATAAAGCTGTCCTGAAAACGCTGCTACTGGAGGCGTACAGCTGGGAGTATCCGAATACGCAGCTGCTGGCGATGGATATCAGACAGCGCCTGCATGAAGGCGAAATCGTTAGTTTCGGGCTGGATCCCTACTGCATGATGCTGGAGCGGGTTACGCGCTATCTGACCAGCGTGGAAGATCACGCCCGCCTGGACCTGGTGCGGCGCTGCTTCTATCTGAAAGTGTGCGAGAAGCTTTCCGGAGACGATCAGCACGCCCGCAACGGCTGGCGGCGCGAAATCCTGCTGCAGCTGGTAAAATCCTGGGGCTGGGACGAAGAGAAACTCGCCGTACTGGACAACCGTGCCGGGTGGAAGATCGAGCGCGTGCGCGAAGCGCATAATGAGCTGCTGGATGCGATGATGCAGAGCTATCGTAACCTGATCCGCTTTGCGCGCCGGAACAATTTAAGCGTCAGTGCCAGCCCGCAGGATATCGGCGTGCTGACGCGTAAACTGTATGCCGCTTTTGAAGCGCTGCCGGGTAAGGTCACGCTGGTCAACCCGCAAATATCCCCTGATTTGTCAGAAGAAAATCTGACCTTTATCCACGTGCCCGCCGGGCGTGCTAACCGGTCAGGCTGGTATCTCTATAACCAGTCGCCGGATATGAGTTCAATTATCAGCCATCAGCCGCTGGAATATAACCGTTATCTGAACAAGCTGGTGGCGTGGGCATGGTTCAACGGCTTACTGACGCAGAAAACGCGGCTGCATATTAAAGGGAATGAGCTGTGCGATCTGGCACGTCTGCAGGAGCTGGTCAGCGATGTCTCTGGCCACTTTCCGCTGCGCCTGCCGGCACCAACGCCAAAAGCACTTTACAGCCCGTGTGAAATTCGTCATCTGGCGATCATTGTCAATCTTGAGCACGATCCCACTGCCGCATTCCGCAATCAGGTCGTGCACTTTGATTTCCGCAAGCTGGACGTCTTCAGCTTTGGTCAGCAGCAGCAGTGCCTGATTGGCAGTGTCGATCTGCTCTACCGTAACTCGTGGAATGAAGTACGCACCCTGCATTTCAGCGGTGAACAGGCGATGATTGACGCGCTGAAAACCATTCTGGGTAAGATGCATCAGGATGCCGCCCCGCCCGATACGGTTGAGGTATTTTGCTACAGTCAGCATCTGCGTGGCCTGATCCGCACGCGGGTACAGCAGCTGGTGTCAGAGTGCATCGAGCTGCGCCTGTCGAGTACGCGGCAGGAGCCGGGTCGCTTCAAAGCGATTCGCGTCGCGGGACAAACCTGGGGGCTCTTCTTTGAGCGCATGAGCGTCTCGGTACAGAAGCTGGAGAACGCGGTAGAGTTTTACGGTGCGATTTCCAATAACAAGCTGCATGGATTATCAATCAAAGTGGAATCGAATCAGACCCCGCTGCCGCCGGTGGTAAACGGCTACGCCAGCGAAGGCATCATTCAGTTTTTCTTTGAAGACACCAGCGACGATCGCGGATTCAACATCTATATTCTCGACGAGAGCAATCGCGTGGAGATTTACCACCACTGTGAGGGCAGTAAAGAGGAGCTGGTGCGCGACGTCAGCCGCTTCTACTCTTCATCACACGATCGCTTTACCTACGGCTCAAGCTTTATCAATTTCAATCTGCCGCAGTTTTATCAAATCGTGAACACCGGCGACCGTTTTCAGGTGATCCCGTTCCGCAGCCAGACGCTGACGCAGCTCTGTGCGACCCCGCCGGACAACGATAACGGCGATTTTATGCCGCGTTATCAGGTGCACTGAGCATCTCTTTTCTGACGGCCTGCGCGGCCACTCTGTCCGATATTTCCTGTTGCTTTTACACCATCAGCTGCGATGATAAGCAGCTGAGAATTGGACAATACGAGCAGAGAAAATGAGACGAGTCATAAGCCAGTTGGGCATGGCGCTGATGCTGGTCAGCCTGGCAGGCTGCGGCCTGAAAGGCCCGTTATACTTCCCGCCCGCGGACAAGCCGCAGCAGAACGACAAGCCGACAGAACAGCAGCAGCAGGCCGCTCAGCAGGCGGATACCGGGAGCCTGGTCACCGGCAGCTCATCAGGCGTACAGTCAAACTAAATTCAATGAGTAATCCGGCGGAGCAGAAAATGCAGTTCTCGAAAATGCACGGTCTCGGCAATGACTTTATGGTCGTGGATGCCGTGACACAAAACGTCTTTTTTTCGCCGGAATTGATTCGCCGCCTGGCGGATCGGCATCTGGGGATCGGCTTTGATCAGCTGCTGATCGTAGAGCCACCCTACGATCCGGATCTCGACTTTCACTATCGCATATTTAACGCTGACGGCAGTGAAGTGGCACAGTGTGGCAACGGCGCGCGCTGTTTTGTCCGCTTTGTGCGCCTGAAAGGGCTGACCAATAAAAGTGACATTCGCGTCAGCACGCAAACCGGACGTATGGTATTGAGCGTGACCAGTGATGAACTGGTACGCGTCAATATGGGCGAGCCTGACTTTGATCCGCAGCGTGTGCCGCTGCGCGCGAATAAAGCGGAAAATCTCTATCTGCAGCGCGTCGCTGAGCAGACCGTGATGTTTGGTGCGGTCTCAATGGGTAATCCGCACTGCGTGATCCAGGTGGAGAGCGTGATAACTGCAGCCGTTGAGACGCTGGGACCGGCGCTGGAAAGCCACGAGCGTTTCCCGGAACGCGTTAACGTCGGCTTTATGGAAGTGGTCAGCCGCGAGCATGTGCGCCTGCGCGTGTATGAGCGCGGCGCTGGCGAAACGCAGGCGTGCGGCAGCGGCGCCTGTGCAGCAGTGGCCTGTGGTATTCAGCAGGGGCTGCTGGCAGAAAAAGTACGCGTCGATCTGCCGGGCGGGACGCTGCATATCGCCTGGAAGGGGGCCGGACAGCCGCTGTATATGACCGGACCCGCCACCCACGTTTATGACGGATTTATTCATTTATGAAATACCCGGAAGAGCAGACTGACAGCGCGGTACAGCCCGACGATCGCGCGGTCAGCGCTTATCTGCAGCAGAACCCCGACTTTTTTATCCGTAACGCCCGTCAGGTTGAACAGATGGCGGTGCCGCACGCGGTGCGCGGCAGCGTCTCGCTGGTAGAGTGGCACATGGCGCGCCAGCGCAACCACATCCGTCAGCTGGAAGAGGAGATCACGCTGCTGATGGAGCAGGCCAACGCCAACCATCAGCTGTTTGATCGCCTGCTGGCGCTGCAGGGGCATCTTGCTGCCGCTGACAGCCTGCAGGAGATGCTGAACCGCCTGCAGCGCTGGGCGCGCGAGCTGGGTCTGGCAGGCGCCAATGTGCGGCTGTTCAGCGATCAATGGCGTCTCGGCGCACCCTCCGATTTTATCCAGCTGGGTCTGGCACGACAGGCGTTTGAGCCGCTGCGTATTCAGCGCTTCGGTCAGCAGCAGCACTATCTTGGCAGCCTGAACGGACCGGAGCTGCTGCTGCTGCTGCCGCAGGCGAAAGCGGTCGGCTCGGTTGCCATGTCGCTGCTGGGCGAGCGGGGTGAAGCGGGCATTGTGATCTTCAGCAGCCGCGATAATCAGCACTATCAGGCCGGTATGGGGACACTCTTACTGCAGCATCTGGCCCAGATGCTGCCGGCGCTGCTGGCGCGCTGGATCGAACGCGTATGAGCACGCTACTGCCCGCTGTCGATGCCTTTCTGCGTTACCTGCAGGTAGAACGTCAGCTCAGTCCGCTGACGCAGAAAAACTATCGTCGCCAGCTGCTGGCAATCGTCTCCCTGGCAGAGGGGATGCAGCTGACAGAGTGGTCGACGCTGGAGCCGGCGCAGGTACGCAGCCTGGCTGCGCGCAGCCGGCGCGATGGTCTGCAGGCGAGCAGTCTGGCGCTGCGTATGTCCGCTCTGCGCAGTTTTCTTGACTGGCAGGTCAGTCAGGGCATGCTGAGTGCAAATCCGGCGAAAGGTATCGCCACGCCGCGTAACGCCCGCCATCTGCCAAAAAATATGGACGTGGATGAAGTCACGCAGCTGCTGGAGATTGACCTTAATGATCCGCTGGCGGTGCGCGATCGCGCGATGCTTGAAACCATGTACGGCGGCGGCCTGCGACTCAGCGAGCTGGTAGGGATCAACTGCCGCGATCTCGATGCGGAGTCCGGTGAAGTTCAGGTGCTGGGTAAAGGCAGTAAAGAGCGGCGCGTGCCGGTTGGCGCAACGGCGGTGACCTGGCTGCAGCACTGGCTGGCGCTGCGCGACAGCTTTGCTCCGCAGGATGATGCGCTGTTTGTCTCTTCACGCGGCAGCCGGATTTCTGCGCGCAACGTGCAGAAACGGTTTGCCGAATGGGGCATTAAACAGGGTGTGGCGAGCCATATTCATCCGCATAAGCTGCGCCACTCATTTGCCACGCACCTGCTGGAGTCAAGCGGCGATCTGCGCGCGGTACAGGAGCTGCTGGGGCATGCCAACCTCTCGACCACACAAATTTATACCCATCTCGATTTCCAGCATCTGGCCTCGGTCTATGATGCCGCGCACCCGCGTGCCAAACGAGGAAAATCAGAATGAAGTTTTACCGCTCCCTGCATCCGGTTAAGGCGCTGACCTTCGATCTGGATGATACGCTGTATGACAACCGTCCGGTGATCCGGAAAACCGCGCAGGAAACGCACGCGGCGCTGCAGGCATTTCATCCGGCGCTGCGCGAATTCACACCTGCAGACTATCAGCAGCTGCGTGATGAGCTGCTGGCGCGCGAGCCCGATATTTATCACGACGTCTCAGAGTGGCGCCGCCGTTCGGTGGAACTGGCGTTGCTGAATGCTGGCCTGCCGGCCGCCGATGCTGCCACGGGCGCAGGAGAGGTCATGCGCACTTTTCATCACTGGCGCAGTCAGGTTGCGATGCCGGAAGAGACGCATCAGACGCTGCGCTGGCTCGGCGAGCGCGTGCCGCTGGTGGCGATCACCAACGGCAACGCCGATCCGGAAAAGCTCGGTATTCAGCACTACTTTCAGTTTACGCTGCGCGCCGGTCCGCACGGACGCGCGAAGCCGTGGCAGGATATGTATCATCTCGCAGCGGAGCGTCTTGCTATTGCGCCAGAGGCGATCCTGCACGTTGGTGATGACCTGACGACCGATGTGGCAGGCGCGCTGCGTGCCGGCCTGCAGGCGTGCTGGATCAACCTGAACAGCGGCAATCTGATGCAGATGGATGACGCCCGTCTGCTGCCGCACGTTGAAATTCATCGGTTGGCATCCCTGACCTCACTGCTATAATGGCTGTAAATTTATCCAGTCGTATCCTCCGGCGCACGGCTTTACGGGCTGTGCCGGTTCACTCTGGTGACTTACCTGCGTAAGCGCGCGACCATTCAGAGACCTGCAGCATCGCTGCAGGGCGAATGACTCAGGGTACGCAACTCTATTCTTTAAAAACGGTGCTTATGGACGTTTCTGATCTGCTCGACGGCTTGAATGACAAACAGCGTGAGGCGGTTGCCGCACCGCGCAGCAATCTGCTGGTGCTGGCCGGAGCAGGCAGCGGCAAAACCCGTGTGCTGGTGCACCGCATCGCCTGGCTGCTGTCGGTGGAGAACTGCTCACCTTACTCCATCATGGCGGTCACCTTCACCAATAAAGCAGCGGCCGAGATGCGTCATCGCATCGATCAGCTGATTGGCAGCGGGCAGGGCGGCATGTGGATTGGCACTTTCCATGGCCTGGCGCATCGCCTGCTGCGGGCGCATCATCTTGACGCCGGGCTGCCGCAGGATTTTCAGATCCTCGACAGCGAAGATCAGCTGCGGCTGCTGAAGCGCCTGATCAAGTCAATGAACCTGGATGATAAGCAGTGGCCGGCGCGCCAGGGCATGTGGTACATCAACGGCAAGAAAGATGAAGGTCTGCGGCCAAAACATATCGAAAGCTACAACAACCCGGTTGAGCAGACGTGGCTGCGTATTTACCAGGCTTACCAGGAAGCGTGCGATCGCGCCGGCCTGGTCGATTTTGCCGAGCTGCTGCTGCGGGCGCATGAGCTGTGGCTGCATAAGCCCCAGATCCTCAATCACTACCGCGAGCGCTTTAGCAATATTCTGGTTGATGAGTTTCAGGATACCAACAACATTCAGTATGCGTGGATCCGCATGCTGGCCGGCGACAGCAGCCGGGTAATTATTGTCGGCGATGACGATCAGTCCATCTACGGCTGGCGCGGTGCGCAGGTCGAAAATATCCAGCGCTTCCTGCAGGACTTTCCCGGGGCGGAAACTATCCGCCTGGAGCAGAACTACCGCTCCACCAACCATATCCTGAAATCCGCCAACGCCCTGATCGCCAACAACAGCGGGCGGCTTGGAAAAGAGCTCTGGACCGACGGCAGCGACGGCGAAAAGATTTCAATCTACTGCGCGTTTAACGAGCTGGATGAAGCGCGCTTTGTGGTTAACCGCATTAAAACCTGGCATGAGAACGGCAATGCGCTGCAGGATTGCGCGATTCTCTATCGCAGTAACGCCCAGTCGCGCGTGCTGGAAGAAGCGCTGCTGCAGGCCAGCATGCCCTACCGTATTTATGGCGGTATGCGCTTCTTTGAACGTCAGGAGATCAAAGACGCGCTCGCCTATCTGCGCCTGATCGCCAACCGCAACGACGACGCCGCGTTTGAACGCGTGGTCAATACGCCGACGCGCGGCGTGGGCGACAGAACGCTGGATGTGGTACGGCAGACGGCGCGCGAAAAACAGCTGACGCTGTGGCAGGCCACGCGGGAACTGCTGCAGAACCGGGCCCTGGCGGGCCGGGCGGCGTCGGCACTGCAGCGCTTCTGCGAACTGGTTGATGCGCTGGCGCATGAAACCGCAGAGATGCCGCTGCATGTGCAGACCGATCGCGTGATCAAAGACTCCGGCCTGTGGCTGATGTATGAGCAGGAAAAAGGCGAAAAGGGCCAGGCGCGTATTGAGAACTTAGAGGAGCTGGTCACGGCCACCCGACAGTTCAGCTATCAGGATGAAGATGAAGATTTGATGCCGCTGCAGGCGTTTTTATCGCATGCGGCGCTGGAAGCGGGCGAAGGCCAGGCGGACAAATGGCAGGATGCCGTACAGCTGATGACGCTGCACTCGGCAAAAGGGCTGGAGTTTACGCAGGTCTTTATCGTTGGCATGGAAGAGGGCATGTTCCCGAGTCAGATGTCGCTGGATGAGGGCGGGCGTCTGGAGGAGGAGCGACGGCTGGCCTATGTTGGCGTTACCCGGGCAATGGTTAAACTGACGCTTACCTATGCCGAGACGCGGCGGCTTTACGGTAAGGAAGTGTATCATCGCCCGTCGCGCTTTATTGGCGAACTGCCGGAAGAGTGCGTCGAGGAAGTACGCCTGCGCGCCAGCGTCAGTCGCCCGGTCAGCCATCAGCGCATGGGCACGCCCACCAGCAAAAGCGACAGCGGTTTTACGCTGGGTCAGCGGGTACGCCACGCGAAGTTTGGCGAGGGCACTATTGTTAATCTGGAAGGCAGCGGCGAACACAGCCGTCTGCAGGTCGCCTTTCAGGGGCAGGGCATTAAGTGGCTGGTCGCCGCCTATGCGCGACTGGAGGCGATGTAGCGCGGCTGCGCTACCTTGACGACTTTTTCGTCTCAGCGTAACATGCGCGCACTATTATCATGAGAGGACAATGCCTTGGACGCGCCCAGTCGATGCTGGCTCAACATCCTGTTTACCAGGAATATCTAAGGCTACCTCTTTACGCAGGTAGCCTGAAAGGTTATCCGCGACCTCCTTTGCTTATCCGTCGCATGAGTCAGCACTGATCACATCCTGAAGCGAAAGTTTCCGCGTTAAGGCTTTGCCGTGTCCGTTACGTTTCGGACGTGACGGGCACCGCCCTGTCCCATTTGGTCTGCAATGGGGAGTATTGCTATGCTGAGCGCATTTAAACTTGAGCGCGATCGCCTGACGCGTATCGAGCTGGAAGACAACAACGATAAACTCAACACGTCGGTATGGGTCGATCTCATCGAACCGGATGACAGCGAGCGCGAGCGCGTGCAGTCGGAGCTGGGACAGAGTCTGGCAACGCGTCCGGAACTGGAAGATATTGAAGCCTCGGCGCGCTTCTTTGAAGATGAAGATGGCCTGCATATCCACTCGTTCTTTTTCTTTGAGGATGCTGAAGATCACGCCGGTAACTCAACCGTGGCCTTTACCATTCGCGAAGATCGCCTCTATACGCTGCGAGAGCGCGAGCTGCCGGCGTTTCGCCTTTACCGTATGCGGGCACGTAATCAGCAGCTGACTGACGGCAACGCCTATGAGCTGCTGCTGGATCTGTTCGAAACGAAAATTGAGCAGCTGGCGGATGAGATCGAAAACATCTATAGCGCGCTGGAGAAGTTAAGCCGCGTGATTATGGAAGGTCAGCAGGGCGAAGAGTATGACGAGGCGCTGTCGCGCCTCGCCGAACTGGAGGATATCGGCTGGAAGGTTCGCCTCTGCCTGATGGATACCCAGCGCGCGCTGAACTTTCTGGTACGTAAGGCGCGCCTGCCGGGCAACCAGCTGGAACAGGCGCGTGAGATCCTGCGCGATATCGAATCGCTGCTGCCGCACAATGAGTCTCTGTTTCAGAAGGTCAACTTTCTGATGCAGGCGGCGATGGGCTTTATCAATATTGAGCAGAACCGCATCATTAAGATCTTCTCGGTGGTATCGGTGGTATTCCTGCCGCCAACGCTGGTGGCTTCCAGCTATGGTATGAACTTTGAGTTTATGCCTGAGCTAAAATGGAGCTTCGGTTATCCCGGGGCCATCTGCCTGATGATGCTGGCGGGCCTGGCACCTTATCTCTATTTCAAACGCAAAAACTGGCTGTGATCGCGGGGCGCATAAATGCGCCCCCTACGTTCTGTAGGGGCGCCATTCATGGCGCCCTGGCCAAATAACCGCACCCGTTTGATGACGCCATTCATGGCGCCCTGGTTGAATACCGCACCCGTCTGCTGCCAGGGGCGCATAAATGCGCCCCCTAAGTTCTGTAGGGGCGCCATTCATGGCGCCCTGGTTGAATACCGCATCCGTCTGCTGCCAGGGGCGCATTAATGCGCCCCCTACGTTCTGTAGGGGCGCCATTCATGGCGCCCTGGTTGAATAACCGCACCCGTTTGATGATGCCATTCATGGCGCCCTGGCCAAATACCGCACCCGTCTGCTGATTAACACCGATTTGCGCTGGCTCCGGGGGCGCAACCTGCGTAACCTGTGGACCTCTTATCTTTGTCTGATTCTGGTCATGTCACACTACTCTCTGCGCTTACAATGGATGCTGCTGCTGATTGCGTCTCTGACGCTGGGCGTTGCTCTCCAGCTGTTTCACCTGCCTGCTGCGCTGCTGCTGGGCCCGATGATCACCGGAACCGTAATGGGGCTGTGCGGCGCAACGCTGCGTATCGATAAACGGCTGTTTATTCTGGCGCAGGCGGTGCTGGGCTGCATGATTGCTCAGAGCCTGTCGCCCGCCATTCTGACTCCCTTATTGAATGACTGGCCGGTGGTGCTGGCGGTACTGATCCTCACGCTGGCCGCCAGCGGCCTCTCCGGCTTTCTGCTGGTGCGCTTCAGTAACCTGCCGGGGCCTACCGGTGCCTGGGGATCATCGCCCGGCGGCGCTTCGGCGATGGTGGCGATGGCGGGAGATTTCGGGGCTGACGTGCGTCTGGTCGCGTTTATGCAGTATCTGCGCGTGCTGTTCGTCGCCACGGCGGCGGCGGTGGTCGCGCGCATCGGTCTGGATACCAGCGGCGGCGCGGCAGAGCCGATCTGGTTTCCGGCGCTGAATCGCGGTTTTTTGCTGACGCTGGGAGTAATGGCGGCCGGGGCCTGGCTGGGGCAGCGTCTGCGGATCCCCTCCGGTGCGCTGCTGCTGCCAGCGCTGACTGGAGCCATGCTGCAGGGAAGCCAGATCGCAACCTTGCAGGTGCCCGAGTGGCTGCTGGCGCTGGCCTATGCGCTGATTGGCTGGAGCGTCGGGCTGCGCTTTACGCGCCCGATTTTCCTGCTGGCGCTGCGAACGCTGCCGCAGATGCTCGCCTCAATCCTCGGACTGATGGTGCTGTGTGCGGCGCTGGCGTGGATGCTGACGCGGGTATTGCATATCGACCTGATGACTGCCTATCTGGCTACCAGCCCGGGCGGGCTGGATACCGTTGCCATCATTGCAGCCGGCAGCCGGGTCGATATGACTTTTGTGATGGCGCTGCAGACGCTGCGTCTGTTTACCATTCTGCTCACTGGCCCGGCACTGGCGCGCTTTATCTCACGCTTTGCGCATCCGCGTGCGGGCTGAGTAGAGTACGGCGTCAAAAATAAACAGGGCCAGCGCCAGCCAGATAAAGCCAAAGGTGACCAGCTTATCGGGAGTCAGGCGCTCGCCATAAAACAGTACCGCCAGCAGAAACATCAGCGTCGGGCCAAGATACTGGAAAAACCCCACGGTTGAGAGACGCAGGCGCGTGCAGGCGGCGGCAAACAGCATCAGCGGAATAGTGGTCAGCACCCCGGCGGCCACCAGCATCAGATTAAGGCTGAGGGGATTGGCGCTGAGATGACTGGTCGCACTGTCGGCAACACCGAAAAGATAGATCGCTGCCAGCGGGAACAGCCACAGCGTCTCGATCAGCATGCCGCTCTGTGCATCTACCTGAATCTTTTTTCGCACCAGGCCATACAGCGCAAAGCTCAGCCCCAGCCCCAGCGCAATCACCGGCAGTGAGCCAAACTGCCATAGCTGCACCAGCACACCTGCCGCGGCCAGCGCGACTGCCAGCCACTGCAGACGGCGAAAGCGTTCACGCAGGAACAGCATGCCGAATACCACATTAATCAGCGGGTTGATAAAGTAGCCGAGGCTCGCCTCCAGCATATGCTGATTATTGACTGCCCAGATAAACAGCAGCCAGTTGCCGCCGATGGTAATGGCGGTCAGCGCCAGCAGCAGAACTTTTTTTGGCTGGGCGGCCACGCGGCGCACCTGTTTCCAGCTGCGGCTTAGCGTAATCAGTATCAGCATAAACAGTACTGACCAGATCACCCGGTGGGTCATGATCTCGGCGGGCGGCACCTCTCTGACCAGTTTGAAGTAGGCCGGAGCGATGCCCCAGATAAAGTAAGCGCCCAGCGCATAAAAAATGCCCTGTCGCGTTTGCTGACTGTCCATTGTATTGTCCATAAGGCGGCGCACCGGTTGCGCTGATTAACCAATCAGGTAAGTGGCGGTGACCGTAGCGATATAATCGTGCTGCTGATTATGCAGTTCAACGCGCGCCACGGCGACTTTATTACCGGCACGCAGCAGATGACCGGTAGCGACAAAGTGTTCGCCGCGACCCGGACGCAGATAATCAACCCGCAGATCGATAGTACCCATTCGCGCCAGGCGCTGGCGCAGATCTTCTTCGCTGATGCTCTCCTGCCGCGTCAGCGCATGGCTGACGCAGACCAGACCGGCGGTAACATCCAGCACTGAAGCAATCACGCCGCCATGCAGGATCTGCTGCGCGGCATTGCCCACCAGCATGGTTTTATTGGCAAATGCGAGCCGGGTAGTATCAGCATCAAGGTGTTCCAGCTCCAGGCCCAGCGCCTGATTAAACGGCATATGATAAACAAAAATTTCACCAATCAGCTGGCGCGCGTCCTGCTGAGTCAGCATCGGAGATGACATAGTTACGGCCTTAAGATGTTAAGAAGTTGTGTATATTATGCTGCTCCCGCGCCGCTTTCCAGTTTCAGAAATCGGCACTGATCAACGTCCCGCTTTGCGTGTAGAATGGCCTGCTTTTTGTACCACCGCCCTGAAAACCTTCCCACGCAGCGCACTGGAGAACACTATGCGTAAGCAATACGTCATGCTGGCCGCGGCATTAACCGTTCCTGCACTGGCGCAGGCAGATGAAGCCACGATTAAAAATATTCACGACGCACCTGCGGTGAAGGGGAGCGTGATCGCAAATCTGCTGGAAAAGCACGACAACCCCTTTGTGCTTTACCCCTATGAAAACAACTACCTGCTTTACACCTACACCAGCGACATGAATAAAGAGGCGATTTCCTCTTACAACTGGGCAGACAAAGCGAAAAAAGATGAAGTAAAATTCCAGCTCAGCCTGGCGTTTCCGCTGTGGCGCGGCATTTTAGGTGAGAACTCCGTGCTGGCCGCCTCGTATACTCAGCGTTCATGGTGGCAGCTGTCGAATCGTGGCGCATCGTCACCTTTCCGCGAAACAAACTATGAGCCGCAGCTGTTTCTTGGCTGGGCAACGGATTATTCGCTGGCAGGCTGGACGCTGCGTGATGTGGAGCTGGGCGTTAATCATCAGTCTAATGGTCGCAGCGATCCCACTTCCCGCAGCTGGAACCGCCTTTACGCCCGTCTGATGGCAGAGAACGGCAACTTCCTTGCGGAGATCAAACCCTGGTATCGTCTGCCGGAAAGCGCCGGCGAAGATGATAACCCGGACATTACCAAATACATGGGTTATTACCGCGCGAAACTCGGCTATATGATGGGCGACAGCATATTTAGCGTGGAAGGCAACTATAACTGGAACAGCGGCTACGGCGGCGCGACCTTCGCCTGGAGCTATCCTCTCACTGAACATGTCCGCTTTTATACGCAGCTTTTCAGCGGCTATGGTGAATCGCTTATCGACTATAACCACCGTCAGACCCGTTTAGGCGTGGGCGTAACGCTTAACGATCTGTTCTAATCAGTAAAACAGGATTACCGTGGCAATTTCGGCAGTGCACAATCAGGAAACGCTGGCGCAACAGGTGTTACATGACACCTTCGGCTATCAGCAGTTTCGTCCGGGTCAGCAATCCATTATCGAGTCAGCGCTCTCAGGACGTGACTGTCTGGTCGTGATGCCGACCGGCGGCGGTAAATCGATCTGCTACCAGATCCCGGCGCTGGTTCAGGAGGGACTGACGCTGGTGGTCTCCCCGCTGATTTCACTGATGAAAGATCAGGTTGACCAGCTGCTGGCCAACGGCGTGGCGGCGGCGTGTCTCAACTCAACGCAGACGCGCGAACAGCAGCAGCAGGTTTTTGCCGATTGCCGCACCGGTAAGCTGAAACTGCTGTACATCGCCCCGGAACGGCTGATGATGGACAACTTCCTGGAGGGTCTGCAGCACTGGAATCCGGTGATGCTGGCCGTCGATGAAGCGCACTGCATCTCACAGTGGGGACATGATTTCCGGCCGGAGTATGGCGCACTCGGGCAGCTGAGGCAGCGTTTTCCGCAGCTCCCGGTGATGGCGCTGACTGCCACGGCCGATGAAACCACGCGTAACGACATCGTACATCTGCTGCAGATGCGCGATCCGCTGATTCAGGTCAGCAGCTTTGATCGTCCCAATATCCGCTATACCTTGGTGGAGAAGTTTAAACCCACCGACCAGCTGCTGCGCTATGTGCAGGAGCAGCGCGGCAAAAGCGGCATCATTTACTGTAACAGCCGGGCGAAAGTGGAAGATACCGCCGCACGTCTGCAAAGCCGTGGCCTGAGCGTGGGTGCCTATCACGCCGGCATCGACAGCGCACAGCGCGCGCATGTTCAGGAAGCGTTTCAGCGCGACGATCTGCAGATTGTGGTCGCTACCGTGGCGTTTGGCATGGGTATCAACAAACCCAATGTCCGCTTTGTGGTGCATTTTGATATTCCGCGTAACATTGAATCCTACTATCAGGAGACCGGCCGCGCCGGACGCGATGGCCTGCCTGCTGAAGCGATGATGCTTTACGATCCGGCGGATATGGTCTGGCTGCGCAAATGCCTGGAGGAGAAAGTCCCGGGGCCGCTGCAGGATATCGAGCGGCACAAGCTCAATGCGATGGGCGCGTTTGCGGAAGCGCAAACCTGCCGGCGTCTGGTGCTGCTGAACTACTTTGGCGAAGGGCGTCAGCAGCCCTGCGGTAACTGCGATATCTGCCTCGATCCTCCCCGCCGTTATGACGGTCTGGTCGACGGACAGAAAGCGCTATCGTGCATCTATCGTACCGGCCAGCGTTTTGGCATGAGCTACATCGTGGAGGTATTGCGCGGCTCAGCCAGTCAGCGTATCCGCGATAACGGCCACGACAAACTGCCGGTCTATGGTCTGGGACGCGAGCAGAGTCTGGAGCACTGGATCAGCGTGCTGCGTCAGCTCATTCATCTCGGCATGGTGACACAAAACATCGCCCTGCACTCTGCGCTGCAGCTCACTGAAGCTGCGCGTCCGGTCCTGCGCGCTGAAATACCGCTGATGCTTGCCGTACCGCGTACCGTGACGGCGAAAAGTCGCAGCAGTGCGCCAAAAGTGTACGGTGGCAACTACGATCGCAAGCTGTTTGCCAAGCTGCGTAAGCTGCGTAAAGCGATTGCTGATGAAGAGAATATTCCGCCTTACGTGGTGTTTAACGACGCCACGCTGATTGAAATGGCAGAACAGTTACCGGTCAGCGCTTCAGATATGCTGAGCGTAAACGGCGTGGGTCATCGCAAACTGGAACGCTTTGGTAAGCCGTTTCTGCTGATGATCAGAGAACATCTTGATAATGACGAGTAAAGGACTAAACGTATGCTGATATTGTTTGCCACCGTTGCGCTGGTGCACCTGGTTGCGCTGATGAGCCCCGGACCTGACTTCTTTTTTGTGTCGCAAACTGCGGCCAGCCGCTCGCGTAAAGAGGCGATGATGGGCGTGCTGGGCATTACGCTGGGCATTGTTGTCTGGGCGGGCGTAGCGCTGATGGGTCTGCATCTGCTGCTGGCAAAAATGGCGTGGCTGCATGAAATTATCATGGTGGGTGGCGGGCTCTATCTGCTGTGGATGGGCTGGCAGCTGCTGCGCTCGGCGCGTCAGCGTCATAAGCAGTCGCAGAGTGACGCACCCGTGGTGGAGCTGCCGAAGCGCGGCATGAGCTTTCTTAAAGGCTTGCTGACAAACCTGTCCAATCCCAAAGCGATTATCTATTTTGGCAGCGTCTTCTCGCTGTTTGTCGGCAATGATATTGGTGCCGCTACGCGCTGGGGGCTGTTCCTGCTGATTATTGCGGAAACCTTTGCATGGTTTGCGCTGGTGGCCACTATCTTTGCGCTGCCGTGGATGCGTGAGAAATATCAGCGCATGGCAAAGTGGGTAGATGGCATGGCGGGCGTGCTGTTTGCCGGTTTTGGCCTTCACCTGATTATTTCGCGCTAGGCCCGGTCGCCTGAAACGGCGACGCTGCGCCGGGTGTGGCTGACTGCACACCCGGCCGCTTTTTACGCTATTCTGCGCGCGCTGGCTAACAGCGCGCCGACCGCCATAAACAATCCGCCAAAAATACGGTTCAGCAGCTTCATCTGCCGGGGGCCTTTGATCCAGACCGCAATGCGCGTCGCCAGCGTGGCGTAGCCAATCATCACGATGATATCGACCACAATCGTTGTCACGCCGAGGATGAAATACTGCATCAGCTGCGGCTGATGGGGCAGGATAAACTGCGGAAACAGCGCAGCAAGAAATACGATGCTTTTGGGGTTGGTCAGGTTAACCAGCAGCGCGCGCTGAAACAGGTGACGACGCGGCATCGCTTTGGCAACGGCGTTCAGATCGAGACTGCCTGCGGACCGCCACTGCTGAATGCCCAGCCAGATCAGATAGGCTGCGCCGGCCCATTTCAGGATTTCAAACGCCAGCAGTGACTGCGAAAACAGCGCGCCGAGTCCGGCCCCTACCAGCACAATATGTACCGCCAGTCCGAGCTGTAAGCCGGTAATCGACACGGCCGCGCCACGGTAGCCGTGGCTGATACCGGTGCTCATGGTATTGATAGCGCCTGAGCCTGGCGAAAGGCTGAGGATGGTTGTGGTAAGCAGGTAGGTTAACCACCATTCTGTAGTCATGCGTGACATTCCCTGAAGCGAGCGAAGTATGACACAATACGCCAGAAAATTGCGCTGCGCTACGGCATACCAGCAGGGCGGATTGAACTCTCCGGGAGGGGCAGATGCAGCATCATAAAGAGAGCTGGCTCAGACGCGAACGCGCTTTTGCGGCGTTTGCTACCGGCCCGCTGCTCGACTTCTGGCGGCAGCGGGAAGAGTGTGAGTTCACCGGCACCGGTAATCTTACCCTGCGCTATGTGCGCTTTACCTCTCCGCAGCACACGCGCGTGATCCTGATTGTGCCGGGGCGTATTGAAAGTTATATCAAGTATCCCGAGCTGGCCTACGACCTGTTTCACTGTGGCTATGACGTGGTGATTATTGACCATCGCGGGCAGGGACGATCTGAGCGGCTGCTGGCCGATTCCCACCGTGGCCATGTGGTGGAGTTCAGTGACTACGTCGACGATCTGGAAACCCTCTATCTGAAAGAGATTGTCAGTCAGCATTATCAGCAGCGCTATGTACTGGCACACTCAATGGGCGGCGCGATTGTCGCGCTTTTTCTGGCCCGGCAGCCGCGGGCATTTCATGCGGCGGTGCTGTGCGCACCGATGTTTGGTATTGTGCTGCCGCTGCCGCCCTTTCTGGCACACCGTATTCTTGACTGGGCAGAGAAGCGACCGGCGCTGCGCGACGGATACGCGCTTGGCACCGGACGCTGGCGCGCGCATCCGTTTGGCATTAACCGCCTGACGCACAGCCGCGAGCGTTACCGGCGCAATCTGCGCTTTTATGCTGACGATCCGGCTATTCGCGTCGGCGGCCCGACCTATCACTGGGTACGCGAAGGCGTGCAGGCCGGACGCAATATTATGCGTCAGGCGGCAAATATCACCACGCCGCTGCTGCTGCTGCAGGCGAGCGAAGATGATGTGGTGGACAACCGTTCACAGGATCTCTTCTGCCAGGCACTGGCCGCTGCCGGGCATCCCTGTGAAGGTAATGCGCCGCGCGTCATTAAAGGCGCGCGACATGAAATTCTGTTTGAGTCAGATGCAATGCGCGCTGAAGCGCTCAATGCCACCGTGGATTTTTTTGCCCGTCATCTCAGCTGACGTTATTTCCGCTATTACAACCCGAGGTTTCCATGTTTCACATCGTTGCATCCGATCTGGATGGCACGCTGCTCTCTCCGCAACATCGTCTGACGCCGTTTGCCCGTACCACGCTGCAGGCGCTGGTGGCGCGTGATATCCATTTTGTTTTTGCCACCGGCCGTCATCATATCGACGTGGGACAAATGCGCGACAAACTCGGCATTCCGGCGTATATGATCACCTCCAACGGCGCGCGCGTGCATAACGCCGCAGGCGAGCTGATCTTCAGCCACAATCTCGACAGCGATATCGCCAGCGAGCTCTACGCCCTGAAATATCAGGATGAAAATATCCTGACCCATGTTTATCGCGATGATGAGTGGTTTATGAGCCGTCACCATCCCGATGAGCAGGACTATTTTCAGGAGTCGGAGTTTATGTATCAGCTCTATGAACCGGGAATGTTGCCCACCGACGGCATCAGTAAGGTCTTCTTCACCAGCAGCGATCCGGCCAGTCTGCTGCCGCTTGAGCAGGCGATTGAAGCACGCTGGGGCGATCGCGTTAACGTCAGTTTTTCGCTGCCAACCTGTCTGGAAGTCATGGCGGGCGGCGTGTCGAAAGGACATGCGCTGGAGGCCGTCGCGAAACAGCTGGGCCATTCGCTGAAGGCGTGCATCGCATTCGGGGATGGCATGAATGATGTGGAGATGCTGAGTATGGCCGGTAAAGGCTGCATTATGCATAACGGACAGCAGCGCCTGAAGGATACGCTGCCGTCGCTGGAGGTCATTGGCAGCAACGCGGACGATGCGGTGCCGCACACGCTGCGTAAACTCTTTCTGGAGTAAAAAAACGGGCCGGTAGTGCATCCCGGCCCGCCTCGCTTATCCCAGCTGTTTTTTATGCTTATGTTCGTTGATCATGGTCAGCAGCAGCAGCACCACTGCCAGTACCGAGCCGGCGATCATCACCATAAATCCGCCATCCCAGCCAAAGAAATCAACGGTATAACCAACAATAGCGCTGGCTGCTACAGAGCCGCCCAGATAACCAAACAGGCCGGTAAAGCCCGCTGCGGTGCCGGCAGCTTTCTTCGGTGCCAGCTCCAGCGCGTGCAGGCCAATCAGCATCACCGGACCGTAGATCAGAAAGCCAATCACAATCATACAGAGCATATCGATACCCGGATTGCCCGGCGGGTTAAGCCAGTAGACCACGGTAGCGATAGTCACCAGCGTCATAAAGAACACGCCGGTCGCGCCGCGATTGCCTCTGAACACTTTGTCTGACATCCAGCCGCACAGCAGCGTTCCCGGAATGCCCGCATATTCATACAGGAAGTAGGCCCAGGAGGATTTATCCAGCGTAAAGTGTTTGACCTCTTTCAGATAGGTTGGCGACCAGTCGAGAATGCCGTAGCGCAGCAGGTAGACAAAGACGTTTGCCAGCGCGATATACCACAGCAGCTTGTTGGGCAGAATGTACTGCATAAAGATCTGCTTTGCGGTCAGCTCCTGTTCATGGTTCTCACTGTAATCAGGCGGATAGTCATTTTTCCACGCTTCAATCGGCGGCAGGCCACAGGATTGCGGCGTATCGCGCATCATGGCAAACGCAAACAGCGCGATCAGAATCGCCCCAAAGGCGGGCATATAGAGCGCGGCTTTCCAGTCGTTAAACCACGCCATACCGAGCAGAAACAGCAGCGGCGGGATACCGCCCCCGACGTTATGCGCGCAGTTCCACACGGAGACGATACCGCCGCGCTCTTTCTGTGACCACCAGTGCACCATGGTGCGGCCACACGGCGGCCAGCCCATTCCCTGGAACCAGCCACACAGGAACAGCAGCACAAACATCACCATAATGCTGGAGGTCGCCCAGGGTACAAAACCCATAAACAGCATGACCGAGGCAGCGAGGATCAGGCCCGCCGGCAGAAAAACGCGCGGATTTGAGCGATCGGAAACGGAACCCATGATGAATTTGGAAAAGCCGTACGCAATAGAGATACCGGAGAGGGCAAACCCTAAATCCCCCCGTGAAAATCCCTGTTCCACCAGATAGGGCATCGCCAGCGCGAAGTTTTTGCGTACCAGATAGTAAGCAGCATAGCCAAAAAAGATCCCGAGAAAGATCTGCCAGCGCAGCCGACGATAAAGCGGATCAACACGATCGTCAGCCACCTGAGGCTGATGCGGTGCAGGTTTAAAGATACTCAGCATGAGTGTGGCCCTCCGGGGCGCAGAATAGTTATGAATTTCCCAGCAGGTTGGGACAGAAATACGCATAAGCGCAAAGGAAACCTGGTGTTTCCATATCGCGCAAAGAATAGAGATGGTTGCTGCCCGTTACTGTGACGTGTGACACATATGTTACAGTTTTATGACAATCAGGAGCGAAAAAAACCAGGAAATGTTGGATTTCGCGCATTTTGCTGCGTTTGCACCCGCGGTTAATGCGCATCCTGACCGGAAAATGTGTCTGAGCGTAAACCGCTGACCAGGGCATATCTGCAGCCGCCTGCCGCGAGTGAGTTAAATATAATCAGTTGTAAACCAGATTATTCAGCTGGTTCACGCGGGTTTGATTACACTAGCGCGTCTGTTTATCGGGGAGTGGTGTACCGTGCTGTTACTTATTGTGACCACTGTTTTGTGGGCTTTTTCTTTCAGTCTGATTGGCGAATACCTGGCAGGTCAGGTTGATAGCTGGTTTTCCGTGCTGATGCGCCTGGGTCTGGCCGCACTGATTTTTCTGCCGTTTTTGCGCTGGCGTGGCTACCGGGCATCAACGCTGCTGCTTTATATGCTGGTGGGAATGCTGCAGCTCGGCATTATGTATCTGCTCAGTTTTGAAGCCTATCTCTACCTGAGCGTGTCTGAGTTTCTGTTGTTTACGGTGATGACGCCGCTCTATATCACGCTGATTTATGATCTGCTGAGCAGGCGTCCGCTGCGTATTGGTTACGCGTTCAGCGCGCTGCTGGCGGTAGCGGGTGCAGCCATTATTCGCTATGACAAAGTCAGCGAGCATTTCTGGCTGGGTCTGCTGCTGGTGCAGGCGGCGAACCTCTGCTTTGCTGTCGGCATGGTGGGGTACAAGCGGCTGCAGGAGACGCGGCCCATGCCGCAGCATACCGCATTCTCCTGGTTTTATCTGGGTGCGGTGCTGATTGCCGCGCTCGCCTGGTCGCTGTGGGGCAATCCGCAGAAACTGCCCACTACCACGCTGCAGTGGAGCGTGCTGATATGGCTGGGCGTTGCCGCATCCGGGCTGGGCTATTTTATGTGGAACTACGGGGCCACGCAGGTGGATGCCGGCACGCTGGGCATTATGAACAATATGCACGTCCCGGCGGGGCTGCTGGTCAATCTGGCGATCTGGCAGGAGAAGCCGCACTGGCCGAGCTTTATTGCGGGCGCGGCGGTGATCTTTGCTTCACTCTATGTGCATAAACGCTGGGTGATCGGCAGGCGTCACACCTGAGAACGTGCGGGCGCAGCCTTCAGGCTGCGCCATGCGATCAGCTTTTCTTCGCCGGCGTTCCCGGACGCTGGATAAGCGTTAACCCTTTCAGGAAATTACGCAGGATTTGATCGCCACATTCGCGATAGTTTTTGTGATCCGGATTGCGGAAGATAGCGCCGATTTCGCCCTGTGAAACCTTGAAATTGGCTTTCAGCAGGATGTCAGGAATATCCGTGGTTTTCAGCGCAAATGCGATACGCAGCTTTTTCAGAAAGACGTTATTGCTCATGCGACGCTCAATGGACGGCGCCGGCGCATCGTCACTTTTGCCGCGACGATGGTAGATCAGGCCGTTGAGGAAATAGCCCATCAGTACATCAGGCAGTTTGCGAAACGCGGCATCATCCTCTTTTTTCAGCCAGGCCTGCACATCCTCCAGCGGCACATCGCTTCCCGCAAGGGCAAAAATCTCCACCACTTTGCTATCGCTCAGATCAAGCATATAGCGCACGCTGCGCAGAACATCGTTATTGGTCATGGTGAAACTCTCCGGGGTAAGCAGTAAAGGCGGCGCATTATAGTGCAGGCGGGGCGGGGATAACAGCGCGGAGCGTGCCCGCCGCGCCCGACCATCAGGATGCGCCAGGTAATACCGCGCCCGGCTGTGAAGCGTCGCGCACAAACGGCAGATGATCGCAGGCGTGCTGACGGGCAAAGCGCACAAACGCTTCCAGCACGGGCTGACGCTGTTCACCTTCACGTACGGCAGCATAGAGCCGGCTCCAGAGACCGTCGCCCAGCGTTTTGGTTACCACCAGTCCCTGCTTTTCAAAATTCTCAACGACCCAGTGAGGCAGAGCGGCGATCCCCATCTGCGCCGAAACCATCTGAATCAGCAGCAGCGTATTGTCCACGCTTTTCAGCGCCGGACTGACGCCGGCGGGCTGCAGAAAGTGACGCCAGACATCCAGACGCTGGCGCTGCACCGGGTAGATCATCAGCACTTCATCAGCGAAATCCTGCGGCGTAATATGCGTACGCTGCGCCAGCGGATGATCGGGCGCCAGCACCAGCCGCATCTCAAAATCAAACATCGGCGTATAAAACAGTCCGCTGCGCGGCAGAATATCCGAGGTCAGCACCACATCAAGCTCACCCTGCTGCAGCGCCGGCTGCGGATCAAAGGTGACGCCGGATTTAAAATCCATCATGACCTGCGGCCAGCTCTTGCGGAAGTTGTTCAGCGCAGGCGTCAGCCACTGAATGCAGCTGTGGCACTCAATGGCGATGCGCAGCGTGGCCTGCTGCTGCGGCTCATGACACGCCTGCAGCGCCTGCTGGATCTGCGGCAGCACCTGTTCTGCCAGCTGCAGCAAGATCTCACCCTGCGGCGTAAAGCGCAGCGGCTGGCTTTTACGCACAAACAGCCGGAATCCAAGGCGCTGCTCCAGATCGCTGAACTGATGCGATAAGGCAGACTGCGTCTGGTGCAGCTGCGCCGCCGCCGCGGCAAGCGAGCCGGTGTTGTGTAACGCCTGCAGCGTTCGCAGGTGTTTGAGTTCGATCATGAGAATCCTTTGCAGCGGGACAAAACGGATGACGCGGTAAGCTATACACTACCCGCAGATTGTGGCGGTGTAAACATCTGGATGGCTAAATGAAGTGAACCGCTGCCTGTTGCCGGCAACGAACGCGGGCGTTGAAGCCGGTCGCGCAGGAAAAAGGGCGCCTGAGCGCCCGGATAACGTTATGCGTCAGGGGCCACCCCATACTGTTTAAACCAGGCCAGCATACGCTGCCAGCCATCCCGGGCGGATTCCGCATGATAGCCCGGACGATAATCGGCGTTGAACGCGTGTCCGGCGTCCGGATAGACCACAATTTCCGCTTTCGCATTCGCGGCATGCAGCGCCTGACGCATTTTGTCGATGCTTTCCAGCGGAATGCCCTCATCCTGGCCGCCATACAGGCCGAGCACCGGCGCGTTCAGATCGACGGCGATATCAATCGGATGTTTCTGCTGCTTCAGCGTTTTTTCTCCTTCGAGACGGCCATACCATGCGGCTGCGGCACGCACCTGAGGATTGTGCGCGGCGAACAGCCAGCTGATCCGACCGCCCCAGCAGAAGCCGGTGATCGCCAGGCGACGAATATCGCCATCGTGCCGTGCCGCCCAGTTTGCTGCGTGATCGAGATCGGCAAGTACCTGGCTGTCAGGCACTTTGCTTACCAGCTCGCTGAGCAGCGTCGGGATATCGTGATACTCCTGCGGATCGCCTTCGCGAAAATAGAGCTCCGGCGCCACGGCAAGATAGCCCTCCAGCGCCAGGCGGCGGCACAGATCACGGATATGTTCATGTACGCCAAAAATTTCCTGGACCACCAGTACTACTGGCAGCGTACCGCTGAATGACTTAGGACGTGCATACCAGGCAGGCAGATTTTCACCCTGGCTGGGAATAGAGGTTTCGCCGCACTGAATCGTATCGCTTTGGGTAATTATTGTGCTGCTGGCAGCGGGCTGCGCCGCCGAGGCGAAGCCACCCGGGGCCGACTCTTGTGCCATATTGTCTGTGGTTTTCATGGTTCTCTCCGTGCTGGCAGGTGCGCAATCAGGTAACTATAGCCTGGTCATGATGGCCGGACGTTTACAGGGTAAAAAGGAACAGATTTTCAGATGCGGTTTCTGTATTAACATTGCTACTCAAGCTTACGCAGCACGGTAGCTGACAAATAGGCGAAATGGCGCGTCATATTGTGATTAAAATCACAAATGAAGCGGTTGCTAATGTAACTTTCATTATTTGAAGTGAGTGGCATCACATATTTGTCGCGCTGCCTCACGTAGAGTGCGCGTCACACTACTTAATTAGCAGGAGTCTGATATGACCCAGTCTGACGTTTTCCACCTTGGTATCACTAAAGCTGACCTGAAAGGCGCTACGCTGGCGATCGTCCCGGGCGACCCGGAGCGGGTGAAAAAAATTGCTGCGCTGATGGATAACCCGCAGCATCTGGCGTCACATCGCGAATTCACCACCTGGCTGGCGGAGATCGACGGCAAGCCGGTGGTCGTCTGCTCAACCGGTATCGGTGGTCCTTCAACCTCAATTGCAGTAGAGGAGCTGGCGCAGCTTGGCGTCCGGACATTCCTGCGCGTGGGTACCACCGGTGCCATTCAGCCGCACATCAACGTGGGCGATGTGCTGGTCACCACCGCCTCAGTACGCCTTGATGGTGCCAGCCTGCATTTTGCGCCGATGGAGTTTCCGGCCGTGGCTGATTTTACCTGTACCACGGCGCTGGTCGCGGCAGCAGAAAACTGCGGCGCGCGTACCCATATCGGCATCACCGCCTCTTCTGACACCTTCTACCCGGGGCAGGAGCGTTACGACACCTTTTCCGGGCGCGTGGTGAATCGCTTCCAGGGCTCCATGCAGGAGTGGCAGGCGATGGGCGTGCTTAACTATGAGATGGAATCCGCTACACTGTTAACCATGTGCGCCAGTCAGGGACTGCGTGCCGGCATGGTGGCTGGCGTCATTGTGAACCGTACGCAAAAAGAGATCCCGGACGCGGCGACCATGAAGCAGACCGAGAGCGACGCCGTGAAAATCGTGGTTGAAGCCGCGCGTCGCTTGTTGTAGCGCGCCAGTCGGTAATGGATGCGGGACCAGCCTCACAGGGAACTCAGCCGCTGACGAATCAGGATGCGCACCTATTCAGCGAACTTTGGGATCCCTTATATGCGCAAAACCTTCTCCGCTCCCCGTTCCGCCTCTGTCAATAACTCTGCTGCTGCGCAGGCGCGCGTTGAACACGCCGCCGCGCAGTTTCGCCAGGCCATGGCCGACGGCGACTACCCGCGGGCACGCCAGTGCTGTGAAGCGGTACTGCGGGTGATGCCACATAATATGCAGGTGCTCAGCGACTATGCCCTGACGCTGATGCGCACCGGTGACTATAAAAAGTCGTACAACGTTTATCAGAAGATCTGCCAGGCCCCTGACGCGCAGCGTGCGCAGGCATCAGAGACCTGGCTGGATGGCCTGACTGAAGTCTGCGGCTGGCTGCAGAAGCCGGATGAGGTGGCGCGCTACGGCCAGGCTTCGCTGATGCATTCTGACGCCCGCTTTTCTGCCGGACAAAAGCACCCGTTTCCGGCTGATGCGCCGCCCGCGTTTAACCCGCACAATCCGGCTGAAAACAGTATTGCGTTCAGCCTGTATGGCAATCAGCCGCGCTACTGCGAAACGCTGATTAAAAACGTTGAGGTCGCGCGCGAGCTCTATCCGGCCTGGCACTGCCGCGTGTATCTCGATGCGAGCGTGCCGCAGCACGTCTGGCAGCGCCTGCAGCACGCCGGGGCGCAGCTGGTTGATATGTCTGATGAAAAAGAGATCCAGCCTACGCTCTGGCGCTTTCTGGTCATGGATGATCCTGCGGTCAGACGCTTTATCATCCGCGACGCCGACTCGCTGCTGTCGGAGCGTGAAGCCGCGGCGGTACAGGCCTGGCTCGACTCGCCGTTCTGGTTTCATCATATGCGCGACTACTTTACCCACACCGAGCTGCTGCTGGCCGGTATGTGGGGCGGCTGTCACGGCGTATTCCGCAACCTTGCGCAGCAGATGCGCGACTTTATGGCACACTACACCGGCAGTCAGCGCTTTACCGATCAATATTTCCTCAAAGTGGCGCTATGGCCCACCGTTCGCGCCAGCCTGCTCAGTCACGATGACCTTTTTCATTTTCATCAGGCGCAGCCGTGGCCGGCACATGCGCCCGTTCGCTGGCAGACAGAACATTTTCACGTCGGCAGTAACGCCGGTTATGCCAGCATGACCGGTAAGGTGACAGCCCCCCATAACGGTACGCAGCAGGTTGAAATCGCCTGGGGCGGCCAGAGCTGCTGTTATCCGGCACGCGTGGTGAATGAGAGCGAATGGGTGCTGCCGATGCCATTTTTCCTGATCGACGCCTGGAAAGCGGGCGAACTCACGGTCAGAGCCTGCTGACGTCCTGCGGCCTGGCTGCCAGAGATTTCAGTAGACATTCCGCCAGGCCAACCTTACCTTTCCCCTGAGCATCGCGAGGCGCGGGGGGATCATGGATCAGCAACTTATTATCACGCTTGTACTGGCACTGGCCGGTCTGGGTATCGGCTGGCTGCTGGCGCAGCTGCGTGCCAGTCAGCAGCACGCCAGCATAACCGCGGAGCATCGCCTGCTGGAAGCGGCACAGCGGCGTCAGCAGCAGGAACAGGAGCAGCTGCAGCAACAGCTCCGGCAGCGTGAACAGGAGCTGCGGCAGCTGCATGGCACCCTGAGCGGGGCGCAGGAGCGATTGCAGCAGCTGGATTACTGGCGTGCTGAAAGTGAACAGCTCAGTCGTGAGCTGCGTAATCAGCTTGAGGTCAATAGCGCGCAGGAAGCGGAACTGCGCGAGGTGACCATCCGGCTGGAAGAGACGCGTTTTGCTGCAGAAGAGAAGCAGCGGCTGCTGACCAACAGTGAACAGCGCCTGAGCGCCCAGTTTGAAAATCTCGCGAACCGCATTTTTGAAAACAGCGGTCGCCGTGTCGATGAGCAAAACCGTCAGAGTCTGAACAGCCTGATTGCGCCGCTGCGCGATCAGCTGGATGGCTTCCGCCGTCAGGTTAATGAAAGTTTCGGTCAGGAGGCGCGTGAGCGTCATACGCTGACGTATGAGATCCGCCAGCTGCAGCAGCTCAACGCACAGATGGCGCAGGAGGCGCTGAACCTCACTAAAGCGCTGAAAGGCGACAATAAAATTCAGGGTAACTGGGGCGAAGTGGTGCTGAGCCGGGTGCTGGAGGCGTCCGGCCTGCGCGAAGGGTATGAGTATGAAACCCAGGTTAACATCGCGCTGGAGCAGGGGCGCATGCAGCCGGACGTGATTGTGCGGCTGCCGCAGGGCAAAGACGTGGTGGTTGATGCCAAAATGACGCTGGTCGCGTATGAGCGCTACTTTAACGCTGAGGATGATGCCGCGCGGGAGCTGGCTATTCAGGATCATGTTGCGGCGATGCGCGGTCATATTCGTCTGCTGGGACGAAAAGATTATCAACAATTGCCCGGTTTACGCTCGCTGGATTATGTGCTGATGTTTATACCGGTAGAGCCTGCATTTTTGCTGGCCATTGATCGTCAGCCGGAGCTGATTAGCGAGGCGCTGCAGCAGAATATCATGCTGGTCAGTCCGACCACGCTACTGGTGGCGCTGCGTACTATTAATAATCTGTGGCGCTACGAACACCAGAGCCGCAATGCCCAGCGGATTGCCGATCGCGCCGCCCGGCTTTATGACAAAATGCGGCTGTTTGTCGATGATATGAGCGGCATCGGTCATAATCTGGAAAAGGCGCAGCAGAGCTATCAGCAGGCGATGAAAAAGCTGGCAGAAGGGCGCGGCAATCTTATCGCTCAGAGCGAGGCATTTAAGTCGCTGGGCGTAGAAGTTAAGCGGCCCATTAATCCGCAGCTGGTGCAGCAGGCACTGCCGGATGACGCGGATGAGCGCTGGGCAGAGGATGACGCAGAAACGGCGGCAGAAGTGCGCCGTATCAATGAATAACCGGCGGCAACGTGCTCGGATCGCGCGACTCTGATACACTTCGGAGAGAATTATTTGTGGAACAGGTAAAACCGATGGCAGATGAATCACAGCAGGAAACTACTCACTTTGGCTTTCAGACTGTAGCAAAAAGTGAAAAGGCCGACAAAGTCGCGGACGTGTTTCATTCCGTTGCGGCAAAATATGACCTGATGAACGATTTGATGTCGTTCGGCGTCCATCGCGTATGGAAACGTTTTACCATTGACAGCAGCGGCGTGCGTCGCGGTCAGCGCGTGCTCGACCTTGCTGGTGGCACCGGCGATCTCACGGCGAAATTTTCCCGCCTGGTAGGGGAAACCGGGCAGGTGGTACTGGCTGATATCAACAGCTCAATGCTGAAAATGGGCCGTGAAAAACTGCGTAATCTCGGAGTCACCGGCAACGTCAGCTATGTGCAGGCGAATGCAGAAGCCCTGCCGTTCCCGGATAACTATTTTGATTGCATTACCATCTCGTTTGGCCTGCGCAACGTCACGGAAAAAGAGAAAGCGCTGGCTTCCATGTTTCGCGTGCTGAAGCCGGGCGGTCGTCTGCTGGTACTGGAGTTTTCTAAACCGGTGCTGGATCCGCTGAGCAAGGCGTATGATGCCTATTCTTTCCATATTCTGCCGCGTATCGGGCAGCTGGTAGCGAATGATGCTGAGAGCTATCGCTATCTGGCTGAGTCTATTCGTATGCATCCCGATCAGGAAACCCTGAAAGCGATGATGAACGACGCCGGTTTTGAAAACAGTACGTATCACAACATGACTGGCGGCATTGTCGCGCTGCATCGTGGCTTTAAGTTCTGAGTGATCATGACGCTAACCCCTCTTATTACCGGCGCGCTTGAAACCGCGCTGAATCGTGTACTTTATCGCGATCGGAGTCTGAAAGCCGCCCGGCAGCGCCTGGCAGGCAAAGTGCTGCTGCTGCGCCTGCAGGAGCTCGATTTTCCTCTCGTGCTGGTATTCAGCGAAACGCGACTGGACGTGCTGGGCGACTGGCAGGACAGCAGCGACTGCAGCGTCAGCCTGCGCCTGAGCACCTTGCCTAAACTGCGCGATCGCCAGCAGTTGACCGGACTGATCCGCAGCGGCGAGCTGAACGTTGAGGGCGATCTGCAGGTGGTGCAGCAGTTCTCCGCGTTAATGGATCTGGCTGAACTCGATCCGGCAGAGTATCTCGCGCCCTGGACCGGTGATATTGCAGCACAGGGTATCAGTCAGGCCGGCAGACGGGCGCTGGCTTTCGCGCAGCAGCAGGTTACGCGCCGTCAGGACTATCTCAGTCAGGTGCTGACCGAAGAGTGGCGGCTGGCGCCGGGTGCGCTGGAGCTGGCCTGGTTTGCAGAAGAGGTTGAAGCAATGGAGCGTTCACTAAACGCCTTTGAGGCACGTCTGGCACAGCGGGAGGCGAAATGACGCTCGGAGAACTTCGGCGCTTATATTTTATTATCAAAATTTTTCTGACCTACGGGCTGGATGAGCTCATACCCCACATGCGCATCACCCTGCCGCTGCGGCTGTGGCGGCGCTGCGTATTCTGGATCCCTAACCAGCATAAAGAGGCGGAGCTGGGCCTGCGTTTGCGTCTGGCAATGGAGCAGCTTGGCCCGGTCTGGATCAAGTTTGGTCAGATGCTCTCAACCCGTCGCGATCTGTTTCCGCCAAAAATTGCCGACGAACTGGCAATCCTGCAGGACCGCGTCGCGCCCTTTGACGGGGTGAAAGCCAAAGCGCAGATTGAGCGCTCAATTGGCGGTCCGGTTGAGACCTGGTTTGACGATTTTGATATCAAACCGCTCGCCTCCGCTTCTATTGCCCAGGTCCATACCGCCACGCTGAAATCCAACGGCCGCAAAGTAGTCATCAAAGTGATCCGCCCTGATATCCTGCCGGTAATCAAAGCGGATATGAAGCTGATCTACCGGCTGGCACGCTGGGTGCCGCGCCTGTTGCCGGATGGCCGCCGGCTGCGTCCGATGGAAGTGGTGCGCGATTATGAAAAAACGCTGATTGATGAACTCAATCTGCTGCGGGAAGCGGCCAATGCGATTCAGCTGCGCCGTAATTTTGATCAGAGCCGCATGCTCTATGTACCGGAGGTCTACTCCGATTACTGCAGCGAAACCATGCTGGTGATGGAGCGGATTTACGGGATCCCGATCTCCGATGTCGCTACGCTGGAGCAGCACGGCGTCAATATGAAGCTGCTGGCGGAACGCGGCGTACAGGTTTTCTTTACCCAGGTATTCCGCGACAGCTTCTTTCACGCCGACATGCATCCGGGCAACATTTTTGTCAGTTACGATCGTCCGGAAGATCCGCAATATATCGGCATCGATTGCGGGATTGTGGGATCGCTTAACAAAGAAGATAAGCGCTATCTGGCGGAAAACTTTATTGCCTTCTTTAACCGCGACTACCGCAAGGTAGCGGAACTGCACGTGGATTCCGGCTGGGTGCCGCCTGATACCAACGTTGAAGATTTTGAGTTTGCTATCCGCACCGTCTGTGAACCGATTTTTGAGAAGCCGCTGGCGGAGATCTCATTTGGTCACGTGCTGCTGAATCTGTTCAACACGGCGCGTCGCTTTAATATGGAAGTACAGCCGCAGCTGGTGCTGCTGCAAAAAACGCTACTCTATATTGAAGGGATCGGACGTCAGCTCTATCCGCAGCTCGATTTATGGAAAACCGCGAAGCCGTTCCTGGAAGAGTGGATTAAAGATCAGATCGGTCTTCCGGCGCTGGTGCGTAAGGTGAAAGAGAAAGCGCCTTTCTGGGCTGAGAAACTGCCGGAGCTGCCGGAACTGTTTTACGACAGTATGCGCCAGCATAAGTTATTGCAGCACAGCGTCGATAAACTGGTGAATGAAATGAACGCGCAGCGTACCCGGCATCACCAGTCGCGCTACCTGTTTGGCGTGGGAGCCACGCTGCTGTTAAGCGGGACGGCAGTACTGCTGAGCCGGCCTGACTGGGACTTTTTCCCGGCGCTGTTGATGGCGGCGGGCATCGTGACCTGGCTGGTGGGCTGGCGCAAGACAAACTAATTGTTTGCCTGGGGCAAATCGCGTAATGTCGCAGGCCGGAGCCGGTTTCCCGGCCCGCCACATTACAGTTTTTCGTTTTATTAAGTATTTCAGAGGCATATCTCATGGGCGGTATCAGTATCTGGCAATTAATCATTATTGCCGTCATCGTTGTACTTCTGTTCGGCACCAATAAACTGCGCAACCTCGGTTCAGATCTGGGCTCATCCATTCGCGGCTTTAAAAAGGCGATGAGTGATGACGATGAGAAAAAAGATCTGCCTAAAGAGCAGGATGCTGACTTCAATGCCAAAACGCTGGCGGATAAACAGCATGACCCGGTGAATAAAGATCAGCCGCGGGATAAGTAAGGTGTAACTGTGTTCGATATTGGCTTTAGTGAACTGGTTCTGGTGTTCGTGATCGGCCTGATTGTACTCGGGCCGCAGCGTTTACCGGTGGCGGTAAAAACGGTAGTGGGCTGGATCCGGGCAATTCGCTCGCTGGCGGCGAATGTGCAGCATGAGCTGGCGCAGGAGCTAAAGCTGCAGGAGCTGCAGGACAGCCTGACAAAAGTGGAAGAAGCGGGAAAGGGAACGCTCTCTCCGGAGCTGAAGCAGTCAATGGAAGAGCTGCGCAAAACCGCTGATTCCATGAAGCGATCTGTTCAGCAGAGTATTGATATCGAAAAAGCGGAAGATGAAGCCAATACGATTCATCAGCCCGCCGCGGTTAAGCCTGATGTGCCTCCGGCTGCTGCTGCTGTCACGCCGGCGCAGGCAGAACATCACGCCAGCGCACCGGCGCAGGCACCTGCTGCCGCAGAAACCGTCAGCGATCGGACTGATGCGGCGCACTCATCCACTCCCCTTTCTGCAAAAGATGAACGATAACCATGGCTGTTGAAGATACCCAGCCGCTCATCAGCCATCTGATCGAGCTGCGTAAGCGTCTGCTGAACTGCATCATCGCCGTGTTTGCGATCTTTCTCTGTCTGGTCTATTTCGCTAATGATATCTATCACGCGATCGCCGCGCCGCTGATCAGCCAGATGCCAGTTGGCGCCAGTATGATTGCCACGGATGTTGCTTCGCCCTTTTTTACACCGATCAAGCTGACCCTTATCGTCTCGGTGTTTCTGGCCGTTCCGGTGATCCTCTATCAGGTGTGGGCGTTTATCGCCCCGGCGCTCTACCGGCACGAACGCCGGCTGGTGATGCCGCTGCTGTTCTCCAGCACGCTGCTGTTCTACGTTGGTGTGGCTTTTGCCTACTTTATTGTCTTTCCGCTGGCGTTTGGCTTTTTTGCCAAAACCGCGCCGCAGGGCGTCACCATTGCGACTGACATCACTAACTATCTCGACTTTGTCATGACGCTGTTTATGGCGTTTGGCGTCGCGTTTGAAGTGCCGATAGCCATCGTGCTGCTTTGCTGGACCGGGATCACCACGCCAGACGACCTGCGAAAAAAACGGCCTTATATCCTGGTCGGCGCTTTCGTTGTTGGGATGCTGCTCACACCACCAGACGTTTTTTCCCAAACTTTGCTCGCTATTCCGATGTACTGCCTGTTTGAAGTCGGCGTATTCTTTTCCCGCTACTACGTGGGTAAAGGGCGTAGCGCGGCAGAGGAAGACTCCTGATCGCGTTTACGCAGGACACCCCGTTGCGCACGGGGTGAAGCGTTTTACAGACCGCCCGCCTGCCGGGCGGTTTTTATTTGGGGGAAAGAGATGTTTGATATCGGTGTAAACCTGACCAGCACGCAATTCGCAAAAGATCGCGTTCAGGTGGTAAAGCGCGCGCGTGAAGCAGGTGTCACCGGCATGCTGCTTACCGGCACGAACGCGCTGGAGAGCCAGCAGGCACGACAGCTGGCAGCACAGCATCCCGGCTACTGCTGGTCTACGGCCGGCGTTCATCCGCATCACGCCAGTGAATGGTCAGCAGAAACAGCCAGTACGCTGCGCCGTCTGGCAGAGAGCGAACAGGTGGTTGCCATCGGAGAGTGCGGCCTCGACTTCAACCGTAATCTGGCTGCACATCAGCAGCAGGAATATGCATTTGATGCCCAGCTGGCGCTGGCAGCCGAGCTGCAGCTGCCGGTGTTTTTACACTGCCGGGAAGCGCACGATCGCTTTGTTGCGGTGCTGGAGCCGTGGCTGCCGAAGCTGGCAGGAGCAGTGGTGCACTGCTTTACCGGCACGCGCGCAGAGCTGGAAAGCTGTCTGGCGCTGGGCCTCTCCGTGGGCATTACCGGCTGGGTGTGTGATGAACGCCGCGGGATGGCACTGCGTGAGATGCTGCCGCTGATCCCGGCTGAGCGTTTATTACTGGAGACGGACGCGCCTTATCTGCTGCCACGCGACATGCGGCCCCGTCCGGCCTCACGGCGCAATGAACCCTGCTTTTTGCCTCATCTGGTGCAGCAGGTGGCGGGCTGGCGCGGAGAGACGCCGGAGGCGCTGAGTGCGCAGGCTGACGCAAACGCACGTCAGCTGTTCAGGCTGGCTTAAACCTTACGGAACAGTTTGTTATCCACGCTGCGCATCACCTGCTTATTCAGCAGATTCAGCAGCAGGATCGAGCGGGTTTCACCGTCGGGCTCGGCAAAAATAGCCCGTAACCCTTCAAATGTACCGTCGGTAATGAGCACTTCATCGCCCGACTGCGGCGTTTCAGGGTCCAGAACAATCTGCGGTGTATCGGTCTGCAGCGCTTCAATCACTTCATAGGGCACCGTGGCGGGCATAGCGCCAAAGCGTACAAAATGGCTGACGCCGCGCGTGCTGCTGATGGTGGTGGTATGGATCGCTTCCGGATCGAATTCGATAAACAGATAGTTAGGGAACAGCGGCTCACTGACGGTGGTGCGTTTACCGCGCACCAGTTTCTCCATCGCTATCGTTGGACTGAGGCATGTCACCGCCTGACGCTCAAGATGTTCTTTAGCGCGCAGCAGCTGTCCACGTTTGCAATAGAGTAAGTACCAGGATTCCATAACTGCTCCCAAATAATGGATGCCAAGAATAACAAACCTGCAGTCAGAGTTATAGCGTATCGGCTGGCGTATACCGTGCCGGCCAGAGAAATTCTCTGCGAATTTTCTGATTAGTGCGTTATCTGCGCGCTTTGCGGCAAGAGAATTGACGACCAGGGCGCATCTGTATCAGACTGCCAGACCATTACGGATCTGCACGATTTCCCGATTCACTCTGGCCGGAAAAATGAAGCCACATGAAATACCAGGACTTACGAGATTTTCTTTCGCTGCTGGAACAGCGTGGCGAGCTCAAGCGCATCACTCAGGAGATCGATCCTGAACTTGAGATGACCGAAATCGCCGACCGCACGCTGCGTGCCGGCGGCCCGGCGCTGCTGTTTGAAAACCCTAAAGGGTATGACATGCCGGTGCTGTGTAACCTGTTTGGCACCCCAAAGCGCGTGGCCATGGGTATGGGGCAGGAGGAGGTCAGCGCACTGCGCGACGTCGGTAAACTGCTGGCGTTTCTGAAAGAACCAGAGCCACCCAAAGGCTTCCGCGATCTCTTTGATAAGATGCCGCAGTTTAAACAGGTGCTGAATATGCCGACAAAGCGCCTGCGTAATGCACCCTGTCAGGAAGAGATTTTCAGCGGCGATGAGGTCGATTTGTCGCGTATTCCGGTGATGAAGTGCTGGCCGGGCGATGCGGCACCGCTGATTACCTGGGGGCTGACCGTGTCGCGCGGGCCGCATAAAGAGCGCCAGAACCTCGGGATCTACCGCCAGCAGGTCATCGGCAAAAACCGCCTGATTATGCGCTGGCTGTCACACCGCGGCGGCGCGCTCGATTTTCAGGAGTGGTGCAAAGCCCATCCCGGTGAACGTTTTCCGGTCGCGGTGGCGCTGGGTGCCGATCCCGCCACCATACTGGGCGCAGTCACACCGGTGCCGGATACGCTCTCGGAATATGCCTTTGCCGGGCTGCTGCGCGGCAACAAAACCGAAGTGGTAAAATGTGTCTCCTGCGATCTGGAAGTGCCTGCCAGCGCGGAGATCGTGCTGGAAGGCTACATTGAACCGGGCGACATGGCGCCGGAAGGCCCTTATGGCGATCATACCGGTTACTATAATGAAGTAGACAGCTTTCCGGTCTTTACCGTTACGCACGTTACGCAGCGGCGTAAACCGATCTATCATTCCACCTATACCGGCCGTCCACCCGATGAGCCTGCGGTACTGGGGGTGGCACTGAATGAAGTGCTGGTGCCAATTTTAATCAAGCAATTTCCGGAAATTGTCGATTTTTATCTGCCGCCTGAAGGCTGCTCCTATCGTCTGGCGGTAGTGACGATTAAAAAACAGTACGCGGGGCATGCCAAGCGCGTGATGTTTGGCGTCTGGTCATTTCTGCGTCAGTTTATGTATACCAAATTTGTTATTGTGTGTGACGATGACGTAAACGCGCGTGACTGGAATGATGTGATTTGGGCGATTACCACCCGTATGGATCCGGCGCGCGATACCGTACTGGTAGAGAATACGCCGATCGATTACCTCGACTTTGCTTCACCGGTCTCGGGGCTGGGCTCAAAGATGGGGCTGGATGCCACCAATAAATGGCCCGGTGAAACGCAGCGCGAATGGGGCACGCCGATTGTCAAAGATCCGGCGGTTACCGCGCGCATTGATGCAATCTGGGATGAGTTAGCAATCTTTGCCGAACCGCCGCAGCGCTGACGGCAGCAGAGAACCATAAGAAAGGGCAATTATGACGACGTTAAGCTGCAAAGTGACTTCGGTTGAGGCCATTACCGACACGGTATATCGCGTTCGCCTGATCCCGGAAGCGGAATTTAGCTTTCGCGCCGGTCAGTATCTGATGGTGGTCATGGATGAACGCGACAAGCGTCCTTTCTCCATTGCCTCAACGCCAATGGAAAAAGAGATTATTGAGCTGCACATTGGGGCATCCGATCTCAATCTTTACGCCATGGCCGTGATGGATCGTATCAGAAGCGATCGGCAGGTAACGATTGATATGCCGCACGGCGATGCGTGGCTGCGGGAAGAGAGCGAGCGGCCGGTGATTCTGATCGCCGGCGGCACCGGTTTCTCCTACGCGCGTTCACTGCTGCTGACCGCGCTGGCGCAGCAGCCCGATCGCGATATCGCCATTTACTGGGGCGGACGTGAGCTGCAGCACCTCTACGATATGGACGAACTGGAAGCGCTGGCGGTGAAACACCCGAATCTCAAGGTGATCCCGGTGGTTGAGCAGCCTGCGGATGGCTGGCAGGGGCGCAGCGGTACGGTACTGACCGCCGTTATGCAGGATCATGCGGATCTGAGCGGACATGATATCTATATCGCCGGACGCTTTGAGATGGCAAAAATTGCCCGTGAACGTTTCTGCAGCGAGCGCGGCGCACTGGAAGCGCAGATGTATGGCGACGCCTTTGCGTTTATTTGAGACGCAGCCGTAAAAAAACCCGCCCGGCAGGGCGGGAACACGTGCGATTCACAGGTCTCAGTTTTATATACGTTCGAATACCGTAGCGATGCCCTGACCCAGCCCGATACACATCGTTGCCAGGCCAAACTGTACGTCATGCTGAGTCATCTGGTTGAGCAGGGTGGTGCTGATACGCGCCCCGGAACAGCCCAGCGGATGCCCCAGTGCAATGGCACCCCCGTTCAGGTTGACTTTCTCATCCAGTTTCTCCAGCAGCCCCAGATCTTTAATACAGGGCAGGGTTTGCGCCGCAAAAGCCTCATTGAGTTCAAACAGCCCGATATCCGCTACGCTGAGTCCGGCGCGTTTCAGCGCCAGTTTGCTGGCGGGCACAGGGCCGTATCCCATAATTGAAGGATCGCAGCCGGTTACCGCCATACTGCGGATACGTGCGCGCGGCGTCACGCCCAGCTCACGGGCGCGGCTTTCACTCATGATCAGCATCGCGGCAGCGCCGTCGGAGAGCGCGGATGAACTGCCGGCGGTAACCGTACCGCTGACCGGATCAAACGCCGGGCGCAGTGCGGCTAAGCCCTCGAGGCTGGTCTCAGGACGAATAACCTCATCACTCTCATAGCGCTTCAGCACGCCATCAGCGTCATGTCCCCAGGTGGGAATGATCTCCCGGGCAAAATCGCCGCGCTGCGTTGCCGCCCAGGCGCGCTGATGCGAACGGAAAGCAAACGCATCCTGCTGCTCGCGGCTGATATGGTGCATGCGCGCCAGCATTTCTGCCGTCAGACCCATCATGCCGGCAGCTTTTGCCACTGTCCGGCTCAGGCCGGGATGAAAATCAACGCCGTGGCTCATCGGGACATGGCCCATATGCTCAACGCCGCCAATCAGGCAGGTCTGCGCATCGCCGGTCATGATGGCGCGGGCAGCATCATGCAGCGCCTGCATGGATGAACCACAGAGACGGTTTACCGTGCTGGCGGGCACGCGGTGCGGAATTTCCGCCAGCAGTGCGGCATTGCGCGCAATATTAAACCCCTGCTCCAGCGTCTGCTGCACGCAGCCCCAGATAATATCATCCAGCGAAGCGGGGTCGATCACCGGGTTGCGGCTCAGCAGCTCCCGCATCAGATGCGCTGAGAGATCCTCTGCCCGCACCTGACGAAAGGCACCGCCTTTAGAGCGACCCATCGGCGTGCGTGCGGCATCAATAATGACGACATTTTCCATCTCTGTTCCTCAGGCGCGCTGCAGCGACGCTTCATCAATAGGTTGAACGGCGGGATACCAGCTCTGATGCGCGTGTGCACGCTGCAGCAGCGCCTCCGGCAGCGTATAAAGCGTGCCGAGATGTGCGTAGCGTCTGGCCTGGTCGACCACATTGCTGTTACCGAGCGTATCAAGATAGCGGAAAGCGCCGCCGCGGAATGGCGGAAAGCCGAGGCCATAGACCAGCGCCATATCTGCTTCTGCCGGTGAGGCGATAATCTTCTCTTCCAGACAGCGCACCACTTCATGCAGCATCGGCAGCATCATACGGTTGATAATCTCTTCATTGCTGAATGCGCGTGCTGGTTCACTGACGCTGCTCAGCAGCGTATCGGCGTCCGGATCGTGTATCTTCTGCGGTTTGCCTTTTTTATCCTGTTCCCAGCGGTAAAAGCCCAGCCCGTTTTTCTGGCCGTACCGGCCCGCATCAAACAGCACATCAATGGCGTCGCGATACGTTTTCTGCATGCGCGTCGGGAAGCCCTGTGCCATGACCTGCTGCGCATGATGCGCGGTGTCGATACCTACCACATCCAGCAGCCACGCCGGGCCCATCGGCCAGCCAAACTGCTGCTCCATAACCTTATCGACCTGGCGATAATCAGCACCGTCGCGCAGCAGCAGGCTAAAAGCAGCAAAATAGGGGAACAGCACCCGGTTAACAAAGAAACCGGGGCAGTCGTTAACCACTACGGACGTTTTTCCCATTTTGCTGGCCCACGCGACCACTTTGCTGATGGTTGCCTCTGAGGTCTGTTCGCCGCGGATCACTTCCACCAGCGGCATACGCGGAACCGGATTGAAAAAATGCATACCGCAGAAGTTTTGCGGGCGCTGCAGCGCTTTTGCCAGTTCGCTAATCGGGATCGTCGAGGTATTGGAGGCGAGGATGGCATCCTCCCGCAGCTGCTGTTCAGTCTCGGCCAGCACTTTCGCTTTGACCGCCGGGTTTTCCACCACCGCTTCCACCACCACATCAGCGCGTCTGAAACCGCTATACTCCAGCACCGGCTGGATAGTGGTCAGCACGGCGGCGAGTTTGGTTCCGTCAATTTTGCCGCGCGCCAGCTGTTTATTCAGCAGCTTGCTGGCTTCATTCATACCCAGCGTCAGCGCTTTCTCGCTGATATCTTTCAGGATAACCGGTACGCCTTTCCACGCCGACTGCCAGGCAATCCCGCCCCCCATGATACCGGCACCCAGCACGGCGGCCTGCTGCGGCACCTCTGCGCGGGCGCTATGTTTTTTCGCCAGGCTTTTAACATACTGATCGTTGAGGAAAATCCCGACCAGGGCGCGGGCGACATCGCTCTGCGCCAGCGGCACAAAGGCAGCCGTTTCAAGCTTAAGCGCATCATCGCGCGTCAGCCCGGCGGCGGCTTCAATCGTTTTCACCGCTGTCAGCGGGGCAGGGTAATGTTTACCTGCCGTCTGCAGCACCATGCTTTTCGCCAGCGTAAAGCTCATCGCGGCTTCAACCGGACTCAGCTTCAGCGGCGCCAGCTTCGGCGCCCGGCGTGCCTGCCAGCTCTGCTGGGTAATGGCGTCGTGCAGCATCGTCAGCGCAGCGCTGCGCAATTTATCGCGGCTGACCACGGCATCTACCAGACCCAGCTTCAGCGCGCTTAGCCCATCCACATCTTTACCGGCGGCAATAATCTCCAGCGCACTGTCGGCACCCAGCAGGCGCGGCAGACGTACGCTACCGCCAAAGCCAGGCATGATACCGAGCCGGGTTTCCGGCAGGCCAATACGTGACTCCGGCGTCGCGACGCGCAGGTCGGTTGCCAGAACACATTCACAGCCACCGCCCAGCGCATAGCCATCAATGGCGGCAATGGTCGGCACCGGCAGATCTTCCAGCCGGTTAAAAATGCTGTTAGCAAAAGTCAGCCATGCGCTTAATTTCTCTTCGGGGGCATCAAACAGCGAGAGAAATTCGGTGATATCCGCGCCGACGATAAAAGCGGGTTTAGCGGAGCTTAACAGCAGACCGCGCAGGCCGGGCTGCTGCTGCAGTACATCCAGAGCCTCTCCCAGGCTGGCGACGGTTTTGATATCAAGTTTATTGACCGAGCCGGGAGCATCGAAAACCAGCTCGGCGATGCCATCGTCAAGCCAGTGTAATGAAAGGGTATCGCCTTGGTAGAGCATGTCCGTCTCCTGAAACCGCGAAAAGTGATCTGGTCATACCAGATGAACAGGAGTGTGGGCGGCCTGCTCATGTTTTGCAAACGGCAGTGTGCTTATTTGATACCGCGATCACAGGCTGGCTGGCGCGCCAATAGCGCCGCGGCTATGCTACACTGCGGCCACTTTCGCGACATCGGAGACTCGTTCATGGATTCACTGAAAACACTGTATCAGGCGCATATCAAAACGCTGCAGCAGCGGGCGCAACAGATTCTGGCGCGTGGCAAACTGGATGCGCTGTTGATCCACTCCGGCGAGCTACAGACCGTTTTTCTGGATGATCACACCTATCCGTTTAAAGTGAATCCGCAGTTCAAAGCCTGGGTGCCGGTCACGCAGGTGCCAAACTGCTGGCTGTGGGTCGATGGCCTCAATAAACCCAAGCTGTGGTTCTATTCTCCCGTCGACTACTGGCATAACGTCGAGCCGCTACCGGAAAGCTTCTGGACGGGAGACGTTGAGGTCATTGGGCTGAAAAATGCAGATGAGATTGCACCGCTGCTGCCTGCATCGCGTGAAAACGTGGCCTATATTGGCCCGGTACCGGCACGTGCTGCGCAGCTGGGCTTCGGCAGCGCGCAGATTAACCCGCAGGCGGTGATCGATTTCCTGCATTACCATCGCAGTATCAAAACTGATTATGAACTGGCCTGTCTGCGTCAGGCGCAGAAGCTCGCGGTTGCTGGTCATCGCGCGGCCAAAGAGGCGTTTTTCTCCGGCATGAGCGAGTTCGATATCAACCTTGCCTACCTCACCGCTACCGGCCACCGGGATACCGATGTGCCTTACGGCAATATTGTGGCGCTGAACGAACATGCAGCCGTGCTGCACTACACCCGGCTCGATCACCAGCCGCCAGCCAAACGTCACAGCTTTCTGATTGACGCTGGCGCAGAGTATTCAGGGTACGCAGCAGATTTAACGCGCAGCTATGCGGCGCAAAGCAAAACGCGCTATGCCGAACTGGTTGAGGCGATGAATAAAGAGGAGCTGGCGCTGATAGCCACGCTGAAAGCGGGCGTACGCTATACCGATTATCATCTGCAGATGCATCAGCGCATTGCGCGTTTGCTGCTGAAATTTGGTCTGGTAAAAGGCCTGACAGAAGAGGCGCTGGTGGCTGAAAATCTGACCGGGCCTTTCATGCCGCATGGCCTGGGTCATCCACTCGGGCTGCAGGTGCATGATGTGGCCGGTTTTATGCAGGATGACCACGGCACGCATCTGGCTGCGCCGGCGCAATATCCCTATCTGCGCTGCACCCGGGTTCTGGAGCCCGGCATGGTACTGACTATCGAACCCGGTTTCTATATTATCGATTCGCTGCTGGCGCCACTGCGCGGCGGCAAGTACAGCCAGCATTTTGACTGGCAGGCGATTGATGCGCTGAAGCCGTATGGCGGAATTCGCATTGAGGATAATGTGGTGATCCATCCTAATCGCATTGAGAACATGACGCGCGATCTGCATCTGGCCTGATGGACGCTTATGATATTCCGGCTGACGCGGTAAGCAGCAGCGAAGAGACGATCAAAAAAAGCCGCTTTATTACCCTGCTGGCCCATACGCCGGGCGCTGAAGCGGCACGGGCTTTTGTGCAGCAGGTTAAAAGCGCGCATCCCGCTGCGCGGCATCACTGCTGGGCCTGGGTTGCCGGCGCACCGGACGATTCGCAACAGCTGGGCTTCTCCGATGATGGTGAACCTTCCGGCACGGCAGGCAAGCCGATGCTGGCGCAGCTGATGGGAAGCGGTTTGGGTGAGATCACCGCCGTCGTCGTACGCTATTATGGCGGCGTTATGCTGGGGACCGGCGGGCTGGTCAAAGCTTACGGTGGCGGGGTGCAGCAGGGGCTGAAACAGCTGCCGCGTCAGCGCAAAGTGCCGATGCAATCTTTTATGCTGCGTTGTGATTATGCGCAGATGAGCGATATAGAACGTCTGCTGCAGCGTTTTAACGGCATCACTGAAGAGAGCCGCTATGAAGATTGCATTACGCTGCGCATTGCGCTGCCTCATGCGCAGATAGCGGCCTTTAAGCAAAACCTCTCTGATTACAGCCGGGGGGCGCTATCGCTGCTCCCGCTGGATAACTGAACAAAGGACACGGCTCCATGCACTTTCGCGCCATTACCCGCATAGTGGGTCTGCTGGTTATTTTATTCTCGGTGACCATGATTGTACCGGGTTTAGTGGCGCTGATTTATCGCGACGGTGCCGGCCGTGCCTTCAGTCAGACGTTCCTGATGGCGATTGTCATTGGTTCGCTGCTCTGGTGGCCCAACCGTAAACAGAAGACCGAGCTCAAACCGCGCGAAGGCTTTCTGATTGTGGTGCTGTTCTGGACTGTACTGGGCAGCGTCGGTGCGATGCCGTTCATCTTTGCGGAACAGCCCCACCTCTCCGCTACGGATGCTTTCTTTGAATCCTTTTCCGGTCTGACAACCACAGGCGCAACAACGCTGGTAGGGCTCGACTCTCTGCCGAAAGCGATTCTGTTTTACCGGCAGATGCTGCAGTGGCTGGGCGGCATGGGGATCATTGTTCTGGCCGTCGCCATTCTGCCGATTCTGGGCGTCGGCGGTATGCAGCTTTATCGCGCTGAAATGCCGGGACCGCTGAAAGACAATAAAATGCGGCCGCGCATTGCAGAAACAGCAAAAACGCTGTGGCTGATCTATGTGGTGCTGACCATCGCCTGCGCGCTGGCCCTGTGGCTGGCCGGTATGCCGATGTTTGATGCTATCGGACACAGCTTTTCTACCATCGCGATTGGCGGTTTTTCCACGCACGATGCCAGCATTGGCTATTTCAACAGCCCGACGATCAATACGATTGTTGCGGTTTTTTTGCTGATTTCCGGCTGTAACTATGGTCTGCACTTTTCACTGCTGAGCGGTCGTAATCTGAAGGTTTACTGGCGTGACCCTGAATTCCGGATGTTTATTGGCGTGCAGTTTACGCTGGTGGTGATCTGCACGCTGGTCCTCTGGCTGCATAATGTTTATGACAGCGGCTGGCAAACGCTGAATCAGGCTTTCTTTCAGGTCGTGTCATGGGCCACAACGGCGGGCTTCACCACCGACAGCATTGCGCGCTGGCCCCTGTTCCTGCCGGTGCTGCTGCTCTGTTCCGCTTTCATCGGCGGTATGGCAGGCTCAACCGGGGGCGGCCTGAAGGTTATTCGTATTCTGCTATTGTTCAAGCAGGGCTCGCGCGAGCTGAAACGTCTGGTACATCCTAATGCGGTTTACACCATCAAGCTGGGTAACCGGGCACTGCCGGAGCGTATCCTGGAGGCGGTATGGGGTTTCTTCTCTGCCTATGCGCTGGTGTTTCTGCTCAGCATGCTGGCCATTATCGCAACCGGCGTTGATGACTTCTCCGCGTTTGCTGCCGTTGCAGCCACACTGAATAACCTCGGGCCGGGACTGGGCGTAGTCGCAGACAATTTCACAACCATGAATGATGTGGCGAAATGGATATTGATCCTGACGATGCTGTTCGGGCGTCTTGAGGTCTTTACGCTGCTGGTACTGTTCACGCCAACGTTCTGGCGCGAATAAAAGAAACAGGAACCCGTGATGAAAGCATTGATACTTTATTCTACCCGCGACGGACAAACCCGCGAAATTGCAGCGCGTATTGCCCAGACGCTGGTACCCCAACAGCTGTGTGATGTGCAGGACCTTGCAGAGACGAGACAGATTGACTGGTCACAGTACGATCGCGTGCTGATAGGTGCCTCTATCCGCTATGGGCATTTTGATGCGGCACTGATGAAATTTATCGCGCAGCACCTGCAGGCGCTGCAGCAGCGGGCAAGCGGGTTTTTTAGCGTGAACCTGACGGCACGCAAAGCGGACAAGCGTACTCCGCAGACTAATGCTTATACCCGCAAATTTCTTGAGCAGTCGCCATGGCAGCCCGACTGCTGCGCAGTGTTTGCCGGCGCGTTACGTTATCCACGCTATCGCTGGTTTGACCGGGTCATGATTCAGTTAATCATGCGGATGACCGGGGGTGAAACCGATACTTCTAAAGAAGTGGAGTACACCGACTGGTCTGCAGTAAGCGCATTTGCGCATGAATTTGCGCAGTTACCAGGCAAATCGTTGTGAAATAGAGCGTTGTGGCGAAAAATAGCGCGAACGATACTTTTTTTGCATTTAACGCTTGTCAGCCCGGAAGAACTCCCTATAATGCGCCTCCATCGACACGGCACACCGGCTTACGGGAAACGGCGTTGACAGGAAGATTCGGTAAGAACTTCCGCCGGAGAAAAACGCTGAAAAAAGTGTTTGACTCTGAAGGAGGAAAGCGTAATATACGCCACCTCGCGACAGACGCTTAAGGCGCTGGACGCACCGCTCTTTAACAATTTATCAGACAATCTGTGTGGGCACTCG
>NZ_MAYN01000003.1 GCF_001691555.1 Pantoea eucrina | reverse complement strand
TCCGGAAGACGTAATGGTGATCGCAGGATATCGCGGGCTTACGGCGGCAGGCCGGTTAAGGCTTATCGTCGTGATGGTCGCCGTCACGTGAACGGCGGCGGCGGATGGCAGGACAGGCTTCGCTGTTCACTGCTTTGTGGAATGTACCTTCATCGCCAGGCAGTAGGAGCCGTGATTGACGATATCTGCTTCCAAAGGCGGGCAGATGTACCACACTGATGTGTTCTCCCTTTCAGGCTGCAGGAGTGTTATGTGCCACCCGAAGGCGATCCTCTCAGGCATCAGGATCATTGGTGGTCGTCATGGACGACAGAGCTACTCGGACATACTATCAACGTAAATTCGTGACGGTCAACCGGAGGTGGTGGTGAGCGTTTCAATCAAATCTGCCAGATTTGACCCGTATAACATCTGGCTGCAGCTGAGTGACGGGCGCACGCTGGGCGTGCCGCTTTCATACTTTCCTGCCCTGGAAAAAGCGGGCGCCGGGCAGCTGGAAAAATTCGAGCTGAGTCCGCGCGGCATTCACTGGGACGAGCTGAACGAAGATCTCAGCCTTGAGGGCTTTCTCAGCACGCAGAAGTTGCTGCCCGTCAGCCGTCGCTGATTTCGGACAGGAAATGTTTTGTCATTACCGCCGCTTTGCGCCCGTGACAAAACCAGTGGGACAAGATGTGTTTTTGGAGTACCGCCGGCACTCCAGAACGTTTCATCAGGCGCTGCCCGATACCCTGGATTTCGTACGTACGAAATTTCTCTGATGTTCAGATCAAGGGCAGGATTCGCAAAGGGGTAGCGGATGCCACCATGCGCTGCGATGCAGGATAGGGCAAGCGCTTCCAAATGACGTCATTTGAAAGTACTTGCCCCGAAAACAGAATGTTTTCTCCTGAGCCTGCAGCTGGCTCTCAAAACCCCTACCGCCTCGCGCCCGCGCCATTACCCGATTTTGTGCGTGATGGTGCATTACCTCTGCCTCCTCCGGATTTGTTTCCTGTCGTGGATGGCCAGTTACCACCGTTATCAGGGTTACTTGACGATGGGCCTTTTGAAGTATTTTTAGACATGTGAATCTCCTTTTCTCTTTGACGAATGCAGGCCGATAGGCTGCATTGAGTAAACTATCTGCCGCGCCTGCCGGCTTGTCCAACGCCTCACGATCGCACAGTAAACTGCGCGCCCGTTCACCGTTACCGGAAATGACCGTTTCCTGCGAAAACGCGGCTTTAGTGCCAGCATCCGCCCGGAACCGCCCGCCATTCACCTGCGTGCATAGCCATGCAGACGCGCAGAAATAATCAGGAGCGTTTTTTGGGGATATGGACGGGGAAAGGTGCCGGAAACGACCCTCAGGCCGCAGAATCGCGCTGAGGGCCTCTGCGGGGGTGCGCCCAAGGGGTATTATGGTAAATTGAGATGGTTTCTTATACAAATAATCCGCCTTTATGGACGGATTATTTTGGGATTTTGGTTCTTATGGCTGATGATTTGTATCAAATTCATATTGGCCGCAATGAGGGCAAGCAACAACATCATCAGGATCGTCAATATCATCAACGACATCGCTAAATGATACATTTTCTCCACAATTACTGCATGTAACTCTTTCACGGTTTTGAGCGCTAATTCTAAAAGTATGAAGGGTAAAGTTAATGCCTCTAAATTTTTCCATTACCAGACTCCATTTCGATGAGTGCCTGTTTTTGAAGGGTTTTTTGTTGCGTGCCTAACAGATAACGATAGCTCAAATGATTTCTGGTGTGAAGGCCCTGCATTTAAATTAAAATGGATGTTGCCGATTTTAATGGATTTTGGCCAGATTGAACGCGACAAAAACCGCAAAAAAACTGTAAAAATCTAAAAAGATCATATCGATTGCTTCTTATTTTTTAGTAGCTTTAGCTCGATTAAAACGACTCAGGTCGTAATAGTAATAGTAATAGTAATATTAATTAAATTAGATATAGGATGTTTTCCAGTGGCGCCTTGCAATCACGGAGCTTATTTTTTCATTATAAAATGAAAGGCCAAGCCGGACAGTTTTTCTATAAATTTACCAAAAAAATAAACAAATTCTATTTTTTATTATGTGGTTGTGTTTTTTGTTTTCTTGGCGATATTATAAAATGAATGATCACCTTTAAAGTTTATCTTGTCACCAACTGTACTTGGATTTACCTCGTTACTTTCACCACCTACTTCAGTCGATGCTTTATTAAAACCTAAGCTTGAAATATGCCGAATCATTTCCTTTGCTGAGTAGTTTAATATTCCATCCTGTGCGACAGAGTTAAGAATTTTCCCACAATGTTCTTTCATTGCCTGCATAGACTGGTGTTTTTTTGTTGCTAGTGATGTTAACTCAGCAATGACAATTTTTTGGAACTGCTTATGTTTTATGTTGTAAGCTTCTTCCAAGTTTGATTTTTCATCATTAAGCTCATCTATCTTCTCATTTAAGCTGTCTTTTTCCACCTCGATACGCCAAGTGATGTATAAGGCTGAAATTGCAGCAGCAATAGGATATGACAGCTTATAGGCTAAACCATCGCCCCATGATTGAGGTATAAAAGCAAAAGCAGCAACAGGTAACAAAACAGTAGCTAAAGATGCTAACGTCGAGAATAAAAAAATGCGGAGCATTTTACGAGAGCTGCTTTTGTTTTCTTTTTTTGCAGCCATTTTAGTTATCCTTCAATAACCCATTGAATATATCAACTGCGCTTTTTACTGATGCTATTGAATAAACCATTTCTTCTTTTAGCAAAGGCACGGCGATCAATTTATCATGCCTAGTCTCCGTTGAAAATATCATCCTTCCTAATTCGGCATCAGTAATAAAGCATTTTAGATTTCTACATATTGAATTGAACTCATTAGACACCTTGTATAGTTTGTCTTGCTTGGCCTTTTCTTTGTTTGCCAGCTCATCATACTCTACTGGTAATAGTATTGATAAAAAAAGCTTGTCTTGAAGGTCATTGGTAATAATAGTTAATACTGTATTCTCCCCTTCTATTATGACTCTGAGCATAATAGTTCCTTTAGGGCTTACATCATCCTTTATTGATATTTCCTTGAGGTTAAGTTCTTTAATTGCTTGTCTTATTTTTTTTAATGTATTTGAATTTTGCGACATCGATGTCTCGTTAGGCCTTGCTGATAGATTGCTATGAAGATATTATCATTGAAAAGAAAAAACCACCGCTACCAACGGTGGTTTTTCAAGGTTCTCAGAGCTACCAACTCTTTGAACCGTGGTAACTGGCTTCAGCAGAGCGCAGATACCTAAACTGTCCTTCCAGTGTAGCCGTAGTCAGGCTGCTACTTCAAGAACTCTTGTTGAGTTATCCTTAACAACTTCGCTCTGCAAACCGGTTACCATTGGCTACCACCAGTGGCGCTTTGTCGTGTCTGTCAGGGTTGGACTCAAGAGAACAGTTACCTGAACAAGACGTGGTAGTCGGGCTGAACGGGGAGTTCGTGCATACAGCCCAGCTTGGAGCGAACCACCTAAGCAGCACCCAGTGTCAGGCGTGGTATGAGAAAACGCGGCCATAACAGCGGAAATACACGGGCTAAGCTGTAAGGTGGGAACAGGAGAGCGCACGAGGGAGCCACCGGAGGGAAACGTCCGGTATCTTTAAGTCCTGTCGGGTTTCGCCCCTTCTGATTTGAGCACCGGGAATCGGCAGATTTCTGTGATGTTCGTCAGGAGGGCGGAGCCTATGGAAAACCGGGGTGCCGGGGACCAGGCTCGGGGGGAAAGGGGGGCGCTGTTGACGTTGACCTGGAGGGTTTATGGCTGGTCGTCTGCATGTTGTATCTAAGACTGAAAAGCAGTTTCTTGATGATGCTGTCTTTGCAGCGGAACGGGCAAAAGGCAAAAAGCTGTCCGGGCCGGAAAAAAAAGAGGTGTTGCGAGTTGCCCGTGAGCAGCTTCTGGGACAGCGTGAAGCTGAGGCCGCTAAACAGGCACGGGCCGACGAACGTCAGGCTGCTGAATTCACCTGGAGCAAACCTAAGCCTTTTCGTCGTTAGCCGGTAACGCTCGCCGCAGCGTTCGTCTGGCGCAGCCAGGGGAACCGAGGAAGCGTCATTTCACCCGCTTTCAGCATATGGCACGTACGCACCGGAGCGTCTGATGACGAAACAGCAAAAAACTGCGCTGAACATGGCAAAATTCATTCAGGCTCAGAGTCTGCTCCTGCTGGAAAAGCTCAACGAGATTGATTTAGACGATGAAGCCGATATGTGCGAAAAGCTTCATGAAGGTGCTGAACGCCTTCATGATGTCCTTTTGGGCAGGTTAGAGCAAGAATAACGGTAAACGGATGGCAAAAGTATCGATCAGTGAGGCCGCCAGGCTTACAGGTAAGAGCAGAACAACGCTGCACAGGTTAATAAAAACAGGTGATCTGTCCACTTGTGCAGGTGTACGCAATGCAAAAATGGTAGATATATCAGAGCTTATCCGTGTTTTCGGTGACATTTCAAAACCTGTCCAAGAACAGCCATTTGAACAGGTTCTTGAACAGCGTGTTACAGTGACACCTGCACCATCTGAACAGATGGTTAGCAGCTTAAAACAGGAAGTTGAACACCTCAGAACGCTCGTTTCTGCTCAGGAATCGCATATCGACAGCCTCAAACAATCGTTGCAGTTGCTTGAGCATAAAAAAGACGTGCAGCAGCCCTTACCGCCCCCGGTTAAGTGGTGGCAGTTCTGGAAATAACAGGTCGTAAAACCTGTAACCTCATTTTTATCCGGTGTTCCGGTCCCGACGACACGGTTACTTTTGCGCTTCCTGCGTCTCAGCTGGTATCTGTGCATCGGGATGACAGATTGTTGAGTTCTTGCGAGGTTTCCCCAGGTCGCTGACCTGTTCGCGGCTTACGCCGGGCTGACTTGCGTCAGGCTCCCTCCACACACCAGTCTCCTGGTGTCGCCATCGATACCGAGCCGATCTTTTTCCTTTCTCAATGAAACCTGCCTGCGGTCGCGCCGGCAGCGTTGTGGTTAAAAGCCCGTTCAGGGCGTATGAAAACACGTAATACGTGCACGTCAGATTGTGGAAATCGCCGTCAGGCATTGTGCCGCAGCGGCTGCAGCGTGGTTTTTTCACGCGTCACTTTGTACCCGCTTCGCGGGCAGCAAAGTGACGCCGTTCAGTCCGGAGCCGCGTCTGCATCTGCAGAACGTGTCTTTTCCGGAAGACGTAATGGTGATCGCAGGATATCGCGGGCTTACGGCGGCAGGCCGGTTAAGGCTTATCGTCGTGATGGTCGCCGTCACGTGAACGGCGGCG
>NZ_MAYN01000002.1 GCF_001691555.1 Pantoea eucrina | reverse complement strand
GAAACACGCGCTTGGCGGCGCGGCTGTATGCGACGTAGAGCATACGCAGCGTCTGCATCGGGTTGCGGCAGTTGCCAATGTCGCCGAGGTCGATGTACACCTCGTCATACGTTGAGCCCTGCGCTTTGTAGACCGTGGACGCCTGGGGCATCCGCAGATCGGAGAATCGTTGCTTAAAGCGGAAATAAGGCTCCCAGGCCCGGTGCTTCTGCAGCTGCTTGAGCGCCCAGGTGACCTGCTCATAGTCAACCGGCTGGATCAGCGATTCGCCGCAGCTGGTGGTGACTTTATAAACGGGGATCTCCCAGCCGAACTCTTTGAGCATGTCCGGGTCGTGATATACGGCGCCGGTACTCTTTACAGTGAACAGTTGCTCAACACGCGTGCTGGTACCGTCGTGCATGACCACGTTGTTGCACACCAGCGTTTCGCCTGGCTGGAACTCCCGCGGCAGACCGCGCTCCTCACGAATGTAGGCGTTGTACGTCTGCACCCGGTTGTTGGAGTACGCCAGGATGCGCTTATTGGTGCTGTCCTGGAGAATGAAGTCGGTCCGCAGCCGGTTCTGCATCTCCTCATTGGTGAGGTAGACGATGGCTTGGCCATCGGGAACCACGGGGGTGAATACGCTTGTTTTCACCATGGTGCGCAGCTGCTTACAGACAGCTTTCAGCGCCGGCACACCGCGGTTGCGGACAGGCTCCTCCATCTGCACCTGATAGCCGTCGAGCGCGAATACCTCGCTCTCGTCTTCAAAGATGCTGGCCAGCTGGCACTCGTCACCCATGAACAGGAATTTGCAGTTCACGGTACCCTCTTTGAGGATTTTCAGGAGCTGCTTGTCCACCATCGAGCACTCGTCGATGACGATCAGGGTGTTCCGCACGATCTGGAATTCCTTCGACTTCACCAGGCGAGTTGTGCCGTTATCGAAGTCATTTTTGATGCTGAGCTTCATGGCGCTGTGGATGGTGGTGACCTCCTTCACGCCCTTTGTGCCCTTCATGGCGTCGAAAAGCACTTCGGCCGCCTTGTTGGTGGTGGCGGTGACCATGGCTTTCTTGATCGGCTGGCCGCCCATCAGCGCCATGACGCCATTGGGCTCTTTGAGAGACTGGATCATCTCTTTCAGAACAAACGTCTTACCGGTGCCAGCAGGCCCGCGCAGCACCATGAAACGCGCGTCACTGAGCATGAACGCGGTGAAGTTGGCCAGCGCATTCTGCTGGTCATTGGTTAACGTCATTCAGATACCCCTCCCGGGTTTTGAGTTGATGGCGCACTACGCAGCCGAAAACAGCCCGCTGCTGATTTTGCGGGCGTAGTCGGCCTCGATAGTGTTGATGGAAACAATCAGATCCTTTATGACCTGCTCTGGGCGCTGCGCTTCGGCGATCGCCAGCAAAACCCTGCGGGTTTTGGCTGTCACGCCTCGCTGGCGAAACAGAATGCTCCGGGCGCAGGTGAGCGCGGCAAAGCGGGGTGAAAGGGAACTGTTATGCATCGCTAGCAGAATCGACGTGATAAAGCGCGTCAGCTCCATGAGGTGCTGCTTATTATCGGAGTCGGGCATGGTAGCCATGATGAACTGGATGTTCTGGGTACAGATGTTTTTGTGGCGGAACTTAGGCATTAGCGGCGTCCAATGGCGTTGCGCTCGCGCTTCTCGTGATCTTCACGGCAATCGGCGTCGCAGTAGATACCAGGGATTGGTTCGTCGCAGTTGTAGCAGACGCCTTTCGGCTTGAGCGTGGGTTTGCGGTGCGTCAGGGCAGCCGCCAGGGCTACCTCCATACGCTCGTTGGCAATATCAACAATATCTTTCACTTTCGGATTAATCCTATAGACAAATTAGCGTCACGGGATTTTACGGAAAGTGATCCAGAAGTCCATCAGGACATCATCAGTTCCTGAAATTTTTCAATGCTGACGGCGCGCGCCATCATGCACTGGTCGATATCGAAGTGCCCGATGTGGGCTTTTTTGGCGTCGATGCCCATGGTTTCAGCCAGCCACTTATAGGCCGCGTTGCGTTCCATATAGTTGAGCTTCCACAGCGGATCGAATGCCGTATGCGCGTCGGTGCGCGCTTTGCGCAGCTCGGCGTTGGCTACCGGGCCCATGGCGCGGTTGGTGTTGGGATGACAGCCGACGTGGGCGCCACAGGGTTTGCACTGCCAGAACTGTTTACTGCTGAGTTTGGGGAGATGAGGGAAAAGTTCTTTACCGGTGACCAGCTTGGGGGTTTTGCTGCAGTAGGGGCACGGACTGCTCATCATGGGCCTCAGATTCAGGGTTGCGATCGGCAACGAGCGTAAAGCTGCGGTGCCAGTCAGATAGCGGGCGTGACCAGGTCGTGAGGTTATCCACGTTCTGGTACACCACAGTGACAGGGTAACGCTCCTGCGTGCTCTGCTGGTTAGTCAGCAGGAGCACTGAGTAGCGCTGGCCGTTGTAATGCGCCCAGTGTTGTCCGGGCAGAACAGCGATCGTCATATTGCTCCTTTTGACCAAAGGAAGGCGTAGATCATCATGACTGTCAGCATTGAGGTTGCGAACAGGCCAGTGACGGTAACGCCTAAGATGTAGCAGCAGAAGCCGCGCATGGTTACTCTCCGATTAAGGGAGCCACCGTAAACAGATAGGATTCCGGGTCAGCATCCGTGGCTTCACAGATTCCGGACCAGGCTTTACCAGAGGAGTCGTACGTAGTGGGCGTGCATTTTCCGTACGGGTACCGGACGGAGCGCATGCCACTCAGATCGACAGGTCGGGCATGTGACAGCTCGGGAGCCAGGTATGGCGCTGGTTCAAGTTTCCCAGCCACCACCCAGTAGCATTCACCGTCGAGCCAGTAAATCGCATTACCGGTTCGCTGCTGCCATTCATTACAATCGTTACGATGGGCAATCATTAATCGCGCATGGTACGATAAAATTAAGATAAATCCTATCGCCATTAGCAAAAATCCTACTTTTAAGATCTTCGCTATATTGTTACCGGGTAATACAAGGTACATTGACACCGCCCTTGAGATGACCTGCTGGTTGGCGAGGGCGACTACACACAGCAGTACTATATTAGAGCCCGGGAATTACCCGGGCCGCCCCTCTCCGCCATCAACTGGCTTCGCCGAAATTCTTTCTATATATAGAAGAAGCGATCGGGAAGCGTCCGCCGCTTCGATTTCAACTTCATCGCGTTCTTCCAGGCTGACCAGTCCGCCCTTATTCGCGTCGTCGATCATCGCATCGCGGTAACGCTCGATACGGCGCCAGAGCGCCGCCTTCTGTATTGGTTTGAGACTCATAACTACTCCATGAAAAAAGTGCCCCACGAGGGGGCAAGGAGACAATCTACTGCTTTGTTGTTATTCGTCGGTGTCCATGTGAATGAGGCGCCCGAACTCCACGGTCCCATTCGGGTTATCCGCGCATATCCAGATAACCGGGAACGGTGGCTCCTCAGTGATGCGCCGGCAGTGCAGATCTGAGAACACAATCATCAGGTCTGGCGGGTTTGCCCGGGCATGCTCAAACACACAGTCGAGATCGGTACCGCCGCGGCCATGGAACTCCAGGCCGGTGTACCGCTCATCATCAGTAAACCGGTATTCATCCTGAATACGGGTATCGAAGGAGATGATATTGGTCTCCTTCGGAGTGAAGCGCTCGTGAACGTGGCGCACTTCACTGTTAAATCGGGTTCCCTGGTTATCCGTGATTGAACCAGAGATATCCAGATACCAGTTGATGCGGCTCAGGCCGTCACCGAACTGTGAGGGCAGATAGTACTCAGGGAGGAAACGGCGGTTTGGCCGGGACCAGGAGTAGTCATCCTTTATCAGGTCATTCATGTGGTTTTCCAGGATCGTCTCCCACGCCAGCTTAGGGTTAAGCATTGCATCGAGGTACGCTTCCAGGTCACCCGGAATGACTCCAGCTTCCTTGCCGGACATTTTGGAGGCCATCGTCGCTTTCACCAGGGTCGCGATGATTTGGTTTTCGATCTCCTGCTCGCTCAGGCCGCTCATGCGCGGGCCTGGCTTATCAGGCTGACTCGGATCCTTCGGACCGTTGCCCTGCGGGCTGGACAGGTCTGAACCCATCCCGCCCATGTTGCTGAACCCGGAGCCGTCGCCCGGGCCATCCGGCAGCTGATCGTAAATCTGCTCGGCGGTCTGGCCACGGTATTTGTCATCAATCAGGCCAAGGTTCGGGTCAAAGTGATAACCCAGATCCTTGAGCATGATGTTGATGGCGTAATCGCACGCTGCGTTCCACTTTTCAGGGTCGCGATTGCCGCGGCGTAACGGGTGCAGCAGGCCGACGTGCCAGGCTTCATGAGCCAGCAGCGTCGGGCGCATTTCTTTGGAGATTTTCTGGAAGAACTGAGGGTTAATTTTCAGGACATGCCCGTCAGTGCACGCGGTCGGGATGCTCTCGTCCCACGACATTTTCAGGGAGAAATACAGGGTGCTGATGAACATCGCACCCTTCTTAGCGAACAGCCCCATTTTGGCGCGATCGTACATATCTTTGAGGTCTTGCATCTCAGTCTCCAAAAAATCAAAAAAGAAAAATTAGTTCAGGTAAGTCGCGAGCTTTACCAGGCGGCCATACACTTCTTTATTACCCAGCAGCGCGGCTTTGCGGGACTGCGCCAGGCGATACGCCACCACCTGCATTTCCACGTCCAGGCGGTCGAGGAACTTCGTGACCTGCTCGGCGTTGGTTTCGCTGATGTGGTCTGCCACGTAGGTGGCGATCGCAAAGCGGATGGAGATTTCTTCGCTGATGTTCACGGTCTCCGGAGATTTGATGATCTCCTCGATGCGCGGCAGCGACTGGTAGAGCTCGGCAAACGCGATGTATTCCTGCGCTGCGCCCTGGCCTACGGTACCGGCGAACAGCGGCAGGTCTTTCATGCTGACGCTCTGGTTCACAGACAGGCGGCTTGCAAACTCCCAGGTGCGCGGGCACGGGAAAGTTTTATCCTGGTGATCCGGGCTGAACTTATGCAGCAGGCTGGTTTTATAGTTGAGAAAACCGATGATGCGGCTGTCGATACCGTTGGCAGATGCCCAGGCGGTCCAGTCGTCCAGGTTTACCGCCAATTCGAGGTGAACCAGGCGGGACTGCGTTGCCGTGGACAGCGAGTTTACGATCGCCTTATCGGATGCTTTGTTGCCGGCGCAGACGATGGCCACGTTCTGGTGCAGCTCGTGCTGGCCAACCATTTTGTCCAGTACCAGCTTGTAGGCAGCTGCCTGTACTGCGCGGCTTGCCGACGGGAACTCATCCAGGAACAGCAGCCAGCCTTCATAGCCAACCGGCACATCGTCGCCTTTAACCGGGAAGGTCTCCATCGGCACATAGCGCGCCTTCTCGCCCTGCACGTTCGGGAAGCCCATCAGGTCAGTCGGATCGCACTGGCTCAGGCGCAGGTCGATGACTTTCAGTTTCAGCTGCTGCGCAACTGAGTGGATGATGTTCGATTTACCAACGCCCGGGCTGCCTTCTACATAGGGAACGAGTCCAGCCTGCAGGATACGGATGATTGCAGCGCTCAGGTTGGTTGGGTTTAAAGTCAGGTTCATCGCAGTGTCTCCAAAACAAAATTAGGTCCGGCCGTCAGGCCACGGGAAAAAGAAACGCCGGCATTTGCCAGCGTTTGGATTCAGATCAGGAACTGCTATTAATGTGCAGTTGGGCGGGTGCGGGAACCGAAGATTTCCATCTGCACCTCAGCCATGTTGAAGCCTTTACGCTCAACCATGGTCATTAGTGCGCTGACGACTTCTTCCGGCACGTTCGGGAACAGCACTTTCAGGGCAGCGAGCTTATCAGCCAGCGCGTTTTTACGCGCGGCTTTCTCCTCGGCAGATACCGGGGTGATCTCCTGCGATGAGGTAACGAGTTCCTTCGGCAGCGCCTGCTCGTGATCTGCTTCTTCATCACGGATGATGAACCAGTCTTTGGTTACTGCGATCACCTGGCCATTGAAGCAGTGCTCCATGCCCTCTACGTGAAGGTGATAGTGTTTGTTCAGCTGCGGTACGAATGTAGTTTGAGTCACAGTGGGGATTCCTGTGTTAGTTGTCATACCAGAGGACGATTCTCATCTCTCTGACGTTAAGATTGTGGTGATCGGCAATCGTTTTGAAGCCACTCATGAGCTCCTCGACGCCGTCTTTGGCTGATGGTTCGATTTTTCCCATCATCACGTTGATATTGATGTCCTGCTGAGCATCGAGCAGGGTCTGCCAGTTGAGCCACCCTTCGGTATGCCAGTCGCAATAGCCTCTTTCGTACTCATCATTTACTTCCGGGCTGGCGTCTTCCGGAACGCACATATCGGCATCTGGAATAATGCGCACTTCCCATTCACGCCGGACACCGGACAAAAGCCCAAAAAGACCATAATCCTGACCGCCCGTTAATCGTTGATCGTTTTCAAGATAGGTCTGGCCGTCATCTTCGCTGACGGTGTTCAGGTTTTGCCACTGACCATCAACGCGCTTCTCTGCGTAGCAGTGGATATCGCATCCCATTAGTAACTCTCCGAAAGTAAAACGGCCCGCCGTCTTTAGGAATTATCCTAAAAGCCAGCAGGCCGCGTAAATTAAACACTTAAAGCCAAAAAAGCAACGCCAATTTTTAGCAGGTACCGGAACTCCCGAAACCGCCCTCTCCGCGTGCTGTCGGAGTAAACGATTCGACTAATTTGAAGTCAGGAATACCCACCGGCACGAACAGCAGCTGCGCCACGCGATCGTTGTTGGTGATGGTGACTGGCTCAGCACTGCGGTTCCAGATGCAGACTTTCAGCTCGCCCTGGTAATCGGCATCGATGAGGCCAACCAGGTTACCCAGCACCACGCCTTTCACGCCCAGACCGCTGCGCGGCAGGATCATGGCGCACCAGGAGGCATCGCCAATGTTGATGGCCAGGCCGGTACCGAGTACTACCTGCATATCAGGTTCAATGGTGACTGCCTCGCAGCCGTCCAGCTGCACACGCAGATCCACAGCTGCAGACATTTCGGTGGCGCGCACCGGGACAGCAGCTGCAGGGTTAATAATTTTGATTTCAACAGGCAGTTTCATGCGGAACCTCTATCAGGTGAATGTGGTTATACCAGGTATCTGGCTCAGATTCGTCCAGGTCGAGAGTGATCATCTCGTCCAGTTCAGGGCCCAGCTCGGGCAGCTCGTACATCTCCTGGAGCAGGAGGTCACAGTGCGCAGTTGCCGGCGTGTTACTCGGCGCCGCAAAGGCTACCACCGGGTGCACATACCAGAATGGATGATTCCAGCCTACCCACAGCATGGGGATGATTACGTCTTTCAGGGTCATACATTCCTTTGAGCAGGCCGTAGGCGCTGAGGTATGCGTTGAATTCAGTTACGTGCAGCGGTACCCAGTCCGGTACGTGCCAGACCGCAGCACCGTGATAGCCCGTGACAAATCCCGTCTCCAGGGCGTCTTTTAGGATAAATCCCAATGTCATAAATCACACCTCATAATTCATACTTATTACTTCACACTGATGAATTCACAAGTATGAGGGAATCATGATCACAATCGTAGGGTGCAACAAAGGCGGGGCAGCCAAATCGACCACAGCCATCAATATCGCTGTGGCGCTCTCCCTGCGTGGAGCGGACGTGTGCCTTGTAGACGCGGACGCGCAGCGGTCCGTGTCGAAATGGTACGCGAACCGCGAAAACGCAGGACTCAGTGCCGGCATCACTCTCGTGGAAAAAAGAGACAACATCTCGCAGACGCTGCGCTCCCTGAACGAGAAGTTTGACCACGTCATCGTTGACGTCTCCGGCCGAAACAGCCGCGAGCTGATCACCGGCTGCACGGTTGCCCACCAGATTATCGCCCCGCACCAGTGCTCACAGCTCGACATGGAAACGCTCCAGGAGCTCGAGCAACAGCTGGTGGCCATACGTGATCTGAACCCCGATCTGAAAGCCTGGGTCTATCAGGCTATCGCCACCACTAACCCGGTTATCAAGGGTAACGAGCGGCATGAGTTCCTCGAGTTCGTCAGTGATATTGCCGGTGTTGTCCCGCTACAGAGCGTGAGCAGCTACCGCAAGATTTACCGCGACGTCATTCCAGAAGGGAAAGGCGCCGTTGAAAGTGATAACGAGAACGCCAAGAACGAAGTTCTGGCGCTGGTGGAGGAGGTATTCGGTGGCGCTTAAAAAACTACAAAGGGCTGCTGCGCCGGCAGTGAGCTCAGATGCAGCTGACCGTCTGGCAGATCGCCTGGCGGACCGTGCGTACGGAGAGGAGAAGCCCGAGCCAGAACAACTGACCCGGACAACCATTTCCCTACCACAGGACATGCTCGATAAGCTGGAGAATACGGCTATCGCCAATAAGCGTGCGAAACACGATCACAGGAGCGTCAGCGCCATTGTGCGCGCCGCGGTTGAGGATTACTTCATACTTCACAAATAATAATTATGAAGTGTGAAATCATACTTCACACTTCGTAATTCATACTTCACACATTGCATACAGCGCATCGACGGCCTGGTACACATCCTGCCCGTCGATGCTGAACCGCCTGAACAGGCTGCTGCCGAGCCACTCCGGACAGAAGTTATGGTCCATCGCCGACTCACCATCCGCGAATGTCCTTTTCGAGCTGAACAAAGCGTTCACGACGCTCCGGGTTTTCGCAGGCATAGATATCGTCCATCACAGTGTTGAGTGTGTGCCAGAAAAAATAATTCCCGCTCTGGCCAGCTGCACGGTAGGGTGCGTTCACAACGTGCGCCATTGTGTCGCCCAGCTGCCGCTCCACTTCCGATTTCCTGGAACCTTCGCACACTGGTCCCCAGAATCGAAACGCCAGGTACCCCATGCTGCGCCCGGTAAACAGCGCGTCTGTCAGGATGTCACTCAGTTTGGTCACATTGCCCCCTGCAGGTTACTCAGTGCCAGGGATAGCTTCCGGGCGAATGCCGTGTAAGTCCAGACAGGGTGCTGGGACACATGCGCATCAGATTCAGCCCAGAGGTTATGGATTCGGGAATTGACACATCGCTCCGGGCCGATGGCCCGAATCTCGTGTCTTCCCTCATCCCGGGGTTCACCAGGCTGGTAATACAGCATCTGGTAAATCAGGTCGCATAGCCGCACATGCCCTCCACGATTCTCATGAGCTGGCGCGCCTGGTGCTCAGCGTATTTCTCTGACGCCTTCGGGCACACAGCGAGCCAGGTTTGTTCGATAAATATTCCCCAGCCGCCGGTGTAATACGCGCGGCCATGCATCAGCGAGAGAACGTCGGTACAACGCAGATCAGTTCTGCAAGATCCCATACAGCGTTAAATCCTATGGTGGGTGGGCAAATCAGGGGGAAGACAACTTTCCAGTCCCGGTCGTCGAGTACCTGGGGCATGAGCAGGAAGATTTCATAGGCTCTCATGCACACCCCGATTGGCACAGAACTCACTGAGATGGATTGCCGCAACCAGGCAGAGCTGGGCTATCCGGGAACCGTTGCCAGTGACTGACCGGACAGCAGGGCACCAGACCTCAGACCAGGCATCGATGTACTCTGGCTCATCCAGAATGGTGATTAATTCGACTATCCGCATAGCTCTCTCAAAATATTCAGAATTATTTCAACGGAGATTTTATCGTGTTTTGTGGCTGCAGAGATGATTGTGTTGAAGGTTTGATCGTCAGTGTTAACAAACACTTGGCGGATCAGATCACGCAGGTGCATAGAGGATCTTTCCAGTAGTTGCCAGATCACCAGACGTAAAAAAGCCCCGTGACATAATCACGAGGCTTAGTTACATTCGTATCCGCAGGTACTTGCTAGGCGCTGGAATGGCCCTGAGTAGAGAGTTCCCCAACTTCCTACTCACCATCCACCGAAACCTAACGGATGCTGACGTAGCAATCACATCCTAGCAAGCGCAGGAAGGCTTGTCACCTCCGGCGGACTCCCCAAAACCGAAACCAGACATTAACTCATCCCTGCAAGTAAGACTCTAAGGACTGAGCCCCGGTCTCCGACAGGATAAACAGGTTCACGTGATATGGTCCCTGCCACCAAAAGCAGGCTCTGTCACCGTCTCGCCGTACGATAACAGGTACCTGATAAAGTTAGAGTTTTACCAATGATTGCACTCTCTGCTGGCTGACCCTTAGGGTCAAAAGATAAGTGACTGACGTGGTCGCTTCGCTCCGGGTTGATTAATATCACCTTGGGGGCATTAGGTAAGCTATGCCGTTTTTTAGGATTAATCCGAAACAGTTTCACTATGCAAACAAGCGAACCCAGGCGCATATTACGCTGGGATAGTTAACTCGATGAGGGTACAGGAATGGCACAATTGGTTGAATTTTGCATGTTCAGTACGAGCTTTGGCAGGGTCATGTGCAACGTCTCGCCCGGGTATTCCATGAGGCAACATGCTGCCCAGACGTCTATCCAGGCTTCGAGATGATCCTCATGATCAAACTGGTTCAACAGTTCAACGAGTCGCATAAACCCTCGGCAAATGTCTCGATTTCAAACGTGACGTTGTGACCTATTCGCGCCAGACAAACCACGTAATCCTGTTTGTCGTCGAGCGCCTGCAGCATGCTGACTATCACTTCGCGGAGTGTCATGCTCCCTCCCAGCGCATCAGCCAGAACCAGACGTCTTTGCAGTCGCGGTGCCGGCTTTCCAGAGGCTCCCAGATTTCGGTGTAGTTATGCTCGTCTGCGTCCCACTGCATGGCGATCAGGATGTCGATGACGTGCATATGGCCTCCTGAAAAAAATAATGGCCATCCCCGAAGGGATGACCAGTGGTTATTACGACAGCCAGATTTCGGCGAGCGCCCAGGCGACAAATGCGCCGGCCGCTAAGAACATAACCACTTTGCGCAGCGTGAAGACTGAGCTGCTGTTTTGTACTGACTGTGTTGCTGTTTTCATCAAGGATTTCCTTACGATAATGGGTATTCCGCTTCCAGGATCGCCTCATGGAGGTCGTCTGAGAGCTTGCCAACTGTGATTGTCATTCCGGTAATCTGGCTCGCGATATCGCTCATCATGGTGCTGCGGGCGATCTGCGAGAAGATTTCGATGTAGTGCCAGCGCACCCAATTCATGTAATTCGGGTGGCATTTGAAGCAGTCGTGAACACAAACCAGGTGAAACGGCTTGTGCTGACTCAGGGAAGAAAGCAAACACTGCAATTCGAGGTGCTCCTCGGCGCTCAGGAGCCCGTAGTTCTCCTGGTCGAGGTATTCCACTAGCACGAGACTCATGAAGCCAGAGGCCCGCATACGCGCTATAACGCGCTGTAGCTGCTGATCCTTGCGACGATCTTCCCTTGTACCTACATCGAGCCATGAGAGGCTCTGCAGGGCTTCTACGGCCTTACGGTCGTAGTTGCACCGGCGTCCCATCTCACGGACAACCAAAGCGTCCACTGAGTGGGTTACGTTGGCGACGAGTGATATACCACGTTCAGTGCCCTGATTTACATAGAATTCTACGTTTACAGGCTGATCCAGGATAAATACCTCGGTCACCAGCTTCTCTTTGACTTTAATTACAACGTCCACGCCATCCGCCAGGGTCCAGGAATGGTCCTCTGCGAACGGCTGCCACAGAGACTGGATATCGTCACGCAGGGCGCGGACGCCTGGCAGGATCACATCCTGCATCTCGTAGAAGCAATTGAGCTTCGGGGTGCCTTCGCCAAACGCATCCTTAGGCTGCCGCTGGCTGCCGTACATCGAGGTCATCAGCGCGTTCTTAACGATTTTGCGGATCAGGGTACCGACGGTGCTGAGCTTCTCGTTCATCCACGCGTAGGCGTTGGTGTAGACGTCCTGGCGTTTCTTACCGGTCAGGCCGCAGTTGGCGGCTGACGTTTTGCATCCGGAGAGTGCGGCCAGGATCTGAATGCCTGAGGCACACGCGTCATGGCCAACCATGTAGCCGGACGGGATACCCGCCAGGGTATCGCGCCAGGCCATCACGCCGGCGAGGAACTGTGCTGGCTCCTCTGCGTCACGCACAAGGGATTCCAGATGATGCTCGTTCTCTCTGAACCAGTTCAGACGGACATCGTACTGTTGGTCGTCCAGACCAAAGTTGTTGGCGATGTCGATCATGAGGTACTGCTTGCCAGTGAAGTGCTGCATTTGGAATCTCCAGTGATAAGTAATAAGTGTGAAGTATGAATTCACAAATAATAGGTATGAAAAAGGGAGCCACCTGGGCTCCCTCTTTAAATCAGTAGGTTAGGCTTAGTCGGTAATGCGGCCGAGGATACGCGCGACGTTGTAGTCGGTGTTCAGCTCGGTGGCGATGTCTTCATCTGACTTACCAAACAGCGGGCAGTTGGCCATGTTACGGCTACCGTCGGCATTGCCTTTTTCGCCGGTACATTCGACTGAGCACTTCGGGTTCTTTGAGCAGAAGTGTTTCTCCATTTCTGCCGGGATGGTCTTAATCAGCTGGGTGATTTTGATCAGTTGCTCAATACGGGTTAAAGCCATTTTTTACGTCTCCATGAAAATCGATAGTGGTGTATCGCTTGAAAAATTTGAACAGCAAAAAGGACAGTTGGCACAGTGAACGGGGATCGCCTTGCACTTTGTCTCGGCGCCTATGCGCACTGCGTGGCAGGGTTCCCACAGCTCATCGAAACCAGTGTCCTTTCTGTTCTGGTGATGCATTAAAACTAGGATTTCTCCTATTTTCATTTGTGGCTCCACCGCGTAAGGCGGCACAGTCTACGCCTGTTCGTAGATTTCCTCCAGTGCGGCTAATAGTTTGTCCTCTTTTGGGTAGTAGATTGCCGCCAGAGGGCAGGCTGCGCACCGCATGAAGTCGCAGGTGTCGCCGGCGGGATTGGTCTGCAGCAGGTTGCAGACCGGGTGAGCGAACATCTTTCCGCTCGGGCTCCCGTAGTTAGCGACGTGTTTGATGGCCAGCAGTACCTCAGCAGTTTTCATTTCAGCTCTTTCTTTCTCGCTTCAATTGGATCTATACTGTATGGACATACAGTGGAATGGACGACCAAAATGGGATTCCCCTCACCAGCAACGGACTACGCCGAGCGCAAGTTATCACTTAATGAGCTGTGCTCCACGCACCGTTCATCAGTTTATCTTTTCAAATCCGGGCTAAACGCGCCGGAAACGGGGATATTCGAGGGATCGCTGCTCGTCGTTGACAGTGCATTGAAGCCATCAGATGGGAATGTGCTGGTGGCCCGGATTGGGAATACATTTCGTATTGTCCGATACCGCTCGAGCCCGGTCCCTGGTCTGTGGGATCTGACCACACCGGGCCAGCGGTTAGCGGCGGAGCTTGAGGAGCTGGATGGGGATGTGACCGTCTGCTTTGGGGTAGTGACTCACTGCATTAACGCAATGCGGCGATCAGCCCACTAAGAGGCGCGCTTTGGCGCGGACAGCTTCGAGTTCTGCTGCGGTGGCTTTGCCCTTGGGCTTAGCGTCGCGGGCCTTCCAGTCCAGATTACGGATCTGGTCTGCCAGGGCAACGTTAGCGGGTGCGCCGGCGATCGGCACTTCAAAGGGGTTACCTTTGATTTTGGTGGTGAGCGGAACACATACCATCATGCCAATGCGGTTGTATACCGCCGGGCTAATGACCAGCGCCGGCCTGCGGCCAGCTTGCTCATGCCCGGCTTGAGGAGTGAAGTCGAGCCAGAGGATGTCTCCGGCATCGGGAATGAAGGGCATTACCAGATCTCCTTACCTTGAGCTTCTCCAAAGTCCACTTCGCCATGCGTGTTCTCAGGCGTGACCTGACTCATCAGCATATCGAGGGTGACGATGTTGCGCGCTGGTTCAATTACCAGACGCGGTACGTTATGGGCATCCTTCTGGATAGTGACCTCGACTTCTTCGTCGATATCCATCTCCATCAGAGCCATGAGGTTTGCGGGGATCCGCACTGCTGGGCTGTTGCCCCAGCGTTTGATTGTCTGGCGCATAGTGATTCTCCGTTTATACATTTGTATAGACATTACCCTTTTTTGGGCAATGTATCAACAAACGTATCTACAGGTGGGAGGTATTGTTGTTGCCGATCAGCTGCCAGATGAAGTCCTCTATGAACAGATAGGGGTTATCCCAGCCCAGAATCTCAGATGCCTGGCGGCGCAACGCAGCGGGCAGGACTTCCCCGGCGAGTGCGACCTCATCCAGGAGGATCAGCAGCTTCACTCCACCAGCTCCGCGTCGGCCAGCTCGAGTACCGCTTTCGCGTAGTCGTTGCCCTGATAGCTGACGTGGTAGCCCTGGCAGTAGGTGCGGCCGCGCTTATCCACCTTGTGGGTGAGGTAGAAGCGGTTGCCCTCGTTCACCAGGGTGGCGAACACCAGCATGCTGTCCTTCTCGAAGCGCTCGAACGCCTCGACGCGTTTGCGGTAGTCCTGGAAGTTCTCATCCTGCTTTGGCCGATCGAGGCTCTTACGGCTGTTGCGGATGGTTTTGATGACGCGCTGATTGAGCGCCAGCGGCACCCGGTTGAACCGGTTGATGCTGTCCAGGCCGATATCACCCTCGTGGTGGTTGTCCTTGAGGATGAGCGAGTCATTGCGCTGGTTCAGGTACCCGCTGCCGCGGTTACCGGTTACCGGCTCAGGCTCGACGATCATCGGTGGAAGGTACTGATACTGGTGCATCAGCGCCTTCACATCAGGGCTGACGTCGAACACCACGATGAAGGTCAGGGTCTGCGGGTCGAGCATCAGCAGCTCGGTGTTGACCGCGAGGTACTCCAGCGCGCTGGCGGTCTGCTGGTGATCGCCGTCGAAGAAGCGCGCCAGGATGCCCACGAGCACGTTGGCTGGCGCACGGCGGTGCAGCACCAGCTGAACCAGCACCTCGACGACGAAGCCGTCTGGCAGGCCCAGGCTGTTGATGATCTGCATGATTTGGGGAGTGGTGGTGAATTCGTTGCGGAGCAGGGGGAGGGTCTGGTACTTGGCAAAGCGCTGTTCAATGAGCTGCTGGGTTTCGTATCGCATCGTTCAGTATCTCCACAATATGTCGGTTACCGCTCAGCATGGCGACCTTTGGGCCGGCGAGCGGACAGTTATCACAGGTGACGAAATCACAGTTCGTGAAGCCGCACAGGTCGTTGCCGTGCGGGAGCAATTCAGAGTGGAAGGCTTCATTCAGGATCTGCGTAAGTGTCATGCGGTAGTTTGCTTATTAGGTGAGTTGAGGTATCGAAGCCGGGGAGGCTTTGGTTCATCGGACAGTTGCAGCAGGCGATTTGCACGCAGCTGAATGTCCGACTCTGGCACAGTGATGTCGCAGCGTTATCAGCGATCAGCTCATACAGCAGGCTGGAAAGGGTCACTCTGTAGCACCTTCAGGAGATGCTGTTTGCCGGCGTTGCCTGCAAATTCCAGGGGGCAGTCCTCGCAGTTATCTGCAGGGCAGTCAACGCTCACGCACAGGGTTGAGGTCTGTACGGTCTGGGCCTGGCGGAGCAGGCCGAGCATGGCAATCAGCTTATTCGTTTTCAAATCACTTTATCCAATAACAGGATCTGGAGGACAGCGTCACGCAGGTACCGGAATGGCTTCATATCCACGTAGTAGAACTTGCTGGTGGACAGTCGCTGGATCAGGTGCAGGCGCGTGCCGGTAGATACACTCCATTGCTGGGTACGGCGGTCATAATGGACCTTGTACCCGAAGCCTTGCGGCTTCTCCTTCACTTCATTTCCGGTCATATCATTACGATCGGAATTGACGATGTGCATAGCCATCTGGCGCATAGGTTGTCTCCTGAAATAGAACAAAGAAAAAGCAAAAACCAACAGCGGCGAAGCCGCGGGGCGGGAATTTAGACGAAGCCGACAGAAAAAACCAGAATAATCTTAAATATTTTATGCCATATCCGTGATAATCCCGCGCGCGCGTACGAGAGGGCACTGATTGCAGATTTTAGACAGGGCACCTGTCGTGGGATTGGCGCCAATGGCGCAGTGGCGATCGCTGAGTTCACTGCACAAATCCCGGGGTTCTCCGGTACCGTCATCAGGGATGGGGTGTGACCGGATCAGGTTAAGTAGTTCAGTCAGTCGCATTGGCCAGGGCACTCACGTTGGCAGGTCGGATTTCCAGGGGGCAGTTGCGGCACTCTATAAGTCCGCTGCGGTCAAGACACTGGCTGTCGTTTACGAGTTCGCAAAACGGTAGCCAGGTGTCTTCGCGTTCCTCACCGTCGCCGATGAGGTCAAGCACATGGATCATCTTCACCGGTGAGCTCCTCGAGGTAGCGGTTGGTCAGCAGCGGGCAATTGCTGCAGGTTGTGGCCATCGTGCAGTCAAACTTGCCCATGGCCATCTTGCCAAATTCGCCGTCGAGCTCAACGCAAAGGTTAAGCCGGCCTGGCGTACGATCGGAAAACAGGTTCAGAAGGGATATCAAGCGCATGGGTCAGCTCCTGTATAAAGTCAGCTCGCCTGGTAAGCGGGCACTGCTCACAATCGACATTCTGACAGTGCACCGGGTGGCGGTTCATCGTGTTGCTTATGCTGTTACACAGGTTACCTCTATCAGTTTTCGTGGCGTCCATGAAGTTGAGTATCTCAATGAGTCGCAACGTCCATCTCCTTTAGCAGCTGGCGCTTACGGTTGAGCGGGCAGTTATGGCAGGCTACATCCCGGCATTCCAGTGTGATGTCATGGTTCGACAGGAGCTGACAATATGACTGGTCATGCTTACCGGTATCGAATTTGCCGGCAGTGAGCTGCAGGATCTCAATGAGTTTCAACGAGCAGATCCTCCAGCCAGTCGGCATGTTGGTTCAGCGCACACCCCTTACACTGCGGGTCGCCTATGGCGCCGGCGCCCAGCGGGCAGACGCGCATATTAGACAGCGAGCTGCGGATCTCATCGCAGATATCCCAGTTGTTTGCGCCTTCGGTACGCTGAATCAGGGTGAGCACCTCAATCAGCTGGTTCATTTCAGGTCATCCAGCAGGTGCGGGCGCGGCAGGTTGTGCAGGGTCCAGTGCGCTTTTTGCGTCGCGCCGATCGGGCAGTTCGCGCAGCTCACATGCTGATGCGTGTCGCGATCGGTTTCGCAAAGCAGGATGTTGTGTTGCTGGCAGAGGCTGGATTCAGTGGGTGCTGTGTGCATCAGCTGCAGGACGTCGATGAGCCGCATGGGGGTTGTCTCCGGATAGGTACGGGCAAAAGAAAAACCCGCCGATCACTCGACGGGTTTCATGCGCAGTATATCTGAGATGGCCTGCTTAGGCAGTGGCGTACAGTAGAGTATCCGCCAGTTGAGCGCTATTCGATGCTGTGCATCGGCGTCACGGAGCATAAGGGAGAGAACGCATGCGGCAGATCTTTCCGGCATGAGGCCATTTCCTTAATCATGGGGAGCAATGCACCAAGATACACATCATCCATATGCTCTGAAACTTTCATGTTTAGCGCCCACATGGCCACCGGAAATTTCGGGGAAGTCATGTCGCTCAGTATTGATGCAATGTCCATATTGGGTGAACCTGATAGTGGTGATCCCCACTTTATAGACGTTGCCGCAACGCAGATCAAACCAGACTTATCCTAATAGTTGTAAATGCTTCGATAAGATCTGAAACCAAATCATATAGTTGGTCCAGTTTTAACCCAAATTCACTATTTGAACTTTGCTTAACCCAGAGCAGATCCCATACCGGAGAGTTAACATCCTCCAGCACCAGCTCCACGATTTGTAGAGTGGGCTCAGAGGCCAGCAGGATCATTTATTATCTCCTGCACCAGCATTTTGGCCGGCCAGACTATGTGCGGCTCAAAGCAGCACTGCATCAGCGACGTGACGCAATACGTCTGGCTGAGCATTTCATTTACGATCCAGGCGACCAGCTGGTCACGGGATTTCGCCATTCTTCATTCCTTTTAGCTGGCGGGCCAGCGCGTACGTGGGTGCGAGCTGCACCTTCTGATACTCCTCGCCGGCGGCGAGCAGGCTCTCAAAGAGGCGCTCCCACAGCCAGGGGTACATGAGCAGGTAGATGTCCAGGGCGGTTGCCGTGGCGGGTGGTGTATACATGCGGAACCCTCGCGTGTTGATGCGTGATCGAGGGGTCAGCGGGAGTATATCGGTTAGCCGGCGGTGCGGGCAGTGAGTTTTTCGCAGTCTTCGATGGCTTCGTGCCAGTGCAGGCAATCGGCTTCAATCAGCCGGATAACGGTGTGCCAGATTTTGTCACCGCTCTGTAGCTGGAAGGTGATGAACCAGTCAGGAATACGCATTGACCAACTCCTCCGCAGCTACAGCGGCTTCATCAAACTGCAGCGGCTCTCTGCCGGCATTCAGCACGCGCCAGAGCAGTACGGATGATTCATCGTGCCAGTTCAGGTAAAACTCATACAGCTTCATCGGGCGAGTGACGCTCCTCATCAATGTCTATCAGGGTCTGCAGCAGCGGAAAGCACCGACTGAACTGACGGTCCAGGTCGGGCAGTTTCTCTGTAAGACCAACCCAGGCACGCGCATCGGTACTCAGCTCCCAAACGATGTTTGCAGCGTTCATGATGGCCTCCTGGCTCAGTGGTAGAGGTACTGCATCTGCTTACACAGCTGGCGGTAATCACCCATGTTGCGCACCAGCTCGTCGGCGTTCTCCATGTAGAGGGCGAACGGGTATTTCTGGGACAGCTGGTAGAAGCTATCCAGGATACCGGCCGGCGCGGTGTTCTGCGTGCTGCTGATCATGTCGTTCAGGATTTCGTTAATGCGCATGGGTGATGCTCCGTATCTTTGAGGGGTCCCCATAGCATACGGCGCAGCGCATTTAATCAGGATTAGGCCGAATCTTAAAAGGCTTTATTTCTCAGGGCTCAGTATACGAGGCGCGGCTCATAATGCTTGCCCACCAGCGAGCCGGCGATTTCACCGAACTCGTGGCGCTCCCACAGCAACAGGGAGGCCATTTCATAATATCCGGCGTGTGCAATAGTACTGACTTTCGCATCCAGATCGATGAAAGTGTCTGCGATATGTCGCCATTTATAGCTTTCTGGTTTCAGCAGCAGCCACATGATGTCGGCAGTTTTCATACTTCACACCTCATACTTCATAATTCATGCCCTGCAGATCCTGAACATACTCGAGCTCGAAGATGCGCAGCAGGGTACTTGCCTCCTCAGCTTTTGAGAGAGCATCAAGGTCACTCCACACCGCAGAGCGGGCGCTTCTCAAAAGGCTCACGCCCAGCAGGTGGGCCATATCCGGTTGCTGCAGTAGTTCGTGCATCAGCGCGCTCAATGGCATACCGCATGCCTCACGCTTTGCATCTTCCTGAGGAGCGTGTAAAAGAAGAATGAACCATGATCGATAGAGCTGCTCGCCACGCTGTATTCTCGCTGATTGCGGAACTTCCCTTCATCATGTAATGCCATGGTAACCGGCTTTATGTGGTCAAAGGCGTTATCGAAGAACAGCGCCATCAGATCAGTTGTGTTCACGGTGTTCCTCCCGGCTCATTGCTTTAATGTCTTCACGCAGAATGTGCCAGCTGGTGCATATCGCCCTCAGGCAGGGATGGATATCCAGGTTAAACGGGTAGCGCTGCTCCAGACGATTGAACTCGGTGATGAGCGGCGACTGCATCAGCGCCCTCGCCTGCACTATGTGGTAGAGCACATCAATGGTTCTCATGCTGCATCCTCTTAGTCATGGCAATGAGAGCACCGTTGAGAAGCTCACCGGTGCGGGCATGGTGCGCATTACGCAGGTCTATCCACATTCCCATTATGGGGTTGCCTATGCGCATATTGGTGCTGAGCTCAGTCAGCAGCTGGTTCAGTGACATGGCTTTCTCCGGGTAAAAAGTCAGCCTGCAGCTTCGCCTCCGCCTCTGTAGCGTAGGGCTTGGCGCTGTTGCGATCGGCAAAGCGTGGTGTGTTATCGGCAGCAAAGCCGGCGAACCACAGGCCATCGCTTCTGCGCTTGATATACCAGTTGCCGGTATCGATTAGCTCCATGATTTATCCTCATTCTGCGGGTACATTGCATCGGCCAGCTGCGCTGGATAAAAGGGCTGAGGCAGCTTTTTCTTAACTGCCGTCTCATGAAGAATGCTCCATATGCGCCCGGTTAAATCCCAGTAGAGCAGCGGCAGGATCGCACCGGCTTTAAACGGTTCGCTGCTTGTATCGACTGTCACGACTCACTCCTTAATTCAGTTCGGTGCAGGTCATATATAGTGATTATTGTGCGTGCTGCAGCAAATGCTGATGAGCTCAGGCCCATTTCCTCTACTTGGTGCGCTATGCGGTTCCAGACGATGAGGTTCTCATGCAAGTAGAGCATGGGCAGGATCATCGCGGCTTTCCATTCAGGCATGACTATCTCCCTGCAGATAAATTGCTTGTGTCAGTGCTTCGTACGCACCTGAGTAATCGCTCATGTAGTCGTCCAGGGCCTTCGTCAGCTCCTGACGATCGTAACCGTTAATGGCATGGTTCATGTGGTAGTTCCAGCTGCCATCCTCCAGCGCTTGAATCATCGGCTGCGGCTTCAAAAGCAGGTGGAACAGTATGCAGGCCAGGTTCATGACTATCTCCTGAAATTTTTAAGGGGAGCCCGAAGGCTCCCCATGTTTTATTTGGTCAGTGCTGCCATAACCGCGGCTGCGAGCGGGTTGTCGTTCTGCGCTGGCTCATCGTTCTTGGCGCTGCGGCGCAGCTGAACGGTCAGGTTTAGCTCGACTTCTTTACCGGCTTCCAGCTGCATGCCCAGCTGCTGGAGCTGCTCGAGCAGAACGTTTTTCGCCTGGGCGATCTGGTTCCACTCTGCGTTATTGGTATTGGCGCGCGCCGGTTTCATGTCGTCCAGCGGCAGGCCAACCGGCAGCGAGATGAACTCATCGCCGGCCATGACGCCGATGTTCAGCCAGAACTCCGAAGGCTTGCGCTGCTGCTGGCCGTTGTTCTGGCCAGCCATGTTGTTGCCTTTTACCAGTGCGTTGTTCAGCAGGTTAGTATTCATAACAGTCATGATAATGTCTCCGAAAAGGGGGAATTTGAAGTTAAAAGTGGAGAGATATTTCTCCATCAGCGGCGAAGCCGCCACTCACAAACGGGTAATGACGAACAGATAGCAGGGTCAGGCTTTTGACGTGTCGTAATGCGATCGCATGTCATTGAAGACGGCACGGTTGATCTTGCGGAAGTCGAGCTCGGTGAGCGCCTGGAGCAGCGATCGTACGAACGGCTCGCGCTCCGGCTCACGGGAATCACCGGCGTCAAAGCGTGCCAGCATCTTCTCCGCGCTTTCGAGGAAGCGCTGACGCAGCTGCATATCACTGAGGTGACAGGCGATCATGTTGCGGGTGATGCGGCGACGGTCCCACATGCGGATGGCAAGGGACTGGCGTTCTGACTGGGACATGATGATGCTCCTGGTAGTGGTGGAAGGTTCCGCCAGCGGCGAAGCCGCAACTACCAGGCCGCAGAGGAGGTCAGGTGAGCGTGAGCGCGCCGGACAGCTCCTCGAGTACGTGCATGCAGATGCCGTACTCTTTGACGCGCTGCATAGCTGAGGCGTTTTTCATGGAGCGGGTGAAGGTGGTGAACAGCACGCTGGAGACGGTCCTGTTCTGTTGTTTGCTGTCATGGATCAGCTTGAGCACTTCATGGAGTGGCATGGAGAGATTCCTGTATGCGTGCGACGTCAGCAGCGAACGCTGCGACCTCTTTGATGACGGGCATGCGGGTTTTGGGGAAACGCGAGAGATACCAGGTGCGGATCAGCAGCTCCTCGAGCTGCCGATCGCGACTGGCCAGCATGGCCTCCACCAGGACGCCCAGATGATGATAATGCTTATCAAATGCGCTGACGGTCTGAAAGTTAAACACTGATATCACTCCTGTTTCGTAGCTTCATATAATGGGCTTTATATGAAGTCAGGGCGCATCATAGATGGCTTTGGCCAGTGTGGCCAGCTCGCTGGAGCGTAGCAGCGACCATGTACCGCCGCGCTTGGTGACACTGCGCAGGCTGCTCCAGAGGAGCAGCAGCAGGTGGTCGGCGTCGGGATAGAGCCTGGAGCAGCGGATCAGTATGAGGATTTCAGCGGCTTTCATATATTGCACTCGCTAACCGGGACAGGTTCCTGCTCGGATAAGGATTGGGAACATGCTGGCGGTAATACTCTGTCCAGCGCTGGGATAATATTCCTGCTGTGCTGCCTGATTCGCGTGCCAATAAAGATCCCCGCATGAGGATGAATATCTCAGCGGCTCGCATATATTACCTTCCCAACATTACTCAGTGTCATAATATGTTCTGCCCCCTGCGTACGGTAAATTCGCCACAGGGTGTTGATGCGGTTATAAAGTGCGGACTCGGTGAGTATGGCGCTATATATCTGTGCTGCCTTCATAGATACTCCTTGCTAAATTAGCAGCGGCAACGCAGGGGGCGATACTCAGCATTGCCACATGCTCTAACCACAGGTCATATATAATATCGGTTATAAGGCTGTTTTCCGTTGATGAGGGATTACTGATTGCCATTGCGAATATCTGAGCTGATTTCACTGAGCTCCTTAGCGAATTTCGCGAGTGTGCGCGTGTCCTGTATGGAGCACATATCTCTGGTCACGGAATGTGAGGCATCAAACATATGTACGATGGCCTGAACTACAGGGATATATTCATTGGTGGACAGCCTCACTAGGTGAAGGATGTCATACGCTTTCATGGTCATACAGTATCCGGTGGAGCCTCATGGCATTGATGTAAAATGTGGATGAGGCCGTCCAGTACTCACCATTGGAATGGGACTGGCTCATGGTTTTCACCCACAGGTTGATGACGCCGGCACCCTTGCCCGTGGCCTCCTGCAATAGCATGGGCTCCAGTACCTGTAGCAGTGTCATGGCTGAGTCTCATGATTGTGAAATCACACATCATACTTCATAAGTGTGAAGTATGACAAAAAATAGCACCGGCATGCCATAGGCACACCGGTGAGGTTGATTACTCTACTGCGAGGTTAAAGCCCAGTTTCCGGCAGATGCCAGGGATGTGCTTGAACGATGGCAGGATGGTCCTGCGGAACCCCTGCGCTGAGTAATCAGCTTTAGAGATGATGGCACGCTTGAGTGAGGGTTTGGTCCAAAGATAGGTCATGATATAGCTCCGTTGGTAGTGGTATTTACTGCTCGGTGACACGCGCAGCGGCCAGGCTGCGGCATGAAATGCTATTGCTGGTGTGATGCGCTAAATATCAATTTGATGAGCCTCATGGCATCGACAAATTGAGTGGCTGTGCAGCCGGATAAACGACAGGCATCAGCGATACCTGTATAAGATGACCAGTCAGACTGGCTGATAAGGTGAATTAACTCAGTCAATGTCATGGCTCATTCTCTTATTATCAAGGTGATTGATAATCAGAATGGCAATAACCCACAGGCATGCGAAACCCGTGCACAATATTTTCACATTGCACATAAACTGTCTCCGAAATAGCTGATTAGCTAAGGATGATAAATTCCCACTTGCTCCTGCCGATATATCTGGCAGTGAAGCGGATACCGTCAACGCATAATTGTGCGTTGTAAAGGTAGAGGTCTTGCTTAATAGAGGCGCGCTGCGTGCAGTTATTTAGCGTGAAGGTATCCACTCCCGCTAATACATGCGCTTTGATATGGGTGATTATTTCAGGGGTGACGTAGAGGATTTTATTACCGGCGACATTGTAGAGATGGTGCATTAATGCCTTACTCTGCGCATCGGGTAAGGTAAATACCGCATGCAGGTGCGTGCGCGCTGATAGCGTTTAAGTACTACCATATAATCCCGCACGGCTAATACTGCTGCGCAGATAAAGAATACCAGTGACAGGGCAATGAAGAATATGCCTACCCACATGCTCATATGATGGTTGTCCTGAACGTGTGCTGCTGCGTTAATTAGAATGTTCATGCGTGCTCCTGTGTAATTGATTAAGCAGAGCGCTGACCATCATTGGTCTGCACTCGCTGAGTTGGATGAATATGGGCTGGTAGATGTTGTTATTGAGCGCGTGAACTTCGCGCTCATTGTGGATTATCAGACAGTCGTGAATCAGCTCAAGGAGCGTGATCGCCTGCGGCTCATTTTCTTCTGCCATCTGCGATGGTGGACCTCACGGATTGTGCCGGCAAAGAGCTGGCCAAAGCCTCGCATGAATCTGGGCAGTCCCAGGATCATCAGGATGAGGATGCCCAGTGCGAGCGTTTTTACGAGATATTCAAACATTTCCATCATGGTAATGCGTTTCCTTTTTGCTGTGAACAAGCGGTTGCAAGCGCGCTGGCCAGCCGATAGATATCCGGCATGCTCACCGCATTCGGATAGTGCTGGCCATAGCGAAACAGAAAGTCACCCATTGAAGCCTCACCGATATACTCACTCAATATTGAGTAGAGCTGGTGATTGTTCTGCAATGGCTGATGTGAACTCATGGGGATATATCCGTCGCTGTCATTAAGTGATGGCGATGGTAATTTGGGCTGAGTAATCAGCGTAAATTCTTTTCCCGCATCCAGACCGTGTACCAATATTTTCAGGGCGCACAATGTAGCCTGGAATGAATTCAAATGGTATTTGAGGAACATCTGATAATTAACATCCGGTATTCTGTTGCTGTGAGGGTAATGGTCAATGCGCAGCATTGATTGTTACCCGTAACATCTGCTGCTGATGTGTACTATGCCCCTGAGATGCGCTGTACAGCGTTTAGGGAGCCTATGGCACAAAGCTGGAGCTTTGCACTCGGATAGTGTTTAGGAGCGCTCACAATGCGATTGAGAGAGTCACTTCCAAACTATCTATCGCTGGAAATTAGTAGTAGCGGGCCGACAGGCCCGCGTGTGTGTTAGTCGAACAGTGCGCTGCACTCGAGGAACAGTTCTGCAAGTGCAGGATCTGCATCGAGTTCAGTTTTCACTGCACGCTTAGTTGCTGCAAGACGCAGCGCTGCTGCGGTCTTGGATGTGTGCGTGTGCTCAATGATGTCGTACTTGGTATCCACCTCTGCCTTCTGGTACATGGCAGAGGCTTTAAGGTTTAGGGTACCTAAGGCTTTAGACAACGTCTCAACAGTGCCAGTTACTCCCTGGGCTATGCTGCTGACGGTCTGCATTACGTCTACGACTGCGCCAGTGGAAGTCTGAGTGAGGCCCTTGTTCAACATGATACTGCTCCTGTGGTAGTGGATGGCAGAGTTGCCACCACCTGCGAAGCAGGAATGTGTTACGTGTAGAGGGGGCGTCAACCCCGGGGGGGTAGTTGTGTTTTGTGTAACGTGTGACGCCCCACCCCTACTTTCAGACGTCACTATGAAAAAATGGTCAACCCTGCGGAGACTTTCGCTGTCCCTGATGGAGTTCTTCAACCTGACGCTCGAGCGCATCGATGCGTCCCTGATAATGCTGAGTGATGCGCTCCACGTTCTCAGCGTTGTACTGATTTGCCTGGGTCAATTTGCGCTGCAGCTTCGCGCATTCTTCACACTTCACACTTATTACCTCATAAAAAAGGCGAGCACTGCGGCTCGCCCTTGTCCCTGTTAAACGGTGAGTTCCGGGAACGGATACTCAACCTTGATGCGGTACCGGGGGTACTTCACGTCGCCCTCGGTGTCCCAGTATTCCAGCAGTTTTATTTCGCAGTCGATCGAGCCCGGGAATATCTCGTTGAGATAGTGTTCCAGTCGCTTGGCCAGCTTGGCGTGCAGCTCTTTGGCCTGGCGCCAGCGCTTGGTGCGCAGCAGTGCGCGCCATGTGCGAAGGATAGAAATGCGGATCTCATGTTGTCGGGAGATGATGGCGTACAGCAGCGCGTCTTTCCCTTTCGACTGGTGAGTCACTACGATCAGACTGGTCAACGGTTCCATGGTTGTTCCTAACTGGTTGGTACCCTGCCGGGTACCGGGGGGGATGATTACACCAAAGAAGTAAGCTCCGCGATCAGCTGGTCGATAATTTTCTGCATAGCGCCGGCGGTGTGTGCATTGGCATGGGCCTGCGCACCGGTGAGCTGCGTGAGTTGATCGACAAGGTGCTGCCTTTTCTGGGCGCGCGAGTATTCATCAGTGGGGGCACGGCTATCAACTGCTTGTTCTGGCAGGTTGACTTTGGTACCGGTTTCATTTTCAAACACGTCCTGTTTAGTGGGCGCGTATCCTAACTCAAAGGCGTCGGCTGGGGAATATGATTGATAGCCGTCTTCGTATTCGACGTAATAGCCACCCGCTTCCGGCTCATGTTTGTTCAGATAGCTGGCCCCCACGGATACGCGGCCGCGCCCGTCTGCGAAGATGAGTACCGTGGTGTGATCCAGATACTCAATGTCCCGAATCTTGGCCGCGTGCACGCGCTTATGCGACTGGAACTCCTGCAGCTGCGCGGTGCCCTGCAGTTCGCTGAGCGCTACCACCCGCACTTTTGGTACGGCCACGGTGTGCCAGTCGGTCGCCTGCAGATCGCCGTTGCTCGGTACCCATGGCGTGACCTGCCCCTGGGCGTTCTTCATCGCATAGTAGCCGGCGTACGGGACCAGGTTATCCGGGAAGTGATCGCGAATAACTTCCATCCGGGCCGGGTACTCTCCGGGCGGCACGAACCAGATAAACTGGCTGGCGCCATTCCAGCCCATCCGAGCGGCGGCGCAGCCGGTAGCGAGGTGTGGCTGCAGCTGTGCGAAGGTCATATTCATTATTTTTTGTCCTGGGTAGTGGCTGTGTGTTTGGTGTCCGGGCAGCGATTAAATCCGGTGCGCAGGTACTGCAGTGTCTGGAGCGTGGGGCCTACTGCATACCGGCGGCCCAGCAGTGTCAGGCTGGTCTCGAACCGCGAAAGCTCGCTGTTGATGGTCGCGCGTTCGTGCCGGCGGCCCTGCCGTTTGCCGGCGTAGAGCCCGATGTAATAGACGAGATACATGAAAGCGAGGGTCAGAAGGTGGTCGATCGCAAAGTCCATTGGTGTTCCTGGCTCAATAAAAAAGGGGCGCCGTAGCGCCCCTCCTGGTGTTGGGTTTATCAGTATCAGCGTGAGAGTTGCATATTCATCATGTCACTGTGCACCAGCTGGCGCGTCATACTGTAGCCTTTACGGAACAGGCAGCTCAGCAGCAGATCCATATTGATTGCACCCAGGTCACCGGTAAGCATGGCGCGTGCTTGGTCTTCGGTGATCTCGAGCTCTCTGGCGAAACGGGAAAGTCCGTTAGCGCCGCCGTCATAGTCCATTGTCAGCAAGATCAAGTAGTCTGCTTTTAGTTGTAATACCTTACGCTCAACGGGGTCCTCAGCGAGGAAGTCGAAAGGTGTAGCAACTTGCGTGAGCATTAGGGTGGTCCTGGTTCAGTTAGGAATTGTCTTATTTTGGCATTGCTTTAGGATCGCTGCAATCACCATATCCAACTCATCAGCGACTATTTTTCGCTCACTGTCCAGGTCCGCTAAATGATCACGCAGGTGATGGTATTTGGCCATCAGTTGCTGCTGTGTGGGCGCCGACATACGCTCAATTCCCCTATTAATCAGTGTTTTACTGCTCACTCTCCCACATCAATAATGTGACGGTGTCACGAAAGCAATCCGTTGCTTACGTTCCATAACCATTATCTCTACCGGGATAATTCGTGGGTAGAAAAATGCTGTACACGGTTATAGTAAGACGGCTAATTGTTGACAGAAAATAACCGAACCGGTGCCGGACTGTGGTCAACAAGTTAGCTTAAAGAGTGTTGTAACTATGCGGTCAGGCCGGGTCAGATCTTACAGCCATCACAGTCGCCTTCCAGCGCGAAGCCAGCCAGCGATTCACGGGTCTGCTCGTCCTGGTACATGGCCTCTTTCAGCAGGTAGCCTTCCAGCTGCCACAGCTTATCGAACGCGTTCTCGTACGCGCAGCTGCGTCCCAGGGTTTCGTCGTAGTTGGCCGGATCGACGCAGGCGTTCACGCCTTCAACCTTGAAGCCGTTCTCCATGATGATGTAGCAGGTGGTCATCAGGCTCAGCTCGCCCAGGTCTTCGTGCGTCAGCGTGCTTTCTTCCGGCTGCTGTGCCAGAACGGCCGCGCCGATGTTCACGTAGTGGACGCTGCGGATGCGTGATTCGATCAGTTCTTTGGTAACACGGAGTGCGGTCATATCAGTTCTCTCTGGTTCAGATAGAGAAAAACCCGCCGAAGCGGGTTATCCCATATAGTTATTCGCACTTCACCAACCCCTCGGGGATGCGAATTTGATAGTGGTAGCTATCTGGGAGAGCACTGCGGCTTATGCGGTAAATCCGGGAAGAAACCCGCGGGCAATGCTCTCTCAGATAACTACGCCCCTATCCGGTAACAGAGAAGGGGCAGGAACTCTGGTCTCCGCGCTTATCAGGCGCTTCCACATTTCAAGCCACTGGCTGACAGCTATATGGAGAAATTCGTATTGCAAGGGTCTTTCAGTCATCGGCATACGGCAAGGCACGCTAATGCGTAAGCCTCCTCAACCAGCGGATTGGTCAAAGCGACTTACACCTTAGGTACGGGCGTAAGAATGCCTGGCGATAAATTTCGCGTCAAGGAATATTTTTAGGATTTATCCTATAGCATAGCATTTAGATCTGTGCTCGTCAGACCACGAGCGCCTACAAGGGACTCTGAATGCTAACTGTTGATTTGTTTAAAGAATCTCTGCCCCAGCAGCTGAAAGGCCGCGTGACACAGGAGATGGTTGATAACTTCAACGCTGCCGTGTCCGATCCGCTGGTGGCGGAGTCCATGCGCGACAACCTGATTTCGTACAGCCGCGTGCTGCAGGATGGTCGCTTCAAGATGGCCGACTACATGGATGCGGTACGCTACGTGAGTTATAAGCTCATGGGCTACCCCAACCAGGACGCGTACGCCCGTACCTTCCCCCAGCGCTGGCAGAACCTGCACGCCAGCGGCGCCTCGCCGAAGGATATCTCCGCCTACGTCAGCGCCTACAACAAGAATAAGCTGGTTAACCTGATCCTCGAGCAGACGCTCATCCCCACGCACGTCCTGAACCAGGACATTTATCAGCAGGCCATTAACGTACAGGCTGACCTGATGATGAATGCCAAGAGTGAAAAGGTGCGGGCAGAAGCGGCGAACTCGCTGCTAAATCATCTGAAACGCCCGGAAGCCAGCAAGGTTGAGCTCGACGTCACCATTAAAGACAGCTCTGGCATGAAGGAACTGCGCGACTCTATGGCCCAGCTGGCGCAGCAGCAGCACGATCTCATCTCCGGCGGTCACGTCAGCGCGCGCTCTGTCGCCCATACGCCACTGGTGATCGAGCATGAGTAGCCCGCTGATTAAGCAGAACGTCGATGACTGGCTGAACCAGGTCGATTACCGGGCGCTGAACTCCCACGACTACGTGCCGTCGGTGTTCTCCATCAACTATGTCAACTTCATCAAGCTGGTGAACGGCGAGAAAGGCGAATCGAACAAGTCACCGGTGGTGCACCTGCGAATGCTCGATGAGCTGGCCGGCAAGAAGACGCGCCTGGCCAACCTGTGTTCTCGCGGGATCGCAAAGACCACGCTGTTCGGTGAGTACCTGGTGCTCTACATCGCGGTGTTCGGCGGCATCGAGGGATTCGGGGAAATCACCGGCATGATCTACGTCTCCGACTCCATGGAGAACGGCGTGAAGTCGCTGCGTAAGAACATCGAGTTCCGCTACTACGACTCCCCGTGGCTGCAGTACTGGCTGCCGGTGGCGAAGTTTACGGACGCCTACCTGGAGTTTGAGAACCGCGACGGCCACAAGCTGGGCGTGAAGATGTTCGGTGCGAAGACCGGCCTGCGCGGTACCAAAATCTTCGGTAAGCGCCCGGTGCTGGCGGTGCTCGATGACCTGGTCAGCGATGACGACTCCAAATCCAAAACCACGATGGAAGCCATCAAAGACACCGTCTACAAAGGAGTGGACTATGCGCTCGATCCTACTCGCCGCAAGATTGTTTTTAACGGTACCCCCTTCAACAAAAACGACATTCTGTATGAGGCAGTTGAATCAGGCGGGTGGCACGTCAACGTATACCCAATCTGCGAGCGCTTCCCCTGCACCCGTGAGGAGTTTCAGGGCGCCTGGCCCGATCGCTTCTCCTATGACTTCGTAAAGCAGCAGTACGACCTGTCGATCGCCACCGGCAAGCTCGCGGCATTCCAGCAGGAGCTGATGCTGCGCATCTCGAGCGATGAGGAGCGGCTGGTACGGGACGATGACATCCGCTGGTACTCGCGCCAGACGCTGCTGATGAACAAATCGCGGTTCAACTTCTACATCACGACCGACTTTGCCACCAGCGAGAAGACCAGCGCGGACTACTCGGTGATCTCCGTCTGGGCGCTGAACAGCAACGGCGACTGGTTCTGGGTGGACGGCATCTGTAAGAAGCAGCTGATGGATAAAAACATCGATGACCTGTTCCGCCTGGTGAGCCAGTACCGGCCACAGCAGGTAGGCATCGAGGTCACCGGCCAGCAGTCAGGCTTCATCCCGTGGATCCAGCAGGAGATGATGACCCGCAACATCTGGTTCTCCTTTGCCTCCGACGGCAACGGCGCGCGCCCGGGTATCCGCCCGAACGTGAACAAGATGGTGCGCTTCAACATGGTGCTTCCGCTGTTCAAGGCCGGGAAGATCTACTACCCGACCGAGATGAAGGACACGGAGATGGTGCAGGAGCACATCCAGGAGCTGCAGATGGCCACACTGAAAGGCTTTAAGTCCAGGAACGATGACTGCATCGATACCATCTCCATGCTGATGTCCCTGCAGGCGTGGCGGCCGAGCGAGGAATTCCAGCAGGATAAGGTGCAGGGCGACCTCTGGGACTGGGAAGAAGAAGAATCTCCCAGCAATTTAAGTTCTTATCTGGTGTGAGAGCCTTTAAAATAGGATTATTCCTATTTACAGAGGCTCTACGATGTTACTCAGCGATCTGTTTCAGAAGCTGTCATTCAGCACGCTCAGCAACCTGGTGATCGGGGGCGAGGGTTCGGGGGTGATTAAACCCACTCACTACCCTCGCCTCATCAGTGTGATCACCGAGGGGCTGACCGACCTGCATACCCGCTTCCCGCTGCGCGAGAAAGAGGTGACGCTGCAGCTGTTTGATGAGGTGGCTCATTACTTCTTCCGTCCGGAGCACAGCATGGCCACCGGTACGGACTACTACCGCTACATCCAGGACACGCCGTTTGAGCCATTCGTGAACGACATCCTGCGCGTGGAGCAGATATTCGATGAGGTGGGCTGCGAGCTGCTGCTCAACGATGAGAGCGAGTGCTGCTCCCTGTTCACCCCGTCATTCGACTCGCTGCTGGTGACGCACCCGAGTAAGGACACCATTCTGCGCGTCTCTTACCGGGCCAATCACCCGGCGATCCCACTGACCGTGACCGACCCTTCCACTGTTGAAGTAAGTATCCCGGATTCGCACACGCGGGCGCTCTGCCTGTACGTCGCGGGGGCTATTTACTCGAGCATGAACGGCCAGGAACACACGCTGAAAGGTCAGGAGTTCCGGACTTATTACGAGGCGGAATGCGAGTTTATCGGGCAACACAACCTGGATAACGCAGGCATTGCTCAGACTAATAAGAAACCCATGCTCGGAGGCTGGCGATAATGAGTATCCGCACACTCGGTTCGGCGTGCAATCAGGCGGGCCAGGTAGAACGCTACCTCGGTACCGCGTACGACACCGTGAAGAAAGTGGCTGACAACCTGGAGCAGGTAAAGCTGGTCAACGACATGCTGGCAAAGTACGGCGTGCTGCTGTGCTTTGACGATCCGGCCCAGCTCGCAACCGTGGACCCGAAGCTCGCGAAGTTTGCCCGCGTCTACGATACGCGCGATGCGATGAACCTGTATTACAAAGACTACGTCTATCAGGCAGACACAACCGATGGCCTGGCGGCTAAAGGCGGCGTCGGCGCCTGGGTTGAGATGGACTCCATCAACTCGGTGTTTGGCCAGATGGCCTGGGTGTACAACGACGGCGTGGCTGAGGGCGGCGAAACGGAGCTCGTTCTCGACATTGAGACGCTCTCCATCACCGATCTCTACATCAACGGCTCCTACCAGACCTACGGCCTGAACTTTACGTTCGACCCGGCCACGCAGGTGATCAGCCTGTCGCAGGAGCTGCTGCCCGGAGATATGGTAGTGGCCAAGCTCTCTGGCGTGCCGGCAATGGCGCCAAGCTCGAGCGTGGACAACTTCCATTTCCTGAACTTCGTCTACAACGAAGGCAGCGCCAACGGCGGCGAGACGGTGGTAAGCACCGGGATCCCGTTCATGAACATCACCTCGGTGTTCAAAAACGGCCAGCGCCTGCTCCACGGGAAGGATTACACCTACTCCGCCACCAGCTACACCATCACCTTCGCCGTCCCGCTGGCGCGGGCCGACGTGGTGCAGGCTACGCTGGGTGGCAACCTGGACGAACTGGCGGAAACAACCGGTGCGATGGCCTCGAAGACGGTGAAGTATTACCAGCTGGCCAAAGACATGATCGACCAGCTGGGCCTCTCCGTCAGCCAGGCTGGCGGATACGCCAACAACGCCGAAGAATCTGCCCGTGTTTCCTCTCAGGCGGCCGCTGCGGCAAGCGAGAGCGCAGCGAGCGCGCAAGCCGCACAGTCGGCTGCCGAAGAAGCGCAGGCAGCTGCACAACTGAACCAGTCCACTACCGCTGACAGCGCCCTGGCTGCGAGCAACTCCGCGCAGCAGGCTGCTAACTCTGCCGCCTCTGCCGAGGAGAACCGCAAAACAGCGGTGAACGCGTCTGAAACTGCAAAGGCATCTGCCGATACGGCCACCAGCCGCGCAACTGCAGCGGAAAACTCTGCGAAGTCCGCTGACGCATCCATGCAGGCGGCGGCGATCTCAGAGACCAACGCTGCAGAGTCTGCCTCTGCGGCTGCTGACAGCGTGGCGCGTGCGCAGCAGCTGGCAAACGCTGCCGGCGACGGTGGCCAGCAGGCGGCAACTGCAGCAACCGATGCGATCAACGCAGCCGGCGCAGCGAAAACCGCTGCTGAAACCGCGACTGCTGCACAGGAATCTGCGACCGACTCCGCTGCTGCAGCGGGCGCGTCCGAGAGCAACGCCAAAACCTCCGAGACCGGTGCTGCGGCATCTGCCAAGGCAGCGAAAGAGTCCGAGGACAAAGCGGTGACCGCTGGTGCGAGCTATACCAATCTGCAGTCGAGCGATGCGGATAAGGGCGATGCGCTGATCCGCGTTCTGGCGCCGTACACCGGAGCGGTGGCTATCACCCAGCACCTCAAGAACACGCAGTCCGTGTTCGCACCGGAGATGGGACTGGTACCGGGTACCAACGTGCAGGAAAAATTCAACGCGGCGCTGTTGGCTGCAGCCGGTGCGGGCAAAGAGCTGGTGGTCCCGGCGGGCGTTTACACCATCAATGGCTCCATCCGCATCCCGACCAACACCCGTCTGCGTCTGGAGCCTGGCGCGGTGATTCAGCGCGACCCGTCTGGTACCACGATGCGCATCATGCTCATCAATGCCGCTGACGGCGTGACCGGTGGCTATGACGCCAACGCCAATATCCTGATTTACGGCGGCGGTACCGTAGACGGTAACCAGTCGATGCTCTCCACAGCCTGCTCGGCGTTCGCGTTCAGCCATTGCCATGAGGTGCTGCTGACGGATCTGGACATCATCAACCTGGGCGGTGGCGGGCACGCCGTTGAGTTCAACGCTTCCCGTAACGCATTCGGTATCAACGTGCGTGCGCGGGTAGCCGGTAACCCGACGACCATCACCAACGAGGCGTTCCAGATTGATGCTGCGGTGAGTGACAGCTACTTCCCATGGTTCGGTCCGTACGACAGCACGGTGTGCGATCACGTTGGCTTCATCAACTGCCAGATCAGCGGCTTTGGTGTGGGCATTGGCTCAAACTCCGACGGCGCGGCGAACCACAAGAACATCACGCTGCGCGATAACCGCATTGTGGCCAACATCGTCGGTATCAACATGACCGGCTGGGACAACGTTGCGCTCGATAACAACGAAATAAGCTGGGGCGGTCAGGCGGGTACCACGATGATTGCGGGGATCCAGGGTACGTTCAACACGTTCTACCAGTCGCAGGCAGGCGGTAAGAACATGCACATCAAGGATAACTATATCCACGATATCGTACCGGCAGATCTCACTGTTGACCCAGGCAGCAACTGGTACGGAATCCGCATCCGTGGCGCGCAGGCGGACCTCTCCTGGGTACGCGATCTGCTGCTCTCCGATAACCACATCGAGAACACCGGTAACGCCGCGGTGTATGCAGAGAACGTCTCCAGCCTGCTCGTGAAGGGCAACCGCATGGGTGCGCCGAAGTGCACAGGCGCAGCCGGCCTGGAGTCTCTGGACATTCGCGACAGCAGCGACGTGCAGGTATTCATCAACCGCCTGGGCGGCTCGGTGACGATCGGCAAAGGTACCCGCGCAGCGCAGAAGCATATGGTCAAAGACAACCTTATCGGCGGCACTCTGGCCGTTAATGCCACGCTTTTCACGAAAGGACAGGTTACAGGCAACCAAGCCGTGGTAGCAGTCCCTGAAACACTGAGCGAAACCGCGCGAATCGTAGCGAATAACACGGTAGGATAGCGCCGGAATCCTTCTGTAAATAAGACTATTCCTAAATAACGGGGGAGAAATCCCCCTTTTTCGATCTGGCCTAACGGGAGAGTAAATGGTCGCTCAGAGACTAAAACCCTTTGCACAGCCCCGCCATAACACAGCGGTGGAGGTGAATAAGGAATCGATCGCCCGTAACTTTGGGGTCGATTACAACGCGGTTGCGTATGCGACGAAGGGCCTGGTGCTCGACGGCGTGCAGATCCTCTACGATGAGAAACTGCAGCGTACCTATCCCCTGCCTGCAGGCGTGGTGGGCGGCTCAGTTGTCACGAGCTATGCGGCCGGCCAGCTGACGTACCAGTCAGGCAACACCATCAACAAAGTGGACCTCAACGCCCTGTGCGTGCAGCGTGCCCAGTGGTTCATCCTCTACGGCTACGACTTCAACTCAGGCGCCACGATGCGCTACGCCAACGACGTACTCGAGTATTACGATCCGGACGTCGGCGCGTTCACGTACTACCGCTGGGCGGGCAAGTTACCGAAGATCGTTCCGTACGGTACCTCACCTGTCACGGATAACGCAGATAAGGACAACTGGGTCATTGTCGGGACTCAGGCAATCTCGTCTGCGCTTTCCGGCGCACAGGGTGCGTCACAGGTAGGCTGGGGCACCACGAACGTGGCGGCGGCGATGAGCAACCACGCAGAGCGCCTGAAAGCGCTGGAAGTGTACCCGGAGCGCGTAGGCGACCTGGAGACCTGGGCTACGGCCAGCGGTCAGCGCCTGGTCTCGCTCGAGGACGTCATCAAAGCCATGCAGGCCGTGGACGGTGAGAAAAACATCGGCTGGCTGGGTACGATCGCAGACCTGCGCAAGACTGAGCCAACCATGGACGGACAGCGTATCCGCGTGCGTGAGTATGAGGCAGGCGGCCAGTGCGGCGGCGGCTACTTCATCTACGACAGCAACTCGCAGACCCAGGCTGATGACGGTGGCTTCTTCATCGTGACCGCCAAAGGCAAGCGCTGGCGCCGCGATAAGCTCATGTCTGAGCTGACGATCGTGGACTTTGGTGCGCGCGAAGGCGGCGTGTTCAACTGCACGCCGGCGGCGCAGCGCATGTATAACTTCATGATCGCCCAGAGCGACCTGAACAACATGGGCGTGCGGCTGCCGATGGGCAACTTCGCGTTCGCCGGCAACCTGGATACCGGCTCTAAAGAGATCGGCATCTTCAACCTGCACGGCGCACCGGTTCACTACGGCGTTGTGCCGGCGACCACCATCACGCTCATCAACGATGGCAGCACGACGCCGCTGATCACCACCAACAGCCGTCGTATGTCGATGTCGGGTATCCGCATCCGCTCCACCAACAGCAACCCGAAGCCGTTTTATAAGAACGTGTGTGCTGGCGGGCAGTACATCAACGTGTACGCGCTGGTGTGGAACGGTGGCGCTGGCCGTCTGTTCGATATCATCGACACCATCGACTGCCGCTTTGACCAGGTGTACGCCTACCGCTGTGTGGAGTCGTTCATCTACTGCCTGTGGTCAAACCGCTATGACGGCTCGTGGGACCACTCCACAGCGATGCAGATCTCGAATGCGAACTTCACCGGCATGACGAAGAAGCATGTGATTTTCTCCCCGCGCAACGAGCAGTGCCTGATGTCCAACGTCTGGTTCCAGACCTGCGAGTACCCGGGCGATATCTCACAGGGCGGCTGGTCACTGTATGACGTGTCGATCGAGGGCTGTACGCACCCGATTTACACCAAATACGCGAAGCTGAAAGTCTACTCGCTGAACGTCCAGAACGGACCGGGCCTCGACGATACCATGTCGGATTACGATCCGCTGTGGGACAAAGACGGCCTGACCGGCGGCAACATGCCGAGCTGGGTAGGTTCAGCCTATGAGCGCGGCTTTCTGCGCGTGGAGTCTTATGCGCAGTACCGCATCGGTGGCACCGCAGAGCACTACAAGTACTCCCGCATGCGCCTGGAAAACCTGACCGGTAAAGCCACCTGGTTCAACGTCGGTACCATCACGATGCAGAACCTGGCCAACAGCTTCAAGCTGCGGATCCTGGGCGTAGCCGGCTGGAACGGCGCGGGGCAGTCAACGCCTTATCGTCCGGACACCTCGAACCTGGGCGGCGGTGAAGCGATCATCCGCGGTCAGGTAAAAGCGCAGAGCCAGACTACCGGCCTGGGTGAGCTGACCTGGCACGGTGAGGGCGCCTGCCCGATTCAGGCGGTGAAGTACGTGCACACCTGGAACAACATCACGGTCTACGTGAAGATGGCTCCTTACGCACGCTACGGTGCCTGCTTCTTTGAGCAGGACGGTACCAGCCGTATTGAAGCCGGTGCCCCGTTCTTCATTACCCCGAGCCTCGCGTCCATCTCCGATGCGGATATGGCCAAGGTTGCGAACGTGAAGGACGCCACCAGCTTCTGGAGCATCAACAAAGGTCCGGATCAGAACTCCGGTCTGGGTTTCAACCTGGATAACGGCGAGCTGCTGATGTTTGGTACCGAGTCCCGTGATTACCTCACGGTCTGGGTAAACGGCCTCAAGCGCTACATCCGCCTGACGCCGCGCGACTATGCGCAGACGTTCCCGGCGTTCACGCGCGCCAACCGTCCGAACGTTAACGATGGCGTGTTCACCATCATCATGATCACCGATGCCCCGATGAGCCCTGCCCTGCAGCCGGCCTATTCAAACGGGTACAGCTGGTTCTACATGACCAACAACCAACCGGTTACCTAACAGGAGAGTGCCATGAGCTTTACCATCAGAAAGATGCTGACCCCAAAGGTCACGTATGAAGAAGTGAACATCACCCTGGACGGTGAGCCAACTGAGGTGGATATCACCTACAAGGTGAACCGCATCAGCGCCTTTGACGGCAACATGGTCACCGCAGAGTTCATGGTCTCCATGAACGGGATCCCCTCCCAGCAGACCATGCAGCGCATGTTCGCCTACTCCGGTGAGGGTAACCCGCTGGCGCAGGCGGAAGACCAGCTGAAAGCCTGGATCCTGACGCTCCCGGGCGTGGTGCTGGAAGACGGTACCGTCATTCCGCCGGAACCCACTGAGGCTCCGGTGGTCGAGGAAGAAGCATAAAAAAGAGGCGCCCTTCGGGGGCGCCTTAATTATAACCAGTGATTTTAGGAGTTACGCTGTAACTGTAGCAGCCACCGGCGCCGGTGCCAGTTCCTTGAGCTTGTTCCAGCTCTGCACGACCATATCGATCCAGGCAGACACCTCTGCGCGGATCACGTCCCAGTTCTCACCAATGCTCAGCGCAAACGCCTCGAGCGCTTTCAGCACGGCCATCTTCTTCGTGCTGCCCGATGCGTCCGACTCTGCGTACGCCTGCTCAGCAACGTGGATCAGGTCTGCCCCGGCGCGGTAAATCACCTCAGACGCCTGAACAGCACCCGAGATAGTGGACAGCGCAACAGCAACAGATGACAGGGAAAATTTCATAGTGACCTCAGGTTCAGTTAATGAGTCCGCGTGCGCGGATATCGTGGAGACAGTTTCGGGTTGTGGCGCGCAGGATGCGCTCGTGCCGGAATCGTCCGGCGGTATCGACGGCCCAGGCGTTGAGGGCACTGACGTGAGCCAGGAGTAAATCCGGATCGCGTGTGTCTTCAATGCGGGGGTAAGGCGTGAGAACAGCATCAGGCTCATCCTCTTTACACTGGATCGTTGGCGCTATCGACAGCGCTGGCCGCAACGGTGTTTTGCTCGTGCAGCCCGCCAGCATGGCGAAGCCGGTCAGCATTACCAGCAGCATCAGCTGCCACTTCTGCAGTCTTAACATGAAGGTCCTCATCGGCCTGGCGGGCAATGTCCGCGGTGGCGCGGTTTGCCTCGTTAATGGTCTGCGCCGTTCTGGCTTCCGGATCCGGTTTACGGCTCTGGATAAAGCTCAGCAGCGCGGTGATGACAGTGGCGAGGGCAGCCCACATATCACGCCTCCTCGATGAACCATGACTGCTCAAGCGCACGACGCTTCACCAGTCCAGGCTCCGTGACGCCAGCCGCTTTCACCCACAGCGGGAACTGGCCGGCGGCCGCACCGTAACAGCCGCTGTTGAGATACATCATCAGGCGCGACTGCTTGAGGCGGTTCACGCCAAAGTTCCAGGCAAAGCTCACCAGCGCGTCAAACTGCCCCTGTGTGACCTTCACGGTCAGCAGGCTGGCAACGCCCTGCTCATACGCCGGCACCTTCGTACGCAGCAGCTCATCCGCCTTCGCGGCGGTGATGGTCATGCCTGGCTCAATCGCCTTACCGTCCACCAGCCCCGTCCAGCCGTAGCCGATTGACCACGGTCCGCCGTTGAGCTTCTCCCAGCCGGCGAGCTTGCGGTAATCGCGCATGCGCAGCCCGTGCTTTTTCAGCGCCTGTCCGAGCTGGCTGGCCAGATCCGGATATGCACCCAGCTCCAGCCCCTCGAATCCCTTAATACCGTTAAAACCTCTGTCACTCAGTTTCATCGATTACCCCATAGAAAATAAAAAGCCCCGCTTACGCGAGGCTGAATACTATCGGATTAATCCTAATTTATTAACTTTTTCCGGGCCCATTGGCGATGCATGCGCGCGGAGAGGATCAGGACGACCGCCAGCAGCCCGGAGTTGAAGAACAGCTCCGTGGTGCTGGTGGGCAGATTAAGCGCGGCAAGATATTCGATAGAGCGGCTCCCTGCGTAGATGGTCACCATCAGCGCGCACCAGTTGTATACCACGGGGGCATGCATGCGGGGTGCGTTCATGAAGAACATCAGTTTGGTGCAGATTACCAGGCAGATAGCCAGGCTCAGGTAGCTCGAAATCATGGGTTATCTCCAGACTGGCCGGCGACTCTTTCGACCGCCCGCGCCTTCACAACGAGAATGATATTAATCGCTGAGGCGGCGGCGAACAGTGCTCCCACGGAGGTGCTTACCTTGACCTGTAGCATGAACAGCGAGAGGACCGCTGTGAGGATGTTGGCCACACCCTCCGCTGCCAGGATACCGGCAACGATCGAAATGAAGAAGTACCCCAGGAGCTTAATTCTGCTCATGGATGCCGAGCTCAGCAGGAACATCACTGCGCCGGCAAACGCGCCGATCAGAACATCCGGCGGGATGCTGTGAAAGAACGCGACCAGGGTAACAGGCGTCGCGGCGGCAGCGGCGGTAGCCGTGGCGGCGTTGACGTCTGGTACCTGCGTAGGGGTGTACATTGGGCTCACCTTCCTTTGATGGTCATTGAAATAGACATGAGATCAGCATAATTGCGATACTTACGCGCCTCACTTTAAGAATAGTCCTATTGACAGATTATTTTAAGCGCAAAGTACCACTATCTATGGGATCACACGATGGCCGAAATTGAGAAGCAGACCGAGCTGTCTGGCCGTTACGAAAGGCTCACTGACTGGGACAATGAGCCTTCCGTAAAGGACATGAAGGAGACGCTCGACGCAGCCTCCCCGTCACAACGGGCCCACATGGCCAAGGTGACGCGCTGGCTCAACAACCTGAACGTGGAAGGTGACGCTAAACCGAAGCCCCGCAAGGGCCGCTCACAGGTGCAGCCGAAGCTCATCCGCAAACAGGCAGAGTGGCGATACAGCGCGCTGACGGAACCGTTCCTGTCGGCCGAGCAGCTGTTCACCGTGAAGCCCGTATCCTGGGAAGATCAGAAGGCGGCGCAGCAGAACCAGCTGGTGCTCAACTGGCAGTTCCGCACCAAGCTCAACAAAGTCGGCTTTGTGGACCAGTACGTCCGCACGGCGGTCGATGAGGGCACAGTAATTGTGCGCACCGGCTGGGCGCGGGAAAGCTACACCGAGACGGTGCCGGCACCGGTGTACTCCTACTATCAGGTGTCCGATCCGCAGTGGCTCGAACAGCTGCAGCAGGCGATGCAGCTCAAGCAGGAAAACCCGGCGCAGTTCGAGCAGCTCCCGGACGAAATGCAGGAGTCGGTGCACTACACGCTCGAGAACAATATGCCGGTTCAGGCGAAGCAGACCGGTACCAGCCAGGTTACGCAGGAGCACGTTGTCCGCAACGAGCCGGTGATCGAAATCCTGAACACTGAAAACGTGTTCATCGACCCGACCTGCCAGGGCGTTTTCAAGAACGCACGCTTTGTCATTCACAGCTTCGAGACCTCGTACGCCGAGCTCAAAGCAGACGGGCGCTATAAGAACCTGGATCAGGTGAATTTTGAGGGGCGCAGCATCCTCTCAGAACCGGATCACGCTACCGAGACGCCGGACACCTTCACCTTCAAAGACAAGTCGCGTAAGCGCATCGTGGCCTACGAATTCTGGGGCCTGTACGACATTGCCGGCGACGGCAAGCTCGAGCCTATCGTCTCCACCTGGGTGGGCGACATCATGATCCGCCTGGAGAAGAACCCCTTCCCGGACGGCAAGCCGCCGTTTGTCGTGGTGCCTTACCTGCCGGTGAAGCGCTCCTTCATGGGCGAGCCTGACGGTGCGCTGCTGGAGGACAACCAGAAGATTTCCGGCGCGGTGACGCGCGGCATGATCGACATCATGGCCCGCAGCGCCAACGGCCAGAAGGGTATGCGTAAAGACATGCTCGACGTGGCCAACAAGCGCAAATACGACAATGGCGAAGACTACGAATTCAACATGACCGTGGACCCCCGCCAGGGCATCGTCGATCACGTTTATCCGGAGATCCCCAACAGCGCGCTGACCATGGTGCAGCTGATGAACCAGGAAGCGGAATCCCTGACCGGCGTGAAGGCGTTCAGCGGTGGCCTCTCCGGTGACAGCTACGGTCCGACCGCTGCCGGTACCCGTGGCGTGCTGGATGCGTCGAGCAAACGAGAGACCGCTATTCTGCGTCGCCTGGCTCAGGGTATGGCCGAGATTGGCCAGAAGATTGTGATGATGAACGGCGTGTTCATGAGCGAGGAGGAGCAGGTACGCCTCACCAACGATGAGTTCGTGCCGGTGCGTCGTGACGATCTGCACGGCAACTTCGACCTGGAAGTCGCCATTACTACTGCCGAAGAAGACAATGCGAAGTCTGAGCAGCTTGCCTTCATGTTGCAGACTATGGCAAGCGCAATGCCATCAGAATTTTCTCAAATTATCCTTGCCGATATCGCCAGGCTGCGTAATATGCCGACGTTGGCTCATAAAATTGAGACATATCAACCACAACCAGATCCGTTCGCTGAGCAAATGAAACAGCTCGAGCTGCAGAAAGCGCAGCTGGAGATCATGCGCACCCAGCAGCAGATCGCCACGGACAAAGCGCAGGAGCAGTACTACTACGCCCGCGCCCGTGACACCGGCAACGCGGCTGACCAGAAAAACCTGGACTACGTGGAGCAGGAAACAGGTACCAAGCACGCCAGAGAAATGCAGAAGCAGTCCGCCCAGGCGGAGGCTAACCAGAATCTGGAAGTGACTAAAGGCATTCTGAACCAGAAACCGGCTGGCCCCGGTGCTGGAGAAGGTGCCGCCCAAGGCCCGAGCGGTGAACACATCACTCAGGCCCTGGGTTTTAACGCCCTGAGCAAAGCATTGCACCCCTGAACACTCACTGAGGACGCACCATGAGTAATATTCAGAACGTCGAACTTAACATCCAGCGCGCGAAGAAAGACATCGCGTTTGGTGAAGCACTCGAACGTCTGTTGAGCAACCGTGATTTCGTAAAAGTCATCGCGACCGGCTACCAGCGTGAAGAAGCTATCCGTCTGGTTCACCTGAAATCTGACCCGGGTATGCAGTCACCTGCCGATCAGGCGGATATCGACGCGCAGATCATGGCCGTTGGCCGTTTCAGCGCGTGGTTACGCCTGCAGGACAACCTGACCGAGAACGCCCGTAAGGCGCTGCAGGAAAACATGGAGGAGCTCGAGGAGCTTCGCCGTGAAGAAGCGGAGGCCGGTCACTGATGAGCGCTGAGAACGAAGTCAACGAACTGGCTATGTCTGACGACGACTTCCTCAATGCTTCACACGAGCCGGTGATCCCGGCTCCTGTGGAGAACGCAGAGGAATCGCCTGCAGAAGTCCCTGGTGATGATCAGGAGGTGCCTGCTGCCGTGGAAGAAGTCCCGGCTGAGCAGGAAGTCCCTGCTGAAAATGAGCCTGCTCCTGTCGAACCTGCCGAGGTTGTCGATGCCAATCCGCAGAAAGAGGCTAAACCTGCTGCGCCGGCGGAGGATCCAGCTGCTGATAAGGCAAAAGACGCCGATGCTGCCCCTGCCATCAACTATCAGGCTGAGTACGAGCGCATTATGGCGCCGTTCAAGGCCAACGGACGGGATATCACCGTAAAAAGCGTCGATGATGCTATCCGTTTGATGCAAATGGGCGCAAACTACAATAAGAAGATGGAAGGCTTGAAGCCGTCCATGAAAATTCTTAAAATGCTCGACAATAACCAGTTGTTAGATGAAGGCAAACTTTCATTCCTTATTGATATAAGCAAGAAAGACCCTGCCGCCATCCAGCAGCTGCTGAAAGACAGTGGTGTTGATCCGCTGTCACTGGATTTAGAGAACGCCCCCAAGTACGCACCTGGCGCGCATGCCGTCAGTGACAAAGAAGTGGAGCTTGATCAGGTTCTGGATGAGGTACAAGCCTCTCCGTCCGGTCAGCGAACCCTTCAGACCGTCACTGCATGGGATGACCACAGTAAGCGGGTACTCGCGGAGAATCCCCAAGTAATTGCAGACATCAATGGCCTGATGGCGAACGGTATTTATGACCAAATCGCCTCCGAAGTTGACCGTCGCAAGATGCTTGGTGACCTGAAAAACCTTTCCAGCCTGGAAGCATTCAAGGCGGTAGGTGATGAGTTACAGGCCAAAGGATTACTGCAAGCAACCGCTACTGCCGCGACCCCTGCTGCTGCTGAACCTGCCCCTGCACAACCCGTTGCCACCCGCGTTAAAGCTCCAGCCGCTGAGACGGATACCGATCGCGCTGCCCGTGCGCGCGCCGCCGGTACCGTTAAAACAACGTCTGCCCCGGCTAAACAGGACTTCAACCTCCTGGCTATGTCGGACGAAGAATTTGAAAGAGCCGCTGCTAAATTTTAACCCGCGATAACAGGTGACTACGATGAGTGCACAGTACAACAATCCCGTTGGCGGTAAAGCGTCCAACATCGGCCCGCAGATCCGTACCGACTACTGGTACAAGAAGTCGATCATCGACGCCGTGCGTGAGCAGTACTTCACGCCGCTGGCAGACGTGACCGACATGCCGAAGAACATGGGTAAAACCATCAAGCTGTTCCAGTACATTCCGCTGCTGGACGATCGCAACGTGAACGACCAGGGCATCGACGCTGCTGGCGCGACCATTGCGAACGGCAACCTGTGGGGCTCAAGCAAAGACATTGGCTCAATGGTTGGCAAACTGCCTAAGCTGAGCGAGAACGGCGGCCGCGTGAACCGCGTTGGCTTTACCCGTATCACCCGTGAAGCCACCATCTTCAAGATGGGTTTCTTCACTGAGTGGACCCAGGAATCTGTGGACTTCGACTCTGATGATGAGCTGTTCGGTCACTTCTCCCGTGAGATGGTGAACGGCGCTGGCCAGATGACCGAAGCGATTCTGCAGTACGACCTGCTGAATGGTGCCGGCGTTATCGTTTATGGCGGCGAAGCCACCAGCAACGAAACCATCACCGGTGAAGGTTCGGCTGCGTCTCTGGTTACCTACGATCAGCTGGTGCGCCTGGCGCTGACCCTTGATGACAACCGTGCGCCTAAGCACACGAAGATCATCTCTGGTTCACGCATGGTAGACACCCGTACCATCAACAGCGCACGTATCCTGTACGTTGGCTCTGAGCTGGTACCGATGCTGCGTAAGATGAAAGACAGCTTTGGCGATCCGGCGTTTATCTCCGTTCAGCAGTACGCTGACGCAGGTACCCTGCTCAATGGCGAAATCGGTTCTATCGACCGCTTCCGCATTGTGCTGGTTCCGGAAATGTATCACTGGGCAGGCGTAGGTGCTTCGGCAACTGACGCGAACCCGGGCTACCGTGAGACAGGCGATAAGTACGACGTCTATCCGATGCTGGCAGTCTCTGGCGAGTCGTTCACCACGATCGGCTTCCAGACCGACGGTAAATCCGTGAAGTTCACCATCAATACCAAATACCCAGGTAAAGAGATGGTAACCCGCGATGACCCGTACGGTGAGACCGGCCTGATGTCCATCAAATGGTACTACGGCACACTGGTTAAGCGTCCTGAGTGGATCGCCCTGGTGAAAACCGTCGCACCAGTCTGATGACTGACTGACGAGGTGGGGGCAGCGATGCTCCCGCCTTTTTTGTTGATTGACTGCTGGTGCCACCCAGCTGAAAAAGGATGACGTAATGAGCAACGAATTAGAGCAACTGAAACGCAAAGCTGACACCCTGGGCATCGCCTACTCTGCCAATATCGGCGCTGAGACCCTGCGTGCACGTATCAACGAGAAGATGGCGGGCGCCGAAGGCGACGAAGTCGCCGCGACGGCAGCCGAGCCATCTGCTGATCCTGTAGTCCTGACCAAAGCCCAGCGTCACCGCCAGATGCGCAAAGACGCAACCAAGCTGGTGCGCTGCCGCATTACCTGCATGAACCCGGCGAAGCAGGACATCACCGGTGAAATCATCACGGTATCCAACGCGGTGATCGGCGTGGTGAAACACTTCGTTCCGTTTGGTGAAGTGACCGACAACGGCTGGCATATCCCGCAGATCATCTTTGATGAGCTGGCACGCCGTAAGTGCACCGTCATGCGTAAGAAACGCCAGGTCGGCAGCGGCAAGTCGCTGGAGACCCACGAACCGCATCAGATCCGCGAGTTCGGTCTGGAAGTCCTGCCTCCGCTGACTGAGCAGGAACTGAAAGAGCTGGCGCAGCGCCAGGCTATGGCCAGCGGTACCGCTGCAGCGCTCGAGGGCTAACGCATGACGACTGCCATCCCGGTAGACGCGCTGCTGGCCAGCGCCAAACCAATGACCAATGATGACCTCACCGACATGACGATCGGCGGTGCCGGCCTGTTTGACCGAATGATGAGCACGATGAGTGAGCATCTGCTGGTGCAGCTGGAAAAGGGGCGCATCAGCGGCAACGACTATGCGACCGTCTACCTGGGTGGCGTCCAGGCTTGCATGCAGAACGCCATTCAGTACCTGACCACGCGTGACCAGGCGTATGCGCAGGTGCTGGCTACTGCAGCGCAGATCCAGCAGGCGCAGGCTGAAACGGCCATCGCTGAGCAGGAGCTGGTCCTCAAGAAAACGGCCCAGGATATACAGCTGGTTCAGCTGGACCTCACCCGCGAGCAGCTGGAAGTGGCAAAGGTGGACCTGCAGCTGAAACAGGCGCAGCTCCCGCTGGTGGCCGCACAGCTCGACCAGGCGAAGGCGCAGATTGAGCTCACCACCCAGCAGGTGGCAGACGCCAAGATCAAGTCTCCGCTGGAAGCGCAGCTCCTCACCAGTCAGAACGCCCAGGTTGTGGCGACGACCGGTAAGGTAGCCTCCGAGGTGAAGCTGGTGGACGCGCAGACGTCGCAGGCTGTTGCTCAGACCTCTGCAGTCACGAGCCAGGTTGCGCTGAATACACAGCAGACCGCGCTGATGAAAGAGAAGATCGAGACTGAGCGCGCGCAGACTCTGGACACGCGTACGGACGGTGCCGCTGTCGCCGGTATCGTAAAGTCACAGAAGACGCTCCAGCAGCGCCAGGGTGACGCGTTCAGCCGCGATGCAGAGCAGAAGGCAGCCAAGATCCTGATGGACTCCTGGATGACCCGTAAAACGGCGGATGATGGCGTGGAGGTGCCGACCAGTATCGACACCAGCACCATCAACACGGTGATGCGTAACCTGTATTCCCGGGCCGGTGTGGCCTGATAACCGCTAACGGAGGAAGGGAGCTACGGCTCCCTTTTTACTATGGGACTATTCAGCAGAAAGAAAAAAACCTACGTCTCCTCGGTCAGCTACAACCTGTCGAAGGATTCGGAAACCAACTACCTGCAGTCTGTTGTCATTAACTCCATCCTCTCCACACAGTCCGGCTCCCTCGCGGAAGATATGCGCGGCTCCTACCTCAATGGCCAGGGCATGCGCCTCAAGCAGGCTTACCGGTACGGGCGCGATCACTACGCGCTGGGGCTGCCCTCCTCGTCGGTTGTCACGGGCGATGTGTCCGTTGATGACGTGACGCCTACGCTGCGCGCGATCGCCGGCAAAGAGGTGCTGGTGACAGAGGTGTACATTGGCTCACCGGATTACGCTTTCTGGGTGTACCAGTACCTGGCGGACCACTACGGCTACGATGAGTCCACCAACACCTTTGCGAACCCGCCCGCTGGCGTGCCGGCAGAGGGGAACATCGTGGACAGCGATATCTCGCAGACTGGCCTGGTGCAGGTGATCATCACAACGCCCTCTGGCTCAAAGCAGGGGCTCTCATTCACCGTGCAGATAGACAATCTGCGCAGCTATCTCTACGCCCCGTACCGCGGCGTGAATGATGCTGTGGTGACCAAGCAGACGAGCCAGGCGGCCTATAAGGACGGTGACGCAGAGAGTGACTCCACGGTCTCTACCACCAGCACGCAGAGCGGCGTGACGACCACGACCGCGGTGCGTACGCAGGTGACGATTGATGAGGCGCAGACCACCACCACGACCGTCACCACCAAAACCGTGGGCGTGACCGATCGCGTGAAGTACTTCATCTATAAGCTCGGCAGCGGAACGTACCCGGCGCTCGATAAGCTGCAGGCAACGGCTAACCTGGCGAGCCCGTACTACCCCTGGGTAGTGATGCGCGACAACAACAAGGATCTGACGTCTGCCCAGTACCAGAACACGGCGCAGTACAAAACGTCGAAGAAGCTGCTGACCAAAGCCGGCCTGAGCATGACGGACCTGGCCCGGTCGATTAACACCAACAAAAACATCGGTGACGTGGACTTCGCGTTCATTCACTTTGGTATTGCCCTCAATACCAAAGTCAACGAGTCGAAGGAGTACCTGTTCCAGTTTTTCAGCTACCTGATGGCGCACCAGCGCTACTCAAAGCTGGACTGGGAGCTGTGGAAATCGCGCTATAACGACTACGTCAAAGAGCGCCAGGAGCAGGGTAAGTACGTCTATGGCAACGTGGCGCGCATCATGCAGCCCGGTACCAACTCGCTGAGCATCCGCTACAACAACGAGAACTGGTACAACGTGACACTGTCATGGCAGTACATCAACCTGACCACGGTGAACAGGGTGATCGGCAAGGTGGGCCACATTGAGATCACCTGTCAGAAGGATGACGTGGAATACACCATCTACTCTGATGCCCAGGACACGATCGAGCAGTACACCGTGCAGGCTACCCCGATGCGCATCACCAAGCAGGTCAGCGCCACGCAGTGTGAGGTGCTGGAGATTGTCGGCGCGCAGCATGACAACCGGGTTTATAACGGAAAATCCGTGACCACCAGCGCCGCCAAAGGCGTGAGCGGGGATGAGGACGGGGATTCCAACTTCATCGTGCCGCTGAACCGTCAGGTGTTCGACCAGATGGGGATCGTGGACATCACGCAGACCTGCTACGACTGCATGCACATCACGTTCAACAGCTACAAAACCGTGAAGCAGAAGTGGTACCAGACCAGCATTTTCAAGGTTGTGGTGATCGTGATTGCCATCGTGGTGACGATTGCTTCGTTCGGTTCGCTCTCTGCGCCGGCCGCTGCCGTCGCTTCGGCTGCTGCCGCAGCCGGCGCCTCTGCGGGCGTCGCCCTGGCTGTGGGGATTGGTACGCAGATTGCGATAGGCGTTGCCGCCTCGATCGTACTGCGCCAGATAGCGCGCTACGTGGCGCCCGAAGTGTTCGCCATCATTGCAGTGGCCACGCTTGCCTACGGCGCGTACGCGGCGGGCAGCAGCTATGCGGCGACGGGTGAGGTCTCGCTGAGCACCGATCTGATGTCGAGCCAGGCGCTGCTGGCCAGCATGAATGCCTCGGTCTCCGGCTACCAGATGAGCATGCAGTACAAGACGCTGGACGTGGCAGAGCAGATCCGCCGGAACGCGGCTGAATACACCAGCCGGATGGATGACGTGAACGCAGCGATGAAGACGCTCGATACCGCGAGCCACGAGGTTGACCTGATGCAGCTGCAGAGCAGCTACTTCACCGTGTTCGAGTCGCCATCGTCATTCATCACGCGCACAACGAACCCCATTAACGCTATTTCGATGGTGACAGGCCAGGTAAACTCTTACGTGGATAACGCGCTGAATATTGGCAGTAATTTCCTGAGATAAACGAGGTGATACATGGGTGAGGATTATGGTTTTCAAAACTATGGTGGCGCTACCAGCCTCCAGTCGGGAATAAGCCCTAACACCTTTGCCGGTACCGGGCAGTCGGTTATCGACACAGCCGGTGCGGGTACTGGTGCTGCTGGTGCTGCCGGCGGATGGGGCTCGTTTCTTGACTCAATCGGTGGCTGGGTTGGCGGCAAGGATAAAAACGGGAATACGCAGGTAGGCGCACTGGGTGCGGGTCTCGGCGCGCTGCAGGGACTGGGCAACCTCTATGCCGGTTTCCAGAGCTATGGCCTGGCCAAGCAGCAGCTGGCGTTGCAGCAGAAGGCGTATGAGACGAACCTGCGTAATTCGGTCAGCTCCTACAACACGGCGCTGGAAGACAAGATCCGCGGTCGTTCATCGAACTATGCCGGCAAAGAGGCTGATGTGCAGTCCTACCTGGCATCCCACAAACTGAGTACCTGAGGAGAATAAGATGGCCGTTCTAACGTGGCAAAACGTGGACGGCCCCCGTCAGGGTTACGGGGCGCCTTCCATCGATAACGCGATACGCACACTGAACTCTGGCTTTACCGCGCTGCAGGGCGTGGACAAGTCGTTCACCGATGCGTCGAATGCGAACTTCGATAACCAAAAGCAGCAGAACACCGGGGCGATGATCAATGCGCTGGCAGGCATCAGCAGCATAGATGACCTGAATAAGCACAGAGACAGCGGTGCGTTTTCAGCAGATAACCTGAAAGCACAGTTTGGCGGTGCCTTTGACTATGACAAGTTTAACGCTGCGCTAATGGCCCGCCGCGGTCAGATCCAGGTGGATGCTGATAACCAGCTCAAGCTAAATGCCAATACGGATTTCCAGGCCCATGCCCACGAGCTCCAGGAAGCAGCAGGGCTGGCTGGTTCAAATCCTGACGCGTTTCGCGCCTATATGGCCAAACATGATTTCGGTGCAGGTTCCGCCCAGGCACTGGGGCAGTTGATGCCTTATATGGAAGCAACGCGTCAGGATGCTACAACGCAACGCGGCCAGAGCCTGTCGTACGCCGGCACTATGGCAGGTGTAGCAGTTGATCGTGATCGCCTGAATATGCAGAAAGCAGAGATGCAGCGTAAAAACACGCTGGATGATGCAGACCGTGCGAAGAAGGACACGTCCGGGGCGTATTCGCTTGGGCAGGGTGCCGCGCAGGCAGCACTGCAGGCTGGTTCGGAAAATGATGGGCTGGTGGGTTTCCACAAATCTGATGCCTATCTGAAACTGAACTCAGCACAGAAAACTGCAGCAGACTCAGCGTTTGACGAGCAGTACAACCGCGGGTTGCAGCTGACAGATGCGCAGCAAAAAGAACAGCTGCGCGTGGCGGGTACCCCTAACGCGAAGCAGCAGGAGACGCTCAGCGATCTCACTACCCGCTACGATGAGGCGCAGAAACTTAAAAACCCTCTGTACAGCATCACAACTGGTTTAGATAAGCTCCAGGGTAAGCCCGCGACCGAGCTGATTGATATTGCGGCCAAAGGCGTAAACTACGACACGCCAGGCGAGATTGCCGAGTTTTTGAACGGCATACAACAAGAGACCGGCCTTCCCTACCCTGACATTGTCAGCATCATGCAGAACAATGTTGGTCCTTCTTTGCTCAAAATGAAAAACTGGGGCAGGCCCGGACTTGTTTATGACAAAGATGCGGTGCTGAAAAAGGCTAAGCAATTAAAAAATTACCGCTTAAATGGGGATGAGGCTAATGCGCGAATTGAGCGTAATAATGCACTCTACGCGCCTCAGCAGGGCATGCTGAAAATTAAGGAGCTCTCTACCGAATTAGCGAGGCTACGCGCGAACGGTAAGCCTACTAAAGAGGTTGAGGCTAAGCTCGCAGCCCAGCAGCAGGAAACCAATAAACTCCTCGGTACGCTTGATGCACGCGTTACTAAAGATACGCTTTCGGTTCCGGGTGGACCGAACCAGGCCCAGATAGGTGCAGTTCCCGGGAATGCGCAGATGGTGGATGGTCTCCTTTGGCAGCGCATGTTAATGGGGGGTGGTTAAAGGTAGGAGCCTGATCTGACTTAATTTATTATGGGGGGGTTACACACACTCCCCCATTTTAATGTCTGAGGATCAGCAAATGGCATTTGAATCATTGGGCGGTTACGGAAAGACCCTGGCCGGTCTTCTCGTAAACGACTCAAAGCAGCAGGAGACTGCTGTTGTCGCCGACCAGAAAAAGTCGGAGATGAGCGCGCAGAATGCGTACATCAATGACCTGCAGCACATGCACCCGAATCTGCTGGCCGCAAAATACGGCGATAAGGCACTCGAAGACCGTCAGGATTTCAATACTGGCGTGGCCATTGAGCGTAACTATCAAAATCACGAACGCTCCGGACAGGAGATCATGCACGATGCTGCAGTTTCCTTGGATCAGGGTGCTGTCGGTTTGGTTGGTGGCCTGTACGGCGGCGCTCTCGCCCTGGGTAATGTGGTATCTCGTGCTGGTCAGCATATCGGTACCGATGAGCAGCGTGATTTTTTCCGTCGGCAGGAGACTGAGCTTGCGCAGCACGCCGCGCGTTACGGCGCGTTTCTCTCCAAGATTAACTCGCGCTTAAACGGCGAGCTTTCTGATGACTCTCAGATGGGTGCGCTGGGCGCCGGTCTGCAGGGCGAACGCAATGAAACAGAGAACCAGGCTAAACGTGACCAGGACGTGGCCAATGGGATGAATTCCCATCTGGCGGACGGTCTGCAGACCCTCCGCGGTGCGATCAGCGGTGCGAAAAATCTCGCAGCAGACCCTGCTTACATGGCTAATTTCGTGACGCAGCAGGTTCCCTCGCTGGCTCTCGGTCCGCTGAGCAAATTAGCGGCCATTCGGTCCGTTACTGCTGGCCTAACCGCAGCAGAAACTAAAGACCTCCTGCTGTCGGCTGCGGGCAAAGAAATGGTAGAGAAGCAGGGTACCCGCAACCTGATGACAAGCATCGGGGTGACAGAGGGAACCGGTGCCAGCCAGCAAACCTTTGACCAGGTCATGCAGATGAAGCCGGAAGACCTGCAGAAGAACTCGCAGGAATACCGTGAGCTGATCCAGCAGAATTACTCTCCGGAAGACGCCAGGGCCGTCGTGGCGCAGCGTGCAGCTAATACCGCGCTGGCCATCCAGGGACCTGCTGCTGCGCTGACCGGTAAAATTGCTGCGCGCTTCGAGCTCTCCCCGATGTCTGGTGGCGGTGCAACCGGCGCCGGCCGCGTACTGCATGCACTGTCCGGCATGGGTAAAGAGACCGTCGAGGAGGCATTGCAGTCCGGTAGCGGCCAGCTGGCTCAGAATATCGGTGTGCAGCAGCATGCTGATGAAACGCAGTCACTGACTAAAGGCGTCGGTGAGCAGGCGGGCATGGGTGCGATTGCTGCTGTCGGCCTGTCAGGTGCAGTACAGGCACCGAGCGCTGCTGCCGGTACCGCTGTCGTAACCGCCAACGCGACTACTGACCTAGCCAAAAAAGGTGCGGCATACGCTAAAGACAAGCTGCAGGATTTCGTTGCTAAGCGCACCAAACTCAATGGTGAAACGCAGGCAGCCGCTGACGCTGATGCCCAGTCCCAGACCGTTGAGGCGGCAGCGCAGGAGTACGCTAGGGCGGAGCCGCAGGCGGACGACAGTGCGCAGGCCGCTGAACCTGAACAGCCCGCTCCACTCCCGGAAGAAGAAGCGATCGCCGCGCAGCAGCCGGTCCCGCAGACGGCTACGCCTGCAGGCAAAGACCGCCTGACGAAGTTCGGTCGCCTGTACGACATCATGAGCAGCCCGCACATTGAATCGGTGTCTCCGGACAACCAGATGCAGCTGGCGGCCAACGCCTTCCAGGCGCTGCAGGGTATGGTTGCAGAGCGTAACCAGCTCGTACAGAAGCTCGAGGAGAATCCGGATGACGCGGTTGCGCAGAAGCGCGCTGATGCGCTGACGAAGGCAATTCAGTCTGATGCCGCCGTTCAGGTGTCCGCGTATGCTAAAGAGAACAGCGCGGCGCTGGGTTGAACTGGTGAAAAGCGGCAACGTGATCCCGGACATCATCGACCAGGTCACGCCGCAGATTGAGCAGGCAGCCCGCAGCGTGCAGCAGGCCGCTACCCTCAACCCTGAATCGGTACCGCAGCCGCTGTATCAGAAGATCATCGGCAACGCGAAGAAGCTCGGCCTCTCCCAGCAGCAGGTTACCCAGCTCAAGGGTGCGCAGCAGATTGGCGCGCTGGCGGAGCACAAAGGTACCGACCTGGTGAACAAAGACGTGACCGAAGGTAACGGTAACGGCTTCGTGAGCCTGCGTGAGCACCTGGAGAACATCCACGGCAACCTGGCGGCCAATGACGTCAAAGGCGCCCAGCAGTCGCTGGAAGGGCTGCGTAAGTTCGCACAGCACATGACAGACAAGTCCCGCGACTTTACCCGCGCATATAAGCAGTTCCAGGCAAACCCGGGTAACGGCGCAGTGAACGTCGTGCGCGCTGATGGTACCCCGTATAACTCGCTGGTGAATGCCAAAACCGGTACCGCTAAAGCGATGACCGCCTCAGGTAAATCCGTCGAGCTGATGAAGCAGATCCACAAAGAGGCGGAGCTGCTGGTCAACAACTATAACCGGGTGCTGGACGACCACCCTGCTCTCAATGGCGCTGGTTCAAAAATAACTTTACCAAAACTGGACCTCAGTAACGCCGCTACAGCGCAGCCCGCAGAGCAAACGCAGAATTCAAAAACTGAGTTAAAGCGCGAGAGCACTACCGGTACCGGCGTGTTTAACGGCGAGCGTGAGCTGACCCGTCCGGAGATGCAGGACCTCGCCTCAGGTGAAGTGACGATCGCTGACCTCAAAGCGAAGTGGGCTGAGGAAGCGAAAGCCGCTGAACCAGCAGCGCAGACTGCGCAGCCGGTAGAGCAGATCAAAGAGCCCGAATCCGAGCCTGTTTCTGCACCAGAAGTGGCGGAGACCCGCGCGGAATCAGCGCCGGCAGCGGTGGACACTGCAGATCAAACCAGGGAGAATATCCCTGAACCTGCCCCTGCAGCGGACCCAGTAACCGCTAACCAAGAACCTGTGACTCCACCAAGTGAAACCGTCGAGGAGCCACAGCATGCAACGCCTGAACCATCTGAGCCTGTGGCTGATAGTCCAGCTGCAAGTGAACCTGTGGTCGATGAGCAACCGGTGCAAACGGGCGCTGAACGGATGTTCGCTGGCCTGACGCCTAAACTCGAGCGCGAGAAGCCAGAAGGTCACACAGATATCGATCACGCCGACCGCGTAGATAACGTCGTCCTGAAATACTTCACTCCGGTTGCCGGCAAATCACTGCTGGCGCGCACCCCTGATTTCATGGCCCGCCTCAAAACGGCTCTGACGGGTACCGGTACAGAACTCGGCGAGCTGCTCCAGCTCAAAGATACTGAAACGCTTGATGCGGATCAGCGCCTGGGGCTGGACCTGCTGGTTAAATTCAACGACCAGTTCCGTCAGAACCTGCTTCCGGCAATACATAAAAAGCTGGGCAGCTACAAAAAAGATGGCGTAACCCACACCGATCCAAACCAGATTGCGTGGCGTAACTCCCCTATCCTCTACTTCTCTAAGATGAAGACTGCGGATGATGGTTCGCAGGTTATGGCAATCCCATCGCGGCATCTCACTGACGCCATGGCGATGACTACCATGAAGCATGCGCTGGATAACATGCGCCCGGGCACCGCCTTATCACGCGATGCGATCGCAGAGCAGCTGGGCATTGATATCGACGACGTCACCGACAAGCTCTACGAGGTGTTTGCTGAGGGCAATCAGTCATTCACGCAGGTAGCCCAACGCCTGGCACAGTCGCTGAACCGCGCTATCGGTATGAAGGCCAATGAAGATGCGCCTGAAAATATTGCTGACGGTATTGCCCTGAGCCTGGCGCAGGATTCACTGAACCTGATGACCACCGTGGGCATGGCTGAAATTGAGAATGTGACGATACCGATCGCAAAAGCGGATACCCAAAACGGCGAGAAGCCGTTCCGGGATATCAAAACCATCCGCTTCCTGGATAAAAAAGGCGACACGCTGAACAACCTCAGTAAAGCACTGGGTACCCAGCTTGACCTCACCAGCCGCATGTTTGACCCTGAGAGCAAAACCTCGGCCTTCATTGACGAGGTTCCCCGCAGTACAGGCAAAAGCCAGGGACGCTCCCGGGTACAGGTGCTGTCCCGTAAAATGGAGCAGTATCAGAAAAAGCTGCAGCAGGAGCCATTCTTCCTGAACGCAGACCTGCACGATCTGGTTCGCGGCATGGGCACGGAAAACATGGCCAAAATGCTGGGGCACTCGCCTCTCGAAGGGCTAAACATCGTCCATTCGCGCACGGTCAAAGGACAAAACCAGTCAATCATGGGCGCTATCGAGACTTTTGAAGACGGTATGCGTGACCTGACCGCAAAAGCTGGCGATCGTGCGCTGCATGACGTACCAGTTCACTTTGCCTGGAAGGTGGGCAGCAACCTGCGTGGCATGATGCAGTCGAGCACGTTCAACCCGCAGCGGCATAAATATCACCGCGAGCTGCTGACCATCACCCCGGTCGCATTGAAGGTGAATGATAAAGCACATATCCGTGACTTCACCCTGGCCGTGGCGCAGGCGCTGGGCGTGGACATTGATAGAAAATCCAACCGCAACGCGGCGCGCGAGCTGAACACCACGCTGAACACACCAGTGATCCGCAATGCCATCGACATTCTGCGCAGCCAGCTGGGTGATTTCAGCAGACTGAGCCCGAGCGATGTTGCTGCAATCACGGATGCGGTGAACGCAGCCGGCCAGGGCATGAAGTCATTTCATGGTCTGCTGGCTCAGGCCAAATACGAAAGCGCGCTGCACAGCGGGGAGGCAACCTTTAACAACCATCTCACGATGGAGCTGGATGGCAAGACCGATGGCCCTGCTCATGCGATCGTCCAGATGGGTACTGTGGTTCTCGGTAAAAAACTGCGCGACCTGCTGGCAAAAGTCGGGTTATTCATCAACTCAGACGACACTGCGCTCAACGTGTTTTCAGAGAACAATGACGATATCTACGAAACGGTGGCCGATACTGCTGACACGCTGATGCGTGATAAGTATCAGGGTAACACCACTCCAGAACTGCAGGCACAGATGATACTACTGGGCAAAGCCAAAATGGTGCAGTTTACCGATATCGCTGACTTTTCCACGTATCGCACTAAGCGCAGCATTGCCAAAGGTCCGGTCACGCAGACCGTATACTCATCTTCCGAAACCTCTATCCGCGAGAAGCTGCGTAATGAGATGCTAGACGTGGTGTACGCAGGGCTGAGTGAGGCTATGTCCAGAGATACGCTGCTGGATGATGATATCCGTAATGCGGCTATCACGCTGACAGGGGCAAAGGAACTGAATAACCCGGACACGTACGAAAAGTTCGAGTTCAGCTCCTATCAAATTGAGCGAATTGACGCTGCTTTCGAGAATGGTATGGGTGACATCATGAATATTGCGATTGCGTCCACCCTCAAACACGTTATTGACTCGAGTAGTAAAATCCGTAGTGCAGCCAATGACCAGCACAGCGTGTTTGAAGCAGCGTTTAATGCTGCGCGTGAGCGTAAACTGGCAGCACTCATCAAAGAGGGCACAACCGCCTCGTATAACGACCTGACTAAAAAGCAGATCCAGGAAGTGTACGATGAGGTCTCTCACCTGGCGCCAATCTACCACACCAGCCTCTCAGACGGCGTGACGCCGCGGCAGGGTATGCTGATGAGTAAAGAGCTCAACAGCGGGCCGGGCAACAAAAAGGTGGAGTCTATCTTCGGCGGCGGTACAGAAGTCCCGACCCTGCGCTTTGGCGAACCAGGTGCGCGTCCAGCACCTATGCTGACCATTGCATCAGGTGACGCCACCATGATGGCGGATTACTTCCTGAAACATGGCAGAGCTCTCAATATGTTCGATGGCCTGGAAGTCATGCCGGGACAGCTCAATGAAGCGGCCGATTACATCAACTCCTCCGTGTTCAAAGCCTGGCAGTATGACCTAGCCGGTACCGTTTACGAGTCGATGAAAGGCAGCATGAAAGACGTGACCGCAGCTGATTTTGCTGCCATGCCTGAAAAGGAAATCAACCGGCTACTGCACAAAATCAGCGATTGGAATAAGCCAGGCGTGTCCGCCGACGTAGAAAGAAAAGCACACTATCTGTTCAGGCGGTTAGAGAGCAGCATTGCAGCAGTAGGCGACATCTCTGATAAAACCACCTCGGTGAAGCAGGTTATCTTCAACCACTTCAAAACCAGCACTGACCATATGGCCGGCAACCAGACTCCTGTGGTTAACCGCTCTGACCTTGCTTCCGTACCGGATAGCCAGGTAGATCAGCTGCTGTTCAAAGAAGCGGTGGAGAGCAAAGCCAATCGCATTGCAGCGGACGATCCGGAAAGCAAGCAGTACAACAATCCTGTTCCGGATGAAGCAATTATGCGTCACCTCAGTGACCAGAAAGCCCCGTCCGGTGACAAGGTCACGACCTACAGCCGGACGCAGTCCGTTGAGGCGCTCCACAAATATCTGGATGAAGTAGCCGGCAAGAAGGCGCGTATCCCGCATTTTGTTCTGAGCCAGGTGGAAAAATATCTACCGGAAGACCTGCAGATGCACGTTGGCGACGAAAATCAGCTCAAGCAGTACATCATGGAGCACTTCCCTGACCTGGGCGACGTGGACCTGAATGAAACCAACGGCATGTACTGGGGTTCGCAAATCTTCCTGAAAAATCACTCAGGCGAGACCATGCTGCACGAGATGGTTCACGCGGCCACGCGCAACCAACTGCACAACTACTTCTATGATCCGCAGCAGTTGAACGCCAGCCAGCGTGAAAGCATCACCGCGCTTAACCGCATCATGAACGACTTCCTCGCCAGCAATGAGGATAGTCCGCTCATCGAGCTGTCCGATAAGAGCCAGCGCGTACAGACAACAATCCGCCAGATGGTGGAGAGCGGGAATCGTGAGGAGGCACTGAACGAGTTTGTGGCCTGGTCACTGACCAACCCGGCGCTGGCAGAGGATCTGCAGAAAGCGGAAAACAAGAACAAAGAGACGCACATCGTGGAGCGGGTGCTCAAAGCGATTGCGCGACTGCTGGGTATCGGTACCGCTGCGCAGAGCTACTTTGTCTCGATTGCCGGTCACGTTGGTAACGTGATGCGTGACGTACCTTCCCGCAGCACCGGAAACCGTGCGGCGCCGCTCAACCAGTTGAATCTGGATGCGCTGAATCGCCGCCTGCGCTCTGAGCGTACGACCCGCTCTCACCAGGCACACCTGGATTTGACGTTCGATCGCCTGCAGAGCACGCTCATCAACCGCATCAACACCACGCAGCAGCCGGTTGCCGGCATTACCACTGCAGCTGACCGCCTGGACTTCGACAAGCTGGACCCGGCTATCAGCCAAGCGGCCAATGCGTTTATGGCCAGCGGCTTCCCGATGAGTGGTCAGGAGGAGATGATCTTCAAAATGACCCAGGCATCGCTGCAGACGGCATTCGAGGCGAAACCGGCCAATGCCGTTGAAGCGCGACGCATGTTTACCGAAGCCTCCCGCGCACTGTCGCCGGCGGACCTGGTAGACGGCACTGGTTCAATGGTCATGGCGCAGATGCGCTACGACGCCCTGTTTGGCGAAGGTCTGCCTGCAGCTGAGCAGCTGGCCAACTTCCTCGCCGCGTCCCAGACCAGCGAACTGCTGCGCGATAAACTGCGCGATAAGTTCGTGACGCCTGAGCGCGCCGGCGAGAAAACCTGGGAAGACCGGGCGGTTGGTGCAGTGAACGACGCGATCCGCTGGACCGCTAACCTCGGTACCGGCATGGGCCGCTCTCTCGAGATGCAGAAGCGCCTCGATATCCTGTCGAAGAACCTCACCCACTTTGAGGCTGAGGCGAAGCAGAACGTCATTGTGAAGGCCACCAGCAGCATCGGCGACTCCCTGGATCAGGTGAACAACTACGTGAACCAGAAGAAGGCCAATGGCGCTAAGTGGCTGGCGGAGAACACGGACGGCGTCACCTCGAAGATTGCCAACGAGAATGCCCGCCTGGCCGCCTCCGGGATCCTGCGCGGCATTGCCGCAATGGGCAGCAAACGCGTTGCCGGCGACGTGGCAGAGTCCATGCTCTCCATGATTAACAGCGGCGCCAAAGACAAGCTGCTCAACCCGGTGCAGTCGCTGATGTCTGAGCTGATTGGGATCACCGATTCCAACCGCGCTGTCCTGAACCTGCTCACCCGCGCGAAACCGCTGGTGGACAAGGTACGTCAGATCCTGCGCGAGCAGGTACCGGAAATGGTCGCAGAGCGCTTCTCCCAGCCGCTGACGGCGCAGCAATCCTCCGCGCTGCACAGTGGCGTGGGTAAAACGGATGCGGCCGCCCTGCTCAACCACGGCTATCAGGTGGCTGACGTGGCGCGCCTGTACAGCGACAGCGCCTACCGCGCACAGGAAATTGCAGCAGCGAAGCAGGCCGTGACCGGACAGCACGCACAGACGCAGCTCGATGCCGCTGACGCGCTGGCGCACTTCATGGTGACCGGTGAGGTAGTAAACCAGCACCTGCTGCCGAACGCGCAGCTTATCGCGACGCTCGCCGGCACAAAGCTCAAGGTTGACCAGAGCAACCTGCAGCAGCGCGTGGATGCGATCGACAAACTGGTATCCCTCCAGGCTATCGATAAACTCCCCGCGCAGATGCAGCAGGACGTGGCCGACGTGATGGCGCGTGAGCTGAAAGCGAACGCAGCCGATAACGGCGCCACGTTCGTCCTGAACCTGATGAACAACCTTCGGGTCAAGGAGGGTAAACGCCTGGGTACCATGAACACCGTCAAAGGTGCCATGCACACCACGTTCGATACCCATAAGTCAGTGGTTATCGCCACCCCGAAACAGGGTGCAGACCTCATCAAGCGCGGCTACATCAAGGGCGCAGAGTTCAGGGGTGACCCGGGCAATGTCCACGGCGTGATGCACTACTACACCTCCACCGAAGGCGGACGCCCGCAGTGGAACCAGGGTGCAATGCAGACCGTGCAGGCCACTGCCGGCGGCGTTGACCCGTACACCGGTCGCTTGCGCTCCCCGGTGTCCGCGCCCCGCCTTACCGGCCAGCAGGTGAAAATCGAGCGTGCGAAGCGCGCCGGCGCCATATACCAGGGCCGCGCGTTCAAACCGAACGGCGTGACCAACAACATGCGCCCGGTGTTCGATATCAACGGCAACGTCTCGGGCTACGAGTATTCGGTACCGCACGCGGTGCGCGATGCCATGCTCAACGCCAACACGGACCTCGGCCATAACCTGGGCGTCTGGAACGGCCGCATCGTTGAGGAGGAGCTGTCGCAGGCGTTCAACCGCGAGCTGGTTAAATCGCTGCACCAGCGCTACACCGAGGACATGAAAACCGTCGGACGTGAGGATGAGTTTGTCACCATCAACGCCGCGCATAAGGATCCGCAGGTTCGTGAAGCCTGGAGCCTGATGCCGGTTGAGATGCGCGAGATGGTCAAAGAAACGTTCGGGGGGGATTTGGTTGTTCGCAAGGATATGCTGGATAACGCCCTGGGCTTCCGCCGTGCGTCTGTAAATGAAATCTGGGAGGGGAACAGCCGCCTCTCACCGACAATCCAGAATCTGGTCTATTCGGTGGCGTCTGCTGTGATGGGGAATGATGCGGCGCGCCAGCTGCGCAAAGGGGAGCGTTTTGTACAGGAGGCCGTATCCAGCGCCAAAGACTGGATCGTCGTGCGCTCGCTGGTAGTTGCCCGGGATAACATCATCTCGAACAACATCCAGCTGATGGGCCACGGCATGAGCCCGCTGCAGATCGTGCGTAAGTCCGCCGAGGCCATGACGCTGGTGGATGCATACCAGAAGAATGAGCGCCGGCTGAACGAGCTGTCACTGCTGCTGAACAACGGCGCGGATACCGCCCGTCACCCGGCCTACCGCCGCGAGATGGAGATGCTGCGTGCGGAGAACACGCGCAGCCCGATTCACGCGCTGGTGATGGATGGCCACCTGCCGACGATCGCCGAGGGGCTCTCTGAGAACGACGACTACAGCCTGCGCAATGACTTCAACGGCTGGATTTCGCGTCAGACGTCGAAACTGCCTAAGGGTGTGACCACGGCGGCGCGCTATGCGCTGATTGCCCGCGGCACGCCGATTTATGCAGGACTGAACCGCATGATCCAGTACGGTGATTTCACCGCGAAGTACGCCCTGTATGACCATCTGCAGACGCGCAAGCGCGAGAAGATGGACCAGCAGGGAGCACTGAAAATGCTGCAGGATGAGTTTGTGAACTACTCCATTTTGCCGTCGCGTTCGCGTGACTACCTGGAGAGCATGGGGGCGACCTGGTTCCTGAACTATAAACTGCGCATTCAGAAAATCCTGCTGCGCAGTATCAGGGATAACCCGCTCCGGTTCCTGCTGACAGCGGGCGCTGCCGGCGCGATGGATATTCCGGGAGTGCTGGAATCGAACCTGGTCACTAACTCAATGAGGCCAAACCTCGGCTGGGGTGCCCTGTTCAGGGCGCATGAGACCCACCCGCTGTGGTGGCTGATAGACTAACAGGCAAGAAAAAAGCCCTCCTATTCCTAGGGGGGCTTCTTACCGCCAACTCCTTCCTTGAGTATAGCTACCACTACCAAAAACACGATCCCGAAGGGGATCGCATAGCAGAGTAGCGGCAGCATCGTGACAAATCCAGCTATGCAGGCGGTGATGAAAAACGCCCTGAGCCAGATCACGGCTTAATTACGCCGATGGCCGGTTAAAAAGCGAGATACCTTTGCTTTGTTTATTCTCCGTGCCACTCATATCAAACGGCAAGTTTTCCGGATCTTCATCAGTCATTTCAGGTGCTTGCTGAGAGACCTGGGTATCTGCGGAGGACTTTGCATTTGCCGTCTCCGCATCAGACTGCGCAGTTGATTCGGATTTATCCGAAAGTTTGGAAACCTGCTCTTTGGGCGCACTCTCTGCCTTCACAACAGGCGTAGTTGCCTGAATTTCAGGCGCTTTTACTTCTTCTTTAACGGGAGCAGCCGTTTCCGGTTTTGCCATGGCTGCAGCCAGCATTGCCGGACTGAGCGCGTTATCGAATTCCACGATCGCGCCGTAGTCGGCGTTCTTACCGTTGCCGCCGCCGGTCAGCGAGACGTTGGTGTCGGTGCCCTTGGGCAGCACGCCCAGATTGGTGATGTACTGCTGAACGGCTTCCTGCAGCTCTGCTTCGGTGAGTTTAAACGTGATTTGCATCAGACTTCCTCGATCGCAACCTCGACGCGGGGGTTCTCTTTATCCACGGCGCCGAAGCGATAATTTACCTGAGCCAGGTGCGCATAATTGTCATCTGGCAGTTTGCCTGCCCCGACGAGCGCATCGCAGAAGAATTTGTCCACCACGCTGCAGACGTTGCTGATATCGAACATCTGCTTATTCTTCGGGTAAACGGTGTAGGTCAGCCTTACACGGGCCATGGCCGGCAGTCCGGCGATCGCCTCCTGTACCAGCTCACCGAACGCCACCTTTGCCCGGTTGAGGCTCAGGTAGTGCGTGTTGCGATACTGGTTCAGGTTCAGGATGAACTTTGACTTGCTGCTTAGCGCCACAGACAGTGGCAGTGACATGACGTGCATAAAAAAATCCCTCCGGTAGTGGAGGGATTATTCTACCAGGTCAGAGACTTACGCTTTAGCGCCAAACAGTGAGTTTGCAGGCTTCTGCGTCTGCGCGCCCATGCCAGGCATACCCGGACGAGCACCGGCAGCGGCTTTCTTATCGGTTTTGTCGTTGACCTTACCTTTGTTGCGCTCCAGCCACTTCGGCATGAACTCAGCGGTTTCCACGTTCTGGCGGATCTCGGTAACGGTGCGACCGTCTTCAATGAAGAAGACTTTCACGATTTCGTTCTGGTTGCGGGTTTTACCTGACGGGACGTACACGTTGGAGCCTGGTGCGGTCTCCTGGTTGATGTCCACCAGCTGGTTTTCAACTGCCAGCTTAACGCGGCCGCCGTGCAGCTCGGTCATGGCCATCACTTTGGTAGGCACTTCGGCTTTCGCATCGAAGTCATACAGCTTGACGACTTTTTCTTCTGCAGCCAGGGCTGGCAGCTCTTTGTTTGCGATCAGCAGAGCGAGGCCGTTAGCCGCGTTCCAGCCTGGCAGGAACTCTTTATCGCCAGTCTTCTTATTGGTATAGAAGTTCTGGCCATCTTTGTTGGTCACGTAGAAGGTGTGACGCAGCTCGCGACCGTTCGCATCCGCGTGGATGGTCAGGAAGCGTGAGCCTTTTTTGGACACGCCGGCGTACGCCAGGGTGACAGTGACGTCGTAAACGTCGGTATCCAGTACAAACCCACCACCCAGCACATCTTTTTCTTCTTTGATATCAGATGCAGTTTCAACCTGGGCGAAGATGGACATTAAGCTAATCATTGACATAATTTTTTCTCGTGTTTTTGGTATTTGGTTTAAGTTTTTTTAACGCTTAGTCACATCAAGCCGCGTGGTAGTAGGCGTTGACGTGTTCCAACAGAAGCTGAGCATCGTTATCCATGAATGTCTGCTTCGTTGTAAAAAGGCCCATCGGTGAGCGAATCCGCTCGTTCACCGTAGCCTTGGTCAGTTTGGTCTGGAAGACGTATTTGAAGCCCAGCGCTTCCTCCTCTGGAGTGATTTCCAGAAGGTCAGAGCCGTAGTCTTTCAGATCCTTAATGGCTACCTTTTTCGCTGCGACCACACAGCTGAAATAAGCCTCCATCCCCTGGTTTTTCAGAGCACCTTTAACCGGAACCTTGGTCTCGATGACCATATCGGCTTCGTTATAGGTGGCCAGTGAGTGCGCCAGGATGATGACGTTCTTGGTGGACTTCGCAACCTTGTCCTGCATTAACTGCTTAAAGAACTGGTTATAGGCGCCCCATGCCTGCATGGTGTTTGCGCTGGTCAGGACGTGCACCGACTCAAACATATCCATCATGAACGTTGCCGTGTCGATAACGATCGTGTGGATGTCCGCATCAGTCTCTGCGTGGTCAAATGCCTCGAAGATCTGATAGGGGTCCGTGATGGTAAAACTTTGAAACTTATTTGGAAAGGGTAATTTCTTACCGGCTTCGCAATTGAGGTACATTACGCCAGTTTGGTTCTTTAAACCGCGCAGTGATGCACTTTTACCGCCTGCTGATGCGCCGACGATAAGCACTAAGTTGTCGTTAACCTGGGTCTGGCTCATGGGTGTTTCTCCAAAATACCGGGCATCCTGCCCGGGTGATCATTACGGGCGACTTGCCATTTCTTTTCCGACGGTCACGAGCACGGTGGCGTGCAGTTCATCGTCGGGTAATTTGTTGCTCAGCTTTTTGTTAAAGCTGATGACCTTTTCCTGAATGTCATTGAATGACAGGCCGGCATCGACCAGGATGCGCGCGAAGCGGTGCATCAGGTTGTTGCGGGATCCGGTCACCATACGCTGGGCAAACCAGCGCTCGAGGTTATCGAGACTGTCCATGCGCATGACGTTCTGACGGAATTCTTCGTTCTTGCTGGTTCGCGGGATGAACGGAAGCACGTCCAGCAGCTGGCCCTCGTGACTCTCAAAATGCCCGTTGGCATTTGTGAGCCATTTGCGGCTGCGCTGACCGGTGCTGTCGTCTACCGGGAACGGGAGCCAGGAAAACACGTTATCCATGAATTCCTTGTATTCCGGCCCTGACAGCTTGATGACGTAGTTGGTCGGGATGATGATGCGGAAGCGATCGCCCTCACCGTTGAGCTGGTGGCGCTTCGTGGTGTAGAGCGCGTAGGTGTAGTCCTGCAGCAGCTCTCTGGCCATATCCAGCGTCACGCCCTTACCGTCAACGTCCAGTACCAGCATATTGAAGCCAGGCAGGCAGTTTTCCTCGGTACGGTGGCCCTCGGCGCAGTTGCCTCGCGGCAGCGCGTGGTTGAGCCAGTGGTGATCTTTCAGCTTCATCAGGTTGTCCAGCTGGCTGAACGGCACCTCGGTTTCCGTGGTATACCGGTAGGCTTCGTGATTCGACCAGCTGAGCATCAGCTCATCGAGGTTCGTCTCTTTTAGCGCTTCGCCGGTATAGAACTCAATGCCGTCCGTGAAAGACTTTTTCAGGACGATATGGTTCTTATAGCTCCAGGCGGTGGCCAGGGTGAGCATCTCGCTTTTGGCGGCTGCTGAGCCCTTGAAGAACGGCAGTTTGTCCATCATGTCCGCGTGAGTGAGCTCCGTGCCGGCTGACGCAATAAACTTGGCCAACTTCACGTAGTTCTTCTCGCGGTTGAGGATCTTCATCAGGGATGCGCCGCTCTCCTCCACCAGCTTCATGGCGGACCACAGCTGCTGCATCGTCACGTTCGGCGTTTCATCGGCAAACGCAAAGGCGCCTGCCAGCTTCATCACCTTAAAGTAGCGGTGCGACAGCTCGGCTTTTTTAATCTCCTCGTGGTCCGGGAGCTCATCCGCGCGCGCCTCGCAGTCGATTTTGTAGCGCAGGAGCTCAATGGAGACCTCCTCCGGCATCAGGATCTTCTGCTGAAACTTCGCGGGGTCTGCCAGCAGCTCGAAGTGGTTGGCCAGGCGAGCCAGGGTTTTCTGGTTCGTCTTGTCCGTGAGGTTGGCGAATATCTGCTCCGGGCTCAGCTTGTCCGATGCGCGCACCTGTGAGCTCATGGCAAACAGGCAGCGACGGGCATAGCCGGTCTCGAGCAGGGAATAAAATTCGTCTTCCTCTTTACCCCCGTTGAGCAGCTTCGCCGGGGTCCCAAACAGCAGCATATTGGCTGGTGTTTTACCGACGATCTCCTCCGTACGCTGGTTCTCTGAGGTGTTTTTGATGAGCTTCTGCTTCACCATGCCCTGGTCGTAGAGCTCCAGGAACACGTTCAGCGCCTCAATGTTGCCCATGAGGTTTGAGCCAATCTCATCCACCTGGAAGTTCAGCGCGCCACCGCCGCCCAGCAGCAGCAGATTACGCATCTGCTTAATGGCCGGACCGGTTGCCGCATCGAAGCTGAACATCAGCGGACCGTAGCCGGCGAACTCTTTGGAGAGCCCTTCAAACTCGTTCTGCTCATCTGACATATTGCGCATCGCACGGGTGCGGGCGATTTCCCACACGTTGTGCTCAGCAACAATCGGCCAGGTGTCCGTGAGGAAACGCTCACGGAAGCGGTTGATGATCTCGCCCTCGATGATGCCGGTAGAGTGCCCCTTACCGAAGCCTGACTGCGCCAGGTTCAGGGCATAGATGTTTACCGGCACCTCGCCGCGGTCGAGGGTGCTGAGCGTCACACGCATGCTGGCCGCCATCACGCCAAAGAAATAGGCGGTCTGCACGCGGAAGAACAGCGGGCTATCGTTCTGCGTCTTGCGACACAGCAGCTTTACGATCTCCTCCATCAGCGGATGATGTGGAACTTCGCTCAGGTCTTTCATGCTTACTGCTCCATCTTCAAATCACCGCGGGCGATCAGGTCGTCCTTCTGCGAGCAGAGGCCGAACGCCGGACAGTACTTACAGGCTTTCACTTCGCCAGGCACGGTCTTCACGATCCCCACGCCCTGAGTGGCGAGGTGACGGTTAGCGTCGTGCAGCGAGTCAAAGTTTTTGGTACTTTTGCCTGCGGTATTTGCCGGGTTTTTGTAGTACTTGAACACGGGATCCGAACGCCACAACTCCTCAGCGGTGCACAGTGGCAGCTCTGATTCGGGGACGTCCTGCAGACGCTTTAAGTCGTGCAGCTTGGAGCGGATATACTGTTCGGTTTCGCCGAGGGATTTCAGACGAACAGGAAACTCAAGAACCCGAGACCGAGGATATTTAGGGTCAGACCGAGCAAAGTTCGCAGACCAGTCCGTGAAAATATACTGGATATAAATGAAGTCATCGGTGACCTTCTCCGGATTGAGCCAACGGTAAATACTGCCCTGCCAGCTGTACTTTTCCACGTTGGTTTGGTTTTTGTAGGTATACGTCGAGGTGCTCTTAAAATCCTGCAGGCGCCCCTCGATGATCATGTCGTACTTCCCGCCAATCAGGTACCCATCCAGCTCGCGCGTTTCGCGCTGCTCGATGTAGACCGGCAGGATGTCCGGATTTTCCAGCAGCTCAGCGTCAGTCGGGTTGATGCGAACCATCTGCACCACGCGCTCCGGGTAACCCAGCTTGCGCAGGTTTGCCTGGTAGTGCTCCGGTGCCCATGATTTCTCGATGCTCCCGTGAAACGCAGAGCCCATCGCCGCACTGACCTCACCGCTGATGTCCGGAATAGACACACCCGCTTTCGTCGCGCGGCCGGCCAGGATTATCTGGCGCGTCGGCTTGAGCAGGCCGGTGGCGGAGATGTACTTTTCCTCGTTGACGTAGTCATAGTCATCGTGGGCGAGCCATACCGCCACCGGCAGCGAGATGCCGGTGTTGTTGGTGAAGCGCATGGCCTGCATCAGTTGCCCCCTTTCAGGACGGCAGCCTGGCAGATCAGCGCATCATGGTTCAGGTCAAACCCCTTCACCGCACAGCGCGCGGCAATGGGTGATTTACCCTGCTCCACCAGCTGCTGAATTTGTGCATTCTCCAGCCGGTTGGTCTGCTGACACGACGAAACGCTGAACGCGATGGTTCCGCACATGCAGATGATGACAATGGACCAGAAGGTTGCCCAGATGCGATCGGTCATGGCTCCCCCTTACTCGCCGAACAGTGCGTCAGCGACGATAGGCAGCTCACGACAGAAAATATCTTTGATGGCCAGCGCGATCTCCGCGTGCTCCTGCTGCGTGCCGTTACCGGTGCGCAGTTTGAGGTAGTGCATCCAGCTGCGGATGTTGCCGGTCATGTAGATCGTGGTCGGCGAGTTCATCGGCAGGATGCCGCGGGCGCACTCTTTGGCGATGCCGGCAGCGAGCATGCGTTCGTACAGATTCTGGGTCTGGTCGAACATCCACTGCGCCTCGAGCTGCAGCTTCTCGATCGCGTCCTCCATCTCCGGCGGTACCGGCAGAGAGCTCTGGCGATTTTTGCTGTCCTGCAGACGCAGCTCCGGTACCTCAGGCTTTTCCGTCACGGCGGCGTAGCGCTGTGAGAACTCCTGGAAACAGAAGCTGCGGTGACGCAGAAGCTGGGCGGAGATCGCACGGGTGGTTTTAATTTCCACCGTCATGTGGGCCTGCTCGAACACAGAGACGTGTCCTTCGCGATGGCAGTAGCGCAGCAGTCCGGCGATGTTCTCATTGAACTGGTTCGCCGGGTTGGAAACCCGCGCTATGTAGGTGATGAGCTTTTCAGCCTCAGGGGTGATGGTGACTAACTTTACCTGCATGCCATGATCCAAATTAATGCGACCGCTGCCCATGAGAGCGCGCAGCCGACAAAGACCAGTGACCAGAGGCGCATCAGAATAGAAAAAAAGCGTGAACTTTCGGAATAATCCGAATTACGTGCGTTTTTATTCATTTTATTCTGTCCACGAGTGTGTGTGGCTCCTCAGGTCATACAATGGATACCGACCGGCCAGGGCCGGTATCCGCCTTTTACTCCCCCGCGGGGAGACTGCTTTTCCGGACAGCGCGTAAGATGCGGCCAGCGTAGTGGTGCATCTTCTCAGCGTCATACAGCACTGACTGTCCCGGTTTGCCATTGCCCAGACGGGCAGCGGCAGTCCGCCATAGCGCCTTAAACAAACACCCTTCATCAAACGTCATTTTGAGCGCTGCGATAATGTCTTCGCACTCCGCCTGATAGGGCAATTGTTCTTCGCGTTGCGGATGCTCCACCTGAGCCAGGTAGTAATTTACCCGGCTACCGGTCAGCTTCTGGCTCACGCCTCTGCGGCTTCTGCAGCAGCAACAGCGGCAGCGCCCATGAACTCGGATTCGGTCATGTGGCCCAGGTCAATGCGTGCGATAAGCGAGCACGCGGTGACTTCGATACCTTCATGGATATCGTTAGCGCTGGCGATCGCATTGCGTGACGCCTGTTCCAGCATGGTGCGGGTGATGTTCGGCGTGCCGTTGGCCACGGTGACCTGGATGATCAGGTCTTTGCAGGACACTGACTCAACGCGGTGGGTCAGCAGCATGTAAAATTGCTTATTCTCTTGTGACATAAAAACTCCGTTGGTTATGCAACTTCTGGATATGCGTGCGCATATGCCAGGCGAATGATTTCTTTTTCAGTGCTCCCGTTGGGGATCACCATTTCGTCAGCCCAGGTCGGGTGAAACACCGACAGATCGCCGCCGAGTTTGACCTCGTCGTGCCAGATAAGCGGGTCCTCCTGCCACTTCACTTCCTCCACCAGCTCGCGGTTCATCCACTCCAGCAGCGCAGAATTGTTGCGCACAAGGTAATACTGGGCATCGTGGATTTGCGCGCACGGGCGGATGTCATGCTTCCACTCGCTCGCCCTGACTTTCTTCATAAAGGCCATCGCAGAACGGCTGTTGAGTAACCCCCAGCTCTGCCCCAGTGCGTTGCCGGCGGTGCGCCCTTCGGCTTCCGCTTCGTACGGCGTTCGGCTCGTGCCGAGCACGACCTGCGCCAGCAGGGGCGTGCGAACGCGCAGGCCGAACGCGGCGGTGACATAACCGTCGTTACATGCCTGCTGTACTTGTTTGGCAACCCACTGATCACTCACTGCGTAGAGCTCGTGATAGCGGCCTTCAATCATCTGCGCGAAGTCTTTGGCAAAGCCGCAGCTCGCCATAAGCCCGATGTACGTGCCGCCATAGGTCAGCAGGAACGTCGGGGTTTTCGACTTCTGGCGCCAGTCCGGGTACAGGCTCTCAATTGAGTTCACTGATTCCACGGATGCAGGGTCGATATCCGGCATGTGATCCGCAAAATATGCCTGCGCTCGCAGGCAGTGGCCGTCGAAGCCATCGGTGTAAACCTTGAGCTTGTTCGGGTCACGGGTGGTGAGCGCAGAGATGCGGTCCTCAAGCGATGCGTAGTCCAGGCCGACAAACAGCCAGCCTTCCGGCGCGCGGAACATCTTCTTGATGACTTTGGCGTACTTCGAGCCAGACGCCGGCAGGTTCTGCAGGTTGGGACCGTTACTCGAGAGACGTCCGGAGACGGTCCCGCCGAGGTTGAAGTTCCCGTGCAGGTAGTGCCAGCCATCCGGTGCCTGAGGTACAGCCTCAAATGCCGGGATAAACGAGTTGAGGATCTTATCGACCGCTTTGAAGTCGATGAGCGCCTCGAGGAGCTGCAGTACGTCCGGGTCCTGCGTGTGATGGACGAGCTTCTTCAACGTCTTCCCGCCGGTGGCGGGCAGCTTTGAGTCGGTGTAGTCCAGCACCGGCAAACCGAGAACCTCGTACAGCAGCTTTTGCAGCTGCGGGCCCGAGCCCGGGTTAAACGTTTCCTTGGCGTCAGCGAGCGTTACACGCTTCTTTTTCAGGGTCTCGTTTTTCTCAGCGACCCATTCTTCATTCAGCAGCAGCACAAACTTCGTGACTGCGCTGGTGGTATGGATGCGATCGACGGCTGATTGACGGTCAGCCTCGAGCACCTTCTTACCGCGCGCTACCTCCGCCATATCCAGCGGCAGCCCGGTGAGCTGCATCTGGATGATGTCTTTGATGCACGGCTTGAACAGGTTCTCGTAAATGCATAACTGGTTGTCCTGCACCATGCCGTGCCAGTGCTTCTCCAGCGCAAACCAGGTGCCGAGTCCGTCCACCAGGTTGTACTGCAGGAGCGCGTCTGGCTCAATCAGGGTGATATCGTTAATATCGGACTCTGCGTAGTTGCCGCAAAACTCCTGAACCACGTCTTTCAGGCTGAGCTTGTTGCCGCCGCAGCCGTTGGTGGCCAGGTAGGTGATGAGCTTCGTACAGTCCCAGTTACGCAGCATCGTATCCAGGCCCATCAGCATCCCCTCGGTGTCGAGCAGGTCGGTCATGAACAGCTGATAAACCAGCACGTACACGTCGAACGAGATGTTGTGGTAAATCGCCCTGCCCTGCCACTGCATAAAGAAGGTCCACAGCAGCTGGCGCACCTGTGCCGCTTCCGCTTTCGTTCTCAGCAGGTCAACGCGAAAGGCGATCCCTTCGTGCTTATTCCAGCAGAAACAGATAGTCCCGATACCGGCCTGATAGTGCTTGAGCCCGAAGGTCTCAATGTCCACGGTCAGGTCAGTGCCCTCGGCGGTGAACTTATCCAGCCAGGCTTTAATATCCGCGACGGTGGAGGGGTAGTCGGCATATTTGATGATGTCGATACCCGGCGGCTGGTAGGTGTCCCGCATACCGTTCACCAGGGTGGCCAGCGCGTTGTCGATCTTCACCTGGAGCGAAGGGTCATAGAACAGCCCGGCATAGTTCGGGCAGTAGATGACCTTCATGTACTCGTAGCCGGCGATAGCGCACGGCTCGATGTAACCCAGATGGCGATCGGCTTTGGTCAGCTTGGTGAGCGTTTTGAAGTAGTCGGAGTCACAGACCAGCAGCCACTCCACCTGCAGGGATGCCAGGGCGGGGAGCAGCTCCTCGCTGAGGTAGGCTTTCTGTTTAGCGGCCGGCGTTTTCTTTCCGGTAGTGAGCAGATCGTAAGCCAGCACCGATGATGCCGGTACTCCCTGGTTCACGAGCGGATCGACATAGTTCACCTGCAGCTCTTTCTGACGAAGCTGCAACGGCTTTACGAGGATACAGACCGGATATTTGGTCCCTTCCCTGTCAAACACGGTGTAACGCATGTGCGGTTTCCTCTGCGCCATATCCTAAAAGGGGTGTATTTATAATAGGATTAATCCTAAAAAACTACTGTTCACGCAAAAAAATTCCGCCAGCGGCGGAACGTTCACTATGAGCAGAGAAATCGCATGCCCAGGAGTTTGAGCATGAGCAGCCGGAGCTCGTCCGGCAGCGGATAAGGCGTTTCCGTTCGGGCCTCCACCGTACCGAGCTCCTGGCATTTGCCGTCGCTCAGCAGCACGCTGGTCACCTCCTCAGGCAGGTTGGCTTTGACGTTCTCCCAGCTGGTGCAGCGGGCGAACATATTCCTGATCCAGTTCATCAGCTGATGCGCCTCCTGCTCCATCATGTGCTGCAGCATCAGGTAATCCTGCATGCGCTCATGCTGAGACGGATGCAGGTCTATCACTGATTCGTACCGCACGCCGGCACGCGCCGGGAAAAAGCGATCGTCAAACATAAAGCCTTTGTCTGAGCCAGACGCCTCCCGGTGGAGCCGGTGAATGCTTCTGAGCAGCTCGGCAATGTGGTCAAAGCCTGGTTTAAGCAGGCAGTCTGACATTGCCCCCATGAACGCGTAGCTATCCATGGATTTGTAACGTGACTGTCGCATCAGGCCACCATTTCAAGGTACACCCCACGCGTCAGGCGCCAGAGGCTCTCAGTGTGGGCGTACAGGTATTTGGCCGGATCGTTCGGGGCACGCTTAACGGAACTCTGCGGGTTCTCAAGCATAAATTTACGCTCGAACGCTGCTCGCAGTTTGTCCTCCACGCTCGGCAGCGCGCCCGGGCGCAGCGCAAAGTTATCGGTGATGATTTTGTCCTCGCGGACGGTTGCCCAGAGACGCCACTCCATGCGCTTATCATCGTAACGCAGCAGCTCTCCGTTGCTGCCTTTGCGCAACAGCCCCATGGTGGTCATGTGACGCACGAGGCTTGAGGGGTTGCGCCCCAGCGTGTCGCACATCTCAACCAGAGGCATCTTCTTATCGAAGCAGGTCTCCAGCTGGAGGTTGTCACGCATGTACCACGGCTTACCGTAGTTGGGGTAATCGATACGAACTGCACTGATATCGCGGCTCATTGCTTAGTCTCCGGGTAGGCAGGATCGATACGTTTCAACACGGCAAGGTGCCAGGCCCGGTTTACGCGGTACCGGCTCAGCCTCCCGCCTGTGATCATGTCGAGGAGATCCTCACCACAATCATATGTCGCGAACAGTTCCTCAATCCGGCGGGTCCAGTAGCGTGCTTCACGCTTGTGCCACCAGATATTCAGCTTGTTCCACATAATCGACTCCATGAAAAAAAGCCCCATACAGGGGCTCATAATTAATATTTCACACTTCATAAGTATGAAGTATGAGGTATGCGAGGGGTTTGCTTACAGAAGTGCGAACTGGCGATCGGTCAGCGCGGGCCTGCCTTTAGCGCGTGCATCCGGCTACAGTACATAGCGCGGTTGGCGGCCCACTCTTTGTTTTCCTGCTTTCTGGCCGCTTTGTTAGCGGCGATCCAGTACTGTGCAGCAGCACCGAAACAGGCAACAGATTCCTGATGCTTGGCCTTATCGGCCAGTTCACTGAATGTCATGCAGCAACTCCCATATAACGTGGTGGTAAAGCCCCGAACAGAAACACGCGCTTGGCGGCGCGGCTGTATGCGACGTAGAGCATACGCAGCGTCTGCATCGGGTTGCGGCAGTTGCCAATGTCGCCGAGGTCGATGTACAC
>NZ_MAYN01000001.1 GCF_001691555.1 Pantoea eucrina | reverse complement strand
TGAGGCGCCCGTCGTGCTGATAACCGGTGCCGGAGAGCGGTGCTGGTCAGGCCTGCGCGTGATTAACCTTGAATAGCCCAGCCCTGTTCAGCAGCTCCGGCCGTCGCGCTGCAGAATGATGCCTGACCCGGTGACCGCCTGCATGTGCGTCATACCGGTACGCGGCGGTCCCGGCTGCCGGACCGATCGCGTAATAAATCGCGCTCATGCTGTCTGTCTCTGTCAGTTTGCCTGAACCAGCGGCAGGAATTTTTCCGCAAAGATGTCTGGCTGATACCCTGCTGCTGCAAAAAGGTGTTCGCGTGATTCATCGATGGCGGCGCGAAGGTGCTTGCTGTCCACACCCAGCACTTTGCCGTTTTGCTTGACGATGCGCCCGCCGATCATCACGGTATCAATGTTGCTGCGTTCAGCAGCATGTACCACCGTGCCAAACGCATTTCCGTTGGGATAAAGGTTGAGGTCAGCCGCGTTAATCAGGATCAAATCTGCCTGTTTGCCTGGCGTCAGGCTCCCGATTTTATCCTGCAGTCCGGCACAAACCGCGCCATCAACGGTTGCCGATTTAAGCAGCTGCGCAGCCGGAAGCGTTGTCAGCGAATGTCCGGAATCACAGCAGTGCTGCTTATGCATACCCATCACACGCTGCAAATAGAACGCCACACGCATTTCCATAAACATGTCGGTGCTGTAAGACGTTTCATTGTCCACGCTAAGGCCCGGATTGATGCCATGACGCTGCGCGGCTTCAATGGCGAACATCCCGCTTTCGATCCCATAGTGCGAATCTGAGCGCGGGCAGACGTTGACCCGGACACCGGCGTCGCGCAGAATCTCCCATCCCTCATCAGGCAGGGCTGTGCAGTGGTTAAAAATATTGTCCGGGCCAAGCAGACCCTGCTGATGCAGTGATTCGAGTTCGGAGGCCATTTCAGCACCAAAGAACTCGGTGACAATCGGCAGCCCCAGCCTGCGGGCCTCAGCCCACAATTCCGGCTCCAGCTGGGCCATGACGCCCAGCGTCACAAGACTCTCAGGATTATCCCTGAAATATTTTTCCTGCAGACGCTGCCAGTTGCCAGGCCAGTGCGCCTTATCCCATTCACCGGCCACCGGCGCGCCGGAAGCATGGACAGCGCGAATACCGGCATCAAACAGGGCTTCAACGGCGGCATCGGCGTGTGCTGCGGTCCGGCTGTTGTGTGAGTTATCAATCATCGTGGTGATACCCGCATCAATCGCGCCCAGCGCCGTCAGAAGATTACCGACATAGATATCTTCCGGGCGGTAATATCTGGCGAACGAAAAGTGCGTCGCATTGCTATAGTCGTCCAGACAGGTTGCGTTAGGGTTGATGCGACGCAGCTGGCCTTCCCAGGCGTGACGATGAGAATCGACCATCCCCGGCATGGCAATCATATTTGTGGCATCAATGACGTGAGCACCTGGTGCGTCAAGGTTCTGACCCACGGCGGTAATCGTTGAGCCGTTGATGAGGATGTCACCGCGCTCCATGTTGCCGACGCTCTCGTCCATACTCAGTATCGTCGCGCCATGAATCAACGTAGCCTGTAACGTGACATTCTGATTGTTAACAATATTTCTGATGTAATCAGTCATTAACCTGCCTCTTTCCTAATCAATGAGGAAACGATACGCGACGCTATTAACCTTAAAAAGATGTCTAAACCGTTTTTATCATTCATAATTCGCGAATAATCAGACTCAGTTTTTACTCAGGGAAAGGATGATGGATCGGATTCAGGCTATGCAGATTTTCATGCGGATTGCTGAAGCCGGAAGTTTTGTACGCGCGGCAGAAACGCTGTCACTGCCTTCTTCGACTGTTACCAGCACGATCAAAAACCTGGAGAAGTACCTGCAGGTGCGTCTGCTGAACCGCACGACAAGACGGGTCAGCCTTACTCCTGAAGGCCTGCAGTATCTGGCGCAATGCCGCGAAATCCTGTCGCTGATTGAACATAGCGAATCCAGCCTGAGTGATTCCATCAGCCGTCCCCGGGGGCGGCTGCGGGTTGATATGCCTGGTGGGATCGCCCATTTCATCGTCATGCCAAACCTGAAAAACTTTTACCGGCTTTATCCGGATATTTACCTGATGATTGGTGTGAGCGATCGGCAGGTCGATCTTGTGCAGGAAGGGGTGGATTGCGTCATACGAACCGGTGAATTAACTGACTCTACATTGGTTGCCCGTCCGCTTGGCCGGTTTCGCTGGGTGACCTGTGCCTCACCGGACTATCTCAGGGAGTTCGGTGTTCCTGAAACGCCTGAAACGTTGTCACAGCATCGGGCGATTCATTACTTTTCCGGTTCGGGAAGACGCACTAATGAACTGCGTTTTACACAAGGCGCTGAGACCCTCTCTGTTCCGGTGGAGGGGAATGCAGCCGTCAACGAAACGGGACTCTACATTAGACTGTGTCTTGAGGGATTGGGGCTGGCACAGCTTGCTGAGAATGTGATTTCGAAGGATCTGCAGCAAGGCAAACTGGTCGAAGTTCTGGCGGACTGGCAGCCCCCCTCCGTGCCGGTGACGATGCTCTATCCGCATCAGCGTTTTCTTTCTCCCGCCGTGCGTGCTTTTGCTGACTGGGTTTCCGGACTTTTTAACGAAGGCGCAGCTGAGAAGCAATCTTTCCGGTAAAAGAGGGCGCCGGTAACAGGAAGCGCCTTTAGAACAACAATCAACAGCACCCTCAGCAAAGGACCCGATCGTTTCCCCTGCTGTATCGGTGAATTCAGCCCGGCTGCTGTGCAGGTTCCAGGTGAGCGTTGCGTCCGGCAGCCATTCCGGTGCAGGCGCCTGCGACTGCGATTGCTGCGGTCATCAGTAATGGCATCGTCCAGCCTCCGGACAGCTCCTGCACTTTGCCCAGCAACAGCGGTCCCATCGCCGCCATCAGATAACCGACACTCTGTGCCATGCCTGACAACGCGGCAGCATCATCGACGTTTTTAGTACGCAGTCCGATGAAGGTCAGACCCAGCATCATGCTGGCACCTGAGCCGAAGCCGAGAAGCGCCGCCCACAGCATGGCCAGATTCGGCAGATACAGGATGCCGATAAAGGACACCGCGGTTAACAGGCTGACGCCAGCAGCAGCTAATTTCTGATCGTTAAGACGACGCAGCGTGGCTGCCAGAATCAGGCCGGGTATGGCAGTGGTCAGCTGAAGGATGCCGTGTACCTCACCAGCCTGAACGGAAGAGAGTCCACTGTCCGTCAGAATGGCAGGCAGCCAGCCGACCGCCACATAAAACGGCATCGCATTCAGGTCCATAAACAGGGTGACCTGCCATGCCAGAGGCGAGCGCCAGACCGCGACGGTCGCTGCTTTTTTCTCACCCGCTGCTGGCAGCTGATGCTTCTTCGCTAACTGGGGCAACCATAAAAACAGCGCAAAGAGTGGTGCAAAAACCAGCATGGCTAACGCGATGTTCCAGCCCCAGCGCTGCGTCAGAGGAATGACAATGGCAGAGCCAATGGCACCAGCCGCGCCCATAATGATGGAATAGGCCCCTGTTACGGAAGCCATCCTGTCAGAAAAGTCACGCTTGATAAGGCCAGGCAGCAGGACATTGCCCAGGGCAATCCCGATACCTATCAATACTGTTCCGGCATAAAGCGCCCAGACACTGGCTGTGGATCGAAGCAGGATACCCGCTGAAATCACGATCAGGGCACCAAAAAGGGTGCGTTCCAGGCCGTATTTGCGGGAAATGGTTGCGCTCAGGGGGGAAAAAGCGGCAAAGGCCAGCAAAGGCAGCGAGTTAAGTAACCCAATGGCTGTGATACTTAGCCCAAAATCATGGCGAATGGACTCTAAAACGGGTGCGATAGCGGTAAAAGGAACACGCAGGTTAATGGCGATAAAGAGGATGCCGGTCACAAGTATGACAGAAGACCACTTGTTCGTAATGCGGGACATAAATTCTGCTTTCTCTAAAAAAAGAAAGACTTTAAAGGAGGTATAAGTTACAGAATATAGATAACCTGACAACATATAACTAAATCATGCCAGTTAATAAAAAACCGGTGACCTCACCGGATGAGTTTGATGCTGATGCTTTCAGTCAGGCTGCGGTCGCCTTGCATGTATCATCGTCTGGCGAGTATGCCGGGCAGAGTCCACACGCTCACCGTAAAGGACAACTTATTCTCGCTTTACGCGGTGCAGTAAGCTGTGAGGTTCAGGATGCGCTATGGATTGTTCCGCCGGGACATGCTGTCTGGGTACCGGGAGAAATACCTCACAGTTGCCGGGTCACGAAGAATGCAGCCACCTGCTTTTTGTTTATCGAACCTGGCGCGGCAGCGATGCCGGAAACCTGCTGTACCCTTGCCATTACCCCTCTGGTCCGCGAGCTGATTCTGTTTCTGGCAGAGCAGGAACATGCTTATTTACCTGACGATAAAACCGCGAGGCTTGCAGCGGTACTGCTGGAACATATACCGGATGTGCCGGTTAAAGCGCTTCACCTGCCTGTATCCGACCATCCTAAAATCCGGTATATGGCTGAGGCACTTTTTAATGTGCCTGATGACCGTAGAACGTTAAAACAGTGGGCTGCGGACCTTGCAACCAGCGAACGATCTCTGGCCAGACTGGTCAGAGACGTGACAGGAATGAGCTTTGGTCGCTGGCGTCAGCAGTTGCACTTAATGATTGCTCTAAGCCATCTGGCAGAAGGTCAGTCCGTGCAGCGCGTAGCCGGAACGCTGGGATATGATTCGGTCAGCGCATTTATCACAATGTTCAGAAAAGCACTGGGGAAATCGCCGACACACTATTTTTCGTCTCTGAACTAATGGAAAAAAACACCAACCAGATTTATATAAACAACGCCAGCGTCCGATTTTTGCTTAAAGCGGACAGGGAGTGACCTGTATTTTTATTCCTGATGTAACCGGCAAAGCAGATACCCATCTCCAGACCGCTGGAAACAGCAGAATCCTGTCTGGTTCAGATGCATACCGGCAATAATCAGTTTGTCATCCACGGCCTGTTGCAGCGCTTTTTTCCTTGTCTCTTCAGCCTGTAGAGGATTGACATCAAACATGATTGAAACAGCGGGAACTGCTGACTGAATATAGGGAAAATGAACGACATCTCCCCATATTAACACCGCTTTTTTATCGGAATGAATATGAAATCCGGTGTGTCCTGGGGTATGGCCTGGCAGCCATGCAGGGCGCATGCCCTGCACAACTTCATTTTCATCAAGCAGGCGTATCTTCCCGGCATAGGCGGCCAGGACTTTTCGGAACAGTGCAAAATTATGTTTGCCGCGCTCACTGGCTCTCTGTAGTTTTTCATTATCCTGCCAGTGCGCAATTTCAAGGGGATGAATATAGAGATCAGCTTTTTTATATACCGGCTCTCCGTTTTCATGCAGCAGACCGCCGATATGATCGGGATGACCGTGCGTCAGTAATATCCTGTCTACGTCATCAGGCAGAATGCCGAGCATCTTCAGCTTCTCCTGAAGCCTCCCACCCACGTTGTTTTGCCCGCCAGCGCCCGCATCTACCAGAATAGTGTGTCCATATCCACGGATGAGATAACCGTTAATATGGATATCACCCTGTCTCTCAATCCCGGCAGCGCACTGGATACTTGCAGCCTTTGCGACGTCAATACCTGAAAGAAGATCAAGCGTGGCCGCCATAGTGCCATCGCTCAGCGCAATAACCTGATAACCGCCAACCTGACAGGTCGGGAAACTATCACCGTGCATACATACCTCATAATAGTACTGGCAGGCGCCCGCTTGCCTGATGTGTTTTCATTATGCTAAGCAACTGTTTTCCCGATTTAAATCGAAATTAATTCACTGATTAATGATATTTTGTCACTGTAAAGAATTTTGTATCAATAATCAGGCCGTATTAATGCTAAGAAAAATTCCCAGCAGTCGAGCCATGCTTGCCTTTGAAGCCGCAGCAAGGCATGGAAATTTTGCGCGGGCAGCGCAGGAGTTATCACTTACCGAAGGCGCAATCAGTCGACAAATAGCCCGCCTTGAGTCCATGTTAAACTGCAGATTGTTTGATCGCAGCGGAAGTCGCGTTACGCTCAATTCAGTTGGCGCCCGCTATGCAGATCAAATACGCGAATCGCTTGACCGGCTGGAAAGAGATACGCAATCGGTCATAGGTGTGCCAGAAGGCGGTAAGACTCTGGAGATTGCTGCCCTGCCAACGTTTTCATGCCGCTGGCTAATCCCGCGTCTGAAAAGCTTTTATACCCTGTATCCGGAAATTAGTGTGAACATCGCCGCCAGAACAGATCCTTTTATTCTCGCTGGCAGTGGTTTTGACGCGGTAATACATTTCGATCATCCGGCATGGGCAGGTATGCATATGCAGTTTCTTTTTCAGGAAACGCTGCTGCCTGTATGCCATCCGGCACTTCTGAAGAACAAAAAAGAGAGCGTGCCGCTTAATGAGCTGCCTCGCATTCACCGTCTTCAGAATCCGCAGGCATGGCAGTACTATGCGCAGGAAACCGGAATTGAACTTGATAACCCGGCGCAGGGAGTCCGCTATGATCTGCACGAAATGTCTATCGCCGCAGCGCTGTCAGTACAGGGCGTTGCACTGGTGCCGCGGATATATGTCGAAAAAGAGTTAACTAACGGCGAGCTTATTGCTCCCTGGCCTGAGTCTGCTTCACTCAGCAAAAAGTTTCATTTAATAAAACCGGCTTCAACAGGCATAAATGAAACGGCGCTGCATGCTTTTGAGCAATGGCTGATGACGGAAATTAATCCGAAAGCATAACGTCGCCGTTATTGATAAAACCAACTTCTGACGCTGATAACGCTCCGGACACGTCTCCGACCGTTGCAGAACTGCGCGTGCGGATGCTCTGGTCGGAAGCAAGATGAAGGCACAGACTGCCCCCTTCCCGCCGTGGTTCAAGGCCAGCTGTTTTTGCCTCTCTCGCTCTGTTGGCGGAATGTCAGGGTGTCAGTGGCCGATACGGTTTCCGTGCTCATCGATAATCTGTTCACCATCTTCTTTCATCAATGCCCCTTTCTGTGGATCAGGCAGAATATCCAGAACAGCTTCAGACGGACGACAGAGCGCTGTACCGAGCGGCGTTACCACCACCGGACGGTTAATGAGAATGGGGTGAGCCAGCATAGCATCCAGCAGTTCGTCATCGCTGAACCGATCCTCTGCCAGCCCCAGCTGCTCAAACGGTTCCGTATTTTTGCGCAGCAGTGCGCGCACGCTGATTCCCATATCTGCAATCAGCGTCTGCAGCTCAGCGCGTGTCGGCGGCGTCTCCAGATATAAAATCACTGCTGGCTCCACGCCACTATTGCGGATAAGCGCCAGGGTGTTACGGGACGTGCCGCAGGCCGGGTTGTGGTAAATAGTAATGTCAGTCATCAGTCATACTCCATACAGGCGCTGCATGCACGCAGCCCGGATCACGTTTAAACAGACAGGCGCAGGGCCAGCGCGGCCAGCGTCACAAAAAGCACCGGCAGGGTCATCACGATGCCAACACGAAAGTAATAGCCCCAGCTAACAGTGATATTTTTTTGCGCCAGAACGTGCAGCCACAGCAGGGTTGCCAGGCTGCCAATCGGGGTAATTTTCGGGCCGAGGTCGCAGCCAATGATGTTCGCGTAAATCATTGCCTCTTTTACCGTGCCCTGAGCGGTACTGCCGTCAATAGAGAGCGCCCCGACCAGCACGGTGGGCATGTTGTTCATGACCGATGACAGGAAGGCCGTCAGAAAGCCCGTACCCAGCGTTGCCCCCCAGACGCCGTGCTCTGCAAAGCGATTCAGAATGGCTGAGAGGTCATCCGTCAGGCCGGCATTACGCAGACCATATACCACCAGATACATGCCCAGCGAGAAGATAACGATTTGCCAGGGTGCACCTTTCAGCACCTTTCGGGTATCGATAACGTGTCCTTTGCGTGCAACCAGCCAGAGAATGAAGGCCGCCGCTGCCGCAACCAGGCTGACCGGTACGCCAAGCGGCTCCAGTGCAAAAAAACCGGCCAGCAGCAGAATCAGCACCAGCCAGCCGGTTTTGAAGGTCCGCCTGTCACGGATAGCGTCACGGGGCATTTTTAGCTTTGTCAGGTCATAACCTGCCGGAATATCTTTGCGGAAAAACAGGTGCAGCATTACCAGCGTAGCCACTACGGAAGCCATATTCACCGGCACCATAACGGACGCATATTCGCTAAAGCCCAGCGTAAAGAAATCCGCCGTCACGATGTTGACCAGGTTCGATACGATGAGCGGCAGGCTGGACGTGTCCGCGATAAACCCAGCCGCCATCACAAATGCCAGCGTGGCAGCCGGGCTGAAGCCCAGCGCCAGCAGCATGGCGATGACAATCGGCGTGAGGATAAGCGCCGCGCCGTCATTGGCGAACAGCGCCGCCACCGCCGCGCCCAGCAGAACGATATAGGTGAACAGCAGCCGGCCTCTGCCGCCTCCCCAGCGGGAAACGTGCAGTGCCGCCCACTCAAAAAAGCCGGATGCCTCCAGCAGCAGGCTGATGATGATAACCGCAATAAACGTGGCCGTGGCGTTCCAGACAATCTGCCAGACTGCCGGAATATCCCCGATATGCACCACGCCCGTCAGCAGCGCCAGCGCAGCCCCGATAACAGCACCCCAGCCAATACTGAGTCCTTTCGGCTGCCAGATAACCAGCACCAGCGTCAGAACAAAAATTGCACCTGCCAGAAACATAGTCCCTCCTTCACTACTGCACCTCTCAGAATAAGCACAGCGCAACCAGAAACGTTAAATATGGAAAAGCATATATGTATAGGTAAATTTTTAAATGCAGACAGGTTTGCCATTGGTCGTAGCGTTGTCCCGCTCAGCCTGCCGGCTGAGATGCTGGATGTCATCCTGCTGACACAGATAAGCCTGTTCAATCACGGCTGCAGCCCAGGCGGGCATGTGAGGGGACAGCCGGTAATGGATCCATTTGCCGTCACGCCTGTCGATAAGCAGGCCGCTGTCTCTGAGTAGCGCAAGATGCCGGGATACTTTGGGCTGGCTCTCTTTCAGTATCAGCGTCAGCTCGCATACACAGAGTTCACCTTTTTCACGCAGAAGCAGGACAAGCTTTAAACGCGTTTCGTCAGACAGCCCCTTAAAAAGCTGAAGAGGAAAAAGCTGAGGCATGATAACTCCGGGTAGCTGGCGTAAAAAGCCAGTGTGACTTTACGCGCAAATGCCGTCAATACATATGCATAAATTCATATATAAATACCAGGCTGATTTCATGTATGTTTCTGCGGTGACATGCGCAGACAGGGTTAATATACGCGCTGGTACCGCTGTTCGCAGCCCTGTTCCGCTTGCTGAAACGTTGACCTCTCACCGTTTTTGTTTATAGTTTAGTGCCTGTCCTGAGAGGGACAGACTTCGCCGTCAGCGCCCCGCCCCGGGTTTCGCTGGCTTATTGCAGTCCTGAAGGCATCCTTTTGCCGTAAAGGAGAACTCAAAAATCATGCGTCTTACGCCACCCTGAGTCGTCACCCTTCCCTGTCGCACTGAGTAGTTTCAGTCGCGCACTCAAAAACATCCCGTTTGCGGATGTGCTTTTTCGTCCCTGAATTTTTTGCCCTCACGGGCTGACTGTATCTAAAATCTGAGAAATTACTATGCTGCTGTCCTCGACGCGTAAGGACTGGCTGGGCAACGTCCGTGGTGACGTGCTCGCCGGTATTGTCGTCGCGCTCGCGCTCATTCCTGAAGCGATCGCGTTTTCCATCATTGCCGGGGTTGACCCGCAGGTCGGCCTCTACTCGGCCTTCTGTATTCCCGTGGTTATGGCCATCTTTGGCGGACGTCCCGCCATGATTTCATCGGCTACCGGCGCCATGGCGCTGCTGATGATAACGCTGGTGAAAGATCACGGCCTGCAGTATCTGCTGGCGGCATCAGTGCTAACCGGCCTGCTGCAGCTGGCTGCCGGCTACCTGAGGCTTGGCAGTCTGATGCGCTACGTGTCGCGCTCGGTCGTGACGGGCTTCGTCAATGCGCTGGCTATTCTGATATTCATGGCGCAGCTGCCGGAGCTGACCAACGTGACCTGGCACGTTTATGCGCTTACCGCCGCCGGCCTGGCCATCATCTATCTTTTTCCATACCTCAATAAAACCATTCCCTCCCCGCTGGTCTGCATCGTGGTGCTGACGGCCATCTCCATGTGGCTGCACCTGGATGTGCGTACCGTGGGCGACATGGGCAAACTGCCCGACAGCCTGCCGGTGTTCCTCATTCCGGACATTCCGCTGAACCTGGATACGCTGCTGATTATCCTGCCTTACTCTGCCGGTCTCGCCGTGGTGGGACTGCTGGAGTCAATGATGACCGCCACTATCGTGGATGACATGACCGATACCCCGAGCGATAAAAACCGCGAGTGCAAGGCGCAGGGCATCGCCAACGTCTGCACGGCGTTTATCGGCGGCATGGCGGGCTGCGCCATGATTGGTCAGTCGGTGATTAACGTAAAATCCGGCGGGCGCGGGCGCCTCTCCACCCTGACGGCCGGGCTGGTGCTGCTCTGTCTGATTATTTTCCTCCGCGATCAGGTGTCGCAGATCCCCATGGCGGCGCTGGTCGCGGTGATGATCATGGTCTCCATCGGCACCTTCTCCTGGCGATCCATCACCGACCTGCGCCGCCATCCGCTCTCGACCAGCGTGGTCATGCTGGCAACCGTGGTCGTGGTGGTGGCCACCGACAACCTGGCCTTCGGCGTGCTGACCGGAGTGCTGATTGCTTCGCTGAACTTTGCCACTAAGGTAGCGCGCTTTATGACGGTCAGATCGTCACGGGAGGGTGAGACACGGATCTATACCGTGACCGGCCAGGTCTTTTTTGCCTCCGCCGATCGCTTTATGAGCCACTTTGACTTCAGGGAAGCGGCAGAGCGCGTGGTCATTGACGTCACGCACGCTCACTTCTGGGACATCACCGCCGTTAGCGCACTGGACAGGGCGGTAATTAAGTTCCGCCGCGAAGGCGCTGAGGTAGAAATACCGGGCATGAACGACGCCACCCGTACCCTCGTTGACCGCTTCGGCGTGCATGACAAGCCGGAAGAAGCGGAAAAACTGATGGGCGGTCACTAACTGACAGGAGTTACAGCTATGAACAATACCGTTGTGGCCTGCGTGGATGGTTCGCCGTCAACCGGGCCAGTCTGTGACTACGCGGCGTGGGCCGCCGCCGGCCTTTCCGCGCCGCTGGCCCTGCTGCACGTGCTGGAAAAAGACGGTCATCCGGCCGTCTCTGACCTGAGCGGCAGCATTGGCATCGACAGCAAAGAGCTGCTGACCGAAGCGCTTGTGCGCGTGGAGGGTGAGCGCAGCCGCCTGCTTATGGCGCAGGGGAAAACTATTCTGGCCGGCTGTGCTGAACGGCTGGCCCGGGCGGGACGCCCGGAGGTACGCCAGCTGCAGATGCACGGCGCACTGGACGAAATCCTTGCCGGCCTGGATGACGTCAGGCTGATGGTGCTCGGACGACGGGGCGCAGAACATACGGTGGGCAGCCAGCTGGAAAGCGTCATCCGCCTGCAGAAAGCGCCCGTGCTGGTTGTGCCGGAAATGTTTATTGCGCCATCCCGGGTACTTTTTGCCTGGGATGGCAGCGAGGCCAGCCGCCGAAACCTGACCCGGCTGACCGTGAGCCCGCTGCTTCGCGGCCTGGCCTGCCATGTTGTGATGGTGAACGGCGACGATGCTTCACTCCATGATGCGCAGCACATCCTGCAGGCAGCCGGCATTGATGCAGAGTCACGGCTGATACAGGATGAATCCGTCTCGCGCGGGCTGTGCCGTTACGCGCAGGAGAACGGAACGGACCTGATCGTGATGGGAGCCTGGGGACACTCCCGGCTGCGCCGCTTCTTTATCGGCAGTCACACCACGGCGATGCTGGCTGAAAGCCGTTATCCGCTGCTTATGCTGCGGTAAACGTTACGGGCCTGCAATCGCAGACCCTTTTCATAACGAGCCTCCGGAACACAAGTCCCGGAGCAGTTCATTTGTGCGGCGCCTTTGTCAGCCGTGCTCAGGGAATATCATGCATCAGCTGTTTCGCTTTATGTATCAGCACGGCAGTCATCTCGCCTTTGGCGCGATACTGATGGCCATGTCGAGTTTTGGACAGACTTACTTCGTATCGCTTTACGGGCAGGACCTGCGTCAGGCATTCGGGCTCAGCGACGGCGGACTGGGCGGCCTTTATGCCGCGGGCACCGTGATGAGTGCCGTCACCCTGACATGGGCAGGCCGGATGATTGATTACACTACCACCCGTCGCTTCACCCTGGCCGTTACCCTGCTGCTGGTGACGGCGTGCCTGCTCGTCTCCGGTGCGCAGGCGGCATGGATGCTTTGTGCAGGCTTTTACCTGCTTCGCCTCGGCGGGCAGGGGCTGATGGTGCACACCGCCCTGACGGCGACTGCGCGCCAGTTTCCGCTTGATGCTGGCAAGGCACTGGGCGCCATCGCGCTGGGCCTGTCGCTGGCACAGGCGCTGTTTCCGTTAGCTGCCGTGCAGATTAACGCTCTGACGGGATGGCGCACTGCCTGGCTGATAAACGCTGCGGTCCTGGTGGCCGGCGTTGCGCTGGCTGTCAGCTGCCTTCCGCGCGCTGCCGAAAAGCCGCTGCGGACGTTCAGAAAGCGGGGCGCAGAGAAGGTTCGCGAAGCGTCAGTATGGAAGAACCGGAATCTGCTTTTTGCTCTGCCCGCCGTGCTGGCGTCACCTTTCATCACCACAGGCTTCTTTTTCCATCAGGCGCGTCTGGCAGAGGAGAAAGGATGGGCACTGTCGTGGGTTGCAGGATGGTTTATTGCCTACGCGATAACGCAGGCGGTTTCCCTGTTATCATTTGGTCCGCTGATAGACCGGCTGACGCCACGCCGTCTGTTGCCGTGGTTTCTGCTGCCGCAGGGCGCTGGCATGCTGGCGCTGTGGCTCAGTAACAGCGTATGGGTCACGCCGTTTTACCTCATCATGACCGGTATATCGTCAGCCATTGCGTCCTCACTGGCGACTGCGCTATGGGTACAGCTCTTTGGCCCCGCGCAACTGGCAAAGGTGCGCTCGGCTGTTGAGGCGGGTACCGTGCTTGCCAGTGGTGCCTCTCCGGTCATCATGGGCGTTCTGATTGATAACCATATTGCTCTTCGGGTGCAGGCGCTGTTATGCCTCGTCTTTATACTCGCGGCCAGTCTGGTGGCAACCCGTGTCAGAGCTGGCGTACCGGAAAATGAAACTGATATTTCTGGCTGACAGGAACACGATACGTGAGGCAGGAAACACTGTCCGCTTTGTGCCAGAAGCGGATGTTAATCTTTGAGGCATAACAAAGTGTGCCTTAGTGCTCATATGCTAATAAGGAGCACGCAGTCCCATAAGCAGTACGTCCTCATATTTTCCTTTTCTTAGTGCGGACTCTTTTTTGAGGCCTTCCTCTTCGAAACCAAACTTTTTGTATAATGCAATCGCAGCTTCGTTATCTGAAAAGACTTCCAGCTCAATTTTTCTGGCAGCAAGCCAGTCGAATGAATATTTGACGCAAAAGGCTATTAACGCAGAGCCAATGCCTCTGCCAGAGAGGGTTTGATCTGTAAAAATGCCAAAAATTGTTTTATGCCTTAATCTCGGGTGTTGAGGGTTTTCTATAGTTAAGATTCCAGCAACAGAGCCATCCAGTAAGGCGGCAAAATGATAAATTCCGTCTTTTCCATTGCGAGCGAGATGGTCATTCCAGTGCTTCAGGGATGGTAATGGCATACCGAGAGTGTTTTCCTGTATCCTATCCTGAGAAGCTATTTTCTGAAAATGCTCCGCATCCTCCGCTTCAACGCTTCGTATTTTTATTGTCATTAAAATCCCCATGTTTGTAGTTTAGTCAATCAGGATAAATATACTTTAATAATGATATTTTCAACGGCTTATAATTCTGAAACGCCTAGCCGAGAACGCCTGCGGTGAGGCAGTCAGAACTTTTCTACGACGCTTTCTGCAGGTCTAACTTCCGCTCCTCGCTCAAATGAGACAACCATAATCACATCTCCTAACTCAATGGAGATTGAACATGACAGTATCCCCCTGGAACAAAAGCCGCCTTATTGGCCAGAAACGACCTCTTCAGATCCCTCATATCTGGGGGATTCGTATCCGTCTTGAACTGGAAGGAAAAGTCCGCGATTTGGCTCTGTTTAACATGGCTCTGGACAGTAAACTTCGGGGCTGCGATCTGGTTAAGTTGAAAGTTTCTGATGTCGCCTATGGACACGCTGTGTCGGGCAGAGCGACTGTGCTGCAGCAAAAAACGGGCAGCCCTGTTCAGTTTGAACTGACGAAGGGAACCAGAGAGACTGTATCCGCATGGATCAAAATGGCTCATTTACGTAGTAGCGACTATCTTTTTCAGTCCCGCATTGGTTCCTCAAGACACATTTCAACCAGACAATATAACCGTATTTTTCATGGATGGATTGAGAAGCTGGGTCTCGATGAAACGCTCTACAGTACGCATTCCATGCGCAGAACCAAGCCATATCTGATCTATAAAAAAACGAAAAATCTTCGTGTTATTCAGTTACTTTTGGGTCATAAAAAACTCGAAAGCACAGTACGTTACCTGGGCATCGAAGTAGATGATGCCTTAGAAATATCAGAGTCGATTGAAGTCTAATTTGTCAGGGCTGCAACAGCAGCCCTGTGCCAAAACCGGATGCTTCAGGTTTAAACATGGGCAGGTAAGCGTCTTTACTTATTAATCCGGTATACATACCCGGATACGGTGCCCGTCAGGATCAAGCGCAACGAACGTCCTGCCAAAAACAGCCTGTTTGGGTCGCTGTTCTATCTGCACACCGCTGTCTGACCACTGCTGATAAAGCGCATCAACCGTCTGAATGTCTTTAACCATAAAACTCAACTCAGTCCGGTTACCCTTACCGCAGGATACAAAGTCACTAGCCGTTGTTGACCATAGCCCAAGATTCAGGCCGTTATTGAAGGAAAAAGCCGCCCACGTCGGAAGCATCACGTCTGGTTCTGTATTGAATAGATTTTGATAAAATCTGCTGCTGACAATCGGGTCATCAACATAAAGAATGATCAGGTTAAGTATCATGAGTCTCTCGCGTCAAAAAGAATGAGACTTCACTATTGCATGGAGCATTGACAGAACATGTCAGCATCGGGACCGAAGCGTGCAGAGCGCCTACTCAATCTTCTGCAGATTTTGTATCAGCATCGCTATCCGGTAAGCGGACACTGGCTTGCTCGAGAGCTTTCCATCAGCCTTCGCACGCTTTACCGTGATGTTCACGCACTGCGTGCTCAGGGGGCAGACATTCAAGGTGAAGCCGGCACGGGATTTCTGCTTTCCCGGAGCCATCATTTGCCGCCTGTGATGTTTACCCCTGAGCAGCTTGACGCGCTGGCGCTCGGTTTGCGATGGGTAGCTGTATATGGTGATGCGGGTATAGCAAAAGCAGCTTCTGAGGTGACGGGCAAGATCCGGCAAGGTCTGCCTCCACAGCTAAAGACGCTGTTTGATGACTCGACGCTATTAGTCGGAAAGACTCAGGTTGCCCATCACAATCCTGAAAATCTGAACTCTCTTCGAAGCGCCATCAGGCGGAGACAGAAAATCCGGACAGGTTATACAGACAGGTCAGGTAATGTGAGTGAAAGAACGATATGGCCTTTCGCTTTAGGTTATTTCTCAGGAGATATTGTGCTTGCGGCATGGTGTGAAAAACGTAATGCCTTCCGCCATTTCGACGTAACGCGATTCACATCTCTTCAACTTATGCGGGAAGGATACCCTCATTCCCGACATCGCTTACTCCGCATGTGGCGCAGTGCAAGCCTGGATAAAATAACCCCTGGGCATAGCTAAACTGAATGCCAGTGTTCCAGAATATTCAAGCTTGCCAATATCTATTAATTTGTCCGCTTTTTGCTCTTTGCGGACATGGGCCTGCAAATCAGTCCGCTTTTCGCTCATAGTGGGCATTCAGCACCGACAGTCCGCACTGTGCCAGAAGCAGACGTTGCAAATATCACTGTTTTAATAAGAGGGTAAGTGTTTTTATGTCTACAGAGCTTCCTTAACTTCACGTTGTCATGGCACCAGGTAAGGGCACCACGGTGGTGTTGTGATAAAACATCGTGATTTTTGCAGGTTTTATAGTGGTCAGTAATCTATCCCTAATCACCCTCTTATCTTAAGGCATCACTGATATGGTCACCTGTTTTCTAAAGTACGTCATAGATCCCTATAAGCTGGATGAGTTTGAGTCTTACGCGCGGGCATGGATTCCTATTGTGAATCGTATGGGGGGAAATCATCACGGTTATTACCTGCCTCACGAGGGAGCTAACAATCTGGCCTATGCTCTTTTTAGTTTTCCCAGCCTTGCGGCATATGAAGCATATCGTGAAGAAATGAAGAGAGATCCTGAATGCCTTTCTGTCTTTGCAACTGAACAGGTTAATCGAAGCATCATAAGTTATGAACGAAGCTTCATGCGGCCAGTCACTCAGGGATAGGAAACCCTGATAGACAGTGGCACGAATGCACTTTAATGCTGAAAGAGAGTGTCCGCAGGATCACGTGAGGTTGGCAGAATGGGTAAGGGAAAGCGCAGGTTGCCTGAATGCAGCCTTTACGGCAACAGTCGCATCGATCGCGAGTGACCTGACCTGCTGCCTGCAAATGAATATACGACCTCATAAGCAAACTCTTCCCCACTATCGGATAACCACGAACATCCGCTCCTCACTCTTTGCGGACGTTAAGATACGCAGCGGGCTGAGTTCTCCCGGAGTTGATCAGGACGGGGCTCAGAACAGTAAGCGTATTTGCTTAGGACATATCTCAATTACCCGTTATTTGTTCAGGAACACCTATAATTTAAGTTATCTTAAATTATACATCTGTCAGGTATCGCTATGACCAGTTATACAGTCCGGATTGAGCTAAAGGAGCAGACCGAAAAAGCGCACATTGAGCTGATGTTTGCCATGCTTGAGAACGGTTTTTCACGAAGCGTCGTCTGCAGGCGGGGGTTCACGTATGCCCTGCCGACGGACGAGTTCGTCTACGTGGGTTCTGAAAAGATTACGGATTTAATGAGCCGGGTATGCACCCTGCTGAGCAGCTTCAGTGAGGCGCCCGTCGTGCTGATAACCGGTGCCGGAGAGCGGTGCTGGTCAGGCCTGCGCGTGATTAACCTTGAATAGCCCAGCCCTGTTCAGCAGCTCCGGTCGTCGCGCTGCAGAATGATGCCTGACCCGGTAACCGCCTGCATGTGCGTCATACCAGTACGCGGTGACACGATGTGGACTTTATTGACCCTGCTCCATCAACTCTAGCGTCTGTCCATCGGGGCTTTGTAAATAGATTACTCTGGTTCCCTGCATGGGGCCTGATAAGATTGTCTGCGGTTTACCTGGTGTCTTCCAGCCATACTCAGATGCTTTACTCAAGAGCGTATCAATATCCTCAACTATAAATGCAAGGTGAGCATAGCCAGGGATATAAGGTACTGAAGGTTCTTCTGGCTGTTTGATGTTATCGTATTGCAGTAATTCAATTTTGATGCCAGCCAGTTCAAGCAACGCCATTCGCACATCAGCGCCCCTTGCGCCTGTCACTTCATCAATGATAGGCCCAGACATTTTTCCTTCGCGTAATAACTTTCCGCCAAGAATATCAGTCCAGAAAAATAATGACTCTTCAATGCTTCTGACTGAAAATCCGACGTGATCTGCTTTTTTTATCATACAATTACCTGCTGTGCGCGGCTGCATCGTAAACCAATATCAATTATAGAAAACCTGAATGTTCGCTGTGAGCAAACATATCTGAATGGCTTAATTGAACATACTACTGTCCGGACCCGGGTACTGCTGTTGCAGTCAGAAAAGATTCTATTCCTGTATGCTTAGACACCCTGGACGACGTGCTCCGGAGAACAGAAAAACCGTTGAGCTGATTTCTATATCGGAACTACGTGGTCACGGCCCGGCGTTGGGTAGAGCAGCTCTCACCGGTCCGGCCGTAAAAATGACGATGCAGGTTATCTTTGTGGTTGCGGATTCTGAGCGTGCATATGCAGGTATGGCGCGTGCTAAGGCATCAGGAAGGTGATCCTGACGTAGAGAGCATATGTGTTCCTTCACATTCAGAAGGGGCAGAAAGCATACATGTCCCCAGACAAGCAGCACAACGATTGATAGTATAATTTTCGATCAAAGCGAAACGACTCATTTCCAATGTCTGAATAGGCCAGATGTGCCCTTTCCATATTTACTTACTGAAGCCTGTAGCTACTTGCGTTCCAGTAACCACTACCCTGATAACGATATTCTTTGAAACCCAACGACCTCAGTTCCCTTGCAATTAGCCGATTCATTACTCCATGTCCCATAAGCAGCACGGGGCCGTCAGATCTTTTTGCAAACGCTGCAAGGATACCCGCAGCCTGAATAGCACGTTTCTTTGCTATTCCAACGCGCTCTACGTCACGGGATATGCCGCATAACCACATGACGCGGAAAAAAACAGCCCATACGGTCGGGGATAGCCTGAAACCGGGCATAGGAAATACCGGCAGATCTGCTTCCCTGAAAACCTCATCAATGACATCCGGTTCAAGGTCTAATGCTTTCAGGGAAGAAAGTGCTCTGGGAAGAGGGCTACTCAGGATTTGCGATGCGCTGAACGCCAATGATTTACTGGACTCAGGCGGTATATCTTCTCCTGTATCAGAACGATCATAATCTGCAATCCAGTTGGACATTTCACGGCTCGTTACTTTCGCAGAGCCTGTAAAAGCGGGCTTTCCATGACGCATTAAAATAATTTCCATACAACGCTTCTTGCTTGTGGTCCTTCCAGGCGGTCAGACTAACGCGATAAACATATGACGCACCACTACTTTGTCCAGAATTGACACTGATCGATGAGATGATATGTCAGGTGAGAATCACTGTATGAAAAAGTAAATACCTTAATACACACGTCACACCGTCATGATGTCCGCTTAGCGCCACAACCGGACGGTTTACGTCGCTTCCCGGTTTGCCGCAAGGCGAAACCGGGGCCTGCCCGCTGCCTTCGTGACCCTGTTCACACTCTGCTCAAATAAAAAGCATGGCCGCTACCAGACTGAAGATAAAAACACCGCCGACGGTCGGTTAAGTTAATTTATTGTTAATAAAATACGTAATAAATGTTAATTAAAGATAAGATCTTAGCCCCGTAAAATAGTAACCTGGCTCAAAACGCATTTTTATAACTTATTTTTTACATAAAAAACCACCTAATTTAACAATTTTGGGCATTGCTCACATTTCGCTCAAGGGCGAGCGAAAAGCGATATCCCCTTACGTTAATCTCAGAACGTGGATGTGAAAGCTGTCGCCTGTCCCCTTTATCAGAACCTCATAAGAAAGGTACCGAAATGAAATTTAACCTCGCATTAGTCAGTGCATGTGTGGTTTCAGCATGCATGTTATTTACAACACCTTCATTTGCCGCCAAACCTTACGATATCGCCGTCGTTGCCAAAGTTACGGGCATTCCCTGGTTTACCCGTATGGAGGTCGGCGTAAAAGAAGCCGCGCAGAAACTGGATGTCAACGCATACCAGGTCGGTGCGTCTACCCCGGATCCGGCCCAGCAGGTCAAGGTTATTGAAGATTTGATCGCTAAAAAAGTTAACGCAATCATTGTGGTACCCAATGACGCTAAAGTGCTGGAACCGGTGCTGAAAAAAGCCCGCGATCAGGGCATCGTGGTATTAACGCATGAATCGCCCGATCAGCAAATTGGCCAGTGGGATGTCGAAACCATCGACAGCCAGAAATATGCTCAGGCCAACATGGATGAGCTGGCAAAAGATATGGGTGGCAAAGGGGGTTACGCCATTTATGTCGGCTCTCTGACCGTGCCATTGCACAATGCGTGGGCGGATGCTGCGATTAAATATCAGAAAGAGAAGTATCCGGACATGCATGAAGTGACTTCACGTCTGCCGGTGGCCGAAAATATTGATAAGTCATACTCCACCACGCTGGATTTAATGAAAACCTACCCTGACCTGAAGGGGATTATCGGTTTCGGCTCGCTCGGCCCTATCGGTGCCGGTCAGGCTGTTCAGCAGAAACGTGCAAAAAACAAAATTGCAGTTGTCGGTATCGCTATGCCAGGCCAGGCGGCTCCTTACCTGATGCGCGGTGATATTAAGAAAGTTCTGCTGTGGGATCCGAAAGATGCCGGTTACGCCCTGGTGACAGTTGCCGATCAGCTGCTTCAGGGTAAAGAAGTGACTAAAGAGCTGAGTATCGAAAAATTGGGCAAAGCCGATGTAGATATGGACAAAAAAGTGATCCGCTTTAATAAAATTCTTGAAGTCACACCAGAGAATGCGAAATCACTTGGCTTCTGATGGGTCATTTTAATTATTTTATTTTCCGGAGATATATTATCTCCCGCGCTACACCAGGCAAATAGAAACAGATACGGCGTTGTATGCTGTGCTGTATCTGAATTTCTACTGAGAGATTGAAAACCTATATCCTAAATAACCCGGATTGGGTGTGCATGAATTCCTGCGATCACATCCGTCAGTGATCCGCAGGAGTAAGTGCAGCCAAAGCCCCAGCCCGAATATAATCAGTATGCTTAAGGATCTGTGATGGATACGCTCAACACGCCCCCTGCCCCTGCTGAAGCCTTTATCAGCCTTGAGAAAATCAGTAAAAAGTTTCCCGGCGTATTAGCACTGGATAATGTCAGCCTGACGCTCAATAAAGGCGAAGTGCATTGTCTGGCCGGTCAGAATGGCTGTGGCAAAAGCACCATAATTAAAGTTATTTCCGGCGTCTATCAGCCGGAAAAAGGCGCGGCGATTACGCTGGACGGAAAACTATTTCATACCCTGACGCCGCAGCTCTCTTCCTGGTACGGTATTCAGGTTATTTATCAGGATCTGTCTCTCTTCCCAAATCTGTCGGTAGCCGAAAATATTGCTATTAATCGTTATCTTCCGGGCGGTGATTTTTGGGTACATCGTGAGTCAATGCGCAAAAAGGCTGTGGCGGCGATGCAACGGGTCGGCGTTTCTCTGGATCCGGATCGTAAAGTAGAAAAGCTTTCAATCGCCGACCGTCAGTTAGTGGCAATATGCCGCGCAATCGCCGCTGATGCCACGCTGGTGATCATGGATGAACCCACGGCATCACTGACCCGCACTGAGGTCAATGGCCTGCTGCGGGTAGTAAGTGAGCTGAAAGCCGCCGGTATCTGCGTGGTGTTTGTCAGCCATCGTCTGGATGAAGTAATGGAAGTGGCCGACCGTATCAGCGTGATGCGCGACGGCAAACTGGTCGGCACCTGGCCGGCGAGCGAACTCGACAGCAACGAGCTGGCGTTCCTGATGACCGGGCAGCGCTTTACCTACAGCCACCTGCCGCATCGGGCACCCGCCGGGGTGACGCCGCTGCTGGAGGTCCGCCATCTGAGCCGCAAGAGCCAGTATCATGATATTTCGCTGTCGCTGCGTCAGGGCGAGATCACATCGATTATTGGCCTGCTCGGTTCCGGGCGTACGGAACTCTGCCTCAGCCTGTTCGGCATGAGTCAACCGGACAGCGGCGAGATCCGTATCAACGGTAATGCAGTGAAATTCCACTCTAACCGTGACGCTATCCGGCACGGTATTGCCTATGTGTCAGAAGACCGTCTGACGCAGGGGCTAATCATGGAGCAATCCATTTACGACAACACGCTGGTATCCATTTTTGACAAACTGCACACCCGCGCCGGATTGATGGATCACCACAAAGCCGCCCAGGTGGTGAAAGAGCTGATTCGTGACCTGAACATTAAAGTTTCGGACAGCAGCTTGCCCGTGAAAACGCTTTCCGGCGGTAATGCACAGCGTATCGCCATCGCCAAATGGGTAGCGACGCGGCCACATATCCTGATCCTCGATTCGCCGACTGTCGGCGTGGATATTGCCAACAAAGAGGGAATTTACCGCATCGCGCGCGATCTGGCAGAGTCCGGCATGGCGGTGCTGATGATTTGCGATGAGATCCCGGAAGCGTATTACAACAGCCATCGCGTGCTGGTTATGCGCAAAGGTGAACTGGTAGCGGAATTTGCGCCGCATCAGAGCAGCGAAGCGCAGATTGCGGAGGTGATCAATGGGTAATAAATCGCTCTCGAAACTGTTTTCACAGCACGAATTCTGGCTGGGATTGCTGGTTCTGCTGTTGGTGATTGGTCTGAGCGTCCGCACCAGCGAGTTTATGACGCTGGGTAACCTGACGGATGTCGCCACCAGCTACGCCATTCTCGGCATCCTGGCCTGCGGTCTGTTTGTGGTGCTGATTGCCGGAGGTATCGACATCTCCTTCCCGGCCGTAACCTCCATCGGCCAATATGTGATGGCGAGTTACATCATCCATCACGGCGGCAGCTTCCCACTGGCATTTGCTATGTCGATGGGTACCGGTTTGCTACTTGGGCTGGTCAACGGTTTTCTGGTTTACTGGCTGCGCGTGCCGGCCATCATTATCACCATCGCCACACTGAACCTGTTCTACGGTTTGCTGGTGTATCTCACTAACGGCACCTGGCTGTACGGTTTCCCCGACTGGTTTATGAACGGCATTAACTGGTTCTCCTTTACCGCCGCCGACGGTTACGACTATGGCCTCACCCTGCCGCTTCTCAGCCTGCTGGGGGTGATCATCGCTACCGGTGTACTGATGAACCGGACCCGCGTGGGTCGTCAGATTTACGCTATGGGCAGCAATCGTGATGCCGCTTCGCGTCTTGGTCTGAATATTTTGCGGCTGCATTTCTACGTCTACGGTTTTATGGGTTTGCTGGCGGGCATTGCTGCCGTGGTGCAGGCGCAAATCACTCAGTCGGTCGCGCCCAACTCCCTGCTCGGTTATGAGCTGACGGTCCTGGCCGCTGTAGTTTTAGGCGGGACCAGCATGACCGGCGGGCGTGGCTCGCTGACCGGCACCATTCTGGGCGTAATGCTGCTGGCCTTTCTGCAGAATGGTTTGACCTTACTCAGCATTTCATCTTACTGGCATCAGGTATTCAGCGGCGTGATCATTCTGGTCAGCATCAGCAGCACCGCGTGGAATGAAAAACGCAAACTGGCAAAGGGAATGTGACATGACAACCTTAAACCGGCTCTTCCCCGGCGACCGCATCATCCGTCTGCAGTTGCTGATTATCGTCGCCGTTGCCGTGCTGTTCTCGTTCACGCTGGGCGGCAGCTTCTACAGCGTCGGCAATTTCCAGTCGATCGCTTCACAGTTACCGATTCTGGGCATGCTGGCGCTGGGAATGGGGATCACCATGCTTACCGGCGGTATCAACCTTTCGATCATCGCCGGTGCCAATGCCTGCTCGCTGGTGATGGCGGCCATTCTGGTGGCGCACCCTGACCAGCCGCAATATTTCGCGCTGGCGCTGCTCGCCGGACTGGCCGTAGCGGTAGCCATTGGCGTGCTCAATGGTGCGCTGATCGCGTATATCGGCGTTTCGCCGATTCTGGCGACGCTCGGTACCATGACGCTGATCGCCGGGCTGAATATTCTGCTGACCAACGGCGCAGTGCTTTCCGGCTTTCCGGCGGCGATTCAGTATCTCAGTAACGGCAGCCTGATGGGCATTCCGGTTGCCCTGCTGTTATTCCTGCTGGTAGCGCTGCTGCTGTGGGTCCTGCTGGAACATACCACGCTGGGGCGCAGCCTGTATCTGATGGGCTCCAACGAACAGGCTACACGTTTTAGCGGTGTTAACACGCACAAAGTCACCATCGCAGTGTACGTGCTTTCTGCGCTGCTCGGATGGGGTGCAGCACTGCTGATGATGTCCAAATTTAACTCGGCGAAAGCGGGCTACGGCGACGCCTATTTACTGGTGACCATTCTGGCCTCTGTGCTCGGCGGAATTAATCCCGACGGCGGTTTTGGCCGGGTTATCGGGCTGGTACTGGCGCTCATCGTCCTGCAAATGCTGGAGAGCGGCCTGAATCTGATGGGCGTCAGCAGTTACCTGACTATGGCGCTGTGGGGTTGCGTCCTGATCCTGTTTATCGCACTGCAAAACAGAAAATCATAAGCGAAAGCTTTCTCAGAAAGGAAAGAACATGGCGAGTTATTTTATTGGCGTAGACGTAGGAACCGGCAGCGCCCGCGCGGGTGTTTTCGATATGACTGGCCGTATGCTCGGTCAGGCCAGCCGTGAAATCACGTTATACCGCCCGAAAGCTGATTTTGTTGAGCAGTCTTCCGACGAGATCTGGCAGTCCGTCTGTAACGCGGTGAGAGACGTAATCAGCCAGGCCGATATCAATCCGATTCAGGTGAAAGGCATCGGTTTTGACGCGACCTGTTCGCTGGTGGTGCTGGATAAAGAGGGCAAACCCCTGACTGTCAGTCCGTCCGGACGCAGTGAGCAAAACATCATAGTGTGGATGGATCATCGCGCCATCACTCAGGCAGAACGCATCAATGCCACCGGCCATCGCGTGCTGGAGTTCGTTGGTGGAATTATCTCGCCGGAGATGCAGACGCCCAAACTGCTCTGGCTGAAACAGCACATGCCGACCACCTGGAACAACGTCGGGCATCTGTTCGACCTGCCAGATTTTCTTACCTGGCGCGCCACGCAGGACCCTACGCGCTCGTTATGTTCCACCGTCTGCAAATGGACCTATATCGGTCATGAAGACCGCTGGGATCCAGGTTATTTTCGTCAGATCGGTCTGGAAGATTTGCTGGAAAACAACGCATCAAAAATCGGCAGCGAAGTAAAAGCTATGGGTGAGCCGCTGGGGCATGGGCTGACACAGCGCGCTGCCGCAGAAATGGGACTGATAGCGGGTACCGCGGTCAGCGTCTCGATTATTGATGCTCACGCAGGCAGTCTTGGCATTCTTGGCGCCAGCGGTGCATCCGGCGAATCAGCGGATTTTGACAACCGCATCGCACTCATTGGCGGCACATCTACGGCGCATATGGCGATGTCGCGTAGCGCGCGCTATATCGGCGGCATCTGGGGGCCCTATTATTCGGCGATCCTGCCAGATTACTGGTTGAATGAAGGCGGACAATCCACTACCGGCGCGCTGATTGACCATGTGATTCAGTCGCACCCCTGCTATCAGGATCTGCTTAAACAGGGCAAAGACAGCGGTAAAAACATTTATGAGGTCCTCAACGGCATTCTGCGCAACATGGCGGGCGAATCTGAGAATATTGCGTTTCTGACTAAAGATATTCATATGCTGCCCTATTTTCACGGCAATCGCTCACCGCGCGCCAACCCGACACTGACTGGCACGCTGACGGGCCTGAAATTGTCACGCACGCCGGAAGACATGGCGCTGCATTATCTCGCTACCATACAGGCGCTGGCGCTCGGCACTCGCCACATTATTGAAACCATGAACCAGAATGGTTACTGCATTGATACGATGATGGCGTGTGGCGGCGGCATCAAAAACCCAATCTTTGTGCAGGAGCACTCCAACGCAACGGGCTGCGCAATGCTGTTGCCGGAAGAGAGTGAAGCGATGCTGCTTGGCAGCGCTATGATGGGCACCGTCGCGGCGGGCGCTTATGACTCGTTGCCAGAAGCGATGGCCGCCATGAGCCGTATCGGTAAGACCATCACGCCCCAGACAAACAAAATCAAAGAGTATTACGATCGTAAGTACCGCGTCTTCCATGAGATGTATCACGACAGTATGAAATACCGGCATCTGATGCAGGGGGAATCGCAATGACTGCGGATGAAGAATTTGCCCTGGCGTGTCAGGGCTGGCAGACCTACAGCCAGGAGTTACTGGCGCTGCAGCGTCATCTCAATGCCGCGACCTGGCAGCAGCTGCTGATGCTGGTCACCGGCTGCCAGGGAAAAATTGCCGTGACGGGCGTTGGTACCTCGGGCATTGCTGCCCGAAAAATCGCCCACATGCTGGCATGCGTCGAGCAGCCGGCGGTGTATCTCAGCGCTACCGATGCGGCCCATGGCGATCTGGGCTTCATGCGCAGCAACGACCTGATGATCCTGATATCACGGGGCGGCAACTCTGAAGAGCTGACGCGCCTGTTGCCGACGCTTAAAACCAAAGGCGTGACGATTATTAGCGTGACGGAGAATCCGGACTCAGCCATTGCCCGCGCCGCCACGCTGGTGGTGAAAACGCATATTCAGCGTGAAATCGACCCGCTTAATATGTTAGCCACTACCTCTATTGTGCTGGTGCTGGCGGTATTTGATGCGCTGTGCGGCAACATTATGCTGCGTAACGGCTTCGATCAGAAGCGGCTGCTGAACGTTCATCCGGGCGGCAACGTCGGTAAAATGCTGCGCGAACAGGATTAAACAGGAGAGCCCGATGCTGACAGTATGGGGAAGGAAAACATCATCGAATGTGCAGGCGCTGATGTGGTGCATAGGCGAAATGGGTCTGCCGTATAAACGTCACGATGCAGGGCATAAGTATGGCGGCACAGACTCTGAGGCGTTTTACGCCCTTAATCCCAATCGTACTGTACCGGTCTTGCAGGATGACGCGAATCCCCCTCTGTGGGAAACAGGCGCGATATTGCGTTATCTCGCTCATCGGTATGGGAGTGAAAGCTTCTGGCCTGCTGAGCTGTTAGCTAAAACCGACGTTGATCGATGGGCTGAGTGGTCAAAGCTTAATATTGCGCAGGCATTCACTGCGCCCGTCTTCTGGCGGGTGGTGCGCACGCCTGAAGACAAACGGGACGCTGAGGCTATTCAGTCAGCCGTAGCGTAAAACCGGAATAGACCACCCGCCTCTGGCTCATAACGGACCTTGCCACCCGGCATCAGTCCGCTCTGTGTCAGAAACGGTATCACTTTTAGAGTATCACCGGCTGCGCTTTGTATCCGGCATGAACAGCGTAGCGAAGCCCAGCAAAGGCAGGAAAGCACACAGGCTGTAAACCCACTCAATGCCATAGACATCCGCCATTTTTCCAAGACCCGCAGCGGCGAGCCCGCTGATACCAAACATCGTGCCAAACATGATCCCGGCTACCATTCCTGCACGACCGGGAACGATTTCCTGAGCGTATACCACCAGCGCAGAGAATGCCGATGAGAGGATCAGGCCGATAAAAATGGTGAACACAATAGTCCATACCAGACCTACATGGGGCAGTAACAGCGAAAAAGGGATAACGCCTAAAAATGAAATCCACACCACCGCCTTACGACCAATGCGATCGCCGATCGGTCCGCCGGCAAAAGTGCCGACCGCCACGGCTGCAAGAAATGCAAACAGGCAGAACTGCGCGTGCTCCAGCGGCATGCTGAAGCGGTGCACGAGGTAAAACGTAAAATAGTTACTCAGTGAGGCGATATAGGTAAATTTAGCGAACATCAGAACGCTGACCACAGCCAGCGCCTGAAAAACTTTTGCCCGGGAAAATGTCTGCAGCGCGGCGCTGCTGTGGCGCTTCATGTGCGCCTGACCGTGGCGGGCGGACCACTGGCTAAGCCGGGTCAGAATGACAATGGCGACCAGCGCACACAGCATTAGCCAGGCCACAGAAAGCTGGCCATGAGGAATAATCAGCAGTGCGGCCAGCAGAGGACCAAACGCCGATCCCGCATTCCCGCCGACCTGAAAAGCGGACTGCGCGGTACCAAAGCGTCCTCCCGACGCCATGCGGGCGATGCGTGAGGCTTCCGGATGGAAAACGGACGAGCCAACGCCAATCATCGCCGCGGCAAGTAAAATCATCATGAAATTCCCGGCAACCGCGAGCAACCCGATCCCCATGAGGGTGACGCCCATGCCCGCAGGGAGCAGAAAGGGTCTGGGGTGTTTATCGGTGTAAAGGCCTACCCAGGGCTGAAGCAGAGACGCCGTTATCTGGTATACAAAAGATATCAGGCCAATCTGCGCGTACGTGAGCGTAAAGCTTGCCTTAAGCATGGGATAGATTGAGGGCAATACGGCCTGAATCATGTCATTACAGCCGTGCGCAAGCGCTGTAGCCCCTACGATGCTGGCAAGGAACCCCTGAGCGGAGCCGGCGGTTTCTGAGGAAGGGATCGCCGGAGAATGTTCGGGTTCTGTAGAATGCGAAGCCATATTCATGTCTCTTTGCAGATGAAAGTAAGTCGGTTTTAAAGGTCTGATGCCGGGACCGTTAATGCTGCAGAATCCGTGCCTGTGCCGGGTGGCATCGATCAGCTGATAAACCCGCACCGGATAACAGCAGTGAGTGACCTGGCAGATCTGGCGACCATGTCAGGCATGATGTTCTCCCGATTTTTATACAGGATACAGGATCCATTGTCAGAAACAGGATGCATCAGTGCCCGGCTGCATCTTGCTGCACCCTGTTGAGCTAAATATACGCGTGATTGATAAAGACTTACGACGTCTGCATCTGTCCGCTTTGTGTGAGAGCGGAACCTGGCATGATGACGCTGTAGCTGTGCGAACATCAGCTGCGGATCTATTCTGGCGAACAACCCGTAAAGTGAGTGTCAGCTTGCGACAGCGTCCAGGCGGGCGTTATGCGGCTTCTTTAGGTGTAAAAACCGCGCCTGTTCTTTAATGCTGACACTCACAACGTTTTTACTGCAACGCTTTATATTTACATCTCAGGGGACTGTAAGGTAGTTATTTACCGGCTTGTGACATCTCCTGAGCAGACTTCAGATGTTCCTCGACAACCGGCGTATGCGCGTCAGCCAGCGCTTTGACGTCAGGGTCCTTAATCTTTTTTGCGTCACTCTGCAGGGTCGACAGCACCATCTTGTGATCCTGAGTGCCGGCGTTTGTCATATACATCTTGTCAAATTCAGCGCCGCTCTGTTTTTCCAGTTTAGCGGCCATAGTTTTGTGCTTAGCGTCTGGCTCAGTTGGCAGCGTTACGCCTTTTTGTTCAGCGACTGTCTGAACTTTGGTGAGAGCAGCGCTATGATCGTCTACCATTTTCTGCGCATACGCTTTTACGTCGCTACTTTCCGCTTTGTTCAGCGCGATTTTGCCGGCGGCGACTTCATTGATATTGGCCTGCGCCATATCCTTCAGCGCTTTTTCATCGCCGTTACTCAGTTTGCCGCCCGACATACTCTGGCTGGCAGCGCCATTCTGTGCTGCGCTGGCTGGCGTCTGAGCATACACGCCAGCCGTGCTAAACATTGCTACTACTGCCGACAGGGCCAGCACGCGTTTCAGGGTTTTATTCTTATGCATATTGTTCTCCGGAATATTTATACGATGGCTGACGTCAGGCTATTAACCCCGGACAGCCTTGCAGGGAAATCAGAAGTGCATTAGTCAGTATAGACAGGGAAAAAGAGAGGCATGAGCCGGACTTGCCTGCCGTGCTATATCCCGGAAGATCTGCATATGACAGGTCAGAATGAGATCGTTAAAAGCGAGTCGCGAAAAATCTGCGCGCTTTCAAAAAAACGAAGCGATTCTTTCTGAGAGTGATCAATGCAATAAGCAGGTTGTACATTCCTAAACCTTCACTGAATTTCGGGGGAGTTCCTTCCTGAACAAGCGCCAGCAATTTTGACGTTGCCGGATGCCGGATAACCCGCCCGGCAAAAACGCTAACTGAGGCATCTGAGATAAGGTTGAAACAGGCGATCAGGATAACAGTCAATTAACCGGGCCCCTTAAAGATTTCATTAACCAGCATTGAAAATAACGCCGGCTTATGCCGGAAGGTGATGCTGTTTACTGCGTAATAGGTTATTTTTTTGAAAGCGGGGCACAAGGTTAACATCGCCGCATAAAAAGGAGTGTTAAATGGAAATAGCAACTGCGCGCTTACAGCTCGAACCTTTTAATGACTCTCACTATCAGGGGCTCAGGGCGATGGATAATGATGCCAGCGTGATGCGTTATATCAACAAAGGTGTAGTTAAAACCCCGGAAGAGACCATGGAAAGTATCAGGCGTGTGCAGGCCCGCTGGGATAAATACGGGTTTTCATGGTGGGCGATCAAACATAAGCGTTCCGGCGTGTTCATTGGTGCAGCCTGCCTCCAGCACCTGGCAAACGTTGAGGATGCCCCCTTAGAGATTGGCTGGCGGCTTGTTCCTGAACAGAATGGTAAAGGCTATGCGACGGAGGCCGCTAAAGCGATTATAGATTTCGCGGTAACGCAGGCGGGCGCAACCTACCTGGTGGCTGTCGCCGACCCTGACAACATCCCCTCTCATAGAGTAATGCAGCGATTAGGCATGACTTACAAAGCAAAAGAACAGCATTACAATGAGATCTGCGTTGTTTACGAACTTCACGCCGGTTAACCGTAATGCAGTTCTGATACAAGGTCCGCTTTAAGTCAGAAGCGGACGCTGGCAACGCTATCAGAATGTATATTTTGACGAACACGCCACAGAAGACTTTGCAGCCTCCTGGGACTTAATATATTCAAAAATTCCCTTTATTGATGCTTTGTCCGGATGGTTTACTTCACTCAAATGAATGGATAAGGGTATGACTGTTCGCTCTTAGCGCATATCTGTGTATATATTGTGCGCTTTAAAACCCACCGGACGTTTAAGGTAAATAACACCGGTACCTGATGTTTTTCTAATCGATGCGGAAGAGGTCGGGTCGCTTATAGAAACGATCGGTCTGTTTAGCAACCCGGCGAACGCAGCGCAGATCAATGAGTCAATAACGCAAGCGGAGCGCGGTGAATTTGCCGAAGTGAACTATTACGTTTACAAAAAAGTTGCGGCTCCGGATGATTGTGATCATGCTGGCGAAGAGCAGATGATGTGCTTTCATTGCTGATATACCTTTATCCCGTAAAGTAATGCACAAACGCTTATCAGTGCGCCTGCGCAGCAGACTGCATACCACCCCCATATCGCATACAGATGCGTTGCTGTGATGGCACCCAGCGCACTACCCAGTGAGTAAAAACACATGTTGGCGCCAACCAGCCGGCTTGCCGTTTCAGGCCGGGCGGCAAGAATAGCGCTTTGATTGATCACATGAACCGCCTGAACCGCAAAATCCAGCATCATAATGCCCGCGAGTAAAAGCCACCAGGATCTCTCAAGACCTGCCAGCGGCAGCCAGCACAGAGTCAGCAGCAGCAGCGCAATAGCGCTTATGTGGGCACCTTTCCCCCTGTCAGCCCAGACCCCGGCCCTTGAAGCTGCCAGTGCACCGGCCACGCCAGCCAGACCAAACAGACCGGTTTGGGTAAGCGAGGCAGACAGGGCGGCGAGGGGTAATACCATGGAGGTCCACATCAGGCTAAAAGCGGTGAAAATCAGGAAAGTCATGATTCCACGTTGACGCAGTCGGGAGTCGGTGATGAAAAGCGCAAACATGGACTGCACAAGCGAAAGATATGAGGCACGCAACCGTGGTAAACCCGGGGCTGGTATCAGCACCGACAGCGTAACAGTCAGCATCAGCAACAAGCCTGCGGCCGTGAAATAGACTGCCCGCCAGCCTGCAATATCTGCAATCATGCCGGAAGCAACCCGGGCAAGCAGTATGCCCAGTACAATACCGCTGGTGATGCTGCCAACCACACGGCCGCGCTGTGACGGCGCGGCGGCGGTAGCCGCCCACGCTACAATAACCTGTGCGACAACGGCCATCACCCCCACCAGCAGCAACGCGCAGAGCAGCATAATAAAACGGGTTGCCAGCGCCGCCACGGTTAAAGCCACCGCAGAAAGCAGTAGCTGAATGATCACCAGTTTTTTCCGATCGCACCTGTCTCCCAGCGGCACCAGTAACAGCAGGCCCAGCGCATATCCCGTTTGCGTGATGGCGACAACGCTTCCCAGGGAGCCCGGGGCCACATGCAGGCTTTTAGCGATCGCTTCCAGCAGGGGCTGCACCATATAGACATTTCCGACAGCAAGCGCGCTCGTTAACGAAAACAGCAGGACTGCCCGGGAGGAAAGCGTGTGGTTGTCTTCTGCTGGTATGCCTTTTTTGCCGTCTGCTGCCCCGCCTGGTATCTCAGCCATATTGCCCTCAAGTTTTAATTTGAAACCACTTTTATAACTACCTGTATAGGTTTCTTTTTGCAACTTCTTTTCAGGCTGGATATGCTGACAGGCGTAAAACGACATAAGGACGACGCAATGGCAAAACAGAAATCGCTTCAGACCAGTGAGTGTCCTGTTGCCCGGGCCGTGGAGTCGATTGGTGAGCGCTGGTGCTTCATGATCCTTCGTGAAGCGTTTGACGATGTGCGCAGATTCAGTGAGTTCCGGAAAAACCTGGGGCTGGCAAAAAACATACTGGCAACACGTTTAAAACACTTAATTGAGATAGGTGTACTTGAGATCAGCCCTGCTTCCGATGGCAGTGCCTATAAAGAATATATTCTGACCGACATGGGTCGATCTGCCTTTCCCGTTGTGGTTGCCATGCGGCAATGGGGTGAGCGTTACCTGTATAAACAAGGTGAAATGCATTCGGTGTTGCTGGATAACGTTAACGGCGAGCCGCTGTTGACACTGGAAGTTCGTGCCTCAAATGGTCGCGTCCTTGGGCCCGCTGATTGTTACCGTAACAGCGTTATTACCGCTAAAAAAGCTGAACACGACTGTTAACCCCTGTTCTTAAAACCGTATGCGTTGCCGGGGCGGGCATTTTATTTATGCCGGAACTACAGTTAACGGTGAGGTTGTCATTGACGCGTATCAGGAGGTGTATTCAGTGTTTGAACACGACGACGATCAGGAGAAACCTGTCATCGGAGAGGCAGCACTCAACCTTGCACTGGCGGGACAGGACATTAACCAGCAAACTTTAACAGAGGCGCTGGATTTGATGGCTGGTAATGCCGCTAACGCGGTCAGAGCGGAGAAAATCAGAAAAGCCAAACACTGGCTTAATGGTTTTTCTCAAACTGATATGCGTGAACAGGGTGGGCTGCACTTAACGATGAGAGCAGACCCGGACGACGACGGAAAACACCACTAAACGTTGCCCGGCTCCGGCCGGAAAACGACGAAGATAAGCCAGCCTCATAACGGGCGCGTCCGACGCGTACCGGCCGGAGAAGCTGTCAGGGATGACACCCGGTTGTTTATTCAGGTAAAACCTGCAGGAACGGATAAAAGGCACATAACCTGCCCTCACCCCATCATCAACGTCTTATCCTGGCCTCAGTCAGAAACCCGAGCTGCCCCGCTTTATAGTGACCCGCCAGGATCATCCTGTCATTAATGACGGTCAGAACGCGTGGCGAAAAAGACCACTGCAGCTCCGAGAGCAACAATGAGCGTATCTTCAATCAGGCCACTTCTGGTCTGCCCGATATCTGCTATGGCTTTTTTGCGTGCTGCGAGCGTGGCATAAGCCAGTGGCACAGCGGCAGAAATAGCTATCGCGGCCCCGGTTTTTTCCTCTCCCCTGGGCGCCAGCGCGGCCCCGGCAATCCCGGCACTGGCCACGCGCGCAGACAGACCCGGAAATACAGTGCGGTCCGGCGCTGACTGCATTTTGTCACCAAACAGTTCCCCTATCCCCATCGCTAACGCGCCATATTTAAATAGCGGCCGGTCCAGCAGCAGCAGCGTGCCAGAGGTATCGCGCTTCGCAAGGCGTGCCACAGCAAGCGCTGCCATCGGCGTCATTGAACGGCAGCTGGCGACAACGCCAATCAGGGCAGAATAAACAAAATGCGTTATTTTCATTCGTGATCTTCCGGATAGTGAGAAATTTATTTGTTCTTGCGTTCTGCCGGGATATAAGGCAGGAACGCGCTATGTAATAAACACATTCACACGGCCACATTATCAAAACGCTTTTTACCTGCGTGCCGGACTTTAGATTGCCGGCAGAATGCCGGTGCAGGTCCGGCTGGAATAGTCAGTATAGATGAGCGGCCTGAGCGTGCAGAAAGGAGACAAGCGTGCGGGTAATAACGGAAGCATTCAGGCATGTCAGCGTGTTGCATGCCTGAATGCGGATATTGAGTGTTGCGCAGTCAGAATTGCCAGGAGACACTGACGTTCACATTTCGTGGCTCACCATATACGTAACTGTTCATATAGCTGTAATAGTGGCGATCAAAAAGATTATCGAGGTTGGCCTGCACGGCAACCTGCTTATTCACCTGATAGCGGGCAAACAGCGAAGCCAGCGGATAGCTGCCCTGATACACCCGTACGCTCTCACCGCTGGCGTTGGTCACATCCTTAAATACCCGATTCTGCCAGTTAACGCCGCCGCCAATGGTCAGATCAGGAATGGCAGCCAGCTGATAACGGGTAAAAAGCTTAAAGGAAGTCTGCGGCTGGTAGCTGTTAAAGCGGCCACGTTTGTCACGCGCAACGTAGCGGGTGGCACCAAACGTCAGTTGCAGATTGTCAGTCAGTGCGCCATTCAGTTCAAACTCTGCGCCTTTACTCACAGCACCTTTAGCGGCGACATAAGCCTGCTCGCTGCCACTCAGGTAGACCCCATCAAGCGCCTGACCGACATCATCCTCTTCGATACGGAATATCGCCACGGTGGCAGTGAGCAGGCCATCGTTCCAGGCAGATTTCAGCCCGGTTTCATAGCTTTTCCCGGTTACGGGTGACAGGTAACCGCCACGGGTATCGCGATAGGTCTGCGGCAGGAAAATAGCGGTGTAACTGCCATAAGCGGACCAGGTTTCATTGATGTCATACACCAGCCCTGCATAAGGTGTGGTGTTATTCTTGGTCATTTCTCCGCTGCTGCCGGTGGTGCTCCACTGGGTATAGCGCGCGCCAACAATCAGTGACAGCGGATCGGCCAGCGACAGACGTGCTGCGCTGTAAACGGATTTCTGCCGGACCGTGTCATTGGCGTTGCGATACCAGCCCTGCCACGCCGGCTCCGCTACATTACCGCGCCAGTGGTTATCAAAAATACCCATATCTGCAGCAGTGATCTCACGTGCTTCTGCATCGCTGAAACCATCCTGACTGTAAGTGGCATTGTGCTGCCGACTGTAACTGGCACCCGCCATTAACAGATGCTGACGACCAGCCAGCTCAAAGGGGCCGCTGGCAAAGCCATCAACAGAGTCCAGTTTACGCTTGCCGCGATCCATGCTGCCGTAGCCGGTCGTCCCCTCACCGCTCTCCCGATCGGGATTCCCCATCACATAGAGCAGCTTATCGCTGAACCTGTTTTCGGCATGCGTGCCGTTGATATGCATATTCCAGCCGTTATCAAAGTGATGCTCAATATCTGCAAAGACTTTACGGGAGTGGGTATTGTAGCGTGCCCAGCTGGCTGCTGAATTCAGGCTGCGATCGTAATGCGTGGTGGCATTGTTGCTGTAAAACATCGGCAAACCACCCCAGGTCGGATTGCCGGTGTTGTTATCTTCGTAGTCATACCCCAGCGACACGGTGGTGCTTTCGGAAAGATCGGCATCCAGTACACCGTAAATAAACTTTTTAGTCTTCTGATAGCGATCCAGCCAGCTCTGCTGGTCAGTGTAGCCGCTCACAACGCGGCCACGCAGGCTGCCATCCCCGTTCAGCGGAGAAGAGAGATCTGCCACATAACGCTGCTTATGCCAGCTGCCATAGCTGGCACTTAGCGTCCCGGTAGCGATTTTGCTGTCGGCATGTTTGCGCACCATGTTGATTGAAGCAGCCGGGCTGCCCGCGCCGGTCATCAGGCCGGTTGCACCGCGCACGATCTCAATGCGGTCATAAATGGCGGAGTCAGATGCTGCATCACCGTAATTCCATGCGTCATTGACTAACGCCGGAATACCATCAAACGTAAAGTTGCTGACTTTGAAGCCGCGTGAATAGTACTCAGAGCGTTCACTGTCGATAAGATTAGTGGATATGCCGGTAACGTTGGTTAATACATCATTAACCGACTGCAAATCCTGATCCTGCATGCGCTGCTGTGTCACGACGCTAAGAGACTGCGGTACATCGCGCGGTGTCAGCATTAATTTCGTGCCTGCGCGGGTGGTCTGCACCGCATAGTTCTGGTTACTGAGCGCACTGTTATCGGCCGGATTAGTGCTGACAATCATCTCCTGTGCATCCTCCTCAGCTGCCCGGGCAGGAGTAAGAAGAGTATGTACGGTCAGTGCCAGTAATGAGATGCTGAAGAGGTTGTTAAGCCCTGATTCCCTGCTATAAAAAGCCATAAATTTTCCATTACGCGTGGGTATAAGGTTAAGCCGTTCTGTGCTGGTTATCATCGTTATCCGTGCAACACAGGCAGGCTGAAGCCAGATTCATTATGCGAATGGCAATGATAATCATTTGCTTTAGCAATTCTCTAAAAGATTCCAGCGAAAATGTAACTTTTTGTAAAAAACAGAAGAATCATATGGATAGAAACGGAAACCTGGCAATGACATGGGGTTAAATTGTGTCGATTCAGGAAAAGGTGAGGCAGGCAGCAGGTATCAGCGATGATAACAGGGAGGTCTGGCGGAGCAAGTCAGGCAGGCCATCCATAGCCTGCCGCTGGTATATAACAGGCCCGCTTTTACTTGTACACGGTAGCGGTAGCTGACATCTTTGAACCTTCTTTTGCAGAGGTAATCACGTAGTATTTACCGCCCATTTCATCTGCCTTTTTAGACAGGTCAGCTTTGGCATCTGAAGGTGCAGTCTGCTCTTTCATTGAGCTTATCTTGCCCACTTCCTGATATTGGCTGGCCTGTTCTTTAGTGATCTCCTGCGCGGCTAAAACGGAGCCAGAGGCAAGTGTTCCCAGAAACAGAGCAGCAGCGACCATTATTTTACGTTTCATACATTAGTCCTCGTGGAATAAAAATTAACCGGATGTCCCTATAAACAGATAGTTCAGAATAGAAATAAAGCAACGTTATTTCAGGAGATTTTTTAATTATGCGGGCAGCCCGCTTTAACCTGCAGCCTTCTGCCCTGTCGGGTAATACATTGGCGATGCCGTAGCTGTCACTTTCTTCCTGAATACAATAGCCTGCCTGGCCGTTTCCGGCAGCATGTGATCCGCCCCGGCACCGCCGCCCTTATAGCCCGCGGCAGGAATAGCCGGGCGTTAATATATTTACTGGCTGCAAACCTTCGCCTCTTTTATTTTATTATCACTGACACCGTTTTAACTTTTTTATCACAGCAGATCGCGGCGTCGGATATTTATTTCTGTATGACGGGCCATTACCAGGGCGATGATTATTTCCCCGGGTCGGGTATGCAGCAGTGCGTTTTGCGCTCTGGCGGTAATTGAGCGTTCATCGCGAACGCTATATGCTGCAGATCGCCCGCTGGCCGGGAAGATGATGCTGCACACACCTGCTGCTTAGCAGCCCGGGAGCAGAGAAAACCTGTTGCCTTAAGGAGATAAATGATGATCATGATGGATGCGCTGCTGGCATTCAGCGTTGCCGCGCTGTTACTGACTCTGACGCCGGGCCTGGATACCGCGCTGGTCCTGAGAACGGCAACGGTTGAGGGAAGAAAACAGGCGGTTCACGCGGCGCTGGGTATCAGCACCGGCTGTCTGGTCTGGGGAGCCGCCGTTGCGTTCGGTCTGGGCGCACTCATCGCAGTGTCAGAACTGGCTTATGACATGCTGAAATATTGTGGCGCTCTTTACCTGAGCTGGCTGGGCATTAACATGCTGCTGCGCCCGAGAAAGCAGCTGACACTGGCTGACCATACCGCTAAAAATAGCGCAAACTGGTTTTTGAAAGGCGTACTCGGAAACGCACTCAACCCTAAGATTGGCATTTTCTATGTCTCTTTTTTGCCGCAGTTTATTCCGCAGGGCCACTCACCGGTACTCTGGACGTTTATTCTGGTCAGTATCCATATAGCGATCGGGACGTGCTGGTCGATGATACTGATAAGCGCCACGCGCCCGCTGGCGACAATACTGCGAAAAGAGCAGGTTATTCGCTGGATGGATCGTACCACCGGCGCCATTTTTCTGGCCTTTGCAGCCCGTCTGGCCCTGAGCCGTCGCTGAGCACACTCTTGCCGCAGCCGGCCTGAAATCCTGCTCAGGCCGGCTAATATCCCCGCTTAAAACGACCAGCGCACACCGGCATTGTAGTGCCAGCCGCGCGCACCGTTACCGTCAATCTCTTTGCGATAATCGGTTTCAGCATAGAGGGAGACATCCCGGGTTAGCGTCGCGGTGCCGCCAAGGCCGACATTCCACATCTGCCCGAACTTACCGCTGTCAAAACGCTGGCTGTCCGTGCCGTCAGCCGTACCTGCCCGGGTCTTTGCCGTTCCGCCCCAGCCGTGATAGTAATTGACGCGCAGATAAGGCGTGTACTGCCGCAGGCTCTCATCCTGCCACGTACGGTCCAGGCGCGCGCCGAGCCGGCCAACGGTCTGCTGGTAACGATCCCAGGAGACACGCGTCTGATCCCGATCGGTCAGGCTGTCCATATCCAGACGCTGCCAGGTCAGCTGCGCCTGGGGTTCGATACGCCATCCCTGCGTCATCTCTATGGCGTAGCCTGACTCCAGTGACGCAGCCCAGCCGCTGCCTTCTGGCGAAGCCACCGCTTTTTGCCGCATGATGTCTGTTTCACCACGATAGCGGTTCCATGACAGCGAGCTGTCAACATAGAGGCCGCTGTTATGCTGCCACGTGCCATACAGCGCCACGCTGTCGCTGTCGAATGCAGTTGAGCTGTAGCCATCTGCCGCATGCGGACGAATACGCGTGTTGCCACGCGTCCAGGCGATACCCCCGCGCAGGCTATCGTCTGCGCCATCCAGACGGATGAGGTTGCCGCCGAGCTGTACCGCACTGTAATCAAGGTCAGCATCATAGCCGTAATTGCTCAGGCCCCGGCTACTCTGATAATGCATGTTTGCTCCCAGATAGCGAACAAACATCTCTCCGTCCGCTGCATCGGGATCGTGCTGCTGGCGCAGTTCGCCCAGCCGCTTATGCAGATCGTCAGTGATCGCCAGCGTGTACCAGGCCAGGCCAACTGGAGCAGAGATATAGGACGGGATCTGCGGCGTCACCGCCCTGCGCAGGCCGGTTTTGCCATTGCCTGACTGCGGCTGGCAGAGCACGCCGTCTGCGCAGACAAATGCGTTAGCCAGACGGTAATCGCTGAAATCATCGCCGCTGCCGCTGAGCTGACGCTGGCTGGCGGCGCTGCTGCCTGGCGCAAAACTATATAAACGATATTGCCACGGGCCTGAAGCCACATACCCCTGTTTCAGTGCAAAGCTCTGCGGAGCGGCTCTGCCTGACACCTGCGCCAGCGAAACACCCTCTGTCGCCCCGATAATTCCGTCACGGTTGCGATCCATCAGCGGCGCGCCGCGCAGTTCATCATCAATCAGCGTCGTGCCGCTGACGTTACCGTTAACGCGTAAGCTATCGCTGCGGGTGGCCGCAGAGTTGAGCCGCAGCGTGCCGTTTACTGAAGTCAGGTCGCCGTTGATCGTCAGCGAGTTACCGGCCTGGCTGCTGCCGTTTGTCAGGTCCAGCGTACCGGCGTTATTCACCTGCAGCGAGGTAGCGCTGCCGCCCTGCAGCAGCGGCTGAATACCATTTCCCGCCTGCAGGGTCGAGTTCGCGTCAATATTGATGGTGCTGTGCGCCAGGCGAAGGTTATCCGTGAGCGTCCAGCGGGTGCCGGAAAAATTCAGCGTGCTCCAGCCGGCGCCGATATTGGTTCCTTTTTTCGGATCGTCGCTGGCAAAGGAACCGCCGCGCGCCGTCAGGTCGTGCAGATTGAGCGTGCTGCCTGCACCACCGGCCGTAGTAATGTGCCGGGTGTCCTGCAGGCTGATGTTTTGAACGGTGGCGCGGTTGTTTGCACCGCTGCCCATGGTCAGGCTGCCCTTCAGCGTGCCGCCGGTAACGATCAGCGTATCTTCACCGTTACCGGTATGCACATCGCCGGTGACTCTGCCGCCCAGCAGCGCAACCACATCCCGGGACGCCCCCCCGGCGACCACCACGGTGTGTGGATTGGGTGCGGTTACGGTGCCTTCGTTGATAAAGACAGACGCACCGCCGCGCAAATCAATGATAGGCGCAACGAGACTTTGCGACGTGATATTACCCTGATTGATGACCCGTCTGGCGGTACGGGTTACCACGGCGGATCCCCCGTTAGCAGACTCAATAGCAATGGACCCCGCAGTGACAACGTCCCCTGTCGTATTCGCCCGTATGGCGGTGCCTTTACCGGGAACCGTGATGGAATAGCCCTGGCCGATAAACAGATCGTTACGCGTCGCTGAACCATCTTCATTCGCAAAAAGATAGCCGGTCCCGCCTTCGCCCACGATAATCTGCGCGTAGCCTTCACCGTCAAAAGAGACCGCTGACCGGATACCGGTTCCACGCCCGGTCTCCAGCCGCACATTTTGCAGCGAGATAGCCGTTAACCCGGCACGGTTATTGATAACGCTGCCACGGCCATAGGCGCCCAGCGTAATATCACTGGCCTGAAACCACTGCGCCCCGTTATCCAGCAGCACGCCATCGGCACGCCCGCTGGCCGTGATTGTGCTGTAGCCCTGGCCATCGCCCTGAACCGCCAGACCGCCACTGTTTCCGACCCGCAGCGCGGCAATTCCGTCATCTACCTGCAGGCGGCTGCTCTCGCGCGGATAGTAGTAACCATACCCGCTGCTGGCATCAATGCCGGTGCCTGAAGCGATACGCACGCTGCCAAAGTTAAGAAACGACGCGTTGTCGTGCACGCGCGCCCCCGTACTCTCTGGGCCGGTTAAATTCACCACGCCCTGATACTGATTGAATATCGCCGAATAGTAGCCTGCGTCGAAGGCGGTGATCTGACGACCGCGACCGGTAATATCAGAAGCAGCATAGACGGTTGCCTGGTCACCGGCGGTTATTACGCCACTGGTGTTATTGCCGTTGAGTGCGATGGGACTGGTGACGATCCCTTCACCCCGCTCATAGACGCGCAGCGCCGCAGCGCCCCTGCCATTGACGTTATACCTGTCGGTGCGGTAGGCGTATGACGTACTGCCCGAGACCGACACACCGGTCGTATTGGCTCCGCTCAGCGTGATCGTGCCAGGTTCACGTGCATACACATCGCCACCATTGCTGACCTGATAAAGCGTCGAGCCGGCTGTGCTGACGTCAGTGCTGCCACCACTGCTGAAAATAATGCTGTCCACATCGGTGGCCTGATAGCCGATCTGGTTGTCATGATGAAACACCACGCGGCTTGTCGCGCCGCTGTTGATGATGGCGTTCTTTTCAGCGCGGGCACCGACCACATTGGCGCCATACAGATTAATGAGGCCGTTCTGGTTCAGAACGGCCTGCTCACCGCTGGCGACCGCGCCCAGGGTTGTCTGCCGGTTGCCCGATCCGCCATACACATTTAATGCGCCGCGGGTGGTTATTTCTGTGGTCGCGGTGCTCTCCTCCGGCGTGGCGAAACCGCCAGCGTATAAGCCGGTAGCGCCGCGCAGCACGCTGATATCTCCCCGATTGACAACCTTTGCGCCAAAGCGGGCGAGGATCCCCACTGAACCTTCTCCCCCTGAGGTGATATGACCGGTATTGATCAGCTGCGCCTGGTTTAATGCCACCAGCCCGGACTGCCCATCCGCCAGCCCGCGGATAGCCGCATGACTGGTCAGCAGCGTGCGGCTATCCGGCAGGAAACCGGCGCTGATAATGCGACCGCTCAGATCATATTTATACCCGTCAACTGTCGCAGCGCTGGCACCTTTGCCGGTCAGACGCAGCCGGGTTTCAGCGTTGAGGGTGCCCTGCGCGCCGCCTTCAATCCGCACGGCGCTGGCATACGCTCCCGCATTGAACACGGCGTTACGCGTTACGATATCGCTGCCCCGGCCGCTGCCCACGATGCCGGTGGCGCCCGGTGCATTCAGCGAGAGAGTGGTACCGCTGGCGTTAAAGTCCGCGCCGTCCGCCAGGCGGAACAGCGTCCCGTTGGGGCTGGAAGTGGCGTAGCGGCCGCTGGCGGGCAGCCGGATCCGGGCGTCCGGGCCCTGGATAAGAAAACTGATCTGATTCCGGCCTTCGCCGGCGCGCGGCACTGCGCTGGCGGCGATATCCACCCGGGCGTTGCCATCTGCACGCACGCCGATAGCCGCATCACCCTGTAAATTGATCCGTCCACGCAGCATGGCGCGCGCCTGACCGCCCTGCTCGCCGGTTACCCGGACGGCCGTGTTATGCGTGCCGCCAGGCAAGTCCGCATCACCCTTTACATTGATAGTGCCGGCGGACCAGGCGCTGGCGCTATGGTTCTTCGTGGCGAGAATGCGCAGGCCGGTGCTGTTATCACCGTTAACATTGATTGTTCCTGCGTTGCCCACCCGCCCGTACTGCCCGGCATTGAGCACCAGCATGCCGATGTTTTCCAGCGGCTGAGGCTGTGCCCGTCCGTTGATATCGATAACGCCGTTATTCAGCGTCAGCGCATAAGGTGCATTTTCCACGCGCATACCTGCGGCGTTCTGCACGCGGGAGCCGATGACAATACGGCCATTATTGATCACACTGCTGTTACCACTTTGCTGAATACCGCTGACGCCGCCGCTCAGATTAACCGCAACCTCCTGCGTCCTGTCCGTTTTGCGATTTTGCGGCGACCGTCCGATGGCGATCGTGCCTTTTTCCGCATTAACAAAGTGCCCTGCAGCGCTTAACGTGACCCCTGTCGCTGAGCTGTTATTAACCACGTCCGTGACGCCGACATTGATGCTGCCGCGATTAACCGCACTGCCCTGAGCGATCCAGATTGCGCTGCTTTCCCGGCTTTCAGATCCATTACCGGGAGCAAGATTAATCACGCCATTATTCATGAAGCGACTGCCACTTTTTACCGCAACGGCTTTACCGATATCGCCCAGCGTCCTGCTGTCCACGCCTGTGCCGCTGGCGTTATTCAGGAAGCCCGCGTTCAGCGTGCCGTTATTTATTCCGGTGCTGCCTGAAAGCAGCGCCAGCGCCCGGCTCGCTGTACTCCCCGAGCCGGTAACCGCGAGCTTGCCATCAATAATGGCCGTAGCGCCATTGCTGGCCTGCATCGCCGTGCTGGCGTTGATGACCTCAAGCGTACGCTGTGCAGAAATTTTCACGCTGGCGTCAGGACCGTTCGCACTTAACACCACCCGTTCGCCCACCGGCAGCCTGACTTCATCACGGCTGTCGGCGGCACCGGTGCGATAAAGCACGCGACCTTCATTAAGTGAAAACGCTTTATTAAACGCGTGGCCATACGCTTCCTGCGTAATATTGTCGTTCAGGAGCTGATTAATCAGCCAGTCATTATAATTACGCAATTCTGCAAGCGACGTTACCGTGAACGTTGTGACCCCGCCATCCCGCGTATTGACGTTAAACGTCCCGGTATAATTCACCACGCTATCTCTGCTGAGCGTCAGTTGATTGTTAGCGGGAGGTGCCTCAACGGCGGTGAAAATAATACGGTTATTACTGTTCCAGTTGAGATGACCGCGCTGCGCCGTGGTAAAAAGCTGGCTTTGTCTGGCCGCCATTGACCAGCGATTTGTGGCCGAACCTGCATTTCTGTCAGGTCGCCCGATATTTATATTAAGCGTGCCGCGTGTAACTGAGGCGACGCGGGCATCAATATATTGCCGATCGTTTACAGCATAAAAGTCCTCTACCTGTGTCTCTGTATTAATCCCCGGTAAATCTGTAAAGGCCAGGCTGTCATAAACGTGGAAGGATTTATAGCTGTTGTTCGCGGGATCGGGAATAACGATATTCAGATTTTGCTGCCCGACGTTAATACGGGGTTGCCCCGTTAGCGTATCAGTAACGATCCGGCCCGCACGCTGTAGCTCACCCAGCGTTGTGCGGGTTACGCCACTCTCGCCCGGCGTAAACTGCGGCAGCCCGGTCAGCGTCTGTACTGAACCATCACGCAAATAAAATGCACCCGCTTTATAATCATTGTTTTCAGGCGTATAGGGTTTTAATATCTCCGCCGATGCATTTAAAACCGGAAACATCATACCTTGTGCTGCAATAAGGGCCAGAAGTACAGGATTTAATTTAAACACGATATTTTCCTCAGCTGAGAAAAAAGCAAAGCCTGAAAACACAACATGGCTTTCAGGCATCGGCAGAGCGTATTTATTTTGAAAATGGCAGGAAAAGTAATCGATGCGCAGACAATAACATCACGTTACTAATGCATTGTCCAGCCTGGCTTACGCTTCGTTAGCGCATAAAGCAGAAATTAAGATAAAAGCCTTGCGTATTAATGTATTTCACTGGAGCTGAAAAAAATAATAACTTATTAGTTATTAAATAAAATAGAAGAAATTAATGTACCGTTTTTTAACACCGCTTTTTAAGCGACCACTCAGAAAAATCACAGCCATACCGATTAACTAAATGCATAAACACGTGAAAACTGTGCTGTGCTGTGTCATGCGCACAACCCGCGTCAGGTATCACATCAGGGATTAACAGAACGCCGCGCATGACAGCCAGGCCGGGGCCGGTTACAGATGCGAGGGCAAGCAGAAAAACTGGTATGAGACATCGTGCCGTGCTTTAGCCTGGTACATGGCGGTATCGGCCTGCTGAAGCAGTAGCTTAGCGGATGAAGTAGCAGGTCGCGCCTGGCTTACGCCGATTGCGGCTCCGATGCTTACTGCGCTGTTGCTGATGCTGAAAGGTAGATTCAGACTGGCGATCAGACGCTCTGCAATGGCAGAAGCGGCTTTGCGATCGGGGCATCGGGCTGCCACCACAAACTCATCGCCGCCAAGCCGTGCGACTGACTCATCCGGTGCCATACAGCTTTGCAGCCGTTCACCTATCTGCTGCAGCAGACTGTCGCCTGCCGCATGGCCCATTGAATCATTAACGGCTTTAAATCCGTTTAAATCGAGAAACAGCACCGTCACATAGCGCGGGTCCTGATGCTGTGCAAGCATGCCGTCGACCTGCTTAAAAAACCAGGCCCGGTTAGGCAGACCGGTCAGCGCGTCGCGCATCGCCTGCTGCTCCAGCTGCAGCATTTTCTCTTTGTCGCGGGTGATATCCCGCGACACCAGCACAGCACCGATATTCTTGCCTGTTGAGGGATCGGTTACGCCGCAGGCTTTTGTGCCAAGCGTAATGTAGTGGCCGTTGCGATGCACCTTGTGCACTTCCACTACGTCCGGCTGTTCACCGCCGGTGAAAATAGTGTGCAGCACCGCAGCGGCGGGCGCGCGATCGTCAGGATGCAAAAAGTCGGTGACCTGCTGACCCAGCATCTCTTCAGCTGACCAGCCGATCATTTCGCTGTATGAGGGCGAAATAGAGACATAACGCCCTTCGGCATCGCAGTGAGCAATGAGATCCGTGCTGTTTTCAATCAGCAGACGATACTCAGCCGCCGTGCGCAGCGCATCTTCCAGCGCCTTACGCTGTCCGGTGACATCCAGCACGAAGCCACTGTACTGCAGGTGTGAACCCTCTGACCGATCGCCCGGCAGCCCTGACACAATAACGTGGCGCAGGGTGCCATCCAGACAATTAATGGGCACTTCAATATGAAAAGGCAACACGCGATCCAGCGCCGCAGTGAGCAGCAGCGCAATGTTTGCATCTTCATCAGCCTGGGCGATGCTGAGCCATTCGCGTAGCGTAACGCCTTTCAATGCGGGCATCAGGCCGGCGGGGCTTTCCTGACTGGAAATACAGATCCCCAGGGTGTTGGTGGACCAAACGGCGGATAAAATAGGTTTGATCGTTGTGCTCATGATAGCTGGACCTGATTTATTCTGACGATACGAAAGAAACATATAACTGATTGTGGCAGATATCCCGCTCGCCCTGCTTGCTATCCTGCACGCGCCTAAGAGAACGATAACAGTCAGAGAATAATTTTACGCCTGCCCGATTCGGCAAAACGTCGTTGTTCCTTTGACCCGATACAAAAACTGACGCAGCACAGAAGCTTTATCGGCTGACCCGCCTGCAATCTTTAATCGCTACAGAATGATCCCGGCTTACGGGCCTTGATAATCTCGCTTTACTGTACGCCGGCAGGCGCAGACGCGGGGAGGCATGACGCGCTAAAACAGACTTAGAGAAAAAACTGATGCAATCAATAATGCAATCAAGTTACACCTTGATTATGACTGTGATATATCTGTCTGCGTAATGTCCTGAACAGGATTTATGATGATTACGCCGCTTTTCACACGCTGGGCAACCCTGCTACAGCAGTCTACACAACGTCCGGCCTATCTGCGCATCGCAGATTTCATTGCAGAGGGCATCAGTACAGGCGAGTTGCCTTCACGCTATCGTCTGCCGCCGCTGCGTGAACTGGCGGAAACGCTGGGCCTGAATTACACCACGGTAACGCGCGGTTATGCGGAAGCGCGGCGCAGAGGATTAATTGACTCACGCCCGGGACTCGGCAGTTTTATTCGTGCGCGGGCGTCAGCCTCTTCAGCTCTGCCTGCCAGCACTTACGAAATGACCATGAATGCGCCGGCAGAGCCTGCCGGTGCAGCCGTTGAGGAAGCGCTGCGCGCAGGGGCCATCAACCTGTTTAACCAGACCGACATGCTGAGTCTGCTGCGCTATCAGGATTTTGGCGGCACGGCAGAGGATAAAGCGGCAGCGATGCGCTGGATCGGGCGCAAACTTCACGTAGAGAGCGAAGCGGACGTGCTGGTTTGTCCGGGCATTCACAGCGCCCTGATGGGCATCATGACATTGCTGAAGCGCAAAAAGGGCGCGGTCTGTGTCAGCAGCCTGATTTATCCTGGCATGAAGGCGATTGCCAGCCATCTGGGCGTGCGGCTGCAGCCGGTACTCTGTGACGCGCAGGGGCCCGATCCGCTGGCGTTTGAAGCGCTCTGTCGCAGCGGGGAGATCGGCGCACTCTATATCAATCCGACGCTGCAAAACCCGACCACGATAACGGTTCCGGAGGCGCGCCGGCGGGCACTGGCTGAGTGCTGCCAGCGGTATAACATTACGGTCATTGAAGATGACGCTTACGCTGCGCTCAGTGATGCGCCGGTACCTGCTTTTGCGGAGCTGATACCGGAACTGACCTGGTATCTTACCGGCCTGTCGAAGTGCTTTGGCCCCGGGTTGCGTATCGCGTTTGTGAAAGGCCCGGACAGACAGATGACGCAGCTGCTTTCCGGCGTGCTGCGGGCGCTGACGGTGATGTCCAGCCCGCTCACCAATGCGCTGGCGCGGCAGTGGATCAATGACGGAACCGCAGAACGCATGCTGATGGCTATCAGGCAGGAAGCGGGTGTCCGCCAGCAGATTGCGGCCACCTGCCTGAGCGGATACCCGTTTCAGGCTGACAGCGCAGGTTATCACCTGTGGCTGCCGCTGCCGGGGCTGGTCAACGCTAACGCCTCTGACATTGCGGCAAAACTGCGTGAAAAAGGGATCAGCGCCGTCTCCGGCGCAGCATTTTGCACCGGTAATGTGCCTGCCGATGCGCTGCGTATCTGCCTCGGCGGTTCACAGTCACGTCAGCAGTGCGAAGAAAGCCTGAAAATTCTGGCGGCGATGCTGGCAGATCCGATTCACTTTTCCGGTATGGCGATTTAGCCGCGCGCCGCGGCCGCTAAAAATACACAGTAAAATTTTAACTCCATCATCATGGGCAGATAAGGTCTAAAACATGAGCAATCAACTTAATGCGCTTCTGCAGCAGGAGCTGGACAGCATCAACCGTGCGGAAAAACGCAACGATCGTCCCTATTTCGACGTGTCGTTTATCCGTCAGTATCCGGGGCTGTATGGCCTGATGTGTTTTCTGTTTGTGCTGACCATGGCACTGTTACTCTATTCCGACTCCTTCGGCATGATCGAATATGTTGTCTGCTGTGCCATTTTCGCAGTCTGTAACTTCTTTTTCTTTTTTCACGTGAACCCGTCTTATCGGGTGAAAGATATCGACAAGGGCGCGTGGAAGAACTGCTATACCGGCGACTGGTACATGGAAGTCTATGTCAGGGAGGCGTTTATTCATGACCTGCTCAATGGAGATGTCCTGACTGAAAGCGAAAAAGCCACCCTGCAGGCGCAGTATGCCCGTAAAGGTCATCTCTACTTCGCTGATATCTACCGCCTGAGAACCCGGTAGTCTGCGGAACTGAAAACAGCCTGCTGGCAGGCTGTACAGTGCACGTTGCTGTTGCGGCCTCAGGCCGGGTTAATAGAGCGTCTCTTTCAGGCGACCAGGTAACGCCGCATCGTAGGCGTTCGCATCTATATCCTGCGAAATGCTGTGCAGTATGGAACCGGTGCTCGGCAGCGCCTCCCGCGTGATGTGCGCAGCCGGATCCCAGAGCCTGGAACGGATAATTGCCCGGCTGCACTGAAAGAAAACGCTCTCAACGGTGATGGTCAGAACCGTTTTCGGTAGCTGATTATTCACCGCAAAACGGTTAAGCAAGGCGGGGTCGATGCTGATAACGGCGGTCCCGTTCACGCGCAGGGTCTCTCCGATGCCCGGGATCAGGAAAAGCAGTGCCACCCGATTGTCATGCAGAATATTGCGCAGGCTATCAATACGGTTGTTGCCGCGCCTGTCGGGCAGCCAGAGCGTGCGCTCATCCTCAATGTGTACAAATCCTGCCGGATCGCCTCTGGGTGAAACGTCCAGCCCGTCCGGCCCGCAGGTGGCCAGCGCGACAAACGGTGACGCAGCGATAAAAGGACGATAGGCGGCGTGAATATGATCGGTAACTTTGGTCAGCGAAGGTTTAGCCACGGGGCCGTAGCACGCTTCAAGCGCGCTTAAATCGGTGATCGTACTGCTGTCATCTGCCATGCCGGGTTCCTGTATTTTACAAACCTGCGGCTAAAGTAAGGGATGTTTTGCGCCGGAAGCAATGTGCGCATGACATATTGCTGCGCTGCAGCACAGTTATTTTCAGCGCCTGCGTATAAATCTATTTATTTGTCTGATGAGCCACCTGGCCGGGATAGCCGCAAAAGGGTACAGCGCGGTTAAAAATGATAAAAAAAGGGCCGACGTCAGACGTCAGCCCTGATACATCCTTAAACGTATTACTGGCCCAGCAGTTCACGGCGCACGATGTCAGCACCGGCGCTCAGCGCATCCAGCTTGCCGCGAGCAACCTGACGCGACAGCGGCGTCATACCGCAGTTGGTGCAGGGATAGAGCTTATCCGCATCGACAAACTGCAGCGCTTTACGCAGCGTTTCCGCTACCTGCTCCGGCGTTTCAACCGTGTTGGTCGCCACATCAATGGCACCGACCATCACTTTTTTACCGCGGATCAGTTCAATCAGCTCCATCGGCACGCGGGAGTTCTGACACTCCAGCGATACGATGTCGATGTTCGATTTCTGCAGACGCGGAAAGATTTCTTCATACTGGCGCCACTCAGAACCCAGCGTTTTCTTCCAGTCAGTATTGGCTTTGATGCCGTAGCCATAGCAGATATGCACAGCGGTTTCGCACTGTAATCCCTCAATGGCACGCTCCAGCGCGGCAATGCCCCAGTCATTGACCTCGTCAAAGAAGACGTTGAACGCAGGCTCATCAAACTGAATAATATCCACGCCAGCGGCTTCCAGCTCTTTCGCTTCCTGATTGAGAATTTTAGCAAACTCCCAGGCGAGTTTTTCGCGACTCTTATAGTGCCCGTCATACAGCGTGTCGATCATGGTCATTGGACCGGGCAGCGCCCATTTGATCGGCTGGGTGGTTTGCTGACGCAGAAATTTTGCATCATCAACAAATACCGGTTTAGTACGTGAAACTTCACCTACCACCGAAGGAACGCTTGCATCGTAGCGATTCCGGATCCGCACCGTTTCGCGCTTTTCAAAATCCACGCCGTTAAGATGCTCAATAAACGTCGTCACAAAATGCTGACGCGTCTGCTCACCATCGCTGACGATATCAATACCGGCCCGCAGCTGGTCATCGAGGCAGAGACGCAGCGCATCGCGCTTGGCATCGGCCAGATCGTCACCCGCCGGTTTCCACGGGGACCATAATGTTTCCGGCTGCGCCAGCCAGGAAGGTTTAGGTAAACTGCCAGACGTCGATGTCGGTAATAACTTTTTCACTATAGATAACCTTTTTCCATTAATCAGTGCGCAAACTCAGCAGACCATTGCTCCAGACGAGTCTGGTAAGGCTTGATAAAATGCTGTTCGGTAAATTTACCCTGCTCAACCGCCAGATGCGTGCGCTCTTCACGGTCATATACGATGCGTGTCAGTGAATAATCCTTGTGTGACAGGCTCGGCTGATACTCCTGTCCGGCCGCTGAGTTCGCGTTGTAGATCTCCGGACGATAGATTTTCTGAAACGTTTCCATCGTGCTGATGGTGCTGATGAGCTCCAGATCGCTGTAATCGCGCAGCAGATCGCCGGCAAAATAGAAAGCCAGCGGCGCAACGCTGCCCTGCGGCATAAAGTAGCGCGCCTGCAGGCCCATTTTGGCAAAGTAGTGATCGGTCAGCGAATCCGCGTCCTGCCGATATTCAATCCCCAGAACCGGATGATGGTTACCGGTACGATAATAGGTATTTTTACTTGAGACACTCAGGCAAATGATCGGACGTTTGCTGAAGCTGGCTTTATAGATATCTGAGCTGACAAACCCTTTGAAGATATTGCCGTGCAGGTCACCAAAGTTTGCCGGGGTGCTGAAACCGGACTGGTTTTTATTATGCTCAGACAACACCACGCTGAAATCGTAATCGCGTACCCAGGAGGAGAAATTGTTCCCGACGACGCCTTCAATGCGCTGACCGGTTTTTTTATCCACGATGCCTGTTTTCAGGACTTCGATGACCGGGAACGGCTTTTCATTTCCAGCCGGGTCGATATTCAGCTCAACGGAGATGATATCAAGCTCAACGGCATAGCGGTCAGCTTTCGGATTGTCCCAGTGCGCAAGTGAGTTAAAGCGGTTATCAATCATCTTCAGTGCGTTGCGCAGGTTTTCCTGACGCATTTCACCCCTTGCCAGGTTAGCAAAGTTAGTGGTGATACGCGTGTTTGCAGAAGGATTATAGTTTTCGTCAAAACGAAGGCTTTTAATTGAAAAGGTAAATTCTTTGTTCATCGTAATTTCTCACCTCAATTTCTGATGTAAACCTGCTTCTCTGTCTGCCTGTAAAACCGACGCTGAATGCTGATTTGATATAACCATTTCCTCAATGGGCTGACTCTTTTATGCCTTACTCCCCTGCTGAAAAAAAGTGATTAAATTTCACCGAACCTGAAGCTTTTTCATGTTGCAACGCCTAGACGCGTCAGTCAGTGCCGTCTGGATTCAACGTGATAGAAGTTGCGAATCGTTCTGTTTTCAACGTGCTGTTTTATATACATAATTTATATTCATTCAACGCTGTCAGGATGAATAAATCTCAACATCGACTTTTTCACTTAGCTGAAAATATTTGTGGTATCAGTGCGAAGGGTAAGAGCAAAGGGGTGATACAACGCAGGCGCAGGAGCCTGCAGATGCCAGAGATGAACTTTCTGCAGCGTTATCGATCACAAATCCGCATCCGGGCCACGGTTAATCTGTGAGCTGAACCGCAATCCCACTATCCTGCACACGACGCACGCGGAGAGTCTGATAGTTTATTTTGTACAACCGGGTTTTATAGAGTGAAACAACAGCGATGTTATCTAATCTGAACTCTGCGAGGACACAATGACTCAATCTCTACTTAACCAGGCGCCTGTGACCGCGCTGGAGCGTGAAACGATGCGCCGGGTGATCTGGCGGATTCTGCCCTTCCTCGTCGTCAGTTATCTGGTTTCCATTATTGACCGCGGAAACATCGGCATGGCGGCTTTGCAGATGAACGAGGATTTAGGTCTGACAAAAGCGGCGTTTGGCTTTGCCAGCAGCCTCTATTTTGTGGCCTATTTTCTGTTTGAGGTTCCGAGCAATCTCGCCATGCAGAAAGTGGGAGCACGGCTCTGGATCCCGCGCATTATGATCAGCTGGGGGATCGTAAGTATGTGTATGGCGCTGGTTGAGACCTCAACCTCGCTCTACGTGCTGCGTTTTTTACTGGGTGCAGCAGAAGCGGGCTTTTTTCCCGGCGTAGTACTGTATCTGACCTGGTGGATCCCTTCCCGCTACCGTGCACGCATCATCGCCTCGTTTATGGTGGCGATCCCGCTGGCCAATTTTATCGGCTCTCCGCTGTCGGGACTGATCCTGACGCTGGATGGCTGGTTCGGCCTGCGCGGCTGGCACTTACTGTTTATTATCGAAGGGCTGCCCGCTGTATTGCTGGGCATCGCGGCTTACTTTGTCCTGAGTAATCGCCCGCATGAGGCGCGCTGGCTGAACCATGAGCAGAAGCAGTGGCTGGAAGAGACGCTGGAGAAAGAGCGCAGCGAACGTAAAAATATTGGTCACATCTCTACCTGGCAGCTGCTGAAACATCGTCAGATCTGGCTTTTTGCCCTGATCTACTCCGGTGCGTCAGCAGCCGGTACAACGCTCAGCGTCTGGTCACCGCAGCTACTCAAGTCTTTCCAGCTGGATAACCTCACTACCGGCCTGCTTAATGCCATTCCTTATGGCCTGGCTTCCGTGTTGATGATTGTCTGGGGCCGTAACTCCGATCGCACCGGCGAACGGCGCTGGCACACTGCGCTGACGCTATTCATGATTGCAGGCGGTATTGCCGCTGCCTTTATTAACCTCTCGCTGCCGGCAACGATTATTATTCTGAGTCTGATTCTGGTAGGCGCTTACTCAATGAAAGGTCCGTTCTGGGCGCTGGCGTCCGGGTGGATGAGTAGCTCTTCAGCAGCGGCCGGGCTGGCAGCCATTGGCGCTATTGCTAATCTGATTGGCGGTGGCCTGATGGTAAACGTGTACGGCATTATTAATCAGAAAACCGGCAGCCATACGCTGGCGCTTCTGCCGCTTGCTGTACTCTGTCTGGCAGGAGGCATCGCTGTTGTGATCATGGGCAGAAAGATGGCGCGCCACACAGAAAATAAAGCGCGCGCGACAACACACTAACAGCGGGCCACGCTGAGGGAGCCGGTGCTGCAGGCCGGCTTCCTGTTATTCGCCAGCGGCTGCTATCCCCTCGCCATAACGGGCAGTGCAAAACTGCGGCGAAGCCCCCAGCCGCACCGAGAGCCGCGCGGCAGCATGATACATTGCACTGGCTACGCCTTCTTTTCGGCGCGCTTCTGTGAGCCGCGAGGAGGGACCGGTCAGCGCCAGCGCGGCGACCAGCTTGTCGCTCACGCCAAATACCGGCAGAGCATAGGCTGCCGTGTGCGGGTCGCGGGCTCCGGAGGTATAGAGAGGCAGCAGTGGCTCTTCACTAAACAGGGGCTCATTCAGTCCCCAGTAGCGTAAAACCTGACCAATAGCAGAGTGATCCAGCGGATAGGTTGTTCCCGGCAGCCGGCTGTGGCGCAAACCCTCTGTTGCTTCCGCACGGAACAGACAGAGCCGCTGCCCGCCCTCAATGACATACCAGCTGGCGCTCTCGCCAGTCTCCTGTGCCAGCTGATGCAATTCCGGCTGCACGACGCTTGCAAGATGAAATGACTGCTCATAAAGCTTTCCGAGATACAGCAGGCGCGGTCCAAGTCCATAGGTCCCGTCGTCATGTCGCACGGCGTAGTGCATGCGTTCCAGCGAATTCATCAGGCGGTATACCGTGGTTTTATGGTAGCCCGATGCCTGTGCCAGCGCCGTCAGCGTCAGGCTGTTATCGCCCGGACGGAAACAGTCAAGCAGCGCCAGCGCCTTTTCAACTGCAATAACGCCTTCATTACCCATTGTTTTCTCCTTTTATGACGACTGCGAGTGTACCTGAATATTTGTGAGTCACCTCGTATTTACGTCACAAACTGCCGTCCGGCGCTGGCTAATCTTCCGACAAGCTCGCTATAGTAGTTTTATATTGTACATATCTATTTCACCTGGTAAAACAGCGAGGCAGTATGACTTCTCCGACACTTCCGATGATCAATCGCAATATCACCCGCGTATCTGATGAAGATACGCGCCAGGCCGCAGAGTATCAGGCGGCTATCCTTGCTGATGTTGCCGGCCGCCGTGGCACGTTGCATGGCAGAATTAAACCCCTTGCGGCGCACATGAAAGTAGCGGGTCCGGCGATTACCGTTGAGGTCAGACCGGGTGACAATCTGGCTATCCATGCTGCGCTCGCTATTGCCCGGCCCGGTGATGTCATCATTGTGGATGGCAAGGGTGATATCAGTTGCGCACTGCTGGGAGAAATTATGGCCACGCAGGCGAAAGCCTCAGGCATTGCCGGTATCGTTATTGATGGAGCGGTACGTGATGCGGACGCGCTCGCCAGCCAGCCCTACCCGGTTTTCGCTGCTGGTCTGAATCCCAGCGGACCCACAAAACTGATCCCGGGTCGTGTTAATCACCCCATCTCTGTAGCAGGAGCGCAGGTGCAGGCCGGTGACCTGATTGTGGGTGATGTTGACGGCGTAGTGGTGATCCCGCGAGAGGAGGTAAAAACGGTCATTGCGCTGGCGAAAAAGAAGCTGGCGGCCGAAACCCAGCGTATTGCGGCTATCGCAGCGGGCGACACGCGTGCGCCGTGGCTGGAGCAGGCGCTGCGCCAGGCTGGCATGCTTGCTGCGGAGGAGACGCTATGAGCGAAGCACGCAGCGTTATTCTGGTAACCGGCTGCGATCTGGCGGAGGAGGCCCTGCAGCTTCTGACCGGCTATGACGTTATTTTTGCCGGCAAACAGCCCACGGAGACGCAACTTATCGATCTCTGCCACCAGCATAACCCGGTCGCTATCCTGGTACGGTATGGAAAAATTACCGCAGCGATCATGGACGCCGCCCCGGCCTTACGGGTGATCTCCAAACACGGCAGCGGGATTGATGTCATCGATCAAAAAGCAGCAGCGAAAAGGAACATACGCGTCTGCTCAGCGCCAGGCGCCAACGCTGCAGCGGTCGCAGAACATACGTGGGCGCTGCTGCTGGCCTGCGCAAAATCTGTTGTGCCGCTCGATGCGCGTATGCGCGCCGGGCACTGGGACAAATCGGTGCATAAATCTCTTGAACTGGAAGGCCGTACGCTGGGGCTGGTCGGGCTGGGCGAAATCGGTCGCCGGGTCGCAAGAGCTGGCTACGCGTTTGGCATGCGCGTGCTGGCTTACGATCCTTACGCTACTTTCGTACCTGAAGGATGCGAGCAGGTAAACACGCTGGAAGCGCTTTATCAACAGGCTGACGTAGTATCCCTGCACTGCCCGCTGACTGAGGATAACCGCGCAATGATCAATGACGCCGCGCTACGCTATTTCAGACGCGACGCCATTTTTATTAACACTGCCCGCGGCGGCCTGGTCGATGAGCCAGCGCTTGCCGCAGCGCTCGCTGACGGCAGACTGCGTGCCGCCGCACTCGACAGCTTTTGCGCAGAGCCGCTGACCGTGCCTCACTGCTGGCAGTCGCTGCCGAACGTTATTCTTTCACCGCATATTGGCGGTGTCAGCGACGCCTCTTACATCAAGATGGGCACAGTCTCTGCTGCAAATATTGTCAGCGTACTGAGTGAAACAAAACAGCGAACTCTGGCCTGACAGCTTTTTAGCCCGTTCAGCCGGGTTATCTAGTCAAAGACACCGTTGAGTACCGCCGTGACTACGGCGGTACTTAGTGCAATCAGGACCAGGTTATCCCCCACGGCCCGCCATTCATAGCCAGGATAGTAAGGCAGCTCTTTTACCAGCGCAGCCGGTAACGTTTTCTTTGCGATCCCGGGCGGCAGCGGCTTACCCCGTGCAACATTTTTAGCAATGCCTGGCGGCAGAGCCCGATAGCCTGTGGCGCCATAGCGCTCTGCCAGCGCGCGTGCCGTTGCATAGCTCAGCGCTGATCCCGCCTGTTCCGCGCTGTTTTGGCCCTGATGGGAGTGCTTGTCAGCATGCGGATTTCCTTGACCGGCATGTTTTTCACCTGCTCCGTGTGGTCCCTGACCATGGCCCTTCCCCGGATCCGCTGCTGCTGGTCCGGCTATCAGACTTAATGCAAATAGAGCTGCCAGCGTAGCCGCTGCTGCTGGTCCGGCTATCAGACTTAATGCAAATAGAGCTGCCAGCGTAGCCGCTGGAGTGAAAGATTTGCTCATCGCCTCTGCTCTCAGGTTAAAAATGTTGAACATAATTATAGTAAATCTGGATCTTTTATCTGCCGGAACCTGATCCTGTCGTTTGCGCGGCTGAGAGAGAAACTAAGGTGCCAGCCACCGTCCCGCCCATCCGTGCGCCTGCAGTAAGAACTCACAGCGTTGATGCGGATCGGCACTGACATCAAGCAGCTCTATACGCTTCACCATGATGCGTATCAGCGCAAAATTTTCCGGAGGATCAGTTAACGAGGCAGAAGCGTGTCCGGCACATGCCGCCTCCGGAGCGTCAAGGATCGTGCCGGGTGAATAAGGTGAGTGAAAAAGCTGCTGCGCAGAGGGCCGCAGCGTTTGCCAGATAGCATGGCGCAACTCGCGCTCATCAACGCGACACGCTTCACCTTCCAGTCGCAGCTGGAGGCTGTTCTCTGCATCCCAGCCCAGCAGCGAGACATGCGGATTAGCCCTCATCTCCTGCACTTTTGCGCTGCGTGCGTCAGTGGTAAACAGTAATGAGGCTGGCGCAGGACTGAAATCGCGCAGCACGATTGTTCTGAGTTTAGGCTGCGCGTTTCCTGTTACGCTCGCCAGCTGCATCAGGGTAAAAGGTGAGCGCGTGCTCACCGCATGCGTTAACTTCTGCCAGATTGTCTGCAGATGCGCATCCAGTGAAAGTGCCATAGCCTCTCCTTACTGCTGAATGGGTTAAGGTGTAATAAGCGCGTCTATCGCTTCTGTAACGGGTCTCTCTCCCGCCGTCAGCTCAATGATGACGCGGGACACGGCCGGCTGATGGACCAGCGCCGCCAGCGTGGCGGCAACATCTGCACGTCCGATAGTGCCATAGGCGATTGCCGGCCCTGCGCTGATTCTGCCGGTTGCCGGCTCATCGGTTAACGTGCCGGGGCGCACAATCACCCAGTCAAGCGCGCTTGCGGCAAGGATCACGTCGGCCTGTTTTTTTACGCGCATATAGTTTTCAAAAGTGTCAGACAGCTGCCTGCCGCGTCCGGCTTCGGGAAAAGCAGAGACCAGAATAAAGCGTTTTATCCCGGCGCGCTGCGCGGCGGCAACGGACTTAATCAGCCCCTCACCATCAACGGCCTTCGTCATCTCCTCTCCGCCTTTCCCTCCGGCGCCCGCCGCGAAAACCACCAGCCCGCATCCCTGCATCAGCCCGGTAAGTTGCTGTTCATCCAGGGCAACCAGATCTCCCCTGACAGTCTGAATACCCTGTTGCTGCAAGCTGGCTTCCTGTTCAGCGGTGCGGCACAATGCACGTGCCGTCACACCGTCCTGGCTCAGCTGCTGACCCAATTGACGTCCGATATTTCCTGCACCACCCACAATAAAGACGTCTTTCATGCTGTTCCCCTGTTGCAAAGGCTGAAATATTTATCACAATACGATGTAATTTAACCACTTAACTCTAGCGTAAATCTCCGGCGTTGACCGGTTCAGGCGCAAACGGGATACTTTGGAAACAATCGCTTCAGAAGGGCTGTGAATGCCAACAGTAAAATCTTCTGCCGCTGCTCCCCGTGAACGCGGCAGACCGCGCAATTTTGATATCGATGTTGCGCTTGATAATGCCATGATCGTTTTTCGCCAGAAAGGGTTCCACGCCGCCTCTATTGCCGACCTTGGTGAAGCCATGCAGCTTACTGCAGGTAGCATCTACAAAGCTTTTCAGGACAAGCGCTCGCTTTTTTTGCGCGTGTTTGAGCGCTATATTGCAATTCGAAATACCGATTTGCGCGAACGTCTGAGCGCATTCGCTACTGGCCGCGAGCGGGTTGCTGAGCTGCTTCAGTTCTATCTAGATTCCGCCAGCGAAATTGAGGGACGGCGCGGCTGTCTGGTTGTAGGCAGCACCGTTGAACTGCAGACGCTTGATGAAGAGTTATCTCATCTGGTGCGCCAGGCCGTGCTGCGCAACCGGGCTTTTCTTATATCGCTGATTCAGCAGGGTCAGGATGATGGCTCAATAGCCAGCCACCTGGATGCCGATACCACTGCCGGCTTGCTACTCTGTATTGCATTTGGTATGCGTGTAGTGGGTAAAATTCAGGATGTGACTAATGGCGAAGAAACTATTAAGATGGCGCTGCGCCTGCTGGATTAATGCTGCTGCGCTATTAGGAAATACGCATTTCCTAACTAAGTTATTTTACTGTTGTCGCGACTTTACGTTACAGGCGTCTCTGACATATTAAAAACGTTAAGCAATTTAAAAATGGATGAGGGTTATGTGCGGCAAGATGATTCAGAAGATGCAGAAGCGATGCACGCGTTACTGGGTGACGTCATTACGCAAATATTAAAACCAGGCGAAGCGCTTTCTTTGCAGGAGATTATTGGTGCGTTATACCGTACCGGTTTGCGGAGTGACAGCCCTGAAGTACAGCAGGCGTGTGAAAAGGTTATTCGGTTGCTGGCAAAGAAAATGAACTAATAGTGCCCGGTGAAGGTTGATTAAGCCTGTTTAATTAAGAAGAGAGAGTTATGTGCCAGAATCCATATTTTCCTGCAGCGGATAAAATCAGCGCAGAAGAGCAGACCAGAATACAGCAATCTGCAGAATTCAAATTACTCGGTGAAATGGTTAAAGAGATTTTATGTTCTGATAAAACGCTCAACCGTAAGGCCTTGTGTATTTCTTTGCTTTCGCGGCTTGATCACTGTACCGATCCAGCAGAAAAAATGCATTACGATAATCTTTTTAGTTTGCTGTTAGGGCGGATTCAGGCAGCCTGACGTTAGTCATTGCCCTCGCCGATCATCACTTACCGAATCTTCTTTTTTGTACTCACACTGATACATCTGTATGGCGTGATATCGCTTTCGCTAAAGATGTTTTCACGTATTTCGATCGTTTTCTTTCGATATGTCTGCGTTTATCTGTTTCTCAGGCATTAACGGCCTGATGCCAAACCGCGCGCTTTGGCAGAACACAGGCTTCTGCTTTTCGCCGCATTAATTGCACAAAAAAATCATCAAGGTCAGACCACTCCCGGAAATTATGGACTATGCTCCTCTTATAACGTGTCCAGAAATAGGGAAATATGATGAAAAAAATGGTTGTTGCTGCTGCAGTCCTGACTTCACTTTTAGCCGTAACCGGCTGCTCGTCTAACCAGGCGATTAAAACGACTGATGGCCGCACCATTATTACCAGTGGCAAACCACAGGTAGACAGCGATACCGGACTGGTATCGTATGAGAACGCGCAAACCGGCAAAACTGAGCAGATCAATCGTGATCAGATCACGAACATGAGCGAACTGAATAACTGATCCATCTATCAAGGAGAGCACAATGAAGAAAGTTATTTTACTTCCTGTAGCAGCGGTTATTGCCCTGTCCGCCCTTACCGGCTGTACCCGTACCAGCTACGCTATTCATACCAATGATGGTCGTACAATTGTCAGCGACGGCAAACCGAAAGAAGCAGAGTCAGGACTGCTGGGCTATGTTGATGCTAACGGCGTTAAACAACAAATTAACAAAGCTGATGTGAAAGAAGTTTCCGAGATCCCACGCTCATAATTCGCGTAATATCACCGATAAGCCCGCGCAACTGCCGCGGGCTTTTTTTATTGCTATCAGGCTTGTTTTGGCTGACCGTTTGATGCCGTTAAACCGCCATCAACCGGCAGGTTAGCGCCCGTTATATAGCGGGCATCATCGCTGGCAATAAAGGCAATCGCGCTCGCAATGTCATCAGCTTCTCCCGCACGACGCAGTGGAATACGATCGTAAAAGCGCGCCAGTAACGCTTCATCCTGTTTTGCATTTTCAGTTAAATCGGTAAATGTAAAACCGGGACAGATAGCATTGACTCTTACGCCGTCTGAACCGTAATCCATTGCCAGCGCGCGCGTAAAGTTGGTTACGGCGCCTTTAGCCGCGTTATATACACTCATACCCCAGTCTCCGCCAAGTCCGGAAACGGAAGAGATGTTAACGACGTTGCCTTTAGTTTTCAGCAGGGCTGGCATAAAGTAGTGCGTACAGTAGTAGACGCCATCCAGATCGGTGCCCATGAGCGTCTTCCAGTCTTCAGGCGAAACTTCGTGGATCTTACCCTGAACAATACTGCCCGCATTGTTTACCAGTACATCCGCACGCCCGTAGTGCTGGCTAACCTTTTCACTCAGCTGCCTGACCTGCTCTGCATCTGAGACATCGCATGGAACAACAAGATGTTTGCCAGCAGGTAAAGCCTCTTTGACTTTTCGCAGCTTCTCTTCTGTTCTTCCCACCAGTACAACTGACGCGCCCTCAGCAGCAAAACGTTGTGCTGACGCAGCGCCAATACCTGATCCTGCACCAGTGATAACGACAACTTTATCTGCAAACCGTGACATGATTTCTCCTTATCTGATGGAAATGACCTTCCTAAGCCTGGCAAGCTCTCGTCAGTCATCAAGCAAAACCTACGTTTTAGGATGACTCTCAACGGAGAAAGCACGAAAAACAGACAAAACTTATAACAATGCCAACAGTGAGATGGAGCGACATTTGAACAATCAGCAGAGTACATTTCACCTGGCACAGAAAAACGATAGTGCAGAAATCAGCCAGCTCTTACAGCAAAACATCGCGTTATTACAGGGAATATTTAGTCAGGAAAGGGTATGCGAGCTGCTCAGTAATAGTGCAACCTGGGCGCTGCTGGTAAGGCAAAAATCACGACTGCAGGGCGTATTGTTTACTCAGGACAATGCAGCAAATACGCCTGACATTATCACTGCCATGCTTAGCGCCTGGCCTGCAGGCAGACATTGCTGGATTTACGGTCCGATCTGTATCGCTACGCAGTCTCGCGGAAAAGGCCTCTCAGAAGCGCTTTTCGCGCGCGCATGTCGTCACTATGGTTCGCGTAAGCCCGTGCTTTTTGTCAGGCATGACAATATCGCCTCTCTTAAAGCGCACATACGCCTTGGCCTGCAGCCGGTAGCGCAATTTAGTTATGACAATCAACAGTTCATTGTTCTGAGCCAGGTTGATAAGGCATCTGCAACAATGAAGATCACCTGAAAAATATGATTAAAAAAAGTGATGTAAACAGGAAATGTAAATATAAGCCAATTCTTAGGAAACGATTTCATACCTCAAAAAACAGTCATAATTCAACACCTTAAATAATTAGCAAGCTAACTATATACCTGGCATGTAAATTTTTTTACTAAGCGAGCCGGAAAAAAATGACAAATTTCTCTATCATTAACATGTTCAGTGAGAAATCCAACTACGCACTGAGCTGAGTAACTCCTACCTTGCCTCCTCGCGGAGGCATTTTTTTTTGCCTGTTAAGGCGCAGGCCTCCCCCGCCTCTGACCAGGTAATACATTTCTGTAAATCGCTTAAACGCGGCGCAATTGGTTTACCACACTATTTTATGCTGGTCCGATGAGCATGGCAGTTTTTCATCGGGTTTCGCGCTGAAACCCGTTTTCCGCTGACTTGTCATCTATAATTTATGAGCCAGCTTATTCTGGCAAACAACACACAGGATGCGTTTTCAGCGAGAGAAATCCTATTCAACATTTTGTTAGCCCGCCCTGCGCGGGTTTTTTTTTGCAGCATGTGAGAGTCAGCCTGGTGGTAATAGTCTGCAGAATTTTCATTGGCTAAAAAGCATTCGATCAAAAAATTCTGCTACCTGATTTGGAAAATTTCAAAATATATCCGGCAAATTCTGCCGTTACGCCTACAGTAAGTGTTGAGGTTATCACGCAATCGTAAAGGAGGTTTGTTTGTCTATTCAACACGACGAGATAGGTCATGTCATTATCGGCGAAGCGGCACTCAGCCTTGCGTTGAGCGAAAAAAAGATCAGCGTTCGTTCACTGATTAATGAGCTCGAATTAATGGCGAATGCGGGTGGCAGCGATGCCCGTCTTATTGAGATCTCAGAGGCCAGAAGCTGGCTGAGAAGTTTTGATAAACCTGAGCACGCTGTACCGTACGTGCCCTATTTGCAGACACTGACAAGCCTGAACGACGAAAAGAACTGACGCCTATGGACGTAGTCCGGCTCCGGCTGGAAGACGACGATAAAGATAACCTTATCGGTTACGCGCAAGTGTTTACCGGCCGGAGAAACTGTCAGGGACGACACCTCCGCTCTGCTACCCTGCATATAGGCAGGCGCATACAGCATCATTTCCGGTTACACGCTTTCCTGCTGTGCCAGCTTATCATTCTTCGCTAATTTATCATCACACCCACTCCGGTTTTCAGGGAGGTCTTTTGGAACGAAATACAGCGGATAACCTTATGCCCATTACTCTGCCTGATACGCACTTTAACCAGATTCTGAGTCGTGAAGCGCCAAATCGGGATGATACCAGCGCTTTTCTGGCAGACGATCCCCGTGCATTCACACTGCCAGGCTTTATTGTGCCGTTTGGTTATGCTCTGTATGTCTGTCCGGAAGATAAACAATACCGGCTGGTTACCCAGGAAAAGAGACCGGAAACGGTCTATGCGGTAAGGCTGGAAGAAACCAGGGATTATACTTCTCCTCTGCGCGCCTGCATTCAGATTATGGTCTGGCGCACGCGTCAGCCTCAACATGAACAGGCTGTGCATGGACTGGCACGCCGTTTTTTTTGTTATTTCCTGCATACACGTTCAATTATTATCACTGACAGTGCCCAGACTAATGCGGCAAAGGTTATGTGGGAAAGCATGATTGCCTGGGCATTGCGCGATCCGGATCATTATGTCTATGTATGGGATGGCACCCGCCACGACAGGCTGCTGGTACCCGTCTCTGACTGGCAGGAATTTTGCGAACACTGGGTAACATTTTGCTGGGGCAGCCAGCCTGACAGCCATTTACAGCGCAGAATTATCATCAGCACGGTTTCTCTCGCTCCCGAAGACCCCGAACAGTAACTCCCCTTCTCTGTGAGCCGCGTAAAATTTTGCCTGCTAACGCAGAGCGGGTATGTCGTAAGCGTGCCAGGCTTAACATGGGTATAAAATCGCAGCAGCGATATACAGGTACTTTCAGCGTGGCCGTGCAGCAAAGCCTATCCCGGCACTGCCCGATACGGGCCGCAAAAGTGAAATCCTCAGCTGATGTAATTCTGGCTCAGATTATTACCTTACGGAAAAGCGGCAATAACGGTCAGTATTCAGAGAGTTAATACAATGCTCAGGCCCGATCAAAAAAGGCGCATAGTCTTAAAAGCGAGCTTGTGTTAACCGTGTTTGGTTTTTTATCACGCTGACCAGCGTGTAATGATGACCGATCAATCTATTCCGGAAATGGCGTGCAACGCGTGAGCCGCTGCAAAAGTTGAACAAGAAGAAAATAAATAACATTAATTTTTTTTAAGATTATTCTGCCTTCAGTCAGTTTACACTGCGGCATCAGAATGATGTTGCACGCTATCAGTGCGTTACAAACCTGCATTTCATAGTCATTAAATATGTTTCGCCCCTGAGCTTAGCTGATTATTTATAACGTATTGTAGAAATATTGCTGCTCATTACACTTTAAAACCATTACAAACCATGATGAGGAGAGATGAAGTGTTGTTTCATGAAAAGGTAATAGGTCATGTCATTATTGGCGAAGCAACGTTGAATCTGGCACTGGGCGATGGGGATATCAGCGTTCAGGCTCTGATCGCTGAGCTGGTTCGCATGGCAGAGACAGAAGAGAATGATGAGCGTCTGGCACAAATTGCAGATGCCAGAAGCTGGCTGAAAAATTTTGTACAGCCTGAGCGACTACACAAAACGCATACACAATGGCAGCTTCAGGCAAAGCGTCATGAGCAAACAACCTTGCCAGCTAAACCGACGCCTTTCACCACGGGCGACGATGACGACAATTAACACATTTTATCGGAACAACCTTATACAGACCCATACGCTGAACCTGTACAAAGATAGAGTGAGATTTTTGTTCTGGCAGGAACCGGCTCAAACCATTGATTTGTAACATAAAAAACAAATATCGTGGTAAAGCTGACAAAAGAAGGGCAGAAAAAGCTGTACAAGTAAAAGTTAGTTGTATAACTTTACCCCTGTCAGCACAACTTACTTATCTCAAAGAGGCTAACTATGCGTCAGAATATGGTACAGCACCCATCATCCGCTAGTGATATCGCTAACTATTTTAGTAAAGCATCCACTCTGAGCCAGCAGGAAACGCTGGGACAACTGGTTGTTGAAATTCTGACCTCAGGTAAAAACCTCAATCGCAAAGCGCTATGTACAAAGCTGCTTGGTCGTCTTGAAGCAGCAACCAGCGCTGAAGAAGAGCAGCATTATCAGGCACTGATTGGATTGTTGTTTGATCGTTAATATTGCGTAAATATGAGTTAGTGCATCTGGCGGGCAAGCATGATTACCGCTTTGCGGCAGGCCTCACGAACATCCTGCCCTGTCGCTGTCTCACCCATCTGATGCAGCGCAGTAGTAATATCATGCAGATTCAGATGCTCATCCGGCTTAAGAAGGCGCGCTACGACCGTTCCGATAACGGCGTAGATATCTTCGGCGGTTGCGTCATTTTTCACATGACCTCCGTCCGTAGGTGGATAAGCATACAGTTTAACAGAAATTGTTCCCGGGGAACAATTTAGCGTCAGACTGTGGGAAATCTTTGATTGTGGTCAATTTTAATGCATTTTGTCACGCGCAGGTCGTCTGTCAGATTCAGTGATAATCGCTTTTTCAGATGCCCTTACCTGCATTTCACGTCTGACTTCATCGATAGCGCGCAATGCGGCACGGATGCGATCCTCATCGGTCTCTTTATCCAGGCCAACACGCAGGCGATCAAGTAAAGCAGTCCATGAAATAGCCGCATTGGCATCAAGTAAATCAGTCACGGCCTCACCGATTAAAATTTCAGTCAGTTTTTCTTCAAATTCTTTTTTCATGATGTGTCCGCCTGCAGGTTCGGGGTCGCAAAGTTTAACACAGAATTTTCGTGTGTAACCCTGTACCGCAATGAGCCTGAGCGTTTCGTATAAATTTCACTGATTTACCGTATTCATGATGCCAGAAAACGCCCTTACTGGCGGAGATGAAAGTCTGACCGAAAGAAGCCTGGCTAAAAAAAATGACCGGCTGCATTGATGATGCGCCGGTCGGTCAGAGTGATGCAGATGCAGAGAATGGCGCTACATCGCTTCGCGATATTCCGGCCACGACACGGCTGTACCCTGGGGCGTAAAGAGCGCCCCCTGGAAATCAATGACGCCTGCAGCCTCAAGCCACATCCACTCTTCAGGCTGTTCAATGCCAGATGCAATGACATTAATTTCAAGGGCTGAACAACATTTGATAATAGCCTGCACGACGGCCTGCTTAGGACCGCTACGGTGTACATCACGAATAATCCCGGATGCAATACGCACGCGATCGGGCTGTACATGTGTCAGCAGTGAAAGTCCGGCAGAGCCATCACCGAAATTATCAATCGACAGGCTGATGCCCGCCTGCTTGAGCTGCTTGACCGCTTCAGTAAAGTCATTCAGGCCCGGGATAACTTCTGTTTCACTGACGCCCAAAATAATCTGCTCTGGCACCAGCCCGGCGCTTTTAATCGCATCCGTAATGGTATCGACCGCGTTTGGCACCGCAACCAGTGTCATCGGCAGAATACTTAAATAGAGCGTCATGCCATCCGGACAGGCTTTACCCGCTTTCATCAGCGCCATACGTACAGCGTTCAGATTTGCACTGTATTTATCTTCATCTTCACCTGCACTCTCCTGACTGTCGGAGATGGCCTCCAGCGCGGTAATTTCACGGCCAAGTGGATCGACCACCGGGCGGAAATGGATGCCGTGCTCTTCCTGAAGCGACCCTGTCATATCGGGGATAAAGTCCCACAGATCGGCTGGCAGCACTTCAAAATAGTTCTCTTTTTCCCGCGATTCCACAAAGGTGCGCAGGAACTGCAGGCCCCGGTCGTCATAGGTCAGCTGGAAGCGTGACGTACCGCGATCCAGTACCGCCTGAAGTACGGTTGACTGGTCATGTTCGCGCAGGTCAAACAGTTCCATTCCGGAATTACCGAAACGGCGATAAGGTGAGTAGTCACGCATAAGTTCAACCACATTGTGATGACGGCGGTCAGCACAGATGCGATTGTAGATCGTCATAACACCCTCTTCAGGTCCCTCAAGGATCTGAAAGAAATGCGTACCGTTAAAGAGCAGAATACCGGTAATCTGGTGCGACGCATTCAGGAGACTCGCCTTCTCAACCATACCCGGCAAAATTTTGACAGGCACATCAGCGGAGATGTGACTACGGTAAATGATTGTGGTTAGCATTAAATACTCCAGTTTACGTGAGTGTACCTGTCTACTTTATCAGCCGGCGGCAGCTACGTATAATGCTGTCTGAAATTATCTGGCTGAATTACTGTAAATATTAAATCCATGATTCCAGAAAAAACCAGCAGAAAATGCACAAAATTGCCTCTTTTCAGAATCATAGAGAAGCATAGTAAATAAGCGAAACGGGGTGGGATTGTAGTCTGCTGCCGGAAATTTTTTTGGCAAATGGTGTTGGTTCACGACGTTTGTTTGCGTTTTTTCTCTGTAAACAGATGCGGGACGCGCCCGCATCCTTGAAAAGATCAGACCGTATGGAAAACAGCCACCAGCTGACGTAAACGTGAGGCTCGTTCTGCAAGGTCGCCAGCCGAAGAAGCTGACTCCTCAACCAGCGCTGCGTTTTGCTGTGTAACCTGATCCATCTGGTTTACTGCAATATTAATTTGCGAAATCCCGCTGCTCTGCTCATGAGAAGAGGCAGAGATATCCCGGATGAGCTGCGCTGTCTGACCGATGGCCTCTACGCTCTGTTTCACCTTGTCACCTGCATCTCTGGCCATCACTATCCCCTCTTCAGCGTGACCAACAGATTGCGCAATCAGTTCTTTAATCTCTTTCGCAGCAGAAGCAGAACGTTGTGCCAGCGAGCGCACTTCAGATGCGACGACAGCAAACCCTTTGCCCGACTCACCCGCTCTGGCTGCTTCTACTGCGGCATTCAGCGCCAGAATATTTGTCTGAAAAGCAATGCTGTCAATGACGCTGGTTATCTCTTCAATTTTTGCCGAGCTGCCCCGGATACGTCCCATGGTTTCCATTACCGAGGACATCGCCTGTCCGCTGAGTGATGAAGCCTGCGTTGCTGCTTCAGCCATAGTTGTAGCATGGTGAGTATTTTCAGCGTTCTGGCTGATAATGGATGCCATCTGTTCCATACTGGCAGCGGTTTCTGCCAGGGATGCGGCCTGCTCTTCAGTGCGGGCAGAAAGATTTCCATTACCGTTTGCGATCTCTTCAGACGATGACGCTATAGTCAGCGCACTCTCCTTGATATCTGATACCAGACCGGCAAGATGCTGTTGCATATGCTGCAATGATTGCAGCAGTTGCCCCATCTCATTGCTGCCAGTGACATGAATCGGACAGGTCAGGTCGCCGGCTGCAACATGGCGGGCAGCGTTAACCGCCTCCTCCACCGGACGCGTCACCGAGCGGGATATCATAACGGCGACCCAGACAGCCAGTAACGCCACCGCGAAAAGTACCCCCAGCAGGCTGTATTGCGCATTACGGCGTGCATCAATTTGCTGATTCAGCATGATCGACAGCTGATCGGCGCTCTGTTTTCCCAGCGTGGAAAAGTTATTGATCGCCTCAGTGAATACCCGGACATACTCTGCCGGCGTGACGGTTTTGGTTTTGGATACAAAAATGGCATTGGCCAGCGCCAGTGCATCCTGTGCCTGCTGCACGGCGGTTGTATCCGCGCTGGCAAACAGCTGTTTTAATGCTGGTTCAATAGCAAAAACTTTATCCATATTATTGCTAAATTGCTCCAGCGCTACATTGCCATTTTGCAGCCGGAAATCCATCTGACTGAGCGCGACCTCTGATGTACCTGTGCCTGACGCAATCAGGGATGTGCCACTTGCCCTGATCTGCCCAAGGGTTTCTGTTAATAACGGCAACCGGTTGAAAATGCTGATAATCAGCTGATAGGTATTTAAGTCACCGTCCAGTGACAAGCCGTAAAAATCCAGGATGTCCTGGTTTGCTATTAACAATGTCTGGATCAGACTGGCATGACGGCTGAGGCTCTCTTCCAGTGAAAGGTGTTTATCACCAATCTCTGTCTGCAGTTTTTTCCACTCCCCGTCGGCTTTATTTAAACGCGCCAGCGGCTGTGCAGCCTCCACGTTTTGGCCGAGTTCAGTGACAACACTGCTATAGAGCGAATCGATCTCCTCTGCCAGCGCCACACGCGAAGCACGAACTGAATCGTTGCTGGCAATAGCGATAGCACTTTCTGCCCGATGACGCTGGACCAGGTTAACCAGTGATAGCATCTTTTTTTCAACCGGTATGCCCGTAAGCTCAATTTTTTTAGCATCGATCGCCTGATTCCCGCTTTGAATAAACAGGCAGGTAGGAAATATAAATAATCCGAGCGCAAACAACCCCAGCAAAATAAACTTCGCTGGCAGATTGATCGTGTTTAGTATCTTTTTCATGCACTATTCCTGGGTGAGCCTAAAGAGATAAATTCCGAATGAAATATTTTTTATTAAACGCTTCAATTTAATCACCCATGCGTTATAAACGTTGCATCCGGGGCTGCAAGCTATTACCGCAAGGCGTGAATTCAAAAATTATAGATTGCTAACGGTTATTTTACAGAGGATATATTGACGATATATTCTTGCGTAACACCCAAAGTCAAATAAGTTAAAAACTATAAAAAACATAATGTTATAAAATAAGCACGGGTTCCATAAAAAGCCAAAACCCCGTTATCTATCGAAAAAACTTATCTCAGAATAAAGCGTTAAAGTTTTAGCTACCTGCGCCGATAATCAGCGATTTCTTCTTCGGCAGGGAAAGTGGCGCACTCTGCCCTCAATTAAAATGGCGTCTCATTAAAATACCAGCCCTGACAAACAGAGCCATCAGGACTGGAAATTACAGGTGTGTTAACCGTATGCCTTTAGCAACGTTTCTGCAGCGAGTTTGCCTAATGCATTCGCGGCATAAGGGCTGTCGCCGGTTATGACATTGCGATCGCGATGTACCGTACCCTTGATGTCTTCATTGATAATATGAATACCCATAGCGCGCAGCTTTTCACCAAAGTACCAGGCAAGATGACCTGGCATATAGCCTATTTCCGGCGTCTGCTTGTCAATCGCATCAGGGAAAGCACAGATTTCATAGCCCGTCAGCGGATTATCGGACTCTGTTAATGAAAGAAATGCCGCCGGGCCGTGACAGAGTGAGATCAGATAACGGTCATTTTCCAGCGTCCAGCGTAATAACGACGCCACCTCTTGACTCTCCGGTAAGCCAATCAGCGCACCGTGCCCGCCCGGTATAAAAACAGCCGCGTAGTCGCTATGGGGCGAGAGGGTCGCCAACACATCGGCTAACCTGAGCGGGGAGCGAAAGGCTGGCTGGTAGCGCTGATAAAATTGTATTACCGCTTCATCCTGCTCCGGCATGGCCCAGTGTTCAAACTTTGCCATCTGACCGGAGAGCGTCGCAATGTCGAGGCCAAAGCCCGCCTGGTGCAGGTGATACATTGGCAGTAGCGTTTCTACCGGATGATTGCCGGTTGAAAACAGCGTATCGTTAGCCAAAGACAGATAACGTTCATCAGTACACAGGACCAGAATTTTTTTGCTTCCGTCACCGGGCACCGGATAGTCAGTGCCGTCCAGATCGGATACCGGGCTGGTAAATTGATTGCGCGAGTAGTCTGAGGGGAAAAATGCGTCTGCCTCGGCACGATCGGCAACGGGTTTCCGGCTGAGTTCGTTCGTCATTTATGCTTCCTCTGTAAGTAAATACAGAGAAAAGCGTAGGTGAAAAACCGGCCTGGCTCACTGAGCCAATTCTGAATGCCGCTGCGCCTGTTATGATGCAGAGCACACCCGCACGCATAACTTATTGCGTCACAGCGGCAGGCACTTCCTCAACTAATACCAGCGGGCACCGCCGCACCCGGCAGGCCTGAGAATAGGCCAGCGCGCAGACTGCGCACAGGTCGCATACGTCGGATTCATACTCATACTCCATATAGTATCGAAAGCGACTGGTGTGAGTAGCAGTACGCCAGAAACGCTGCGGCTCCAGCAGTTCATCAAGTTGCCTGAAAGTCAGGGCTGACGGGTTGTGGTACCCGACTCTTACGCGATAAGTTGTCATGCTTCGATTATTGAATGACTTACCGCTGGCTGCAACCGGACACCGGTTTTCATTTCGATAGCTAAAATGTATCAGTCGCTACTTTTCCGGCTCGATCTCTTCAATTAACTCAGCATCCTGCTGACGTACGCTGCCTACCCGCGTGGTCACCGCATGCCAGCAAAAGGCGTCTTCGGATTCAGCGGCTTCATGCGCGATCTCCTGGGCACGACGTGCGGATGTGCTGTTGCTCAGCCATTCATGAACGCCTTCTGCAGTCAGGACCAGCGGGCGGCGATCGTGAATATCGACCATGCCTTTATTGCTGGAAGCCGTCACTATGACAAAACCTTCGTGCCCCTGAGCGTGATTAAACGGTGCTTTGCCGATGGCAGCAAAAAACAGCGGCGTTTTGCGCTGATGATAGATGAAAAACGGCTGCTTTTTCCCTTTCTCTCTTTTCCACTCGAACCAGCCATCAGCCGGTACTATCGCCCGCCCCTGTTCCCAGAGAGGTTTAAACATCCGCCCGCTGGCAGCGGTTTCGCTGCGGGCATTAATCAGAGGCTGCTTATGCCACCATTCCGGCCCATATCCCCAGTAGACAGGATCCAGCCGCAGCGCCTCTTCGCGCTCGCTGAGCAGTAATACGCGGGTACCTGGCGCGACATTGTAGCGCCCGATGGGCAATGGATCGTACTGGATCTCGTCCGGCGCAATACCGAGCGCCATAAAATAGTCATCTCTGCTGCTGTACTGCGCGAATCGTCCACACATATTGACCTCCGGCTGTAAGCATAGGCCAGTTTGTCACACCCGCGACAGCTACTGCGATTGCGCCGAGTTACATTGACATCAATTTAATTTGGTTCAATACTTGTCGCTGTCCGGGCGCAGCATGCGTTTTCCCTGTCGGCCAGCATCAGTTAAATGGATCGTGAATGTGTACTGATATAAATGATCAAAGCGGTAACAACGAGCGTCCGCTGTCTGACGCACCGGTAACCGTCGACCAGTTCCTCTGTTTTGCGCTCTACTCTGCATCACTCGCCATGACCAAGCTTTATCAGTCCCGGCTTAAACCGCTTGGACTTACTTATCCCCAGTATCTGGTATTACTGGCGCTGTGGGAAAAAGATGAGGTGACCGTCTCGGAGGTGGGTGCACGCGTGCGGCTCGATTCCGGCACGCTCAGCCAGTTATTGAAAAGACTTGAAGCAGCCGGTCTTATTGTGCGTAAACGCGATTCAGGCGGCGATGAACGCCGGGTACTTATTTTCCTGACTGATGAAGGGCAGCAGCTTAAAAGCAAAGCCGCCGGGGTGCCCGCCGATATGATTTCGGTGATGGATACCCCTTATGAAGAACTGCATGATCTTACCGTAAGGGTTGCAGCCCTGCGGGAAAAACTGCATCAGGCACTGCCCTGAACGCCTGACCCGACCCCGTCTCATCAGGCCAAAACGTGTGCAGGTCGTATAATGGCAGCCATAAATACCCGATTAATATGCAGAGGGATACCGCGTGAAACTCAGCGTTTTGGATAACAACAGTGCCATTCATGCCGCCATCGGGCGTACCGTGTCGTTTTTACGCAAATCCGGACAGCCTTTAAGTATTGACAACATTCTTGTGCATTTGCGGCAGCAGGAAAGTGAGGCGCTTGATGGGATGAAAGAGACCTATACAAGCGCTGTACGCGCTCTGACAGCCAGAGAGCAATAAGCCATTACAATGTGCTATGTGCCCCGACACTCAGTGTAACGTCTGATCATGAGAGGCCGCATCGATTATCGGGCAGTCTGCCCCCTGGATTTCCCGGATGGCAAAGTAGAGCGAACGGATTTTTGCTTCACTCTTTTCCGTTGCCAGCATCTCCTGCAGTCTGCTGAGCAGAGCATCATAAGAAACAGGTAACGCCTCTTCAAACAGCGCCATTACCGCCTCGCCTATTACTCTATCCACCCATTCATCATCATCTGCTTTGTTCATTCTGCGGTCGCCGGGTCAGTGTACATCTGGAAAAAAGCTTTTAATACCGCTAAAAAGATACTACAAAATTTATGTCCATTCAGAAACAATCCGCAAGCAACGTCGGGCCAGGCCTGTATATTCGATTTAACCTGCTGATTAATATCCAGTTAACCTGATACGTGAAATATTTTACTGCATGTTAAACAGGTTCGTTTCAGGATAAAGCGTAAGCGATTATCGGACCCGGTTTGCGTTTAACCCTGCACCATTACTGCCTTTATCGCAGGCAACCTTGTATCTCCCTTCATTACAGGTAGTATATGAACCATATACACAACATATAAGGCACAGTCATGGGCATTGTGAAAATCTCCGATCTGATGCATGAAAATCTGCGTATCGCCAGCGGAGCATTGAGCCGCTCAGTTAATGCTCAGGCGGAGCACTGGATGAAGATGGGCATGCTGGCAGAGCTTTATCCCGACAAAGACCATCAGGCGCTGGTCCGGCTGCTGATGCGCGTTGAACGCGACGGAGGGAGTGACCTGGCAGCACTCTTAAATCATCCTGCATTTCTGACTCAGGAGAAGGCATCATGAATATTTCGTTCCATAATGCCGCGGAAATTGAACAGGCGCGCGCCGCGGGTAATGCTGCTGCTGCCGTGCTGGCCATGATTGGACCTTATGTAAAGCCAGGTATCAGCACCGACGAGCTGGATCGTCTCTGTCACGATTACATCGTTGATGTCCTGAAAATCACGCCGGCAAATATTGGCTATCATGGCTATACCCGTACGCTCTGCACGTCAGTCAATCACGTAGTCTGCCACGGTATCCCGGGTCCGAAACGACTTAAAGAGGGCGATATCATTAATATTGATGTCGCGGTTATCAAAGAGGGCTGGTATGGCGATACCAGTCGCATGTACTTTGTCGGCCAGCCTTCAGTTCGCGCCAGGCGACTGGTGGATATCACTTACGATGCAATGATGGCGGGTATCAGCGTGGTGAAACCCGGTGCCCGGCTGGGCGATATCGGCGCAGCCATCCAGCGGGTAGCTGAAGGCGCAGGGTTCTCTGTCGTACGCGAATACTGCGGTCATGGCATCGGACGGATCTATCATGATGAACCACAGGTGCTTCATTATGGTACGCCCGGTAAAGGCCTGATGCTGGAACCGGGCATGATCTTTACTATTGAACCGATGATCAATGCCGGCAAAGCAGCGACCAGCGTATTGAATGACGGCTGGACGGTGGTTACAAGAGATCGCTCACTCTCTGCGCAGTGGGAACATACCGTTGCCGTCACAGATAACGGCTTTGATCTCCTCACGCCGTGGCCGGATGGCACCGGCAGCGACTCTCCGGTTCAGCGCTGAAGAAGGTTCATCGACTCAATCACCTCCGTCATCTGCTGAATCAGCATCTGTGCCGCGCGCGAAAGCTGCCGCGACGGTGCAGTGCATAATGCCAGCGTCAGAGGGCGCATGACGTTGTGCCGGAGCGGTACAAAGCTCAACTCCCCTTTTTCAACCTCAGTCATTACATCCAGCAGGCTCAGCACGCAGATCCCGCTGTTCTGCGCCACCAGCGTATGGATAAGACGAATATCATTACAGCCAATCACATTGTCAGGGCGGAATCCCTGCCGGTGGTAGAGCGCAGCGACCCGCTCATGAACAACCAGTGAGTCACCCGGCAGAATATGTCGCTCATGACTCAGTTCACTGAGTGAAATAGCATCACGGGTTCTGAGCGGATGCTGGTTATTCATGACCACGCCCATTTCCAGTTCAGCAAAAGCCAGCACATCAAGGCCGCTCTGGCCAGCCGGGTCGAGGATAAGACCAAAATCGATTTCAGATTGTCTGATCAGCTGGCTGATACGATGGCTGTTATCGACGGTAAGCGTCAGATTCAGCCAGAGATGCGTCTGCGCCATGACCGCTATCCGTTCGGCTATCCGGCCCCGGGTCAGAGACTGCACCATTCCCAGGGTAACAGTGCCGCGTTTTAGCCCCTGAATGTCATCGAACCGCTGGCGCGTAACGCGAAATTCACGCTGCCAGCGAGTGAGATCGCTGTAGAGCAATTCGCCGGCAGTGGTCATGCGCAGCCCTTCCGGCAGACGCTCAAACAGCGGCGTATTAAAGGAGGCTTCTGCCTGTAAAATTTGCCTGTTGATCGCAGACGCCGACACGTGCAGCTTTTCTGCCGCCTTACGCAGACTGCCGCTGCGGACGACCTCAGTAAAATAGAGTGCAAAACGGGAAAATGGGCTCATCGTGTACCTGTACACTTTTTTGCAACAGCAGACTGTAATCTTAGCGATGGATCGTAACACAGAAGCGTAATAACAATGTCCTGAGAAAGAGTACGTTTATCACGGTCTGTGAACTGATTATCAGGAGATGACTATGCCCGGCCCGACACCGCCTGCCCACTGCACTTTTGACCCTGAAGACTGGCTGCGCCTGGCGCGCCACTGGCATCCTGTTGCGCGCAGTGGTGATATCAGCAGCGCCCCGGTAAAAGCGACGCTGCTGGATGAACAGCTGGTGCTGTACCGGATCAAAGGAAACGTTGTAGCCGCCCGTGATATCTGTCCACATCGTGGCGTACCGCTGACGCTGGGTTTTCACGACGAAGAGGGCATTATCTGTCCTTATCACGGCCTGCGCTTTGGGGAAAATGGCCGGTGTAACCGCATTCCGTCGAGTCCGGACCAGCCGGTACCTGCCAAACTGCACCTTACCTCGTATGCCGTTGCAGAACGTTTTGGCTTGATCTGGGTTTGTCTTGCGCCTGACAGTGAACAGCCTGCAGCACTGCCGACGATGCCGCACTGGGATGAGAGCGGATTCCAGCAAATCAACTGTCCCGGGTTTGACGTCGCAGGATTTGCTGGCCGGCAGGTAGAAGGCTTTCTGGACGTCGCGCACTTTGCCTGGGTACATACGGATACATTTGCCGATCCGGCCAACCAGCTGGTGCCCGCTTATAATCCGGTTGAAACCGACTACGGCTTTAGCGTCGATTACTGGAGCTCCGTGAGCAATTTCGCTGCCGACAGCCCCTGCCAGGCGCCCGCTGGCTTTGAATGGCTGCGGCGCTTTGAGATGCATCTGCCCTTTACGGCCACATTAACGATTTTTTTCCCGGACGATGCCCGCCTGGTGATCATGAATGCGGCTTCTCCGGTTTCAGCCCGTCAGACGCGCATGTTTGCGCCTATAGCACGCAACTTTGATCTGCACATTCCTCCGGAAGAGGTGCACGCTTTTAACCTGCGCGTGTTTGAAGAGGATCGGCTGATGGTGGAGACCCAGCGCCCTGAACGCCTGCCGCTGGATCTTACGCTCGAGGCGCATATTCCGGCCGATCGCAGCTCGGTCGCGTACCGGCGTGGTCTGAAGCGCATGGGATTTGGTGAATTTTTTCTGGTCTGAGGGTCTGCGATGAACGAACTGATTACTGTGATCACGGACGGCATCTGGCGTCAGGGCCGCCGCAATCTTGGCGTCAGGCTAATGACGGCAGATGGGCAATTGTTGCCCGCATGGCAGGCAGGGGCGCACATCGATGTGCACCTGCCGTCGGGAATAATCCGGCAATATTCACTGACCGGACCGGAAAACAGACGCGACTGCTATGAAATTTGTGTGGCACTTGACGCAGATTCACGGGGAGGTTCGCGCTATGTACATGAAACGCTCCGCCCGGGTATGCAGCTTGCTATTTCTGCACCACGTAATCTTTTCCCGCTGGTTGCAGCAAAGAAAGTCATCTTGCTGGCCGCAGGCATCGGCATCACCCCCCTCTCAGCGATGGCGCAGGCGCTGGAAGCAACAGGCATCGCTTTTGAACTGCACTATTATCTCAGACAGCGGGGCGATGAGGCGCTTGCAGCAACGCTGAGCCAGAAATTTGCGCATGGCGTTTGTCATTTCTGGTACAGCAGTGAGGGAGTCAGCGCACGCAATCATCTGCCTGCCGGTGTCGCACATTATCAGCCCGACGCACATATCTATCTGTGTGGTCCGCTGCCTTTCATGTCACATCTGCGGCTTCAGGCTGAAGCCTGTGGCTGGCCCTCCGGAGCGATTCATACAGAGGCATTTAAAGCTGCTGCACCACAGCAGGTTACCGGGCGGGGCGCGGCGTTCACGATAACGCTGGCGCGCTCGGGCAGAAGCTGGCTGGTTCCGCCAGATCGGTCAATTGCAGCCGTGCTGACTGAGCAGGGCGTGGAGGTTGCACTGTCGTGTGAAATGGGCATGTGCGGCGCCTGCCTGACACCCGTTATTGAAGGTCAGCCAGACCATCGCGACACGGTTCAGTCTGACAACGAAAAAGCGTCGCCCGCCCAGTGTGTCGCCCTCTGCTGCTCCCGCAGTCATACCGCCAGCCTGATTATCGATCTCTGAATAGCCTGCTGCTGACCCGGCCAGCAGCCAGGCCTCCCCTGCCCGGGTAAAAGCACCTGCGATAACCCGACATTTTCAGACCTTATTTCTGTTCTGCCCATTCATACCAGGACTGAAAAAAATAAACGAAGCGTAATAGAATGCCTGCACTCTTTTATTGTGTGATGTCATGCTGTGCATGGCTAATTGTCACAACTTTTCATCAAACCTTTTCAGGACGCAAAGAACGCTTTCCTTTATCGGAGTAAAATGCTAACTATTCTCCTGCGTAAGATTAAGATAACAGGATCGTTTAAAATCGATTCTTACTTAAACAAACGACCCGTCGTAAATTAAAAGTCAGGATAAATTCTGGCTTGAATATGGTAAAAACAGCGCTACATTTATTTTTGCCACAAGTCAGCATGAACAGAGAGGAAAAAATGCAGGATTCCAGCAATAACCCGGAAGAAGCTGAAAAAACCAAACCACGCCGCGGTGGTGCAGGTAACTTTGCTGCTAACAAAGAACGTGCTGCTGAGGCAGGCCGTAAGGGCGGTCAGGTCAGCGGCGGCAACTTCAGAAACGATCCTGAACGGGCTATTGAAGCGGGCAGAAAAGGAGGAAAAATTAGTCGTCGTAAGTAAACTTATACAGCATCTGATACCCCCTGCACTTCATTTAATCCTATAAATGACACTCTCCTGACATCGTTTACGCTTCGCTTAAGCGAAAGAATCGACCTGTCAGGAGAGTTATTTTTCATCCGGAGAAAAATTTTCGATTAAAAGTTGATCGATGGAATTTCTTTACCGCTTCGCTTTATTAACAAAACAAACACCCTATATTTCCTGGCTGATTTGGAAATGGCTTTTTTATTAGCCAGCAACATGACTGAATATATTTGTACAACGCACACCCCTTTGTACACTTTTATTAAAGATATAAATTCATACTTCAACGTATTTAAAATAAGAAACGACATAACTCTATATTTAATAAAGAAAAATTGCATTTTTGATGCATCTTATCGTTACCTGCGCGAATGTCAGGTATTTCGTTTGAGGAAGCAGCAATGAGGTATGAGTGCAACCGCACGCAAAGTGTGACGTGCGCATTGCTGCTGACTATAGTTAATGTTCAGCGATGATAAGGGGGACTTTATGGCTGGTGGCTGGTCCGAAGATGGCGCAGTCCAGAAACAGATTGATGCAACGGTAGATGATGCTATTGCCCGGGCACGAAGTCATCTGAAGCAGGGTGAAAGTGCCCGCTTCTGCGATGAGTGTGGAGAACCCATACCCGAAGCGCGTCGCGCGGCACTGCCCGGCGTACGCTACTGTATCCAGTGTCAGTCTGAACTGGATAAGAAAGAGGCCAGCAGTAGCGGGTATAATCGCCGGGGCAGTAAAGATAGCCAGCTACGTTAGCTGGCTGAGGATGTTGTGACTCAGCTCCAGAGCAGGACGTTGTTACGCCCTGCCCGCTTGACCTGATAAAGCGCTTCATCCGCATGGCGTAGCCAGTCGCGCAGAGAATCAGCGCTGCTTGCCGGAGCGATACCGATGCTCACCGTGCAGTGATAATCGGGAGCGGCCGGTAAAACCACCTGCGCGATTTTTTCACGGAGTCGCATCGCCAGAGCCACTACGGTGTCATCACTGGCATGGTGAACGATAACGCTAAGTTCATCACCACCCAGGCGCGCAGGAATATCCTGAATACCAACATAATTACGCAGCAGAGCCGAGATCTCAGCCAGCAGAAAATCGCCTGCTTCATGTCCCCATGTGTCATTAACGGCCTTGAAATGATCCAGATCCAGCAGCAGCAGATAGCCGTTACTGTCACCGCGCCGCGTACTTAAAAACTCACTCTCCAGACGTCGCTCAAACAGCCGTCGGTTAGGGATCTGCAGGCCCGGATCCATCAGGGCCACGCGCTCCAGTTCACGATTACGCTTACGCAGTTGCCAGGTGAGATTATAGGACGCAATACTCAGCGCCAGCATATAGCAGCTGGCCAGCGGCAGCGTCAGCCACACTGTTTGCATGGTAAATGCACTCTCTGCCCGTGCGCCATCAAGTATCCATACCGGTAAAAAAGAAACGATAAATGCTTTAACGGCTGATATCAGCAACGTGCTGCCGCCCGCCGCATAGCGATCGGAAGCCAGCACTGCCATGATAATGACGGAAGGCACCGGACTGAGCGACATCAGCGCCACCCAGATCCCGCCAAAAGCGGCGTCTAGCGTGAGATTACTACGTTCAGCGCTGGTCGGGTCTTCAGCGCGCAATGCACGCTGGCAGGCGAGCCATGGCCAGGCAAACGCATTAATGAACAGCAAACCGCTGTAAAACAGCTCACGCTGCATATCGAGCAGCACAGAAAGAACAGGGAAAAAACAGAGCACAGTGCCGAGCTGCCGCATAAAAAACATGCGCCGGACAAAACGTCTCGACCGTTTTTTCAGATGATCATCATCAGGGGTATAATAGTTCATTCTAAGAAAAGTCTGATCAACAGGAACCGCAGTTTATCGGGAAATAAGCGCAGGCGGCCAATTATTTTGACGCTGCGACTTTGTCGATTGAAGTTACTGCGCTTATGTAATTAAGCCTGTACCTTGCTGCGCATTTTAGTATCACTCTTTCATCAAAAAAATAGTGATAATTATCAGAGGCATAAATAAGGCGAACCTGTATACGTGCGATAAACATTGCAGTGTTCAGGCCGCCGGTACAGCCTGGCTTAAGAAAGCTCTTTTTTTTCAGATGGCGCGCTTACCACGCTATCTGAACAGTACCTGTTGGCGATTTCAGGCTGAAATCGCCGTTAATCATAGACTTACCACTGAGTCGCCTGCATATCAATGACGAAACGATAATGCACATCGCCGCGCAGCATACGGGCAAATGCCTGTTCTATGTCGCATCCTGTAATGATCTCAATATCCGCCACAATATTATGCTGACCACAAAAATCGAGCATTTCCTGCGTTTCCTGTACGCTACCTATCGAAGAGCCAGTGATGCTCAGCCTGCGGAAAACCATTGGCGTTATATCAGGTGAGATATGAGGCCGATCCGGAATGCCTACCAGCACCATGCGTCCATTGGTTTTCAGCGTGGCGAGATAAGGATTAAGATCGTGTGGCGCTGCCACGCAATTGATAATGATATCCAGTGAAGTCTGACAGGCCGCCATCTCCTCCGCATCTCGTGATACCACTACCCGACTGGCCCCCAGACGCAGTGCGTCGTCGCGCTTGGCTGCAGAGGTAGTAAACAGGGTGACATCTGCTCCCATTGCACAGGCCAGCTTAACCGCCATGTGTCCAAGTCCGCCCAGCCCGACCACGCCCACGCGGTCTCCTGCTTTGACGTTAAAGTGGCGCAATGGCGACCAGACCGTAACACCAGCGCAAAGGAGCGGTGCAACGCCTGCTGGTGACAGGTTTTGCGGAACAGCGACCACGAAGTGTTGATCGACAATTACGTTTTCAGCATACCCTCCCCATGTGGTACCGCCGGTATATTTGTCGGTTCCGTTATAGGTCGCAGTAAAACCTGCTTCGCAGTATTGCTCTTCATGCTGCTGGCAGAAATGACAGGTCCGGCAGGAATCGACCATTACGCCAACGCCAACCAGATCGCCGGGCCTGAATTTGCTGACGTCATTGCCGGTCTCTATTACCCGGCCAACGATCTCATGGCCCGGTACCAGCGGATACTGGCTGACGCCCCATTCATTGCGCGCCATATGCAAATCAGAATGGCAAACGCCGCAATAAAGCACCTCGATTTTCACATCCTGGTGTTGTAACGGACGCAGAGCAACATTGTCAGATGTCAGGGGAGCGGTTGCATTATGCGCAACCAGTGCATTGATTTTCATTGTGCCTCCGGCAAAGATGGCTTAATAAGTTAAGAGGCGGCAGACTATAGTGAATGCGAAAAAAAATTAACAGTAGGCACCAAACGGTGACCTTATAAGGAGTCAGGTAATGCCAGCCTGGGAAGAGGGTAAACTGGTCTTTTATGCGGATTCACCCCCGCGCAGACTGCTGGAACTGTTCTCTGTCAAATGGAGCACAATGGTGCTGCATGCGCTTTATCACTGGCCGGATCACTGTGCCAGAACCGGCGAATTGCAGCGCAGTCTGCAGGGCATATCGAAAAAAATGCTGTTTCAGACGCTAAAGGCGCTGGAACAGCGCGGGCTGGTTGAACGACGGGAATATGCGGTTACGCCAGCTAAAGTCGACTACCGGCTTACCCCGCTGGGAATGACCTTTGCCCGACCGGTAGAGGAGATGTACGCGTGGGGGCTTGAGAACCAGGCCGCGCTGGACAGTATGGAAGCCAATCTGCACGCAGCACAGCTTAACGCAGAGTCAGAGGAGTAACAGAGTCGCTGCCGGCGACTCTGTCTGACAGAGTTAGTTAAACGGCGTTTCCCGGGCCAGCAGGCGCGCAATGACGTTAAGCGCGCCCTCTTCATTATTATTCTGCGTACGATAACGTGCGACTGCCGAAACTGACGGGGCGGCGTTATCCATGGCAAAGCTGTAGCAGGCCTGCCGCAACATCTCTATATCGTTTGCACTGTCGCCTATCGCCAGCACTTCACAATCATCAATGCCCCACTTTTGCTGCAGCATTGCAATGCCATGCGCTTTATGACAGCCCGGAATGATCAGATCAATAAAGCCAAATCCGCTGGAGACCGGATGCATGATGTTCTCAATTGCACTCAGCTCGTGATGCAAACGCGTCATCAGCGCCTCAACACCTTCATGCTCCAGATTCAGTGAAAATTTAAATATGGTGTCATCGATGCTGCTCAGATCGTCGCGCTTTTCCAGCCGGCGATAATGATTGCTGAGCTTATTGACGATATGTTCAGGCATCGAAGTATGCACATAGGCGCTGTTACGACCGCAGACCACGACGCTGATATCAGGCTCTTTTGCCAGAATAGTGAGGATCTGCTCTACCCGCTCAGGGGCCAGCTCTCCGCAAAACAGCTCTTCATTGCAGTCTGAAACCCAGGCCCCGTTTTCCGCGACGAAAGCGATCTCATCCTTGATGTCAGGAAAATAGTGCTGCAGCTGATAATACTGATTGCCGCTGGCCACAACAAAGCGGATCCCTTTATCTTTAAGCAGTGCATACTGGCGGGCAAAACGCTGCTGATTATAGTGCTTGTTGTCATCAAGGAAGGTGCCATCCATATCTACTGCAATCATCTTAACTGCCATTATTCTCTCCCGTATTGAATCTGTCGTCAGCGCGTCCGGCCTGTCATAAAGTATAAGCTTACTCGCGACATGGATTAATGAGAATGTTAATAGTGAGGATGCTCACTGCTTTCAGAGATTTCTCGCTGGTGAAAGTGGAGTACCTTCACTCTTTACTGATTACAGTGAATGAGACGAGTGATGCAGCAGTGCGAGACAGGCAGAAAAGGATGCCGGCGGCGCGTTACGGCCGCCGGACTGAATCAGTGATTATCAGGATAGCTTAGCGTAATTGCATCATCAGGCAGATGCGTAAAGGTCTTAACCAGCTGATGATAATCGGCTACCGGATTAAGCGCTGCAAACTGTTGCGGATAGAGATCCTTCGCCAGAATTTCCATGCCGATGATATTCCAGGGGTGATTGTAGAAATGGTGATAGATGCCATAAACCCGGTCCTGCTTAACCGGTTCAATCTGTGCCACGCCGGTACGGTGCGTCAGCGTCTGGAAGGTCGCGGTAACGTCCTGAGGCTTAATGTCGTAGCCAAACGGCAGGACATTACTGTTCGGGCGCTTTGAGCCAGTCATGATATAGACGTCTGGCTTCATCGCGATGATTTTTTCCAGCGAGACAAATCCTGAATTACCCGGTAAAAGTGCAGAGCCAATGTTTTTGCCCCCTACTGCTTCAATCAGGCCGCCCCAGCCATTATGACTGTGCGTAAAACAGCAGTTGTCACTGTTACCGGCAATGGGCTCAATAAACACGGTCGGTTTTGTTTCAACGCTTTTTACAGTGTTTGTAATGGCCGACATTTTTTGCTGATAGAAGGTTGTATAGTCACGGGCTTCATCTTCACGATTGAGGATCTCTCCAAGCAGTGAGACGCTTTTGGCCGTGTTCTGTGCCGGATGGAGTTCATAGTCAACAAACACAACCGGTATATGCAGGTTTTCGAGCGTCCTGATCACGCCAGACTGAATCAACGCCGGTTTTGCACGTAACTGTGCAATCATGACATCAGGGTGCTGCGCCAGCACGCTTTCAAGATTAACCTGTCCCTGATCGTTGAATCCCATATCAACAATTTTTTCCGCCTGCGGCCAGCGTGTCTTCAGCATTTGCCAGGTTTGCGTATCCTGCTTTTTGGGCAGGTTATTCCAGGCCACAACGCGTTCAAAAGGATTGTCACGATCGAGCAGGGCAAGCGTCAGTACATCACGCCCATCCTGTAAAATAATATGCCGGGGCTCTTTAGAAAACGTATGTTGCTGTCCATCCAGATCGGTGATGGTCAATGGATAGGTGGTGGCTGACGCTGATACTGCTACACCCAGAGTCAACACCATGCCGCACAGAACTTTCATTTGAACTCCCTTCTTTACTGAATAGTAATTATTATCATCTAATTTATCATAACTCTGAAGGCTCAGGCAGGTTACGTATGGCTGCGGTTGTAACGGAATGCGTCATCTTCCGGTATCTCTGTTTGCCTTCTTGCGCATAAAGGGGAGACCAGAAGAATGAATCAGGACGTTGATTGTTGAGAGGGGTTCACAAATCTGTAAATCCGCAATGCGCGCTGGCAGAGTTTACTATCGTATAACCTGAAACAGTGGCGATTTCAGGCTGAAATTATTAGCAGAACTCCAGACGGGACAATGACTTAGACATGAAATTGCAGTGGAGAACGTTAAAAGCCGCCCGCAGGCGGCATGGTTACTGCTCCAGGTATTTAGCAAGCGTGCTGCTGATCACCTTGTCCAGTTCATCCTGAAGCTCTTTAGGCTGGCGACTGAATTCATAACTGAAGGTTCGCCCTTTGGATTTTTTCCGGGCATACCGATCTTTATCGGCAAAGTTCCAGAGCGGCGTCGTGACGATTTTCTCTTTTCCAGGCGCCTCAAGCAGGGCATTACTGCCATTGCGCACCAGACGTAGAATCGCATTTTTGATTTCATCCTCAGCCAGTCCCTCTTCAGAGGCAACATCATCAATATCTGCACTGATCGTCTCAACCAGCGTTGTTATGCTCTGTTGTTTCTCCTGCAGCTTTTCATACGCCTGAAGCAGCAGCTTATAGTCCGGATAGGCGAGTTCAGCATGGTTAGGAAACAGCATAATCAGTTCAGCTGGCACGCTCGCTGCCTGTAAAGCGCGCGTCACTTTCGCTTGTGACAGCCCCTGTTGTTCAGCAATCTCTTTTTGCGACAGACCACTCTGCTTTAACGCAAGCAGACGCAGGCCGACTTCGCGCAGATTGTGCTCACGCGCGGTCTGAATATCCTGAGCCAGACGACGCGCCTCTTCGGCAGAGATATCTTCATCAGTCACCAGTATGCTCAGGCCCGTTTTGCATAAAAGCGCGGCTGCACGACGGCGCGATCCATCAAGCACCTCGATACGGTCACCGCGCTTTACCCCAATAGCGGGAAAAAACTGCTGCAGTTTAATTGTACGAATAATGTCACGCAGAGATTCTGGCGTCAGGCCCGACTGGTCACGCCCATTCGTCTCCTGCACAACAAATGTCTTTGTTTCCACATCGCGAGCAGAAACGTGCTGAAGTGAGAACAACGCACGCTTGCCGGTATTCAGCACAAACGTTTGCGTATGTTCTGCAGCCTTATCTTCATTTTGCAGAGGTGACTGGCTGAAAGTACGGCCAATAGTAATGCGTTTTGCGCTCATCTTAACCTCAGTTCAAACGAATAAATTCAATACGGTCAAATACGGCTTTGGCAAAATCCTCCGCAGCTGAACGGGCGTTTTTCAGGGCCTCACTGCTGCCTACATAGGTAGAAGGATTCGCTGAAATGACCGTATCAAACGACTCACCACAGCGCTCAAACCCATCAAGCCGCGGCAGGGCGGCATCCAGCATATCACCGCCGAAAATCTCTTTAGCCAGGCTGTGGCACATCTTATGATCGGCTTTATTGGAGAGCTTTGACATAAAACCAATATTGCCCTGCAGCCGGCACTCAGCCCCTGAGGCTTCAATAATCCCGACCAGCTCAGGCAGTCGGGTGAGATATTTGAGCGTTGAATGAAAATCGACCTGTGCCGGGGGAACGGGCGTCATCAGCAAATCAGAGGCAGCAATCGCATTTTTGAGAAAGGCATCCAGATGCGGACCACTGTCGATAAAAATAAAGTCATAATCTTTTTTCAGCTTCGCTACAACGTTTTGATACAGCACGGCGTGCACGTTCTGACCAGGCAGATGCTCGTGACAGAGCTCCTCCCAGCGTGAAGCAATAAACGCATCATCAATGGAGGCCGGCAGCACATCTACGCCCGGGATGATAGAAGGCACGATGAAATCGCTTTTCAGCTCTTCTCCGCTGACATTTTGTAGCATCGCCTGCGCGGCGGTAGCCTCAACCAGTCCAACAGAACGTTCATGATTCAAAAACATGGTGGCAGAGGATTGCGGATCGAGATCGATGACCAGAATGCGTAAATCTTCAAACAGCAGGTGCGGATGGGCCCGCAACGCATGCGCCAGGGAGACGGTTGAAACCGTTTTAGAGACGCCGCCTTTCAGATTGCCTACGAAGAGGGTATACGCTTCAGCGTGACGATCGCGATATTTAGGCACGCCCCGGTGATGGTAGATATCGACAATATTTTCAATCGACATTGCATATTTGGTGGAACTGCCGGCAGCGCGTTTATCAAACACGTAGCCGTTTTCTTCCATCTCATTGACCGCATAATCAACGCTGGCGCGCGTCAGCTTAGGCAGTTTGGCCAGTGCGGCTTTCGCATAGACCTGATAAAACGTGTTTTCTTTGAGTTCTTCTTTTTGCGCCTGAATCTGTTCGGTGAGACTCATCAGCATTCGTTCTGAACGTTGAGCAACCTTCAGAATCTGCTTCTCATCATTAGCCATACCTGCTCCACACATGTAGGATTTATGACTTTATACTTAAATCCTGCACATAAGGCAATTAATTATCCTGTAAACCAGATTGCTCAATTATAGGTACAGAGTGAGTTGCTCGCAGCATTCACTGTGATCAGTAACCGCTCTCCGCACGGGCAATAGCGTTCACTGTAATCAGTAAAAGCAGGGCTGCGGCCAGTCCGGGCGGGAAGCACACGCCTGAACATTCACTGTAATCAGTAAATGGCGATGCTGGCGTTCACTGTAATCAGTAAAATGACCGATAACGGTTTGCCTCGCATACCGTATGCAAGAGAGAAGAGCGTTCTGCGTCAGCGTAGTGAGCCTGAATAATCCGGCATGTTCACTATAATCAGCAGCTGACTGCAGGAAGAGAAGAGCCTTTTCTTCAGCATTCACTGTAGTCAGCCGATCCCGACGAGTTAATCCTTCAGGCAAAAACGTTCACTGTAATCGGGAGAACGCGATGCCGCTTCCGGTAAAACCAGAGACACCTTAACCGCATACCGTCAGCACATTCACTGTAGTCAGTAGCCGGGCGGTCAGTTTTGCCATAAAGGAGTGACTATTCACTGTAATCAGTAACGGCACACTATCCTTCTGCTATTAGCATTCACTGTAATCAGGAGACTGGCCAGAATCCGCCCCGGGCGACCTGCGTGACAGCGGTATACCGGGCTTTATGCCCTGTTATGTTTGGATACCGTAGCCGTTCTTGCTCTCGTACTGATTACAGTGAACAGCAGCATTGCACTCTTTTCACTGGTGCGGGCAGGGCAGGGGGTATGGTTAGACATTCACTGTAATCAGCAGCCGCGATCGAAAGACGCTGCCCAATGATGTATGTTAGTACTTACTATCAATATAGCCCGCAGCAAACGCAAAACGTAACCGGCTGTTTAGCCAGATCAACATAAATCTACTGCTTATAGTGAACGTTACTGACTACAGTGAACAGGCGAGGACAATGCAGAGTTGAGATACTGATTAGCGCTGCACGGCAGGCGCAGCGCAGCAGCGGGAAGACGTTTTACTGATTACAGTGAATGCCACCACTATTCATCAAAATCTATCTCGTCCAGCACATCGATGCTCTCCAGATTTCCGATGCCATCCAGCTTGGGCGTCCTGCTGTGGATGATGAAAAACACTGAACGTCCGCGCTTAACCTCAGAGTAATCAAGATAGCCTATCTCTTTCAGCTGCTCCATGGCACGACGCACCACATGGTTCTGCGTGGTGGTCTTTGAACCCAGATTAAGACGCATACGCAGTCGTGCCAGCGAAATAGGCGCCGGATTGACAGGAAGGCTTTCCAGATAGGTATAAAGCGCCTGCGCAGACTCTTTACGTTTCAGACGCGAAATGGCCCGCAGCTGAAGCAGAACTTTGTGATCAAAGTTATATAACTCAAACAGCTTCGGATCGGCCTGAATACGAACCAGATCCTTTTCCCGATCGTAATAGGCAGATTGCACAAGGTGCGTGTGATAAGCCTTGCCGTTGCCTTCAAAGGAGAGCGTATTGGTTGCAATACGCCGTAAAGAGGCATCCAGGCGCCTGCGCAAAGCTGCAGAGGAGTTAGCTGACGGAATACCACACATCTTAACAAAATCGATAAAAGGCAGCGTAACCGTGTCGCCTTTCGTCGGATAGCGTGAGAAAGACTGAATAATACCTGCCCAGGTTTTGAAATCGTTATCCATATCCAGCCTCGCGCCGGTTATAGTGATCTTTTCATATCCTTCGGCTTTCACCAGTGACAGGTTTTTCAGCTCTTTTGTCGCATCAGTAGACGCCATAGCCCCTGATTTGCCACGAGCAGTGGATTTAAGAGTAGGAACAAACAATCCCAGACGCATCAGTGCCACAGGCTGAACCGTATTATTCTTGTTAGGATGAAGCTGGATAACTTCACCGCTGTTTTTTGTCACCGACAGAAAAGGTTCCAGTAACGCCTTGTTTTTACTCTCGTTGTCTGCCATGGCATGAGATCTTCATTTTGTGGATGAAAGGGATCGTTTTCTGACTACAGTGAACATTAGCACTGATTATAGTGAACATTCCACAGAGTATAGTGAATATAGCACTGATTACAGTGAATGCTTTACTGATTATAGTGAACAGCATCACCCTTTGAAGCCTTGTGTGGCGCGGCCTGCGGCGATCGGGGATCTCTTAGGATCTATCTTTGATCTCTTTATGATCTCTTATTAGGATCTGGTTTATGTATAAGTGGATAACTCAGGATCCGGCGATACATCGTCTCTGTGCAGTTGCTTTCAATATAAGAATAACTTGCTCAATATTATTCATTTTATATCAATAATAATCGGGCGTATCGTGATACACATAATCAACAGCAATGTACTGAGGAATTCTGATGACTGACCATGTGATTTCACGCAATCCTGCAACGGGTGCCATTCTCGCAACGTATCCGCTTCAGACCCCCGGGGAACTTGATCACTCCCTTGCACAGAGTGCTAAGGCTGCTGAGCTGTGGCGTAATACACCGATTGAACAGCGTGTAAAGGTACTGCGCCAGTTGGGTGAACAGCTGCGTCAGCGTCAGGATGAGCTGGCAGCCATGGCCACACAGGAGATGGGAAAACCGCTCGCTCAGGCACGGGCAGAAGTGCTGAAATGTGCCAGCTTATGTGACTGGTATGCTGAAAATGGTCCGGCCATGATTGCCGACAAACCGGCTCCGGTAGAAGGTGAGCAGGCGTGGCAGTCATTCAGACCCCTGGGCGTCATACTGGCTGTTATGCCGTGGAATTTTCCTTACTGGCAGGTTCTTCGTGGCGCTGTCAGCATGCTTCTTGCCGGCAATACTTATCTGTTAAAACATGCACCGAGCGTAATGGGGTCAGCTTATCTGATGGCTGAACTGTTTGAGGCAACAGAGCTGCCGCAGGGTGCTTTCACCGTTATCAATACGGACAATGAAGGCGTTTCTGCGGCGATAAACGATCCGCGCGTTGCAGCCGTTGCAGTCACCGGGAGCGTACGCGCAGGCGCCGCTATCGCAGCACAGGCCGGCGCAGTACTTAAGAAAACAGTGCTGGAGCTGGGAGGGGCCGATCCCTTCATTGTACTGGCCGACGCCGATCTTGACGCTGCCGTCGCTTCAGCCGTTATCGGCCGTTATCAGAATACCGGACAGGTCTGCATGGCAGCGAAGCGCTTTATTATCGAAGAGAGTATCGCGGCTGAGTTTGAAGCACGCTTCAGCCAGGCTGTATCCGCGCTGAAGATAGGCGACCCGCTTGATGAGCAGACCTTTATCGGTCCGATGGCACGTTACGATCTGCGCGATGAGCTGGATGCACAGGTACAGCAAACGCTTAAAGAGGGCGCCCGCCTGGTACAGGGTGGCCATAAAATTGATGGTGAAGGGAATTACTATGCCCCTACCATTCTGGCTGACGTCACGCCGGAGATGACAGCATTTCAGCAGGAAATTTTTGGCCCGGTAGCGGCAATCACCACGGCACGTAATGCTGAACACGCGCTTGCCCTGGCTAACAACAGCGATTTTGGCCTGAGTGCCACGGTCTGGAGCCGCAATGAAACAGTGACCGGCTGGCTGGCAGAACGCCTGGAAACGGGAGCAGTGTTTATCAACGGTAACGGCGCATCCGATCCGCGCGTCGCAATTGGCGGCGTAAAAAAGAGTGGTTATGGCCGTGAGCTTTCCAGTTTTGGCGTGCATGAGTTCTGCAATATCCAGACAGTATGGAAAAACCGTCGCTAACTGCCCTGAGGCGCGCAATACTGTGCGCCTCACGATTTTCAGGCAGCCACTAATATGAAGAGTCCGGGCATTATTATCCTTGCAGCAGGGCGGGGAACTCGTTTTCAGCAGGCGGGAGGAAAGGGCAACAAGCTGCTTGCCATCTGTCCTGACAACACCGGTGCACTTCATCCTCTGCTCAGTATGACGCTGCGTGCAGCGCAGCGCAGCGGCCTGCCGTTTCTGCTGGTAACACGACCTGAATATACCGCAATACAGGCGCTGGCTGCGGTGCAGGCGATACCGGTGCTGTGTGTCAGCAGTGCAGGCAGCGGTGAAACTATTGCTGCTGCCGTTCACGCCACTCCGCACTGGTCTGGCTGGCTGATCCAGCCTGGCGATATGGGCTGGGTCACTGCAGACGATCATCAGCGTATCGCCAGCGCGCTCTCTGAAGGCGCCTGCCAGGTCCGTCTTTGCTGGCAGGACAAACCCGGCCATCCGGTCGGCTTTGCAGCAGAATATGGCCCGGCACTGGGTCAGTTAAAAGGGGACAGCGGCGCCCGCTCGCTGCTTGATCCCGCCCGCCTGTTACGTTTGCCGGCGCACGCTGGCGTTGTCCGCGATGCCGATCTCCCCGTTACCGGTACTCCGTTCGCTCCCCACAGGAAATAGTGGCGCAGGGTGATAATTACCGCTACTCTCGCGCGGTCATATTTATGCGATCGGGTAACATAAACCCGGTTGACAGTTCCTGTTCAGAGTCATGATATGCGGAGAGAGTGATGAGCGCAGTATCCGATCCTTCAGTAATTCAGTCGCGGCGGGAGAGTGCCGCTATCTATCGAAAAATAACGTTAAAACTGATCCCCTTTCTCTGCCTGTGTTATCTGGCAGCTTATCTTGATCGCATCAATATTGGCTTTGCCAAACTGCAGATGGCAAGCGACTTAACGCTAAGCGAAACAGCATTTGGCCTGGGGGCGGGGCTGTTTTTTGTGGGTTACATTCTGTTTGAAGTGCCGAGCAACCTGTTCCTGCAACGCACCGGCGCCCGGATCTGGATCGCGCGGATCATGATCAGCTGGGGAGTGCTCTCCGCGTTAACCCTGCTGGTGAAAACGCCGGGCCAGTTCTATACGATCCGCTTTTTACTGGGGGTGGCAGAAGCAGGGTTTCTGCCGGGCGTGCTGTTTTATCTGACCCGCTGGTTTCCCTCATGGCGGCGTGGCCGCATTATTGCGCTGTTTATGCTGGGACTGCCACTTTCCAGCATCATTGGCGGGCCGCTTTCTGGCTGGATCATGACGCACTTCGACACACTGCACGGGCTGCATGGCTGGCAGTGGCTGTTTCTGCTGGAGGGCCTGCCGAGCATCTTACTGGGGCTGATGACGCTGCGCATGCTGCCGGATGGCCCGGTGCAGGCATCCTGGCTGAGCACGCATGAAAAACAGGTCATTGCTGATGAGCTCCGCAATGATGCGGGCGAAGCGGCTGAAGCGAAACACCGGTTACGGGATGGCCTGCTTAATCTGCGGGTGGTGATGCTGGGCGGGATTGATTTTTCCATACTGCTCAGCGCTTACGCCATGGGCTTCTGGTTACCCACGCTGCTGAAAAAAGCAGGCTCAACCGATCTCACCACGATTGGGTATCTCACAGCGATACCAAGTCTGGCCGCGCTGGCTGGCATGCTGCTGATTGGTGCCAGCTCAGATCGGCTGCGTGAACGCCGCTGGCATATCATTGTCCCTTTTATCATCGGTGCAGCCGCAATGGCCTGCAGCCCGTTCTGGAGCAGCAATGTGGCTGTGACGGTGCTGCTCTTTTCTATTGCACAGGCGATGATCATTGGTGCCGTGCCGGTTTTTTTCAGCCTGCCTGCGACTTTCCTGACCGGTACTGCCGCCGCCGCTGGTTTTGCGCTCGCCTGCTCCATTGCCAATATCGCGGGCCTGGTCAGTAATTCCGTTATGGGGATTGCGCTGGATATGACCGGCAGCAGCGACGGGGCGTTGTGGCTGTTTGCTGCCTGTTTATTGCTAAGCTGTCTGCTGGTGCTGGCTCTGCCGGCAAAACTAGTTAACCGGTAATCGCCTTTAAGCGCGCCTGTTGCGGGCGCGCTTTACTGATTACAGTGAACGTTGCTCACACAGTTAGTCAGGCTCAGGTGAGAATCAGTTCTGCTCGGAAAGTTGCACCGCCATGGTGTCAGCTTCCAGAGCTTCAAACACGTGGGGTTCATCAGCGGGATAGCAGATGTAATCGCCCGGATTCAGCTCTACCGGCGCATCGCTGGGCCCTACGCGGGCACGTCCGCGGGCAATAATAACGTGTTCAACCGAACCCGGCGGATGCGGCTTTGAAGCGCGTGGCGCGCCTGGCTGACTGGTCACCAGATAGAGATCGCGTCGCCCGCCAGGCGGGCAGCTGGCCAGCAGGGCCGCCTGGTAATCAGCCAGTTCAGCAGAGACAATCATCCCTTCACCCTTACGAATAACCTGCAGGCGTTGCACCTCTGGCTCCAGCAGGCGAGCAAAGGGAATATTTAACGCCACACAGAGCGCCCAAAGGGTTTCAATGCTGGGATTGCCGTTGCCCGCCTCCAGCTGAGAGAGCGTTGATTTTGCCACCCCTGCGCGGCGAGCCACTTCGGTCAGTGAAAGTCCGGCACGCTGCCGCTCGCGGATCAGCCCAGCGGCAATAATATCAATCGGTGGTGTCACAGCGGCTCCTGTTCGTTTTATCGAACGTTTGTTCATCTTGTAAAACATCTCCTGCGCGTTCATTATACTGTCTTTATTGTTCGATATGAGATCAATATGTGATGCGTGCAGGGATTAACGTGCTTGATCGCGGCGTAATAAAAGCGATTGTTCTGGTCTGTCTGGCTGATGGTATTGTCGGCCTTTCCTATGGCTCACTGGCGGCTGCGCAGGGCTTCCCGCTGTGGGTGCCGATAGCGCTCTCAACCCTGGTGCTGGCGGGGGCATCAGAATTTCTGTTTATCGGCATTGTGGCCGGTGGAGGAAGCCCGCTCACTGCCGCAGCGGCAGGGCTGCTGGTCAATGCGCGTCATCTGCCGTTTGGTATTGCGGTAAAAGATCTGGTGGGTCAGGGAGGCCGCAGCCTGCTTGGCTGCCACATCATGAACGATGAAAGTGTGGTATTTGGTATCTCTCAACCAGCGTTACAGCAGCGCCGGGTGGCCTACTGGCTGTGCGGGCTGGGTATTTTTGCAGTCTGGCCGCTCACCGTTATCGGCGGCGCCTTGATTGGCCGCTTTATTCCTGATGTTTCCGCAATCGGACTGGATGCCGTTTTCCCGGCAATTTTGATTGCGCTGATTTTTCCGGCGCTGCGCAAGCGGCGAACACGCATTCCGGCGCTGGCGGGGACAGCGCTCTCGGTGGCGGTCACGCCTTTTGTGCCGGCAGGAATGCCGGTGCTGTTTTCACTGCTTGGGCTGCTGAGCTGGCGGGAGCGTAAAGATGGACAATAGTCTGGTCATTGCGGGTATCGTACTGCTGGCCGTCGGAACGTACGCTATTCGTTTTGCCGGATACCGCCTGGGCAGCCGGCTGCCGATGTCAGAAAAAACGCGCAATATGCTGTCAGATGCTGCCACGGTGCTGCTGCTGGCGGTGGCGGTAACAACTGCCCTGTTTGAAGGAACACATTTTGCCGGTATCGCCCGGGTAGCCGGCGTACTGTTTGCCGTTTTTCTGGCGTGGCGACGTACGCCGCTGATTCTGGTCATAGTCGGTGCTGCAGTAATGACAGGATTACTGCGCTATCTGGGCGTATCGTAACGATTTCTCTGGCTGGCAATATCCGCTCTTCACGACTTTTGCTACCTTAACACTATAAAGCGTCGCTCCCGAACCCTTGTCACAGAGCGGCAGAGTAAGCCAGAGCAGGATTGAGGCAAAGATGGAAAATCAGGAACAAAACAGCAATCACGCCGATGAGATCGTCAACTGCGTGGTGTACCGTCATGGCGAGCGGGAAGAGCATGTCAATGTTGCAGAGATCAGCGATATCCTGAAAGAAGATAAATCGTTCGTCTGGCTTGGGCTGTATCAGCCCGAACCTGCATTCATGCAAAAACTGCAGGAAGAGTTCGGACTGCACGAGCTGGCGATTGAGGATGCTCTGCTGGCGCATCAGCGTCCCAAGATTGAACAGTATGGCGAATCCGTATTCATTGTGGTTAAGACAGCGTATATGCAGGCGCAGCAGCACATCACGTTTGGCGAGACGCACTTCTTCCTGGGCAAAAATTTTCTCATCACTGTACGCCACGGTTCGCGCGAAGGATATGCTGCTATCCGGGAAAAAGCGGAAAAGAATCATGCCATGCTGTGCCAGGGGCCAGGCTATGCGCTCTACTGTATTCTCGATTTTATCGTGGACAACTACAGTAAAATTACGCAAACGCTCAGCGAGCGCATCGGTAATCTCGAAGATAACATGTTCTCCACGCGCTTTGATAACCACGCGCTGGAGCAGGTTTATCATCTGCGACGTCAGCTGCTGGCGCTGCGCAATGCCGCGATGCCGGTCACTGAAATCTGCCCGCAGCTGGTTCGTTTTCATGAAGATATTATTCCAAAGAACCTGCGAGCCTACCTGCGCGATGTGCAGGATCATGCGCATCATGTCATGATTGATGCAGAAGATATGCGCGAAACGCTGGCCAGTGCTATGCAGGTCAATCTGGCGCTGGTTTCTGTACAGCAGAGTGAAGTGAATAAAAAGCTGGCTGGCTGGGGCGCTATTTTGATTGTGCCGACCATAGTGTTCAGTATGTATGGCATGAACTTCTCCGATATGCCGGAGCTGCACAGTCATTTTGGTTATCCGGTTGCGCTGGGATCAACGCTGCTTATCTGCTGCATTATGTGGTGGCGACTGAAACGCGCGGGCTGGCTGTAACGGCGCCCGCGCGCGGATACCTGAAATTTCAGCCTGAAATCGCCAGGATTTTTATGGCTTAAAACGGGCTGGCAGTAGGGCGCAGCGTGATTTCACTGACGTCAACTTCGCCAGGCTGGTCGATCGCCCAACCGACCGCCTGCGCTATCGATTCCGGTTTAAGGGCAATAGCCCGAAAGCTGCGCATCGCTTCCTGTGCCACTTCATCAGTGATGCTGTCAGCCAGCTCAGACTCCACGACGCCCGGATTAATAACGGTGACGCGCAGGGCGGGTGACTCCTGCCGCAGCCCTTCAGACACCGCGCGCACCGCAAATTTCGTGGCGCAGTAAACCGCCGCGGTAGGCGATACCGTAAGTGCACCAATAGAGGCGATATTGATAATATGCCCTGCCTGCTGCTGTTCCATAGCCGGCAGAACCGCAGCAATGCCATACAGCACGCCGCGTACATTGACATCCAGCATCTGGTCCCACTCCTCAACTTTCAGGGAACGCATGGGAGAGAGTGGCATTACGCCTGCATTGTTGATCATGACATCGATCCGCCCATATTTTTCCAGGGCCAGACGCGCTAATGCCTGAGTGTCCGCACGCTGTGTCACATCTGTGGTCAGGTAATCTATCCGGGCACCCTGCTGCTGCAGCTCATCACACAACGATGCCAGCCGTGTGGCCCGACGAGCCCCCAGGATCAGCCTGTGACCCTGTCTGGCCAGGTAGCGGGCGATGGCCTCCCCAATCCCGCTGCTCGCACCGGTCAGGATAATTACTTTCGCTTTTGCATCAGTCATCTTTTTTTCCTCATGTGAAGTCGCCCTGCTATTGTTGGAAAATACCGCAACCGTCAACAGACCTATTCACGGCGCATCTTTGCCCAATCCTCTCGCGTGAGGGGCGGGCGCTGCGCCTCATGACGATGCTGAGTCTTAACTATCCGGGAGAACGTGTGATGTATGACGTGCAGCAGCAAATTTGCACCTTGCTGAACCAGCTGGCGCGACAGGAGGGATATACAACCTCTCTGCTGGATAGCGTGTTATTTATGCGCGCTAATCAGCAGTGGGCCCGCACACCGGTGCTCTATGAACCGGGCATCATCATTATTTGTCAGGGAGCCAAGCGTGCCTTTCTGGCGGATAACGTCTATCGCTATGATGCGCAACACTATCTGGTGTTATCGGTGCCTTTGCCTTTCTCAGCGGAAACGGAAGCAACGTCTGCTGAACCGCTACTGGGCCTGGCCATTCGTTTTGACGTGAATGTCCTGGCGAAACTCATTGCGCAGGTGCCGGAAAAGCCCGCGGGTGAAGAAAAGGCAGCCGCCGCTATTATCTCTACGCCGCTGGATAGCGCACTGTTACAGAGCACGCTGGCGCTGCTTCAGGTATTACGGGATCCACTCGAAGCCCGGATACTGGGGCCGGGCCGTGTGGAAGAGATCTGCTTTCGTATCCTGATGGGGCAGCAGGGTGCTGCTGTACGCGCGGCGCTGGCTTATCAGGGCCATTTTGGCCGCATTGCCCGCGCCCTGCAGCAACTTCATGACAACTGGCAGCAGCCCATAAACGTCACGCAACTTGCCCGGGAGGCGGGGATGAGCGTGCCGCGCTTTCACCTGCATTTCAAAACCGTTACGCACACTTCACCTATTCAATATCTTAAATCCCTGCGCTTACATCGCGCCCGACTGATGCTGATCCAGCAGAACATGACGGCTGCCGGAGCGGCGGCACGCACAGGCTACGAGAGTGATTCACAGTTCAGCCGTGAATTTAAGCGCCTGTTTGGCCGTAGCCCGGCAGAAGAGGCGCGCATAATGAAACAGGCATTCCGGCTGCAGTCAGCAGGGTCCGGTGAGCTTTTCTGATCTGACAGCATTGAAGGCTTTCAACACCTTGCCCATGATGCTGACCCGTCACAGGCAGCGGCTTACTGGCGTTTTATTTCGTTCAGCGTCTGCCACAGGCGCAGCACCTCTTTCTCACTGAGATTAGGCTGCTTTACCGTCTGTATAAAGGTGTCACGATCGGGCAACTTTTTATGCTGCAGATTTTCATTAATATCCTTCAGAATCGTTGTGTTGAGCTGGCTCAGCCGTGTCCTGATGACATCAAGTGGCTGAGGCTGCCATCCGGCTTCAGGCGCTGTCAGCCAGTCTGCGCGATAACGGTACTGAATCGCTTTCGCCGCATCCATCTGCGCCTGAATAAAGGGTCTGACAGAATGGCCATCCAGCCCCAGCTTTTCCGCTTCCGCTACGGACTTCGCCAGCACATTCGCCTCCTGCTGTAAATCCTCTATGGGCAAATGCCTGACAGCTTTATAACCGGCAACATCTTTCATCCAGCTGAGTCGCTGATTAACGTTTTCTGCTACGTCAGTGGCAGATGCCATTATGCTGCCGGAAAAACAGATCCCGGCAAAAAGCAGGGCAAAATGCAATTTCTTATGGAGCATCGTTACACCTCTTTATACGTTATTCCGCCTGCGGCATGAGTTTAGAGTGGTACTGCAGGCTGCGCTATCCAGACTACTGCTGATAGTGTTCTGAAAACGATTGTGGAAAGATCACACCCGGTAAACGCTGAATAATTCAGTGTCTTAACAAAGCACTATGCCGCAGATGCATTGCCTGTGAAAGATAAGCAATTATTTTTGCTGACTATTGTTGATTCTGTTCACACTATGCCGATGGTTTGCAGGAGAGTAGCAGGCCTGACAGACGTATCCTGTGCAGCAGGCCGGATATCACGCTTATGGCATCGAGCTGAACAGCGGGATCCGCTGCGGCAGGCAGCGAACTTTTCTGAAAATACGCGCATGCAGGGGTGGCGACTGCTCATAAATCAGTACCAGATGTTTGTTCGGAGCAGAGCGGACATCAGCATCGCACAGCGTGCGCGGACAGGACTGAACGATAACAACAGGGCTTTCCTGCTGACAGCCCGACTGAAGCCTGTACGTCATTTTGTTGCTTTCTTCCGGACAGTTCCGGGCCGGGCAAGCGCTGATAGCAACCCTGGTTTTGCGCACGAGCGCCCGGCGGCAACGGGTAAACAGCGCCACATATGGCGCAGAGATAACGTTAATTTTTCCGGCAGCGGAGTAATGGAATGAGCGCGAAAGTGTGGTTAGTGGATGATGATTTGTCAGTAAGGGAGTCGCTGGGATTTCTGCTGAAAACTGTGGATTATGAGGTGGCCGATTTCGGCGAGCTGGCTGCGTTTGATGCCGCGGCCACTGCAGAACCGCTGCCGCTGCGCGGCTGTTTGCTGGTGGATGTCCGGCTATCCGGCATCAGTGGGCTGGAGTGGCTGACAGCACAGCGCGCCCGTCATCCTCTGCTGCCGGTCATTCTTATGACCGGATATGGCACCCTTGATGTCTGCCGCAGTACGTTTCAGGAGGGTGTATTTGACGTTTTTACCAAGCCGCTGGATATTGAACCGCTGCTTGATACCCTGCACCGCGCGATGAACGAGAGCGAACAGCGCGCACTACAGCAGAACTGATCCTGTCTGTTACGTCGTCCGGCCAGCCGGTGAGTTCTCTGGATCCCCACACAACGCTTTGCGCAAGCCAGAGCGCCTCTGACAGCTCAACAGAGGCGTTCCGGTTTTAGCTGACTTTCTGCTGCTTAAATCCGGCGATGACCTTTTTAGCGCTCAGCAGAGAGAGCATCGGGGCACCTGCCATGACGGCAAAAAGCAGCCAGGCCGCAGAGGAGGCGCCAGCGATCCCCCCCGGCGCGGACAGGCCACCGGCGTTGGCAAGCATACCGGCTATGGCGGAGCCCAGTGCGGTAGCAAACAGCTGAACCGTGGTGATAGACGTTGCGGCAGCGTCCTGATCGTCTGCGGGAACCACCTGCAGGATGCGCGTCAGCAAATGTGGCCAGCCCAGTCCGATGCCAAACCCAATCAGAGCCAGCCCCGTCCCGATCAGCACGAGTATCTGCCCGTCGCTACTGGCTGAGCGTGGAGTTACAAACGCCAGCAGCACCATGCCAGCCAGAACCAGCGCGGGCCCTGCGGCAATCGCGCGCTTAATGCCTCGCATCTGCCAGCCGGAACTCCATATTTCTGATACCGTCCAGCCTGCCGCCATCAGCGCCGCCAGATAACCGGAAATCAGCGGCGTCTGGCCATGCAGGATTTGAAGAAAATAGGGCACAAAGGTTTCACTGGTCATGCCGATAATGAGCAGAGCCATTGTGATGTAGAGCGCCAGCAGAGGCGAATTCAGACGCAGCGCATTACGCGGTAACAGGCGGGTTTCACTGATAAATTCCTGGCGGATCAGCAGCAGTATCAGTAAAGCCGCTGCGCTTATTCCGGCTATATTCACCGTGATGGCAGAGGACATACTCCCTGCGCTCACAGCCAAAACGGCTGTGACCAGGAATATTAACTGTACCCAGGGGAGCTTACCGGTGTGAGAGGCCTCTGCCCGTTTACGCGCCGGGAAAATCAGCCAGACCAGCAGCATATAACTCAGCGTAACCGGTATCAGTATGCCAAATGCCATGCGCCACGCATCCATTTCGGCAAATATTCCGCCCGCCGCCGGACCCAAAAGCGTCGCCACGCCCCACATGCCGGAGATCAGCGCCATCGCCCGTGGCCAGAGCTTCTCCTCAAAAACGGCATAGATCATGGCATAGCAGAGTGCGAACAGAAAACCACCGCCCAGCCCCTGTAGTGCACGGCCTGCCAGCATTACCGGCATGTCGGGTGCCAGCGCACAGACCAGACTGCCCGCTATAAACAGCAGTGCCGCCACCAGATAAGCCTGCCGCGCGCCGGTTACGGCCAGCAGGCGTGCGGTCAGCGCAGAACCCAGTATTGAGGCGACGACAAATAACGTCGTGTTCCATGCGTAGAGATGCAGTCCGCCAATTTCCCTGATAACGGAGGGAAGCACCGTGGTGGCAATGTAGATATTAATGGCGTGCAGTGCGACGCCGCCTGAAAGCGCAACGGCAAAAAACAGATTTTTGCCTCCCAGTAACTCACTCCAGCTTCCTTCCTGTCCTGACGACATATAAGCCTCCCGGCATGCGTTGCGTCATTTGCCCCGTTGCTGAGCGCAGCGGGATCCGTTACATTAATAAAACAAGAAAACGCTTGGATTATTAAAGAGGGTAAAATATTTTGTCAAGCAATCGCTTGTTAAATTCGGGTGAAAGCGCACAGGCAACACCAGAACGTTTGCTTTACCTGCTGAAAACGCGCGGGCCGCTGCAGTCTGCTGAGGCGGGAGACCTGCTGGGCATGACGGCTGAAGCGGCTCGTCAGCAACTCAGCAAACTTGCGTCATCAGCACTGGTAGAGTCTTTCTCGCGGAGCAAAGGAGTAGGGCGTCCGGGACAGTTCTGGATGCTGACGCAGGCGGGACACGGTCGCTTTCCGGATGCGCATGCAACGCTGACAGTGCAGCTGCTGGATACGGTGCGGCACGCTTTTGGTGAACAGGCGATTGATCGCCTGATAGATTTGCGCGAACAGAGCAGCCGCGCCGCCTACCTGCGTGAGCTACAGGATGCTGCCAGCTTGCGGGAGCGGGTTGCGCGCCTGGCAGCCCTGCGGTCGCTGGAGGGCTATATGGCGGAGTATGAGGAGCAGGCCGACGGCACGCTCCTGCTGATTGAGAACCACTGTCCCATCTGTGCCGCTGCCGCTGCCTGCCAGGGGTTCTGCCGCGCTGAACTGATGCTGTTCAGTGAGGTACTGGAGGCGAAAGTAGAGCGCGTTGAACATATTCTGCAGCAGGCGCGACGCTGTGCATACCGCATCACGCCGCTGACAAACCTCGCGCCTGAATAAAGTACGCGGTTAATGCGCCGGGGCTGAGTGGATGGCTGGTCGCTGTGGTAATAGCCAGAGCAGCGTCACGATAAGTAGCGTCAGGGTCAGGGACGCACTATAGCGACTCAGCGCCATCCCGCCCGCCGCTAGCGGCTTATCGAGGAAATCCCCGACAACTGCACCCAGCGGCCGGGTAAGAATAAAGGCGGTCCAGAAAAGTGCGGTGCGTGAGAAGGTCGTAAAGCGGCTGCCAGCCCAGACAACAGCGAGTGCGCCGGCAAACAACATCATGCTGCCCTCATAACCCAGTCCTTCCGTGTCTGCCGTCCAGTCGCCGAGTGCCGTACCCAGGGTTTGCGAAAACATAATTGTCACCCAGTAAAAAATCTCCGTCACGCCGGTATTGACTGAGCTTACCGCAACGGTACCGCAGGTCACGCGCCAGAGAAACAGCGTGAGTATTAACAGCGTGCTCAGCAGCAGCGTTCCGCCCGGATAGCCTATCCCGAGTGAGCGATCGGCAAAATCGGCCAGCGTGGTTCCCATTGTGGTGGTTGCCACCACAGTGATCCAGTAGATCCACTTATTGAAGCTGCTGTGTCTTATCTGAACAACAACGGCAACAAGAAAAATCAGGGCAAAAATCAGGGTGCCGGTGAAATAGCCGAGATTCATCGACATTGTGACTGCATCACCCCCGGTTTCACCAAGCGTTGTGGCAAGAATTTTCACTAACCAGAACGTTGCGGTGACTGTGGGTACTTTGCTTAAAGCGAGAGGCTGTGTGTTATTATTTTGCATGAAAGTGCTCCGGAAAAGCCCGGCATGGGCTGACAGAGCGACCAGATTAACGGAGTATGCTTAAGCAAAAATTAAGCAGGATGGTAAATAGTAAGCGATAAGACGGGCAGTCAGGACTATGCCGGCGCTAAATAACGCCAGCAGATTATGCTCACTATTTGATGACAGGGATATCAGCCAGGCGCGTAGTGTAACGAGGCGGCAGCATGTTACGTTTCATCTGCCACGCCTGGTTTCCTGTGGTCTGACTGGCAAAACCGATTTTCCCCTTCCCTGAACGGTTGATGGCGTCCAGCGCCGTCATCAGCGCAAAGGCTACAATGTCACGCGTGTCCGCCGTCGGATATTGCCAGCTGACGGGTGCCGTAGCCGAGTATCTGGGTTCATCGCCATAGCGCCCGGTCGTCACAGAGACGGTGAGATGCCGGCAGCGGGAGCCCCATCTCTTCCAGACGCTGGGCGATGCGCCAGCCAATACCTCAGATATCGCCAATGGGCGTCAGCTGCAGCTATTTTTGCTGGCGCCGTGTCTCCGAGAGATCGACCACGCCGTGTGTTTTCGTCCACTGCTTTGCCGCCTGATTCGCAAGACTGGCCAGCGTTTTGGTCGGGCCAAAACCTACACCAATGGTCAGGCCGGTTTCCCGGCGAACGCGCTCGCGCATCTGCTGACCGAAGCGTTCCAGCGGCATATAACTGCTGATGCCGGTGACATCGAGAAAGCTTTCATCGATAGAGTACACCTCCTGCCCGGCAGGCATCTCGTCAAGTATTGCCATCATCCGCGCCGACATATCGCCATAGAGTTCATAGTTAGAACTAAAAACGTGTACGCCGTTATCGCGAAAATAGCGTTCATGCTTAAACCAGGGAGCCGCCATTTTGATACCCATGCGCTTTGCTTCAGCTGAACGGGCAATCACGCAGCCATCATTATATCTGAATGGCCCTAACAGTTAGTAATATGTAACGACATGATTTTTATGCGTATTGAATTACTAACTTTTTCTGTGTGTTAAGACTCGGAGGGCTACTTCAGTTAGCAAATTTTAGAGCGAATCCTATGAGAAGCATCTTCAAAAGGAAATGATCAGTCACCGTCCGTTGTGTGCCAGAAGCGGACATTAATACGTTATGGCGATGTGCCGTTCAATCAAAAAGCACCGGTAAGAACTCGTATCTGAGAACGCATGCCCGTCCCGCTTTTTCAGCTGTTCTTATAGATGGAAAATTTTCCGGAAGGATAGTTCCTGTAATCAAGCTATCCTCCCGGCTAAAGTGGTAAAGGGGGTTACGCAGCAAGCGCTGTGCCCGGGAAGCCAGAGCGCGTCCGCGAAACGTGGGAAGGATGACTTCTTCTGAAATCCGCCAACCCTTTAAAAAAGCTATTTCCCCTGGCTCGCAAATGATTAAGCCGGCCCTGTCGCCTTGTTCGTAAATTATATACGCATGGCCCTTGAGAATATGTTTACTGAGGTCTTCGTTATCTACAGAGCGCAGGCTACCTGATAAGGCAGGTATCGTAGACCATGAATGCTGGTAGGCCTTCAGCAAAGCCTGTCGGCACCAATCAAAATCGGCGCTTGCAGCAGGCTTTAGGGTAAGGGCATCGTCATAATATTTTGGTTTATTAACCGGGCAGGATGCATATATAAGCTGATCAGTTATACCCTGGGCAGCAGTGTGGCCGGGCGTAAGCTGGCGAATATGTTGTGGTTTTAATTCCCTCCATTCCCGGCTGATAGCTTTAAGCACGGAATCATCCATTCCGGCGCTCGAAGCTACGACATCGATAAAAGGGCAGTTAATATCGCCGCCTTTATAACGCGGGCCTGTCAGAAAATATCGGCCATTGATACAGAGCTTTCGCTGTAAAAAATAGGATTGAGGCAAACCCGTTTCTTTCCACGGAAACCTTGCGGCAAAAGCACTGTCTGCGCATCTTAGTTCCTGCTCATAAATCCATTTTTCAACCCAGCTATGAAGATTTTTCTGCGAAAAAGGCAGCTCTGCATATTGGGAAAGCATAAACCTAAGCATCATATCCATCTGACATCGCTCCCGGTCACAAATTAAGCTCTTTGATTGTGCTGTTTTTTATTCTTACAGCAAGTGGCATCTTAAGCTATAACGTCCGCTTTTTGCTCATAGCGAACATTGACGGCTAACCTAGCCGTTGCCATCAGACCCTAGCCGTAAGGCCCGAACACCGGAGGGAGTCGGCGGAGCTTACCGGCGCAGTTGGTTAGCGCAGTAGGGCTGACGACCCGGCAACGCCGGGGAGCCGGAGGGGGCCAGCAAGATGGTATTACAAGGTCTGCTATGTGCTAAAAACGGACATTGAAAAGCGGGCAATTGATTGCTGATAAGCGCTGTAGTTATACTTCGCCAGAAAGAGTAGATCGGACCTGTCCGGTTTAGATATCGAGCAAGATTTATATGATTTCTTTTTTTGTAAAACTGCTGTGCAGGCTTTTCAGCACTCCATTCATTGCTCTGCTTACAATCCGGTCCTCCCGCATAACTGCCCCGAGCGTCCTGTGAAGAGGGGGCGTCAAAGAGTAAAGATCGAGTCCCGCTCTTTCCCCAATACATGCAACAGACATTCGGGGAACAATGCTGTAGCCAAGACCAGCACGGACCATTCTCTTAATAGCCTCAATACTGCCCAGCTCCATAACCGGGCAGGCCATATGCCCCGTCTCCCGGAACCATTGATCAATCAGGGCGCGTGTCCCGCTTCCCGGTTCGAAGATAATCAGCGGGAGCGGCAGCAATGCGCCCGGAGTCCATATTTTCGCGCTCTGCTCTGATGCATCCTTTCCCATGATGACAACGAACTCATCCGTACCCAGCGGGATGATGCTGAGGCTTTTACCTGCGACAGGCAGAGTCACCAGCCCAATATCGATACGATTTTCCTCCACGCCCCGCACAATATCGGAAGTGTTACCTGTGCGTACGTCCACTTTCAGGAGGGGATGGGTCTGTCGTAATTGCTGCAGTAAAGGAGGCAGCAGATGTATACAGGCCGTTGCGCCTGTGCCGACAGTAACAGTGCCGGTTATCTCATCGGAATGCATACACACTGATTCAACTGCTGTACTTACCACGGCATCAATTTTTAAGCTGTGCTCAGCCAGAGTCAGACCGGCAGACGTGGGTCTTACTCCCCGGCTGGTTCGCTCGATAAGGCGGACCTGAAGCGCCTGCTCCAGTTGTCTTATCTGCAGGCTCACTGCAGGCTGCGACAAACCAAGTGCTTCAGCCGCGCCAGAGAAACTGCCCCGGCTGATAACCAGTCTGAAAGTAGCCAGATGATCGAGATTCAGGTTTGCCATCCCAAAATTTTCCTTATGCCGCTGATAAGTCCTGCTGCCTGTCTGAAATTCTTCGTTCGGGTTAGTCTCTGCTTCTGACCGCAGAAGGAGCAGTATCGATGGAAATAACTGAAGCAGATGAACGACATATTCCTGCCATCCAGCAGATTTATGCTTATCACGTATTGCATGGCACCGCCACCTTTGAAACCGAACCGCCGGATTCGGCTGAAATGACAGCCCGTCTGAAAAAGGTGCAGGCAGCAGGACTGCCCTGGTTTGTGGCGGTTGAGGACGGCGATATCTGCGGGTACTGCTACCTGTCACTCTACCGTGAGCGGTGTGCATACAAATTCACCCTGGAGGACTCGGTATATATTGCCCCTGACTTTCAGGGTAGGGGGATTGGAAAAAAGCTGTTATCGAGTGCGGTCGTATGGGCAGAGGCCCATAGCTTTCGCCAGCTCGTGGCCGTAGTTGGCAACAGCGAAAACACCGCCTCTATTGCCCTGCATAGTGCGGCAGGCTTCAGCATTACCGGAACGCTCAAATCTGTGGGCTTCAAGCACGGACGCTGGCTTGATACGGTCATCATGCAGCGTACGCTTGGGCAGGGCGACTCCACATTTCCGGAGAGTAGATGTGACTGACGGGCATCTAACAGGCCGCACCATTTTCTGCATTGGCATGACGCAGCTTATCAACTGGGGTATCACATTCTATATGCCAGGAGTCTTCGGGAGCGCCATTATGGCGGATACAGGCTGGTCGCCGGTTGTGACATTCTCCGGCCTGACTATTGCCATGCTTGTTATGGGCCTTGTTTCGCCGCTTACCGGTGCCCTTATAGCCCGTACCGGCGGACGTACGATGATGATGGCGGGAACCTTCACCATTATCATCTGTTGTTTTCTGATGGCTTTCACCCATTCAACAGCATCGTGGGTTGCCGTCTGGCTCCTGACAGGAGCTAGCATGCGACTTGCTCTGTATGATGCCGCCTTTGCTCTGCTTGTAGACACCGCAGGCGCAGGGGCCCGCCGGGCAATTGCACTGGTCACACAGCTTGGCGGTCTCGCTTCAGTCGCGTTCTGGCCTGCTGGCGCTGGGCTGCTGCACATTACCGACTGGCGGCATGCCGTTATCGTTTACGGCTGTGCGGGCATTGTCAGCCTGCTTTTTCTGTCCACCGTTCCGGCAGGGCGTCGGAGTCAACCTCCCGTTGCCGGGCAGTCCGCTCTTCCGGCTATCGGAACAGCAGAAGACCGAAAAGCATTCTTGAGCGGCCTGTGCTACGCCACGCTAATAGCGCTGATAAGCTTTGTTTCCACCGGCGTGTCCACTCATTTTCCGCAGATACTGGCCGCTTATGACTTGCCTGCTGTGGCGGGAATGTTGTGGGGCATGGGGCAGGTAAGCGCCAGACTGCTGGATGTGGCTTCTGGCACACGTACCTCTGCGATCCGTCTCAGCCTGGTGACTGGCATTCTGCTGCCATTTTGCTTTCTGGCTGGCCTTGCGGGTGATATTACCCCTGTAGCTACAGCCATCTTTATTCTGAGTTACGGTGCGGTGAACGGACTGAGTACGGTAGTTAAGGCCGTACTACCCCTTGTGCTGTTTGGTTCGCAGCAATATGCCCGTAAAACAGGCGTACTGCTGTCACCCGCTTTTTTCCTCGCGGCGCTCGCTCCGTCAGCTTACGCCATGCTACTGGAGCGATACGGCATACCCGGCACATTGCTTTTATCTTCCATCCTTACCCTTTTCATAACGGCAATTTCAATAGTTATCTGGCGTATCCACCCCTCCTCTGCCGGACAGAACCGGGTTAAGAGCGTGACATCCATTCCGGGGGAAAATATTTGACGCTGACTATATTTCCATTATTCTGGAAACATAGATTGAGGAGGCCGTATGGATTTAAATATCGCAGCAAGTGCGCTCCGTGAGCTGGGGCACCCGACCCGTCTCAGCGTGTACCGGGAACTGGTTAAAGCGGGTCATGACGGCCTGCCGGTCGGTGCTTTGCAGAAGCGCCTCGGCATTCCTCCCTCCACGCTCAGCCATCATATTTCCGCGCTAATGTCCGCCGGGCTGGTCAGTCAGGAGCGCCAGAGCCGTACCCTGTTCTGCAGACCCTGCTATGCGAAGCTTGAACAGTTGATGGCCTTTCTGACAGAAGAATGCTGTGCAGGCGGCAGCTGCGGCCTGTCACCCGTGACGACTCCCGAAGAGACCCTATTGTGAACAACATGAAAGATACCCTGAAAAACATTGCCCCCAGCCTTTTTGACGCGCCGCTGACTGAAGAGAAACTGCGTACCACAGAAGTGGCGCATCCACCCCGCATCCTGATGCTCTATGGCTCGCTGCGGGAACGCTCTTACAGCAGGCTGGCGACGGAAGAAGCCGCCCGCCTGCTGACCGCGATGGGTGCAGAGGTGCAAATTTTTAACCCGTCCGGCCTGCCGCTGCCCGACGATGCACCGGAGACGCATCCGAAAGTTGTGGAGCTGCGCGAGCTGGTGCTCTGGTCTGAAGGCATGGTCTGGTGCTCGCCGGAACGGCACGGCGCAATGACCGGCATCATGAAGACACAGATTGACTGGATACCCCTGACGTCCGGCGCGGTCCGACCGTCACAGGGGAAAACCCTCGCGGTCATGCAGGTCAGCGGCGGCTCGCAGTCGTTCAATGCCGTTAACCAGATGCGCATTTTGGTGCGCTGGATGCGTATGCTCACCATCCCGAACCAGTCATCCGTTGCAAAAGCCTGGGCCGAGTTTGAGGAAGACGGCCGCATGAAGCCTTCCCCGTATTATGATCGCATCGTTGACGTGATGGAGGAGCTGATGAAATTCACCCTGCTGACGCGCGGTCGCAGTGATTATCTGAGCGATCGCTACAGCGAAAGGAAAGAAAGTGCCGCGCAGCTTTCAGAGCGGGTAAACCAGCGCAGCATATAAAAAAGCCGGCAGATACCGGCTTCTGCCTTTGCATCTCACGTTCTGTTGACAGGACGCTCCAGATTCAGTGGCTGATTCGGTTCCCGTGCTCATCAATGACCTGTTCGCCATCTTCTTTGGTAAAAGGTCCCTGCTGCGGGTCTGGCAGGATGTCCAGAACCACCTCAGACGGGCGACAGAGCTTTGTGCCGAGCGGCGTCACGACCACCGGACGGTTGATGAGGATGGGGTGTTCCAGCATCGCATCGAGCAGTTCGTCATCGCTGAACCGGTCCTCTGCCAGACCCAGGTGCTCATACGGCTCTGTATTTTTACGCAGCAGGTCGCGTGCGCTGATACCCATATCGGCTATCAGCTTTTTCAGCCCGTCGCGGGAGGGTGGCGTCTCCAGATACAAAATCACCGTGGGCTCAACATCGCTGTTGCGGATAAGCGCCAGGGTGTTACGCGACGTCCCGCAGGCCGGGTTGTGGTAAATGGTAATGTCAGTCATGAGCGGTACTCCGTTAAGGAGCTGCGCAGACGCAGCCCCGGGGTTAAGGTTAAACAGACAGGCGCAGGGCAAGTGCGGCCAGCGTCACAAGAAGCACCGGCAGGGTCATCACAATTCCCACGCGGAAGTAGTAGCCCCAGCTCACGGTGATGTTTTTCTGCGCCAGCACGTGCAGCCACAGCAGGGTCGCCAGGCTGCCGATGGGGGTGATTTTAGGGCCGAGGTCACAGCCGATGATGTTGGCGTAAATCATGGCTTCCTTAACCACGCCCTGAGCCGTGCTGGCATCAATGGAAAGGGCACCGACCAGGACGGTAGGCATGTTGTTCATCACCGAGGACAGAAAGGCCGTCAGAAAACCGGTGCCGAGCGTGGCACCCCAGATGCCGTGTTCTGCAAACCGGTTCAGGATGGCAGAGAGGTAATCCGTCAGTCCGGCGTTGCGCAGTCCGTATACCACGAGATACATCCCCAGCGAGAAGATGACTATTTGCCAGGGGGCGCCTTTCAGCACTTTACGGGTGTCAATTATGAGCCCCTTCCGGGCAACAAGCCAGAGAACAAATGCGGCTACAGCCGCTACCAGACTGACCGGAACGCCGAGCGGCTCCAGGGCAAAAAAACCGGCCAGCAGCAGGATCAGGACCAGCCATCCGGCTTTAAAGGTTCGCATGTCCCGAATGGCTTCCCGTGGCACCTTCAGTTTCGCCAGGTCATAAGTGGCCGGAAGGTCTTTACGGAAGAAGAGGTGAAGCATAACCAGCGTGGCCGTCACGGACGCGATATTGACCGGCACCATGACAGACGCATATTCGCTGAACCCCAGTTTAAAAAAGTCTGCCGTCACGATGTTGACCAGATTCGATACGATGAGCGGCAGGCTGGAGGTATCCGCGATAAAGCCTGCCGCCATCACAAACGCCAGCGTGGCGCCAGGGCTGAAGCCCAGCGCCAGCAGCATGGCGATGACAATCGGGGTCAGGATAAGTGCCGCCCCGTCATTGGCAAACAGCGCCGCCACTGCCGCCCCCAGCAGAACACTAAACGTGAACAGCAGCCGGCCTTTACCGCCTCCCCAGCGGGAAACGTGCAGCGCGGCCCATTCAAAAAAGCCAGACTCATCAAGCAGCAGGCTGATGATAATCACCGCGATAAACGTGGCCGTGGCGTTCCAGACAATCTGCCAGACGGCCGGAATGTCACCGATATGCACCACACCTGTCAGCAGCGCCAGCGCGGCCCCGATAACGGCACTCCAGCCAATACTGAGTCCCTTTGGCTGCCAGATAACCAGCACCAGCGTCAGGACGAATATAGCGCCTGCCAGAATCATACTTTCTCCTTTGAATATAAAGCCTGTAAACCGAACTCAAGATAACCCTGCAAACAAATATGAAAAAACATATGTGTCTGGATAAATTTTAAATACAGACAGGCTTGCCGTTGGTAGTCGCGTTATTCATTTCAGCCTGCTGACTGAGTTGCATAATGTCATCGCGCTGACACAGGTAAGCCTGCTCAATCACCGCAGCAGCCCAGGCGGGCATGTGTGGTGACAACCGGTAATAAATCCACTTGCCGTCACGCCTGTCGATAAGCAGACTGGCGTCTCTGAGCAAGGCCAGATGTCGGGAAATTTTAGGCTGACTTTCTTTCAGGATTGACGTGAGCTCACAGACGCAGAGCTCCCCTTTTTCACGCAGCAACAGCACCAGACGGAGACGTGTCTCATCAGAGAGATTTTTGAAAAGCTGAAGAGGCTGAAAATGAGGCATGATGACTCCTGAGTCCGGAAATAAAGATATTATCACTGCCTGCAATTCTTGAGTTAATAATATATTCGTTATTTCAGATGTGTTTGTCTGGTACTGGCTCATTTTGTGACAATTCGCTTACGGTATGCCTGCACAGGTAAACCAGAAGGATGCAATTAATCTTCGAACACTCAATGTCCGCTTTTCGCTCGAAGCAGACCTTCCACTCAGTCAGATTGTCCACTTTGTGCCAGAAGCGGACATTTTACTGGGATGCAGCACGGCCCTTTGCCAGAGTTGCTCCGTTGTTAACGTGATTTTTTCCGATACCAGCTGGTGCTTTTAAGACGACATATCGGCGATTGATTAGTGCAGAATGTTTTGTGCGCAATGATGCTGATTCTGATGGAGTTGATTGACTGCGTCATTTGCTGAATCGTTCTTTACGCATTGACAGAAAATTTTTCACTGTGCATATTGTTACGTTATAACATAACTTTAAGCATAATGATGAAACTGATTTCCCCTCTAATTATGTCTGCAATATTGCTATTCCCTCTGATCAGCCTGGGCGCCACTAACTACCCGCTCACAGTTGAAAACTGTGGGTTTAAAGAGACGTTCAGTCAGGTACCCTCACGTGTTGTGACCATTGGTCAGCATGAAACAGAACTGATGCTGGCGCTGGGACTGGAACAGAAAATAGCAGGCACATCCGTCTGGTTTGGCGCACTCCCCGATGATCTGAAACAGCAGGGTGAAAAACTGAAACGGCTGGCTGAGAATGCGCCTGGATTCGAAGCAGTAGCAGCTCAGCGCCCCGAGATTGTACTTGCCCAGTACAGCTGGCACGTTGGGCCGCAGGGCGAAGTCGCCACACGCCAGCAATTTGAACAGCTGGGTATCAAAACCTGGATATCGCCAGCTGACTGCACAGCAAAAACAGTCACCGCTACCTCGAACAGTGATGGCGCACGTTCTGAACCTTACTCTATTGATATTATTTTTGATGAAATTACCGCACTGGCGCGCATTTTTGATGTACCTGAACGTGGCGAAGCGCTGAAGCAGACGCTGTCTGAGCGCATCGCTGCCGTGCAGAATCAGAGTCGTGTAAAGCCATCAACACCGCTTAAAGTCGTGTACTGGTTTTCAAGCACTCGTCTGAAAGGCGACCCGTGGGTAGCCGGTAACAAAGGCGCACCAGGCTGGATCAGTAAAACCCTTGGTCTGTCTAACACCATCGATTCAGACGAAGAGTGGCCTGCGGTGACGTGGGAATACATTGTTAAGGCTCAGCCAGATGTTATCGTCATCGCGAGCATGGACAGGCGTCTTTACCCCGCAGATGACGTGATGACAAAAAAAAGATTTCTGGAAACTGACCCTGTCACGCGCGAAATGCCTGCGGTGAAACAAGGCCATATTGCAGTGGTTCCGGCTATGTCGCTCAATCCGTCATTACGTAATGTAGAAGCGGTGGAGCTGATTGGGCAACAGATCCATGCTTTCGATCACTCCAGATGACAAATCATCCTTTTTTTTACTGGCGAAACGGCCTGATAATTTTTACTGGCATACTGAGTCTGCCTGTAATGATGGTGCTGGCTGCTGCGACCGGCGATATACCAGTGAGTTTTGCCACTACTGCTCGTGCAATAACTAATGGCCTTGGTTTAACCCACTTCGATCTGCCCTCTGTCGAAGCCGGAATTATCTGGCAGTACCGTATGAGCCGGGCGCTGATGGCAGCCAGCAGTGGTGGTGGCCTGGCGTTATGCGGCCTGGTTTTGCAGTCGTTATTGCGTAATCCGCTTGCTGATCCTTATTTACTGGGCATCTCTGCCGGAGCCTCAACCGGTGCCGTCAGTGTCATGCTGCTTGGTATTGGCAGCGGCGCACTCACCACAGGAGCCGGGGCATTCACCGGGGCCTGTATTGCTTTTTCGCTGATCGTAGTGTTGTCGGGCGGCATGCGCGAGAACGCGTCACGCATCATCCTGGCCGGTATCGCCGGTACACAACTGTTTAATGCGCTGACATCCTACATTGTCAGTACGGCGGCAAACGCCGAACAATCGCGCGGCGTAATGTTCTGGTTGCTGGGTAGCCTGAGCGGTGTACGCTGGGCTGATGCACTGCTGTGCCTTGTCGTAGTGGCGACAGGCTTACTGATAGTGATCTGCTATGCCCGATCACTGGATACATTCAATGTGGGTACCGACGTCTCTGCAACGCTTGGCACACGGGTATTGCTGGTACGCATTATTTTGCTGCTGACTACCGCTTTGATTACCGCAGTTATCGTCAGCGCTATTGGCGCTGTAGGCTTTGTCGGGCTGGTCATCCCGCATATAACGCGCATGATGGCCGGGCACCGGCACCTTATCACGATACCAGTCGCCTTTCTTGCCGGATGTCATTTCATGATCCTTGCAGACCTGGTATCACGCACCCTGATTAGCCATCAGGTCTTACCCATTGGCGTGGTTACGGCTCTGGTCGGCGCCCCTGTTTTTGCCCTGATTCTGTACCGAAACCGGGAGAAATGATGATGCATGTCGTGGTTGAGAAACTGAGCGTGACACTTCAGGCTCGTAGCATTTTATCTGATATCAGTTTTAGTGCGAAACGATCGCAAACAGTGGGGCTGCTTGGCCCGAACGGCTCCGGTAAGTCCACGCTGATTCGCGCTATGGCTGGCGTACAGGCCTGCGCTTACGCGGGCGTAAAAATTGGCGGTACGCTGACAAGTAATCTGAGCCGACGTCAGCTTTCCCGCAAGATTGCTTTTGTGCCGCAGCATGCGGAGTCTGAGGCGGAGATGAGCGTTATTGATATTGTGCGTCTCGGCCGTACACCGCATCGCAGCGCATTCGCGCCATGGCGTCAGGCTGATGAGGAGGCTGTGCAGCAATCGCTTTCGCTGATGAAGCTTAATGCCCTGGCGCACCGATCCTGGCATCGCCTGTCAGGCGGAGAACGTCAGCGTTGTCAGATAGCCCGTGCCCTCACACAACAGCCGGATATCCTGCTGCTGGACGAACCGATCAATCATCTGGATATACAGTTTCAGCTGGAACTAATGCGACTTATCTCCGCATTGCCCGTTACCGTGTTTGTGGCACTGCACGATCTCAATCTCGCGGCAAAATATTGTCAGCATTTGGTGGTATTGCATGAGGGACAGATCGTGGCCACGGGTGCTCCGGCTGCCGTGCTTACGCCGGCGCTCATTCGGTCGACCTGGCAGGTCGATGCCTCCATCAACCGAACCGAACAGGGAATGATGAACATTCAGTACGCCTGAGGCAAGAAGGCTGAAAAACCGTTATTAACGGGCTGATAGCGCCGTCGATATCCTGAGAGACCAGGCGGCGACTGGTCTGCAATTTCAGCCTGTTCTCATCTGATCCCTGTCTAAGGAGTAGTTATGTCCGTAAAGTCCCCCTGTACTGATATCTGTATCTTCAGTAAAACAAAAGGCTGGTGTGAGGGCTGTGGTCGTACGCTGCAGGAAGCGCGTGAATGGCGCAAGCTTTCTCCTTTCCATCGTAAAAAAATCGAACGGGAGTTGCCTTCGCGACTAGAAATCATTTCCGCAAAGGCGGAAGAGTAGCGCTCATTTTCCTTCGTTTAAAGAAATGTGGCCATTGCGCTATGGAATTGCTCAGCGTGCCAGTAAGCCTTTGATAACAGTACAAAAAATTTTAGGCTCGGGACGCTTCGGTTAAGCCGTCATGCTGGTATTGACCCGCCTGAATGCCTGAATTTGAAAATGTTATTTCAGCTAAGCTTTCAACTGGCTTTTATATTGTTATTTCAGGAGAAAGCGGTGACACATGCAAAACCATGTCTCAAACCAGACCTGAAGCGTTCATTAAAGGCTGCAGTCCCTCTCGGTATCGGACTAATGGCGGCTGTTGATGAAATCATTTTTCATCAAATCCTTGCCTGGCATCACTTTTTTGACTGGGGCACGCTAGCGTTCAGCCTGTTTTCGGACGGTCTGCTGCATTCGGGCGAGCTGATCTTTTTTGTGCTCGGCTTTTTTATGTTTATCGATCTACGCAGCCGAAAACGACTTGATCTCACTGCGGCATGGGCGGGCTTCATTCTGGGTCTGGGCGCTTTTCAGCTGTTTGACGGCATTGTCGACCATAAGCTGCTCAGGCTGCATCAGATCCGCTATGTCGATAACCTGTGGCTGTACGACCTTGTCTGGAACGCTTTTGGTCTGCTGTTCATTGCGGCAGGCATTTTCCTCTATCGCCACGCGCGGGCGGCCGCGCATCTTGAGACGGGAAGGTAGCCAGTGGATTCGATGATACATCATTCAGGAGGACACCCTTCAGCCGCATTGTGGCTGCTGCTGGGCATCCTGCCTTTCATCCTGCTCTGCTTTTATCTGCTGGCCGCGGTGCGGCTGCGCCGTACCACCCGATGGAGCCTCTGGCGCCTGGCCAGCTTTACGGCCGGTACCCTTGTGCTCGCGGCCTCCGTGTTACCGCACCTGGCTGACTGGGCGCATCACGATTTACGGGGTCACATGCTGCAGCATCTCTGTCTGGGGATGTTTGGACCGCTTGGCCTGGTATTCGGCGCACCAGGCTCGCTTTTGCTGCGCAGCGTTTCCGCGCAACGGGCGCGCGGCATCATGACTATTCTGCGTATCCGGCCGGTGCGATTGTTAATCCATCCGGTTACCGCTGCCTTTTTAGATATTGGCGGTATGTATCTGCTTTATCTCACCCCCTTTTACGCCCTGAGTATGGCGAATCCCCTGCTGTTTGTTCTTCTTCATCTGCATTTTGTCCTCTCTGGCTACCTGTTTACCTGGTCGGTCGCCGGGCCTGATCCTGCGCCCCATCGCCCGCCGAGATCGGTACGACTTTTGGTCATCTTCCTGGCCACAGCCGCTCATGCCATTCTCGGTAAACTGATGTACGGCTACGGCTACCCGCACGGCACCGCAGCCAGCCTTGCGGAGATACAAGCGGCCGCGCAGTGGATGTATTACGGCGGCGATATCGCCGAATTCTGCATTATTATCGGTTTTTTCGCGGCGTGGTTCCGGCAGCGCAGCACGCTGCCGGATGCGTTGGTGGATAAAAGTCCTCAGGCCAGATAGCCACAGCCTGCGTAACGGCATTTCAGTCCGTTATTTTCAGTCGCAGGGAGCCATGTGGCCCTGCCCGGCGGGCGTTTTTTCGCCGTTGGCGATCCAGCCTGTCCTTACAGCCAGATGCTGTCCAGGGACATCGGTCCTGATTCATGAGGTTCAGTTAAAACGGCAAGCGCACGGGGAAACAGGAATTCTGAGCGGTTCGGGTCAGGAGCAGACATCGACAGGCCCTCAGCCCGCTCCCACAGACACACTCAACACATCAGATAGCGGCGTTCAAAATCGCTGGCTAACTCTGCCAGGGTCACGCTTTCGAGTCGTTTCAACAGCAACGCCTGCGCCGCGTCGAACGCTTCGGTTAATGCGGCGTTCACCGCCTGCTCGACCAGGCACTCCGGATGATCGGTCGACAAGCCGATCGCGAACAGTGAAGAGGAGCCCAGCGCCTTATGAATATCCAGCAAGGTGATACCCGCCAGCGGTTTCGCTAACGTCCAGCCACCCCGATGGCCTTTTTCCGAACGCACATAGCCCTTTTCTTTCAGCAGTGCCATGGTGCGCCGCACTACAACTGGGTTGGTATTGAGCATCTCCGCGATGGTATCCGACGTGGCGGGCCGGTCATGCCGGGACATGTGGATCAATACATGCAGCATACGGGAGAGACGGGTGTCATTTCTCATGTCGATCGCTTCCTGAAGAACTGGCGACGAGCATAACTTGAAACAGCATAAGTTACGAGAGTATTGACACCCCATTATCAAGTAACTTATGTTGTTTCGAAAAATACCTGGCCGTTACCGATTTCAGGAGAGCAAGATGGTTTATGATACGATTATCGTCGGCGGCAGCTACGCCGGAGTTTCCGCAGGCCTGCAGCTCGCACGGGCGCGCCGGCAGGTTTTGATCATCGATGCAGGGCAACGCCGCAATCGCTTTGCTGAGAGTTCTCACGGCTTTCTGGGGCAGGACGGAGAGCATCCCGGCACGATAGCCAGCAAGGCGCGCGAGCAGCTGATGGCCTATCCCACGGTCGAATGGGTGACGGACACCGCCATCCATGCAAAAGCGGAGCCAGAGGGCTATGCCATCGCTGTCGGATCCGGGCTGTCGTTTGCGGCGCGCCGCCTGATCCTGGCGACGGGGGTGAAGGACGAGCTGCCGGCGTTCCCTGGACTGACCGCGCTGTGGGGAAAGAAGATTTTTCACTGTCCCTATTGCCACGGCTATGAACTGAACGGCGGAATGATCGGCGTACTGGCGTCATCGCCGCTGGCTATCCATCAGGCGCTGATACTGCCGGATTGGGGGCCAACCACACTGTTCCTCAATGAGGCCTACACACCGGATACCGCGCAGCTCGCCCAGTTAGCCCGACGTGGCGTAACGGTAGAAGCCGAGCCGGTTTTATCCATCGGGGAAGATCAGGCTGATATCACCCTCGCCAGCGGGCGAATCATCAGGCTTGCCGGGCTGTTTATTCAGCCCCGGACACGCCTGAGTTCTCCTTTAGCCGTTCAGCTCGGATGTGAGATGGAAGCAGGGCCGACCGGAGAGTTTATTAAGGTGGATGTTATGCGCGAAACGAACGTTTCCGGCGTATTTGCCTGCGGGGATGCGGCGGTTGCCGCAGGCAACGTGGCCATTGCCGTCGGCGACGGCGCACGCACAGGCGCCGCCGCTCATCAGTCTCTGATATTTCGCTAAAAGCGAGGGCGGTTATTTCTTGAGCGGGAAAGGAGAAGAAATCACAATTTTTTCCTTTCCAGCCGGGTGACTCCACGTCAGGGAATATTCAACGTTGATAACGACTTTGCAGGTTAGCGGAGTGAGGCTCAACGATCAGGCAACGGCAGAGAGCCGGAGGCGCCATCAGGATACTGATTCTAATGTCCGCTCTGTGCCAAAAGCGGACTTTGTTCACTTCAGCCGCCCGCCGGGCGGCTCTCCGTCTTATCTCATTTCTCAGAGTAAAAGCTCCAGTCCGCTGCTGTCGCGAGCGTCACAAACGGGCCTGCCAGAGTGGCATTGTGATGGCTGATGATTTCATTAGCTGACAGATAGCTGTTATCCATTGTCGTGTGCGCATCTGAAATAAGCACAGTCCTGAATCCCAGCTCCGGCGCTGCACGGCAGGTTGTGTCCACACAGAATTCTGTTTTCATCCCGACGACGACGAGTTGCTTTATTCCCCGCCTGCCGAGCTGAAGCTGCAGGCTCGTATCCCGGAAACAGCTGGGATACTTTTTGATAAAAACCACATCGTGCTCATCATTCACGCTCATTTCGGGTATCAGTTGTGTTAAGGGACTTTGCTCAGAGAAGGGGGAATTGTCAGGCCCGGTGTGGCGGGCAAAAAAGACAGGCACATGTGCCTGCCTGGCTTTTTCTAAAAGCAGGCAGATGTTTGACAAAATCGTGTCTGCGAAATGCGGTGAGGCCGGGCCATGAAAAAGCCCCTGCTGCATATCGATAACTAAAAGTGCATTTTCGGATGAAATCATGATGCATCTCCATTCAGTAAGTCATGAACGGAGAGATTTTCTTCCCCGTCCGGTTTGGCGGGGAGTCAGAATCTGTTTTATCAGGAGCCAGTCACAGATGCGTACACGCCGCCGAAGGTTTCGGTGGTGGTAACGGTTGTAGCTGACTGAACAGACTTGATCATTTTCCGGTGTTCTCTTTTGAGTTGAGAATCAGTAAATACTACAAATCTTAAAAACGGCTCTTCATCTTTTAGCACCGGGAGTTAAAAATTTCAATGGATATGTTTCCTGATTGATGCCGTTCACTGTTGGTATTTTCCAACAATAATTTAGCTTCCGCTTTTCGCTCATAGCGGACCAGTCAATTCTTCAAACCTGAAGAATTGAAAAGTACGAAACTAACTAACACTTCTCACCACTCAGATTATTGTTTGAGACCACAGCGATAGGTTTCCCACGCAAATCGGGCCGGAATACGGTTTCGCAGGATGTGTAAAGTTGTTAGCGTCTGCCAGCACGAATAGAGAAAAAATCTCTTAGCAATCACTGTTTATGCATACAGTACATTTAAAAATAGAAATATGTCTTAACCGTTGACGTCCCATTTTGGGATTGTTATGTTGGTCCCAATTTGGGACTGCAGGGAAAGCCAGTGCGGATTATATCAATCGCCTCTCTCAAACAATTCCGGGAGACGCATAATCAGGCGGAGCAACCCCTGAAAGCATGGGTAGATGAAGTCAAACAGGCACAGTGGAAAACGCCACAGGACATCAAGGACAAATACAGGTCCGCGGATTTTCTGAGTACCAATCGGGTGGTATTTAATATCAAAGGCAATGATTATCGACTGATTGTTGCAGTGGCTTACAGGTTTCAGGCGGTCTACATCAAGTTTGTTGGAACGCACGCTGAATACGATAAAATAGACGCAGATACGGTGGATATGTGATGACTTACAAAATCAAACCGATTCATAACGAAGCAGATTACGAGGCAGCTCTGGCCGCTGTATCTCCGCTGTTTGACAATGAGCCGGAGCCAGGAAGCGCAGCCGGAGATTTTCTGGAAGTAATGATCCTGCTTATTGAAAAGTACGAGCAGGAACACTATCCGATAGAAGCACCCGATCCAGTAGAGGCGATTAAGTTCCGCATGGAGCAGATGGGGCTGACGGCGAAAGACCTGGTGCCTGCGATTGGACGCCCAAACCGGGTTTATGAAGTACTGAACAATAAGCGTGCGCTGACGCTTCCGATGATCCGTAACCTGCATGAAATGTTTAATATACCGCTGGCATCGCTGGTAGGCGCAGCGGAGCCCAAACGGATACAAACGCAGTAACCGAAGCCCGCCGCATGCGGGCTTTTATTCCTGCAGCGTATGGTTGCAATCCAGCCCGGTCAAATCGGTAAGGCACAGGTCACTGTGCCACAGAAAGAAAGGTCGAAATCTGCCATCAGAGTACAAGCTCGCCGTTGCCAGACTGCTACTGCAGCGCTGGAGACGGGATCAGCAGCAGTCAGCGCAGGACATGCTCGTCATGATCTGTAATAGAGAATGGCAGTATGGCAGTATGGCAGCAGGTCTGAGAGCACCACGAGAGGCCACAGCGCTTAAGCAGCTTACTTAGTGCGGATTATCGTACCTGGCCTGAAAATGGTTTCACAGGTGGCGTAAAAATTGTTGGCATCAGCAAGCGCAAACATCGCTATTTTCCTGCAGGTCCGGTGAAACCCTGGCCCGCGATATCATTGAGCGCATAAGCCACCACGCCCCACACCGGCAGCAACTGGTTCTCATCGAGCAGAACGACAGCCCCGGACATCTCCAGCGACTGCAGCGCCGGAACGGGTTGCAGCAGCAATCTGCGCAGCACCAGTTCACCCTCATATTCCGCCACAATAATCTGACCGTGCCGCGGCGTCAGTGCCCGATCAACAGCCAGAACTGAGCCTTTGATAATACCCGCCTCCGGGCAGGCTGTATCACTGCGCATCAGGTAGGTTGACCAGCGTGACAATGCTATGAGCGCAGTTATCTCTCTTTCGCCACGGTTTCCTGCAGCCAGCGGATAAAGGTTTCGGTCTTTGGCCAGCGTCTGTCGGCGCGGGTAGCGATGTAATACCGTTCTCTGCACAGCAGCGCCAGCCGGGGGAAAGGGGTTATCAGTTCGCCAGAGGCGATACGCTGTTTCAGCAGCGTCTTACGTCCCATCGCGATGCCGGCATGGTTTATCGCTGCCGCAACCGCAAGCTCTGCCTGATCAAATTCGGCACGGCGTGCTGCCGTGATATCCACGTTAAAGTGCGTTGCCCACAACAGCCATTCATTTGCTCCGGAATCCACCCCCCACGCCTGACGATCGTGCAGCAGGCGACAGGCCCGCAGATTCTCCGGGCAGTCTGCCAGCCTGAATTGTTCAGCGTAGCGCGGGCTGCATACCGGAATAATATGTTCATCCATCAGCGGATCGAGATGAAACCTGTCCGGCACGTCAGCATCAAAACAGATGGCCAGGTCAGCTCCCATCTTATGCAGATCAACCGGTTCGTTTCCGGTATTAATCACAAGATCGATAGCAGGATGATGTTCCAGAAAGGACGCCACCGCCGGTGCAAGCCAGGCGTGCGCAAACGACGGGCGACTGTATACCGTAAGCCTTCCGCTGAAACCCTGATTCCTGATGCCCTGAATTTCCCGGTTGAGATAGTCGAGTGACGTACTCATTGCATTGAAAATGCGCTCACCTTCTTCGGTCAGCAGTACCCTGCGGTGTAAACGGATGAACAGGGCGATGCCGAGTTCTTTTTCCAGCTGGCTGATACGGTGGCTGACTGCACTGGGCGTCAGCGACAGTGCAGCCGCTGCTTCGGCAAACGAGCCGTGGCGGGCAGCCGCTTCAAAGGTGAAAAGACGTCCCAGCTGGCCACCCTTTATTTCACGCATTGCAGAGGACAATTTTTTACCCTTGTCAGTTAACAGGTTGATAGAGTGACTAATTTGTTAAACCGGTGTGCGCATGACAGATAAATCACGTAATGCGCGATTATATTTTGGGTTAGCTGAGCTCATGTTAAGTTGAAGAACTATCGTTTGTCACCCTGCAAACGGGTGCATTTAAATAGCACTCTATTTCCTTTTTATGCGCAATGCTGATTGAGAGTGACCATGACTGATTTAACTGAAAAATTCCGGTCTCTGCCGGTGGTAAGCGATCTGATCGCGCTACGTGAAACCCTCTGGTTTAACGACAAGGTAACGACGGCAGACAGGGGACTTCTGCATACGGGACTGACGCGCAAAGATGCTGAAGATGCCGAAGCTCGTCTGCGTCGCTTCGCTCCGCTGCTCGCCGCTGCCTTTCCGGAAACGGCCGGGAGCGGCGGGATTATTGAGTCAGATATGGTGCCTGTACCCGCGATGCAGGCGCGGCTGGAACAGAGTGCGCCGCTGCCGGGCAGACTCTGGCTGAAAAAAGATAGCCATCTGCCCATTTCAGGGTCAATCAAAGCGCGCGGCGGCATTTATGAAGTTCTTGCCCATGCGGAGAAGCTGGCGCTGGAGGCGGGCCTCATCACGCCAGACGATGACTACAGCCTGCTGCTTTCGCCGGCGCATCGTCAGTTTTTCAGCCAGCATAAAATAGCCGCAGGTTCAACGGGCAACCTGGGCCTTTCGATCGGCATAATGAGCGCCCGGCTCGGGTTTCACGTTACCGTACATATGTCGGCGGATGCGCGTCAGTGGAAGAAAGAGATGCTGCGCGGGCACGGGGCAGACGTGATTGAATATGAGCAGGATTACGGCGTTGCCGTAGAGCAGGGCCGCAAAGCGGCTGAGTGCGATCCCGCCTGCTTTTTCATTGATGATGAAAATTCACGCACGCTGTTTCTGGGCTATGCCGTGGCCGGGCTGCGCCTGCCAGCACAGCTGGAAGAAAAAGGCATTACTGTCGATGCATCCCATCCGCTTTTCGTGTATCTGCCCTGCGGCGTGGGGGGCGGACCGGGAGGCGTCGCTTTTGGCCTGAAGCTGGCTTTTGGCGATAACGTCCACTGCTTCTTTGCGGAACCTACGCATTCACCCTGTATGCTGCTGGGAATGAGTACCGGTCTGCACGATCGCATTGCGGTACAGGATATCGGCATTGATAATCAAACCGCTGCGGATGGGCTGGCGGTAGGGCGCGCTTCCGGCTTCGTAGGGCGGGCGATGGAGCAGCTGATCGACGGCTGCTATACGATCAGCGATCGGACTCTGTATGACCTGCTTGTCATGCTGGATGAAACGGAAGGCATTCAGCTTGAACCCTCCGCGCTGGCGGGCATGTCCGGACCCCGGCGCGTCGCGGCAAGCCCGGATTATCTGGCGCAGCGGGGGATCACCCCGCAGCAGCTGCAGCAGGCCACGCATCTTGTCTGGGCAACCGGCGGCGGCATGGTCCCCGCCGCTGAAATGCAGCACTACCTCGCTAAAGCCAGGCGCTGATAAACGCATGCAGCAGCAGGATCCTCTCCTGGCAGGGGACGGTGACGTCGTCAGTCGGGTCGAATGACACGACGATTGACGGGCAGGGCAGCCACGCGAGCTGCCCTGCCGCCATTACAACCCCAGCGCAGTCAGCCCCGGATGATCGTCCGGACGCCGTCCCAGCGGCCAGAAAAATTTGCGTTCGCTCTCTTTGATAGGCATATCGTTGATACAGGCAAAACGACGCTTCATCAGGCCATCGCCCTCAAACTCCCAGTTTTCATTGCCGTAAGAGCGGAACCAGTTACCGGAATCATCGCGCCATTCATACGCGTAGCGAACGGCAATGCGGTTGCCATCAAACGCCCAGAGTTCCTTAATAAGACGGTACTCAAGCTCTTTTTTCCATTTACGGGCCAGAAACGCTTCGGCTTCTTCACGATTATGGGCAAATTCGGTGCGGTTGCGCCATTGCGTGTCCGTTGAGTAAGCCAGTGCGACTTTGGCGGCATCGCGGGTGTTCCAGCCATCTTCGGCCAGGCGCACTTTTTCCGTTGCCGTTTCGCGGGTAAAAGGGGGAAGCGGCGGGCGCAGGTGTGCATCAGACATAGTAAAACTCCTGTAAATTCCGGTTGATGAGTAAAAACAGGGTGCTGAGAAAAGAGTTTTAAGAAACCTGATCCAGTAAAATTTTTGCCACGTCGCGTGCGTCGTCGGCAGCGCTCCCGCTTCCCATGACATAGGATGCGGTAATGGCGCCCTCTATCAGAATCAGCAACTGCCTCGCCAGCGCGTCGGGATGCACAACATTCATCTGTTTGCTGAGCTCAAGTACGTAATCCAGTAATTTCTGTTTGTGGATTTTCGCTATCTGGCGCACTGCGTCGTCAGGATTGCCTGTCTCACCGGCGGTGTTAATAAACGCGCAGCCGCGGAAACCGTCTGACTCAAACCAGCTTTTCAGCACGGTAAACATATTCAGAATGCGATCCTGCGGCGTTTTGCCTTGATCAGAAGCGGTTCTGAACCACGCCATCCATTGCTCATCGCGTGCGCTCAGCGCGGCTGATGCCACCTCTTCTTTACTGGTGAAGTGGCGATAAATACTTTTTCTGGCGACGCCTGAGGTCTTCACCAGAAGGTCCATGCCCATAGCATGAATACCGTTCTGATAAATAAGCTGCTCAGCACTCGTGAGGATTTTTGCCCGGGTATTGCCTGTTGTTTTGTTCATGGCTCTAAGGTAGAACGATCGTTCTACCTCGTCAACGTTTTTATGCCTGAGATTCAGGAATGCGGGCAATAACCTTTATCTCAAAATCAAATCCCGCCAGCCAGTTAACGCCCACGGCGGTCCAGTTAGGGTAGGGAGGCGCCGGGAAAATAGTTTGTTTCACCTGCATGATGGTTGAAAACTGGTTCTCCGGGTCGGTATGAAAGGTAGTCACATCAATCAAATCTTTAAACGTACATCCTGCCGCAGCAAGCGTGGCTTTGAGATTCTCAAAAGCGCGCTGTACCTGGGTTGCAAAGTCCGGCTCCGGGGTGCCGTCATCGCGGCTGCCCACCTGTCCGGAAACAAATAATAAATCGCCAGAACGGATTGCTGCAGAATAGCCATGCTGCTCATAAAGAGCGTGACGATGAGCAGGAAAAACAGGTGTTGGCTGGGTCATAGTGACTCCTTTGCAGGGATTAGCGTCAGGGGATGCGCGGCATAAACAAAAGGATTAATATACGCGGCGTATGTAAAATTAATCACACATACGCCGTGTATGTCAAATGGCATACGCAGCGTTAGCTGCAGGAAGAGCATATGGTTACTAAACGCCGCACAGAAACGATGGAAGAAAACCGGAAGAAGTTGATTTCAGCTGCACGCAAAGCGTTTGCTGAAAAAGGGTTTGCCGCTGCATCAATGGACGATCTGACTGCCAGTGTCGGTCTGACGCGCGGAGCGCTTTATCATAATTTTGGGGATAAAAAAGGGTTACTGGCTGCGGTAGTTGCGCAGATAGATTCTGAAATGGCGCAACGCGCTAAACGCGAAGCGGCAGACGCCGAAAACGATCAGCAAACGCTCCTCGCTGAAGGGGTAGCCTATATCAGAATGGCGCTGGATGAAGAAGTCCGGCGCATTGTTCTGCTTGATGGTCCCGCTTTTCTTGGCGATCCTGCAAAATGGCCGAGTCAGAATAACTGCCTCAACGCCACTCGTGAGAGCATGTCAGATCTGATCGAACGTGGATTAATCAAACCGGTAGATGTGGATGCCGCCGCCTGGCTGTTAAATGGCGCAGCACTGAATGCCGCACAATGGGTGGCCGCAAGCGGCAATCCGCAACAGGCATTACCAAAAGCTATCCAGGCATTTACTCTGCTGGTCAGCGGTCTGCTCTGTTTTAATACCCATTCCTGAAACCTGCCTAAGCGACACCGATCACTATAAAAGCGTGCTACAGAGCATTAACAACAGCCTCTGCTGAACAATGCTCTGTGCAATAGGCTTTCTTTATTCAGATGATGATGTCGAGGCGGGGATCCATCGCGTAGCGGTCGCGGAAGGATCATAACTCAGGGCATCCGGAAGAGAAATAAGCTCAATGAGAAGCCCAAATGGCGTCATGCAAAACCATGTCTGATTGCCTTTACCCTGCTCCTGAGCAAAACAGTCTGAGGGGCCATCAAACATTTTTGCGCCATGCGCACGTAATTTTTCACCGGTCTGGTGAATGTCGTCAACGTAGAGAGAAAAATGGTTGATGCCGGGCTGGGATGGATTAGCCTGATGATCCTTTGCCACCGGTTGCGTCTGAAACAGCTCCACGTTACATCCATTAGCGAGACGCAACATGGCCAGACCGGTCAGATTAAACTCACCCGGAAAACCATTTAATGGCTGCATAGTTTTGCCGTCTATATTTTTCTCTGCTTCTTCTGGAGGCACTAACTGATAAAGAACGGAAGCGCCGAGTGCATCAATGAAAAATTGTTTTGCCTGTTCAATATCTGCAACAGTAATTCCAATATGCTCAATACCGCGGATAGTCATTTTCCCTCCAGTTGTTATATCTGTCCTTAATGCTGACGTAGGGTATAAGCCTGGCAGAAATGAGGCGCATGTCACGTAACCAGGCTAACTTATCCATGCTGAAAAATAGTCGTGCTAACGCTGCTGATGCCTGTCAGCAGCGCCATTACGAAAAACCGCTCTGTCAGGCCCGATGCTTTTTGAGCAATCTTTCGTGCAGACTCAATACCGCAACGAAAAACACCGGGACGAAGAAAATGGCCAGCAGCGTACCCGTTACCATACCGCCAAACACACCCGTGCCAATCGCCTGCTGTGTGGTTGCGCTTGCCCCGCTTGCCAGCATCAGTGGTACTACGCCCAGTGTAAACGCCAGTGACGTCATCATGATCGGCCTCAGACGCATCCTGGCTGCCTTCACCGTTGCGCTAATCAGACCTTCACCCTCATGTTGAAGCTGGCGCGCAAACTCAACGATCAGAATGGCGTTTTTAGCCGAAAGCCCGATGATGGTTATCATGCCCACCTTAAAGAAGGCGTCATTCGCCATTCCGCGCATGTAGACAGCAATCAGGGCACCTAACAGCCCCAGTGGAACAACCAGCATGACCGAGACCGGTATTGACCAGCTTTCATAAAGCGCGGCAAGTACCAGGAAAATAACCAGCATGGAAAGGATCATCAGCATCGGCGCTTCTGAAGCTGACTGCTGTTCCTGCAGTGACTGACCGGTCCATTCAATAGCAAATCCGGCAGGCAGCGTGGAGGCGATTTTTTCCATTTCAGCCATCGCATCCCCGCTTGAATAACCCCAGTTTGGCCAGCCGGTAACGCGGAATGCCGGATAGCCCTGATAACGGATAAGCTGAACCGGCGACTGTTGCCAGAGGGGACGAACAAACTCCGAAAGCTGCACCATACCGCCATTTTTATTGCGCACGTTCAGCTTAAGGATGTCATTCAGCTGCATACGTGACGACGCCTCAGCCTGCACAATGACCTGCTGTATACGACCATTATTGGGGAAGTCGTTGACGTAACTTGAACCCAGTGCGCCTGATAAAGTCTGATTGATTTCGCTGAATGATACGCCCATCGCCTCGGCTTTCGGACGGTCAATCTTCAGGCTGACGCCCATACCATCCGGGAGGCCATCCATATAAACGCCATACAGCACTTTGCTCTGTCCGGCTTTTTCCAGAAGCGTATTCAGCGCGTTAACCAGTTCCGGATAGCCGTGCCCTGAGCGATCTTCCAGGCGCAGCGTAAAGCCGGAAGACGTACTCAACTCCGAAATGGCCGGCGGCATCAGGCTGGTGATGGTGGCTTCCGGGATCGTGCCCAGGGCATTCTGGACGTTATTCACCTCATCCTGCGCCGTGGCACCATTGCGTTTATCCCACTCTTTCAGCGTGGTAAAGGCCATGGCAGAGTTGGTGCCGGAACCGGAGAAGCTGAAACCCAGAATGGATACGTTGCGTTCAATGCCGGGGCGTCCCAGTACCATGCTTTCATACTTCTTAACCACCTGCTCCGTGCGCGCCATCGTGGCATCTGCAGGTAGCTGAATTGACGTAATAAAGTATCCCTGATCCTCATCAGGCAGAAACGACGAAGGTAAATATTTAAAGCCCAGCCAGAGCACGCCACACAGCACCACATAGATCAGCGACATTCGCCCGGTTTTGCGCACTACGCGCGTCACACCATTTTCATAACGCCCGGTCATCCGATCAAACGTGCGGTTGAACCAGCTGAAGAAAGGGTTCTTTTTATGTGAATCTGCCGTAACCGGTTTGAGCAGAGTGGCGCATAACGCTGGGGTCAACGTTAAAGCCAGAAACGCAGAGAACAGGATCGACACGGCCATCGACAGAGTAAACTGACGATAGATAACGCCAACCGAACCTGAAGCCAGTCCCATTGGAAGGAAAACAGCCGTAAGCACCAGCGTAATCCCCACCACTGCGCCGGTGATTTCCTTCATGGCTTTTACCGTTGCGTCTCTGGGAGATAGCCCCTCTTCTGCCATCAGGCGTTCAACGTTTTCCACCACAACAATGGCGTCATCCACGATGATGCCGATAGCCAGCACCATGCCATACATGGTCAGCACGTTGATAGAGAACCCGGCCAGCATCATGATGGTGAAGGTGCCGAGTAGTGCCACCGGCGCAACGATAGCCGGAATAAAGGTATACCGAACGTTCTGCAGGAAGAGGTACATGACCAGGAACACCAGTACCATTGCCTCTATGAACGTGTGTACCACCTTTTCGATAGAAATTTTAACAAACGGCGAGGTGTCAAAGGGAATGGAGTAAGTCATCCCTTCCGGGAACGATTTTGCCAGCTCCTGCATACGCGCCTTTACAGCTTCCGAGGTGCGCACCGCATTTGCGCCTGGCGAAAGCTGGATGGCGGCGGCAGTAGAACTATGCCCGTTTTCACGAATGGCAAAGCCGTAGGACTGAAGACCCAGTTCGACTTTGGCTACGTCACCCAGCGTTACCCGCGAACCATCCGCATTTGCCCGTAGCACAATCTGTCGAAATGCCTCTGGTGTGCCAAGCTGTCCATCAACGTCCAGCGGGTAGGCCGTGAGCTGCTGGGGTAATGCCGGTGAATCACCCAGCTTGCCCGGCGAGACCTGCGCATTCTGCTCGGTGATGGCGGTGGTAATATCGCTGACTGACAGCCGGTAGGAAATCATCCTGGCCGGATCGACCCATATACGCATGGCTTTTTCTGAACCAAACGCCTGAAGTTTACCTACGCCGTCAATACGACGGAGTTCATCCGTTACCTTTCGCGCAAAGTAATCGCTCAGGTCAGCCTCGGTAAACTTACCGTTCGGCGAGTTCAGGCCGACCATCATCAGAAAGCCGGACGAAGCGGCCTCAACGTTCAGGCCATTCTGGCGTACGGCCTGCGGCAGACGCGGCTCAACCACTTTAATCTGGTTCTGGACATCGACCTGTGCCAGCCGGATATCCGTGCCGGGTTTAAACGTCACGGTAATCGTCGCCACACCGGATGTATCGCTGGTTGACTCGTAGTAAAGCAGGTCGTCAACGCCCGAGAGCTCACGTTCGATCAGTGAAATGACCGAATCGTTCATGGTCTCTGGCGTGGCGCCCGGATAGGTAACCGTAATGGATACGCTGGGCGGAGCCACAGAAGGATATTGTGCGACCGGAAGCTGCGGGATCGCAATGAGACCCAGAAGGATAATAAAAAGCGCTATAACCCACGCAAAGATGGGTCTGCGGATAAAAAACTGAGACATCAGATATTCCCGTGTTTAATGAACAGTGCTGAACTAACTGGCTGTATTTTCCGGCTGGACAGAGACTTCAGCCCCTTCCTGAAGCTTGTCCTGCCCTTCAACGACAATTTTTTCACCGGCCTTAAGGCCGTGCGTAACCGTCACGCCTTCAGCAGTCTGCTCACCGGTCTGGATTTCCATGCGCTGCGCTTTATTGGCACTGTCAATGATCCACACGGTGGTTTGGTCTTTATTACGGTTAAGCGCCTGCTCGGGCACGGCCATGCCTGCTTTATTAATCAGCCGGGTAATACGGAGTTTGACGAACATGCCGGGCAGTAACGTGCGCTGTGGATTTTCAGCTTCAGCTCGCAGGACAACATCCCCGGTTTCATCGCTAACGCTGATACCAGAGAACAGAAGCTTTGCCGCCAGTTCATAAGGTTGACCGGCATCATCAAGCAGGGTGACAACAGGCGCAGCCTCCTGCTGACCTTGACTCATCAAAGCGCGAAGCGCCTGAGCCGGAACCCGTGCGTCAACATAGACGTTTGCCAGCTGCTGAATGGTAGCCATAGCCTGCGAATCACCCGGGCTGACCAGAGCGCCCTCCGTCACCAGCTCCTGATCAATACGGCCGCTGATGGGCGCACGGACGGTGGCATAGTTGAGATCCAGTGTCTTACGATTAAGTGAGGCTGTTGCCTCTGCTAAATCGGCGGCAGCCTGTGCGCTGCTGGCTTTCGCATCATCAAAATCCTGCTGGCTAATGGCTGCGCTTTGCTGCAACCGGGAGAAACGGTACGCACGCTGACTCATCTGCTGGTAAGTGGCTTTCGCTTTAGCAACCGCAGCGCGAGCCATTTCGACATCCGCTTCAAAAGGCGCGGGGTCGATTTGGAACAGAGGTTGTCCCTGCTGAATTTCAGAGCCCTGCGTAAACAGTCGCTTTTGTATAATTCCCCCCACCTGAGGGCGAATTTGTGCCGTCCTGACGGCTAAGACTCGAGCCGGAAAGGTCTGTGATATATAAATTTCCTGCGTCTTAAGCGTTTGTGTAACAACGTTTGGCTTAGCCGGAGACGCATTCATATCGGCCTGCTCCGATGAGTCGCAGCCGGTAATGCCGCCGAGGCAGAGAGCAGTGGTTAATACCAGCATCCTGAATTTCATAATAAATATCCAATAGGGGTGAACGAATAATTTGCCGGTGAGCGTTCAATCGTGACGAAGAGCACTTTCCGGTTTAAAAATCACGAAGGTCAGCAGCATCAGCAGCCCCAGCATGATTGAGGCCGCTTCCAGCGTGATGGAGTGAGAATGCATAAACGCAGACGAAGCGGCTGAAAGCAGCTGCTCCCGGCTTGAGTTATCCAGCAGACGTGAGGCTTCAACGGCCTCACTAAAGGATGACGCTGCGGAAGAAGAAACGGCGTCCGGCAGTCCTTCCGGCAGGTGAACATTTGTGGAGTACATAGCAGCCAGCATCGAGCCAAACAAAGTAATGCCGAGACCGGTGCCCAGTTCATAAGACATACCCTCAATCGAGCCGGCCGATGCCGCCTTGCTGGCTGGCGCAGCGGTCATGATCGCTGAGGAGGAAGCCATCAGAGCTAAGGTATCGCCCACGCCGAGTAACACCATTTATGCCCAAACCTTGTGAGGCTGGCTGACAAAATCGATGCCAGAAAGTGCATAAAGACTCATCGCGGACCCGGCTAACCCGGTAATTGCGACGGGTCTGATACCGAAGCGGGTAATCAAAGGCGCAGCAAGCGGCCCGGCTACGCTGGCTGCCAGCATCAGCGGCAGCATGTACATTCCGGCCTCAAGTGGCGTGAAACGGTGCACGAACTGCAGCTCCGGAGAAATAACCAGCTCGAAGCCGACCAGGGTGATCATGGAAGTCATGGCAAGAATGATGCCGGCAATGATATTGCGCTGCGTAATCAGCCCTCTGTCCAGTAAAGGCTCAGCTGAAAAAACCTGAAGGGCGATAAATCCGGCAAGTAACACAAGGCTGACGAGTAAGAGATAAAGCGGTAATACACCCTGGTCTTCTGGCTTTATCAGACTCTTGGCAGAATAAATGAACATCAGAATGGCGCTCATCAGCAACAGAGCCTGGCTAAGATTAACCGGTGGCTGACTACAGGACTTATCATCCCTAACTCTTCGCCTGATCAGAATGAGGACGATGACTACGACAGGTACGTTAATAAGAAAAACTGAGCCCCAGTAGAAGTGGGTCAGCAGAGCGCCTCCAACCAGCGGCCCCGCCAGCGCACCGCCCGTACCGATAGCGGTCCAGATGCCCAGAGCAAGATTTCTGTCTTTTTCTTCAGGAAAATTATGCCGGAGGGCAGCCAGCGTCGCCGGTAATATCATTGACGCACCCATGGCCAGCAGCGCGCGCGCAGCGATGAGTAACGAAGGTGAGGTGGCAAACGCTGCTGCCAGAGATCCTAAACCAAACAGCGAGCTACCATAAAAAGCCAGATTTCTATAACCAATCCTGTCTCCCAGTGCGCCCATAGGGAGCAGTAACGCGGCCATGACGAGCGGATAAATATCCAGTATCCACAATAGCTGGTTATGGGTTGCCTGAAGCTGGACGCTCAGAAGCGGTGCAGCCACATATAAAATAGTTGCATCAATTGATACCGGTAAATACATGAATATAACGACAACCAGTATATTCCATTTAGTTCGCATACTGTTGTTTACCCGAACAGTAAAAAGATGGACAAGTGTTCAGGATAAACTTATAGTGAAGATGAACACTTGTCCACATCTGAATGAAAATAAGGAAAGCAGATATGTCGTATCTCAGTCACGATGAAAGACATCAGATGATCCTGGAAACAGCCGTGAGTATTGCTTTTTCTGAGGGGCTAACAGCGATGACAGTGCGCAGAATTGCGCAGGAAGCACAGATTGCTGTAGGACAGATTCATCGCCATTTTTCGTCAGCGTCAGAACTAAAATCTGAGGCTTTTTTGCTAACGGTGACCCAGTCTCTGGCGTTAATGAATAAGTCAGGCGTGCAGGAGGATGCCAGTGCGCTAAAAATGATTAGTTGGTGCCTGTTTACTGAAAATCTGGAAGAGGCGCGTCATTACAGCAAACTCTGGAAAGAGGCTGAAGTGATTTCTTACCAGGATGACGTGATGAGAAGCGCTTTCCGTACGGCTTTGAATCAGTGGCATACTGCGCTGGTCTATCTGCTGGAAACCGGTATTAAAAAGGGTGAGTTTACAGTTAAAAGACCGACAGAAACCGTTGCCTGGGACTGTATCGCTTACTCATGTGGACTGGATGGTATTTATAACCTCAGAATGGAGAACTTTGGCGAAAAAGAATATCAGACGCACACAGCAGCATTTCTTAAAAGTCAGCTGGACATATATCAGTAACCGGAGTGGTTCTGATAAATATATTTTATATAACATGCTCAGAATAAAACAGAAATTTTTTCTTTTGGCAAGGTAGCATATGAAGAACGCAATTAAATCAGGGGTGGCAATAGTGCTCCTGACAGGCTCTTTCCTGCAGGCAGCTCAGGCTAATGATTTATCCCTGGGATTAACGGCAAGCTGGTCATCAAAGCTTTACCAACAGGTAAATGAAAATAAAAATAACCTGCTCTTTCCAAACGTAGATTACGAAGCAGATCGGTTCTGGTTTCACGGCCTGAGCACGGGATATGATCTATTACACACACCGTCCGACAGAATCGCAGTGCTGGCTTATTATTTGCCCCTCTCTTTCAGGGCTGGCGACAGTCATTCATGGCAGATGCGTCAGCTGAAAGATCGCCGCAGCACACTCATGACAGGACTAAGTTATTCGCACCAGTCTGACGATCTGGGTAAATTAGAAACGGCTTTATCGACAGACGCGCTGGGTACCAGTAACGGTCTGCACTGGAGCAGCACCTGGAGTTATCCGTTACAGTCAGGCGCATTCAGCATTGAGCCTGCACTGGGCGTTAACTGGAACGACCGTAAGTTTAATCGTTACTACTTTGGTATCAGTTCCGGTGAATCAGCCCGGAGTGGGCTAAAAGAGTACTCGCCAGGCGACAGCTGGACGCCTTTTGCTGAACTCAGTCTGAATTATAATCTGACAGCTAACTGGGATGTGTATGGAGGCGCACGCTACACGTTTCTGCCTGACGAAGTGAAACACAGTCCAATGATCGCTGAGGATTCACTTGTGACGTTTTGGGGCGGTTTTTCATATTCATTCTAATGAAACAGCCGGAGTATAACTCCGGCTGTTTCATGCGTGCTTCGCAGATGCAGACCTTAATTCAATTAATTAACAGGTTAAATCATGGCAGATTCGCTCTTTTTTGATGAACTTATGGTATGGATTAAGAGCAATATAACGCAGAGGTTACTTCTGCAGGAAGTTGCCAGTAAATCAGGGTTTTCACTCTGGTATCTTCAGCGTATTTTTAAAAAGCACACCGGTATAACCCTGGGTTTATACATCAGGAAAGCTCAGATGGAATCAGCCAGATTAGATATTATTACGAATAGTAACTCTATCTCAGACATTGCGATAAAATACGGATATGAATCGCAACAATCATTTACCCGTGCATTCAGCCGTCATTACGGAATGCCACCCGCTGCTTACCGTAAAGTGCAGGCGCTGTTTTAAACACGGCTACAGATTAACCCCTTTCGTTATGACTAAGCCGTACATTTCAAAAATATTTTATCACCAGCCGCATTTCGCCCAGAAGGTGCCTAAAGTGAAATGATTTTTCCTGCCCACTCTGCAGCGTAAGGCTTCTTCCACACTCTTATTAATTACGTCGTTGCGCTTTAATCAGGGGGCACATGCGGCGGGCATTTTCCTTTACGCTTTGTGCCAGAAGCGGACCTTTCAATACTAATCATCCTTTGTAAACATCCAGCGCAGGTTCTTATAACATCACCAGATTATTTTTTTAAGGGAAAAAGATGCAGAGTATTAGCAGCCAGGGGGTAAATTCCCAGCATTCGGGTTGACGCCTTCAGTTCTTCAAGGCTGGCGTTTTCCTGGGGGATACGGCCCCCCCATATAGTTATGCCTTCAGCCAGGTGTGCAGGTCGGCCTTGTTTTTCTTCACTGATTTCTATTGTTTCACCATTACTCAGCGTGATAACCAGAGATGCCACTTCCAAAGGCTGGCTTTCTCCGGTAGCGCTCTTTAGTTCTACCTTCATTAAAATACTCCCGTAGTATCTCCCTATATACTACTCCATACATGCCAAAAAGTTACGAACATCAAGAAAGTCCGCTATTCACTTATAGCGGATTGTGTGTTCTCGCCTGATGGCCAGGCACTGAGAGCGGACAAAACAGATATGAGTTCTGTTTATATACAGTTCGAGACTGTATGGCTACGGGCATGTGCCTGCCTTTTATGACAGGCACTACGCTTCTAGCGACTCAGTGTAGCGAGTAATGCATCAATTGACGTTTGCAGACCGGCTTCAACACTCATCGTAAGATCTTCCATCTCGAGTGAAACATCACCGTCATAGCCAGTCATACGCAATACTGAAAAGAACTCTTTCCACCATTTGAGATCCTGCCCGCAACCTACGGCGACATAGTTCCATGTACGGGTTTTAGTATGGGTGACCGGCTGATACTCCATCAGTCCATCAATATCGGCAAGGCCTCGTTCAATGCGCGCATCTTTACCATGAACATGAAATACTGCGCCTTCCAGCTTACGGGCTGCCGCAATAGGATCGGCCCCCATAGCTATCAGATGGGAGGGGTCCAGGTTAATGCCAATCATATTATCTACCGCGTGACGCAGGCGCAGCAGGGTAGACGGGTTATAAACCAGCTGACTCGGAAATTCTTCGATAGCAATTTGCTCTACGCCATGGTGCTTAGCGTGCTGCACAAATTTTTTCCACCATGGAATCGCGACATCGTTCCATTGATAGTCGATTACCCCCGGCATGTAATCCGGCCATGACACAGTTGAAGTAATCCAGTTCGGTACGCGATCGTCTGGCCCGCCTCCAGGTAAACCGCTCATCATCACAATCTTTTTAACACCCAGTTTGCCTGCTAACTCAACCGCCCTGTAGCTACTTTTGCTATGGGTTTCACCCAGTTCACCTGGCGCTAACGGGTTGCCAGAACAGTTCAGCGCCACAATACGCATCTCCCGCTCAGCCAGTTCCTGCTTAAATTGCTCAAGCTTTTCAGGTGAACTTAATAATTCTGTGGTGTTGACATGTGGACAGGATGACCAGCCACCTGCGGTCATTTCAACACCATGAATGCCATAACTTTTCACTTTATCCAGCATGGCCGGGAAAGGTAAATCCGCCAGAACGTCAGTACATAATGCTAATTCCATTCTTTTATCCCCAATGTTTCACGTGAGTTATGCTCTTTCAAACTGATCAATAAAACCGGATTTAGTTCTGGCATTTGCTAATAAGGTGGTTTTTACTTCATCACCTAATAAATCTGCAATATCTGCCAGAATCTGGATATGTTCATTTTTAGTTGCAGCCACGGCGACAACAATAAAAACAACTTTTCCTTTTCCCCAGCTTACGCCATCAGGAAATTGAAATACCTGAAAGCCAGATTGGATCACTAAATCAAGGTTTTCCTTTGCGCAATGGGGAAGCGCAATACCTGCTCCAATATAGGTTGAGACACTTTTTGATTGGATCACTAAATCAAGGTTTTCCTTTGCGCAATGGGGAAGCGCAATACCTGCTCCAATATAGGTTGAGACACTTTTTTCTCGCGACAGCATTCCTTGTTCAAAGCCGGGCTTAACATAACCTGCTTTTTCCAGAGCACTGGCGGCAATATGTATAGCCTCATTTTTATTCGTTGCGCGGCACTGCAAATGCAGCGCGTCTTCAGTTAAACTCAGCATGAATCATTCCTCACCGATGGCGCAAAAGTGCATTAATTAACGGTAAAGTGCTGGCTGCGGCGGAATAATGACATCGTGTTTCAGGCCATCTTTCAGCGATGCTAAACCGGCATCACAAACCAGCGCTACTACGTAACCATCCCATGAGGAGGGGCCGCTCATGTCGCGCCCTTTACGCACGTTATCGACAAAATGCTGCACTTCCCGATCGTATGCCGTAGCGAAACGCTCCATGCAGGATTGTGCGATATGCTGTGCGTTGCCGTTCAGCGAACGCGTGCTGATCAGCTGCTGTTCAGTAAGCGCGACAATCGCGTTTTCGCCAATCACCTCACAGCGGATGTCATAGCCGTAATGGCAGTTCACAAACAGCTCATCATCAATGCGCACACCTGATTCAGTCTCAAAAATTATGATTAAAGGATCCTGTAAATGCGGCAGCGCGCGGTGGGTTTTCTTACGGGGTTTATCCACCCGCACCGAAGTAATATCCTCATTAAGCAAATAGCGGATAATATCGATTTCGTGAGTGGCTGAATCATTCACCGCCATTTCCAGCGTATAGCTTTCAGGCACAGAGGGGTTTCTGTGTGCGCAATGGATAAGCAGGATATTGCCGGCTTTACCGTCATCAATTGTCTTTTTCAGCGCCTGATAGCCTGGATCGAAACGACGCATAAAGCCAAGTTGAAGCAGACGCTTACCAGCCCTGACTTCAGCATCAATGATTGCTGCTGATTCGTCAGCAGTTGGGGTTAATGGCTTTTCGCAAAATACCGGTTTGCCAGCATTAAATGCCGCAAGTATTTGCGTTTTATGAACCGGGCCTATTGAGCAAATAAATACTGCATCGACCAGCTCTGAATTAATCATCTCTTCAGCATCATAAAACGCTGTAGCGTTAAATTCTCTGGCAGCTACATCAGCTGCCGTGTGGTTTATATCGCAAACAGCAGTAACCTGCGCACCAGTAATAACATTTTTAAAACGTTTTAAGTGGTCCTGGCCAATCATACCCAGACCAATCAAGCCAATTTTGACAGTCATTTATTTATCCTCAGTAACTACAGCTTTAAAAACGAAATTTCTTTTCAATCTGCTCTAGTGTCAGACCGCGTGTTTCCGGCAGATATTTCACCAGCAAGATAAGCATAATGATGTTGGTTGCCCCGAAGAAGCCAAAGGTCAAGCCGCCTCCGTAATGGCTCAGTAAGAAAGGAAAAATAGACTGGATCATAAAATCGAATATCCACAAACCGAATACCGCAAAGCCCATACCGATACCGCGCATTCTGAGAGGATAGATTTCTGCCAGCATCAGCCAAAATACCGGCGCTATCCAGCCTTGCATAAACACCAGGAAAACCAGCATTAAGCCAAGTATCACATAAGGTGCGCTGGCAAAATTCGCGTGCAGAATTTCTGTACCGTTAACAACTTCAGTATGGAACAAAAATTTAAACGCTAAACCAATCAGTAGCAGGCTCAGAGTGACGCCGGCCTGTCCGGTAAAAAACATTTTTCGGCGTGAGTGTTTGCCAATTAATGCCATGCCAAGCAGGGTAGCCAGTACTGAAATAATGCCATTGGCTACTGCACCAGTTACAGCCGCCGCATCGCCCAGACCAGTAGCTTTCAATACTGTTGGCGCGTAGTACATGATGGTGTTGACCCCGGTAACACGCGTTGCCAGCACGATCATTAATCCCGTTAACACCAGTTGAATCACCCAACGTTTTTTCAATTCTTCAAACAGGTTTAATTTCATCTGGTCGGCTTTGACGATTTGCTGGATATCTTTCACTTCACGGTCAACTTCTTCCGGCAGGCGAAGCGATTTCAATACTTTTATGGCCTTTTCGGTTTCACCGCGGCGAATAAAGAAACGCGGTGATTCCGGCATCATAAGCATACCAATCCACAGTAGCGCGCCAGGCAATGCTGGAATGGCTAACATAATGCGCCAGTTGTGCTGCAACTCGGGATAGGCATTCACAAGCGTCGCATTAACGGAGTAAGCAAGGAACTGACCGGTAACAATCATTAATTCGTTGACGGTGACTAACCGCTCGCGCTGATCCGCGCGGGCCAGTTCAGAAATATAAATGGGTACGGTTACAGAAGCACAGCCCACAGCTAAACCCAGGATAAAGCGCGCCACAATCATTGATGGCACATCCCAGGCAAATGCCGTACCTAATGCGCCAAACATGAAGATTGCTGCCACCCAGAGCAAATTTTTACGACGCCCCTGCTTGTCTGATAAATATCCGCCAAATAAAGAGCCTAACGCGGCACCAAACAGCAGGAATGAAGTAATAAAACCTTCCTGAGCCGGTGTCAGATTCATATCATATTTCATGAATATCAGAGCGCCGGAAATAACGCCGGTGTCATAACCAAAGCATAAGCCACCAATTGTTGATACAAGAGTAATCAAACGCATGCGCTTAGGATTCTGCAGGGTAGTTTTGTTATACATAGTTTTTCCATCTGGTTGTAAGGTAATACCGATGCAAGCCGTTTATAGTCAGAATAAAGCTATGTTTTTTAAAATCAGAAATAGAGCATTTAACTCAGGGACCAGGCCAGTGTGGTTTCTTAATATCAGGGTGAAAGCGCTGCTGTACTCCTTAATCGTTACAGAAACGTTATATCAAAGTGAAAACCAAAAGCCAGACACTCCGTAATGCACTATTTGTCAGCGTGCTGGCGATCAAGAATATTCGATCAAATTCATGGAAAGTAGTGATAATCATCACGTCGCTCAATAAGTGCGTTGACATAGCAAGAATGAAGAGGATTTAAAAATTCGTCTTAAACGGGCACCGCTATTACATGCTGCTAAATAAAAAAATAGTCATTTTGATGATAATTGGTCGTTTAAAGAGAATATGTATGTCAGATGGGATTAGTTATTGTCTTCCTTTCTCAGAATGAGCACATCGGGCCTCTTTCAAAAGAATGTGATGATGATCATATTTGTTTTCGTACCCCGGGTGTTTATGACAATTACAGAGAGTTAAAGATAAAGAAATTTTCCTGAGGCTTTACATATCAGTGGGTTGGACATGAAGAAAAAGCAAAGTTGATGATTGCCACTGCCTAAAGTCATGTCAGAATAGCGGCATCACGACAGGGAGACACTATGATCACTTTCAGCCTTAACGAGCATTCTTCCGTACGCGGCTTCGATAGTGGCTTGCGACCGCGTTTGAGCTTCATTTGCAAGGCCGAAGGCAAAGAGGAAGCGATCCCTCGCGTAATGCATAAGCATGATGAACGCTTTGAGTTAATGTTTATCCGCGCAGGAAAAGGTATTTATAATATTGACGGCCGTAACTATGTTGTTAAACCCGGCGATATATTGCTGTTCAATGCCAGCGTGCTTCATGATGAATGTCCGGAAGCAACAGATGACTTACTGATATTTAGCTGTGGCGTTGAACAGCTAAAAGTCGATGGTTTGCCACTCAACGTCCTTACGCCACGTGCACAAACCGCGGTCATGCCGAGCGGAAATTATTACTATGAAATTTGCCAGCTGTTTGAACAAATGTGGTCGCACGTCAGTAGTAAACGGCTGTACAGCACAGAAATTGGCGATAGCTTACTCAACGTTTTATTATTAATATGCAGAAATATCTGGATAGAAAGTAAGCCGCAACAAGAAACAGCCAGCGTATTATTAGGGCAGCGTGTGAAGGATTATATCGATAACCATTATAAAGAAGATATCTCCCTGAATTCAATTACTGCGGCAATGAATATGAATCAGTTTTATCTGGCGCATGTGTTTAAAGCCTATTCAGGTTACTCTCCAAAACAATACCAGACCCGTCGCCGTATTGGTGAGGCCCAGAACCTATTATTAAGTACCGATTTGGGTGTGATAGATGTAGCAAGTGCGGTGGGCTACGATAATGTAAACAATTTCCATCGAATCTTTCATAATCTTGTCGGCATCCCGCCGGCTCGTTATAAGAAATTCTGGATAACCGGGCAGATAAAAAGTTAAGTCACATGGATGCTGTGCGGCATCATTGCCGTGCCACTACTCCATTGTGAATTGCCATCCGGTTTTATTTTTTTTCACGCAAAGAGCCATGCGCTCGGTGTATTGCGTAACAGTATGTGATTTTTATGTTTCCTGACCTTTATCACTATATAACATTCTGATCCGGAGGATCCTTATGCTTAAGGCCCTGCACGGCATTTCAACACATTACTGCAATGTCGTTACTGAAGCGCGTATAGCTGCAGAAGCGGGCTATGATGGTCTGGAATTTTTACATGACAAATTGCTGCGTTATCTTGATCACGGCGGCACTACTGCTGAACTTAACAAGTTGGTGCAGGGGCATGGATTGCAGACTCTGTGCCTTAATGCACTGATAAATATTGAACGCCATCAGGGGGCAGAAAAGCAGAAAATGCTGGCTGAAGCCAGGCGACTGACGCAGATTGCGGCTGATTTGGCCTGCCCGACGATTCAGATACTGGCGCAGCATGGCATTGATCATCTGCCCGAGGGGCAGATTCTCGACATTATTACCGACAATATTTCTGAGATTGCCAGTATTGGTCAGCAATATGGTGTGCGCTATCAAATTGAGGTTATCGCACATACCCGATTTAACACGCTCAGTCAGGCGCTGGAGGTGATTCAGCGTATAAACGCCCCTAACATCGGTTTAGTCATCGATTTCTGGCATCTCTTTGCGACCGGGCATACTACGCCGGAAGATATTAAACAGCTTGATCCTGCCCTTATCTACGGCGTTCACTTTTGTGATGGTCGTAAGCCGTACCCGGGTGAAGAGTGGAATGAAACAGTGTTGCGCGCTTATATGCCGGGCGAAGGGGATATTGATATTCATGCATGGAGTAATGCGGTCAAAGCCACCGGTTTTGACGGCGTGTGGTCAGCAGAACTCTTCAGCCCGGCACGCTGGGAAATGGACCATGCTGTTCTGGCAAAACAGATAATTGAAAATATGAAGTTTTACTTAGGTTAGAGGTGTATTAAGCCTTTATCAGATTTTGACGGCGAACAGTGGGCTGGCTTGCACACTGCTTGCCTGCCTTAAATTCTTAACAGCCGTTTTAAGATCCGTTACTCGCTCATAGCGGACGTTAGCCGGTAAATCAGGCTGCTGTATAAGTGAAGAGTCCTGCGTTCAGCCGCCCTGCGGGCGGCTGCGGATAGCGTTACAAACGGGCCAGCCAGCGTAACATTGTGATGGCCGATAATGTCTTTGGCTGACAAGCCGCTGTTATCCATTGGGGTGTGCGCATCCGCAATCAGCACTGTTCTGAGTCCCCGTTCTGATGCTGCACGACAGGTCGAGCCTACACAAAACTCTGTTTTCATCCCGGCGATAACCAGTTTTACACGAAACCCTCTGCCACTCTCTGATCAACCGTCAACGTGTAAGAGGCAGCTTTACATCATAAGCAGAGTGATCTGTAACCGTGCACCATCACACTCGCGATAGGTTTGCTACTATGCGGAGATCAACGATTGCTTTTGGATAATGCTGATATGCCTGACATAACTCTCCATATTCTGAATGCTCAGCAAAAACTTACCGCTCACCGTGAATGGCTTCAGGCCACTCTGATCGATACTTATGAAAAAGCCCGGGAGCTGATGCCGGTTCCTCCGCTGGATGTGGTGGTTAAAGCCGGAAAGTTTGTTATCCCTGAAAAAGGGCACACGGGTTTTTGTCCTGAACCGGGCGTTGTCTATTTAACGGTCGATCCTGAGAGTCCGGCATTCTGTCAAAATGACGCGCAGTCGCTTGAGCGAATGTTTGCTCATGAACTGCACCATGCTGCAAGATGGGCAGGGCCCGGATACGGCTCAACGTTAGGGGAGGCTGTCGTTTCTGAGGGACTTGCCGGGCATTTTTCTCTCGAACTTTTGGGCGGCCAACCTGAACCCTGGGAACGCCTCGAATCAGATATTGTCCGTTCTTATGCTCTGCAACTGCACGATAGCTGGCATCGCACTGATTACGATCATAATGCCTGGTTTTACGGAACCAGCGGGTTGCCAAAGTGGCTGGGCTATACCGCAGGTTTCAGGCTGATTTCCAGGTATCTTGCAGCATCCCCGCAACTGAAAGCGTCAATGCTGCCGTATATCAGCGCTGAGGATTTCAGGACATTTCTTTAAAAAAACCAATGTCTCTGTTTGCAGGACTACCCTGTTTCACAGGCGAAAACTGAATGCTCTTTTTTGCTAATTGCTGTTACAACACTGCAGGGGTAAAGAGAGCGTTTATCACACACAAAAAGCCGGCTAATTGATTCAACCCGTGATCTCGATAAGGTTGCCGTCAGGGTCCTTAATGACAGCCTCGTAATAACCATCGCCTGTGAGGCGAGCCGGACTGACTAAAATTCCATCACCTGATGCTTTGATCACCATTTCATCAACCCGATGACGGGAGCCAACATTGATAGCAATATGAGCCCATCCGGTAAGCTCTGCGCCGTGCCGCCCTTTTGCCAGGCCATCCAGACTCATTAACTCAATAGCAGGCCCTTCGTATAAGCTGATAAAATAAGATACAAAACCAGGCCTGTTTTTACTGATATATAATTCATTAGGCGTTCCGGCAAAATAATCGCGCCAGAAAATTTTTTGCGCTTCAATATGGGCTGTCCATAAAGCTACATGTGAAATTTTCATTTGTTCGCTCCTGGAGAGTATTTCCCGCTAAGATTAAGTGTGAATGATATTGCGCCGACAAAGAGCATTAAGGCTGTAATTAACGAGAAAGCCAGTGCAAGAGAACTAAAATGAGCGACAAACCCGATAATAGCGGGGCCACTTAATACGCCCAGATAACCCATAGTTGTCATTGCCGGAACAGCTACGGATTGAGGCATCACGTTCTGCTGACCCACAGCCGAAAACATCACCGGTACAATATTTGCGCACCCGCACCCGATCAAAATGTAGCCAAACAGCGACAGATGCCAGGATGGTATGAAAGTCATTAATGCCAGGCCAATAGCCGCAGCCAGTGCGCCACCCACGACGACTATTAATTGACCGAAATATTTTACAACCCGATCTCCCGTCAGCCTGGCTGCTGTCATGGCAACAGCAAAGCAGGTATATCCAAGTCCTCCTAACGATTCAGGCATATTTCTTACCTGCGTCAGATAAATTGCACTCCAGTCAAGAACAGTACCTTCGGTCAGGAACACCGATAAACAGATAATTCCCAACATCAGAACAATACCGCGGGGTAAGGCAAAGGCCGGCCCCTCTTTAGGATTGGCATAAGTCAGTAACCCCGGATAACTCAGTAAAGCTAAAGCGATAACAGTGAGCGTAATGAAAAGGATGGATGTAACAACATCAAGACCTGCAGCCAAAAGCAGGGTCATCAGACCTGCACCAGCAATACCGCCAAAACTATACATGCCATGAAAACCGGACATCAGCGGAGCAGACGCTTCTTTTTCAACAAGAATCGCCTGAATATTCATGGCACAGTCTGTCACTCCAATGCCTGTCCCAAAAACCAGCAGGGCTAATGCCAGAAGTAAAGGGTCACTAATCACAGCCAGTAAAGGTGTGCTGACAACGACTAATGTAATAGCCGACATAATAACGCGGCGACAGCCGAAGCGGCTGGTCAGTGAGCCTGTTACCGGCATTGCAATTAAAGCGCCTAAACCAAGGCATAGCAGCAGCGAACCAAGTGTCGCTTCATTTACACCCGTATTGGTACGTGCATATGGCACAAGAACAGCCCAGGTCGCCGTAACAAAACCGGCAATGAAAAAAGCTAACCGGGTTGCCCGGCTGGAAGAGATCCGGTATGACTTTAAGTTCATTACGCTCCTCGTGATAACAGCTGATTGTGGTATGTGTGCAGCGTAATACCGACAGGAGATAAATTGACAACGTATTGCTCCTGCATGATTATGCTCGTTGTAGCTCTTTTTTAAATTTAAGAGGTTTTAAGTGCTCGATTATGCAGCTTTACCCGATCAGCGACAAGACTTTATCCGACAAAAGTTGCGCCATGAAGGAAGAGTGGTCTGTACTGAACTTGCCCGGGAAACCGGTGTGTCAGAACATACCATCCGGAGAGACCTTCATGAATTAAGCAGAGAAGGCATCTGCAGAAAAGTCTATGGTGGTGCAGTGCTGCTGCTTCCCGATGCAGGAAACCTGTCTTTACGAAAAGAGCAACACCTGTCAGAAAAGGACATCATCGCGCAGAAATGTGCAAGCCTGATTAAGAATGAAAGCTGTATTTTTATCGATGCAGGCAGTACTAATCTGGCCATAACTAAGTTTTTATCTGCTGAATTAGCCATAACAGTAGTAACTAATGCACCTGATGTCGCAGCAGCGCTTTTGAAGCACCCCAATGCAGAGGTAATTATGCTGGGCGGTCGTATTCAGCAAGAGAGTGGCGGTTGTGTAGGAAATACGGCAATAACGCAATTGAAAAATATCATGTTCAACCAGGCGTTTATAGGCGGATGTGCAATGAGCGCAGAGGCCGGGCTGACTGGCTTTGACTTCGACGATTGTGAATTTAAAAAAGCAGCCATAGCACAGAGCGATCAGGTTATTGTTGGACTGACATCAGAAAAGATTCCTGGCGTGGCAAGATTTTCAGTTGCCCGCTGTGAGGAGATAGACATTCTGGTTATTGAGGGAAAACGTGCTGAAGAGACCTCTATAAACCTGCTGTCTGAACACATAACGATTTTATCTGTGTAATTTTAATCGGGTTACGCTTCGTGTCAGTAAAGAGACAAAGGGTATTTATTCGTCCCCGAGGTAAGTCATTCATCAGGTCCGGGATAGGAGTTTGCATCTTTGATAAAGAGATGATTTGAAGCCGATGTTTACACCAGTGCCTGAAGGGTTGCCATGAACGGATTAAGTCTGCAAAACAGGTATCACGCGGTAAACGATAACACTGCTGCACAGTGGGCGGAAAATGCAGGCATCGGAAAAATCAGAGAGGAAAACTACTACGATCCGACCAGACTCGCTTTTGCAACTGGCATACGGCCCTCCGCGACCTCAGGTATTTCGCGGCTTATTGAACAACTATCTCAACTGACCAAAGGTGACAGGCTTGCCGACACGCTGCCCGCCTGTGGTTTGCATTTTACGTTTTTACCTCTGACTCTGCCGCTCTATCACGCAGATGAGCCATTACCCGCGAAAGTGGATCAATTGATGGCTATCTGGCGCGAATTTGCAGCGGAAAAAATAGTGATTACCCATCTCCGGCTGGTTGCGTTACCCGATCAGCTTTTGCTGGCGGGCATCCCGGCACCTCCTGCGCTGGCGCTGCGCGAGCAGTTCTGTGCAAACGTGCTGGGCTCTCAGTGGAAAAATGAACTACTGATGCGGCATGCGGGCAGAGCGCTGCCGGCTCCCTTCTGGCACAGCACGCTTCTGCGCTATGGAGCGGCTTTCTTACCGGATTATGTGCGTGCGTTTTTCTTTAGGCATCAGGCCGCCACGTTCGGGAATGTGGCCGGGGAACTGACGCTGGTAAAAACCAACTACAACTGGACAGAGTGCTATCCCTTAAAACCCGTTTAAGCGAAACGACGTTACCTTAAACGCTACATTGTTTGCTGTACTGCAGGAGCAAGCGTAAACGCTTTCAACACTGCACCACAAGTCAGCAAGTATTCACGATTCCGCTATCTCCATGCTTTGTGCCGGATTGAGCGGGGCCGGCAGATGCGATAAAAATGCATTAGTGCTAATGCATTTCAGGAGGTGAATGTGGTTTATATCCATGGTCTGGGCGAAATGCTGAGGCATCTCTCTGAGCTTATTGATAACGGCTCTGAAAAAACGTATCCGGCGCTGCCCGTTAACTATCGCTCCCGCTACACACCCGTTATACGGGCTATTGCTGCAGGGGCAACGACGGTCAGCGATATAAAGTCCATCACGTTTCTGACCCAGGGCGCAGTCAGCCAGACAGTGGCCCTGATGGAGCAGGATGGCATTATTGAACGGAAGCCCCTGACTGACGGCAGAAAAAATGCGCTGCAGCTGACGGCACACGGGCATACCGTACTGAGCAGGCTTGAATGTCACTGGCAGGCTATTTTTTTAGCAGTCTCAAAACTTGAAGCGGAAACAGGAACACCGCTCATGGAGACGCTTAAAAAAACGATAAGTGCGCTTAGCGACCGTAGCGCTGAAGCACGGATACGCGAAGCGACGGCTGAGTTACAACAATGTGAGGAAAAAGGCGATGCGCGATGACACTGCCGGTACAAACTGGTTTTCAGAAGGTGGGCGGAATTATGCACAATATCGCCCGGAATATCCCCCTGAGTTAGCAGGCTATCTTGCAGAACTGGCGCCGGATAACCAGAAAGCACTGGACGTAGGTTGCGGTACCGGGCAGCTAACTCAGCTTCTTTCTGCATATTTCAGCTCGGTGACCGGCGTTGATCCCAGCGAAGATCAGTTGTGCAACGCTTCTCACACACCCGGCATTACTTACCTTCACTCTGCCGCTGAAAGCCTGCCGGCAGACTTCAGCGGTTATAGTCTGATTACGGTTGCGCAGGCCGCCCACTGGTTCCGGTTAGACGATTTTTATCGTGAAGTTCGCCGTGTGGCCAGGCCGCAGGCAGTCATTGCTCTGATAAGTTACGGCGTGCTGAACATAGAAGGCCAGGCCGGAGAGCGGTTCAGGCAATTCTACTATGAAGAGATTGGCCGCTTCTGGCCTCCTGAGCGGCAGCTGGTTGATGCAGGTTACCGCGATCTGCCTTTTCCGTTTGAAGAGCTGAATGCTGCACCTTTCAGTATCGAAGCAGAGTGGAAATTGCAGGCGTTGCTGGGATACATATCCACCTGGTCTGCTGTACGGCAGGCCAGACAAAAAGGTGAGGCGCACCTTATTACGCAGTTTGAAAATGAGCTGACTTCACTATGGGGTAGCCCTGACAGGCGCAGAAAAATAGTCTGGCCGATCGCCATGCGTCTCGGCAGAATACAAAACTAAAATTGATCGCCGGGCATCTCTTTCCCTCTTCTGTCAGAATAGGGTGTCTGATTGCAGATAAGCGTAAGCAGGCTATGCCGTTGCGGTAGCCGCTGTAAGCTTAACCCTGAGGGTGCCCGGGTACGGTGAGTGCAGACGCCGTACCGGTTAATGTCGGATCCACGGCAGACCAGGGGGTACTGGACGATAACGCGAAACGATAAGAGGTTGATATGAAACTGCCGGGAATGCCGGAAAATGAAGCCGCGCGGCTGAAGTCGCTCCACAAGCTTGGCCTGCTGGATACGCAGGACGATGAGCGCTTTGAACGGCTGACCCGCATTTCTCGCCGGCTGTTTCAGGTACCGATCGCGCTGATCAATCTTATCGATCGCGATCGTCAATGGACGCTGGCCTGTCAGGGGATCAACGGCCGTGAGATGAAGCGCGATATCTCATTATGTGCGCATGCCATTATGCTGGATGAACCGCTGATTATCACAGACGCGCGCGAAGATGCGCGGTTTTGTGACAACCCGCTGGTTACCGGCACGCCCTTTATCCGTTTTTATGCCGGCTACCCGGTGCGGCTGCCCGACGGCGCCGTTGCCGGTACGTTGTGTCTGGTTAACAGTGAGCCGCGCAGCTTTACCGGTGATGACATTGCTGCGATGAAAGATGTGGCGGCGATTGTCGAAGATGAATTCCAGGTCACGCACATTGCAATGGTGGACAGCCTGACGGATATTCCTAACCGTCGGGGATTTTATGCAATGGGCGAAAAGCGGTTTCAGCTATTACAGCAGCAGAATCACGATTTTGCCATCCTCTATTTTGACCTCGACAAATTCAAACCTATCAACGATATATGGGGGCATGCGGAAGGCGATAAGGTCCTGAAAACCTTCGCGGCACTGCTCTATCAGCAGCTCGGTCCGGATGACATTGCTGGTCGTCTTGGCGGGGATGAGTTCGCTGTATTGCTGGCTCATCAAAGCGATGCCAAAGCTTACCTGTGCCGGCTGCGCGACACGTTAGCGGTGTGGAATCAGCAGGCGGCTAAACCTTATAACATCAATTACTCCTTTGGCATGATCGGCAGTGAGGCAGGCAGATATGCCTCGCTCGAGGAAATGATCAGCGAGAGCGACAGCGTCATGTATGCCGAAAAGCGCCGGAAAAAGCCGCGATAAGCACGCGGCCGGCTGTGCAGGATCTTAATGGCCGTGAACGGTTAACGCCACCAGCCGGATAACCACCGGACGCACAAGCAGAATACAAATGAATGCAGCAGGCATTGCCACCCGGTAAGCATTCATCACATTTGTCATATAGTGCGGGCCTGCACCTGACTCTGCCAGCGTAATAACGAGGCTCATGAGGAATGCCATAATCGTCGCCATATACAGAGAAAATATATAGGGAGTCACGCGATGGGGCAGTCGTAAGCGCAAGCCAGCCGACGCAATAGCTTTAATCATAAAATCTCTCCTGAGCGATAAGTTAAGAAACAGCGGCTACCTTACGGGCCCGTGCCGGACAAAAACAGAGCAGCTGTGCTTTAATCATTGCTAAGCAAAAGTTACGAAAAGAGCGGCCCGTTAATGGATATGCTGGGGTTAATCGACAATTTTGTTCGCGTAGTGGAAAACGGCACCATTGCCGCCGCTGCCCGCAACAGAGGAATGAGTGCTGCAGCCGTCAGTCAGAGCCTGGCCCGGCTCGAAACGCAGCTTGGTGTGCGCCTGCTTTCGCGGACAACCCGCAGTATGGTCCTGACGGAAAGCGGCAAGCGCTATTACGCAAAAGTTCGTCATATTCCGTATGATATCGACCTTGCTGCGCAGGCTGCTGTAGTGGAAACCGAACCGCAGGGTCCGCTGCGCATCGCCACCACCGCTGCGTTTGGCCGCTACGTGGTTGCCCCTCTTATGCCAGCTTTCAATGAAAGGTTCCCTGGTATCGATATCGAACTGATCAGCACCGATCGCAATGTCGATCACCGGCTGGAAAACATTGACGTCAGCCTGCGCATTGAGGCGCAGCTGAACGATCAGCTGGTGGCACGCAAAATTGCCTCCCTGCCGTTTATTTTCTGTGCGGCACCCGCTTACCTCTCCCGCGCAGGCATTCCGCAACGGGTAGAGGAGCTGAGCCAGCACGCCTGTCTGGTATTCCGCTATCCCACGGACGGCCGCTTTCTTCCCTGGAGCTTTAGCGCCGGCGGAGAGATCATCACCGCCCGGCTTAACCCGCGGTTTATCAGTGATGATATTGATATTATTGCCCGGATTGCCGTCAGCGGCGGCGGAATTGCACGACTGGCAAGCTTTATTGCCCGGCCGCTGATCGCCAGCGGCCAGCTGATACCGCTGTTTGCTGATGATAAGCAGACGATCCGGTCGCTGCCGATGACCCTCTATGCCTGCGTCAGCGAACGTTCAGCCCTGAGCGCCAAAGTCAGGGCGTTTATTGATTACATTGCGGCGGCGGTCTCCAGTGAAGAAAAGCGGTGACCTGCGCATGCCGGGCAGGGGGTTAACGCGGACTTCGCAGCCGCAGTATAAACAGGCTGCTGATAATCATCATGGTGGCTGCCAGTAACACCATTTCCTGCAGGCCGATAACGTCTGCCAGATGACCACCGGCCAGCGCACCGCTGCCGATTGCCGCGTTGAATATCGCAACATAGAGCGCGGAAGCAGGCTGTGCAGCAGGACCGGCACTGCGCAGCAGCCAGGTCTGCAGCCCGACGAATATCACGGCGATCCCGGCGCTCCAGAGTGCCAGCAGCAGCGCGGTCAGGCCGTGTGGCAAAGCGGCAATACTCAGCGCGCCCAGCGCCGTCGCGCTCAGCAGCAGCGCTGAAAGAATAAGGCCCCTGAGATAGCGGTCAATCAGTTTTCCGGCAATGATATTGCCTGCTACGCCAGCGATGCCGGCAACCAGCAGCAGGGCGGAAACCGCAGCAGGGGCAATGCCCTGTTTTAACGTCAGCAGCGGGTCGATATAGGTAAACGCGGCAAAGTGTGCGGTAATGACAGCGGCCGTGGCGCCAAACAGCGTCAGCAGCGTCCGATGACGAAAAATCGCCAGATAGGCATTCAGTTTCAATGGAACAGGCGGCGTCAGAACCGGAAGCGTGCGCCAGAGAACCACGGCGGCGGCCAGTGCGAGCAGCGCAATGGCATTAAACGCACTGCGCCAGCCGGCAGCAGCAGCCATAAAGCTGGCAAGCGGCACGCCGAGTACGCTGGCGGCTGATACGCCGCCAAAAATGACTGACGTCGCCAGTCCCAGTCTGCTGGCCGGAACCAGCTGTGCGGCGACGGTGCCAATCAGCGCCCAGAACACGCCATGGGCCAGCGCACCGGTAATACGGGCGGTCATCAGGGGGACAGAGTGTAAGCGTGCATCGCCATCAGACAGGAACCGGCCAGAATCACCATTAAACCCACCAGTAACGCCTTACGCGGAGTACGTGCCGGCATCATACCGGCGCAGAGTGCAGCCAGCGCAGCGACCCAGCCATAGGCGGTAACAATCAGTCCGGTACTGGCAGCAGGCTGATGCAAATCTGTTGCCAGGGCATTCAGCATGCCTACCGGAGCCAGCTCGCTGGTAACAATGGTAAAGGCACTGAGGCCGAGCGCGGCAATAGCAACCCAGTTACGTGCCGGCACAGCGTGCGGAGCGATAGCGGTATCATTCATGGTGCAGTCTCCTTGTGTTCAGATTCCGGAATTCTTAACCTGTTTAACTTCCCGGGGATGCGCAGTATCATCTGATCGAAATCGGGAAAACAGTGCGCAGAATGGAATGCTATTTTCCATAAATGGAAACTATGAAAAGTGAATTTTACTGGGATGACATCAGGATCTTTCTGGCAATTGCCCGCGCCGGAACGCTGAGCGGCGCTGCCAGCACGCTGGACACAGGCATCGCTACCGTCTCCAGAAAGCTGGATCGGCTGGAGCAGTCGCTGGGGCTGCCGCTGTTTAGCCGGCATCAGAGCGGATACCGGCTGACGGATGATGGCGAAGCGCTGCTGGAACGGGCGGAGGCGCTGGAAGACCCAGGACGGGCAGTGACGGAAAAAGCGCAGCTGCAGGGTTCGGTTGCCGGGCTGGTACGGCTGGCAACGTCGGACAATCTGGCGACCCATTTTATACTGCCTTCACTTCCGTCTCTGCTGCAGACGCACCCGGCGCTCCGGCTGGAGGTACTGAGCGGAGTACAGTCGGTCAATCTGCACCGCAGAGAGGCCGATCTGGCGATCCGTCTGGTTCGCCCTGAGGCGGGCAACCTGACTATCAGGCGGCTGGGCACCCTGGGGTTCGGTTTGTATACGGCACCGGCTTTACTGCAGGCTTCAGCGCCTTTTACGCTCAATGACGCACCCTGCATCGGCTGGTCTGAATCGCATCAGCATCTGCCGGCCGCTCGCTGGCTGAAGCGGATACTGCGCGGCAGGCCCTGCCGGCTGGAGGCCAATACGCTTGCCGCACAGGTCGCAGCCGTTGCGGCCGGGCTGGGCGTGGGCGTGTTACCGCATTTTATGGCCAGAGCCAGCGGTTTACACTGCCTGCAGCGTGACAGCAGTGCCGATCAGCCCCTGTGGCTGGTGATGCACGCCGATCTGGCAACGTCAGGCCGCGTACGCGCGGTGGCCGATCATCTTATCGAACTCTTCAGCGCATGCCGGGAACAGCTTGAACACTGAGCAAAGTGCAGCGCACACGTCTGTAAGCGCAGCAATGTTCTACACTCCGGTACAGTACAGAATAAGAGGAGAAAAGATGACGACCCCAAAAAACAGCGAAATCAGCCACGAACTGGTGTCACAGAGCGGCGCAGCCTGGAACGGTCAGGCTTACGACGGTTATCCGTCGGGCAAGCCACAGATTACAGTGATGCGCATGTCGCTGCCGGCCCACAGTGAACTGCCGTGGCATACGCATCCCATGCCTAACACGGCTTACGTGCTCTCCGGCCAGCTGATTATTGAAGATAAAGAGAGCGGCCAGCGCCAGCATGTTAATGCGGGTGAAGCGCTGAATGAGACAGTTAACAGTGCGCATCGCGGCTATACCGCTGAGCAGGCGACTGAGCTGATCATTTTTTATGCCGGGGCGGAGGGGCAGTCGCTCTCTGAACCTCTGCCGGGTGAAGAGCCGGAATTTTAAGCCTGAGCCGGGTGGAAAGCGGACAGAGGCGTAAAACTCCTGCTGCACACCCGGTTCGCTTTAACCCTTAATGCTTTTTGCGCCCCGCAGCGTTTTCGATCTGCCTGGCTGCCTGGTTGCTCGCCTCAATCATCACGGCGCCTCTGCTAAACTTCCCGGGTCGCAACCAAAAAACAGAGGACTGTAATGAAAATCAAAAGCTATGCCGCCATGAAAGCGGGCGAAGCGCTGGTGCCGCACGAATATGAAGCAGGTCCGCTGAACGCGGAAGAGGTGATGGTTGAAGTTGACTACTGTGGCGTCTGCCACTCCGATCTCTCCATGATTGATAACGAGTGGGGCATCTCCTCGTTCCCGGTTATTGCCGGACATGAGGTGATTGGCCGCATCAGCGAGCTGGGCGATGCAGCGCAAAACAAAGGGCTGAAAGTGGGTCAGCGCGTGGGCATCGGCTGGACGGCGAAAAGCTGTCAGCACTGCGACGCCTGTATCAACGGCGAGCAGGTAAACTGCGAAAAAGGCTCTGTCCCTACCATTATGAATAAGGGCGGCTTTGCCAGCCATCTGCGTGCAGACTGGCAGTGGGTGATCCCGCTACCGGAATCAATCGATATCACGTCAGCCGGCCCGCTGCTCTGCGGTGGTATTACCGTATTCAAGCCGCTGCTGATGCACAATATCAACGTTAACAGCCGCGTTGGCGTGATCGGTATTGGCGGTCTGGGTCATATGGCCATCAAACTGCTGCGTGCTATGGGTGCAGAGGTGACCGCGTTCAGTTCCAACGCCAGCAAAACTGAATCTGTTAAGGCGATGGGCGCTGACCGCGTGGTCAACAGCCGCGATCCAAAAGCGCTGAAGGCGCTGGCTGGCCAGTTTGATTTAATTATCAGTACGGTTGCGGTCGATCTCGACTGGCAGCCCTATTTTCAGGCGCTGGCCCCGCACGGTAAGTTCCATACCGTGGGTGCGGTGATGAAACCGTTCCCGGTACCGGCATTTACCCTGATCATGGGCGATCGCGCCGTAACCGGCTCCTCTACCGGCTCACCGGGCCAGCTGCGTACGCTGATGCGTCTTGCCGCGCGTGCCGATATCGCGCCGCACGTAGAAGAGTTCCCGATGTCAAAAATCAATGATGCGCTGGAACATGTGCGTGCCGGTAAAGCAAATTACCGCGTTGTGCTGAAAGCTGACTTCTGATGCAGAGGTGAAAAGAGGTGGCTCAGCCACCTCTTTTTTTTACCCTTTGTTTGCTGAATCGTCCTGCTCGCCGAGGAAAAAGTACCAGAGCGGAATTGACATCAGCCCGGTAAATACCAGCGTGTAGAGCGTAATCATAAAGCCCTGGGTCAGATACATGGTCAGCGACCAGTGGCTGAACGGAATACCATACTGGTCGATCACGCCACCGATAATCGCATTACTCATTACCGTACCGACAATCAGCGCCAGGATGAACAGGCCGCGCAGAAAATAGCGCATCTCTTTGCGTTTGACCGTAAAGCGGGCGCGGATAATACCCAGCGGCGACTGCTGGGCTGCGAGGATCTCCGCTTCAGTCATTGGCGTGCGCTGCTGCCTGCGCCAGCGCAGATAGTCGATGGCTAAAAACAGCAGCAGACTGACACCCATTACCGGCAGCGCATACCCCAGCGCCAGCGCCAGCAGCAGGCACAGCAGACGCGCCGTCAGCGGCAGCGCCAGCCAGCTTGCCGTCAGCGTTTCAAGCGGACTGGCGGCAGCAGAAGCGGGGCGGCGCAGCCACCACATACGGTAGCCCAGCACTATCATGGTGCAGAGGCCGAGCCCAAAGAGAGCCAGCAGCAGCTGATTAGGCAGGCCGAACAGTACGCCCATATGGGCATCCACACCCCAGCGGGTCAGTTTTGCCACCAGCGGAAAGCGGGCAAACTCTGCGCGGTCCACAATCGCAAAACTGTGCGGATCTACCGATACCGCATCCACCTGCGTTGGCCAGTGGCGATCAATTTCCGTGACGGTCCAGGCGCTGCCGCTGTTTTTCGGCTGGCGCAGCTCCACTTTCGCTGCATCAATTCCGTTCTCACGCGCGGCCTTCAGCACCTGGTCCCAGTCAGCATCGGGCATATTGGCAGGCACCGGTTTCATCGCCGTCATACCAGGCTTGCGCATCGCGGCCATATCGGTCACTGACATACTGTGATGATCGGCGTGGGGATCGGCGGGTGCCGCTGGCGCATCCGGATCGAGGACCGTCCTGACCTGGGGCGTCAGCCAGTTCAGCTCGCTGCGCATTTTATCTATGTTCGCACCTGCCCACTGTGACCAGGTGAGGCCGGTCGCAGAGAAGAACAGCAGGCCGAGCAGCAACACCAATCCCAGAGTGGCGTGCCAGTGGCGGCTGAAAGCGAAACCGCTGCGTGCCGGTTTGAGCCGGCGCTTTGGCCGGGTCGCCAGCCACAGCACCACGCCGCCCAGCGCGGCTACCCAGAGCCAGCTTGCCGCCAGTTCGCTGTAGTTGCGTCCTGCATCGCCCAGCAGCAGGCTGCTGTGCAGCAGATCGAGCGTGGTGCGCAGTGGCAGTATGCCGCTGGTGCCATAAACCGGCATATCTCCCTTTATCTGCAGGGTATAGGGATCGATAAACAGCGCGCGCGAGGTGGAGGCGCCCAGCGTCGGATCGCTGAACTGCACGCGGGTGGTATCCTCTGCACCCGGTGCCGGTCGCACCGCATAAACAGGCGCCTGCGCGCCAGCCCTGGCGCGTGCTGCGCCAATCTGAGCCGACAGCGGCTGTGGTTCACCTTCGGGCTTTACCGTCAGCGCATCGTGATAGACCAGCTGTTCCAGCTGGGGCGTCAGCACATAAAGCGTGCCGCTCAGCGCCGCAATAAAGATAAACGGCGCAACGAACAGGCCGATATAAAAATGCAGACGGCGAAGCAGATTAAGCACCGCGCCGCGCGGTGCTGCAGAATTAATAGCAGACAAAAGCGTCTTCCTTCTGAAGATAAATAACCGGGGCGACGGGCAGCAGGCTGCGTCCGCACCACGTTAAAGCAGATTCAGTTAAGAAGCAGGCAAGGCGGTCCGCGCGGACGGGGAATGGCCGCCAGCGTGCGCACTACTGGCGCGGCAAGCCACGGGAGCGGCGGCGCACGGGAGTGAAGCAACATCAGCCAGATAAAGGGAATAAATACCCAGATCATCAGCGGCACATGCACCAGCAGATCGCAGTAGCCGCAGGCAAGCTCGCCGTCGTCCGCGTCATGATGCATCATGCCCGGCATGGCGTGCTCCATCATCTGATGATGATCCATCTCCATCATGGCCGGGGCAGGCTGCGAGACGCGCTGCTGCTCAATCAGGCTTTTCGACACCACCGGCGCAACAAACAGCAGCAGCACCGCCAGAATGGCGAGGCAGGCAGTAAGGCGCTGATGAAGTGCAGGTAAAACCGTCATAACAGATAGCAGGTCACGTCAGAGAAGAGGCGGAATTGTAACGCGATTGCCGCTGCCGCGTTAAACAAACGCCACCCTGCAGAGAAAAAATTCGCATTTTTTGAAAAAGCTCACCCCGGGCGCTGTTTTTGTTAACCTTAACGCAACCTGATGAGAACAGTGCAGAAACAACAAAGCGGAGCGCAAATGAAAATAGTGATGCTGGATGGTGATACGCTGCCCGAACGCCCGGCACAGCCTGCCTGGTGCAGTGACTGGATCTGGCGCGGGCAAACCGCGCCTGCGGATATTGTGTCAGCCCTGCAGGGGGCCACAATTGCGATGACGAACAAAGTTCCGCTGCGCGCCGAAACGCTGCGGCAGCTGCCCGCGCTGCGCTACATCTGCGTTACGGCTACCGGTTATGACTGTATCGATCTTGACGCCTGCCGGACACAGGGCATTGTCGTCAGCAACGTACCAGGTTACTCCACCCGCAGCGTGGCGGAGGGCGTGATCGCTGCGCTGTTCGCGCTGCGGCGGCATCTGGTGGACTACGCCATGAGCAGCCGCGAAGCGTGGCCCGCTTCACCACATTTCTGTATACATCGCGAGCCATTACTGGATATTCAGGGCGCCGTACTGGGTGTGGTGGGTAAAGGCGATATTGGCAGCGCTGCCGGTGAGATGGCGCAGGCGCTGGGCATGACGGTGCTCTATGCCGAACGGCCCGGTGCGACAGCCGTCCGTGCAGGCTATACCGCTTTTGATGAGGTGCTGGCGCGCAGTGACGTGCTCACGCTGCATTGTCCGCTCACGCCGCAGACGCAGCGGTTGATCAACCGGCAGACGCTGGCCGCGATGAAACCGGGCGCGTTACTGATCAACACCGCACGGGGCGGACTGATTGAGGAGGACGATCTGGCGGCCGCGCTGCGTCAGGGAACCCTCGGCGGCGCGGCGCTGGATGTGCTGAGCAGCGAGCCGCCACCCGCTACGCATCCGCTGCTGCAACCCGGCCTGCCAGGCTTGCTGCTGACGCCGCATATCGCCTGGGCAACCCGACAGGGCGTTGCAAACCTGCTGCGCGGCCTTGAAAGCAATCTGGAGGCGTTTGCGCAGGGCAAACCGCGTAATCAGGTGAGTTAAGCATCAGAAGACTGAACGCCCCAGACGGTCGCTCAGCTTTTCCAGCAGCGCGGTGCCTGCCAGTGAATTGCCTGAGCGATCCAGTGCCGGGGACCAGACGGCAATGCTCATCTCACCCGGGATCACCGCAACAATACCGCCGCCCACGCCTGATTTGGCCGGCATTCCCACCCGCCAGGCAAATTCGCCGGCGCCATCATACATGCCGCTGGTCATCATCAGCGCATTGACCTGGCGCGCCTGGCGCGGCGAGATCACCGCCCGGTGATTATCCTGCGTGCGTCCCTGATTGGCCAGATAGAGAAACGTCCGCGCCAGTTCGTTACAGCTCATGGCCAGCGAACAGTAGTGAAAATAGGTCTCCATCACCTTGCTGACATCGTTATTGAAATTGCCAAACGACTTCATCAGCCAGGCAATGGCGGCGTTACGGGCGGAGTGCTCATACTCAGAGCGGGCGACGGCACGGTCATACAGAATATCGTCCTGCTGCGCCAGGCGCCGGACAAATTCCAGCATGCGCTGGCGCGGGGCCGTCAGGCGGCTCTCCAGTAAGTCGCACATCACCAGCGCACCGGCGTTAATAAAGGGGTTACGCGGTTTGCCCTGTTCCAGCTCCAGCTGTACCAGCGAGTTGAACGCCTGCCCGGACGGTTCTTTGCCCACGCGCTGCCAGATTTCAGCGTCTTCATACAGCGTCAGCGCCACCGTCAGCGACAGCACTTTAGAGATGGATTGCACTGAAAAGCGCGTAGTGGCATCACCCGCCTGATAGCACTCACCGCCAGGCGTACAGATGGCGATCCCCAGCTGGTCAGGCTCCACATCTGCCAGTGCCGGAATATAATCCGCTACCTTTCCCTGACGCGTCAGCGGCCGAACCTCGCTGATAATCTCTTCAAGCAATGCGTTACTGAGTTCTGACACATCCCGCTCCGATAGTAATAAACCCGGCCACAATGGCGATGGCCAGGATGATGGTGATTTGCAGGCGCCGCGTCAATCCGCCAGCCGCAATTCTGTGACACATTCTGTTGTGCATGATAGCAGCACTGTCTCAGGCCGGAGGTCATTTAACCCCAGCGTAAAATTCTGTTGCGAATGACCAGGTTACGGGCTGTCCGCTTTTGGCTATGCTGAATCGGTGCAGCGCGCAGAGACGATGCACATGGATTTCTGACAAGGGGAAACTGATGTCTGTTACACCTTCTGACGCTGAAGAGAATACGCGTCGTCCTGGCCGGTTTATGCGACTGCAAGCGCTGCTGCGCCGGGACACCACGCCGGTGAGACTGCTGCTGCTGGCGGCTCTGGTTGGCACGCTGACCGGATTCGCAGGGGTGGCATTTAACCGGGCGGTCAATCTGATGCTGCAGCTGCGTATCAGCACGCTCTCTGCGCAGCATACCGGTTTACTGACCGGGCTGATCTACGCTTTTGCCGCCTCCGCTATTATGGGTGGCGTGGGCTATTTTCTGGTACGCCGCTTTGCGCCTGAGGCGGGCGGATCGGGCATTCCGGAAATTGAAGGGGCGCTGGAAGAGCTGCGTCCGGTGCGCTGGTGGCGGGTACTGCCGGTAAAATTTTTTGGCGGCATGGGTGCGCTGGGTTCAGGAATGGTGCTGGGCCGTGAAGGGCCCACGGTGCAGCTGGGCGGAAATATTGGCGGTATGTGCAGCGATCTTTTTCGCCTGCGCAGTGCTGAATCGCGGCATACGCTGCTGGCAACCGGCGCAGCAGCCGGTCTTTCAGCGGCCTTCAACGCACCGCTGGCGGGAATTCTGTTTATTATTGAAGAGATGCGTCCGCAGTTTCGCTACAGTCTGGTTTCAATCAAAGCGGTATTTGTTGGCGTCATTATGGCGAGCATTGTCTACCGGCTCTGCGAGGACAATGGCGCGATTATTGATATCGGCCAGCTCAGAGATGCGCCCACTGACACGCTGTGGCTCTATCTGCTGCTGGGGGTTCTGTTTGGCGCTGTCGGCGTCGCGTTTAACCGCCTGATTTTCGCAGCGCAGGATCGATTTCAGCGTCTGCATCGGGGGCGCACAATGGTATGGGTAGCATGGGGCAGCGTGCTGGCCGGACTTTGCGGTGTACTGAGTATGGTGCTGCCGCAGGCGGCGGGTGGAGGAATAACACTGATCCCGGCGTTCTCTGGCGGCGAATATAGCGCACTTATGCTGTTCGGACTTTTTATTCTGCGCACGCTGGTGACCCTTTGCTGTTTTGCCTCCGGAGCACCGGGCGGAATTTTTGCGCCCATGCTGACGCTGGGGACGCTGCTGGGCACCTGTTTCGGCCAGATCTGTATAGCCTGGTTTCCGGCGTGGCATCTGGAAGCGGCAACTTTTGCAGTGGCAGGTATGGGCGCGCTGTTTGCCGCGTCGGTACGCGCGCCCCTGACAGGGATTGTGCTGGTGCTGGAGATGACAAATAACTATCAGCTGATCCTGCCGATGATCATCACCTGTCTGGGTGCCACGCTGGCAGCACAGTTTTTTGGCGGCAAGCCGCTTTATTCATCACTGCTGGCGCGTACGCTGGCGAAGACCCCGCTGAGTGAACCGCAGTCCCGCCATGCTAACTGAGTCGTCTGTGGCCGGGATAAGCGTGACCCCCGTGCTTATTTCACCTATGCTGACTTGCGGCATCCTGTATCGCAGTCCACCTTTACTCTTTGACCTTTTAAAATGGACGCACCATGCTCTGGTTATGGAACACGCTTATTCTGCTGGCAACCGTTGCACTGATGGAAGCAGTGGCGGCGCTCTCGCACAAATATATTATGCACGGCTGGGGATGGGGCTGGCATCTCTCTCATCATGAACCGCATACCAGCCGGTTTGAACTCAATGACCTTTACGCCGTCGTGTTTGCCGTGCTCTCGGTCGGGCTAATCTACTATGGCGTGCAGGGCATGTGGCCCCTGCAGTGGATCGGTGCCGGTATGACCACCTACGGCGCGCTCTATTTTATGGTGCATGACGGGCTGGTGCATCAGCGCTGGCCGTTTCGCTATATTCCGCGTAAAGGTTATCTGAAGCGGTTGTATATGGCGCACCGGATGCACCATGCGGTGCGCGGGCGTGAGGGATGTGTCTCATTTGGCTTTCTCTATGCGCCGCCGCTGCATAAGCTGCAGGCCACGCTGCGCGAACGTCACGGCCGCAAACCTAACGCGGCCGCTGCCACAGACCAGCAGGACGCGGCTGCGGACGCGCCACGCGAGAAGTAAGCGCAATCCCCGCGCCTTTAAGCAGCAGCGCCAGCTTTTCTCCTTTGCTGGTGCGCTGCCGGGCATCCCAGGCGCGCATACCTGCATCCTGCACTTTTACCCCGATTTCGCGATACACCCCGTGAGCCGTAGCGATAGCCCATGCCGAGCGCAGCGGCAGATCGGGCAGCCCGCTGCGGGCTGAATGGTAGTAAGGCTCCGCTGCTGCTACCAGGCGTGCAGCCAGCGGCGCTATCGCCGCACGATAGTGTGGGTCGGCCAGCTGATCGGCACGTAACCCGGCTTCCGTAAGCCAGCTTTCCGGCAGATAACAGCGCCCGTTTTGGGCATCTTCAACAATATCACGAGCAATATTGGTCAGCTGAAACGCCAGCCCGAGATCGCAGGCGTGATCGAGTACGTTTTCATCGCGTACGCCCATCACGCGCGCCATCATCAGACCCACGACGCCCGCCACGTGATAGCAGTAACGCAGCGTGTCTTCAAACGTGATGTAGTGCTCTTCGCGCGCGTCCATCGCGAACCCTTCCAGATGATCAAATGCCAGCTGGGGCGGAAGCTCATGCGTCAGCGCCACTTCCTGAAACGCACGAAAAGCGAGTTCATCCATATGCGCACCGCTGTATGCGCGGCGGGTTTCAATCTGCAGATGCTGCATGCGCAGTTGTGCATCTGCCACCTGATGTTGCGTGCCACCTTCGCCCAATGTTTGTCCGTCAATCACGTCATCACAGTGACGGCACCAGGCGTAGAGCATCAGCGTGCTGCGTCGCGTAGCCGGATCGAAAAGCTTTGCTGCCGTGGCAAAACTTTTCGAGCCTGCGGCCATTGTCTGCGTGACCTGCTCAATCAGGGGAGGCTGATTCATCCGGCAAGATCCTCCACCATCAGCTGCGCGGTGGCTTTTGCTGAACCGATCACACCGGGCACGCCAGCGCCGGGATGCGTACCCGCACCGACCAGATAGAGGTTACTGATGTCGGCATCACGGTTATGCGGCCGGAACCAGGCGCTCTGGGTAAGGATCGGCTCCAGCGAAAACGCTGAACCCTGGTGTGCATGCAGCGTGTCGCGGAAATCTTCCGGCGTGAACATACGCTGTGTCACTATCTGATCGCGCAGGCCTGGCATGTAGTGCTCCTCAAGATAAGCAAAAATACGGTCGCGGAAGCGCGGCCCTTCCTGCTGCCAGTCAATTGCGGCAGTGCCGAGGTGCGGAACCGGCGCCAGCACATAAAAGCTGCCGCAGCCTGCCGGTGCCAGCGACGGATCGGTGGTGCAGGGTGCATGCAGGTAGAGCGAAAAATCGTCCGCCAGCTGACTGCTGTTGAATATCTCATTAATCAGTTCGCGATAACGCGGGCCGAAGCAGACCGTGTGGTGCGCCAGCTGAGCGTGCGGCTGATTGAGACCAAAATAGAGCACAAACAGCGAGTTACTCATGCGCTTGCGTTTCAGCGTGGCGGCGCGCTTACGGGCAGTTGCATGGTGCTGCAGCAGCCGGTCATAGGTATGCACAACGTCAGCATTGGAGGCCACTGCGGTGGCGTCAAAGCGACGGCCATCCTTTAACTGCACGCCGCTGATGCGGTTACCCTGCGTTTCCAGCTGGCTGACTTCGGCGTTGAGCAGCAGTTCACCCCCGAGGTCGCGAAACAGCCGCGCCATACCGTCGACCAGCGCGCCGGTCCCGCCACGCGGAAACCAGACGCCCCATTCACGTTCCAGCGCATGAATCAGAGTGTAGATAGAGGATGTTGCAAACGGATTACCACCTACCAGTAAAGAATGAAACGAAAACGCCTGACGCAGATGATCGTCCTGAATAAATTTCGCTACCATATCGTACACGCTGCGCCACGCCTGCAGACGACCCAGCTGCGGACCGGCGCGCAGCATATCGCGGAAATTCAGGAACGGCACCGTACCCAGCTTGAGATAACCCTCTTTAAACACCGCCTGTGAATAGGCAAGGAACCGGCGATAGCCTTCGACATCCTGCGGATTAAACGCGGCAATCTGCTGTTCGAGCAGAGTCTGGTTATTGTCATAATCAAGCACCTTGCCATCTTCCCAGCAGAGACGATAAAAAGGCGTCACCGGCATCAGCTCAACGTAGTCGCTGAGTTTTTTTCCGGCCAGTGTAAAAAGCGCTTCAATCGCGCTGGGATCGGTGATGACTGTCGGGCCGGCATCAAAGGTAAAGCCCTCATCCTGCCAGACGTAAGCACGCCCGCCGGGTTTATCGCGCTGCTCCAGCAGCGTAGTCGGAATACCGGCCGCCTGCAGACGAATAGCCAGAGCCAGGCCGCCAAAGCCTGCGCCAATCACATAAGTACGTTTCATTCTTTCTTCCCTGTTAGCGAAGGAGTCATCAACAGTGCACGCAGCGCTTCTCCCACCGGCACCGGTGGTTTGCCGCATAAAATACGTGCTTTATCCCTGAGAAAGAGTTCTCCGGCGTAAAAACGGCTGATAAGACCGGCATCAAGCCGGTAAAAACGTTGCATAACCTGCCAGCGTTTTTCCGGTCGTCCGGCCAGAAACAGCATACGATTAAGCAGGCGAAAAAAATGCTGCTCGCGCCACTGACGCCGGGCAAACTGTTCAATACGCTGGCTGAGCTGTTCTGCCTCACAGGGCAGGGCAGCAGCAATCTCATCCGCCAGCGCAACGGCAGAGGGCAGTGAATAACCCGTGGTCGCATGGAACAATCCGGCGCGCAGCCCGCTGCAGGGCTGACCCTGCTGCTGCTGCCAGAAACGTCCGATATCGCCATCAAGCGTAATGGGCAGGGAACCCTGTTCTTCACGCAATAAACGACTCAGCTGCCAGCCCTGCTGCTCTGCGTAGTGCAGGATGTTTTGTCGCGCCTGTACGCTATCAAGCGTGGCGTGATTGATATAGTGGGTATCTTCAATCAGCAGACGTTCAGCGCTGAGCGGCAGCGTATAGACAAAGCGATAGCCGCTGTGCTGATCCACCGTGGCATCCATCAGAACCGGCTGTTGCAGACCGTGCGGACGTGCCAGATGCCACTCCTGACCAACAAATGACTGATAACCAAGACGCAGATGCGGCGTAGGCTGCAGGCCGCGTCCGTCAATCACGGCGCGGGCATGCAGTACGTCGCCGTTTTCCAGCGTTACGCGCTGTGGCGCAACGTCGCGCACGGGCGAGGCGGTACGCAACCGATCTCCCAGCGTATCGCGCAGATGGCGGGCAAAATCCTGTGAAGCGATGGAGCAATACTCTCCGTGCAGATTACGCCGCAACGCCGGAAAGCGGACCTGATAACCAGGCCAGCGTGCGGACAGCAGCGGCGCAAGCCAGGCAAACTGCGCGTCGCTGACATCGTCACGGTGAAACGACCAGGTGTGATTGCCCGCCGGCTGAGTGGCGCTCTCCAGTAGCAGAATGTCAGGTGCCGGCTGCAGCTGCATCAGCCGCAGGGCGATCAACCCGTTTGCCAGCCCGGCCCCTACCAGAATAAGGTCTGCACACTTCTCTGACATCAGGTCGCCTCCGCCAGCACAATTTGTTGCTGGCACAGCGCCTGTTCAGCAATATCGGCCGCGCGCTGACAACCGCCGGCACGCTGCATCTGCGCCTGTATCGCTGACATGCGCAGGCGGTAATGAGAATCGGACAACAGCAGTTGCAAGTGGGTCTCCAGCTGATGAGTGCGGCTGAACCGTGAGGCCCTACGCCCTACGCCATGCCATTCGATGCGCGATGCTACTCCGGGCTGGTCAAACGCAATGGGCAGCGCCAGCATCGGAATGCCCTGAGCCAGCGCTTCCAGCGCGCTATTCAGCCCGGCGTGGGTAACAAAAACCTGGGCATGCTGCAGCGCAGCGTGCTGATCGAGAAAATCCGTTACCCATGCGGCGCCGGCCAGCTCCAGCTTACGTACCTGAGGCGCTGTCAGCCCGCCACAATGAGCAACGACCAGCGATAACCCGAGATTACAGCAGGCGCGCGCCAGCCGCAGAAACAGCCGGAAGCGGCGTCCCTGAAGCGTTCCCAGCGATGCGTAGACCACCGGCTGGCGCAGCGCCGGCCACGGTGGCGGCAGATGAGTAGTGATACTCTGCTGACGCAGCGGTCCAACGGCGTGATAGCAGGCGGGCAGCTGCTGGCGCGGAAAATCAAAGGCGGGTACCAGCTGGCTGATCTGCGCCAGCGATGAGAGACAATCCTGCAGGCCTGAACGCGGTGACAAACCGAACGCGCGCGCATGGTAGGCGATAACCTGGCGATGACGGCGCATGATCCGGTCATACATGCGGCTGCTGGCAGCAAAACGCTTTAGTGCTTTCTCATCCTGACCATAGCGAAATGACATCACTGCCAGCGGGATACCCGCTTCGCGGTTCACCGGCAGCGCGCAGGCAACGGAAATAAACGGCAGGCCTGACGCCTCAGCCACCAGCCCGCCGGCCGCCTCCATTTGATCGGCAATGACACCATCCACCTGCAGCTTTCTCAAAATAGCCGGTAATTCGCGACACAGCATATCGGTGGTGCCGGCCATATCATTGATTACGCGGAACAGAGAAAAACCGCCCGGTGCAGCCAGCCGCTGCAGAGCCGAAGCCAGAGATCCAGCCGGATGGGTTCGCTCACCCACCGGATAGAAGGCGATGCGCTCATCCGTCAGCAACGTACGTGCGTCGGCCTGCTGTATAAAGGTAATGCGATGCCCGCGGCTGATAAGGGTCTGTGCCAGTGACTGCAGCGCGTGGAAATGGCTATAGAGTGGCGGCGCAATAACGGCAAAATGCCCCATAGATGATCCGCGTTAGTTGAACATTGCCAGCTGCTGGTTAAACAGGGCATGCATATATTGACGGGTTGCAACGCCGCGATGGCAGGCGCAGGCAAGGTGTTCATCAGCGCTGCGCAGATGCTCACGCAAACGGCGCTCTGCGCTGTCAGCACCCAGCATCTGGACCAGCGTCGATTTACCCTGATCTTTATGAATATCCTTTCCGGTATGTTTACAGCCATCGGCAAGGTCATCCAGCAGCTGAAAAGCCTGACCCAGATCCTGTGCAAAGTCGCCGAGTTTCTGACGCATGACGGGTGCAGCATCGGTCACAATAGCTGCCATCTGCAGCGCGGCGCGAAACAGCACGCTGGTTTTAAGCTCGTTGGTCATGGCAATCGCTTCCGGACTGCGGCTCTGGCCACCATCATGCAGATCCTGAAACTGTCCCTGAACCAGCCCCTGCAGGCCTACGGCCGCAGAGAGTTCAGCAATGGCATCTGTTTTATGCTGGGCCGGCAAATCCGGCGCGAGCGCAATCACTTCATAAGCGCGACTAAGCAGGGCGACTGCCGCTAGGATAGCCACATTTTCGCCAAATTCGCGATGCACCGTTGGACGACCACGCCGCATCAGCGCATCGTCCATACAGGGGATATCATCCAGTATCAGTGAGGCCGCATGAACCATCTCAACCGCACAGGCGAGATCAAGGATACCGCGCTTTGTCAGGTCATAGCCCATGTCACGCGCAGCCAGCAACAGCAGCAAGGGGCGGATGCGTTTACCGCTGGCCAGCGTACCGGCACGCATCGCAGCCCGCACGCGATCGGAGGGCTGACCCGCTGGTAACAGCAGTTCAAGATTCTCCTGCAGAGCATGGCAAAGCTGGCGAAGATCGTTTTCCTGATTTGCTGCAATTTCGGCATGGGCGGTCATAGCGGCTATCCATGGTTAATAAACGTGGCGCTTTTTTTATTAACCGTAGACTGCGCAGGGAAAGAATGCCAGCAGTGACGACTCGTTAAGTCTCAGAAACCAATTATTTATATTAATTTACCGTTCCGGCTGGCGGGTATGGCAGCAGACTCTGTGAATCGGGACAGATTGCTGCCAGCCGTTTCAGAAACCGCAGCGCGTAAGCCCGTGCTGATGTGTGAGCGTGGTTATTTTTTGAACTAAAAAAACGAACTTAACGATCCTGATCAAATTTCAGAATGCAGCGTTGCCGGAAGATAGAGGGAATCAGGAAATAACCGGAGGCAGCAATGAGCAAATCACTGATGCGTTTATCGGATATGGCGCGTTATCTGGAGGTTCCCCCCGATGTGCTGATTCGCGCAATCTGTAACCGCGGCACGCTGGAGAAAGTGCCGCTCCCCCCGGCAATCGATGAAGAGCTGCCGCTTTCCCGCCGGTGCTGGTCACCGCAGGAAGTCAGGCAATTTCGTCATCAGCTGCAGCGCCAGCGGCATCAGCATTGAGAAGCAGGCAGAGCCGATATCTCTTTATCGGCCCTGCTGTATCAGGCTGCGACGCCCGCAGGATGAGAAGCCAGGTGGCCTGCCCAGAGGCTGGCAACCCATTTCACGCCTTTAGCGGTAAAGCGGGCTTGTGAGAAAGCGTGCTGGTTTTCTCCGGTGCCGGTGCGGAAAGCAAAGTAGCCCGCCTGCACATGATGTTTTTGTGGTGCCAGCGTATTTTTCTCCCGGTACATAATATTGCGCTCAAGCAGAAACTGCCGGAAGTCCGTCTCTTTGACCTTCAGCATTTTACAGAGCTGCCGAAAGCCCAGTGCCTCATCGACTTCAGTAAACCGGTCAAAAAATTCCGCTTTGGGCGCAGAGAGCGCCAGCTGCTGCTCTGCCCGCCGCCGCTGTTCAAATTGCTCTGCCCAGGCTCGGGCGGCTTCAGCCGGATTCGTGAAGTCAGGCAGCTGAGCGACCTTTTCCTTTTCCTGCCAGCGATCGAGCAGGTCAGCGGTAAAGCCGGGCGAAAGCCGTGCCACGGCGAGCAACGAGTCACGTTTATTGAGCAGAAACTCCTGACGGCTCTCACCTTCATGCTCGTAAAGACCGACCGTAACAGGCTGGGAAAGACGCTGTGCGGTTTCCAGGCTTTTAATCAGGCGCTTCACTTCGCCGTGCGTGATGCCAGTCAGCCTGGCAAGGTCACGGCTGCTCATCAGCAGGGACGCGGTTTGAGCAGCAAGAATTTCCGTTGAGATCATCATTCATATCACCTCTTAAAACGTCATTCAGTCTTCAGGACTGCTGGATAAGTATACAACTTACTGTGGTTATATCCAGTATTTTTTTTAACCGATCGGGTTATTTATCCATTACTGTGTATCACGTTCCAGCGCGGCTGAAGCCGGTTGCATGGCGCGGCAAGAAGTGCCGATACGCTTGCCTAATCAGCGATCAATGCCATGCTCAACCGATTCGCCTTAAATAATGTCAGGCACTCGCTGCGCTTATTACTGAGGAGTTAAGAATGAAAGCGTTAACCTATCATGGCCCGCATAAAGTACGCGTTGAAACGGTTCCCGATCCAATATTGCAGGCGCCGGATGATATTATTCTGCGCGTCACCGCAACGGCTATTTGCGGATCTGATTTACATCTCTATCGCGGCAAGATCCCAAAAACCGAACATGGCGATATATTTGGTCATGAATTTATGGGGGAAGTGGTGGAAGCTGGCAGCGCCGTAACCAATGTGGCCGTAGGCGATCGTGTGGTCGTGCCGTTTGTCGTGGCCTGCGGTGACTGCTTCTTCTGCCATTTACACCAGTATGCTGCCTGTGAAACCACTAACCCCGGTCGCGGTGCGATACTCAACAAAAAAAATATCACGCCGCCTGCCGCCCTGTTTGGGTTCAGTCATCTTTACGGCGGAATACCTGGCGGACAGGCAGAATATGTCCGCGTGCCGAAAGCCAATACCGGCCCGTTTAAAGTGCCGCTGGCGCTGCCGGATGACAAAGTGCTTTTCCTGTCTGATATTCTTCCGACCGCCTGGCAGGCAGTGCAGAACGCCGGACTGGATAAAGGCTCCAGCGTGGCTATTTTCGGTGCCGGTCCGGTCGGTCTGCTCAGTGCCGCCTGTGCGAGACTGATGGGTGCCGAAGATATTTTCATGATTGATCACAACGCGTATCGTCTGGAGTTTGCCCGTCAGCGCTACGGCGTCACGCCGATAAATTTTGATGAGATTGACGATCCCGCAGCCTGGATCATTGACCATACCAAAGGGAACCGCGGCGTGGATGCAGTGATCGATGCGGTAGGTTTTGAAGCCAAAGGTAGCCTGACCGAAACCGTGCTCAGTAATCTGAAGCTTGAAGGCAGCAGCGGCAAAGCGCTACGGCAGTGTATCGCAGCTGTGCGTCGTGGTGGGGTGGTCAGCGTACCGGGCGTCTATGCCGGATTTATCCATGGTTTCCTGTTTGGCGATGCGTTTGATAAAGGACTGACGTTCAAAATGGGCCAAACGCACGTGCATGCTTATTTGCCACGACTGCTGTCGCTGATTGAACAGGGATTATTAACGCCGGAAGAGATCGTTACGCATCATATGCCGCTGGAAGCCGCTGCCGAGGGCTATGAGATTTTTGATAAACGCAAAGAGGATTGCCGCAAAATTATTCTGGTGCCAGGAATGAAATCCACTACTGCCACCGCATAATGTCACGCAGGCTGCCGCGTGGCAGCCTGCAGGGCAGGACTTCAGCGGACGCTGCCTTCATCACGGTCGCTCAGTTCAGAAAGCGAAACTTCAACAAACGGCATGTTATCCAGCCTGTCACCGTAATCTTCACTGACGTCTGGCAGACTGGTGAACTGACCATCCACAAACAGAAAGCTCAGGTGCCGTTCAACCTCTTCCAGCAGCTCATCCACCTCTTTTGCGGTTTCGCCCTGAGCGTCCTTGCCATCCAGTTTCCAGCGAAAATGGTTACCTACAATTTCTGCGCTGCCAATATCAACCACTTTGGCATCAATATTTTCCAGTAACAAACGCTGGCGGGCAAAATAGAGCAGATATGGCATCTGGTCGCGATCAATTTCAGACATAAATTACTCCTGAATAATAATATTTTTAGTGCAGGAAATAGTGGCGTACAGCATAGACTGACCAGTAAACCGCATTCAGGCCCAGCCATGCCCAGCAGCCCCAGTAAGCAACGGGTTCACGCCGGGTACGCAATTTAGGCAGAAATGCCAGCAAATAACCCGCCGCTGCAATAAGCGCAACGAAATAAAGAAATTTCATGCTTTCTCCTGATTATTTATCATGGAGTAAGCATAGTCAGATTAACGCGTTTGTGGAGCGCAGCGCCGGATATCCGGCTATGAGTTTTTGCAGTGCTTCTGCGCTTGTTTCGTCGGCCGGTACGTAAACCAGCAAGCGGTCGCCATTGCGTGACGCGGACCACCAGTTATTCTGACGCAGCGTAAATTCTCCTGTTTCTGCCCGCCAGAAGCGCTTGACCCGATTCTCAACTTTTCCCAGTTCATAACGCTGCCAGGTCTGTGCAAATTCATCAGAACTGTTAATCAAACGGGTAAGAAAACTCTCCCAGTGCGGATCGCCAATGTGCTCTCCCATCTGACCGCGAAACATCGCTACCATTTGCGGCATGACCTCATCCCAGTCGCGTATCATGCCGCGCCAGCCAGGGTGGTTAAACGCCAGCCAGATGCAGTTGCGATCCTCAGCGTCAACGTTCGCCAGATCGATGCCCATCAGCGCACACCATGAGTCGTTATAGCCAATGATGTCAAAACGTGGCGTCTCAATAATGGCCGGCAGCTGAATTGCATCCAGCATCTGCTGATTATGCTCAGCAAGTTTGCAGCAGGCGGCAACCTGAGGCGCAGGCAGTTTATGCCCGGCAAGTGAGAAAAGATGCTGCGTTTCAACGTCGTTGCACTGAAGTGCTGATGCAATCGCCGTCAGCGTTTTCAGCGACGCTTTGATATCACGGCCCTGTTCCAGCCAGGTGTACCACGTGACACCCACATCAGCCAGCTGGGCGACTTCTTCCCGGCGCAGTCCGGGCGTGCGCCGCTGACGCATACGCGGCAGCCCCAGCCTGACAGGATCCAGGTTTTCCCGTCGGGAACGCAGAAAGGCGCCCAGCAGTTTGCGATTAGTATGAACATCTTTTTCAGAAAGGTTTACAGCAGGTTGTATGAACATCAGCGGGCTCTCTCCGGCAAGACGGGTGGTTTTAATACCATGATAATCAAAAACTGGTACCCGGTTATTTTTCAGCAGATGCTATGCCGCAATGAACACGAAAACAAGGTGAAACTGATGCACACTCCGCAACTCCGTCAGGCAGGGCTGATGGTACTGCTGGCCGGGCTGTTACTGCCCATGATCGACTTTTCTATCGTTAACGTCGCGCTGGATGCGATGGCGCATAGCCTGCAGGCGACGCCAACAGAGCTGGCGCTGATTGTTGCTGTCTATGGCATCGCTTTTGCTGTTTGTCTCGCGATGGGAGGGCGGCTCGGGGACAACTATGGCCGGCGCAGGGTTTTTATCAGCGGCGTCGGGATCTTTGGCCTCGCTTCCCTGTTGTGCGGTATGGCGGGCGGGACCGGGATGCTGATGTTTGCCCGCGCGCTGCAGGGGGTGGGCGCGGCATTTATCGTTCCGCAGATCCTGGCAACGCTGCATGTCACGTTACAGGGCAGGGAGCATGCGCGGGCAATCGGTCTCTATGGCGGGATGGGCGGGCTGGCGTTTGTGATTGGTCAGGTATTGGGCGGCTTTCTCATCAAAGCTGACCCCGGTGGATATGGCTGGCGCAGCGTGTTTCTGATCAACCTGCCGATCTGCCTGGGCGTACTGATCGCGGCACGCCGGTTTATTCCGGAAACCCGTAACGCCAGCCGCATACCGGTTGATATCAGCGGTGCGCTGCTGCTGGGGGCGGCTACCGGCGCGCTAATGCTGAGCCTGGCGCTGGGACCGGTGCTGAACTGGCGCTGGCCATGCGTGATGTTACTGCTGCTGGCCCCGCTGTTTTTGCTGCAGCTGCGACGGGTCTCTCTGCGTGCTGAAGCGGCAGGTCGTTTACCGCTGTTGCCCCCGTCGCTGCTGCGTTTGCCCGCCGTGCGTTTCAGCCTTACGCTTGCCGTTATTTTTTTCTCCTGCTGGAGCGGGTTTATGTTTGTCATGGCTCTGACGCTGCAGTCCGGGCTTGGCTTCAGCGCCTTTGACTCCGGTAACGCTTTCATACCGCTGGGGGTAGCCTATTTTATCGGTGCTATGCGTTCGACCGCACTGGTCACGCGTTTTGGCACGCGCACCATGCTGCTGGCTGGCTGTGCCATTCAGATCACCGGCCTGCTGGCACTGATGGCAACCTTGCAGCTCCGGTGGCCGCAGGCGGGTATTCTTGCGCTGGCGCCTGCCACGGCGCTCATCGGGTTTGGTCAGTCTTTTATCGTCAGTACCTTCTACCGTATTGGCATGCGCGATATTCCGCATCATCAGGCGGGTGCCGGCAGCGCCATGTTGTCGACCGTGCAGCAGTCGGCGATGGGGCTGGGACCGATGCTGCTGGGCGGCGTGTTCAGCCATTTCAGCCAGGCCGGATCCTGGCTGAGTGCCATCAGCGGTACGCTGGGGGCTGAGCTGCTCTCCATGCTGCTGCTGGTGGCGATCGCCTTAATGCAGCACGACAACGCGGCAACAACACCCGCAGAGGGATAACGTTCACGGTGAGGGCGGCGCTTCCTGCAGACGCTGGCCGCTCTGCGCATCGAACAGATGGATTTTTTCCATGCGCAGCGCAATAGTCAGCGGATCGCCGCTGCCGGCTGCGTGACGTCCTGATACCTGCATGTGCAGCGTGTGTCCATGCCATGTCAGATGCAGCAGCGTGGATTCTCCGGTGATCTCCGTAACCGCAACCTGCGCCAGACTGCCCTGCGTTGCAGGGATCAGATCGTGAGGGCGGATGCCAATCGTCAGCGCTGCCCCTTCCGGTGCCGCATGGTGCCAGCGCGGAGGAAGCGGCTGCCAGAGATCTTCACATTCGATGCCCGGCACGTCCTCCCGCGTCACCAGACGTGCCGGCAACAGATTCATCGGTGGCGATCCGATAAAGCGGGCCACAAACAGATCCGCCGGACGATCGTAAATGCTGAGCGGGGCACCCTGCTGGATAATCTGACCTTCACGCATCACCACAATCTGGTCAGCCAGCGTCATCGCCTCAACCTGATCGTGTGTGACGTAAATCATGGTGGTTTTAAACCGCTGGTGCAGCGCTTTGATTTCAGCCCGCAGCTCCATGCGCAGCTGAGCATCAAGATTAGAAAGCGGTTCATCAAACAGGAAAACCTGCGGATTTCGCACCATTGCCCGGCCCATCGCCACGCGCTGACGCTGCCCGCCGGAAAGGGCTCGTGGGTAGCGCTGCAGCAGTTTATCGATACCCAGAATGGCGGCAACACGTGCAATTTTATTCTGCTGCTCCTCGCGTTTCACCTTTTTAACCTGCATATGAAAAGCGAGGTTTTCAGCCACGGTAAGGTGCGGATAGAGCGCGTAGCTCTGAAACACCATTGCCATGTCGCGATCGGCCGGATCGCGATCGCCAATCGGCGTGTTGTTCATCAGAATGGATCCCTCTGACAAACTATCCAGTCCGGCCAGCAGCCTCAGCAGCGTGGATTTACCGCAGCCGGACGGGCCAACCAGCACGGTAAAGCTGCCATCGGGTATGCTCAGATTCAGCGGGTGCAGTACCGTTTGTTTGCCGTAACGTCTGGCGACGCTGACGAGCTCAATACTGGCCATAAATTACTTCTCCTCTGCAGAAAATGGCAGCTGCTGCCAGCCGGGATAGCGGCGTGGCTGGGTGCTGATCGCCTGTGATGCCACGGCAATACCCCATTGCAGCGCGCGGCTTAGCGGCTGATGATGCAACAACGCGGTGAGAAAGCCGGCGTTGAAACTGTCACCGGCGCCTATGGTATCCATGACGGTGACGGCAGCGGCAGGCTGTTCCAGCCAGTGTGCTCCCTGCCAGCAGGCGGCACCTGCGGCACCGCGTTTCACCACGCAACCGCCACGTCCGCTCAGCGCACCCGCCAGCTGCCGGGCGCTCTCCGGCAGTGTCACCGCCGCGCCAAGACCCTGCGTTTCGGCTTCATTCAGCAGCAGCCAGTCGCAGGAAGGCAGCCACCGGGCAACCTGCTGCCGTACTTCTGTACTCCAGCCCTGCGGAGGCCAGCCGGTATCAACGGCGGTTATAAAGCCGCGCCGCTGCAGTTCTTCCAGCAGTGCGGCATAGTGCGAACTGAGTGCCAGGCAAAGAAAGGTGCCGCACAGCAGAACAATATCTCCCGGTACGGCACGCAGCGGAATTTGATCCAGTACGTCATCCGCGCTGAGTTGCGCCACGTGACCAAAATTGCTCAGAAATGAGCGCTCGTGATCGCTGTGCGTAATGCCAACGGTAATGGAGGTTTCGCAGGCGTAGCGTGTCCAGTGCGCCGCGCTGTGAGGAAAATAGCCCGCCAGCCAGGCGCTGAGGCCATCATCACCCTGATTGGCGACAGCGCGATGGCGGACCTGCATCGCCTCCAGCGCCAGCGCACAGTTGCCCGCTGATCCGCCCGGACGCAGTTCACTCTGAGGAAGCAGGACTTCGGTCCCGCGCTGCGGCCAGCTATCCAGTGTGCCCATAATTAAATCGGCGTTAACGTTCCCGACGACGTAGAGCGTCGCGTTGCAGTCAGTTGTCATCCTTTACTCCCGCCGCTGGCCAGCCCGCTTACCAGCGTTTTCTGCAGCCAGACAGCAATTAACAGAGGGGGAACCGAAGCCAGAATGCCAACCGCGGCAATCAGGCCATCATCGGTTGCGCGTCCGGCAGTAAAGCCGGCAATGGTCACCGGCAGCGTTTGCGCCGTAATATTGCTGGTGAAGAGCAGGGCGTAGAAAAACTCATCCCACGCCAGCAGCCAGCCAAACAGCGCCGCTGCGCCCAGAACCGGTTTTGCCAGCGGCAGTGTGATCCGCAGCAGCACCTGCCACACCCGCAGACCGTCGAGCCGGGCAGCCTGTTCAATATCACGCGGCAGGGTGTCGAACTGGTTTTTGAGCATCCAGGTCAGAAACGGCAGGATCAGCGAGCAGTAAACAATCATCAGACCCGGGCGGGTGTTCAGCAGATCCAGCTGCTGCAGCAGAAAGTAGAGCGGCAGTACAAAAGCGACCGGCGGCACCATGTAGATCGCCAGCGCCGCAAACAGCCAGCCGTCGCGTCCGGGGTAGCGGGAAAAGCTAAAAGCGGCAGGGATCGCCAGCAGCAGACAGACCAGCGTTCCGCCCGTAGCAACCAGCAGGCTATTACCCAGCGCATGCAGAAACAGCGTGCCCGGTTCACCTGGTGCCAGCGACAGGAGCCGGTTATAGCGGCTGAAATCCCACTGGCGTGGTATCCACTCCAGCGGCACGCGCGTCAGGTCGCTGGTGGCGCTGACGCTCATCAGAAACAGCCAGCCCATCGGTGCCAGAACCGACAGCGCCACGGCAGCCGCCGCCACGTATTTAGCAACAGACATCACCTTATGCTTCATGCGCAGACCCCCGGCGCCGCTGCCGCCATAGCAGCAGCATATAGAGCGCGATCAGCACCGCACATAAAAGCGTCATCAGGATGGCGTAAGCCGCTCCGCTGCCGGCGCGCAGATAGCTGAAGGACTCCTGATAGACGTAGAAACTGAGCGTTTTGGTGCTATCTACCGGCCCGCCACGGGTCATGACATAGATGATGTCGAATATTTTGAATGCATCAATCGTGCGCAGCACCAGCGCCACGCTGAGCGCCCCGACAATGGCCGGAAAAGTGATGGCGCGAAACCGTCGCCAGGCAGAGGCGCCATCCAGACGCGCTGCCTCAAAGAGATCGTCCGGAATCGACTGCAGCGCTGCCAGCACCAGTAGCGTGACCAGCGGATAGTTTTTCCATACATCAGCAAACATCACAGCGTTAAGCGCTGAGTCGGGCGAACCCAGCCAGCTGCGATAGCCATCCAGGATCCCCAGCTGCGTCAGCAGCGCGTTCACGCTGCCGTAGTCCGGATTAAAATTCAGCCGCCACATCATCGCATTCACGATAGTCGGCAGCGCCCACGGCAGGATCACCAGCACACGCAGCACGTTGCGGCCGGCAAACCGCTGATTAAGCAGCAGCGCCACCAGCACGCCAATGACGCCTTCGAAAGCAACCGACACCAGCGTAAAATAGAGCGTGCGCCACAGTGAAAGCCGAAAATCGGGATCGCTTAAGGCGTACAGGTAGTTCTCCAGTCCTGTCCAGCCGGGCGCATCGCCGCTGCCGATCAGGGCTGCGTCGGTAAAACTCAGCCAGATCGTACGCATTAGTGGCCAGGCGGTAAGCAGCAGCATGACCACCAGCATGGGTGCCAGCAGCACCCATGCCTGCCGTCGCTCGCGTTGACGCAAACTCAGCATGCCTGCTCCTTAGCGCAGCCGCGCAGCACTTTTATCAACCGCCTGCATGGCCGCTTCCGGGGTCGCGCCGCCGGTCAGCACCTGCTGCAGCTGCTGCTGCAGCGTGCTGGACAGCCGCGAATAGTCCGCGGTTTCCGGACGTGACAGCATGACGCTCAGTGAGGTGTTCGCGGCTTTAATCAGGCTCTCCTGATCTTTCATCACCGCCGCATCCTGATAGGAGCTTTTCCAGATAGGCAGGCTCAGGCGCGCATAATTGTTCTGCACCGGCTGGGAAGTCATGTAACGGATGTACTGCCACGCCTGATCGGCATGGGTGCTGCCGCTGGCGATACCGAGGCCCATTGAGCCATTAACCGCGCCCGCTTTGCCCGGTGCATCGCCGGGCGCAGGCATAATGCCGACCTGACCCGCAACGTTGCTCTGTTTTGCATCGTTGGCCATGTTGTACATATAAGTCCAGTTCAGCGCGAACGCAGCGTCGCCGTTAGAGAACGCTTTGCGCACATCTTCTTCCAGATACTCACGTGAAGCGGGGTTAGTCAGTCCGTCATCAAGCGAGCTTTTCATCAGTTTTACCGCCTGCAGTGAAGCGGGGCTGGAGAAGCTAAGCTTACCGTTCTGATAGAACTGCCCGCCAAAGCCGGAGACCAGGGTGGTGTAGTCGCATACCAGCGCTTCCGCCTGAGACCAGCTCCACACCAGCGGATAATTCACGATCTTTTTCTCTTTAATAATGCGCGCGTCATCCATTACCTGCTGCCAGGTTTGCGGCAGGTCGCGAATACCCGCTTTCTCCAGCATCGCTTTGTTGTAGTAAAGGTATTTGGTATCCAGAATCCACGGCATACCGAGCGTTTTACCGTTGAACACCACGGTTTTCAGTGCGCCGGGGAAAATCTGCGCCTTGTCTTCGGCGCTGATACGGCTGCTGACATCCTGCAGCAGGTTAAATTTTGTGAATTCCGCCGGCCAGATCGCATCAAACAGCACCACGTCGTAGCCGTTTCCGCCTGCGCCACGCGCCGCGACAATCTTGTCGTGCAACGCTTCATACGGCACAAACTCAAGGTTGACCTTTACATCCGGATGCGCTTTTTCAAACGCCTGCGTCATGGCGCGAATATCGCTCTCGCTATAGGCCGCCTGAGTCATAAACAGCGCATTGAGTGAGGTCGCCGCCGTGGCGCTGGCAGCGCTGGCGAGCAGAAACAGTGCCAAACAACCGTGAACCGATTTTTTCATGATATGTCCGCCTGAAAGCTATAAGAGATTAATTAAATCAATTTGATTGATTTAATTACGCGCGCAAAATGAGTGCGTCAGTTGCCATGCCACAGAAAGGTAAGCAAGCGATGTGCCAGAAACGATCTGCTGCGGGTCCTGCTTCTACTTTGCACGTTTTCCCGCCGCTGTCAGGTAAACAGGTTGTAAAATGTGCCAGCGATCATAGATATTGTGGCGGTGGCAGAGCGGCCAGGCGCCAAAAGGAAAACAGCACGATGAGAACATCAGGGACTAACCTCGAACACGCACGGGCGCATAACCGACGCGTAATCATTGAGGCCATTCGCCTGCACGGTGAGCTGACACGTGCTGAACTGGCGCGGCTCACGGCGCTGACCGCGCAGACGGTGTCAAATATCGTCGCTGAACTTGAACAGGCGGAATTGCTGATAAGCCATGGACCGCGACGTCAGGGACGCGGGCAGCCTGCTATTCCGGTAACCCTTAATCCGGCCAGCGCGTTCTCAATCGGTATTCATCTTGATCACCAGACGTTGCTGATTGTGCTGGTGGATTTAACCGGCGAGACCCATTTTCGCCGTCTCATTATGGTGCAAAAGCCGGAACCAGCTGCCACGTTAGCGCGCATTGCCACGGTGCTGGACGAGATTAAATCACAGCTGGGCAACCGCTGGCGCAAAGTGCTGGGTATCGGCGTGGTGATGCCAGGGCCCTTTGGCGTTGAGGGGCTCTCTTCACTGGGGCCTACCACGCTGCACGGCTGGGAAGATGTGGATATTGCAGGCGAGCTGGCGGCGCTCAGCCAGCTGCCGGTAACGCTGGAAAATGATGCCACGGTGGCGGCAATTGGTGAACGCTTTCACGGCGTGGCGCGTCATCTTAACTCGTTTATCTATCTCTACATTGGTACCGGGCTGGGCGCGGGCATTATTGTTGATGGTCACGTGTGTAGCGGTGATGCACACAACGCCGGCGAAGTGGGCCATATGGTGGTGGATCCCGGCGGGCGCGCCTGCTACTGCGGCAATCAGGGGTGTCTGGAGCGCTATGTCTCGCTGCAGGCGGCTTATGAATTCTGCGGGCTTGATCCCATGACCGCGCTGCCGGACGATTTGCTGGCGGTGCCGGCAGACACATTTGACGCGTGGATCGCTACTGCGCTGACGCCGCTGCGTCAGGCCATCAATATGCTGGAGTGCATCTTTGACGCGGAGAGCGTGATTATTGGCGGTATGATCCCTGCAGCCCTGCTGGAAAAGATTGTTGCGCGCCTGCCGCCGCTCTATCAGTCTGTGCGCGGGCGCTACCTGACCGGCACGCGCATACGTACCGGAATGAGCGGCAGTGATACCGCCGCGCTGGGTGCCGCGGCGCTGCCGCTGTTTGATGAGTTTAATCCGCAATTTCAGGTATTGATGAAATGAGTATGATGATGCGTCAGGCTGGCGTGGTGAATGTGCGCGCCGGACAGAATGTGACGGTGGTTGAGCCGGTTAATCTTTATGGATGCACGCTGGACGATGAGGTATTTGTCGGCCCGTTCACCGAAATACAGGCGCATACTACCGTCGGACGCGGCACGCGGGTGCAGTCGCACAGTTTTATTTGTGAATATGTCACGATCGGCGCGCGCTGCTTTATTGGTCATGGCGTCATGTTCGCCAATGATATGTTTCGCGAGGGCAAACCCGACGCCGATCGCGCCAGCTGGGGTCGTATTGTGCTGGGGGATGACGTCTCTGTAGGGAGTGGTGCCACTATTCTGGCGGTCACCATCTGCAGCGGCGCGGTGATCGGCGCCGGTAGCGTGGTCACACGCGATATTACTGAAAAAGGCGTTTACGCCGGTAATCCTGCGCGGCTGCTGCGCACGCTTTAGCCTTAGATTGCGCCGATGCGAAAAAACCTGTCCGGCCCGTTTCCTGTCGGCGTTATTTTATTTACATTGCCAGCACCTTTTTGCTGACTCAGCGGACTCTGTAATGACCAGCTCTTCCTTACCGGTAATCTGCCTCGATCTTGGCGGTTCATTTATCAAACTCGGCGTGATGACACAGTCTGAGCAAATTCAGCTGCTCGATCAGCAGCCGATGCCCGCCCGGTCATGGGAAACGTTTTGCGCCACCGTCAGCGATACGATCGCCAGACATCAGGCTCATTTCAGCGCGCACTCCCCGGTCGCGGTGTCCACCGCCGGGATCGTAGCGCCGCTGAGTGGCGAAATGTTTGCCAGTAACATACCCGCTTTTCACGGGCGGCACATGGCGCAGGAACTTGGCGTACATCTGCAGCGTCCGGTCACGGTCCATAACGATGCTGACTGCTTTGCCGTTGCGGAGGCGCTGGCCGGGGCCGGACAGGGGCATAAAGTGGTGCTGGGCGCTATTCTGGGCTCAGGCGTGGGCGGCGGGCTGGTCGCTGATGGCCGGTTGATCACCGGACAGAATGGCTTAACCGGTGAATGGGGACATGGCCCGATCACCCTGCGTGAAGTTGATATTGACGGCAAAACGGTCGCCATACCGCGGCAGCCGTGCCCGTGCGGTCAGGTCGGCTGTCTTGATACCTATGGCGGCGCGCGCGGTCTGGAAACCCTGCATCGCGTACTGCATGATGAAGCGCTCAGCAGCAAAGCGATCGTTTCGCGCTGGCAGGCAGACGAAAAACAGGCGCAGCAGACGCTACAGGCGTGGCTCCAGCTCGTGAGTGAACCGCTGGCCTATACCGTTAATATCACCGGAGCCAGCTGCGTCGCCGTGGGGGGCGGACTCGCCTCCACTGAACCGCTGATAGCCGCCCTTAACGAGGCGGTACAGCAGCGGGTACTGCGACGTACGCCGCAGCCGCTGGTGATCCCCGGCCGGCATGCCCATCAGGGAGGCATGCTGGGCGCAGCGCTGCTGGCGCTGGCTCACTGAGCCGCCATTTTTTGCTGCAAAAACGCAATAAACTGCCGGTGGATCTCGCTGCGCTGGCGATGCTGCGGATAGAGCGCATTAAGATGCAGTGAGGCGGGCTGCCACGCATCCAGCACGCGAATTAATTCACCGCTGGCCAGCGCCGGCGCCACAATGAATTCCGGCAGCAGGATCAGCCCAAGCCCGGCAATTGCCGCGTCGCGCAGCATTTCACCATTGTTGCTGACCATGGGCCCCTGCACTGCAATGACGCTGCGCTGCCCGTCTCTGAACAGCTCCCAACCCTGCTGACTTTCGCGGCCGTAGCGCAGGCAGCGGTGCTGCGACAGCTCCGAAGGCGTCTCCGGCGCACCGGCGCCCTGAATATAGGCGGGACTGCCGCAGATCACCCGCCGGAACTCTCCCAGCCGGCGTGCAATAAGGCTGGAGTCGGGCAGGGTGCCAATACGAATGGCCATATCAAATCCTTCTCCCACCATGTCCACATAGCGGTCGGCCAGCTCGACCTGAAATTGCAGCCCCGGATGCAGCGTGAGAAATTCGGCAATATAAGGGGACAGATGCGTGATGCCGAATGACATCGGCACGCTCAGGCGAAAGCTGCCCTGCAAAGCCTGATGACGACCGGATACCGCCAGTTCTGCCTCCTGCACATCATCCAGTATGCGCTGAGCATGACGCGCAAACAGCAGACCATTTTCTGTCACCGAAAGCTTGCGGGTATTGCGGTTAAGCAGGCGGGTGCCCAGCGCCGCTTCCAGCGCCGCCATGCGCCGGCTGACATACTGCTTGGAAAGCATCAGCTGTTCAGCTGCTGCACTGAAGTTGCCGGTATTGATAACAGCAACGTAAATCCGGAGATCGTCTATCTGCATAATGTCCACTAAATCGTGACAGTGATTGTCATTTCAGCACATTGTTGAGCAAATGAGTTTACGTATACTGAATCACATCAGGAAGCAAAATCGCTTTTCCTTACTTATTCAGGAGCAGATCATGATTGAACAACGCCTCTCACATCAGCGCGGCACCGGCGATCACGGCTGGCTGCATTCCCGTCATACGTTTTCGTTTGCCGGTTACCGCGACCCGCAGCAGGTGGGTTTCTCCGACCTGCTGGTGATCAACGATGACCGTGTTGCGCCCGGGCGCGGCTTTGGTGCTCATCCGCACAACAATATGGAGATCATCTCTTATGTGCTGGAAGGCGCGCTGGAGCACAAAGATTCAATGGGCACCGGTTCCGTTATCGTACCGGGTGACGTGCAGCTGATGAGCGCCGGCAGCGGCGTGACGCACAGCGAGTTTAACCACTCGAAAAATGACAACGTGCATTTTCTGCAGATCTGGATTGTTCCGGCAGAGCGTAACACCCCGCCCGGCTATCAGCAGGTTTCGGTGGCGGAAGAGGAAAAACGCGGCAAACTGCGCCTGATTGTCTCTCCGCAGGGTGACGCCGGTTCGCTGCAGGTGCGTCAGGACATGCGTATCTATGCCGGTTTGTTCACGGGTGATGAGCAGCAAACGCTGACGCTGGCAGCCGATCGCTACGCCTATATTCACGTGGCGCGCGGCAGTATCAACGTTAATGGTGTGAGCTTCAACGCAGGCGACGGCGCGCGGGTGCGTAATGAAACGGCGCTGACCTTTGCGCAGGGTAATGATGCAGAGGTGCTGGTGTTCGATCTGCGCCCGCTTGAAGTCAATCATCCTCAGCGTTAATAGTAAAAAAGGGTAGCGTGCCGCAGCGGGCTACCCTTTATTCAGAACTGTTCTCCATTATTTCCTCACGTTTGACTGTTTTCTCAGCGCTCAATTCTGAACCCGTACAGGGCCACGCTAAAATAAGAATTTTTACCTTCCTTTAATTTTAGTCACGCTTTAAATTTGCATCCTGAGACCCATGCTATCTTTCAGCAAAGGGCGATCAAATAACAAACAACATTAACCTGATTGCATTCCATTTTTTAAATGGTAATGAGGATTTTGATGACTTTAAAACGCAGCTTTAATATTGTTGCCGTGCTGGTGCTGGCTTTTTCTGTTACCGCATGCAGCGGCATGTCACACCGTGGTAAAAATACCGCAATTGGCGCTGGCGTCGGCGCACTGGGCGGTGCCGTGCTGACCGGTGGCAGTACCTTCGGTACGCTGGGCGGGGCGGCTATTGGCGGATTGATTGGCCATGAAGCAAGTCGTTAAACAGTAAATATGACAGGACGCGCATGATGATATTATTGCGCGTCCTGTAAATAAGCTTATTTCTGCATTGCACGCCATTATTAAACAGGCGGAATAAACGTAATACTTTATCAGCCTTAATCAATATTAAGCTGATGAATAGCCAGCACGGCTCGCGCAGCTTCTTTTCCCTTCTTAATAAAATGTTCGGTATAAAAAGATTCCAGTTCATTGACCGGCTGAAAATTATGTGGCGTCAGTGAAACGGAAAATACCGGTACGTTGGTACTGAGCTGCACGCTCATCAGGCCATCAACCACCGCCTGCGCAACAAAATCGTGACGGTAAATTCCGCCATCTACAACCAGTGCTGCACAAACGATAGCGTCAAAACGTCCGGTTTCGGCCAGGCGCTTTGCCAGCAGCGGCATCTCAAAAGCGCCGGGCACATCATAGGTTTTGAGCACGCTGTCGACGCCCTGCTCATTGAATTCACTGACAAAACCCGCCAGCGCATTGTTCACAATATCTTTATGCCAGCCAGCCTTGATAAAGGCGATTTTAATCTGTTCCATAAGTCTTCCGTCATTGGCCAAAGTAGAGTAGGCGGATAATTATCCGTAAATTTTCATCATTTTCATTAACATGAGTGTGTATAACATAGCCTGGTTGCGCGATCCACTCCGTTGCGATGCAGGTTTTTCATGTCACCTGCGGGCCGAAATCACGCTCCGGACATAGGGTGAAAACGAAAACTATTTTGAGTCGATGCTAAGCGCTCAAAGCTGATCAAGAACATCCGGGACTGAACGCTTTGCACCCATTAGCCCGTTGGCGATATCAATGGCAATTTTCACCCCTGTTTAACTTTGTTTGATGCAAATTTTCCGATCCCGAATATTCGTCCATTGCATAGAGAAAACATCGGTTATCCCCTAAGAGTAATTAGATCAAGGGGTTAACTAAAATATGACCCCTTGACCACTTTTATCAGGTAGGTGATAATATGACCTCATGACCACAATTAGTGAGGTTAGTATGAAAGTTCTGAACGTAGCCGAATCGAAAGCTCGTTACTCTCAGCTTTTGAGTTCAGCGAGTAGTGGTGAAAGTTTCATCATTGCTAACCACGGCGATCCGATAGCCATGATCGTTCCTTATAAATCAGCGCCTCTGCTAAACCGTGTCGGCTTTTTAGATCACAAAAAGTATGCCATTCCTGAGAATTTCAACGATTTCATGTCAGATGAAATTCAGTCGATGTTTGAAGGTGGCAATGACTAGTCCTGTAAGAACGCGGAACATCTTTAATCGTTATCTTCTTGATACTCATTATCTTATCTGGGCTTGCGCAGACTCTAAGCGTCTTCCGCAAGCCTGTTTCGATCTGATTGTTGATCCCTTAAATGAGCTATATTTTTCCGCCGCATCTATTCATGAAATCGCCATAAAATTCGCATTAGGGAAACCTCATTTTACGGTTGATCCAGAGGAGATATTGCGCGGATTGCTCGCAAACGGTTATAACGAACTTCCCATTTCATCACATCACACCGTAAGTCTTAAGCGTTTGCCTCGTGATATGCACGGCGATCCGTTTGACCGGCTGATCGTTGCTCAGGCGAACATGGAGGCGCTGACCTTAATCACGGATGATGAAAAAATTATTCGATATTGTTCGGATTACATTCCGATGAAAACGTTCTGATAAAACACACCCGTCCCGAGCGGTTTTTTTTATGGGCTACATTCATGGCTGAAACAATGACCGGGATCTGGGCGGCGTGCCCGGTCGCACCTTCAGCAAGGTTCATTACCGCAGCATTACCCGCACACAGGAAGCAGCCAAAGCCCTCGCCGCGACGATTCAAGGCTTTGAGTCTTTTATGATCACCAGACGTAAACGTGGCATTACATTCTCTGTTTTCATGAAAAATATATTAATTGAATGTGATCTCATTTCTGGCCTCAGACGCTAATAAGCCATAAAGTCGTGTTCAAAACGGCTTCTAAGTTATTGTTTATAAGTGGTGAGAAACCGCAAAAAGTCGTTTTTTGCAGTGCAAAATTTAAGCTCCTGAAGAGAACCTTAAAAAGCGCGCCTTGACGGCGTGATGCGGCTTGAATAAAACTAAAGATGTCGGGGGAGTCTCGCCACAGAGACTGAGAGGCTGATAGCGCAACCGCGCGGTTCAGCGACCCTTTGAACCTGACCCAGTTGATACTGGCGTAGGAAGACTGAGGGCGCCCGACCGGTGCCGTCCTGGATGTTGCAGCAAACGGCTGTACCTCCCTATCTCCCTTCCTGTATCTACGGGTCTCAGTCAACACTGAGAGGCCGATGTGACCCTTCTTTTTTATCCGGAAACCGGACAATGAGCCGCTGGAGCGTGTTAGGCGCAGGCGTCAGCGGACTATGCGTGGCCACTCTGCTGGCGGAGCGTGGTGAATCCGTTGAAGTCATCGATGACGCGCAGCGTCCGCCTGCCTCGTGGTATGCCGGCGGCATGCTGGCACCCTGGTGTGAAGCAGAAAGCGCGCCCGCCGAGGTTATTTCACTGGGTCAGCATGCCGCCCGCTGGTGGCAGCAGCGCGTCAGCGGCGTTGAGCATCAGGGTACGCTGGTGCTGGCTCCGCCACGCGACAGTCAGGAACTGAACCGTTTTGCGCGCCTCACCCACGCGCATCAGTGGGTCAATCCGGCAGAAGTGGAGCCGGCGCTGGAAGATCGTTTCGCACGGGGGCTGCTGTTTGCGGGCGAAGCACACCTTGATCCCCGGCTGGCACTCACCGAACTGCGTCAGAACCTTGAAGCTCAGGGTACAACGTTCCATCACGCTGCGCCTTCGGGCCAGATTATCGATTGTCGCGGCATTCATGCCCGCGCTGCGTTGCCATCATTACGGGCGGTGCGCGGTGAAATGATTATTTTACAGAGTCAGGAACTGCATTTTTCGCGACCGCTTCGCCTGCTGCATCCGCGCTTTCCCTGCTATCTGGTCCCGCGGCGCAACGGCTGTTTCATGCTGGGAGCCACCATGATCGAGAGCGATGATGACAGCGCGATCAGCGCCCGCGCGATGATGGAGCTGCTGAGCGCCGCGTGGACGATACATCCGGCGCTGGCTGAAGCGCGCATCATTGAGAGCGCCAGTGGCCTGCGGCCCGCCTGGCCGGACAACCTGCCCGAAATTCGTTATCAAAACGGTATTCACTATCTTAACGGCATGTATCGCCACGGCTTTCTGCTGGCGCCGATGCTTGCAGAGCAGCTGATGCAACAACTGACTCAGGAGACCCCTTATGCAAATCCAGCTTAACGGACAGACCATTGAAACGCAGGCGCAGACAGTGAGCGAACTGCTGCAGGAGCAGCAGATTGATGCCAGCTGTGTGGCGACGGCGCTGAATGGCAACTTCGTGCCCAGAAGCGCTTATCCGCACCAGTCGCTGGCGGCGGGCTGCCAGCTGGAAGTGCTGTCGCCGATGCAGGGAGGGTAAGGCATGTTTTATGATTTTGCAGGCACATCGCGCTTTCTGCTCGGGACCGCCGGGTATCCGTCACCGGCCATTCTGCAGCAGGCCATAGCGGCGGCAGGCAGTGAAATTATCACCGTAAGCTTGCGGCGGGAAGGCAGTGCGGGTGCCGCGTTTCGCGAACTGCTGACCAGCCTGAACGTCCGCATACTGCCAAATACTGCAGGCTGCCACACGGTGAAGGAAGCGGTCACCACGGCGCATATGGCGCGCGAACTGTTTAATACTGTCTGGATCAAACTTGAGGTGATCGGGCACGCTGATACGCTGCAGCCCGATCCGTTTGCGCTGGTGGAAGCCGCACGCATCCTGTGTGCCGAAGGCTTCAGCGTGTTTCCCTATACCACAGAAGATCTGATTGTTGGCGAGAAACTGCTGGCTGCCGGCTGTGAGTTATTAATGCCCTGGGGGGCGCCGATTGGCTCCGGGCAGGGGCTGCGTAACATTGACGGGCTGCGCGCCATGCGGGCGTGGTTCCCGGATACACCGCTGATTATCGATGCCGGCATCGGTGCGCCTTCACAGGCGGCGCAGGCGATGGAGCTGGGCTTTGATGGCATCCTGCTTAACACTGCCGTCGCGAAAGCGGGCGATCCCATCCGCATGGCAGCGGCGTTCAGCCAGGCGATTGCTGCGGGGCGCAGCGCCTGTGAGGCGGGGCTGATGGAAAAGCGCGACATGGCGATGGCGTCAACGCCGATATTTGGTCTGGCCACGCTGAGCTGAGGAGAACAGGATGGAGCGCTATCAGCGACAAATGATGTTGCCGGAAATTGGTGAGTCAGGACAGCGTAAACTGATGCAGGCGCGCGTGCTGATAGCAGGCGCGGGGGGGCTGAGCGCAACGCTTCTGCCGCAGCTGGCGGGAGCAGGTGTGGGAACGCTGCGTATTTATGATGCCGATGACGTGGCGCTGCATAATCTGCATCGCCAGACGCTGTTTACGCAGCAGGATATCGGGCAGTCAAAAGTGCTCAGTGCGCGTCAGGCGCTGGTACAGCGTAATCCGGAGGTCAATATCGAAACCTGCGCGCAGGCGCTGACGGCAAGTAATATCGCGCAGGCTATCGCTGGCTGCACGCTGGTCATCGACGCGGCCGATAATTTTGCCGTGACCTGGCAACTTTCAGACGCCTGCTATGCGGCCGGTACGCCGTTTATCAGCGCTTCAGTGCTGGGCCGGCAGGGCTATGCGGGCGGATTTTGCGGTGGTGCTCCCAGCTACCGGGCGCTGTTTCCCCGGCTGCCGCGTACGGCCGCCAGCTGTAGCACGGCAGGCGTGATGGGACCGGCTGTGGCCGTGCTGGGTGCCATGCAGGCGCAGATGGCCCTGACGGTACTGCTTGAGCTGCAGCCGTCACCGCTGGGATTGATGGTTAACTGCGATTTTGTGAACTGGCACTTTCGGGCGTTTCGCTTTGATGAAGCGCAGGAACCTGCTGTACCGGGCGTGCCCTTTATCGATCGCTCGCTGCTTACTCCGGCAGATTGTGTCGTCGAACTACGCAGCCGGGATGAAGCGCCCGTCAGCGTGGCCAGCCAGGCTGAACGCATTTTACCGGCAGACCTGTCTGCCTGGCAGCCCCCCGCCGGACGGCGCATTGTGCTGGTTTGCGCCAGCGGCCTGCGCGCTGCGCAGGCGGCCAGCGAGCTGGCGGAGCGGGGCTATACAGACCTGGCTATCCTGGCGGCAAACAATATCCCGGAGGCAGGCAGTTTTTCGGAAAATACTGGAATCCTGTGACTGTTATCACATGAGAAGCCACGCTAAACTAAACGCTTCTCATTTTGTTAAGGGGTGTTCGTCACAATGTTTTCACGTTTTACACTGGCTTCTTTAGCCGCTGCCTTGCTGCTTACCGGCTGCGCCCGTCATCATTCCGGTGAGGCTGCCAGCAGCACGCCAGCAGAAGTAAGTGCTGCCGCGCCGATTGAGAACAGCAACACCGACACGCCCTTTGCCAGCGGCCCCACGGTGATTAACGTTTCGCACCTGGTTACGCGCACTGATGACGGATCGGCAGTGTATGTCACCGTTGACGGTCAGGACGCAGGTATGCTGAAAAAAGGTGAGAATAAAGAGATCCGCGTTGCGGCAGGCAAGCATGAAATTGGCGGCTACGTCCAGACGCTGTTTGGTTTTGGCAAAGTCACTATTCCCGGGGTTGATATCACCACGGATGCGACTAACCCGAAACATGTGGTTTATTCGGTGACCCGTCAGCGTCCGCAGTTCAGCGAAAGCAGTACGCCTCCCGATAACTCCTGAGAAAGTGCGGTGCTGCAGCACCGCTCCATCACGCGACACTCTGCACTATTCAGGTGGCTGTCTGACATCAGCTCAGCAGCGCATGAATGACATCAATGACATTGATGACGACAATAAAAAACACAATGTGCGTAAGCGGCCTGCGCGACCGGGATCTGGAATAAGACATTACCCATCCTGAATAGTTGGCCTGACAAATATGTACTGTCACTTACTATTACCTATTCAGAATAAGAATACCATGCCAGGCCAGGCTAAACCGGAGGGATGCCCGGGTTACACACCCGGAGAAGGCTGTCAGGATGCAATTTATGGTATACATGCAGCAGAGAATAGAGAGCAATCCGAACCCGATTATCAGAAGTGCTGGCGCTAATAAGCAGAGCCCTGCGGTTAAAAATCAGGCTGATTGTTAATTTTTGCCCGGCATCGCGATGCTGTTTTGCAGATGCTGACGTAAGTAATGATGAAGAGCGCGGATCGCCGGCGAGAACTGCCGGCGGTGCGGACAGATCAGGTGCAGCGGGGTCGGCTCGCCCGTTACTTCAGGCAGAATCCACTCCAGCCTCCCCAGGCGCACATCTTCAGCCACATCCAGCCAGGATTTATAGGCGATACCCATCCCCGCCAGCGCCCAGCGGCGTGCGACTTCAGCGTCATCGCACAGAAGGCGGCTTTTTACCGTGATGAGCTGCGTGCCATCGCCCTGCGGGAAGCTCCATTTGTCATACACGTGGCCCCCCATCATAAACGGCAGACAGTGATGGCGGGTCAGGTCGGTCAGCGCGGCCGGCCGGCCATGTTCGTTGAGATAATCGGGTGACGCGACCAGTACCCGGCGGTTATTTTCAGCCAGCGGCAGCGCAACGTAGCTGCTCTCCTCTAATTTGCCGTAGCGGATAGCAATATCTACCGGATCGCGGAAGACGTTACTGACCTGATCGGAGAGTGAAAGGCGCAGCTGTAATCCGGTATGCTGACGGCAGAAACGGGTCAGCAAGGGCAGCAGAATATGCCGCCCGATATCAGATGGCATCGCAATTTTCAGTTCACCGCGCAGTTCGTCGTCATGACGCTGCAGACTCTCTGCACCTGCCTGCATCAGCGCCAGCATCTCCTGTGCAAAAGGCAGATAGCGTTCACCCTCGGCGGTCAGTCGCAGACTGCGCGTTGAGCGCGCAAACAGGCGGCGATCGAGATCGCGCTCCAGCCGCTGAATAGCTGCGCTGACCTGACCCGGCAGCAGGTTTGCTTCGCGCGCGGCACGGGAGAAGCTGCCCAGCGCAGCCGATCGGACAAACAGCGTAATATCTTCGAGGCGAACCATAACGTTTTTACCTGATGAACTGGATTTTCACTCTACGAGTGAAAGTCTTCCCCTGCAACGTTGATTTTTCCATGTGCTATTGCCCGCTATGCTTGATGGGTACACAAAAAACCTGTCAATCACCATGGAGATAAGGCATGAAAGCCATTGTTTATAGTCAGAACGGCTTACCCATTTCGGATGAAAATGCGCTGTATGACGCTGAGGTTGCCAAACCCCGGCCCGGCGCCCGCGATCTGCTGGTCAAAATCAATGCCATCGCGGTGAATCCGGTCGATACAAAAGTACGTAAAGGTGCCGCCACTGAGCAGCCGCGTATTCTGGGCTGGGATGCCGTTGGCGTGGTAGAAGCAGTGGGTGAAGCGGTTACGCTGTTCCGGCCGGGTGATGAGGTGTTTTATGCCGGCGATATCAGTCGGGCCGGCAGCTACGCAGAGTATGGTCTGGTGGATGAGCGCATCGCCGGCCACAAACCGCGCTCCCTGAGCGATGCCGATGCGGCTGCGCTGCCGCTGACGTCACTCACCGCGTGGGAGCTGCTGTTTGATCGCCTTGAGGTGCAGGCGGATGAGAACGCAGCGCTGCTGATTGTGGGCGCGGGCGGGGGCGTGGGTTCTATCCTTACTCAGCTGGCACGCAAGCTCACCGGTCTGACGATTATCGGCACGGCATCACGTCCGGAAACCGAAGCGTGGGTGCAGCAGCAGGGCGCACATCATGTCATCAATCATCATCAGCCGCTGGCGGAGCAGCTGCGCGCACTCGGCATCGACACGGTGAAGTATGTTGCGTCGCTGACGCACACTGACAGCTACTATACGCAGCTGATTGAAGTGCTGGCGCCGCAGGGGAAACTGGCGCTGATTGACGATCCGGAGACGCTGGATGCCATGCCGCTTAAGCGCAAGGCGATCTCATTACACTGGGAACTGATGTTTACGCGTTCGCTGTTTGAAACGCCGGATATGCAGCGGCAGCATGAGATTCTGCAGCGTATCAGCCAGCTGATTGATGAGGGCACGCTGAAGACCACCGCCGGTGAACACCTCGGCACCATTAATGCTGCCAGCCTGCGTAAAGCGCATGCGCTGATCGAGAGCGGACGCGCGCGCGGCAAGCTGGTGCTTAGCGGTTTCTGATAACGTGATTCACCCGGCACGGAGCGGCCGCTTCGTGCCGGGTTTCAGTCAGGAAAACGTCACCCGCCGCCTTAAGTTAATCTGATGGCCGTCGTAATTTTCGCTAACCCCCTAACTATTATAAGAATTTGCTCTGCAAATCTGGTCTGCGGCTATGGCCGAACCCGGCGGGTCATGATATGACTGGTCTCTGTGCTTTCAGCCTTCCGGAGAGAATTATGTACAAGCGAATTTCACTGGCTCTGCTGCTCTCATATTGCGCTATTCAGTCAGCCGCAGCGCAACAGACGCTGCGCTTTGGCGTCGATCCTACTTTTCCACCTTTTGAATCCAAAGCCAGCGATGGATCGCTGCAGGGGTTTGACATCGATCTCGGTAACGCCATTTGTGCCCAGGCCAAAGTGACCTGCAAATGGGTACAGATTGGTTTTGATGGCTCTATTCCGGCGCTGCAGGCGAAGAAGTTTGACGCGATTTTATCGGCGATGTCGATGACAGAGAAACGACGCGAGCAGGTTGCGTTCAGCGATATGCTCTATGTTACGCCCAGCGCGCTCATCACCCCGGCTGACAGCGCGCTGACGGATGACATCGCCACGCTGCGCGGTAAAAACATCGGCGTGGCGCAGGGGACTATTCAGGAAACCTACGCACAGACTTACTGGGCACCCAAAGGCGTCAGCGTGGTTTCCTATCCTAACCAGATGGAAATTTACCCCGATCTGGTTGCCGGGCGACTGGATGGTACGCTGGCCAATGCGGTATCTGCCGATCAGGGCTTTCTGAATACCGCAGAAGGGAAGAAATATGTGAATAAAGTGACCCTGACGGATAAAGCGGTGCTGGGGAATGGCGTGGGGATCGGGCTGCGTAAAGATGACGAGGTGAATCGTAAGCTGATTAACACGGCACTGGCAGAGCTGCACCGTAACGGCACATATGACCGCCTGGCGCAGAAATATTTCAAATATAAAGTCTATCCCTGACCGATATCAGTGAACCCGCTATCTGCCCGCTGGAGGATTATGCATAACCTGACCGATTACCGTGCACAGCGCGCCCGGTTTCTTGCTGCCGTTGAGCAGAAAAAGGGCGTGGTGCACACCTGGCAACATCCGTTAACCGGTCCGGCCGGTGAGGCACTGTTTACCGATCTTGCCGTCATCGGCAATCCGCACGCCCCGCGCGTCATGCTGGTTATCTCCGGCACGCATGGCGTAGAGGGGTATTACGGGTCAGATAATCAGATTGAGTGGCTGAACAGCCTCGATGCTGCCCGCTTACCGGCAGAGTGTGCCGTGATGCTGGTACACCTGCTGAACCCGTGGGGAGCGGCGCATCTGCGGCGCGTGAATGAAGACAATATCGACCTGAACCGCAATTTCATTACGTTCAGCGCGCCGGGGCCGGATAACGCTGACTATGCACGCTATCACGCGTTCTATCACGGTGAACGGGCAGAAGCGGATCGGCTGCTGGCTGCCGCGCTGCAGCGTGACGGCTGGCCGGCGATCAAGCGGGTGGTAGAGGCCGGACAGTATCAGCACGCCGATGGCCTCTTCTATGGCGGACAGCACGCCACCTGGTCGCAGCAGACGCTGCAGAAGATTGTGGACGGCCATCTGCGGCAGGCAGATCAGATCCTGAGCTTTGATCTGCATACCGGCGCCGGGGCCTGGGGACATCCGATGCTGCTGGGCATTGCGCAGCAGCGGGTTCCTGCGCATGCCTGGGGACGCGAACTGTATGGTGAATGGCTGACGCTAATCGGCACCGGCAGCGGGCAGGAGAGCGACACCGGCGTGACGGCAACCGCGACCGGTTACGTGTCGCAGTTTCTGCTGGATCAGCTGCCGGACGGGGCCATACTGCCGCTGGTCGTCGAGTGTGGCACTTATGCGGGTGAAGAGATGCACCGGCGGGTGCGGGACGATCACTGGCTGCACTTACAGGGTGATGTGCAAAGCGCGGCCGGGCAGGCCCTCAAACAGCAGCTGGTTGAGGGGTTCTGGCCGCAGGATAGCGACTGGCGCGCGCTGACGGCCTTCCGTACGCAGCAAATTTTCCGGCGCGGCTGGCAGGCGCTGCTGTCAAAGACGACCATAAAACGTCAGGCGGGCGGTCTCTGACAGCGCGATCCCCGGCTGCGTATTATACGCCAGTACCGCCAGCATGCGGGTGATATCACCCTCGGTCGGCGTCACGCGATGAAGCGAATTGCGTCCGCGAAACAGCACCAGATCGCCCGCGTCAATCGCCAGCGCATCAGGTGTGTGGGTTTGATCCAGCACCGCGGCAACGCCGTCGTAGTTCATCTCGCCTGCGTCAGCATCGCGCAGATCGCGCACGTACTGAAACAGACCGCCCGCCTGCGGCTTCTGCAGCAGCAGAGTAATGGCAAAGGAGGAGTTGTCGAAATGCCAGCCCAGCTCCTGCCCCTGTGCGGCATAGTGCAGGTTGATCGACGAGAGCGGATCGGCATAAGGATAGAGGGCGCTCTCGTTCAGCACTTCACAGAGAAACTGCTTAAACAGCGTGTCGTTGTACAGCTGACGCAGCGGTGAGTCGTGAGCGATCGCCTCATCAGTAATACAGCCTTTGGTGCTGATAACATCGCGGTTACGGGGATGATCTGCGCTTAATGTCTCGTCTGTTTTCAGCAGATAGACGTTATGGTTGCTGCGCGTATGCCAGGCAAGATGGCGCTGTGCGTTGCCTTCTGTAATGATGGCCTGCAGCGCTGCCGGCTGCAGAAACTGCCGCAGTACCAGTGCGCCGTGTTGTTCCAGCTGCGCGCGACACTGCGCGCGCCAGTCAGCGTCCGCCAGCGGATGCAGGTCAAAACGTATTAATTCAGACATAGTGCGGTTCCCGGTAGCAACAGTATGCTGAAAACTCTACGATGCTGCGGCGGGAATGCGTAGCGATAAATCATTACTGCCCTGCTAAGGAAACGTTAATGTCCGTCAGTGCTTCGCGTCTGCCAAAAATCAACCTTATTCTCGCGTTCAAAGCTGCTGCGGAGCTGGGCAGTCTTGCAAAAGCAGCCGCGCACCTGGCGCTGACGCCGGCGGCGATCAGCCAGCAGATCCGCCAGCTGGAGACGCTGCTGGGACACGCCCTGTTTGTGCGTACGCAAAGCGGTGTCATGCTGACAGAAAGTGGCAGAGCCTATCTGCGCTACGTCTCAGAAGCGTTTGATATCCTGCGCATGGGCCAACTCAACCTGCGTCAGGCCGCCATCCGACCCGCGCTGACTCTCTACGCGCTGCCGGCGCTGGCATCAAAGTGGCTGATGCCGCAGCTGAATCACTGGCGGGAGCGCTGCCCTGCGAGCGATCTCTGCCTGCATGGCACCCATGCGCAGGTCGATTTCAGCGCCACGCCGGCTGATTTCGCCATCGTGTTCGGCGAGGATCGCTATCCGCAGCTGGAGAAACAGCGCCTGTTTCATGATGAAGTGCTGCCGGTAGCCAGCCCGGCGCTGCTGCAGCGCTACCCGCGCGATCGGTTATTTAACCAGGCACCGCTGATCCATCTCGACTGGGGTAATGAGGGGCGCTTTCTGCCGGACTGGCGAAGCTGGCTGCAGGCGCGCGGCACTGGCGAACCCGCGCCGCAGCCCGCTTTTACCTTTAACCTGACTTCGCTGGCGATAGATGCTGCGGTGGCTGGCGCCGGGCTGCTGCTGGGACAACGACGCCTGATTGCCGCTGAGCTGGCCCGGGGCGATCTGGTTATCGCAGACAGCTACAGCCTGCCGCTCAGTAAACCTTACTACCTTGTCTGGCCGCAGCGTACGCTGCAGCAGCCCGACGCCCGGGCGCTGATAGCGTGGCTCACTGCGCTTGCGGCCGCCTGATTTTATCCGCACGCTGTTGTCAGATGATCTCAGGCGCTGCAGGAATGGACCAGACTATGTCAGACAGTAAAGATTGGGTTGAGCTGCGGCGCGACCAGGAAACCGGCATTGAGAGTATCAATGCCCATTTTAGCGGGCACGCTTACGATGCACACGATCACGATGAGCTGCTGGTCGGGGTAACCCGGCAGGGCCTGCAGCGCTTTAACTGCCGCCGTGCCTTGCATACCAGTACGCCCGGCCGCGTCATACTTATTGAGCCGGGCGCAGTGCATGATGGCCACGCGCCGGAGGCTGCGGGTTTTACTTATGTCATGCTTTATCTGCCACAGCCGTGGGTGGCTGACATGATGCAGCAGCGCGGGCAGGGTGATATTGCACGGATGGGCGGTGCATTCCGGCATACGCTGACCGATGACGTGCAGCTTGCCCGCGCCACGGAAGAGGCGTGGTATGCCCTTCACCAGCGCGAAGGGCGTCTGGCGCGCGATCAGACGCTGGATCAGCTGATGAACCTTCTGTCCCGGCATCTTGAAGTGCGTCCGGACCGGCCTGAGACGGCGGCACAGCGTCAGATGCTGTTGCTGCGTGATTATCTGCATGATTTTATGGCACAGGATATCGGACTCGACGAACTCTCGCGTCTTGCCGGGCTCGATCGTTTTCGCCTGACGCGCCAGTTTCGGCAGGCATTTGGTCAGTCGCCGCACGCTTATCTGGTGCGCCTGCGGCTGCGTGCAGCGCGTGCGCTGCTGGCGCAGGGCATCGCGCCGGTGGAGGTTGCCGCCCGGACCGGGTTTGCCGATCAGAGCCATCTCGGCCGCTGGTTTCGGCGCGCCTGGCATATGACGCCGGCAACGTATCAGCGCGCGTGCACAAATCTTCTATACGGCGCCCCGCCACGTCAGGAATGATAGCCTTTTCCGTCTGAAAGAGAGCTGTGTTCTATGTCTGATACCAAAATTGCCCTGATCGTACGCGATGATTTAGCCACCTGGCAGCGTCTGAACGTGGTGGCGTTTATCGCGACCGGCCTGGCTGCAGGCGCGCCTGAGATGCTGGGAGAACCCTATATCGATGCGCAGGGGCGTCACTATGGCCGGATCGCCGGACAACCGATGCGCGTGTTTTCCGGCAATCTCTCTGGTCTGCAGCGTGCGCATCGCCAGGGGCTGGAGCGTGAACTGACGCTGATACCCTACGTGGAAGCGATGTTTTCTACCGGAAACGACGCGGCTAACCGCGAGGTGTTTCTGGCAGAAAATGCGGAAGAGATGAATCTGGTTGGCCTTGCGCTGTATGGTCCGAAAAAAGCGGTGGATAAAGCTATTAAAGGGCTGGTGCTGCATGAGTGATCGGCGCGCCTGACACGATATCATCCGCCGCGCACCGAGCCTCGCCAGATCACTTCTGCCTGATAAAGACGCGACGCAGGCGGCTGTTCATCAGCGCCGGATGCGTCGTTCTCGCCCGATTCCGTGGCGCTAAGCCAGGCCACGGCGTCACGGGCAAACTTTTCTACCGGCTGTGCAAAGGTCGTCAGGTTATAGGATGCCCAGCCCGCCTGCGCGATGTTGTCATAACCGAACAGGCAGAGATCGTCCGGCACCCGCAGCCGGAAACGGTGACGCGCTTCATCCATCACACCGCAGGCGATAAGATCGGTCACGCAGAATATTGCATCGGGCCGCTGCGCGCGCGTCAGCAGACGATGCGCCAGAATCTGTCCGCTTTCGTAAGAAGTAGTACCAAACCTCTCTACGGTAACGTGCAGGCCAGCGGCCTCCGCAACGGCCAGAAACGCCGCTTCACGTTTCTGCAGGCTGGGCGTGCCCGCCAGTGAGTTAGCGAATGCAAGGTGGCGGCAGCCCGCACGCTGAAAGGCCATAACGGCGGTTTCAGCAGCACTTTGCGCGTCCAGATGAATGCTGAGCGAGCCTGGCAGCGCTTCATCGCGGTTAATCAGAATGATGCGCTGTCCGTGCCGGTAGCACTGGGCAGTGATGGCACGATCCGGCATGCCTGAAAGGATAATGGATGCGTCGGCGCGAAAATTAATCGCCTGCAGCAGCGCTGCCGACACGCTGTTGTCGGAGCGATCGGTGTTGATCACCATCGCCACTTTGCCCGCCTCCTGCAGAAACTGCGTCAGCCATCTCACCAGCGTAGCGCGATAAGGCGTGGCGATCTCTGAGACGATCAGACAGACAATGCCGCTGCGGTTACGCACCAGACCGCGAGCCAGATGATTCACGTGATAGCCCAGTTCCTCCGCGGCTTTCATCACCCGGGCCCGCGTTGCTGCAGAGACGCTGGCACCCGGGGTAAAAGCACGCGATACCGCCGACCGTGAGACACCTGCCCGCGCTGCCACATCCTGCGCGCTGACAACCGCTTTATCGTTTTGCATTATCACTTCCTCAACTCCCGTCGCTTAATGGAGTCTGCCGCAAATTGCAAAGGTGTGCAAATTATCTCTGAACTCAAATGTTGCAATTTTGTGACACAGGCAGTCAATTGCAGCTTACAGCGTTTGACAGCTTATTTTCTGTCCGTTACTAATTTGCACACACGTGCAAATAATAATGAATCAGCACACCTCTTCCCGACAGGAGACAACTATGCGAATCATCCCCCTGGCCGTTGCGCTTTCACTCTCAGCGGCCGGCCTGCCGCTTACCGCCTCAGCAGCGGGCAACCTGAATATGATCTGTTCAGCAGACGTCGTGGTATGCGAGCAGATGACGCGTATTTTCAGCCAGAGTCATCCCGATATCAAAGTCAGCATGGTGCGGCTGTCAGCCGGAGAGGCTTATGCCCGGCTGCGCAGCGAAGCACGTAACCCGCGTACCGATATCTGGTGGGCCGGCACCGGCGATCCACATATGCAGGCGGCGGCAGAAGGGCTGACGCAGGTCTACAAATCAAAGCTGCTCGATCAGCAGCAGCCGTGGGCGCAGAAACAGGCGGAAAATGCCGGTTATCGCACCGTGGGGATTTATGCGGGCGCGCTGGGCTGGGGATACAACACGAAATTGCTGGCAGAGAAAAAACTGAAAGAACCCACCTGCTGGGCCGACCTGCTTGATCCGGCGTTTAAAGGCGAAATTCAGATCGCCAACCCGAATTCATCCGGCACGGCATACAACACGCTGGCCACGCTGGTGCAGATCATGGGTGAGGATAAGGCCTTTGATTATCTGAAAAAGCTCAATGCCAATATCTCACAATATACCAAGTCGGGTTCGGCACCGGTGAAAGCCGCAGCGCGAGGTGAAGCGACGGTCGGCATTGTGTTTATGCACGATGCAGTCGCCATGCAGGTTGATGGATTCCCGATAAAAACCGTCGCGCCGTGTGAAGGCACCGGCTACGAAATTGGCTCGATGTCAATTGTGAAAGGCGCCCGCAATCTGGCGAATGCCAAAGTCTGGTATGACTGGGCGCTCAGCGCGGAAGCGCAGTCGCATATGAAAGAGGCGAAATCATTCCAGCTGCCCTCTAACCGTAAAGCGGAAATCTCAGAATATGCGCCACGTTTTGAGAACATCAAACTGATCGATTATGACTTCAAAACCTATGGCGATACGGCCAAACGTAAAGCGCTGCTCGGTCGCTGGGATAAAGAGATCGGCTCTGGCGCGCAGTAAATCCACGTCTGCAGACAGACATCCCGGGCTGGTGCCGATTGCATCAGCCCGATCCCTCCCGTTCGAGGTGTTATATGAATTCACATAATCGTCGTCTGACAGGCGCACTGCTATTGGGTGCCGTAGCGCTGACGCTGCTGCCCTGGTACAGCCTGGAAGCGGGTTTTTTTGATACCGGCTGGATCCTGTCGCTCTGGCGCGATGAGGCCAGCGCCCCGGCGCTGTGGCAACTCGGGGCACATCCGTGGCTGGGGGGAGCGCTGGCACTCTGGCTGCTGTGCGGTTTGAGCGGCCTGCTGCCGGGCAGACAGCGCAGCGCGCTGCTGCTGCTTTTCAGCGCACTGGGCGTACTGTTTCTGGTGATTGAGGGCCATGCCATTGGCTACAGCGGCTGGAGCTGGCTGTGGCTGGAGAATCAGTTTGGTACGCTGGAACAGGGGCAGCCTGCAATGGGAGCAGGCGCAATTCTTCTGCTGACCACCTTTCTGCTGCTTTTCGCCTTTGCGCTGGCGGAGCGCGGCGTGCTGAGAGGGGATGCGTTTGTCGTGGCGGCGCTGGTGCTGATCACCGCGCTGGTCAGCGTATTTGTGCTTTATCCGGTGCTGAGTATGTTTGTGGTCTCCGTACAGGACGTTGACGGCAGCTTTCAACCCGATGGCCTGTTAGCTAACCTGCAGGATCCCTCGATCTGGAGCCTCTCCTGTCTGGCAGGCGGTAGCTGCGGGACAGCCTGGCGCACGCTCTGGCTGGCGCTGATGACGGCGACCGGCTCCACGCTGCTGGGCCTCGCTTTTGCGCTCGCCGCCACGCGTACCCCGCTGCCCTGTAAAAAAGCGCTGCGTATGCTGACCATTCTGCCGATCATCACGCCGCCGTTTGTGATCGGACTGGCGCTGATCCTGCTGTTTGGTCGTTCGGGTGTGGTAACGGAACATCTGGCCGCGCTGTTTGGCATAGAGCCCGGGCGCTGGCTCTACGGCCTGACCGGGATCTGGATCGCGCAGGTGCTCTCCTTTACGCCGATCGCCTTTCTGGTGCTGATTGGCGTGGCCGAAGGCGTGAGCCCTTCGCTGGAAGAGGCGTCGCAGACGCTGCGTGCCGATCGCTGGCGCACCTTCAGCCGCGTTTCACTGCCGCTGATGGCGCCAGGCCTGGCAAACGCCTTTCTGATCAGCTTTATCGAGAGCATGGCCGATTTCGGCAACCCGATGGTGCTGGGCGGCAGCCACGGCGTGCTCTCGACAGAAATTTTCTTTTCGGTTGTAGGGGCGCAGAACGATCCGAGCCGGGCGGCGGTGCTGGCGATGATCCTGCTCTGCTTCACGCTGGCTGCCTTTGTGCTGCAGCGTTTGTGGCTGGGCGGTAAAAACTTTGCCACCGTGACCGGCAAAGGGGATGGCGGTCAGCACAGCCAGCTGCCGCCGCTGCTGCGCGGCGGCGTCTATGGGCTGGTGATCCCGTGGGGCCTCTTTACCCTGGTGGTCTACGGCATGATTCTGGTCGGAGGCTTCGTGCAGTCGTGGGGCCTGAACAGTGCGCTGACGGTTGAGCACTATGTGCGTGCTTTCCGCGTCAGCATCAGCGATGGCCATCTGCTGTGGAGCGGGGTGGCGTGGAACTCCTTCTGGACCACGCTGGAAATTGCGCTGATCGCCGCGCCGCTCACCGCTATCGTCGGGCTGCTGACCGCCTGGCTGATTGTCCGCCAGAAGTTCGCCGGCCGGCAGACGTTTGAGTTTCTGCTCATGCTGAGCTTTGCCATTCCCGGTACGGTTATCGGCGTAAGCTATGTCATGGCTTATAACCTGCCGCCGCTGGAGATCACCGGTACGGCCATGATCCTGATCGCCTGTTTTGTCTTCCGTAATATGCCGGTGGGCGTGCGCGGCGGCATTGCCGCCATGAGCCAGCTCGACAAAAGCCTGGATGAAGCATCACTGACGCTGGGCGCCAGCAGCTTCCGCACGCTGCGCAAAGTGGTCCTGCCGCTGCTGAAACCGGCGATCAGCGCCGCGCTGGTCTACGCCTTCGTGCGCGCTATCACCTCCATCAGTGCAGTGATTTTCCTCGTCAGCGCGCAGTACAACATGGCGACGTCCTACATCGTGGGCCTGGTGGAAAACGGGGAGTATGGCGTGGCTATTGCGTACTCCACCGTACTGATCTTTGTCATGCTGCTGATTATCGGCCTGTTCCAGTGGCTGGTGGGTGAGCGCCGGCTGCGCCGTGCAGCGCGCCCGGTGGATGTCGCCGCGCCACCTATTACCCCATCCTTAACGCAGGAGAGTGCTGTATGAGTGCCATCAAAGCAGGTTCCGTTGTATTTGAACACGTCACTAAGCGCTTTGCCGGCTTTAACGCGCTGCCGGATCTCTCGCTCACCGTAGAGCCGGGTACACTGGTGACGCTGCTGGGCCCCTCCGGCTGTGGTAAAACCACCACGCTGCGCCTGCTCGCCGGGCTGGAGCATCCTACCTCCGGGCGGATCCTGATTGGCGGAAAAGATGTTACCCGTCTCCCCGCCAATGAACGTGACGTTGCAATGGTGTTTCAAAGTTACGCGCTGTTCCCCCATATGAGTGCGCTGGACAATATCATGTACGGGCTGCAGTCGTCCGGGATGGCGAAGCGTGAGGCGCAGGATCGCGCGCGTGAGGGTCTGAAGCTGGTGGGACTGGAGAGTCAGGGGCAGCGTCTGCCTTCAGAGCTGTCGGGCGGTCAGCAGCAGCGCATTGCGGTGGCGCGCGCACTGGTACTGGAGCCACAGGTACTGCTGCTGGATGAACCGCTTTCTAACCTGGATGAACGGCTGCGTCGCCGGGTGCGAACCGATATCCGCGATTTACAGCAACGGCTTGGCTTTACAGCGGTTTATGTCACGCACGATCAGGAAGAGGCGCTGGCGGTTTCCGATAAAATCATTGTCATGAAAGAGGGTGACATTGCCCAGCAGGGCGCCCCGGAAACGCTCTACCGCTGTCCGGCCTCAGAATTTATTGCCGATTTTATGGGGGAGGCCAATATCCTGCCGTGTGAAGTTGAGCAGGTAGCGGGCAGTGAGGCACTGATCCGGCTGGGAAACCAGCGCTATCGCGTGCCGGATAATGGCGTACGCGCCGGTACTGCCCGCCTCTCCGTTCGCCCGCAGTTTATTACGCTCAGCTCACACGGCACCGGCGCGCTGGCGGGTGAAGTCACGCACTGCACCTGGCTGGGGGACCATATTGAATATGAAGTGAGCACTGAGCTGGGCGCCTTGTTTATCGTCGATGCACAGATGGAGCAGCAGCTGCCGCTGACTGCACGGGTAGGCGTCGATTTCAAACCACAGGGGCTGGCTCTGATTGCCGGCTGATAAGAGGAAGCGTCATGAGTGAGACATCAAGCAGTGCGCTACAGGCGCGACGGGAGCTGGCTGAACAGGTTGCGCGGGCGGGGGGCGAAAGTGCGCTGGCATGGTTCCGGCAGCGTGAATCGCTAGTGGTGGAAACAAAATATGATCTGCAGGATGTGGTGTCCCGTGCCGATCGTGAAGTTGAGCAGCTGATAGCCGACCAGATCCGCCACCGGTTTCCGCAGGATGGTTTCCTGGGAGAAGAGTATGGCCTGCAGCCCGGCTCATCTGGTTATACCTGGGTGGTGGATCCTATCGATGGCACCAGCCCGTTTCTTAACGGGATGCCTAACTGGTGCGTATCAGTGGCCGTGCTGCATGAGGGAATACCGGTGGTTGGCGTTATTTATGCGCCGGTTTACGAGGAGTGTTATGCCGCCTCTCTCGGCGCAGGCGCAACCCTGAATGGCACGTTACTGCAGGTTGATCCCGCGCGCACCCTGCAAAACCATGTCACCGGTTTTGGTGCCAACAGCCACGTCAGTCCGGAAGAGGTTGGCAGGCTGCTTGCGTCGCTGCTGGCGGCGGGCGGCAACTTTATTCGTATTGGCTCAGGCGCTCTGATGCTGGCATGGGTCGCCGCAGGGCGGGTGGTAGGCTATTTTGAACCCTATATGCACGCCTGGGATTGTCTGGCGGGGTATTGCCTGGTGAAAGAGGCGGGGGGCTGGTATCACCCGTTCAATACCGAAGGCGACCGCCTGCTGAAAGGCGCGCAGGTGCTGGCAGTGGCGCCCGGTGCGGAAACCGAACTCAGGCAGATTGCCGGCGTGTAAAGGGGCAGGCCTGCTCACATCAGGATAAATTCCTGATAGCCTGACCAGATAACGTACACCGCGAAATAGCAGAAAATCAGCGCTGAGGCGAGATAAGAGAGCCTCAGCAGCTTCCCACCCAGCATTTTGCCGCCCAGCGCGCCTGTCAGGCAGATCACACCGCTCCAGAGTAAACCTGCAATAAAGAAGCCGCTCAGGAATTCCGTCGTGGCGCCTGCACTCTGGTTACCCATACGCGCAATCAGCGCGCCGCCAACGCTGGCAAACCAGAGAATGGCGGTTGGCGATGACATCGCCAGTACTACTCCGCGCCGGAATTCCCGTGACAGCGGCTGAGGGGGCGCGGCTTCAGCTGCCGGCATGGCAACAGACTTTATCAGCGCAGCATAAAGCATACGCCCGGCAAACCAGATTAATAACAGGCCACCGCCAATCCATAATGCCCAGCGCACAGGCGCAAATTGCAGCACCATAGCCATACCCGCCAGCGCCAGCAGGGCATAGATCAAATCGCCGATGCAGGTGCCGACACCCAGCCAGAAACCCTGCAGAAAACCGCGCTGCATCGCCAGGGTCAGCATGGCGATATTGGCAAGACCAATATCGAGGCATAAGGAGAGGCTAAGCAAAAATCCATTTGAAAACGGCAACATATATCCGTCCCAGGCAGAGAAAAAGCTATTAAATCATCTCTGGCAGGCAGTGTTAATCGCAGAATCAGATTGTTGACTAACTCCTATAGACGGCTTGCAGGATCGTTGCCAGATTGCCCGTTTCCTGACTACGCTGTATCACACCTCTGGACTGCAGGATAACCATAACGATGCTTATACCGTTGAAATCCGCTACGCCTGGTGCATTGACGCGCCTTTCAGTAGCACTGTCACTGGCTCTTTTTACTTTTGGGGGAAATGTAATGGCACAAAACAGCGAAAATCAAATTGCTCTGGTGGGCACCTGGACCAGCGTGCCTGATGCACCAGCCGCTGAAAAACCGGCACAGCCGAGCGAAGGCCTGTACCGGCTGAAGATGAACAGTGACGGAACGCTTACCCCGCTGGACGTGGTAAAGATGAAGAGTCCTTCATGGCTGGTGAAGTCTGCCGACGGGCGCTTCCTGTATACCACTAACGAAGAGAAGGCGGGCAGCGTAACCGCACTGTCGGTTGCGGCTGATGGCACCGTGAAAGTGATCAACACGATAACCAGCCACGGTGATGAGCCAACACACGCCACGCTCAGCCCCGATGGCCGCTATCTGCTGGTCGCCAACTATTCGGGTGATAAAGGCGGTGCGGGCATTGCCGTACTGCCGGTGAACCAGGATGGGTCGCTGGGTGCGCCGGTGCAGCACTTTCCGTTTGCTGAAGGCAGCGGCGTGGTGGATGAGCGTCAGGAGAGCGGACATGCTCACTCAGTGACTTTTGCGCCGGATGGAAAAACGCTTTATGCCGCTGATCTGGGAGGTGACACGCTTTATGCTTATCGCTACGACGCACATTCAGCCACACCGCTGCAGCCGGATCCGGCACGCGATATGACCTTTTCACCCGGTGCCGGGCCGCGCCATATGGTATTTTCAGCCGATGGTCACTACGCCTGGGTCATTGCAGAAATGGCGGCTGTGATCGAAACCTGGCGGTTTACGGGAGAGAAACCGGAACGCATCGCGAGTACGGACATAGCACCCGATAACGCTACGGCGGATCAGAGAAGCGGCGGCGCAATCATGCTTAGCCCGCAGGGCAAATTTCTGATTGTGTCCAACCGCGGTTCGCACAACCATCTGCTGGTATTCCGGATTGGTCGTGACGGCAAACCGGAAGCGCCTGTACGCTACCCGGCAGGCGGCATTGAACCCCGGGCGATATCTTTCGACGCCACCGGTCGTTATCTGTACGTGACCAATGTCTTCACTAACGCTATTTCGCTGTTTTCTTTCGATGAAGAGAGCGGCGAGCTGGAGGCGAAAGGCGAGGCGGTAAAAATTGCCACGCCCACTGATATCAAATTTGTGACCACTGCACATTCGGATGCACGCTGAGTGGCTAACGGATAGGTAACTGTTCAAGCGCCGTCAGCAGCGCATCAACTTTCGGTAACAGCTGCTTGCGGCGCGGCCAGATCAGTGAAAGCGCAAAGCCGTCTGGCTGCTGCTGCGGCAGAATGATTTCGAGCTCGCCACGCTGCAGTGGCCCGGCGATCAGCCAGGAGGGCATCTGCGCCACGCCGAGTCCGGCGCAGACGGCCTGCACCTGTGCGTCAACATCGCCCAGCGCCATGCGGTGCGGTACATTACGCCAGTAAGCGTGTCCTTCTGCCGTGGTCAGCAGCCAGGGTTTCGTCGTACCATCAACCCGTTCATACATCACCGCCGGATGCAGCAGCAGCTCGCTTTCCGTTGCGGGGTAGCCGTGGCGTGCCAGATAGCCAGGTGCCGCGCAAAATACCATCCGTTCGCGCCCGAGATGACGATAGCCCAGCGACGCAGGGAGATCCGGTGAACCGCCAATGCGTACGGCCAGATCGATCCCCTCCTCAAACAGATCGATAAAACGATCGGAAAACGTCAGGTTTAGCTCTACCTCCGCATGCTGCTGGCAAAAAGCGATCAGCAGCGGCATCACCGCCAGCCGCCCATAGGTGCTGGGCAGGGCCAGTCGCAGGCGTCCGGATGGGATTGTCCGCTGCGCGGCAAGAACCGATTCCGCTTCGGCCAGCTCCTCCATCACCCGCAGACAGGTCTGATAGTAGGCGCTGCCGGCATCGGTTAATTTCAGACTGCGCGTGGTGCGCTCCAGCAGCCGCGAACCGAGACGCGTTTCAAGCCGGGTCACACTTTTACTGATCGCTGAACCGGTCAGATGCAGCCGCTGCGCTGCCGCAGCAAAGCTGCCGCATTCCACGCTGGCAACAAAGGGAACGATATCTTTCAGGCGGTGATCGTGCATCTATTCATGAACTCAATTCAGAAATGAAGTGAATTTTTACCAGAGATAAGAACTGATTTCTCTATTAGGCTGAATATTAATAAACTAACGGGAGAATCATGATGAAAAAACACGCACTCATCGTAGGGATCAGCGGCGTTATCGGACGTGCACTGGCAGAACAGCTGCAGAAAGAGGGCTGGGACGTTACCGGGTTGTCACGCGGACGCGGTGCCGTACCGGACGGTTGTCGTAGCCTCACTGCCGATCTTACTGACAGCGATGCAGTACGCGATGCGCTGGCGCAGGAAAAACCCGATGCGCTGTTTTTCAGCGTCTGGGCACGTCAGGAAAATGAAAAAGAGAATATCCGCGTTAATGGCGGCATGGTACGCAACGTCATTGAGGCGCTGGGCGAACGGCTGCAGGGTGCCCACGTGGCGCTGGTCACCGGCCTTAAGCACTATCTGGGGCCTTTTGAAGCCTACGGTAAAGGTGCCGTGCCGGTTACGCCGTTTCGTGAAGAGCAGGGTCGTCAGCCGGTGGATAACTTCTACTATGCGCAGGAGGATGAGCTGTTTGCCGGTGCCGAAAAATATGACTATCGCTGGAGCGTGCACCGTCCGCACACCATCGTTGGCTTTGCACTCGGTAATGCGATGAATATGGGTCAGACGCTGGCCGTTTATGCCACCCTGTGTCGTGAAAAAGGCTGGCCGTTTGTCTTCCCCGGCTCGCCTGAGCAGTGGAATGGCCTGGTGGATGTGACGGATGCCGGTTTGCTGGCTGAACAGCTGGTCTGGGCGGCTACAGCAGAAGGCGCAGCGAATCAGGACTTCAATGCAGTTAACGGCGACGTTTTCCGCTGGAACTGGATGTGGCCGCAGCTGGCAGCTTATTTTGGTATTGAGCCTGCAGAATTACCGGCTCAGACGTCGCCGCTGGAAGAGAGAATGCAGGAGGCGGCTGAAATCTGGCAGGAGATCGCCGCGCGTTATCAGCTGCGGGAAGCGGATATCAGTAAGCTGGCGTCATGGTGGCATACCGATGCCGATCTTGGTCGTCCGATGGAAGTGTTTACAGACATGAGCAAAAGCCGCAAAGCCGGTTTTACCGGTTATCGTTCGTCCGTTGACTCTTTCATTCAGCTGTTTGATCGTCTTAAAGCGGAAAACATTATCCCGCAGTAAGCGCTCTGGTTCTGCCGCCGCCCCAGGCGAGCGGCAGACGTTACGTGTAAACGCTATTTTTTACCGCTCTGTTTTGAATCTGTAAAACTGATGTACCTGGTCTGTTTTCATCCTGTGAAGTTATGCGCAAAACGCACAAAAGCCTCAAATCAGCGGCAGATTTGTGCGGTCCGTTTATTTATTTTTAGTACCAGATCCTTACAATAACCCGCTGATACATTTCACCAGGTTATTGCGTTATGACAACACTTCTAAAAAACAACAACAGTGATACACAGCAACTTCTTGTCGCTATAGAACAGGCCGTCAGCGAACCCGTTCCGCTGGTGCGCTCCCTGTCCGAGAATTTCTGGCAGCAAATTGAGTCGCTGACTGCTATTGCTGCTGAAGAGTAATCCTCAGGTCCCGGCTGGCTATCAGAGTTAACCGGGACATCTTCTTTATCCCTTCTTATGACTGCCTGAAATTTTTCTTTTCCCTGCTCCTCTTTCCTGAAACAGCAGCTAAAATTAGCTCGTTCAGTACGCGCGACCCACGGCACCTGTCAAAATCGATTTTTATCCTGTTTTTCTGCGTATAAACATGATGTTACCTTTTTGTAAATTAAGGTAAATAACGGGGAGAGAGTGAGGATTTTCCCGCTGCGGGTTTAACTGTACTGCTTTTTTACGGTATAAATCTTTCATCAATAAGCCGGGCGAAATGACAACCCATGACTATCACCGCAAGCCGTACTCTTATCACTACTCTGCTGCTGTTTACACTGGCTGGATGTGCGAAAAAACATCATGAAGCGCCTCCGCCTGACAGTGCTGAAGTTGCGCTTTCTGGTGATAAACAGCCCGATCTGATCCCGGTTATTGCTGCACTGCACGATCAAATGCACTCCTGGCAGGGGACAAAATACCAGTGGGGAGGCACGCAGCTCTCCGGCGTTGACTGCTCAGGCTTTGTCTGGCGTACGCTGAAAGACCGCTTTAACATTCCGATGGAACGCGTGACAACACGAGAACTTATTGCGATGGGCAAGCCGGTGGATCAGGCCCATCTGCAGCCAGGCGATCTGGTGTTTTTCCGCATCAGGCATGAGCTGCACGTAGGCTTTTATGACACTGACCGGCAGTTCCTGCATGCGTCAGTCAGTCAGGGCGTGATGCGTTCGTCACTCAATAATCCTTACTGGAAATCTGTTTATCTGCAGGCGCGCCGGTTGCCGCGCGAACAAAGCTCACAGATCAGTTTCAACTATAAGAAAAAAGTCTGAAGGTAATCTGTCTTTGTGAAGCAGAGAGAACCAGCGCTGAAACGCCAGCCTCCTTAAAGAAAACCGCCTTCAGGCGGTTTTTTTATGCCTGAATTTTATTCAAAAAATATGAACAAAAACGGCAAAATGCTTAGCTTTTAAACTAGCGTCAATACGCTTATTCTCTCTTCATCGCAACAGAGTCCGCATCCGAAGCGTTAAGCCAGTTAGATTTCACACGTCAATCTCAGTGAAATAAACTGTGTGACAGGCTGCGAATTTTGATTAGCATGATCACAATAAACGCATTTATTATCAATATATGTATAGTTTCATTTGTTACTATATCTCTTATCGAAGGCGTGTGCCTTAAAACAGACATTAAGGAAAAAAGTATGAAAACCATGAAAGCTTTCTCAATTGCTGCCGTAACTGCCCTGACGCTGGTATCAGGTGCGAGCTTTGCACAGAGCATCTCTGTCACTTCCGGTACGCTGGACGGTGCAGAAGCTAAAATAGCAGCGCAGGCTCAGGAGCAGGGCGCACAGTATAAAATTACTGAAGCCAATACGAATAACCGTGTGCATATGACGGCTGAACTCTACAAATAATTCAGCGTGATGAGTGTTAAGGCCGCCTGCGGGCGGCTTTGCTGCTTTAATTGTTCAAAAAATGAACAGTTGCTGGCAGCGTACCTGCCATGCGGGCTGCAGAAGGTTATCCACAGGTTTGCGCCTGCTCTTTTCACGCGGAATGTGGATAAACCAGGCGACCCTGCACCGTCGCTTCTGCCAGACCCTGCATATAAATCACTGCACTTCTCTGCATTATCTACCTGGCTATTATCTTTTTTATTTGATGAAACTTTAAATAATATCGAATAAGAACAGCGACACGTCTTTTCGCTAATTTTAACCTTTAGTAACTTATTTCTGGTTACACATTAATAATACCCATCTCAGGCCTTTAATTCGATATTCCGGAATTTCATTACTATATTCAGCATGAATGCAATCTGCATTTATTTTCGGGGATACGAATATGCGTAAAATAGCATTTGCTTTATTCACTGCAGGGGTGTTGTTGTCAGCCACCACGCAGGTTCAGGCTAAAGGCTGTCTGAAAGGGGCTGCGGTAGGGGGTGTGGCAGGGCATCTTAAGCATCACGGCGTAGCCGGTGCGGCAGCAGGATGTGCAGTAGGTCACCACATGGCGAATAAAAAAGAGAAAGAAGCGGATAAACATACGCAGTAACAGATTCACGGCAGGGTGGTATTCAGCCCTGCCTGATAATGCTTAATGATCCTGTTTATTGCCCTGCGTCCACGGATTAAATCCGGCATCAGCGCAATCTTTCTCAGGCTGTTCCGACAACATATCCCGATAGAGTGCTTCAACTTCTGCACGTGCCCAGGGGGTACGCCGCAAAAATTTAAGGCTCGACTTGATACTGGGATCGCTTTTAAAGCAGTTGATATTGATCTGTTTAGCCAGTTCTGCCCAGCCGTAACGCTCCACCAGTGCAGTCACTATCATTTCCAGCGTTACGCCGTGCAGAGGATCATTTGAATGCATGTCAGGTTACGTCTCGCGGGCAAAAAGGGGCGCCAAGGTTACCGTAAACCTGCGGTAACCGCAAACCACCCCGCGGTGAAAAGGGGTTATCAGGATTGATCGACCCAGATGAGTTTATCGGTAGCAAACCCCAGCTCCCTGGCAAGCTTAACGTAATCACGCTTAACCTGTTCCGGGATCTGCGGCTGACGCGACAGGATCCACAAGTAGCCCCGATTCGGGCCGCTGACCAGCGCATACTGATAATCATCATCCAGCGCGATAACGTTGTAACCGCCATAGAAAGGCCCAAAGAACGAGACCTTCAGGGCCGCGACGTCAGAGCGTCCGGTGAAATAAGCTTTACCCTCGCTTTCACTCCAGCTTTTCTTCACCGGATCGTAGCCGCGATTGATCACAACCAGGCCGCCATCACTGCGCTTTTTATAGGTGGCGGTGACGTGATCTTTACCGCGTTCAAAACGGTGATCGAGACGGGCAATTTCATACCACTTACCCAGGTAGCGCTCTGCATCAAAACCGGAGACCGGCTTGACACCTTTTGGCGGGGTAGGCGATTTGCAGGCCACCAGCGTTAATGAAAGCGCGGTGACGGCAACCAGAGGCCAAATCTTCATTGTCACTCCTTACACAACATCATAAAAATCCCATGCTGAGTATAGTTAAGGATTGACGGGACGTCTGGCGTGCGCGGGCGGGTGCAGCTTACCCGCGCATCTGACCTGCCCGACTTATGACGTTTTCTCGTCGTCCGACGGAATTAAAGGTTCATCAATGGCGATCGACTTGCCTGACTTCAGCAGCTGAATATCGAGCATGACGTAAGTCATGGTGGTGATAAACAGAGAAATCACGCTGCCAATGACGCCACTGGTGGTAAAGGTAAAGAAGTTATACATCACCACCCAGGTCACACAGATAAACAGCGCCAGCGCCACGCTGATAGCGGATTGTGAATAATTTGTCGCGCGCGCGCCCATTTCGTTGATTTGCATACTGAGGTTACAGCCTGTGTATTTCTCAAGTATCCAGATGCCCTGGTCCCAGCTGCGCAGACGACGCGCGCTGCCGCGCGTCACAAACAGAAACAGCAGCGAGATAAACAGGCCCGAGAAAGCGATCAGCACCGGCACCGCCTGCAGGGCATAAGCGATACTTTTATGCAGCGAATCCTGCGCCAGACCGGTGAGATCAAGCGTTAACGATGCGCCGAGGACGCCATACAAAAACAGAAACAGCACCAGGTAGAGCGCGTTACGTTTCCAGTCGAGATCGGCTTCATGGTTTTTCTGCTGACGAGCAATAACCAGAGCCTGCTGCAGTCGCTGCGCGTCAGCGGAGCTGGCTGCGATGCTTTCAGGCTCGCTGCCCAGCAGCCGGTGGATAAAAGGCCGATCGGCCTGATCAATAGTCACGTGCATAAACATCCCGCAAACAGAATATAAGTGGCAACAGTGTACCATTTGCCGGCGCAAATTGATTTTAAGGACATCGTTCATCAGCGGCTCACGTTATCCTGTACGGTGGCTGAACCTTCGTCCGGCGCATGAGTATCCATCAGGGCGTACAGCCGGTCATTGGCGATAATGAATTATTCGGGTAACGTGGAATAGAGACTATCACCTTCATCACGCCAGTCAGGACTGGCAGGAGCCTCTTCGATGTCAGTTTCTTCTTCACTGGTTGCGCTGGTTTGCCGCACACCTGAAAATGCGGCAACCGCCTGTCAGCTCAGCGCATTCAGCGCTCAGCTCACCAAACGTGGCCTGGTCAGCATCCTGATTCATGTGCAATCACGCAGTGAACTGCAGCAGGCGCTGCAGAATGCCGCGGCGTTGCCGGTCACGCATCTGCTGTTCCTCTCTTCTGTCTGTGACGATGAACAGAGCCTGGCAGCAGAGATATTGCCTGCGGTTGCGCAGCTTCATGCGGATGCACAGACGCTGGCCAGCGATCGCTACAGCGCAGGCGAAGCGCTCGCGCTGCTACTGCTTTCTCAGGGGCATCAGCGGACGGGCTTTATGCATGCCGGTGAAACGCCGGAGATAGCTCGTCAGCTGGCAGGCGTCAATGCTGGCCTGCAGACGCAGGAAAAAGAGGTGCAGCTTTTGCTGACAGCCGGCCGTGAGCGGCGCGAAGAGGCGTATCAATCGATGATGGCGTATCTGAAGAAAACCCGTGCCGCCGAACGTATCAACGCGCTGGTGTGCAGCAGTGATGAGCTGGCGTTTGGCGCGCTGCAGGCTGTGCGTGATTTTGGTCAGGGCGCACACGTTGCGGTAACGGGATACGGTAACGTGGCTGAAGCGGCGATGTCCACCTGGCATCTTACCCGCTGGGCCCCGCGCAGCGATTTGCGGGTGACAGAAACGTTAAACCGGTTACTGGAGCAGGGCGCTGACAACAACAGCGGCTGGCAGCAGGGTGAACTGGAAGTGCGGCACTCCCATCAGGGGAAATATATTCCCGGCGAAATGTCGCAATGCGGCTGTGCTATACGCCACTGAGTTGCGGCCCCGGATAGCGTGGTAATGCGTATCCGGGGCCATAGCCTTAACGCAGCACGCCGCTGCTGTCAGCCTGTGTGGCAGCGGAAGGCTCAATCACCACCGGGATACTTTTATAGGCGGGAATACCGCTTTGCGTATCGTGGCTGTCGAGTGGCACCATAATATTCGCTTCCGGATAGTAAGCGGCTACCGATCCGGGGGCCATGTCATAAATCACGATTGTCAGGTTCTTCATACGGCGATGGGTGCGGTTACCCTGCGGATCGAGCGCGGTCATATCGACCGTATCCCCGGAGCGCAGCTGCCGGCTCTCCGCTTCATCAGCGGAAATAAACAGCACATCGCGCCGCCCGGTAATGCCCCGATACCGATCGTTTAGCCCGTATAGCGTGGTGTTGTATTGATCGTGACTGCGCAGCGTGGTCAGCACCAGATCGTGACACCTCAGCGAGCGCGGATCCTCATTGATCCCCTGCATCACTTTAAACTGCGCGCGCTTTGACGGCGTCAGCCAGACACGTTCAGACGCCGCATTATGCAGACGGAAACCGCCCGGCTGCATAACGCGCTGGTTAAAGTTCTCAAAAGCAGGAAACACGGCTTCAATGGCATCACGAATGTTGCTGTAGTCGCTGACCATTTTGTCCCAGTTTACGCGGGAGGCCGGCAGCGTCGCTTTGGCCAGTCCGGCAACCAGCGCCGGTTCCGATTTAAGATGCGGAGATGCAGGCTCCAGCGTGCCGCGCGAGGCGTGAACCATTGACATAGAATCTTCCACGGTCACGCTCTGATCGCCCGAAGCCTGGCGATCCCTTTCCGTACGTCCCAGCACCGGCAGCAGGTAGCTGTGCTTAGCCATCAGCAGGTGAGAGCGGTTGAGCTTCGTCGCCATATGAACCACCAGATCAAGCTTGCGCATCGCTTCAAAGGTGATTTGCGGATCGGAGATGGCTTCGGCGAGGTTACCGCCCAGGCACAGCAGCGCTTTTGAGCGCCCGTCGCGAATCGCCTGAATCGCCGCCACCGCGCCGTGCCCGTGCTGCTGCGGGGGCGTGAAGCCAAAGACCTTCTGCAGACTGTCCAGCAGGGTCTGTGAGGGGATCTCTGTGATGCCAACCGTGCGATCGCCCTGAACATTTGAGTGCCCGCGTAGCGGACAAATGCCCGCGCCGCGGCGGCCGATATTGCCGCGCAGCAGCAGCAGGTTCGCAATCTGCTGCACATTCTGCGTGCCGTACTGATGCTGGGTTATACCCATCCCGTAGCAGATAATGGTGTTTTCTGCGGCGGCGTAGAGGTGGGCAATGTTCTGGATCTCAGCGATATCCATACCAGAAACTTTCAGGATATGATCCCAGCTGGTGTCGTCCAGATCGGCTTTCAGCGCCGCAATACCTTCAGTATGTTCACTGATAAAGGTTTCATCCAGAACCGGCGGTTCACCGGCCGCCAGCGCCTTATCGTGCATAGCCAGCAGCGTTTTCATTACGCCTTTAAGCATGGCTGCATCACCGCCAACGCGCACCTTGTAGTAGGTTGAAGCCAGCTGCGTGGACCCCATTGAGAGCATTTCAATCGGACTTTGCGGTGAGGTAAAGCGTTCCAGCCCGCGCTCGCGCAATGGATTGATGGCAACAATCTTCGCGCCGCGTTTTGACACTTCCCGCAGTGTTCCCAGCATACGCGGATGGTTGGTGCCAGGGTTGTGTCCAATGCAGAGCACCAGATCGGCATGATCAAAATCCTCCAGCTCTACTGTACCTTTGCCAACGCCAATCGACTCTGGCAGGCCTACGCTGGTGGGTTCGTGGCACATATTCGAGCAGTCGGGAAAGTTGTTTGTGCCATATTCACGGGCAAACAGCTGCCAGAGAAAGGCCGCTTCATTTGAAGCGCGGCCGGAGGTGTAAAATTCAACGCTATCAGGATCGTCATAACCGCGCAGCAGCGCGCCAATCTCCTGCAGCGCCGTGTCCCATTCAATCGGCTGATAAGTGTCGCTGGCTGCATCATATTTCATGGGATGGGTCAGGCGTCCTTCACCTTCCAGTTCAAAAGCGCTGCGCTCCCAGAGTTCGCTGACGGTATGCGCGGCGAAAAAGGCAGGCGTAGTGCGTTTACTGGTCGCTTCCCAGGAAACCGCTTTGGCACCGTTCTCGCAAAATTCAAATGAGGAGGCGTGACGTGGATCGGGCCAGGCGCAGCCCGGACAATCAAACCCTTCAGGCTGGTTGACCTTGAATAAGGCGATAACATCCTGTTTTACCGCCATCTGATGCCGGATCGCATCTGCTACCGCTTTCAGTGCTCCCCAGCCGCCCGCTGAGCCTCCATAAGGTTTAATGCCGACATCCCGGTTCTGCTCTTTCATGGCTGCTTATCTCGTGTGAAAAATTATCTCTTAAGCCTGGAATAAGCTGCGGCGTCCGCAAGGAAACTATATGAAACACGCTATTTTAATGTTTACAGAATATTGCAGCGCTGCGATTGCTAAAAATGTGTTAAAGCACCTCTGATTATCGTCCTGCGGTAATAATATGCTATATAAATGATAATTATTCTCAGTGAATTGATGCGGAACTGACAGAATGCAAAACGATAAATCTCTCTATGCTGACTGCTGTATTGCAGGCGGTGGCCCGGCAGGATTGATGCTGGGATACCTGCTGGCGCGCGCCGGCGTAAACGTTATTGTTATTGAAAAACATGCGGATTTTCTGCGTGATTTTCGTGGCGACACGATCCATCCTTCCACGCTGGAGATCATGTACCAGCTTGGATTACTGGATGAGCTGTTAACGCTGCCGCATCAGCGCACTGAGAAACTGCAGGCGGAAGTTGGCGGCGAAGAGATCACTATGGCGGACTTTTCCCGCCTGCCGGTGCGCTGCCGTTTTATCGCCTTTATGCCGCAGTGGGATTTTCTCGATTTTCTGGCCCGTAAAGCCCGCGCCTTTGATAATTTTACCCTGCTGCACGATACCGGCTTTGCTGACTTCATCAGAGAGGGAGATCGGATTACTGGCCTGACGACGTTACAGGGTCACACTATTCATGCGCCGCTTGTGGTCGGGGCAGATGGCCGTCATTCGCAGGTTCGTGCTAAAGCGGGATTAACCAGCCAGAATTTTGGCGCGCCGCGTGATGTGCTGTGGTTTTCACTCGCTAAACAGCCCGACGATCCGGCGCTCGGAATGGGTCATAAAGGGCCGAAACAGAATTTTATCGTGATCGATCGCGGTGACTACTGGCAGTGTGGCTATACCATCGAAAAAGGCGAGTTTGAGCGACTGAAAGAGACCGATATCGCAGCGTTTATTACACAGCTTGCTGAGGTTGCGCCGTTCAGTGAAGCGCGTATGCAGGCGCTGACCGGCTGGGAGATGTTTCACCTGCTGTCGATTCGAATCGATCGTCTCGATAGCTGGTGCCGGCCAGGCGTCCTCTGTATCGGTGATGCAGCGCATGCAATGTCGCCTATCGGGGGCGTAGGGGTCAATCTGGCGATTCAGGATGCAGTGGCCACCGCTAATCTGCTGACGCCCGCGCTGCTGAAAGGTGAGGTAAACCTTAAAACGCTGCAGAAAGTCCAGCGGCGGCGTCAGTTTCCCACGGTCGCCACGCAGTTTCTGCAGATCAAGATGAGCAGTAAAAAACGCACGCGCAGCGCGCCATCCAAAGTGCCACAGTTCATCAGCCGCTACCCGTTTCTGCGGCATCTGTTCGGACGCCTTATCGGACTGGGATTTCGCCCGGAACGTCCGCGCCTGGCAGATAAAGGCTGAACGGCAGGCAAAAAAAAGCCCGCGAGGCGGGCAGGCGAACGATAACCGGTAAACTTTCTCGTCAGCAACGCATTGCTGTTTAGCGTCACTATAGTAGCAACGATTACGCAGGCGTACGAATTTTGTTCGATGAGTTAATTTTGCTGAACAGATAAATAATTTAAAGATAACGGTAGCGTTCCTGGTTTAGTCTGCGCTCTGAGTAATAACGATCATCGCTTCAGCAATGTCAGCCCGCGCTGCCCGCGCCTGCTGATATTCTGGCGAATGGTAACACTCAACGGCCGTCTGATAATCGGGAAACGCGATTAATACATGGCGGGCATAGGTTTTACCTTCCAGCGTCAGCGCGTGCTCACTGCGTGCAAGAAAGGTCGCCTGATATTTATCAAAAGCTGCCGGTGCGAGATCCCGGTAACGCTGATAGCGCTCAGCATCATGCACCGTAACGTGAGCTATCCAGTAAGCAGTCATCGCTACTCCTCCGTCGTCAGAATTGTTTTCGCCAGCTGCGCCGCTTCCGTCAGATGCTGAATCACCGCTTCTCTGGCCTGCTGCGGATTGCTGGCTTCAACCGCAGCGTAAATACGCGACATACGTTCAAATCCGGCAACCTGACGCTCAGGACTACGCAGCGTCAGGGCGCGCAGACGGCTGATGCGGCTGTTGAGCCGCTGCACGATTTCCCAGGCGATATGATGCTCTGCAATCGAAAACAGCGTTTCGTAAAACGCCTGCGACGCTTCAACCCGTTCTATATCGTCATGATGTTCAGAAGCGCTGGCAATCCGCATCAGCCGCGTGTGCAGCGCCTGCTTGTCTTCCGCTGTGGCTGTACGGGCGCAATCCTCTGCGGCTGCAGATTCAAGCAGCTGCCGTATGCTGTAGATCTGCTGCGCAACCTCCCAGGTGAGCCGCGCCACGATAGGCCCTTTTTTGGGCAGATTTTCAATCAGGCCTTCCGCTTCCAGATAACGGATCACTTCCCGCACCACGGTACGACTGACACCCAGCTCATCACACAGTGAGCGTTCAACCAGACGATCGCCCGCTTTAAAATAGCCCGAGATGATTGCCTGTCTTACTTTCACCAGCGCCAGTTCCCGGAGAGTCACCGGCGTGTTTTCAATCCTTAAGGAGTGAATCGCAATCATGATCTTCCCTATTGTCCTGCGTTAAGAATCGTTGCGCGCAGCCCTGCGCGCGCTCTTTTTTACTATTAGCACTGTTATGGCAATGAACGCAACGTTGCAGGTAGTGCGGGCAACAGGGCCTGAAGCAACAAAGTAATAAACGGTGCTGCGGTTTATCCTGATGCGGTCGCGCCAGTAATTTGTCATTGCTCACATTTTTATCACCGATCGCTGACGCCTTTCGGTTCTCATCACGCCTTTTCCTGAAACTCCCTACTTATCAGCAACATAAATTTATCCTGTCGTACAGGCCTGCATCAGTTATTTGAGGCCAGTCACACTCCGGCAGCAGTATTGGTATCCGACGCGATGCACCTGAACAGAGAGTCAAAAGATGGCCGGAACCGCAGCTGGCGCACGCTGAAGCGGAAAAAGCAGCTAACCAATGTATGACTGTATGATGGTATACCAACTTTTGACATCCCAAAAGCGCCGATGTTATACCCCTTTCACCAGTAGTAATTAACAAACCGTTAACTTGAAAGGGGATTACATGCATCCGGACATTCGTAAAACCATCGTCACAACTGAAACGCTGTATACCGACGGCGGCAAAGCGGCAGGCACGCCGCTGGTGATGATTGCCGCTGCAGCCGTGGTCAAAAATCCGTGGGCTGGCAGAGGTTTTGTTGAAGATCTGGCACCGGAAATCCGTGAGATGGCGCCGGTATTGGGCGAATTGCTGACCGGACTCATCGTTAAAGAGGCGGGAGGCGGCGATCGCGTGGTCGCCTATGGCAAATGTGCCGTTACCGGACTGAACGGCGAGCTGGAGCACGCCTCAGCGCTGATTCATACGCTGCATTTTGGTAATCACTACCGTTCTGCAGTGCAGGGCAAAACCTATCTGGCATTCAATAATACGCGCGGCCCGGCCAACACGCCGATTCTGGTTCCGATGATGGGAACAGAAGATGAGGGCTCGCGCGAACACTATCTGACCATGCAGTTCAATATTAACGATGCGCCATTCAGTGACGAGATCGTGATTGCGCTGGGCGCTGCGCTGGGCGGACGGCCGCATCACCGTATCGGTAACCGTTATCTTGATCTTAAAGAGCTTGGCCATGATCAGAAAAATCCAGCGGCTGTCTGAGGCGTTATCACAGGTCAGCTATCTCGAAGCGGGAACAGGCACCCCCCTGGTACTGATTCACGGCGTGGGCATGAATGCTGAAGCCTGGTTTCCCCAGATAGCGGTACTGAGCCGCCATTTCCGGGTGATCGCAGTGGATATGCCCGGACATGGCGAGAGCACGGGCTTCGGGCATCATGCGACGCTGACCGATTATGTCGACTGGCTGGCGGCCTTTCTCGCCACCCAGCCAGAACAACGCTTCGCTGTTGCCGGGCACTCAATGGGCGCTCTGATTACCGCCGGACTGGCGATTGATTATCCGCACTATGTCAGCCGGGCAATCGTGATGAGCGGCGTATTCAGGCGCTCAGCTGCTGCCCGGGCGGCGGTACTGCAGCGCGCTCACGAGCTGGCAAGCGGCAACGTACAGCTGGATGCGCCACTGGAGCGCTGGTTCAGCGCTACCCCTCAGGAGCAGCCGCTGCGACACAAAGTCGGTGAGTGGCTGCAGCAGGTCAGCCCGGCAGGCTATGCGCGTGCCTATCAGGCTTTCGCTGAGGGCGACTCGCTGTATGCCGATCGCTGGGCAGAGATGCGCTGTCCGGTGCTGGTAATGACGGGGGAACTCGACGCCAACTCCAGCCCGGACATGACCCGACAGATGGCCAGCGCCGCGCCTTACGGTGAGGCGGTGGTTATCGATAACGCCAGACACATGTTGAATCTGACCGATGCTGAACGGGTAACACGGGAGATGCTCTCTTTCCTCGAGCCGGTTGCAGCCCACGTCACGTCACAAGAGCCTATTCAGGAGTAACTTATGGACGCAGATAAACGCAGACAGTTGCGTGACGCCTTTGGTGCCTTTATGACGGGCGTAACCGTAGTCACGACCCACGATGCGAATGGTGAGCCAATTGGTTTTACCGCTAACTCTTTTTCCTCGGTATCACTGGACCCGGCGCTGCTGCTGGTGAGCATCGACAAACGGTCGGCTAACTTTGAGCACTTTACGCAGTGCCGCCATTTTGCCGTCAATATTCTGGCAGAACAGCAGAAAGAGACGTCGAACGTGTTTGCGCAGAAAATTGCCGATCGCTTTGCGCGCGTCAGCTGGCGACGCGGAGAGCAGGGTACACCCCTGATTGATGAGAGTTCGGCCTGGTTTGAGTGTTCGCTGCATCAGGTGATTGACGCGGGCGACCACGCGATCCTGATCGGTAATGTGCTGCAATTCGCTTCCAGCGGCACTGCGGGTCTGGGCTACTATCGTGGCGCCTATTTCACACCTTACCAGCAGGCGGAGTCGCTGATTAGCGGGCCGGATGTCGTGGTGAGTGCGCTTATCGAATCTGCCGGTCAGGTGCTGCTGGTCCGGCAGTCAGAAGGGTACAGTCTGCCGGCACAAACCATGCGCGGTCGCAGTGTTGATGAAACGCTGACGCAGGTGTTCAGTACGCTGCAGATTGCTGCCAGTCCGGGTTTTATCTATTCCATGTGGGAAGACAGGCAGAAAAAGCAGCAGCATATTGTCTTCTTATGTGCGCAGCCCACGGGCAGTACGCTGCCCGTTGTGGACCAGGGAGAGTGGCGGGATCTGCAGGATCTGGCCACCATGCCGGTCGCCGACAGTGCGCTGCAGGCGCTGCTGGGGCGCTATATGCGTGAATACGCGGCGGGTAATTATGGCCTTTATTACGGTGATGAAGCGCAAGGCTCTGTGCGCCAGTTCGTTACGCCAGCCCATCAGGAGGTGGTATGAAGCTTTCTCTGTTTCTGCATATGGAGCGCGTCTCAGCTGATGATGCACAGGATAAGCTCTACGAAGAGATGATGACGCTGTGTGAAATCGCCGACCGCGGTGGTCTGCACGCCATCTGGACCGGTGAACACCATGGTATGAATTTTACCATTGCCCCTAATCCTTTTATCAATCTGGTGGATATTGCGCACCGCACACAGCATGTGCGGCTCGGCACCGGCACCATTATTGCGCCGTTTACCCATCCGATTCGCCTTGCCGGTGAGGCGGCAATGACCGATATCATCACTAACGGACGGCTGGAGTTGGGTATTGCGCGCGGGGCCTACGCGTATGAGTATGAGCGTCTGCTGCCAGGGCTTGATGCCTGGGGGGCCGGTCAGCGCATGCGGGAACTGGTCCCGGCAGTAAAAGCGCTCTGGCGCGGTGATTATACTCATCAGGGCGAGTTCTGGCAGTTTCCTTCCACCACATCATCGCCGTTACCCAAACAGCAGCCGCATCCCCCCATCTGGGTTGCTGCCCGCGATCCCAACAGCCATGAGTTTGCCGTTAAACAGGGTTGTAACGTGCAGTGCACGCCGCTGCATCAGGGGGACGAGGAGATTGTCCGGCTGATCACCACGTTTAAAGAGGCGTGTCGGGAATACGCCCCGGAGCAACCGCTGAAAATCATGTTACTGCAGCACGGTTTCGTGGCGGCGGATGAGGCGGATGCACAGCAGGCAGCAGAGGAGCTGAACCGCTTTTACCACTATTTCGGCGCCTGGTTTAAAAACGAGCGACCAGTGACGCAGGGGCTTATTGCCCCACTGAGTGAGGAAGAGATGGCCGCTAACACGTATTACAGCGCAGAAAAAATGCGCCAGAACCTGGCTATCGGTACGGCGGACGAAGTGATCGCACGGCTGAAAAATTATGAAGCACTGGGCTATGACGAATATGCGCTGTGGCTCGACAGCGGGATGACCTTTGAACGCAAAAAGGCCTCACTGATGCGCTTTATTGAACAGGTCGTTCCGGAATTCCACTAAGCGGAGAGAGAGATGGACGCGTTTAAACTCTACATTGACGGGCAGTTTGTAACCGGCGCTGCCTCGTTCACATCCCTTAATCCGGCGACAGCAGAACCCTGGGCCACGATCGCCGGCGCAGAGCAGCAGGAGACTGACCACGCGGTGGAGGCGGCTGCCCGCGCGTTTACGTCAGAGGCGTGGCGCGGTCTTACCGCCAGCGCGCGCGGTAAACTGCTGCTGCGGCTGGCCGATCTGATTGAGCGGGATGCGGCGCGGCTGGCGCGTATTGAAACGCTGGATACCGGCAAAATTATTCGTGAAACGCAGGCGCAGATTGCCTACGTCGCAGAGTATTACCGCTATTACGCGGGGCTGGCTGACAAAATGGAGGGGGCTACGCTCAGTATCGACAAGCCCGATATGGAAACGTGGGTCAGACGCGAACCGGTGGGTGTGGTCGCGGCAATCATTCCCTGGAACAGTCAGCTATTTCTCTCTGCGGTTAAAATCGGCCCGGCGATTGCCGCTGGCTGTACGCTGGTGGTGAAGGCAGCAGAGGTGGCACCGGCTCCTCTTCTGGCGCTGGCAGAGCTGATTGATGAAGCGGGCTTTCCGCCCGGCGTGATTAACGTTATCACCGGATTTGCTGAGCAGTGCGGGGCACGGCTCACTGCGCATCCGCTTATCGATCATATCGCCTTCACCGGCGGAGCAGAAACGGCGCGCCATATTATTCGCGGCAGCGCGGAGAATCTCGCCAGCACCTCACTGGAGCTGGGGGGCAAGTCCCCGTTCATCGTTTTTGCCGATGCCGATCTGGAGAGTGCGGCTAACGCTCAGGTGGCGGCGATCTTCTCAGCGTCGGGTCAGAGCTGCGTCGCGGGCTCGCGTCTTCTGGTAGAGGCCAGTGTTAAAGAGGCGTTTATTGACAAGCTGGTGAGTAAAGTGCGCGACATTGTCATTGGCTGCCCGCAGCAGACTGATACTCAGTTTGGCCCGCTCTGCACACTGCGTCAGAAACAGAATATCGAGCAGGTTGTCAGCCGTTCGCTGGAGCAGGGCGCACAGCTGATTATCGGGCATGAGCCGGTCAGCCAGCCCGGTTTTTATTATCCGCCTACGATCCTTGATTGCAGCAGCGTGCCGGAAGCAGAGAGTGTCGTGCAGGAGCTGTTTGGTCCGGTGCTCTCAGTGCTGACCTTTAGCGGTGAGGCGGAGGCGCTGCGGCTGGCAAACGGCACTGAATATGGCCTTGCTGCAGGCGTCTTTACGCAAAATCTGACGCGGGCACACCGTATTACACGCCAGCTGCGCAGCGGCGTGGTCTGGCTGAACACCTATCGGGTTGTCTCACCGCTGGCCCCCTTCGGTGGCTACGGCAAGTCAGGTTTTGGGCGCGAAGGCGGCGTTGACGCAGCGCTGGAGTACACCACAACCAAAACCGTCTGGCTGCGTACCAGCGATGAACCCATCGACGATCCTTTTATCATGCGTTAATTCCCCTTCCGGCGCTGGCCATCCACACCATTGCCCGCCGGATCGTTAAGTATCAGGCGTCTTACCGCCAGCAGTTTCTCCTGAGAGAAGACGAGACGCACATCGTCGGGATGGCTATGGCATTTAAACGCCAGTGATGTATCTGCAACACATAATAATTCTGCATCTCAACCGGAGGGTAAGGTGGAAAAATCATCACGTCAGGGGCAGTTTATCGAGAACAAGTCGGTGGATTATGTGCCGGTGTCTGAGCGACACGGCAAGCCGCACAGCCTGTTCACGCTCTGGTTCTGCACCAATATTGCTCCGCTGGCGGTGGTCAGCGGGGCGATCGCAACCGAAACGTTTCATCTCAATGTGATTTCAGCGCTCTCTGCGATTGTCGCCGGTCATCTGTTTGGTGGCATTTTTCTTGCGCTGACCTCAGCGCAGGGACCTAAAACCGGCATTCCGCAGATGGTGCAGAGTCGCGCGCAGTTCGGGCGCTATGGCTCGCTGCTGGTGATCAGCTTCACCACCGTTATCTATCTTGGCTTTTTTATTTCCAACATTTCGCTTTCTGGCCGGGTAATTAACAATGTTATTCCGGTACTGCCGGTAGCCAGCGCAACGATTTTAGGTGCCGTGCTGGCAACAGCGATCGGCGTGATAGGCTACCGCTTTATCCACCGGATCAATAAAGTTGGCGCATGGATTATGGGAGCAGCCCTGCTGCTTGGACTGACGCTGATGTTATCGCAGCCGCTACCGGCAGATTTCTGGCAGCGCGGCTCGATGAGTGCAGCAGGGTGGTTCGGCACCTTTTGCATTGGGGCCGTGTGGCAAATCAGCTTTTCACCGTACACCTCAGATTATTCGCGCTATTTGCCCGCAGATGTGGGTATCGCCCGTCCTTTCTGGGCCACTTATCTCGGCGCCTGTGGCGGGACGATTCTGGCATTTGTCTTTGGCATGATGGCCGTGAGTATTGCTCCTGCGGATGACGCCATGGTGGCAGTACGTCACGCCACTGGCTGGCTGGGACCGCTGCTGATGATCCTGTTTCTGGTAAATATCATCTGCCATAACTCGATGAATCTGTATGGTGCGGTGCTGTCGCTGATAACGGCTGTGCAAACCTTTCGTCCGCACTGGACGCCGGGGGCGGCAGTACGGCTGGTGGTGTCGGCCCTGGTGCTGACAGGCAGCATTTTGATTGCCCTGGCGGCGTCGCAGAACTTTGTGGTTTTTTTCATCAACCTTATCCTGGCGCTGATTGCCGTACTGATCCCGTGGATTGTGATTAACCTGCTCGATTTCTACTACGTCAACAAACAGCACTACGATGTGGACGCTATATTTCAGGCCGACGGAGGACGCTACGGGCGGCTTAATCTGCAGGCACTGCTGGTCTATTTTGCCGGCATTCTGGTACAGATCCCCTTTATTGAAAATGCGTTTTTTTCCGGTCCGTATGCAAAACTGATCCCCGGTGTGGATATCTCATGGATTATCAGTCTGGTTGTCACCAGCATCGCGTATCCGCTGTTTCACCGAAAGTATCAGCCGCGGTTAACCGTACTGCCTGAAAGCAAAGTGTAAAAACCGGGGCAGGGACGCCCCGTCCGGTTTACCCTCCGTTTCCGCCATTAACGTCTGCTCTCTTCTTCAAACCGTGAAACAGCGCGCTGCAGGCGTGCGATTTGTATGGAATACCTGCTACCATAGCGCGCGGCAGCTGCGCGTTGTCGTCTGGTAAACCCTGTATAAATACTATGATTACGTCGTGTAAATAACGCGCGGCGAATGGAGCTATGGCACTGATGTTGCAAGATTTAGGCATTATCGATTTATGGACATTTCTGGCAGGTGCGCTGGTGATTATTCTGTTACCTGGCCCGAACAGTCTGTATGTTTTACGCACCGGCATGGGGCGCGGCATCAAAGCGGCTTCTAAAGCGATTGCGGGTGTCATGGCAGGCGATCTGATCCTGATCTTTCTCGCCTGGGCGGGGGTGGCCACGCTGATACGCACCAGCCCGCATATTTTTATGATGGTGCGTTATCTGGGGGCGATGTTTTTACTCTATCTGGGTATCAAAATTATTATGGGCGCGCTGCGCCAGCGCGCGGACACGCAGCCTGCTGAACCGGTCAAAGCGGAAAACTACTTTCTGCGTGCGGTACTGCTGGGGGTGACTAACCCTAAAGCTATCCTGTTTTACGTCTCTTTCTTTATTCAGTTTATCGACCCGAAAGTCACGCATACCGCACCGGCATTCGCCACGCTGGGTGCGCTGATCCAGCTGATCAGCTTCAGCTACTATTCCGTGCTGCTGGTGGCGGGCGCGGTAATGGTCCGCTTTTTGCGCAGCCGCACGCGGCTGGTTAAATTTGCCAACATGCTGACCGGTATGCTGTTCTTTGGTTTTGCCGTCCGGCTGGTAAGCGCCCAGAGCTGATAGTGACCACGCACGCTGCGGAGAGATAAATGATAACCAAACAACGTCAGGCTGATGCCCTGCTGGTGAGCACTACGCTCATTGCGGCGTTTGGCTGGATCTGCTCGCGTGAGGCGATAGCCGGTATTCCCGCACTGGCATTTGTCGCGCTGCGCTTTCTCTCTGCCAGCGCGATACTGCTGCTGCTCTGCCGCGCCGCCGAACTGCGCCATACGCTGCGGAATATCAGGCCGGTTCTGATGAGTGGTCTGCTGCAGTCTGCTTATATGCTGCTGTGGATCTATGCCGTTGCCACCACGCGTTCGCTGGGTGAGGGGGCATTTATCATGAGCCTCTCCATGCTGTTTGTGCCGCTTTTCGCCTGGCTCATACTGCGCAGTCGCCCGGCACGCGCGTTCTGGCTCTCTCTGCCGGTGGGCATAGCAGGACTGGCTCTGCTGACGCTCAGGCAGGATCTGCATTTTGAACTGAGTCAGCTGCTGTTTCTGGGCGCCGCGCTGATTCAGGCGGTCTACTTCTGTTTCACTACCCGCTTTGCCGCTACGGTTCCCGTCTGTCCGCTGGCTACGGTACAGCTCGCCTGCACGGGCGCAGTGGCAGGCGTACTGTCGCTGTTTACTGAAAGCTGGCCGCAGGAGGTTACGCTGGCATCGTGGAGCTGGCTGGCGGCCAGCGCGCTGCTGGCAACCAGCCTGCGCTTCTGGCTGCAGCTGAAAGGGCAGAGCATGACCAGCGCCGCGAATGCCGCACTGATTATGATTTTAGAGCCGCTGCTGACGGTACTGGCGGCGGCGCTCTGGTATGGCGAGGCGATGTCAGCACGGCAGATGCTCGGCTGCCTGCTGATATTACTGTCGCTGCTCTATTACCGGCTGCGGCAGGCGAAAGCGCTGACGTAACCGCTTAAGCCACACGATGCAGTGCATCACTTACCGCATTAAACAGCCTGTCGAGTTCGTCAGGCTGAGCAGCAAACATCGGACCAAACTGCAGCGTATCGCCGCCAAAGCGGACATAGAATCCCGCCTTCCATAACAGCATACCCGCCTCAAAAGGCCGCAGTGTGGCATCGCCCTCGCGGGGTGCCAGCTGAATCGCGCCGACCAGCCCGCAGTTGCGAATGTCTGCCACGTGCGGACAGCCGCGCAGCGCGTGCAGCTGCTGTTCAAATACCGGAGCCAGCTCAGCCGACTGCGCGATCAGCGACTCCTTTTCCAGCAGGTCCAGCGTCGCGATGGCCGCTGCGCAGGCGACCGGATGCGCCGAGTAGGTATAGCCGTGGGCAAACTCCACCGCATGCTCTGGCAGCGGCTGTGACATATAGGTGTGGTAGATTTCGCTGCTGGCCGCCACGCCTCCCAGCGGAATGGCCCCGTTGGTGATCTGCTTGGCAAAGTTGAGCAGATCCGGCGTCACACCAAAATACTCTGCGCCGGTCCAGCGTCCCATGCGGCCAAAGCCGGTGATCACTTCATCAAAAATCAGCAGGATATTGTGCTGCGTACAGATCTCACGCAGGCGCTGCAGATAGCCCCGCGGCGGAATAATGGCGCCGGCGGAGCCGGAAAGCGGCTCAACAATCAGCGCGGCGATGTTTGACGCATCGTGCAGCTCAATCAGCTTCAGCATCTCATTCGCCAGCGCCTCGCCGCCGGTTTCAGCCTGGCCCGGTGTAAAGGCGAGATCGTTTTGCAGCGTATGCGGCAGGTGATCCACATCCATAAACTGCCCAAACATTTTGCGGTTACCGCCAATGCCGCCGAGGCTGGTACCGGCAATATTCACCCCGTGATAACCGCGGGCGCGGCCAATCAGTTTCGTTTTGGCCGGCTGACCTTTGGCCCGCCAGTAGCCGCGCGCCATTTTAACCGCGGTGTCTGCGGCTTCAGATCCGGAACCGGTAAAAAAGATATGATTGAGATCGCCCGGCATGTGCTGCGCAAGACGTTCTGCCAGCTGAAATGAGAGCGGATGGCCATACTGAAAACCGGGGGAGTAATCCAGTACCCCGAGCTGCCGGCTGACCGCCTGCTGGATCTCACTGCGCGTATGGCCTGCGCCGCAGGTCCACAGTCCTGACAAACTGTCATAAATGCGCCGCCCTTTATCATCGGTCAGCCAGCGTCCTTCCGCGGCCACGATAAAGCGCGGGTCGCGCTGGAAATTACGGTTGGCGCTGGAGGGCATCCAGTGCGACTGCAGGTTCAGGGATGCGGTATCAATACGTTCAGACATAGCAGTTTCTCCAGAGTGTATAGCCAGAGTTTGCAATCAGGCATCGGTTAAGTTAAATGCTAATTAACTTAAGTTTAGTCAGCGGAAAACTCACCTGAATGAAACCTAAAACGCTGGCGCAGGTTACTGATTTCGATCTGCGCCTGCTGCGGCTGTTTAAAACCGTCAGCGAATGCGGCAGCTTTACGGCCGCCGAAAGCAGGCTGGGCATTACCCGCTCGGCAATCAGCCTGCATATGAGCGATCTGGAAAAGCGTCTCGGGATGCGGCTCTGTCAGCGCGGAAGGGCGGGATTTGCCCTGACGGATGAGGGCCGTGAGATCCTGCGTCTCAGCGCCAGCCTGATGGTGGCCGTCGAGGACTTCCGCCAGCAGATCAACCAGATGCATAAACAGCTGCGCGGCGAGCTGAACATCGGCATTATCAATAATCTGGTGACGCAGCCGCGAATGCAGATTACTCAGGCGCTGGAAGCATTACGCGAACAGGGGGCCGACGTCCGCATTAATATCAGTATGCTCACGGCCGCTGATATTGAACAGGGCCTGCTCGACGGTCGCCTGCACGTGGGCGCGCTACCCTATACCGCGCCGGTGTCGGGCCTGGCTTATACCCCGCTTTATGAAGAGATCTCCTGCCTTTACTGCAGCAGCACGCATCCGCTTTTCAGCCAGGCGCATGAAACGGATCTGTCGGTGCTGGCTCGCCATGAGGCGATAGCACCGGGTTACCGTCTGAGTGCGGAAGCCGCTGCGCTGCATCAGTCACTTAACTGCACGGCCACGGCCTCTGACCGGGAAGGGATTGCTTTTCTGATCCTGACCGGACGCTATATCGGCTTTCTGCCCGATCACTATGCAGCACGCTGGTGTGAGCTGGAGCAGATGCGTGCGATTGCGCCTGCCCGGCTGTGCTTCAGCAGCGAAATCGCGATTGTGACCCGACAGGGGCAGCGTAATAACGCCATCCTGCAGCGTTTTCTGACGGCAACGGGCGCAGAGAGTGAGGCTGATGCGCCTCTGTAATTACAACATACTGTTAGTTGATCAACTACCTTGTTAAGCCATAGTGCAGGCCGTTTAATCAGGCAGTCATATCAGGCTTGTTTTACAACGGTGTGAGGAGCACATGAGGCAGGGCAGCTTTACGCTGCCCTGCAGAAAGACAGGAGATTATGCCCGCACAGGCTCACCGCGCACCGGGCGCTCGCCGGCAACATAGTAGTCGGCGGTGCTGCGTGGCAGCGGATCGCGACCGCGAATGTTATCTGCAATCTTCTCGCCAATCATAATGGTTGTCGCATTCAGGTTCCCGGTGATGATCAGCGGCATGATAGAAGCATCGACCACGCGCAGACCCTGCAGGCCATGCACGCGGCCTTCACCATCGACCACGGCCATCTCATCGCTGCCCATTTTACAGGTGCCGCAAGGGTGGTAAGCCGTTTCACCGTGGTTACGCACAAACTCATCCAGCTGCTCATCGGTCTGGCAGTCGATACCCGGACTGATTTCGCGACCGCGATAGTTATCCAGCGCCGGCTGGTTGATGATTTGACGCGTAATGCGGATCGCATCGCGAAACTCCTGCCAGTCCTGTTCATGTGACATGTAATTGAACAGAATGGCCGGATGACGGCGTGGATCGCGTGATTTAATCCGCACGTGACCCCGGCTTGGCGAGCGCATAGAGCCAACATGGCACTGGAATCCGTGCGCTTCAACCGCGTTAGAGCCGTTGTAGTTAATGGCAACCGGCAGGAAGTGATACTGGATGTTAGGCCAGTCAAACTCTTCCCGGCTGCGAATAAAGCCGCCGCCTTCAAACTGGTTGCTGGCTCCCACGCCGGTACCGTTAAACAGCCATTCGGCGCCAATTTTCGGCTGGTTCCACCACTTCAGCGCCGGGTAGAGCGAAACCGGCTCTTTGCACTCATACTGCAGATACATTTCCAGGTGATCCTGCAGATTCTCACCCACGCCAGGCAGGTCGTGCACGACCGGAATATCAAACTGCTGCAGCAGCTCTGCCGGACCCACACCTGAACGCTGGAGGATCTGCGGCGAGGCGATGGCGCCAGCGCACAGCAGTACCTCACGCCGTGCATAGACCGTTTTCGGCGCATTGCTGCCGCCTTCAAGGTACTCGACGCCGGTCGCGCGCGTGCCGTCAAACAGAATGCGATCGGTGGTCGCATGGGTAATGATCTTCAGGTTCGGACGCTTTTTCGCAGTATCAAGATAGCCGCGCGCCGTGCTGGAACGACGGCCCTTTGGCGTAACAAAGCGGTCCATCGGGCCAAAGCCTTCCTGCTGATAACCGTTCAGATCGTCGGTACGCGGATAACCCGCCTGTACGCCTGCTTCAATCATCGCCGCAAACAGGACGTTGTTGTCCGGCTTACAGGTGGTGATGCTGACCGGACCTTCGCCGCCGTGATAATCATTTGCGCCAATATCGCGCGTTTCTGACTTGCGATAGTAGGGCAGGCAGTCAAGATAGCTCCACTGCTCCAGACCGGGCGCTTTGGCCCAGTTGTCGAGATCCATCGCGTTGCCGCGGATATAGCACATGCCGTTGATCAGCGAAGAGCCGCCCAGTCCTTTACCGCGCCCGCACTCCATGCGGCGGTTATTCATATAGGGTTCCGGCTCGGTCTCATACGCCCAGTTGTAGCGCTTGCCCTGCAGCGGGTAAGCCAGGGCCGCGGGCATCTGGGTACGGAAGTCAAAGCGGTAATCGGGACCGCCCGCTTCCAGCAGCAGTACATTGACATTGCTGTCTTCGGTCAGACGGGTAGCCAGTACGTTTCCTGCGGATCCGGCTCCGATAATGACGTAATCAAATTCCATTAGTCGCTCCTCAGGTAAGCCTAATTAAAATACTGACTGAAAACGGGTCATTTCGATCTGCACCGATTTAACCTGCGTATAATTCTGCAGCGTCATCACGCCGTTCTCACGCCCGATCCCGGAGTGCTTGTAGCCGCCAACCGGCATTTCAGCTGCGGATTCGCCCCAGGTATTAATCCAGCAAATACCGGCTTCAATCTGGTGAATAACGCGGTGTGCACGATTAAGGTCCTGCGTGACCACGCCCGCAGCCAGACCATATTCGGTGGCATTCGCACGGCGCACGACCTCTTCTTCGCTCTCATAGGTAAGAATGGACATGACCGGACCGAAAATTTCTTCCTGCACGATAGTCATCTCGTCGCGGCAGTCGGTAAAGACGGTTGGCTCAACCCAGGCACCTTTGTCAAAATCAGCGCCGCTCATGCGCTTACCGCCGCACAGCAGCGTGGCTCCTTCGCTGATGCCCGATTCGATATAGCGCATCACGTTGTCACGATGGGCAAAGCTCACCAGCGGGCCAAAGTTCGTGGCCGGATCGGTGAGATCGCCTGCTTTGATACGCGCAACCCGCTCGCTGATTTTGGCCTCAAATTCCGCTTTTACTGCAGCAGGAATAAAGACGCGGGTGCCGTTGGTGCAGACCTGACCGGAGCTGTAAAAATTCGCCATCATGGCGATGTCAGCGGCGAGATCGAGATCGGCATCCTCAAAAATGATCAGCGGAGATTTTCCGCCCAGCTCCATCGTGACATCTTTCAGCGTCGAGCCAGCGGCGTTTGCCATCACTTTCTTACCGCTGGCTACGCCGCCGGTGAAAGAGACTTTATCGATACCAGGATGGTCGGTCAGCAGCTGGCCGGTCACCGCGCCACGCCCGTTCAGGACGTTGAAAACACCATCCGGCACGCCGGCAGCAGTGTAAATCTCAGCCAGCTTCAGCGCTGTTAGCGGGGTAACTTCGCTGGGTTTAAAAATCATGGCGTTGCCTGCTGCCAGCGCCGGCGCCGATTTCCACAGCGCGATCTGGATGGGGTAGTTCCATGCGCCGATCCCGGCCACCACGCCCAGCGGTTCGCGGCGGGTATAGACAAAAGAGGTGTCGCGCAGCGGGATCTGCTGACCCTCCAGTGAAGGGATCAGACCGGCATAGTACTCCAGCACATCTGCACCGGTGACAATATCCACCGCCTGGGTTTCGCTGAAAGGTTTACCGGTGTCCAGCGTTTCCAGCTCCGCCAGTTCATCGTTACGTTCGCGCAGGATCTCCACCGCACGCCGTAAAATGCGTGAACGCTCCATCGCCGTCATCGCAGCCCAGATTTTCTGGCCTTTTTTTGCCGCTTCGACGGCGCGATCAACATCCGCGCGCTCAGCTTCATGGATATCTGCCAGCACGCCCCCATTCGCAGGGTTGATACTCTGGAAGGTATTGCCCGCTGCTGAAGGGACAAATTTGCCATCAATGTAAAGGTGCTGTTCGGTGAATCGGGACATGGGTTCTCCTTCCTCAGTGATTCGGTGAGCCAGCCAGTTGCTGACGAATGAATTGGGTGGTAAGCGTTCTGGCAATGGCTAAATCAAAAGGCTTGCCGCTTAATGCGGCACGCAGCCACAAGCCATCAATCATAGAAGCCAGACCGTAAGCTGCCAGGCGGGCCTGCTCACGTGGCATTTCGCGGCGAAATTCGGCGGCCAGGCTGGAGAACAGACGACGACTGCTGACCCGCTCTAACCGGCCCAGCTGCGGCTGATGCATGCTGCTTGCCCAGAAGTCGAGCCACGCTTTCATGGCAGCGCTATGGAGCTGGGTATCATCAAAGTTACCTTCCACAATGGCCAGCAGGCGTGCTTCAGTGCTGGCGCCTGCCAGCGGCTTAAGCCGCATGGCAACCGCTTCGCGCAGCTGACGCGTGACGTCGCGCATAGTGGCTTCCAGCAGGCCATTTTTGTCTTTGAAATAATGACTGATGATGCCGGTGGAGACGCCAGCCCGTCGGGCGATCTGCGCAATGGTGGCGTAGTTTATGCCTACGTCATTAATGGTATCCAGCGTCGCATCAATCAGCTGCCGGCGACGTATCGGCTGCATTCCTACCTTTGGCATCACTACCGCTCCACCTCAAATTGAGACCCTATTAAAACTTTTTTTGATTGCACGTTCAATATAAAAAAGAAAGTTGTTAGGATGGTGTGCTTCGTTTGTTACAAAGCCAGACGGTACGCTACGCTGATAGCGATTTATCACCGTTCTCAACTAATGGAGGAAAAGCAGGGAGTACAACTACAAGGTCAGCCACACTGATCATATAAAATTTTTGAGTAATTACAGGAAATTAACCAGAGGTTATCGATGATTAATCCACCTGCCAGTGAAAAAGACAGAATTAATCCCGTGGTGTTCTTCACCTCAGCCGGACTGATTCTGACATTTTCACTTGTCACCATTCTCTACAGCGACCTTGCGGCCGCCTGGATCCAGACAGCGGTAAACTGGGTCTCAACCACGTTTGGCTGGTATTACATGCTGGCTGCCACGCTCTATATCGTCTTTGTGGTCTATATGGCCTGCTCGCGCTATGGCGCAATTAAGCTCGGGCCGGAGCAGTCTAAACCGGAGTTCAGCCTGCTGAGCTGGTCGGCGATGCTGTTTGCCGCCGGTATTGGCATCGACTTAATGTTTTTCTCTGTTGCGGAGCCGGTATCACAATATATGCAGCCGCCGGAGGGCGCCGGACAAACCATGGAGGCTGCGCGTCAGGCGATGGTCTGGACGCTGTTTCACTACGGGCTGACCGGCTGGTCAATGTACGCATTGATGGGGATTGCGCTCGGCTACTTCAGCTACCGCTATAACCTGCCGCTCACGATTCGCTCTGCGCTCTATCCGATTTTTGGTAAACGCATCAATGGGCCGATTGGGCATACCGTGGATATCGCCGCGGTCATTGGCACCATATTTGGTATCGCCACAACGCTGGGTATCGGCGTGGTGCAGCTGAATTACGGCCTTAAGGTGCTGTTTGACGTTCCTGAAGGACTGACCGCGCAGATGGCGCTGATTGTCCTGTCAGTGATTATTGCGACTATCTCCGTGACATCGGGCGTTGATAAGGGCATCCGGATTCTGTCTGAGCTGAACGTGGCGCTGGCGCTCGGCCTGATCCTGTTTGTGCTGTTTATGGGCAAAACAGACTTCCTGCTGAACGCGCTGGTGCTGAACGTTGGCGACTATATCAACCGCTTTATGGGGATGACGCTGAATACCTTTGCGTTCGATCGTCCGACCCAGTGGATGAACAGCTGGACGCTGTTTTTCTGGGCATGGTGGGTCGCCTGGTCGCCGTTTGTTGGCCTGTTCCTGGCGCGTATCTCACGCGGCCGCACCATTCGCCAGTTTGTGCTCGGCACGCTGATCATTCCCTTTACGTTTACGCTGCTGTGGCTCTCTGTATTCGGTAACGCCTCGCTGTATGAGATTATTCACGGCGATGCCGGCTTTGCGCAGGAAGTGATGGCGCATGCCGAACGCGGTTTCTACAGTCTGCTGGCGCAATATCCGGCGTTTAAACTCAGCGCGTCCGTTGCCACCATTACCGGGATGCTGTTCTACGTTACCTCAGCAGATTCCGGTTCACTGGTACTGGGCAACTTCACTTCAAAGCTCAAGGATATCAACAGCGATGCGCCTAACTGGCTGCGCATCTTCTGGTCAATTGCGATTGGGGTGCTGACCATGGGCATGCTGATGACCAACGGGATTTCTGCACTCCAGAACACCACGGTCATCATGGGGCTGCCGTTTAGCTTTGTGATCTTCTTTGTGATGGCCGGCCTGTGGAAATCGCTGAAGGTGGAAGATCATCGCCGGGCCAGTGCCGTGCGTGAAACCGCGCCCTATATTCCCTCAAGCAGCGATCGCCTGAGCTGGAAGAAGCGGCTGTCACGCCTGATGAACTATCCGGGTACGCGCTATACGCAGCGGATGATGGAAACGGTTATCTATCCGGCGATGGAAGATGTGGCGAAAGAGCTGGAGCTGCGCGGGGCGCACGTAATGCTGGAGAAAATGCCGGCTGAAGAGGGGCAGGCGCTGGGGCACCTTGAACTGCGCGTTGATCTGGGTGAAGAGCAGAGCTTTATGTATCAGGTCTGGCCACAGCAATATTCAATTCCCGGCTTTACCTACCGCGCCCGCAGCGGTAAATCGCACTACTACCGGCTGGAGACCTTTTTACTGGAAGGAAGCCAGGGCAACGATTTGATGGACTACAACAAGGAGCAGGTGATTATCGATATTCTCGATCACTATGAGCGTCACCTGAACTTTATCCATCTGCATCGTGAAGCACCGGGCAGTAATCTGACCTTCCCTGAGATGTAACGCCACGGGCAGCAGCGACAACGCGGCTGCCCGTTTTCTTTCCCGTCTGCCTCGCGCATTCCTGTCAGAGAGCTAGACTCACTAGCTGCTGTTAAGGGGAATTTTATGAAACTGGGTTTTGCGTGTAAGTATTTCGATCATGAGGCGAAGCAGCCTTTTCCATTCAAAAGCACCACCCGCACCCGCTTTCTGGGCATGGAGGGTGAGGCCGCCGCCACGCTGCTGATTGGGCTGGCCCGCACCAATCTCACCAACCTTTACGCGATGATCGGGCAGCTGGCTACGCTACCCGATGCGCTGCGCATGATGCGTATCGGCAGCGATGTGCTGCCGCTCTATACCGTACCGCAGGCGACGCCGATTTATCGCGAGGCGATGTCGGAACTGGCACCGCTGTTTGCCCGCTGCGGCGAACTGGCGCGGGCCAGCAATGTCCGTCTCTCGTTTCACCCCGGGCAATATACGGTGCTGGCGTCGGATAATGAGGGCGTAGTGGAACGCGCAATTGAGGATGTCGAATATCACGCCATGTGCGCCGTCCTGATGGGTTATGGCCAGCATTTTCAGGATTTCAAAATCAATATCCATATGAACGGTAAAAATGGCTTTGCCGGTTTTCGCGACGCGTTTATGCGGCTCAGCCCTGAGGCGCGTAATATGCTGACGGTGGAGAATGATGAGGTTTCCTGCGCGCTGGATGATGTGCTGCAGGCGCGAGAGCTTTGTGCGGTAGTACTGGATATTCACCACCACTGGGTAAAAGAGAATGCCTTTATCAAGCCTGATGATAGCCGGATCGCACACATCATCGACTCCTGGCGCGGCGTCCGCCCGGTGCTGCACTACTCAATTGCGCAGGAAGGGTTGATCCCCGATCACGGTTTCCCCGATCAGAACGCGCTGGCGGCTTCTAAAATGAAGCTGCGCGCGCATTCTGATTACTTCTTCAATCAGACGCTAAATGACTGGGCGCTCTCGTTTGACCAGTTCGATATCATGTGCGAAGTCAAAATGAAAAACCTTGCCCGCGACCGGCTCTATTTCTATGCGCTGGAGCGCGGCGGCCACGCTACGGCGCCGTGATCACAATAGCGACGCGGCGGTTCTGCGCCCGTCCCTGCGAGGTACTGTTGCTGGCAACCGGTACCCGCATGCCCAGCCCGCGCGTCACAATATTCGCGCGCGGGACGCCGCTGCTGGCGGCCCACTGCTGTGCGACAGCATCAGCCCGCCTGAGTGAAAGCTGCTGATTATAACCCGCTTCACCGTAGTTATCGGTATGACCATCAATGCGCAGATGCGTAATACCGGTAGCTGCCAGCGTGCCGGCCGTGGAGGCGATGCGCTGTTTACTGGCTGCGGTAAGTTCTGACTCATTAATGCCAAACAGAATACGGTTGGGTAACCCCAGCCCCCAGCCTTCGCTGTTCTGACTGAACCCCTCCTGCTGCAGCGCCGCAACCTGGGCACGGGTAAACCCGCCGGACTGGCAGCCCGCGCAGGTGAGTATCAGCGCCATCAGGCAATCATAGATTTTCACAGCCGATCCTTATTCAATTTTTTGTTTTTATACATATGCAAATCTGCCCGCTCCAGCAGTGAGGCCACGCTGTCGCCAGACTGCGCCCAGGCATAGCCGATGGTGACCGAGGTGGTAATAGTGCGGTCTTCGCTGAGCGCGATAGGCTGGCGCACCGCGTGCTGTATGGCATCCCGAAGTTCCTGCAGCCGGGCAGGGGTGGTGCGGCTGGTCAGGACCATTGCGAACTCATCGCCCCCCATGCGTGCGACCAGATCGCCCTCTGAGATCAGGCCAGCCAGGCGTTCAGCGGTGGCTTTCAGCACTTCATCCCCGGCAGCGTGTCCCCAGCTGTCGTTAATGCATTTAAAGCGGTCACCATCCAGAAACAGCAAGGCAAAGCGCGGCGGCGTTAACGGACGATCGAGCAATTGCGCCAGCCGCGCCACAAAAGCAGAACGGTTCGCCAGACCCGTAAGCGGATCCGTCAGCGCTTTTTCTGCCAGCGAACGGTTATCACGCAGCAGCGATGCTTTCAGCGTCTGCATCTCACTCAGCAGCGCGTTCAGATCGCTGGAGAGCAGCTGAAACTCATTGATCGGCTCAGGCGGCACGCGCTGGGTAAAATCACCGGTGCGGATCACATAGTGAATGGCGCGCGTGATAGTGCGCATGGAGAGCAGAATGCCGCGATGGAGAAACTCGCTCAGCATAAAAGAGATCACCAGCACGCATAGCATGCCGCAGGTCAGGATCAGGATGGAGTAGTGGATAAACTCGCTGGCGCCATTCACCGTTCCGGCCAGCGTCAGGCTGCCGGCCCGGGTACCCGCGTGCTGTATATCCACGGTGACCGGACTGGCGTAGATCCACTGCCGCAGCTGTTTTTCATAGAAGCCGCTGTGCTCGCGGCGGTTGACCCAGTCAACCAGTACAGTATGGCTGGCGGTGACCAGCTGCGCTGACGCAAACATGCCTTCATCACCCAGCATGGCAATCTTACTGTGCGCATCATAGCTATCTTCAAACACCGTTGCCGCGGTAAGACTGGTGCTCAGCGTGGTTGCCGTCAGTGCCAGATTGCGGTTTTCGTAACGTTTAATAAAGTAGAGAGAGGTCGAGGTCATCAGCAGCCAGCACAGCAGCAGGATCACCGCTGCATTTATGGTGCTGATGCGGCGCAGGCGACCGCGCAGTGATGAACCCTGACGTTTTCTCAGTAAAAATTTCATCTTATTGGTTCTCTTTACGCGACAGCATCAGCACATCGGGACTGACTTTGACGCCGCTGCGTGCCAGTGAATCGAGATTCACCGAAAAACGGGTACGTTCCTCACCAAAAATCATACAGAAAGTGGCGCCGGTTGCGCAGTCAGGGTTATTTTCCGCCATGCTAAGCACTGCTTTATCAGACATTGCTGCCAGAGCCGCGTGCTGCTGAGCCGGGGTTTCCGTGCCGAAATAAACTGCATCACAATGCAGCGCGGAGAGTCTGCCGGTGCTGTCAGCGCGCACGACGCTGAACGGCGTGGCAGGCGGTGCGTCGGCTGATGAAAGCGTAAGATGGCGGGCGGAGGCCAGGATACAGAGCTGCGGAACCTGCACCGGAGGCGGCCAGCGGGTAAAACTGAGGATGCCGCTGACAATGCGGTTAGCGCGATTGTCAGCAGCATGATCGGCGGCGTATGCCATCTGCCCGCTAAGCAGCACCAGCAGCGCAGGCAGTGCGCAGCAGAGCCAAAGGCAGGATCCTTTTGAATAGGGAGCAGGAAATCCTTTTATCTGCATGGCACTGTTCCGGGTCGGTAAAGCCGGGATAGTACCATTCTTCCGCACCAATACGCATCTGCGGCCCGTTGCAGTCGCTACAGAAGCGGCAAAATTTTACTCAAAACCAAGGTCGCGTCCGTTACTGGCGATGACTTTTTTATACCACCAGAATGATTTTTTACGCGTGCGCTGCAGGGTGCCGTTGCCCATGTCGTCCCGGTCAACGTAGACCAGGCCGTAACGTTTACTCATTTCACCCGTGGAAGCGGCGACCAGATCGATACAGCCCCAGGTGGTATAGCCCATAACCGGTATACCGTCGGCGATCGCCTCTGCCATAGCTTCAATATGCTGCTGCAGATAGCTGATGCGGTAGTCATCATGGATCTCACCGGCGGCGGTAAGCTCATCGCGTGCGCCGAGGCCATTCTCCACCAGAAACAGCGGCTTCTGATAACGGTCATACATCATATTCATGGTGATGCGCAGCCCCAGCGGATCAATTCCCCAGCCCCAGGCGCTGCGCGCGACGTGCGGGTTGGTCAGCGATTTGACAACGTTGGCGGCGCTGCTGTTCTGCTCATTCATCTCTGCCGAGGCGCAGCGGGAGGCGTAATAGCTGAAGGAGATAAAATCCACCGTGTGACGCAGAATGGCTGCATCTTCATCCGTTATTTCAAGGGTAACCCCTTTTTCGCGGAACAGCCGTGCGCTGTAGGCCGGATAGGCTCCGCGCGCCTGAACATCAATAAAGAACAGGTTTTCACGATCTTTCTGCAGGGCGGCCCAGACATCCTCTGGCTTGCACGACCATGGATAGAAGTTACCGCCCGCCAGCATGCAGCCCACCTGGTTCTGCGGATTAACCTCATGGGCAATCTTTGTGACCAGCGCGCTGGCCACCAGTTCATGGTGCGCCGCCTGATATTTCACCTGCTCATGATTTTCACCAGGCTCAAACACCAGACCTGCGCCTGAAAAGGGACTGTGCAGCAGGATATTAATTTCATTGAACGTCAGCCAGTATTTTACCAGACCATCAAACGCGTCAAAGCAGGCACGCGCGTACCGGGCAAAGAAATCGATCATTTTGCGATTGCGCCATGAGCCATATTCAATGACCAGATGCATCGGCACATCAAAATGACAGAGCGTAACCAGTGGCTCAATGCCGTATTTGCGGCATTCGGTAAAGACCTGACGATAAAAAGCGATGCCGTCTGCATTCGGCGTCAGTTCGTCACCGTTGGGAAACAGCCGGCTCCAGGCGATGGACGTGCGAAAGACGGTAAAGCCCATTTCTGCCATCAGCGCGATATCTTCTTTATAGCGATGATAGAAATCGATAGCGTCGTGGCTGGGATAGAATTCATCTTCGCGCAGCGTAAATCGCTTTTCCAGCCCCAGCTTGACCGCCATACGGTTAGCGCCATGCGGGATCATATCCACCGTGGTCAGCCCTTTACCACCGGCCAGATAACTTCCTTCAGACTGGTTGGCGGCTAACGCACCGCCCCACAAAAAACCGGCCGGAAATGGCGTGTCAGACATAAAAACCTCAATCATTAACGGGTAGGGATGGCAACGTTTCCGGTTGCCGGCTGCGGCTTCTCTGCTGGTACGGCAACAGGAATATCCTCAAAGCCGAGCAGCAGCGTCAGCACAAATGAAACCACTACAGACAGCACCATGACGCCGCCAACCCAGACAATGCTCATGGGATTAGCAGGATCAAAAAACTGAACGCTGGTAAACAGGCCCGGTGAAGCCATAGAGTGGCTGGCGAGTCCGCCGATGCCGGCCACTGCACCGCAGATAAAGCCGCTGATCAGGCTGGCGATCAGCGGGCGGCGCAGCCGTACGGCCACACCGTACAGCGCTGGCTCGGAAATACCGGCCACAATTGCAGAAGCGGCGGCGGCAAAAGCAGTCTGTCGCAGCTCCGGATTTTTGGTTTTAAACGCGACCGCCAGCGACGCACCGCCGAGCGAGAGGTTGGCACCGATCTCTGACGGCATCACCATGCCCTCTTTGCCGGTTTCAGCGATGGTCTGAATAATGGTGGGAGTAAAGACGCGGTGCATACCGGTCATTACCAGCAGCGGCCATAGCGCACCCATAATGGCGACCGAAAGCCAGCCCAGATAGCCATGAATGGTATAGACCAGAGCAGAGATACCGCTGCCAATCCAGATCCCCAGCGGTCCGACAAGCAGAATCGCTACCGGTGCGGCCAGCAGCACAATCAGCATCGGCTTGAGAAAGTTTTTGGTGACGGCAGGGGTAATGCGATCAACCCCGCGTTCGATCCAGGAGAGGAGCCAGGTCATCACCAGTGCGGGGATCACCGTATAAGTATATTTTACCGCGGTTACCGGAATAAACGCGAACTCCACTGCCTGACCCTGCGCGGCTTTCGCCATCAGATCGATGAAGTTGGGGTGCACCAGCACACCGGCAATAGCGATCGCCAGCGACATATTGGTTCTGAATTTAAGAGCGGCTGATGCAGCGACCATCACCGGCAGGAAAAAGAAAGCGCCGTCGCCAATGACGTTGAGAATAATCAGCGTGGAGCTGCCTTTTTCCAGCACGCCGCCCATCTCCAGCATCATCGCCAGCAGCTTAACCATCGAGCCACCGATGATAGCCGGGATCAGCGGTGACATGGTGCCCACCAGCGCATCAAGAATACCGGCCCCGATACGGCGCAGCGTGATTTTACGGGCCGGCGCGGCTGCCGTGGCAGAAGCATCTGGCGTGCCGAGCTGCTGCACAGCCTGATAAGCGAGGTTCACGTCATTGCCAATGATCACCTGACACTGGGTATCGGTGTAGACCACGCCCATGACGCCCGGGATCGCTTTTAGCTCTGCGTCATTGATTTTCTCACGTGCGCTCACAACAAAACGCAGTCGCGTCATACAGTGGGTCACTGCCGTAATGTTCTCCAGACCGCCAAGCGCAGCGACAATAGAACGGGCGGCATCAGCGTACTTATTCGCCATGATGTCTGTCTCAGTTTTCAGGGTAAGAGTGTCCGGCAGCAGGCTGCCTGTTTTTTATTCATGAGAAACCGGTTTCACAAAATCATGAGGCGTGTAATGTGTTCGGGCAAGGTATTTAAAATTAAATGTTCTCAATTGTGACGCAGATCAGATGACTTCGGGCGGGGCAAAACATAATTTCTATGCGTTTCCTGATACTTAGGTAAACTCAGAGCAGGAGACCCTAAACAGGCAGATTATGACCACCATTACTGAAGTAGCAAAACGCGCGGGTGTATCAAAAGCGACAGTGTCACGCGTCTTGTCAGGCAACGGCTACGTCAGCCAGGATACGCGGGAAAAAGTGTATGCGGCCATTGCCGAAACCGGCTTCCGGCCTAATCTGCTGGCGCGCAATCTGGCGACGCGCTCCAGCCAGACAATTGGTCTGGTCATTACCAATACCCTCTACAGCGGCAGCTATTTTACCGAGATGATGCAGCATTCAGCACGCATGCTCGAGCAGCAGGGACGCCAGCTGTTGCTGGTTGACGGCAAACACAGTGCGGCAGAAGAGCGGGCCGCCATTGAATTTCTGCTCGATCTGCGCTGCGATGGCGTCATTATTTATCCGCGCTTTCTTTCCATTGAAGAGATGGACAGCATCATCGCTCAGCACCGCCATCCGATTCTGGTGATCAACCGTCGCCTGCGTCAGCACACCAGCTACTGCATCTTTGCCGATCAGCACGCCACCAGCGCGGCAGCGGTTGAGCAACTTATCCTGCTGGGGCATCGCGAGATCGCGTTTATTACCGGATCGCTGGATTCGCCAACCGGACGCGAGCGCCTGGCGGGCTATCAGGCGGCGCTGGCGAAGCATGGCATTGCGTTTGATCCCGCACGGGTGGTGGAAGGGCGCTGGCAGGCGGAACAGGGCGTCAGGGCTATTGAGCAGCTGGTAGCGCAACAGATCCGCTTCAGCGCAGTGGTGGCAGGCAATGATGAAATGGCAATCGGCGCGCTCAGGGCGCTGGCCGCTCAGGGAATTGCCGTGCCGCAGCAAGTGGCGGTGGTGGGGTTTGATGATATTCCACTCGCGCCGTATACCATTCCGTCGTTGTCGAGCGTAAAAATGCCGGTGACAGAGATGATCCATGAAACCATTGCCCGTCTGGTTGCCATGCTTGACGGCGGCGATCTGAGGCCCGGTGCGCCGTACACCGGCACGCTTATCCGGCGCGAATCCCTGGCTGCAGGCCCCTGGTTTTCCCGCGATGATCAGTGATTAAGCAGCGCCTGCCGGAAGGAGAGAATATGCACCCGCGTAGCCGCTTCCGCCTGTTGCACATCACCCTGTTCCAGCGCAGCAATAATCGCTTCATGCTCGGCGATCACCTCTTCCATGTGCCGGACGCTGGAGAGCGTGGTGGCCCAGAAGCGCTGTGCCTGGGCATGAATAATGCTCAGAATATCGGTGAGACGCCGGTTTCCGGCGATCTCCGCCAGCGCCTGATGAAATTCCCGATCCAGCAGCATCATCGTCTCTCTTTCATGCGCCGCACCGGCATGTGCGATTTGCTGATTAAGCTGTCGCAGGGTGGCAATCTGCGCGTCACTGATACGTGCCACAGCCAGCCTGACGCATAACGCTTCATTTACCAGCCTGACTTCAATCAGTTCAAGTGCATCATCAATAGAGAGCGGCGAAACCATGACGCCTTTACGGGGAATGATCTGCAGCAAACCCTCTGTAGCCAGCCGGTGCACCGCCTGGTTGACCGGCGTGCGCCCCATCTGCAGATCTTCCATCACCTGGGCCGTATTCAGATAGTCGCCGGGTTTATAACGCAGCGTGATCAGGCGATGTTTAAATGCCAGATAGGCTCGCTCATTCAGTGAAAGCGTTTTTCCCTCCGCCTGCGGGTTCACATTTTCAGCCATTACGTCACTCATTACGCACATCCTTTTTTGGGTACTGAGACATATTACACAAAAACCTGGCATGAAATTGGCTACTTTGAAATCACAGTGAAATTTCACAGGCATTTCAAGCCGGGAGAAAAACCATGCAGCTACGTTTCACCACGCAGGATAACCCGCCTCTGGCGCTGGACGTTACCATCAACCGACTGGTTATCGCGGGCTGGGCCGGCCGCGATCGTGAGGCCGTATTGCACCATATCCGTGAACTGGAGGCGCTGGGTGTGCCCGCTCCTGGTGCAGTGCCGCTGTTCTATCGCGCTACGCCGACGCTGCTGAGCCAGCAGGCGAACGTGGATGTGGTGGGAGAGCAGACGTCAGGGGAAGCTGAGCCGTTTGTCTTTTTTCACAAGGGGGAGTGCTGGGTTTCGCTTATCTCTGACCACACCGATCGCCATCTGGAAACCTTCAGCGTGGCGCTTTCAAAACAGGTATGCGTTAAACCGGTTGCGCAGCAGGCATGGCGCATGGCAGAGGTTGCCGCACACTGGGACCAGCTGGAGCTGCGTGCCTGGATAAAGGAAAACGGCGACTGGGTTACTTACCAGTGCGGCACGCTTGATGCACTGCTCTCTCCGCAGGAGCTGATGACGCGATTCTCCGGTAAGGCGAGTGAAGAAGAGGGATTTGCGCTCTCCTGTGGCACGCTGTCGGCAATCGGGGGGATCCGTCCCGCTGCAGCGTTTCGCATGGCGCTGCATGACCCGGTGCTGAATCGCACGCTGGAACACAGCTATTCGCTGTCCACTCTGCCGGTTATTGCCTGATGGAGACGCGCCTTATGACAACCTTATGGCAGGCAAGCCAGCAGCTGCAGGCCGGCGAAACCACATCGGTGGCGCTGACAGCACAGGCGCTGGCGGCAATTCAGGCGGAACAGGGCGAGGGTACGCGCGCGTTTACACAGGTGTGGGCAGAACAGGCGCAGCAGCAGGCGATCGCTGCCGATGCGCGCCGGGCGCGCGGTGCAGCACGCTCACCGCTCGATGGTGTGCCGGTCAGTATTAAAGATCTGTTTGACGTCGCAGGTATGCCCACGCTGGCCGGATCACGGCTGCCCGGTTTTTCTCCGGCGGCGGCAGACGCCACTGTTGTGCAGCGTCTGCTGCAGGCGGGCGCCGTGATCGTAGGGAAAACCACTATGACGGAATTTGCGTTTTCCGGTCTGGGTATTAATCCGCATTACGGCACGCCTGCCAACCCGTGGCGGCGGCAGGAAAAACGCATTCCGGGTGGCTCATCGTCCGGTGCGGCAGTGGCCGTTACTGATGGTATGTCAGCCGGCTCCGCAGGCACGGATACCGGCGGCTCGGTACGTATTCCGGCCGCACTCTGTGGTCTGACCGGCTTTAAGCCCAGCGCCAGCCGTATCGATCAGCAGGGCACGCTGCCGCTGGCACCGTCGCTCGACAGTATCGGCACGATTGCTCATGACGTCCGGAGCTGCTGGCTGCTGGATAGCGTTATTGCCGACGCGCCGCTGACGCCTGAGCCGCGCAGTCTGGCTGACGCCCGGTTCCTGATCCCCCAAACCCGCGTGCTCGACGGCCTGGATGAGAGCGTCAGCGTAGCCTGGCAGCGCGCGCTCAAAATACTGCGCGAAGCGGGTGCGACGCTGACAGAGCAGCCGATGCCTCTGCTGGACGAGCTGGATACCCTCAACGCGCGCGGCGGTATCACCGCGTATGAAGCCTGGCAATGGCACCAGGCGTGGGTGGAGAGCTATCCGGCAGCGTACGATCCGCAGGTGCTGCTACGGATCCGGCGCGGCAGCGCGCTGACACAGCAGGACGCCGCGCAGCTCTATCAGCAGCGCCGGGCGTGGCAGCAGCAGGTCAGCGCGGCCCTGTTGCCTTTTGACGCGCTGCTGATGCCCACCGTGCCGCTGATCGCCCCCACCATTACCGAACTGGAGGATGAAGAGCGCTACCGCGAAGTCAACCTGCTGATGCTGCGCAATACCAGCGTGATCAACATGCTGGATGGCTGCGCCATTTCACTGCCCTGTCATACGCCCGGCGATGCGCCTGTCGGCCTGACGATCGCCTCAGTTCATAACCAGGATGCAGCGCTGCTTAGCTGGGCCGCTGCTGCCGAATCTGCCCTGCAACGGAGTTTATCCCATGAGTAATCCCCACGGTATGCTGTTTGTCGCCACCAATGTAGCACCCGAAGATGAGGCTGATTTTAACCAATGGTATGACCATGAACACGTTGAAGAGCGCGTCGCCATCGAAGGCTTTCTCAGCGGCACGCGCTATCGTGCCGTAGCCGCTGCGCGCCGCTATCTGGGCCTTTATGAAACCGCCTCCCTGGAGACTTTTACCAGCGCCGCTTATCACGCCGCCTTTACGCGCCAGACGGAATGGTCAGTCGCGAATCTTAACCGGATGATTGATCCGATGCGGCGGGTTTGCGCCGTGACGCACCGGCATGGCCGGGGTCAGGGCGCGCACCTTGCCATGTTGACCCTGCCCGCAGGTCCTGACGGCGCGGCGCTGCAGGCGTGGCAGCAGCATCTGCAGCAGGTACCGGGCTATATCTCCTCCTGCCTGCTGACGCCGGATGTGTCGCTCAGCACGCCGTTGCCGCGCGAAACCCATGCCCATCGTCCGATGCAGTCCATGCTGCTGCTGCACTGTGCTGATGAAACCGCCTGCATCGCGCTGGCCGATCGGGCCGCCCAGGCATTTCATGCTGATGCCGAGCGCTACGCGCTGAGCTGGCAGCTTACCCGACAGGAGATCTCCTATGAGTAATAACGACTCCACTCTGCCACAGGTATCACAGCCTGACGTCACGCACTCTGCCGCTACGGGCGCAAGTAAAACCCGCCGGCTGGCTGCTGCCAGTTCCATCGGTACGGCGCTGGAATGGTACGACTTTACCGTTTACAACATCATGGCGGCGCTGGTGTTTAACCATGTCTTTTTCCCCAGCTTCGATCCGCTGGTCGGCACCATTCTGGCGTTCTCAACGTATGCCGTTGGCTATGTGTCCCGTCCGGTAGGCGGCTTTATCTTTGGGCATCTTGGCGACGTGGCCGGGCGCAAAGCGGTGCTGGTTACGACGCTGGTGATTATGGGCGTCACGACGGCTCTGATGGGGATGCTGCCCGGCTACGCCAGCTGGGGGATCTGGAGTCCGGTGCTGCTGGTCGCGCTGCGGTTTATTCAGGGCATTGCGCTGGGCGGCGAATGGGCTGGCGCAGTACTGCTCTCGATGGAACACGGTGAAGCCACCAAGCGCGGGCGTAACGCCTCATTTGCGCAGGTAGGGCCGTCGTGCGGCACGCTGATTGGCACCGGGTTTATTACGCTTGTGACCCTGTCACTGAGCGGCGAGGCTTTTCAGGAATGGGGCTGGCGCATACCGTTTTTGCTGAGCCTGCTGCTGGTTATGTTTGGGCTGTGGCTGCGCCGGGGTGTTGATGAGACACCGACTTTCAGGGCAATGAAACAGGCTGATAAAACCACTCAGGCCCCGCTTAAAGAGGTGTTTACCCATCATCGACGTGCGCTGCTGATTGCCGGTGGTTCACGTATCGGCTCTGATGTGCTCTATGCGCTGGTGGTGGTCTTTACGCTGACCTACGTGACCACGGTGCTGCAGCTGCCGCGTCCGTTAGCGCTGCTGGCCACCATGCTTGGTGCCATCGGCAATGCGATTACGGTACCGATGTTCGGCGCCTTATCCGATCGTCTGGGCCGCCGTCCGGTCTATATTGGCGGTGCAATGCTGGGCGTGATCTGGAGCTTTGTCTTTTTTGTCCTGCTCGACAGCTCTCAGCCGGTGCTGATTGTACTGGCGGTGATAGTCGGGCTACTGATCCATGCGATTATGTACGGTCCGCAGGCAGCTTTTGTGACCGAGCAGTTTCCCGGTCATGTGCGCTATGCCGGCTCCTCACTCGCCTACACGCTGGCCGGTATCATCGGCGGCGGCTTTGCGCCGCTGATTATCACTTCGCTATACCGTGAGTCGGGTAGCACTCTGTGGGTATCTCTTTATGTGTCCCTGGCGCTGCTGATCACGCTGCTTGCCCTGTGGAAAGCGAAAGAGACTGCGCACAAGCCACTATGAATGTCGCTGGCGAGGGACCGCCGCATTTTTCCGCATCGGATTATCGTCCGGCACCGTCATCACAATTTGTGCCAGCGGACCCGGACGTCCAATGTAGTAACCCTGTACCGCGTCGCAGGCAAGCGCCTGCAGCTGCGCCATATGTCCGGGGGTTTCCACCCCTTCAGCCGTAACTGACAGCGAATAGGCTCTGCCCAGCCCAATCATATTCTCCACGACCTGACGCGCCTGTGGTGATTCACCCAGGGGGAAAATAAACGATTTGTCGATCTTAAGGCCATCAAACGGAAACGCGCGCAGATAACAGAGCGAAGCGTAACCGGTGCCAAAATCGTCAATCAGAAATTTTACGCCGAGGGCTTTAACTGCCTGCATGGTCGCCAGCGTTTTTTCAGGATCGCTCAGCAGTGCGTTCTCTGTGACTTCTATCTCCAGCCGGTGATTGGGCAGGCCGCTGAGCTGAAGCACCTGCGCAATACGTGACGGCAGCGCATCATTCTGGAGTTCCGTCGCTGAGATATTGACTGATACGGATAGCGCTGGCTCAAACTGAACAATATCGCTGCAGGCGCGCAGCAGCACCCAATCGCTTAGCGCGCTGATCAGGCCGGTCTCTTCCGCCAGCGGGATGAACTGATCGGGCATCAGCAGACCCAGTCGCGGATGCTGCCAGCGTACCAGCGCTTCTACTGCTGTGACCTCTCCGGCTGCCAGCGCATAGCGTGCCTGGTAAACCAGAGCCAGCTGTTCACTGTTTATCGCATCGCGCAGTTCATGCTCCAGCTCGCGGCGCTGCACAATTTTTTCTTCCATATCGCGATCAAAAAAGACCCACTGATTGCGTCCGCTATTTTTCGCCTTATACAAAGCAATATCGGCATAACGCAGCAGATCGCTGGCGTTATCGGCATCCTGTGGCGCCAGTGCAATGCCCAGACTGGCCCCGATGTGCAGCGTGTTGTCACAGACCTCAAACGCGTCATTGATACGCGCTATCAGCTGCTGACACAGCGCGACAATACGATCGCGGCTGTTCATTTCAGGCAGGATTGCCACAAACTCATCGCCCCCCAGGCGCGCTACCAGTCCGTGACTGCCGAGACAGGCGCGAATACGGCCCGATACTTCATGCAGAACCTTGTCGCCTGCAGTGTGACCATAGATATCATTGACCGGTTTAAACTTATCCAGATCGATCATGATAATCGCCAGGCGATGTTGCGGATCGGATGGCAGACTGAGTTTTCCCGTCAGGAATTCTTGCATCTGCACCCGATTAGCCAGCCCGGTCAGCTCATCAAAATGGGAGAGGTAGTGCGCCCGCGCCTGCGCCTCATACTCCAGCGTGATGTCCGTAGCGCTGCCGCGAAAACCGCTGACGCCCTGAGTCAGCATCACCTCTTTCAGCGTCAGGTTGCAGTAGCGCATGTGTCCCTGCGCAGAGCGATAGCGGCAACCGGTCAGGGTTAGCTGGCCGCCGGACTGCTGAAACAGCATCAGGCGGCTGCGATATTTCTCGTAATCAAGCAGAAAATCCGCCAGCGTCCGCTGTATCCACTCCTGGCTGCTGAAGCCGGTTACTACCGGAAAACGTCCTGAAATCCAGACCAGACGCAGCTGGCTGTCCATTTCCCAGATCCAGTCCGTAGTGGTTTCTGCGATGTCGCGAAAGCGCCGTTCGCTGGCGCTCAGGGCGAGCTGGCTCTGTCCCAGTAACCAGGTGCTTTCATCATTAAGCTGCGCTTTTCGCAGCGCGCTGCGCATCAGCATCAGTGCGGTAAACAGCGAGAGCAGCATAATCAGCACCAGCAGAGGCAGTAATCCTGTCAGCAGCGCACCGCCGGGATTCGCGCTGCGCCAGATCAGCGCAACCTGCTTATCACCCACAGCGATCAGCAGGTGCGGAGAGGCAGGCCGGGCAGCAGGTGATGCGTCCAGATGAAGATTGTGAATGCCATACTCCTGACCCAGCTTAAGCAACTTCTGTGGCGTCAGGCGATCTGTGAAAACCATTAGCGAGGGCGGGCCAGGCAGCGTCGTTACGCTGCGGTCGCCACCTGGCGTAATCCATGCCGCGCTATACAGCGTAAGCTGCGCGTCCGCCAGTACGTAGTCACTGATCGCATTGCCCGCGCTCGCCTGCAGCTGTGCTTTAATGCGGCGCAGCGGATCGGTGCCCAGCCAGAGGGCAAGTGAGCGCGCTTCCGGCCGGCCACGGATCACACTGTAGCGCGTTTCATCCTGCGGCGAGATCACAAATACTCCCTCATAGGCGAAGGTATCAAACAGCGACGCGCCAAGATTCTGATTATCCCATGCCCAGCGGCGGTTCAGCGTGCGGTGCAGGTTCTGGTATGCCTCACCCCATCCGGCATTATCAGAGAGGTGAAACTGCATCACCGCTTGTCTCGTCTGAAGCGCCTTATCCAGCAGCAAAGATTGCTGGCGATCCGATTGCTGATTTAAATCGCTGGCGATAAACATCAGGCTGATAAACGCACCGGTAAAGGCCAGCAGGATCAGTAATACCATCATCATCATTGGCTGACGGATCAGTCCACGCATTTGCCCACGTGAGGGGGAGTCGACAAAAGAGGTCTTCGCTATCATAGGCTTAATACGCTGAGTAAAATGACATTACAAAAGTATGTTCAGGTTATCGGCATAGGTCAGTAAAACCTGATGCATAAGCGCGATTTTACGCCGCGACAACCCTGCCTGAGAGCCAGTGCGAAAAAATATGCAGCCTGTAAAACTGAATCTGACGGGGCATAGTTAATAACCGGCCCTGAATAAACGTGCGCTCCGGTTCTTCAGCACAAGTATAGTCAGCTCCGCAGGCATGATGGGGGCGCAAAATGACTGAAATGTGTGGCCATAAATTTTTATAACGCTTTTCTTTTTAATTAAGATAATTTTAATCTTAATAGGAATAAGCCTGATTGATTGTAAATCTGTGTCAGTGATAATTTGACTTATGTCTACCTCTTACTTTTACTGAGAACATCATGCAGGCTCGTATTACTCACCTCGACGGGATGCGCGGTTTAGCTATTCTGATGGTTATCGCCTATCACGCCTGGGCGCGCTGGCCAGAACTGCTGCCTTATGTCGCCGCTACTCAGCATCTGCCGCTATTTTCTTTTGGCTGGGCTGGTGTGCAGCTCTTTTTTATGATCTCGGGCTTTGTTATTTTTATGACGCTTGATAAATCAGAGAGCTATATTAGCTTTCTGCAAAAGCGCTGGCTGCGGCTATTTCCGGCGATGTTAATTGCCAGCCTGCTGCTCTATATAGCCGGAGGATTTTTTCCGGAATGGTCGCTTATGACTCCCTATGCGAAAAACCTGCTGCCGGGGCTACTGTTTATTAATCCTGAGACGCTGACGCAGTTAACCGGCATTTCGTTTCACTCTATGGCGGGCTCATTCTGGTCGCTCTACGTTGAAGCGCTGTTTTATCTGATTATCGGCGCTGTCTATTTCACTGCGGGACGTAAATTTTGTCTGCCGGCGCTGATTCTGCCGATGCTGTTACTCTCTGCTGCTTCAGTGGTTAAGTCACTCGGTTATCCGCTGCTGGTGGACATTATCTCCAAACTGGGATTTATTCATTACGCCTGGTTTATGGTGGGTTGCCTGGTCTATGAACGCTTGCACGGACGCGACAGACGCTACCACTATCTGCTGGTTGCGCTCGCGCTGCTGATTAATTTTAGCTACTACGTTAAGAACAGCGGGGCAGTTGCGCTGATACCGCTGGTAGCGGTGCTGCTGTTTTTTATTGCCAGCTTCAGAATGACGCGGATCCAGCATTTCCTGTCACTGCGACTGTTTACCGCTACAGGTTTCATCAGTTATGCCCTCTATCTGATCCATGAAAATTTGATGATAGCGATGCTGATTAAGGTGAATCACATTATTAAAAGTGACACTGTCATGATGATATTGCCGCCGGTTATGGTTATTGTGCTGTCGGGTGTAGCTTACCTGATCACCCGGTACGCAGAGCCGGCGCTGCGCCGCGCGCTGCAGAAAAAACGGCTGCCGGCCACACCGGCCACGGGCAGCGACGTTTGACAGTGAGCGGGAAGCGACAGCCTCCCGCCCGTTTCAGACATCAAGGCGGTGAATAACGTTAACAAATTCGTGAACGCCGCTGTTAATCTCGCGCAGACTGCGTGACAGCATGCCAATTTTCTCCTGTTCCGCCATCACAAATTCCCGCACTTCGTCCAGCTGCTGATACATCTCTTTTATCAGCAAGCTGTTCTGTTGCACAACGTCGGTGATTTGCCGGGTAGCGCTGGCAGTGGAAGCGGCCAGCCGCCGCACTTCAGCAGCAACGACGCTGAAGCCGCGGCCTGCTTCACCTGCACGCGCTGACTCAATAGCGGCATTCAGCGCCAGAATATTCGTTTGCGATGCGATAAGATTAATGCTGTTAACCACCTCGCCAATGTTCCTGGCAGACGCATTAAGCTGCATGCCAATTTCGGTTGCTGCATTAACCCGCTGAGCCACCAGACCTGAATTGCGCACCGTTTCATCCAGCACGTCGTTGGCATTGTCGGTGATCTGTGAAGTTTCGCCTGATGTGGTCAGAGCGATATCCGCCACCCGCTTAGCCGCTTCCACGCGCGCAGTGATGTCAGAAGCGATTTTGATCACTTTGTAGACCCGGCCATCCGCATCCACAACCGGGTTATAACTCGCCTCCAGCCAGATGCGCTCACCGCTGGCGGTTTTACGCTCAAAACGGCCGACAAAATGTTGCCCGCGGGCAATTTTTTGCCAGAAATCGGGATGAAGATGATAAAAATCGTCATAGCAGAAGAGGCGGTGATGCTGGCCGATAATCTCTTCGCTGCCATACCCCATATGCTGCAGAAAATTGGCGTTGGCGCTGAGAATTTCACCTTCAGGCGTAAACTCAATCACCGCCATGGAGCGATCAAGTGCAGTGATGATCGCCTCTTTGTGTTCCAGTTCCTGATGGCGCGCGGTGATATCACTGGCGACTTTGATCACTTTATACACCCGGCCTTTATCATCGCTGACCGGAAAGTAGGTGGCGCTCAGATAAAAGCGCTGCTGCTGACGATTGAAGCGCTCAAAAATGCCGGTGATCGACTCTCCCTGCGCCAGCGTCTGCCAGAAACGGCGATAGCTTGCTGTCTGGCTGTAAAACGGCGAACAGAAGAGACGATGATGCTGGCCCTGGATCTCCTGCAGCTGATAACCCGTCAGTGTCAGAAATAACGCGTTAGCATCAACAATTTCACCGTCCGGCGTAAATTCAATCCAGGCAACATGCTGTCTGATAGCATTGATATCACGATGAACGCCAGCGCTGTGACTGAACGGCAGCGTCAGGCGTGAAGTGTTCACCCCAAACATAGATGACCTCTGTCAGATAGTGTGCAGTTAAGTAGCGCGACTGCTTCAAAAAGTGTCGCGTAATTTCATCCAGCAAAGAGCGTGTGTCGCGCTGTATGTTTTCCCCTCACTTTCCATGTTGTCCTGAGCACTGGCAGCCGTTAAGCGAAAACGGGCATCAGTCAGGGGGCATTTTTAATCAGTTCAGGTTCCTGGTGCTGGCAATTAAGGTGATGCTGAATCTATGTTATCGACGGCAAAAAACAAAAAATGAGTAAAAATTCTAATTAAAATGCATTGAGGTAATTTTACCGTCAGACGCCTGAGGAGAGTGAGGGTGCCGCTCTGTCAGGTGCTCCAGCGCTGCCGCAAAAAACGCCAGGCTTCTTGTTAAAAGGGTAATTTAAATATAGGTTACCTGTGCTGTACAAAATGGATAAGCCAGACTGGCTGCCACCAACGGAGAACTTTGTGATGACGACACCCCTGTGTAAAAAACTCCCTCTGCGCTATCCGATTATTCAGGCTCCTATGGCAGGCGTTTCGACACCGGAACTGGCGGCAGCAGTCAGCAATGCCGGTGCGCTTGGTTCGCTGGGTCTGGGCGCCTCCTCTCCGGAAGAGGCCGCGCGTCTGATACGTCAGACCCAGGCGCTTACCCGCCAGCCTTTTAACGTCAATCTGTTCTGCCATTCGCCCGCTATACGCCATGAAGCGGTCGAACAGGCATGGATAGCACGTTTCGCCGATCGTTTTGCTGCCCTGGGCGCGCAGGCGCCTGTACACCTGGAGGAGATCTATCCCACTTTCTGCGGCCACGAAGCGATGCTGCAGGTGATTGAAGAAACGCGTCCGGCCGTAGTGAGTTTTCACTTTGGTTTACCACCCGCGGATACCCTGCGCCGGCTGAAAGCATGCCGGATTGTTACGCTGGCAACGGCTACCAGCGTGGCGGAAGCGGAAGAGATAGCGCAGCAGGGGATCGATATGATTGTGGCGCAGGGTTATGAAGCCGGGGGTCATCGCGGCAGTTTTGCCGCAGAGGGAGACGATCATCAGCTCTCTACGCTGACGCTGATACAGGCAATAGGCGCGCGGGTTGCGTTGCCGGTGATTGCAGCAGGCGGGATCATGAACGGTGCGGCAATCAGCGCGATGCTGGCCCTGGGGGCCAGCGGCGTGCAATCCGGCACCGCTTTTCTTCTCTGCCCTGAATCCGCTACCACGCCAGCCTGGCGTCAGGCGCTCCGGGATGCGGCTGTGACGGGCACCACCATGACTGCGGCGATTTCCGGTCGTGAGGCGCGCTGTCTGCGCAACACATTCTGCAAGATCGCACACGCTATTCCCCGGACAGAGATCCCTGCTTATCCGCTGGCCTATTCACTGGGTAAAGCGCTGGCTAAGGCTGCGCTTGCGCAGGGTGAGACCGGATTTGGTGCCTACTGGGCGGGGGAAGGAGCGCCTCTGGCACGTGAACTACCGGCGGCAGATGTGATCCGGGAGCTGGTCACAGAGTGGCATGCGGCGTCTGGCCAGGGCAGCCTGACTGATGCTATACAACCATTCTCTTTATAACGTGGCAGGTATCGATAATGAACGCGATGACGTTACAGGAAGCGGCAAACGGACGCTGGCTTAATCCACCGCAGGCGTGTTTATTCAGTCAAAACAGATTACAGCTGACGACTGCCGCCCGCACCGATTTCTGGCAGCGCACCTGGTATGGTTTTGAGCGCCATAGCGGTCACGCCTTTGGGTTTGACGTCACAGAGGATTTCACGCTGCAGGTGAGGGTGGAGGCAGATTTCACAACGCTTTACGATCAGGCAGGCATCTTTATAGGCGAAAATGAGCAGCAGTGGGTGAAAGCGGGCATTGAGTTTAATGACGAGCGTCCCGCTATCGGCTGTGTCGTAACACGGCAATTTTCCGACTGGTCAACCGGTCTCTTTCCGGGCGATGCCCGTAATTTCTGGCTGCGCGTCACGCTGCGCAATGAGGCGCTGCGCATTCAATACTCAGCAGATGGCAATGTCTGGCCGCTGCTGCGTCTATGCCACTGGCCTGCGGCACCCTCGCGTTTTGCAGGGATCATGGCCTGTACCCCGGAGCGGGGAGGGCTTGAGGTGACGTTCAGTGATTTCTGGCTGGGGCCGCCCGTTGATAAAGCGCTGCATGATTTAAGCTGACCCAACCGGATAACCTGCTGCTTGCTATCAAATGACAATCGGGCTAGCCTGCTGATCGTTGAAATAATCACGTTACGTACAGGCACACGCTAATGGCAGTTATTCCGAAAAATTACTCACGGCTGGAGAGCGGCTACCGTGAAAAAGCGCTTAAAATCTATCCGTGGGTATGCGGGCGCTGCGCCCGGGAGTTCGTCTACTCAAATTTGCGCGAGTTGACGGTTCACCATATCGATCACGATCACACCAATAATCCGGAAGATGGCAGTAACTGGGAGCTGCTTTGCCTTTACTGTCACGACCATGAACACTCAAAATATACCGAAGCCGATCAGTACGGTACGCGGGTAGTGGCCGGAGAAGATGCGCAGGATGAGGTAGGTGCAGCGACCTATAATCCGTTCGCCGATCTGAAATCGCTTATCAGTAAGAAAAAGTAGCAGCGGGCTGCCATATACAGTTACAGGTAAGTAAAACGAGGCGGCAGGTAAGCTGTGTTATACTGGATCCGCGTACTTTTCTAAGTCGCGAATTTCACTGGCGCTTATGCCAACCCGATACGCCCAGCCGGGTGTCGGGCTCTTTTTTCACCCGGTTACGGGTACAAAAAAACCCGCACGCGGCGGGTTTTTTTATCAGCAGCATTTAACTGCTCAGACTACTGTCTTCATCGCTATCGTAAGCGCTGCCGATCGTCAGCGCAACTTACAGTGCGGTAACGTTAGCAGCAGCTGGACCTTTAGCACCATTCTCGATGGTGAAAGAGACCTTCTGGCCTTCGTCCAGGGTTTTGAAGTTATCGCTCTGGATTGCAGAGAAGTGTACGAATACATCTTTGCTGCCATCTTCAGGAGTGATAAAGCCGAAACCTTTATCTGCGTTGAACCATTTTACTAAACCAGTCATTTTGTTAGACATAGATACTTCCTTAATTGATGAGCCATAAACTATGGCGATGGTGGCCTGTATCAGAGCGTTACTTATTGGGCACTTAGGAGGAGGCTCATGAAGAAGGGGTATCTGTGGATAACACTTGAACTGAGGACTGCTTTACTAAAACTGCTTCATAAGGTCTGTATTCCAAACCGATGACGCTATTAAGCCACACCTGATCCGGTTTAGCAACACTTATATTACATTGCCTTTAATACCTCGTTTAACACCTCGTTCAGCACTGCCCGCACTGGTTTTCACTGTCCGGACATAGCCGGAAGGGGTTAAAACCCACGCTTCATTCGCTCTTCTCTTAACGTGCCATCTTGATTTGTGATGAAGATCACAAATGCAATCTTCAGCAACGCTGATGTAAAACTAACTGAAAATAGACTATTGAATGATAATAATTATTATTTATAATCTCATTCAAATTTTAAGGCAGAGGAATAGAAGTCTGTCGTTACAGGTCGATGCAAGACATATGCGACTGATTTTAATGCTTTATATTTTTTATATTTTCGCTGGAGCAGCAGAGCCTATGACACCTGTTGACTGACTGATCAGCAGGCACTCAAGAATTTTAGTAACGGGAAAGGATTATGTTTACACATTCATCTGCGCAATCATTACCAAACATTACCTCTGAGCCGCAGTCTGGCGCGCCGGAGAGCTGGCTTTTTAACGATCGTCAGCTTGATGCATGGGCCGGACAGACGCAGGAGGTGCTTAAGCTCCTGACTCATACGGTGCAGGGCGTTGAAAAGCCGTTCAGCGGTATTCTGCCACACGAGCTGGCAAACGAGTTCCGCAGTGTGGATCTTGATTCGCCGCTGGGCAATAACGAAGCTGCACTGGCCGAGCTGGCTCAGCTTTATCTGCGCGATGCAGTCTGGTTTCATCATCCTAAATATGTTGCGCACCTGAATTGCCCGGTTGTCCTGCCGTCACTGATGGCAGAGCAGGTAATGGCCGCAGTGAACAGCTCGGTTGATACCTGGGATCAGAGCGCTGGCGGCACGCTGATTGAGCAAAAAGTTATCGACTGGACGCTGGGACGTATTGGCCTGCCCGCTACCGCTGACGGTATTTTTACCAGTGGCGGGACACAGTCTAATTTGATGGCGATGCTGCTGGCCCGCGACAGCTGGTGCGAAACGCATCATCCGGGGCATCTGATTAAATATCGTGGCCTGCCTGAGACCGCCGGAAAGTGGCGCGTATTTACCTCTAAATTAAGCCATTTCAGTATTCAGAAATCGATGGCGATCCTCGGTCTGGGCTACGATGCCGTTGTGCCGGTTGACCATGACGCAGATTATCGTATGGATGCCGATCTGCTGGAACAGGAAATTCAGCGCTGCCGTGAAGAGGGGCTGATCCCGATTGCAGTGGTGGCGACCAGCGGTACGACCGATTTTGGCAGCATCGATCCGCTAAAAGATATCGCCGCGCTGTGTCAGCGCAATGGACTGTGGATGCACGTTGATGCCGCTTATGGCTGCGGTCTGCTGGTTTCAGAACAGCATCGCCAGCGTCTGCGCGGTATTGAACAGGCAGATTCAGTCACCGTTGACTACCACAAATCGTTCTTCCAGACGGTGAGCTGTGGGGCATTCTTTGTGCGTAATAAAGATCATCTGAAGCATGTTACGCACCATGCTGACTATCTCAATCCGCTGAGCGCGCAGCAGGAAGGGACGCCAAACCTGGTCAATAAAAGTATTCAGACCACGCGTCGCTTTGATGCGCTGAAGATGTGGCTGACGCTGCGCGTCATGGGCCCGGCCGCGCTGGGTGAAGCCTTTGATACGCTGATTGACCTTGCACAGCGCGCGCATCAGCTGCTGCGCGAACATCCGGCAATAGAAGTGCTGCACGCGCCTGAACTCACCACGCAAATATTTCGCTTTGTGCCGCGCCAGTCGCTCAGCGGCCCGCAGCTCGACGATATCAACGCCGCGATCCGCAAAGCGCTGTTCCGTTCCGGCAACGCCATTGTGGCAGGCACCAAAGTCGATGGCCGTCAGTATCTGAAGTTCACCTTATTAAATCCTGCGACCACCGCTGCAGATCTGGAAGAGGTTATTAACCTGATTGCGCATTACGGGCGCGAGCAGCTGCGCACGACCGCGCTCCATGCGGTTAATCAGTGAGAGCTTTGTTATGAATAACACCGTTTACGATTTTATAGGCATCGGAATTGGCCCGTTCAACCTCGGTCTGGCTTGTCTCAGCGAACCGGTAGAGGGACTCAACGGCGTATTTCTCGATCAGAATGCGGGCTTTGACTGGCATACCGGCATGATGCTGGAGAGCGCCCACCTGCAGACGCCGTTTATGGCCGATCTGGTGACGCTGGCGGATCCTACCAGCCCTTATAGTTTGCTGAACTATATGAAAGAGAGAGGAAAGCTCTACTCATTTTACATCCGGGAAGACTTTTTCCTGATGCGTAAAGAGTATAACCAGTATTGCCAGTGGGCCTGTGAACGTCTCAGTAACCTGCGCTGGAATCGTCACGTTGAGTATGTGAGTTACGATGCTGAGCAGGCGGTTTACCGCGTACAGGCGGTGAATCGTCAGAGCGGCGCAACCGAAGAGTGGCTGACGCGTCATCTGATCCTCGGCACCGGCCCGGTGGCCTGGCTGCCGGAGTGCACTCAGCCGCATCGTCAGCGTATTACGCACTCCAGCGACTACCTGAAAAATAAAGCAGAGCTGCAGCAGAAACGCTCCATCACCGTGCTGGGCAGCGGTCAAAGCGCGGCTGAAATTTACTATGACCTGCTCAGCGATATCGATCGGTTTAATTATCAGCTGAACTGGATCACCCGGGCGCCGCGCTTCTATCCGCTGGAGTACACCAAGCTGACGCTGGAGATGACGTCGCCGGAGTGGGTCGACTATTTCCATGCGCTGCCGCCGGCAAAGCGCGACCGGCTCAATGCAAATCATAAAAATCTCTATAAAGGCATCAACAGCAGCCTGATTAACGATATCTATGATCTGATGTACGTCAAACAGCTCGATGGCCCGCTTAACGTCAATCTCTTTACTCACTCAGCGCTGACCGATCTGCGCTGGCTGCCGGCAGGAGAGTTTGAACTTTCGCTCTGGCAGCAGGAGCAGGAGTGCGCCTTCACCCGCCGTACTGAAGGGCTGGTGATGGCGACCGGCTATCACTACCGGCCGCCGATGTTTATTGAAGGCATCAGTCAGCGGCTACGCTGGGACGAGCAGGGTCGTTACGATGTGCAGCGTAATTACAGCATCGATCATCACAACCAGATTTTTGTACAAAACGCAGAGCTGCATACGCACGGGTTTGTGACACCGGACCTCGGCATGGCCTGCTACCGCAACTCGGTTATTTTGCGCGAAATTACCGGACGCGAAGTCTATCCGGTAGAGCAGCAGATCGCGTTTCAGACTTTCCCGGCACAGACGGAGCGCTGACATGAGCACAGAAATAATTTACAGCGTTCAGCGACCGGCGGGTACCTTCAGCCTGCGCCCGATGCAGGCCGCCGATGCCGCCCTGATCCACAGCTGGGTAACGCGCGATTACGCCCGCTTCTGGGGCATGCAGAATGACACGCCGGAACAGGTTGCTGATTTTTATAACGGGTTGATCGCAACTCACCCGCATGCCGCCCTGATTGGCTGCTGCGAAGGAACGCCGGTGTTTCTGATGGAGTGTTATCGCGCCAGCGAGGATGAAATCGGACGGTTTTATCCGGCCGCGCCCGATGATTACGGGATGCATATTCTGATTGCGCCCGCCAGCACGCCGATCCGGCAGTTCAGCTGGCAGGTCTTCACCGTCGCGATGGATTACCTGTTTAGTCTGCCGCAGGTCGGACGCGTGGTGGTGGAGCCTGACGTACGCAATGAGAAAATTCACCGGCTGAACAAACGGGCCGGCTTTCACTATCAGCACACACTCGATCTCGGACATAAAACCGCCTGGCTGGCCTTTTGCCAGCGCGAAGATTATCAACAGGCTCTTGAGCAGGATATTTTGACCATGAACACACCCTCTGCGCTGCTGACAGGATCCCACCTTACCGGTGATAACTGGGCACAGGCAAACCGGATGCTGATCCGCAAAGCGATCAGCGAGTTTGCCCACGAAAAGCTGGTTACGCCCGCTGAAAACGGCGACGGCTGCTATACGCTGGCCGTACCGGGCGGCGAAGCAACTTATCAGTTCCGCGCAGAACGTCTGGCGCTGGACCACTGGAATATTGACGCCACATCGCTGCAGAAGCAGGAAAATGGTCGTCCGCTGACGCTGGATGCGCTGCAGTTTATCGTGGAATTTAATCAGCAAATAGGCATTCCGCAGGCGCTGCTGGCGACCTATATGGAAGAGATCAGCAGCACGCTCAGCAGCAGCGTCTATAAGCTGCAGAAGCAGAACCCGGATGTGCAGGCCCTGGTGCACGCTGATTTTCAGACCACAGAAGCGGCAATGACCGAGGGGCATCCCTGTTTTGTCGCCAATAATGGCCGTATCGGTTTCGACGCCCGCGATTATCTCGCTTTTGCGCCAGAGGCTGCCGCCCCGGTACAGCTTATCTGGGTGGCGGTGCACCAGCGCAACGCCCATTTTTCCAGTCTGAGCACGCTGAGTTACGAGCAGCTGATGCGTGATGAGCTGGGTGCAGAGACCCTGACCCGGTTTACAGAGCAGCTCAGCGCGCGCGGGCTGAATGCGGATGAGTATATCCTGATGCCGGTGCATCCGTGGCAGTGGCAAAACAAACTGCTGACGGTGTTCGCGGCCGATATTGCTCATCAGGATATTGTCTGGCTCGGCGAGGGCGACGATCGCTATCAGGCGCAGCAATCGATCCGCACCTTCTTTAACCGCAGTCAGCCCGCAAAGCGCTACGTTAAAACCGCGCTGTCGGTACTTAACATGGGCTTTATGCGCGGCCTGTCGCCCTATTATATGGCTACCACGCCCGCCATTAATGAATGGCTGGAACAGCTGGTCAGCGGCGACGCGTGGCTGCAGCGCTGCGATTTCCGCATTCTGCGGGAGGTTGCGGCAGTGGGCTACCATAATCGCTACTACGAGCAGGCCATCAGCGGTGATTCTGCTTATAAGAAGATGTTTGCTGCCCTGTGGCGTGATAATCCGGCGGCCAGCCTGCAGCCGGGGCAGCGCCTGATGACCATGGCCGCTTTTCTGCACGTCGATCACCACCAGCAGGCGCTGCTGCCGGCGCTGATTGCAGACTCCGGTCTGCCGGCAAAAGAGTGGGTGGCACGGTACCTGGACTGCTATCTCAGTCCGCTGCTGCACTGCTTCTACCAGTACGATTTAGCCTTTATGCCACACGGCGAAAACCTGATCATGCTGCTGGAAAACAATGTGCCGGTCAGCGCCTATATGAAAGACATTGGCGAAGAGATCGCCGTCATGAACCCGGACGCGCAGCTGCCGGAAAAGGTCACCCGGCTGGCGGTGGATGTGCCGGACGATCTCAAGTTGCTGTCGATTTTTACTGACGTATTTGACTGCATTTTCCGTTTTATCAGCGCCATTCTGCACGATTCCGGCACGCTGTCGCAGGATCAGTTCTGGCAGGCGGTGGCGCAGTGCGTGAAAGAGTATCAGCAGGCGCATCCGCAGCTGGCGGCTAAATTTGCACGTTTTGATATGTTTACCCCGGCATTTACCCGCTCCTGCCTTAACCGGCTGCAGCTGGCGAATAATCAGCAGATGATCAACCTCACCGACCCGGCTGAGAATCTGAAGTTTGCCGGTACGCTGGATAATCCGATTGCCCGCTGGCGCTGACAGAGCGCTCACTGACTGACATAAGTGACGCGGTCGCGCCGGCGACCGCGTTTTTTAGTATTTTGAAACGGATAAGGATCGGTAATGGCCCTGTATGAACCGGTGTCGCAGCTTACGCGCCGCCGCATAATTTTTCCGCTCTCACTGGTACTGTTTGAATTCGCTACCTATATCGCGCATGACATGATCCAGCCCGGTATGCTGCTGGTCACAGAAGAGTTTGGAGCCGGGCCTGAATGGGTCTCCGCCTCACTGACCGCCTACCTTATCGGCGGCATGATGCTGCAGTGGCTGCTGGGGCCGCTTTCCGATCGCATCGGACGACGTCCGGTACTGCTCAGCGGCGTAGCCTTTTTTATGCTGACCTGCATTGCCACCCACTGGGTTCAAAGCATTGAGCAGTTTGTGCTGCTGCGTTTTCTGCAGGGGGTCAGTCTCTGTTTCATCGGCTCGGTAGGCTATGCCGCTATTCAGGAAGCGTTCAGTGAAGCGCTGAGCATAAAGATCATGGCGCTGATGGCAAACGTCGCTCTGCTGGCCCCCCTGGCGGGACCGCTGGCCGGCGCTGCTTTTCTGACCGTCAGCGACTGGCGTACCCTGTTCTGGCTGTTCGGCGGGGTGACGGCGCTGGCCCTGCTGGGTTTGTGGCGCACCATGCCGGAAACCGCAGGCGATCGTACCCGCTCGGTTTCACTCAGCGCGCTGGGCAGAGGCTACTATCAGCTGCTGCGCGATCGCCAGGTTATGCGCGGTTCACTGGCAATCGGCCTGGTGACTATTCCCTGTCTTGCCTGGGTAGCGCTGTCGCCGGTTATTCTGATGCATGATGCCGGTCTCAGCCGTATGGATTATGCGCTGCTGCAGCTGCCGGTGTTTCTGGCGATGATCGCGGGGAATGTTACGCTGGGTCGCCTCAGCAGCCGGCTGCCGATCCAGCGACCGCTGCAGCTGGGAGCCTGGCCGGTGGTCGCCGGTCTGGCGCTGGCGGCCGTAGCGACCATGGCCGATCGGCACAGCTATTTATGGCTGACCGCTGGCCTGAGCCTGTATGGCTTTGGCACCGGACTGGTTAACGCCGGACTTTATCGTATGACGCTGTTTTCCAGTCAGGCGGGTAAGGGCAGCGTGGCAGCGATGGTGGGCATGGTGACCATTCTGATTTTCGCACTCGGCATTGAAGCCGCAAAATACGCCTATTTCAGTTTTTACAGTACCGGTTTTAGCCTGATTAATCTGATCTGCGGATTGCTCTGGCTGGGGCTGATCCGCGCATTCCTGCGTGAAAACCGGCGGCGGCAGCTGACTCTGCAGCAGGCCTGAGCCTCACCTCTGACGCGAGCTGCGGCTCGCTTTTCAGCCATTCCTCACTTTTCAGCTGGTTTCAGGCAGAAATTTTACCGCATACACATCTTGAAATGTTCCCGCCAAAAAGATAATAATTCTCATTAATATTAGCATTACCATTGCCTCTGGCGTCCATCGGCTCTCCGGCTGTACCGGAGAGAACTGCGTGTTTTTAAGGGAATTAACCATGCGAGTGCCTTTTACTCTGAAGCGTTCTGTACTGCTTTGCTCCGTCGCGTTAACTGCATCACCGCTGCTTTATGCGGCTGAAACCCTGGTTGTCACCGCTCAGCCGGCTGAAACGGCCACCACTCCCACCTCAGGCTATACGGCAAAAACCAGCCAGGGTGCGACTAAAACCGATCGCCCGCTGGTTACCACCGGGCAGGCAGTATCAGTGGTTACGCGTCAGCAGATGGAAGATCAGGGCGCGATGAACGTTAATCAGGCGCTGAATTACACCGCGGGTGCCTTTACAAACTTCGCCGGTGCGGCGTCGCGTTACGACACCGTTTCGCTGCGCGGCTTCCACGGTGGCGATGTTGATAATGTTTTTCTGGATGGCCTGCGGCTGATGAGCGATCCTGGCAGCTATAACGTGCTGCAGGTTGATCCCTGGTTCCTTGAGCGCATTGATGTGATTAAAGGCCCTTCTTCTGCCCTGTATGGTCAGACGGTGCCGGGCGGGCTGGTGATGGAGACGTCAAAACGTCCGCAGTTCCGGCAGGAAGGGCATTTCCGTCTCTCGGCGGGTAACAACAATACCAGCTCAGCCGCGTTTGACTACACCGATGCGCTGAACGATCAGCTGGCGTTCCGCCTTACCGGTATTACCCGCAACAGCGATACGCAGTACGATCACACGCGGGAAGAGAAATATGCGATTTCACCCTCGCTGCTCTGGCAGCCGTCGGAAGATACTTCGCTGCTGCTGCGCGCGTATCTGCAGAAAGATCCCTCAGGCGGCTACCACAGTGCGGTGCCGGGTGAGGGCAGCATCACCGAACATAACGGTTATAAGCTAAGCAACGGTTTCTACGACGGGCAGAGTTCACTCGACCAGTTCAAGCGCCGCGAGCAGATCTACAGCGCCGAATTTGCGCACCGCTTTAATGACACCTGGGCGTTCCGCTCTAATGCCAGCTACTCTCACTCAAACGTCGATCTCGATCAGGTGTATCAAATCGGCTGGACAGGGAATAATTCGGATCTGCTGAACCGCTACTACTCCGGTTCGCGTTCATCGCTGAAAGCGTACGCCATTGATAATCAGCTGGAGGCGGATTTCGCCACCGGCGCGGTAGAGCATAAAGTGGTGCTGGGCGCGGAGTATCACCAGTATAAAAACGATCTGCATGATGCAAGCGGTAACGCCAGCCAGCTGAATGCGCGGACCGGCACCTCCGTGGGCGCCAACGACGTGTACACCTTCGAGCGCTCGCAGCGCTACTACTATCAGACCGGCGTTTATCTGCAGGATGAGATGCTCTGGGATAAGTGGCATCTTGATCTGTCGGGTCGCTACGATCGCATTGTGTCGCAGACCGAGAACTACGATCAGGCAACCAAAAACCGGCGTCAGGATGACCACGTGGGCGGGCGTGCAGCACTGCTTTATGCCTTCGATAACGGCATCTCACCTTATGTGAGTTACAGCCAGGCTATTACGCCGCAGTCGCTCTCGGGCCAGAACGGCAACCTGCTGAAACCCACTACCGCTGAGCAGTATGAAGCGGGCGTGAAATACCAGCCGCCGGGTACATCCGATCTCTACACCGCTGCGGTATACGATCTTACGCAGAAAGATGTCGGCAACCGTATCGTGCAGGGATCTTACTTTGTTCCTGCCGGTAAGGTGCATTCGCAGGGGCTGGAGCTGGAAGCGCACACTCAGCTGACGCCGCGCCTCAGCACCATCGCCAACTACACGCTCAGCCACGTGCGGTATAAAGATTCAGTGGATGGTAATGATGGCCATACGCCGTATGTTACCCCCAACGCTATGGCTTCGCTCTGGAGTAAATATCAGTTTGACTACGGCCTGAGCGTGGGTGCCGGCGTGCGCTATATCGGCAAGCAGTGGGCTGACAATGAAAACACCCGCCGGCTGCCTTCGGTTACCCTGTTTGACGCCTCGGTACGCGCCGATCTCGGTGCCTGGAACAGTCAGCTGAAAGGCGCTTATGTCCAGGTCAATGCCAATAACCTTACCGATCGCGAATATGTCTCCGCGTGTTACGGTACAGGCTACTGCTACTGGGGCGCCGAGCGCTCAATTGTGGCGACCGTGGGTTACGATTTCTGATCTGATCACATTCTGCCGGCGTTCCGGCTGACGCAGGCCAAAAATAAAGCCCGTAAGCTTTTCATCCGCTTACGGGCTTTTGTCTGCGCAGAGCCGATTAAAAGCTTTCCCAGCTGGCGTCGGCGGTGGCGACAGGTTTGGGTTTAACCATTGATGGTGCGAGGGCAGGCTTCGGTGCAACCCGCGCCGCATTTTCCTGTTCTGCTGACAAACGGAAGATAGCCACGGTTTTCTCCAGTTCAATCGCCTGAGATTCCAGCGAACTCGCAGCGGCCGAGGACTCTTCAACCAGAGCAGCATTCTGCTGAGTGGTGGTATCCATCTCCGACATCGCCTGCGCAATCTGCGAAATGCCCCGGTTTTGTTCGTCAGACGCGGCCGCAATCTCCCCCATAATGTCGCGGACCTGCGTCACCGACTGCACAATATCGTTCATTGTGGTGCCGGCGCGATCCACCAGCGCGGAGCCGTCGTTAACGCGATCCAGTGATTCACGGATCAGCGTCTCAATCTCTTTTGCCGCCACGGAGCTGCGCTGCGCCAGATTCCTGACCTCGCCCGCCACCACCGCAAAGCCGCGTCCCTGTTCTCCGGCCCGCGCCGCCTCAACCGCCGCGTTCAGCGCCAGGATATTGGTCTGGAACGAGATGCTGTTAATGACATTGATGATTTCACCGATTTTACCGGAGCTCTGGCTGATGCCGCTCATGGTGGTGATCACGTCACGGATAATCTCGCCGCCGCGGCCCGCATTGCCGGAAGCGTCGGTCGCCAGCTGGCTGGCGTGATGGGCGTTTTCAGCATTCTGCTTCACGGTTGAGGTCAGCTGTTCCATACTCGCGGCGGTCTGCACCACGGCGGCACTCTGCTGTTCGGTACGGGACGAGAGATCGGTATTTCCGGCAGCAATCTCTGCGGAGGCGCGCGCCACGCTGCTGACGCCACTGCGCACGTTAGCAATAATGGTCTGCAGGCTATGGTTCATGGTGTCGACCGCCTGCATCAGCTGGCCCAGTTCGTCACCCCGGGTGGTATTCAGGGAGATGGTCAGATCGCCGGCGGCAATACGCTGTGCCGCGCTGAGCGTTTCACGCAGCGGGTGGGTAATGTTGCGCGTAATGCGCCAGGCAATCAGCAGGCTCAGCACCACACAGATCATGGCGGCAATAGCGATACGCCACTCGGCGCCTTTAATAAACGAGGCAGAAAGCTGCGACTGATAACTGAACATCTCAGCCACGCCTGCGTTCAGTCGTTCCGCCGCTGCTGTCAGGCTCGTGGATTCGCTTTTTTCGGTGCTGAAGGCGTTCATATACGGTATCAGGGCGGGGCGCTGCTGATTAATGGTGGCCAGCACAGCCTGGGTTGCGGTCGTGATATCTCCCTGATTAAAACTCCCGAGCAGCTCGGTAAGGGTGGTGATGGTAATAAATTTATCCGTGATGGCATCTCTGCTGGTTTCACCCGGATTTTTCAGGAAGTTCTCTTCAATATTCGCGGTATCGTAGAGCGTGGCGGTGAGCTGCATAACCGGCGGCGCGGTCTCTGGCGTCAGGCCGCGGTTCAGCGATTCCAGCTGATGCGCCAGCTTAATCAGCGTGGCGGGCGTAATTGCACTGAAGGTGCCGGTGGTCTCTTTGGCGGCAGCGACAAATTTTTCGCGCTGGTCCCGATAGCTGCGCATTAGTTCGCCCAGCTGATTCACTTTCTGCAGACCCTCTGCGTCCCAGCTGAACGTACCCAGACGCTGGTAAAGTGAAGCGAGTTCTTTCAGCGCTTCAACGTTCCGCACGGCAAACTGCTCATCTTTTGTGTACTGATACAGGGTGCGATTCAGCCGCGCTTTGCTGAGCGTATTCACCATCTCAACCGTGACTGTACGCCGGGCTGAGTTATCTTTAATACTGCGAAAACAATCAAATGCTATAACAGTTATTGCCAGTGAGGCGGCAATCACAATAATAAAACCGGCTCCCAGTTTCTTTCCGATTTTAATATTTGAGAGGGAGTGAGCAAGGCCCATAACATTCACCTTTAGTGAGATATTGAAATGCTGGCCAGAGCCGTGCGGACTTCATGCTCTGCCGTCAATTTACTATCGTCACGGCTAACGGAAGCTTGATAGCTATTTTTAGCGTTGCTGTAATTATTTAGTTAGCGGAGTAGTATTTTATGAAGTGATTATAATTTTTTTACATTCAACGTTTTATAAGAATAAAAATATTGATCCAGAACAATACGAACCCGTTAAAAATAGTACTGCAGTCGATAAACAGATCATCTCCGGGAAAGAAAGAGGCAGCCCCTGAATAAAGCGGGCGCTGCCTGAGCAGGGCACGGTCAGAAGGGACCCCAGTCGATAGCCACACCAATCAGCAGCATCACTACACAGATCACAAACCAGATGGCGATGACCGGGGCAACAAAGCGCAGCCACTGACCGAAAGAGACGCCAGCTGTAGCCAGAACCGCCATCAGCACGCCGGAGGTCGGGCTCATACAGTTAACGATCCCTTCACCCAGCAGCACCGACTGCACCATTACCTGACGCGTCAGGCCAAGGTTATCGCCCAGCGGTGAGAAAATCGGGATCAAAAGCGCAGACTCCCCTGAACCGGATGAGATACCAAAGTGGATCAGCGCTGCGCTGATAAACATGCCAATGGTGGCCAGCCAGGCGGGCACCGGCTCCAGCAGGCCGGAAAGAAACCCGACAATGGGGTCGAGTACATTACCCTGCTGCAGCACCAGCGAAATAGCGGCTGCCATACCCACGATAAACGCCCCTTTAACCAGCGTGGCGCAGCCTGCCAGAAAGGTGTTGGCAATGTCCGATCCGGACAGGCGGCCCAGCAGCCCGATCACTATGGTCAGCAGAATAAACATCGCTGACATCTCACGGGTGCCCCAGTGATAGCGCACCGTACCGGCAATAAAGAGCAGCAGCGCCAGCGCTGTTGTCGCCAGAATCAGCTTATGGCGCCCGGTCACCGGTGCACTACTCTCTGCTTCGGCACGCATCGCTGGCCGGTACTCACCGTTTTTACGCGCCCGGCGCACCGCGTGGATCAGGTAAAGCGCGGCGCTGACCACAAACAGCAGGCAGGTCAGGGCGCGCAGCAGCATGCCGGAGAACAGCGGCAGCTGCGCCAGATGCTGTGTCAGCCCGGTAGTGGCCGGATTTAAAATGGCAACATTGTAGCCGGCGGCGCAGGTCAGGTAGACCAGTGAGGCCCCAAGCATAGGGGAGAGTCCGAGTGAACGCCCCACCAGCAGTCCGATTGGCACAAAGGCGACCACCGCATTAACAACCACGCCGGTGGTGCCCAGCAGGGAGAAAATCGCGGCGAAAATAATGATGATGCGCGTATCGCTCAGCGTGCTGCTGCGCGACAGCGCCTGCAGAGCGGTGGCTATCGCACCGGTTTTCTCAATCACCGCCAGTACGCCGCCGGTAAACAGGATCAGAAAGATAATCGGTGCCTGTTTGACCATGCCTGCGGCAATCGCCATAAAGATCTCCAGCGGCAGCACGCCACTCTGCGGCACCGCATGCAGACTCTCTTTTACGGCAAACTTAATGCCGTCACGCGTTTCATAATCGTAGACGCCTGCCGGGATAAGCCAGGTCGACACAGCGGCCAGCACCAGGATAATAAACAGCAGCAGGTAGGGGCTGAGGCCCTCCCGCTGGCGCACAGCGGTGTCCGGTTTTTCCAGCGGTATCTGTGTCATGGCGTCTCTCCGCTCAGCAGGCCAGCCAGCAGCGCGGTACGCTGCACCACCTCCGCGACAATAATATGCTCATGACGTGCATGGATCCCGGCACCGGTTGCCCCCAGCCCATCCAGCGTGGGCAGCCCGAGCGCCGCGGTAAAGTTGCCGTCGCTGCCGCCGCCAACGGAGGCCCCCTCCAGCGTCAGTCCCAGCTGATGACCAATGTGCACCGCGCGGGTAAACAAGGCGCGTGATGCCGCGCTCTGGCGCATAGGCGGACGGCTTTGTTCACCGCTGATGTGCAGGGTCACACGCGGATCGTGCGACTGCAGCTGCATGATCGCCGCATGCAGGCGCGCCGCTTCCTCTTCTGAGGTGACGCGCGTATCCACTTCAAGACGGGCGCGATCCGCCACAACGTTCGCCCGGCTGCCGCCGCTGGCAACGCCGACGTTGACCGTAGTGCCACGGTCAGGCGCGTTGAGCGCGTGCAGCGCCAGGATCTGCTGCGCCATCTCCTGAACCGCACTGGCGCCTTCTTCCGGATTGTTGCCGGCGTGCGCGGCCAGGCCGGTCAGCGTAAGGTCATAGCGGCCGGTGCCTTTGCGGGCGACCTTCAGCGCGCCGCTGCCCGCCACTGCGGGCTCCACAACAAAGACCTGTGTGGAGCCCTGCGCATGCGTTTCAATCCACTGCTGTGAGCTGGGGCTGCCCAGCTCTTCATCACTGTTGCAGAGAAACACCACCTGCTGCCAGCCGGGCAGGTTAAGCTGCTGCAGCGCGCGTACTGCCCAGATCGCCTGTACCAGTCCCGCTTTCATATCAAGAATGCCGGGACCGTATAAGCGTCCCGCTTCTTCACGCAGCGTAAGTTCACCTCTATCCCAGACGGTATCGAAATGACCAATAATGGTGCTCTGCGGCGTTTGTCCGCCCAGCGAAAATTTCAGGTGATTGCCGTAGTGCTGCTGCGGTGTTATTTCAGCCCGTACGTTAAGACGCTGCTGAAACAGCTGCTGCAGCACCTCACCGCAGGCGTCGACGGCAGGCTTATCGTCAGAGGGAGATTCAGCCGCTACCAGTTTTTTAATATCCGCCAGAATGTCTGCGGCGTGCTGTTCCAGATAAAGGGCGATCGCTTTCATTTTATATTTTTCCTGTCTGTCGGGTTTGCACTGGCAGTATGCGCAGAAAAAACACGGTAGAAAAATAAGCCGCGCTGGTTATTATTGTTGCTCTCAGGTCAACAGATAAGCGCAAAGTATGACGTTATCCAGCTATCCGGAAAAATCGATAAGTTACTTATATGAGGTCGGGATGCATGGCGGTATTCGCCGCGCTGCAGACGCACTGGGGGTAAACGCTTCTGCGATTAGCCGCCAGCTGGCGCAGCTTGAGCGCGCACTGCAGCTGCCGCTGCTGGAACGACGTGGCAGAAATGTCGTTCTGACCGACGCCGGTAAACTGCTGGCAGAGGATTATGCGCTGACCAGCCAGCGCCGCCGGCAGCTGGAGCGGCAGCTGCAGGATATGCGTCATATGCGCGGTGGCAGCGTCACGCTGCGCGTGGGCCAGGGAATGGCGGATGAAGTGATCCGCCATGTTATAGCCGAGTTTTCGCAGGCTTATCCGGCGGTGTTCGTCAATATTCAGTCGGGAGATATGCAAACCACGCTGACGCTGCTGGCCAAAGGGGAGGTGGATATGGCGGTCAGTTTTGGCCCCTCAGGTCCGCCCGGACTGCGCTGTAACAGCTTCAGGCGCGGCCCTATCTGTGCGGTAGTCCCGCCCTCGCATCCCCTGGCCACGCTGGAAAAGGTGACATTGTCACAGCTGGCCGCGCATCGTCTTATTGGTATGGATGAACAGTTTGGATTGCAGCGCTACCTCAATGCCATGTTCAGGAGTGAAGGACTGATTTTTACGCCTGCCTGCAGCTGTAACCTGTTTACCAGCGCAATTTCACTGGCGCTGGCCGGGCAGGGCGTGGCGTTTATGACGCCGCAGACGCTGAAAAGTATTCTCGATCACGATCGGCTGGTTGCAGTGCCGCTTGATCATCGCATCGCGCGCGACAGCCAGTGTCAGCTGCTGCACAGCGCCGATCACCGCATGACGCCTGCTGCACACTATCTCTGGCGGCTGCTGAACAGCTATTTTGCGCGCTCTGCTGACGGGTTACCGGCATAAAAAAAGCCGGACAGTGTCCGGCTTGCAGGTTCAGGGCTGGCCGCGATTACAGCGCCATATCCTGTTTAGCAGATTCTTCACGCGGCTTCGCCTGCATCGGCGCGGCCTGCGGCTCGCTCATAGTAATGACCGGTGGTTTGGTCAGCTGCAGTACAGAAGCGGTGTTATCCCATATCTGCTGCGTCAGCGCGGTATTACCATTCAGCTTCTGGCCAAAGCTCGGAACGATAGAACGGATTTTTTCCTGCCACTCCGGTGAAGCAAACTGCTGCGGGAACAGCGATTTCATCACGTTCAGGGTGATAGGCGCAGCGGTTGACGCACCTGGTGACGCACCCAGCAGGGCCGCAACGGTTTTCTGCTGATCGGTAACAATTTCCGTACCGAGTTTCAGCACGCCGCCTTTATCCGCATCTTTCTTGATGATCTGTACGCGCTGACCCGCCTGAATCAGTTTCCAGTCCTCTTTGCGCGCGTTTGGATAGTACTCTTTCAGCGCGGCAAAGCGATCATCATCCGTCAGCATGACCTGACCAATCAGATATTTCACCAGGTCAAAGTTATCGATACCCACGTGCGTCATCGGCATAACGTTGCTGGTGGTGGTTGCGCTCAGCAGATCAAACAGCGAGCCATTTTTCAGGTACTTGGTTGAGAAGGTCGCGAACGGCCCGAACAGCACCACTTTTTTACCGTCGAGGTTACGCGCATCGATATGCGGAACCGACATCGGCGGTGCGCCCACGGAAGCCTGACCATACACTTTCTGCAGGTGACGGCTGGTGATCGCCGGGTTTTCGGTCATCAGGAATGAGCCGCCTACCGGGAAGCCGCCGTAGTTGTCCGCTTCCGGAATGCCGGTTTTCTGCAGCAGCTTGATGGCCGCGCCGCCGGCACCGATAAAGACATATTTCGCATCAACGCTGCGATCTTTACCGCTCTTCACATCTTTAATCGTGACGTGCCAGGAGTTATCACCGTTACGTTTGAAGTCGGTGACTTCAGACGAGGTCTCCAGCGTGAAGTTCTGATCTTTTTTCAGGCTGCCGATCAGCTGACGGGTAATTTCACCGTAGTTGACGTCAGTACCGACCGGCGTCCAGGTCGCAGCAACTTTCTGCGCCGGATCGCGGCCTTCCATCACCAGCGGTGCCCACTGCTCAATCTGCTTGTGATCGGTTGAGAATTTCATGCCCTGGAACAGGGTAGTTTTCTGCAGCGCCGCATAGCGTTTAGTCAGATACTCAACGTTTTTATCACCCCAGACGAAGCTCATATGTGGCGTAGAGTTGATGAAGGAACGCGGGTCGTGCAGCACACCGCGCTCAACCTGGCTGGTCAGGAACTGGCGGGTGATCATGAATGACTCATTGATTTCCAGCGCTTTGCTAACGTCGATTGAACCGTCTGCACGCTCTGGCGTGTAGTTCAGCTCCATGTTAGCAGAGTGACCGGTACCGGCATTGTTCCAGCCATTGGACGATTCCATCGCCACGCCGTCAAGACGCTCAACCATCAGCTGTTTCCAGCCCGGTTGCAGCTCCTGCAGCCAGGTGCCCAGAGAGGCACTCATGATCCCGCCGCCAATCAGCAGCACGTCGGTTTTTTCTGGTGCATTTTCAGCGTGAACCGCTGAAGAAACAAGCAGTGCGGTCAGCGAAAGCGCGGACACAATTTTTTTGGTCTGATTCATGCCAGTCCTGTTCTATATTCAGTGCAGATGAACGTTAAAAATTCGGATGGCAAATTAAAATATTGTTACGGAAAGATTAACCTGTTTTTAGTTATTTAAGTATTTACACCGGTTAATTAAGTTACATAACAATATTCAGGCTAAATAAGCAGCAAATAAGGCGGGAAGAGTAGGGTAAATATCAGCAGGATAACCGCTTCTGTTGCGCGGTTATTCTTTATAACCACAGGCTGAACGTAAAGCAAATAAAACTGCGGGTAATTTGCGTCAGGCGCCCGCCAGTTATTCAGCAGGCGCAGAGACGTCAGCGTTAGCCATTCAGCGCAATGTCATCACCGATATGATAGAGCGTTGCTTTCGCTGCCAGTACCGGATGCCCGTCATGTGCCGGTTCATGCGATTCCACATCGCTGATGTGATATCCCGCTGCGCCTGCTGCCAGCGTCTTTTTGACCACCGCATCGGTTAACTCATCCATTGAGGTTGCCCAGCTTACGCTGGTCACGCTGGTAGGGCGCAGTGAAGCGATCTGCTGGGGTGTCAGATCGGCACGAACCAGTACCGGCTGGACATCCTGCGGAGTGAAGATTGAGATAACATCATTGATTAACGCTTTCATAAGCCTGCTCCTGAGATAATTGCACGATGGGGGTCCGTTATGCATTTTTCTGCCCGGTTTAAAAAAGCGCGGGCGACAAGGTGACTAAACACCCTGCCGCGCCGTCTGGTTTAGCTTTAATTGCTAATATCTTGTTAAGAAAAGTTCTGCCACAACTTTGTCACTTCAGCAGTAACCTGGTTGCATCTGCTTACAGGTTTACGCCGTATGCTAATGCGTTCACGGGTTAAAACTCGCGCTGACCACCCAGCTCAATGACGCGGTTTGGCGGGATATGAAACTGTTCATGCGCCCGCAGCGCGTTACGCTGGCAAAAGTGAAAGATACCGCCGCGCAGGCGCGCCAGACCATGACGCTGCTTCATCACCAGCGTATCGTGGGAGGTGAAAAACGACGCTTCATTAACCGAGCAGCCAAAACCCTCCAGTCCGCACAGATGCAGGATCTCTGTCATCGACGGCGTTTCACGCCAGCCATAGGCCGCAGTCACCTGCCAGAAGGAAGCAGAGAGCGGCGTCAGCGTAATACGCTGCTGATTATGCACGCGCGGCGTATCGATAGTGCGGATATGCAGCAGCACAACGCGCCGGTGCAGCACGCGGTTATGCTTAAGGTTATGCAGCAGCGCCTGCGGGATCTCAAACTCTTTACGCGCCAGAAACACGGCGGTACCCTCCACGCGGCTGGGCGGGCTTTTTTCCAGCGAGCTGACCAGCGCCAGCAGGCTGGCCTGACTGCTGTCGAGCCGCCGGATCAGCCGGTTGCGTTCGCTGCTCCAGGTCAGCATCAGCGCCATCATGGTCAGCGCCAGCAGCGCCGGGATCCAGCCGCCGGAGAGCAGCTTCATCAGGTTGGCGATAAACAGCGGCACATCGATACTCAGCATGATGAGTAAGAACAGCCCGGCCAGCGGCAGCGGCCAGTGCCAGTTGCGCCGCGCCACTACACCTGCCAGTCCGGCGGTGATCACCATCGTTCCGGTTACGACAATGCCGTAAGCAGAGGAGAGCGCCGACGACTCACGGAAGGTTATTACTATCAGCATCACTGCGGTAAACAGCAGCCAGTTCACTACCGGAATATAGATCTGACCTGACTCGGTATGCGACGTGAAGATAATGCGCATCGGCGGCAGAAAACCCTGCCGTATCGCCTGATGCGTCAGCGTATAGACACCCGAGATAACTGCCTGCGCGGCGATAACCGTTGCCAGCGTAGAGAGCACGATCAGCGGGATTTGCCCCCACGCCGGTGCCAGCAGATAAAAGGGATTACTGAGCGCGGTGCTATCCGCAATGACCAGTGCGCCCTGACCAAAATAGTTGAGTACCAGCGCAGGCATGGCGACAACCAGCCAGGCGAGGCGGATAGGGGTTTTACCCAGATGCCCCATGTCAGCATAGAGCGCCTCGGCACCGGTGACGGCCAGCACTACCATGCCAAGCGCCGCCAGCGCCAGCGCAGGGTGGCTGAGCAGAAAACCGAGCGCATAGTGCGGGCTCAGCGCCTGGAGCACCTGCGGATGAAGCAAAATGCCGCGCACCCCAAGCAGCGCAATGGCGGCAAACCAGATAAACATCACCGGCCCGAATATGCGGCTGACCTTGTCGGTGCCCTGACGCTGAATGACAAACAGCAGCGTCAGAATAACCAGCGCCAGCGGTACAATAAACGGTTTCAGCGCCGGTGAGATGACCTCTATGCCCTCAATGGCGGAAAGCACCGAAATCGCCGGGGTGATCACGCCGTCGCCATAAAAGAACGCGCCGCCAATCAGGCCCGCCAGCATGACAACGTGTCCCGCTTTGCTGCTGACGCCGCGTCGGGCCAGCGCCATCAGCGTCAGGATGCCCCCCTCTCCGTCATCATCCGCGCGCATAACGAAACAGACATACTTCAGCGTAACGATCAACGTCAGCGCCCAGAAGATCAGCGATAAAAAGCCCATGACGGCAGCCGGTGAGACACTGCCGTCGGGCAGAATCGACAGACACTCTTTCAGGGTATAAAGCGGGCTGGTGCCGATATCACCAAAGACGATACCGGCAGCGGCCAGCATGCCAGCAGGCAGCGAGGCTTTGTGCGGGTGTTTCATGGGGTTCCTGCTCAGGTTAACAGAAGGGCGCTATATCTCTTCAGCGCCGGAGTAATACCGGCGAAGATAGCGGTTTTCTGCACAGGCAGGGAGAGGGTGGCGACTATTCACACACCATTTTTACGCCGTGAGCGCAAATTTTTACGCGATTTTTATACCGCTGCGCGTTTATCAGCCAGAAAAACAGGCTTCAGACTGCGTCAGCCTGAAGCGCTGGCGGAGCACGTCACCTCTTTTATCACTACAGGTGCCGGAGCGTGCTTACACGGGACGGACTGTCCGGCTCGTCCCGTGTATCGGGCTGGTTCAGAACTCCCAGCGCACGCCAGCGTTGTAGCGCCATCCTTTGGCGCCGTTACCCTCGATCGCTTTACGGTAATCGGCTTCAGCATAGAGCGAAACGTCGTTGTGCAGCGTTACCGTGCCGCCTGCACCCGCTTCCCACATCTGGCCAACATGCCCGCTGGTAAACGTGGCCCCCAGCGCCGGATTATCTGCAGCAGCGACCGAGGTAGTGGCTGCGCCGCCCCAGCCTCTGTAATAATTTGCGCGCAGATAAGGCGTATACTGGCGATGATAGTCATCACTCCAGGTGCGATTGAGACGCGCACCCAGCCGGCCAATCGTCTGGTCATAATCACCGTAGCGAACCTTGCTGCCATCCTTATCGGTGAAGTCATTCATGTTAAGCTGCATATACAGCAGCTGCGCCTGCGGTTCCAGCTGATAGCCGTCACCCAGCGTAAACGGATAGCCGCTCTCCAGTGAGGCAGTCCAGCCGCGTCCTTTCAGCTTCGCCACCTGTTTTTGCCGCGCGATATCGGTTTCACCGCGGTGCCAGTCAAATGACAGCACGCCATCCAGATAGAAGCCGTTATCACGCTGCCAGGTGCTGTAGAGCGCCAGGCTATCACTGTCAAAAGTGGTGCTGCTATAGCCATCTGCCGCTTTGGGGCGCAGACGCGTATTGCCACGCGTATATGCCACGCCGCCGCGCAGGGAGTCGCTTGCGCCATCAAGCCGCAGCACATTGCCACCCAGCTGCACCGCACTGTAATTGAGATCAAAATCATAACCATAATCACGGAAGCTGCGATCGCTCTGGTATTTCAGGTTTGAGCCGATATAGCGCAGAAACATCTCGCCGCCATTGCCGTCAGCGCGCTGCTGTCCGTGGCGCAGCTCACCCAGACGTTTATGCAGGTCATCGATAATGCCGGTGGTGTAATAGGCGAGGCCGGTGGGCGCCGATACATAAGCAGGCACCTGTGGTACCACGGCCGGACGTGCGTTATAAGCTTGCTCGCTGCCAAAAGCATCGGTAATCAGCGCAGGCTGGCAGCTGCTGCTGTTCTCGCACACAAGATAGTTTGCCAGTCGATAATCCCAGTAGTTATTTCCGCTGCCGCTGACCAGGCGTTGCGCCGGATCGCTGCTGCCCGGCGCGAAAGTATACAACCGATACTGCCACGGCCCGGCCCCGAGATAGCCATCCGCCAGTGCAAAACTGCCGGCAGCCGCGTTACCCCCTATCTGCGCCAGCGAAATACCTTCATTGCCCTCAACGCTACCGTTGCGATTAAGATCGGTCAGCGTACCGCTGCTGGCAGCATCCGGCTGTACATTCAGCAGCGTGGTGCCGCTGGCATTGCCGGTTACGCTGATGCGATCGGTAAACTGGTTACTCAGCGTACCACCCCGGTTCAGTCGGGTGATCAGGTTCGCCTGACCTCCCGCAGACGCCAGCGATCCGTTGATCGCCAGCGTATTACCCGGTGAACCAGCGCCGTTAGTGAGATCCAGCGTGCCGCTGTTATTAACCACCAGCGACCCTGCCGTACCGCCTGCCAGCAGCGGGTGTACATTGTTACCCGCATATAAGATGGACGCCTTATCAATATTAATTGTGCTGCGCGCCAGCTGCAGATTATCGGTCAGCGTCCAGCGCGTATCTGCAAAGTTGATCGTGCTCCAGCCCGTGCCAAGGTTTACCCCTTTGCGGCGATCGTCGGCGCTAAAGCTGCCGCCACGCCCGTCAATCTGGCTGAATGTCAGGCTGTTACCGCTTCCGCTGCCGCTGGTGAGATGATAAGTGGTGCTGAGACTGACGCCGCTGATGTCCGCCAGGTTGTTGTTACCATTACCCATCGTCAGACTGCCGTTAAGCCTGCCGCCGCTCCAGCGAAACGTGTCGGACCCGCCGCCGGGATTGATATCGCCGCGCACGTCGCCTTCTGTCAGCAAGATGACGTCGTCGGCATTACTGCCGGCAACTGCCTGAGTTTGTGGCGTGGCGGTAATAATGGTGCCGACGTTTTCAAACACCGTTTTCCCCCCGCGGAGATCCACTACCGGCGCGCGCAGGCTGGCAGAGCGGAGCGTCCCGGTATTCACAATGGTACCGGCCGTACCGGAGATCAGCGCCGATCCGCCAGCGGGATCATCAATGTTTACGCTGGCAGCGGTGAAAATATCACCCGTGGTATTGGCACGAATACCGCTACCGCCTGCGCCGCTGACGTTAAACACGTAGCCTGGACCCAGCGTCAGATCGCCGCGCGTAGTGCTGCCGTCGGCGTTAGCAATGTTAAGGCCGTTGCCGCTACCCCTGACGTTTGCCGTCACGGTGGAAGCGGGATCGAATGCCACACCGGTGCGAATGCCGCTGCCGTTGCCGACGTTAAGCGTCAGGTTGCTGAGGCTGACATTGCTGAGTTCTGCACGGTTCTCAATGCCGTTGCCGCTGCCGGAAACGCTGATGCTGGCATCTGCGGCACTGAGTGCCGCGGCGCCCTGGTCAAGTAAAATCCCGTGTGCGGTTCCGCGCGCGGTAATCGCTGTAGTGCGACCGTTCAGCGCCAGCCGGGCGCCCTCGCTGATACGTACGCCAGCCACGCCGTTTTCAACATTGATGACGCCGCCCTGCGCCAGCGTGCTGCCGCGGCCGGAAACATCCAGACCGGTGCCGCTGGTCACTGTTACCACACCGTTATTGGTTAACGTACTGCCGGCACGGGAGCGGATGCCGATGCTGTTATTTCCGGTCAGACTAAGCGCACCGTTGTTGATCAGGGTCGCGCCGTTGGTAATGTCGACGCCGGTAGCGCCGCTGCCGGCCCCACGGATGCTGGCGTTGCTGGTTACCCGGGTCGCGGCAGCGCTGCCATCCAGCGCATTACTGAGGTCGCTGCGCAGCGTGTTCACCAGGATGCCGACGGCATTATTACCGCTCAGATTAAGCGTGCTGCTGCTGTCCAGCGTGGCTGCAGCACCCCCTTCAACGCGAACCGCCGTGCTGCCCGTGCCGCTGGCGGTAAAACTGGCGTTAGTGCTGTTCAGGCTGCTGCCATTACCGGAAACAATGACGCCGGTGGCGTTTGCCGCACTGGCGGTGAGCGCACTGGCGGCGCTGAAACCGAGCGCAGCACCGTCGTCAATGCGGTAGCCGGTGGAGCCCGCAGTCGTGATGTTCAGCGTACGACTTGCCGAACTGATACGGGAGCCGCTGCCCGCTGCGCGGTAAGCGATCTGATTGCTGTTATTGAAAACCGGCGTTGATCCCGCAGCGATATTAACCTGCGCACCGCTGAGCGCTTCGGCACCCATTGCACCAATACCATTAAGAGTAAGCGTGCCGGCGTCAAGATTTGCGACAGCCTGTGCGCCACCGGCCGTTACGCCGCGCGTACGGTTACGGATGCTGCCGCCATTTACCTCAATGTTACCGCTGTTGCTGACGGTGGTGGCAAAGGGGCTGCCCACGCTGTTGACCACAATGCCGCTGCCGCCTTCGCTGATACTGATATTGCCACTGTTGCTGCCGCTGGCACCGCTCTCCACGCGTATCCCGGTGGTGCTGGCGCCGCTGAACGTGATATTGCCACTGTTGGTGAGCCGGGCGCGATTACGCGCCAGATAGCCTGTAATAGTGTCCTGCGCTGAATCCAGCTCTGCCGCTGAAATCAGCCGGGTGCCGGCAACCGGAGCGCGGCTGCTGGCACCGGTCAGCGTATGTTTTTGTCCGTCGGCAATCGCCCCGATAGCATTGCTGCCGGTGAGATTGATGGTGGTGGCGGCATCGATATTGCCCAGTGCACCGCCTTCGATGTTTACGCCAGCCGCACCGCTACCGCTGACGTTCAGCGTGGCATTGCGGGTGTTAACCGTGGTGCCATCAGCACCGGTGCCGTTGATCGCCACGCTTCCCGCGCCGGAAGCAGTGAGCGTGGTATCTGAACCATCAAAACCGGCGCCCTGTTCGATACGAAACAGGGTGGAATTACGGGTGGTGACGTCAAAAGCATTATTATCCGCTACGTTGATCAGCGCATTCGGACCATAGGCAAAGAAGCCGATTTGCTGGCTGCCGGTGCTGAATACCGGGATCGCATCCTGCGTAACATTAATGGTGGCATTACCGCGTGCGTGTACGCCTATCGCCCCGTTGCCTGTCAGATTGATGCGACCATCCACGCTGGCCAGTGCTGTGCCGCTACCCTGTCCCTCTGCCCATACGCCAAAATTGCGTGTGCCGCTGGCGGGATCGGCTCCGCCCGCCACATTGATTGTGCCGGCAGAGCTTGCCGCCGCCGTACTGCCATTGCCAGCCAGTACTTTAAGGCCGGTGCCGTTAACCCCGTTGAGATTGATGGTGCCACGATTCTCCAGCGTGCCGCTGCTGTTGCTGACCAGCATGCCGGTGTTTTCGCGCGGCACGCGCGCCGCGCTGCCGTTAATATCAATGGTGCCGCTGTTGATGAGCGTGGCGTTGTTCGCGCCGCTGACTGACATGCCGGCCGCATTCTGCACGCGGGAACCGAGCACGATGCGGCCTTCACTGATCGCGCTGCCGTTCGCCAGCAGGGCAATACCGCTGGTCAGACCGCTCTGATTCATCGCGGTTTCCGCTACGTTATCGCTCAGGCTGTTTTGCGGGCCGCGTCCGATGTAAAGGGTGCCCGCACTGGTGTTGGTAAAGCGGCTGCTGTCGGCTGTGAGCAGAACGCCAGAGGTGGTGCCGCGTGCGGCGGAACCATTAACGCCAACGTTAATATTCCCGCTGTTACTCGCCTGCGCGCTGGCATCCAGCCGGATACCTGCCACGCCACTGGTCAGATTGCTGCCGGTGGTGCCGAGGTTCAGCACGCCATTATTGATAAAGTTGCCGTTGTTTTGCACCGTGACCGCCGTCGCATTGCTGCTGGCCGCGCCCACGCCGGTGCCGTCGATCCGGTTAAGAAAGCCGCCGTTGATGACTCCGCTGCTGCTGTTAGTCGCGCTGGCATCGTCCAGCGCGAGCGCCGTACCCCGGCTGGCCAGTTTGCCATCCACGGTGGCGCTGGCACCGGACGCAACCCGCACGGCACCGCCGTTCGCGCCGGTCGCCTCCAGCGTTTTGTCTGCGGCAATCGTAATCTGTGAGCCAATACCCTCAGCGTTGATCACGACACGGTTACCCAGGGGTTGCGTGACCTCATCCGGCGGCGTGGCGCTGACGCTGTAAACTATTTCCTCATCGGTGAGGGTAACGGCTTTGTTAAATTCGCTAAGGTAACGGGCGGTGGCGAGGTTGCCACTCTGCAGCTGACTCACCAGCCAGGTGTTGTAGCGCTGCAGCTGGCTGGCATTGGTTACGCTAAAAGAGGTGGTTTTGCCATCCAGCGTTTGTACGCTGAAGCTGCCAGTGTAAGTGGCGAGGTTTTGCACGCTCAGACTGTCAGTTGCGCCACCACCGCCGACCTCTGCCGCTGAACCGGTGAATGCGACACGGTTGTTGCTGTTCCAGTTAATGACCCCGCCATTACTCGCCTGAAACAGCGTGGTGCTTTTTGCCGCCATGGTCCAGGCATTGGTACTGGCACTGCTGCTGGCAGTGAGTTGCCCGATGCTGACATCCAGCACGCTGCCGCTGCCGGTCACATCCGCTACGCGCGCGTTGATATATTGATTGTTATTCACGTTTTGCAGATCCGGCACCACGGTACTGCTGCTAACGGGCGTCTGTGCTACAAGGCTGGCTGAATCAAACACCTGAAAGGTCGTATTGCCGCCGGTGGTGAGATCCGGCACGGTAATGGCAACGTTTTGCGGGCCGGTATCCAGTCTCGCCCGATCGATAAACGCTGCACCGGAGACAATGTTTACCTGCCCGAGCGTGGTATTTGTTGCGCCATCAGTGCCTGCTTCAAACGCCTGATTACCGGTCAGGGTCTGACTGCCGCTGTTAACAATCAGCGCGCCGGTTTGTTGATCGTTGTTGCGGGGATTGTAAGGAGTGAGCGTAACGGCCTGGCTGGCAAGTGGAACAGAGAGCGCGGTCTGTACAGCCACGATCCCCAACGCAATGGGATTCAGGGTGAATCGCATACATCCTCCGGTAAAAGTGTACCCGGCGACACAACGCGATCACCGTGTTAAGTGGATGAGAACTCACAGTCTGGGATTTTTTTAAATATAAAATAAGGGTGCGTGGTTGTGACAAGAGAAGTCAGGAATGGCCACACTTAAGTCAAACTTAGCGGGTTTTACAGCAATTGTGAATCGGATAACGAAAGTTACAATCGTAGATATTTAGCCAAATAAAAAAACAGAGAGGTTGATGATTAAGCGCGATAACCCTGCTGTTTATGTTGTTAACCGGCCAGCACGCTGTTTCAGCTGCAGTTTAATTTCTGCACTCAATTAAAGCCTGGAACGGTTGTAAGTCATTGGTATCATTTTATGCGGCAGAGATGATTGCGGATAAATGTGAAATGATGCACAACGCCGGTAATACATTTTTATGCTTAAATCCGGAAAATCTGCAGCGGTAACCCGAACAGGTTGCCGCTGCAGACATAACGGATGGACCGGGTAATTGCGCATGCCTCTGCACCTCCGGCACACCCGGTCACTGTCCGGAGAGGTCCGGAGCGTGCAGGACGCTTACCAGCCTTTGATAATATCGCCTTTGTAGATCTCGTTGGCTTTGTCCAGCACCGGCTGCGAGCGGAATGCCTCTTTCAGCTTTTGCACGTTCGCACTCTCTTTATTATCTTCACGCGCCACGATGGCATTCACGTAGGGTGATGCTTTACCTTCCATAAACATGCCGTCGCGTGAGGCGGAGAGGTTCACCAGCGCCGCAAAGTTGTTATTGATGATGGAAAGATAAACCTGCGGATCGTCCAGCGTGCGTGCCAGCTGCGGCGTATCCACCTCAACAAACTTCAGCTTTTTAGGATTGGCGGTGATATCCAGCGTGGTGGGCAGCAGACCCGCTTCAGGTTTCACTTTAATCAGGCCCTGCGCCTGCAGCAGCAGCAGGCTGCGACCCAGCGTGGTGGCTTCATTTGACAGGGTGATCGTCGCGCCATCCGGCAGTTCATTCAAGCTTTTGATTTTGCGGGAATAGCCGGCAATCGGAAACACAAAGGTATTGGTGATGACGGCAAATTTATACCCGCGCTCTTTTGACTGCATCTCAAGGTATGGCAGGCTCTGGAAGGCATTTGCATCCACATCTTTATTGTAAAGAGCTTCGTTGGGCTGCACGTAATCGTTAAACGCAATCACCTCAACGTCCAGCTTATATTTGTCATGCGCGACCTGCTTCACTGTCTGCCAGAGCTGTTCGTCCGGCCCACTGTTAATCGCAACTTTGATTTTTTCGTCGTTATTGTTATCGCAGGCGCTCAGCAGCGTCACAGAAGCGGCCAGCAGCGCGGTCAGTAAACGTTTTTTCATGTTTGCAGCATCCTTATTCTTGTCAGCCCCGGACTATAATATACGTCCAGACGTCTGTACATCCATATTGGGCAGGGCGCTTATGCTTTTACAGCATAACTTATGCTCTACTTCAGGCAGCTGAGATAGCGCTGCGCAGAGCGCGTCACAATCGCATCGGCATCCTGCAGAATTTCGCGTCCGTCAAAAGCGCCGTAGAGCTGCGTGAAACTGCGATCCCGTAACGGCTGCATCATGTTGCGCACCGCCTGTGCGGAGAGCGGCAGCATGTTGGGATAGCTCCACATAAACGAGACGGCATCCGCGCCTGGCGTTACCTGCAAAATATCGCCACTCAGCATTACCCCCGAATCACGCTGCCAGTGCAGCACCGTGCCACCGGCAAAATGGCCGCCAAGACGCAGCAGCGTGATGCCTGGCAGCAGGGCATGCTCCTCCTCCTGCCATAAACGGATCCACGGACTGTCGCGCATAATCCACGCTTTGTCGCTGGCATGCAGCCAGATCGGTGCGCTGAATGCGGCGGCCCAGTCCTGCATAGTGGTGTAGTAGTGGGGATGAGAGATGGCTATCGCCTGCAATCCTCCCAGCGCGCGGATCAGCGTTTCCGTGGCTTCATCCAGATGGGCGATGCAGTCCCAGAGAATATTGCCGTGCGGAGTGCAAAGCAGAAAGGCGCGCTGATTGATGCCAAATGCCGGCAGACTCTGCAGTGAAAGCAGGCCGGGCAGATGCTGCTGCCACCGGTTGGTGTGCGCGGCGCGCAAATCAGTCTGCGTTATCCACCGCTGTCCGCCTGGCGGAATAAACTGGCGTTCATCTTCGCAGATGGGGCAGTGCCGGGGGGCCGGCGCGGCATAAGAGGTGCCGCAGGCAGTACAGAGCGTAATCATGGTTTCTCCTCATCAGCTGACGGGATAAGGATAGCTACTCTGTTGCAGGCTGCAGCTGATAAACCCAGGCGGTGATCTGCTCACCCCGATCGGTGGTCACAGCGACCGGCACGCGATCATAGCCCTCTTCAAATGCATCGAGCATTGACCAGTGCACGTCGAGATGGGGCGAGAAAAACAGATAGCCCGGCACGCGCGCGCCATCCTGGCACAGCACCACGCCAGGAAAGTCAGCGGCGGCGCCCCAGCCGCGCGCATAATAGGTGCCATTAACGCTGCCGGCCAGCCACTCGCCACCTATCTGCTCCAGAATATGAGCATTATCGTGCCCGGGCTGCAGCGTGCCGTAGACAAACAGAGGTTTCATATCACTCCTGTGAGGGTTGCGTTTACGATCCCGCTATTGTGACGCAGCGAACCGGGACGGTAAATGTTACGGGCGGGAAAATTCCGGGCCGATTAGACGAAACGCCAAATGTGACATTTACTCATAGGGAGATTCAGATCCCTGCCAGTAAAAAAGGGACATTACAACGGAGCAATTCATGTATCACCTTGATGTGCAGGTTCTCGAAACCGCGCAGCACTGGGCAGAAGCACATCCGGTATGGCTTTGTACCGTACTGAGCACTTTTGGTTCTTCACCGCGGCCGCCGGGCGCCATGATGGCGATCCGCGCCGACGGGCATTTTTGCGGTTCGCTCTCCGGCGGCTGTGTGGAGGAGGATTTCCGCCAGCGAATTGCGGAAAACGCCTTCAGAGAGGCGAGTGCCGTGGTGCGCTACGGTGACGGCGGGCTGACGCCCGATCGGGCACTGCCGTGCGGCGGCGTGCTGGATATTCTGGTAGAAAAGCTGCCGCAGGGCGCGGCATCCATTCACTATCTGCGTCAGATGCACGATGCGCTGGTACGGGCCGAAGCCATCAGTAAAACGCTGCAGCTGCCGCACGCCTGCGCCGGCGTGGAGACGCTGCCCTATACGCAGCAGACTGCCGCGCAGATCGCAGGCGACCGGGTTACGCTGACGCTCTCTGCGCCGCCGCGTCTGATTATCGCCGGTCTCTCCAGCGTAGGCGTTTACTGCGCCAACTTTGCGCAGGCGCTGGGGTTTGAGACGCTGGTCTGCGAGCATCGCGATGAGGTGCTGGAAAATATGGGCGCGGACTTACAGACAGGCGTGCGGATCATACGCTGTTTTCCGGCCCGCTATCTGGAACGGGAAGGGTGCCACAATGCAACGGCAATCCTGTCCCTGACCCACGATCCGCGCATTGATGACCTGACGATGATGGAGGCCGTGCTGCTGCCGGCATTTTATCTCGGCGCGATGGGATCGAAGCGCAACAGCAGCCGGCGGCTATCGCGTCTGGCGGAGATTGCCGGGCTGACGTCTGAGCAGCTGGCACGCATTCACGCGCCGGTCGGGCTGGATATTGGCAGCAAAACACCGGCTGAAATCGCGCTATCAATTATGGCGGACATTGTGCGCCACAAAAACGGTCTCGCAGCGCGCCGTTAATCCCGTTCCGGAAGCCATGGCCCGTTGCGCTATGGCTTTTTTACGGTAATCCCCCACAAAGTTTGTTCTTTTTTTTGACAACGCCTTCCGAAATGCCCTCAGCGTCTAGACTTAGCGGGTGCGCACTCTACTACGACATCTTAAACGCGCATCCCGATCGATTCTTTCACTATTGGAAATGAGCTATGTCAGAAAACATACAACTGCATCTCGAGGTCAATGGGCAGCCCATTGACCTCAGCGTAGACCCGCGCGTGACGCTGCTGGACGCGCTGCGTGAACACCTGACGCTGACCGGTACAAAAAAGGGCTGTGACCAGGGCCAGTGTGGCGCCTGCACCGTTCATATTAATGGCAAGCGGGTTCTGAGCTGCCTGACGCTGGCCGTTCAGGCTAACGGACAGCAGGTCACTACTATTGAGGGGCTGGCGCGTCCTGATGGCACGCTTCATCCGGTTCAGGCGCGTTTTCTGGAACATGATGCTTTCCAGTGCGGCTACTGCACGCCGGGACAGATCATGTCTGCCGCCGCCTGCATTGCGGAGGGGCATGCCGGTTCTGCCGATGAGATCCGTGAATATATGAGCGGTAATCTTTGTCGCTGCGGAGCTTACCCTAATATCGTCGACGCCATTCAGCAGGCCGCCGCCGATCTCAGTTCGGAGGCGCGATGAATCCGTTTGACTACCTTGCGGCGAGCAGCCCGGAACAGGCGCTGCAGCAGAAGAAGGATGCCAGCAGCCGGTTTCTGGCGGGTGGCACCACGCAGATAGATTTAATGAAATGCGACGTTGAGCAGCCGGCTGCGCTGGTGGATATCAGCGGCCTGCAGGAGATGCGTGAAATTGCGTTCAGCCATGACAGCCTGCGTATCGGCGCGCTGACGCGCATGAGCGAACTGGAGCATCATGCAGAGTGTCAGCGTGATGCGCCGGCGATTTATCACAGTCTGTGGCAGGCGGCGTCGCCGCAGCTGCGGAACATGGCTACGATTGGCGGCAATCTGCTGCAGCGTACCCGCTGCGTTTATTTCCGCGATCCGCATACGTTCAGCGCCTGTAACAAGCGCAATCCGGGATCGGGCTGTGCCGCGCTCGAGGGCATCAACGGCAACCACGCTATTCTGGGTACCAGTGACAGCTGTATTGCGGTTTATCCGGGCGACCTGGCTGTTGCACTGACCGCTTTTGATGCCGTGGTCATCGTGCGCAATGCTGCGCAGCGCGAGCGTCGCATTCCGATTGACCAGTTCTATCTCCTGCCCGGCGATACGCCCCATCTGGAGCACGATCTCGCCAGCGATGAAATGATCATCGCGGTGGAACTGCCGCTTACCGCCGCGCTGAAACATTCGCATTACCTGAAGGTGCGCGATCGCAGCTCGTATGAATTTGCGGCTGCCAGCGCCGCCGTCGGCATTGAGCTGGAGGGTGACCGGATCCGCGACGTGCGCATTGCCGTGGGCGGCGTGGCGACGAAGCCCTGGCGGGCACAGCAGGTGGAAGGGGCGCTGCGCGGACAGCCGTTTGATGAACAAACGCTGCGGCGTGCCGCAGAGCGTATTGTGCAGGATGCGAAAACCCTGCCGCAGAATCAGCATAAAAAAGTGCTGACACCGCGCGTGATTGCACGTGCACTACTTCAGGCTGGCGGCAAGGCGTAACCGGGGACATTTTATGGATAAGCAGGAACAGAACTATCAGGCACTCGGTGCCGGACGCGATCGGGGCGATGGCGTGGTGAAAGTCACCGGCGCCGCCCGCTATGCAGCGGAATATCAGCCTGAGAATATGCTGTATGGCGTGGTGGTGCAGTCCACTATTGCCAGCGGCCGGATGACAGATATTGACACCGCAGAAGCGGAACGGCAGCCTGGCGTTGTCGCGATTTATACCCATCTGAATCCGCTGAAGATCAACAAGCCTACCGCCATTGCTGACGGCGGCGCGGCGCAGTCCACCTATACACCGCTGCAGGATGACAAAATCATTCATAACGGCCAGAACATCGGGCTGGTGGTGGCAGAAACGTTTGAACAGGCGACCTGGGCTGCCAGCCTGGTAAAAGTGCGCTATGAGGAAGAGAAGCCGTTGGTCTGGATGGATGATCCGGCAGCGGAGCGCCAGGAGAGCGCCACTGTTGAAATGGGCAATGCGCAGCAGGCGATGGCGCAGGCAGAAGTGAAAATTAAAAGCTGCTACGCCACACCGCGTGAATACAACATGCCGATGGAACCGCATGCCTGCATCGCATCATGGCAGGATAATGCGCTCACGGTATGGGAGCCAAGCCAGTGGGTCATGGGAGCACAGACTGAAATAGCCGAGTGGCTGGGTATCGAACAGCAGCAGGTTAGGGTAATTTCACCCTATGTTGGCGGCGGCTTTGGATCTAAACCCGTGCCCTACACCCATGTAGCGCTGGCCTGCGTTGCCTCGCGCGCGCTGACGCGTCCGGTGAAAGTGGCGCTGTCGCGTCCGCAGACCTTTACCGGACTTGGCGGTCGTCCGGCTACGCAGCAGACTATAGAGATGGGCGCTGCACAGGACGGGAAACTACTGGCCATCCTGCATGAAGGTTTAAGCGATACCTCACTCATAGACACGTTCGCCGAAGGCACCAACAAAGTCACCGGGCGTATCTATGATGTGCCGAATGTCTATTCGCGTCATTACGTTGCCGCTATCAATACCGTCACGCCGGGCTGGATGCGTGCACCCGGTGAGAACCCGAGCGCGTTCGGGCTGGAGGTGGCGATGGATGAGATGGCTTACGCGCTGGGTATCGATCCGCTGGAGCTGCGCCTGCGCAACTATGCAGAACAGGATCCGCAGGAAAATCTGCCGTGGAGTACGCGTCGTCTGAAAGAGGCTTACAGCGCAGCGGCTGAAGCGTTCGGCTGGAAAGATCGCACTATGGCACCGCGCTCAATGCGCGAAGGCCGCGAGCTGATTGGCTGGGGCATGGCAACGGCAACCTATCCGGTAAACAAAGCCCCGGCTGAGGCGCGCCTGATCCTCAACAGTCAGGGTGAGCTGGTGGTGCAGAGTGCAGGTGCTGATATCGGCACCGGAACCTACACCATTCTGGCGCAGACTGCGGCAGAAGTGCTCTGTCTTGACTCTACCCGCATTAAAGTTGAACTGGGTGATACCCGGCTGCCGCGTGCCGGCGTGGCGGGCGGTTCGCAGCTGGCCGGCAACCTGACCGGTGCCGTGCATAAGACGGCGGTGGCGCTGCGTGACCGGCTCTACGCGCTGGCAGGCGCTTCTTCAGATGCGCCGTTCCCGCAGACCGACGCTGAACAGCTGACGCTCTGCGCGGGAGGCGTGTGCCTGAAAGGTCAGCCGGAGCGTGCGGTGTCGCTGGGCGATCTGGTGCGGCTGAGCGGTGAAGAGACGCTGGCGGTAACGGACGGCACCTTTAAGCCGGGTGAAAGCGCAGAAGAGCGGGATAAAGCGGTGCACTCGATGTCGCGGATGACCACACCGGAAGAGTTTTCTTCACACAGCTGGGGTGCGCAGTTTGTTGAAGTGCGCGTGGATGAAGATTTCGGTACGGTGCGCGTCAGGCGTATGGTGTCCGCCTTTGACAGCGGACGGCTTTATAATCCGAAACTGGCGCGCAGCCAGTGGATTGGCGGAATGGTGATGGGGCTCGGTCAGGCGCTGCTGGAGGGCGGGGCGGTTGATCCGCGTAACGCCCGCATCGTGAACAATAATCTCGCCGATTATCTGATTGCGGTTAACGCTGACGTACCGGAAATTATCACTATCGACGTGGGTGAGCCGGATCATCACGCCACGCTGATGGGCGGAAAAGCCGTGGGCGAGCTGGGTATTGTGGGTATGGCTGCGGCTATCAGTAATGCTGTTTATCACGCAACCGGCAAGCGCATTCGCGATCTGCCGCTTTCCCTGGAGAAGTTGCTCGATTAATGCAGGCTGGCGGCGTCAGGAAGACGCCGCCGCTTCACTCTCTGAGCGTGATCATGACAATCCCTTATCTCAGGCCTGGTGAACAGGCAGTACTTTACGACGGCATGTGTAAACTCTGTAACGGCTGGGTGGCATTCCTGCTGCGGCATCAACTGGACCGGCGGGTACGCTTTGCCACCGTGCAAAGTGAGGAGGGTAAAACCTTACTGCGCCATGTCAGGATGCCGGTTGACGATATCCGGACGATCGTACTGATCGGTGAAAGCGGACACTGGCTGCGTGCTCAGGCAATCTGTCGCGTGATGAAAAGCCTTCACAGTCGCTGGCGTATCTTTGCACTGCTGCGTTATTTTCCTGACCCGGTAAGTAACGCGATATATAATCTTATTGCCCGAAACCGCTATCGTCTCTTTGGCCGTTACGACGACGTTAAGCACCTCTCTCCCGACTTCCCCGAAAGGTTTATTGCGCGCTAAAGCAGCGTTATTGCTTTGATAGCAGAAAATGAAAATCAGAGATGCAGGTAAATAAATTTCCTGCATCAATCCCTTTTGTGCACTACATCAGGCTGGTGCAGTCTCCGCTATTTATCTTATTGATTTTAAGGTTAATTAATTAACTTTCTGTTTCATTAAACCGGGAATGGCTATTTTACATACTCTTCTTTACATAAAAAATTACATTTTATGCCTGATTAAAAACAAATAATGTCCCGCTGAGGACGATACTTTTTGCCAGTTCTTTCTCCTGAAGACCATTATGGTTTTGAATAATGGCACAATACAAATAGCGCCATATACTTTAAGCGTATTCTCTCCCGGAATATAACATTACCTTTTAATTTTCTATGGCAGCGCAGCGGGCGTGATAATGACGCCGCTGTACAGGAGCAATCAACATGGATCAGACTGCATTTCTCATTGGATTTTCAGTGATGGCGCTTGCATCACTGGCGATTTATGCCACCGGCAGTAAAACATTTCCCTCCCGTCACCACACCCTGATGCATGCATCAGTGCCTTTTATTGCCGCTACGGCGTATCTGGCAATGGCGTTTGGCTATGGCAACCTCACCCTGGACAGCGGCACGACGGTCTATATGGCGCGTTATGCTGACTGGTCTGTGACCACGCCGATTCTGCTGGCGGGGCTGGTTATGCTGGCCTTTCATGAGCATGGCAAGCCAGGCGAGATGGGCGGCTTTCTGACCGCTATTATCGTGCTGGATGTGATGATGATTGTGACCGGTCTTGTCTCCTCGCTGGCGGAAACCGCAGCAGGAAAATGGGTCTGGTATCTCTGGTCCTGCGCTGCATTCCTCGGCGTGATCTATCTGCTGTGGGGACCGCTGCGTACGATGGCGGCGGAGCGGGGCAGCGCACTGGCAGGCGCCTACAACAAAAACGTGGCGCTGCTGACGGTGGTCTGGTTTATCTATCCGGTGGTATTTCTGATCGGGCCGGAAGGGCTGAAGATCATTTCTGATCCTGCTTCAATCTGGGCATTTCTGATCCTCGATATTATCGCCAAAGTTTTCTACGCCTTCTACGCGGCGGCGAATCTGGAAAAAGCGTTGCGCTATGCAAAACGCGATGGTGCCGTGCGGGTATGATCCTGCGGCAGCATACCGGCTGGCTGACACTCTGGGGGGCAGCTCTGGCTGCCTCTTTCAGCCCGCTGCCGGTTCAGCTGCTGTTTGCCGTCGTGGCCATTGGCATTATCGGCATGGCGCACGGTGCAAGCGATCTTGAGGTTGTCAGGCGCGAACAGCAGTGCGCTTTTCTGGCAGGTTACGGCGTAGTGATTGTGCTGTGCCTGTTCTGGTGGCACTGGCATCCGGCAATCGCGCTGCCGGGCTTTCTGCTGGCCTCTGCCATCCATTTTGCGCTGGAAGATGCGCCGCACGGCTCTCTGGCTGAACGGCTGGCGCGCGGCATCAGTCTGATTGCAACGCCTGCCGCGCTGCATCTGACAGCGTACAGAACGATTTTACATCAGGCCGGGCTGGCATCTGCCATGCCGGATAGCGTGACTGCGGGTCTGGCTATAGCGGGCGGCTTTACCGCCGCAGCGCTGTTGCTGACAGGCATAGTACGGCGCGACAGGCGTCTGCTGGCCGGAACGCTGGCATTGCTGCTTCTGCCGCCTTTTGTTGGCTTTTCCGTGGGCTTTTTGATCCTGCATGCGCTACCGCAGACCCGCGAACGGCGCGATTTGCTGGGGTTAAGACATTACGCTGACTACCTGCGCGCCGTCTGGCCGGTGCTGACGGCGGCTATTTTGCTGGCGGTACTGATCATGTTTATGATGCATCCCGCCGATACCGCCGGCGTGCGTTCACTGTTTGCCGCGCTGGCCGCGCTCGCTATCCCGCATTTACTGATCACGCCGTGGTTTGAGAAACCGCCGCGCAGTAAATAATGCGTGCCATTCATTACGCTATCCTGTATTCAAATATAAGAAAGAAAGTGGCAGGAGAGATAACGATAATTCCCTGCCAGAATAACTGTTTCAGTTAATAGCGTATCACCGTGCGACATTGTATTGCCATTTTGCGACATAACGCGTGTATATTAAATTTAATATCCGTATCTTTATGTAATTATTGATTTTTTATGTATGACTGCTTGTTGCATTCATGAAGCCAGTCACAACTCTGGCACACATAATCCATTCCCTGTTTAATTACGCAGTATTGCGTATTAGATTTAACGCGTCATCACTCTTTATTATCTTACGGTTTCGTAAGTGTCCGGCAGTTAATACGTATATCAACATATAATGGAGATTTTATGGGCGCAAATTCCAACCGCGGTGTGGTGTATCAGGGACCAGGTAAAGTCGAGGTACAGGATATTGCCGATCCGGTCTTTGCTAATCCGGCCGGAAAAAAGATTGGCCATGCCGTGATCCTGAAAGTGCTCTCCACCAATATCTGCGGCTCAGATCAGCATATGGTGCGCGGACGCACTACCGCGCCTGCGGGTATGGTGCTCGGCCATGAAATTACCGGTGAAATTATCGAAAAAGGCGCTGACGTTGAGATGCTTAACGTCGGTGACATTGTCTCAGTGCCGTTTAACGTTGCCTGCGGACGCTGCCGGTGCTGTCGTGAACTCGATACCGGTGTCTGCCTGACAGTGAATCCGGCACGGGCGGGCGGCGCGTTCGGCTATGTTGATATGGGCGGCTGGGTAGGCGGTCAGGCGAAATATGTCATGGTGCCGTATGCGGACTTCAATCTGCTGAAATTCCCCGATCGCGATCAGGCGCTGGCGAAAATTCTGGATCTGACCATGCTGTCAGACATTTTACCGACCGGCTTTCACGGTGCGATCAACGCGGGTGTGGGCGTCGGCTCAACCACCTATGTCGCAGGCGCCGGTCCGGTCGGCCTGGCCGCAGCGGCATCAGCACAGATCCTCGGTGCGGCGGTAGTGATGGTAGGCGACTTCAACAAAGAGCGTCTGGAACACGCCAGGAAAATGGGCTTTGTGCCGATCGACCTGAGCCAGCATGACCGGCTGGGAGAGATGGTTGCCCAGATCACCGGCACGCCGGAAGTGGATTCGGCTATTGACGCCGTTGGGTTTGAAGCGCGCGGCCATTCCGGTAAAGAGCAGCCGGCGGTGGTGCTGAATCAGATGATGGAGATCACCCGCGTTGCCGGTAATATCGGTATTCCGGGCCTGTATGTGACGGAAGATCCGGGTGCGCACGATAAATCAGCACAGGAAGGCTCGCTGAGCCTGAAGTTCGGCCTCGGCTGGTCTAAAGCGCAGTCGTTCCATACCGGCCAGACGCCGGTGGTGCGTTACAACCGGCAGCTGATGAACGCCATCCTGCACGATCGTCTGCCGATTGCGAAAATCGTTAATGCCAAAGTGATCCCGCTTGAAGAAGCGGCGCAGGGATACGCTCAGTTTGACGCAGGCGTAGCCGCGAAGTATGTGCTGGATCCGCATGGCATGCTGACGGCAAAATAGTCTGGTGCAGATAAACTTATCCGGCAAGGTGTAAGGCACGCGCAAATATGCGCTGTGCCTTACACGCGTTTAAGTGCGCATAATCATGATTATGTTAAATAAGGCGCCTTCTGAATTATGAGGATTATCATTAATGACTATGCACAATCCCCCCCACGCGAGTGAAATCATTGCCGATATTATGGAAGATCTTGAGATCGGTATCAGAGAGCTGGCGCGTGCTTTAGCGGTAGCTCCCTCCACCGCTTCAAGAATAGTATCGGGAGCAACAGCGGTAACGCCAGAGATGGCGATCAAATTATCGGCCGTAATTGGCAGTACGCCTGCGATGTGGCTGCGCATTCAGGCCGCTTATGATTTAGAGCGGGCAGCCAAAACTGTTGACCTCTCGGTTCTGAATACCAGCTTCAGGCCTGACCCGCTGCAGGGTGTCAACTGAAGCCTGTGGGCAACGTGAGCAGCTGGTGTTAATTGCTCATTACACTCCGTTATCACGCGCGCCGTTTCACTGAAGGCAAGAGCTTAAGCAGAACGATATATGTGGAACACGATATCTTTCTTCAGTTGCAACCTGCCTGCGGATGAACGCTGCAGGGAAAATCATTCGCGCGCGGCGTGTGTGTCCCGATACCTTACCGATCACGTTTGAATACTCTTCCGCGTAGTGTTTAGCGAGAACAGCGCCTGTTATTGCACAATCATCTTATGCCACTATAACTTCATATAATGGGACTTATATGAAGCTATAAAAACCTGGTGCCGGAATGATTGCAGACAGCGTGAATGGTGATGTCTAAAAAACCGGCAACGCTACGTGAATTCTGCGTGTGCTGGCAGTACTGTGTCCCTGCAGAATTCACCCAGCGTTGCCGGTTTTATCAGCAAACAGCAGCGCCGGAGCGCTGCATAATCTGCTCTGTTACCAAAAGCGCACGCCGGTAAGGTGCAGCGTGCGGGCGATACCGCCTGCTGCAATCAGTGACAGCGCGATGCCCAGCATCGCCATCGCGTCAAAGCCAAAGCGCCGGAACAGCAGATAGCCCGCCACGCACCCGGTCAGAAAAGAGAAAATCGTGACAAGGTGGGTATAAAGAAGTTTGCGATGCAGATGACGCTCGCCCGCTTCACTGCTGCTGAACGTTGCCCGCAGAAAAGAGCCCAGCGCAATACCGGCATCGGTCAGCGTACCGGTTACATGCGTTGAGCGTACACGACCGGAAGAGAGCTGGGTTGACGTGGAATTATGGATCCCCATCAGCAGGCCAAGCGTCACCAGAATTTCACCGTTGTTCCGTTCTGAGTACCACAGGATCTCCACGACTGATGTCAGCAGCAGAAGCAGACCTTCAGTGAACAGTACCTGACAAAAAATGGTCCTGATATTGCGCCTGAGCCCCCAGGCAACCGTCAGGCGGGCGATCATTGAGCCGGTGACAAATGCCAGGATTAACCCGGCCAGAAACAGCAGATCCTGCAGATCGGAACCTGAAACTTCAGCAGAGATTTGGGAGGTATTACCGGTCATATGGGAAGGGAAAAAGCCAAAAGCACCGAATGCCATGGCGTTAAGTATACCTGCAGTAGTCGCCAGCGTAAGCGCCAGCAGGCGATCTTCGCTGTGCGAACGTATCTTCTTTTTTCTCAGCAGCATCCTTCTCTTTCCTCGCAGCGTAAATGCAACACAATGTTAGCGTAGCGCACTATTCAGAATAGCGAAGTCTGGCCAGGATGCCTGTAACCAACTGCTTTTAATAGTTAATAATGTCAGAAAATGAAAATTTATATAGAAAACCGACATTGTCCGCCGTATGTGACGTTGTCACTTAAGAGCGGTAATGTCGGTGCCTGGCGTTATTTGTTATCAAAGTAATCTGCCGGCATTTGCCCGGGTGCCATGTTAATGACGGCATCATTATCCGGCCCCTCATTTTTCATGTAAGTGACCTGCGCAAATTCCGGGATAATGATATAAGGATAAGCGGGACCTTCATCGCGAAAACGCTGCATATCTTCAATAAATTCATTCTGATAACAGATGGTTTTTTCCGGGTGCTGCCCTTCTCCGGCGATCCACTGCGGGAAAAAAATCGTACCGTGAATAAGTTGACGATCAAGGTCAAAGAGCAGGCTTACGCAGGTGCCGGTGGGTTCATGCCAGTCAACTTTATAAATGCCGGGTGCAAATTGCACCGCATGCATTTTTTGATGAGTAACCCAGCGTCCCCCTACCAGTCCCTGATGAATGCGATAGTCGCAGGTTGTTGCGTTGCGGGCATACCACTCATATTTCCAGCCGTTGTCATAGGTATAAACAAAATGGGTTCCGATAAACGCGGAGAGATCGCCAGCCTGCTCTGTAGCGGATGCAACTGAACTCATGCTTCACCTCAGTATTGGTAAAAAAGCGTACTGATAAGGTATAGCGTGTAATGTGAGATTGCGTAATGCTTAATCGTTTTTACACATATCCCATCAGCCTGAGCATCGATCGCGCCTCGTGCATCGCTTCATTGCGATGCGTAACACCCAGTTTCTGATAGAGGTTACGGATATGGGTTTTAATGGTGGTGGCTGCTACATCAAGTTCGCCGGCAATCTGCTCATTACTGTAGCCGGAATAGATCAGGCCCAGCACCTGCCATTCACGCTGCGTCAGTGGACTGGTGCGTACCAGCTCCGGGACATCAGGATGATTGAGTAAACGGCTGACAAAGCCTTCATCAAAATGGGCAAACTTATGACGGTGATATTTGTTAATTTCGTGCAGAATACGGCGGGCGCGATGTTCATCTATCTCTTCCAGCACCGAAAGCTGTAACAGCTGCCGCAGCTGCTGCGCCATTATTTCGCCCTCAATAACAAACTGGCTGATAAAGCCTGTACTGCGCGCCAGCTTCAGGGCGGCAATCAGCACCCGCTGGGCATCAGGTTTGCGGTGAGTCTGCCAGTAAAGCTGATTAAGCAGCAGCAGGTTACTGTTAAAATCGCTGGTGAGCTGAAGCGCCTGCGCATTCTCATTGAGTTCATCCAGAATAACTTCCGCCTGAATCAGATCACCCGCCAGCAGCTGCGCCCGTGCCACATTGCGCCACTGCTCCTGCAGAAAGTGATTGTTGGCGCTGGCTGGCCGCGAGGTGATGCGCAGCCACTGGCTGGCGCTGGCAGTATCACTGGTCAGCTGCCAGTAAAGGATACGCGCTTTGTCCGCGTTGGCGCTCCAGTCGATATGCAATATACCGTTATTGAGCAGGTTCTCCAGCCGGGTGATGTGTGTCCGGGCATTATCCAGATTGCCCCGCGCCAGTGAGCACTGGATCAGTAGCCCCAGACACTGGATCTGCTGCTGCGGCGGAAAGCCGCGCAGTACCTGCATTCCCTCACGCGCCGCCTGTTCAGCGTCATCAAGACGGCCCCAGGCCCAGAATAACTGCGCCCGGATACGCAACAGAAATTCATGCAGCGGGAACTGGGCGAGATGCTGTTCCTGGACCAGACGAAACGCTTTCTCCTGTATTTCCCAGGCCGATTGCAAAAATCCCTGAGCAAATAAAATTTCACTCTGCTGGATCAGGCTCCATAACACGTAGTGCCAGGTCTCTTCATGCCGCGCCATCTGCTCTGTCTGACGCATCAGCGCCAGCGAATCAGCCAGCTCACCTTTGCAATGCATGACCTCACCGTGGACAGAGGTCGCGACAATGCGGCTATAGCTTTTCGAGGCCGGCAGCAGCTGCAGAGCGAGGCGGGCCAGCTGCGCGGCCTCCTCCGCATTGCCATCGTTAATCGCTACCTGAGCACGTATCGCATGCAGCTCGCCCTGCAGGGACGCATCCATCTCGCTGCAGCGCTGCTGTTCAAACTGCGCCAGCAAACTGTTGACTTCAGAAAAGCGATGCTGGCTCTGCATCAGCCACGCCTGTAGCAGCACCAGCTCTGGATTTTCCAGCAGTAGCGGCCACGGCAGCACCCGCAGTGAAGACTCCAGCAGCGCCAGTTCACTTTGATTGAACAGCGTCCAGGCGTGCTCCAGCAGTACGTCGCGCAGCATCTCAGTATCACCCGACGCCAGGGCATGGTGGATAGCCTCACCCGGAAAGCCCTGTATCATCCAGCCGCGCGCCGCAGCACGGTGCAGGGCCGGCAGCTCGGCGCTGAGTTCCCACTGACAGCGCTGGCGCAGAAAACTGCCGAACAGCGGATGGTAGCTGAACCACTCACCCGCATTATCCATGCGTTGCAAAAACAGCCCCTGCCGCTCAATCTCCTCCAGCCGCATGCGGCCATTATCTTCACCCGTGACACAGGTCACCAGGGCATCATTCATCGATCGCAGAAGCGCACTCTTCAGCAGGAACTGGCGGGTATCAGCATCGACAGTATCCAGAACCTCTTCTACCAGATAATCGGTAAGATGGCTGGCGTTAATACCTGATAAACGGCGTGCAGAGTCCTGAGCAGAGCCTGCCCCCTGCCGGGCTGAAATAGCAATAAGCTGCAGTGCGGTTGCCCAGCCTGCCACATCGTCGCACAGCTGGCCGCTCTCTTCACTGGCCAGAGGAGCCTGCAGGCGGGTATCAAAAAATTGTTTCGCCTCATCATGCGTAAAGGCCAGCTGCTGACTGCTCAGCTCCAGCAGCTGTTCACGTACGCGCAGGTTGGCGATGCCCAGCTGTGGCAGACCGCGTGACAGCACAACCAGCGTCAGATTTTCTGGCTGATGCTTCAGAAAAAAGCGCATCGCCTCATGAATAACCGGATTCGTAATATGATGATAATCGTCAATCACCAGCCAGCCCGGGCGCTGATAGTCGGCCAGCTCAATAAACAGCTGTGAGAACAGCGCGTTCAGATTCACGTAGTGTCGCTTCTGCGCCAGTGATTCACTGCGACTGCAGCTGCCCTGAGTGGCCTGCTGCAGCGCTGCAATCAGGTAGTCAGCAAACCGTTCTGGCTGGTTATCCCCCTCATCCAGCGAATACCAGCCGAGATCGCGCTTTTCTGCCGCCCACTGCGAAATCAGCGTGGTTTTACCGTACCCTGCCGGACTGGTAATTAACACCAACCGGTAAACGGCAGCGGCGTTCAGTTTCTGCAGCAGACGGCTACGGATCACCATAGTGTCATGGCGCACAGGACGACTCAGTTTTGACGGGATCAACATCGACGCACGCTCCTCCGTTAACGTCTGCGCAGTATTATTTTACGCTTCGTAATTATTCGACATACACGTTATCCATACGCGCATCTAATGCAAGCGAACTCAGCAGCGCGGCTTAACAAAAGCGAGGAGTATCACACTCCTGTCACGCTTTCGGAGTTTCCTTACCCTCTCCTCCCTCCCACTCCTCCTGCCGGAATCGTGCCGGGGAGGAGGAGAGGCGCAACCGGCGCAGGCAAACTACATACTGACCTCTTCCCTTGACGGATGCTTAAGCCATGACCCAGTTACCTTTTGATTCCGACCGTTTTTCTGCTGCACTCACGCGACAGTGGCAGCGCTTTGGCCTGCAGAACGCGCAGGCCATGAGCCGGCAACAGTGGTGGCACGCGCTGAGCGGTGCGCTGGCCGAACTGCTGGCCGAATTGCCGGCACAGCCGGCGACGGGACCGCAGCGCCACATTAACTATATTTCGATGGAGTTTCTCACCGGCCGGCTGACCGGAAATAACCTGCTTAATCTCGGCTGGTATCCGGCGCTGAATGACCTGCTGCAGCAGCAGGGGCAGTCGCTGAGCGATGTGCTGGAACAGGAGACCGATCCGGCACTGGGAAACGGAGGGCTGGGGCGTCTGGCTGCCTGTTTCCTGGATGCGATGGCAACCACCGGCCAGCCCGCTATCGGTTACGGCCTTAACTATCAATACGGGCTGTTTCGTCAGCATTTTACCGACGGCGCGCAGCAGGAACAGCCGGATGACTGGGGGCGAAATCGTTACCCCTGGTTCCGTCATAATGCAGCGCTGACGGTAACGGTGAGTCTGGGCGGTAAGGTGGAAACCGGGCAGGAAAAAAACCGCTGGATCCCGGCGTTTCAGCTGCAGGGCGAAGCCTGGGATTTGCCGGTTGTGGGTTATCAGAACGGTGTCGTGCAGCCGCTGCGCCTGTGGCAGGCGAGCCATGCGCAGCCGTTTGATCTGCAGCGTTTCAATAACGGCGATTTTTTACGGGCAGAGAAGCAGGGCATCGATGCAGAGAAACTGACTAAAGTGCTCTACCCCAACGATAACCATCAGGCGGGTAAAAAACTGCGCCTGATGCAGCAATATTTCCAGTGCGCCTGTTCGCTGGCGGATATCCTGCGCCGCCATCAGCAGGCGGGTCACCCTATTGAAACGCTGGCCGGGCACGAAGTCATTCAGCTCAATGATACCCACCCCACGCTGGCGATTCCGGAACTGATGCGCCTGCTGCTGGATGAATACGACTTTAGCTGGGATCGCGCCTGGCAGCTGACGCAGCGCACCTTCGCCTATACCAACCACACGCTGATGCCGGAGGCGCTGGAGTGCTGGGACCTGACGCTGTTCCGTACCCTGCTGCCGCGCCACATGATGATCATCAATACGATCAATGCGGCGCTGAAGCAGCAGGTTGAGGCGCAGTGGCCCGGCAATGCCGCCCTCTGGGCCAGACTGGCGGTGGTGCATAATCATCAGGTGCGTATGGCCAATCTCTGTGTGGTGACCTGCTTTGCCGTTAACGGCGTGGCTGCCCTGCACTCGAAACTGGTAACAGAAGATCTCTTCCCGGAATACCACGCACTCTGGCCGGCAAAATTCCACAATGTGACCAACGGCGTCACGCCGCGGCGCTGGATCAATCAGTGCAATCCGGCACTGGCTGCGCTTATCAACCGCAGGCTGGATACACCCTGGCTGACCGACCTTGACGCCCTGCGCGCGCTGGAGCCACTGGCAGAAGACGCGGCATTTCGTGCGGAATATCGCGCCATCAAACAGCAGAACAAGCGCGATCTGGCGCAGTGGGTACTGCATAAAACCGGCATTGTGATCAATCCGGACGCGCTGTTTGATGTACAGATAAAACGACTGCATGAGTACAAGCGTCAGCATCTGATGCTGCTGCATATCATTGCGCTGTGGCAAACGCTGGTGAGCGATCCGCAGGCCAATGTCACGCCACGCGTGATGCTGTTTGGTGCAAAAGCCGCCCCTGGTTATGCGCTGGCAAAAAATATTATCTATGCCATCAATAAAGTCGCCATGACGGTAAATGCCGATCCGCGTGTTGGCGACCGGCTCAAAGTGGTATTCATCCCGGACTATAACGTCTCTGTAGCAGAGAGGCTGATCCCGGCGGCCGATCTCTCTGAGCAGATCTCTACGGCCGGTAAAGAAGCGTCAGGCACCGGCAATATGAAGCTGGCGCTGAACGGTGCCCTGACCATTGGTACGCTGGATGGCGCTAATGTGGAGATTGCCCGCGAGGTGGGTGAGGAAAATATCTTTATATTTGGCCATACCGTGGAACAGGTCAGCGCGCTGAAAAAAGCGGGCTACGCCCCGGCGGTGTGGCGCAGGAAAGATAAACAGCTGCATCAGGTGCTGACCGCGCTGGAAGATGGCACCTTTAGCAACGGCGATCGCACTGCGTTTGACGCGCTGGTAAAAAGTCTCGGGGCGGAGGGTGGCGATCCCTATCTGGTACTGGCCGATTTCCGTCACTATCTTAATGCACAGCAGGATGCAGAAAAACGCTGGGCTGACAGCGAAGCCTGGACCCGCGCGGCGATCCTGAACACCGCACGCTGCGGTATGTTCAGCGCCGATCGCGCTATCCGTGATTATCAGCAACGTATCTGGCAGGCGGCGCGCTAAACATGACAATGACAACCCTTAACCCGGATACGCTGATTGCGCCGGAATATATTGACGCTCACGGCAAACCGCGGCGTATTCCCGCAGCTACCGCACAATGGCTGCACTCAGTTATACAGCCGCCAGTCGCCACGCCGTCAGCGCTGCCCCCGGTCGCGATTTTTCGTCACGGAGAAGCCGCCGTATTACAGCCGGTGCTGAGCACAGCGGCAACATGGGAGCTGACCAGTGAAGCGGGTGAGCGCTGGTCAGGTGAGTGTCAGCCTGATGAAACGCTGACGTTGCCGGCGCTGCCGGAAGGCTATCACCAGCTGACCCTGACGCAGCCGGTGCTGCTGTCGCGCTGCAGCCTGATTATTGCGCCGTCGCGCTGCTACGAGCCTCCTGCACTGCTGGCCGGCGACAAACTCTGGGGCTGCTGTGTGCAGCTCTATACGGTGCGATCGCAGCATAACTGGGGCATCGGCGATTTTGGCGATCTGCGCCGGATGGCAGCAGAAATCGCACAGCGCGGCGGTGCGTTTATCGGACTCAATCCGCTGCACGCTCTCTTTCCGGCCAATCCTGACGGTGCCAGCCCTTACAGCCCCTCTTCACGCCGCTGGCTGAACGTGCTCTATATCGATATCAATAGCGTGGAGGATTTCAGGCTCAGTGATGCGGCGCAGGCGTGGTGGCAGCAGCCTGATACGCAGCAGCGGCTTGCGGCCGCGCGTGACAGCGAGTGGGTGGATTATCCGGCTGTTACCGCGTTAAAGCTGGAGGGTTTACGTCTCGCCTGGCGGCAGTTCAGGCGACGTGCGCCGGATGAGCCGGTCATGCAGGAATTTGATGCGTTTGTGAAAGCGGGCGGGCAGAGCCTGCTGAGTCAGGCGCTGTTCGATGCCTTGCAGGCGCATCAGCGCGCTAAAAACCCCGCCCTCTTCGGCTGGAAAAGCTGGCCGGAAGCGTATCAGCACCCTGACAGCGCTGCCGTGCTGGCATTTCGCATTGAACACAGCGACGAGGTGCGTTTTTACCTCTGGCTGCAGTGGCTGGCTGCCTCTCAGTTCGCGGCGTGCTGGGCCGTATGCTGCGCGCAACAGATGCCGGTCGGCCTTTACCGCGATCTGGCGGTAGGAGTGGCTCAGGATGGTGCGGAGACCTGGCGCGAACGCGATCTCTATTGTCTTCAGGCCAGCGTCGGCGCGCCACCCGATATTCTGGGTCCGCTGGGGCAAAACTGGGGGCTGCCGCCGATGGATCCGCAGATCCTGACGATGCGCGCGTTTACGCCGTGGATCGAGCTGCTGCGGGCCAACATGCGCGACTGTGGGGCGCTGCGTATCGATCACGTGATGGCGCTGCTGCGCCTCTGGTGGATCCCGCAGTATGAGAGTGCCGCTGAGGGCGCCTACGTGCATTATCCGGTGGATGCACTGCTGGCCATTCTCGCGCTGGAGAGCCAGCGCCATCGCTGTATGGTGATTGGTGAGGATCTGGGCACCGTGCCGGAAGCGATTGTCGCTAAGCTGCGCGACAGCGGCGTCTACTCCTATAAAGTGCTCTACTTTGAGCAGACCGGAAAGCGCGCATTTCGGACACCTGAAGCCTGGCCACGGCAGGCAATGGCGGTGGTCACCACCCATGATATGCCCACGCTGCGCGGCTGGTGGCAGAGTGATGACTTAACCCTCGGCAGTAAGCTGGGACTCTATCCGGATAAAGCGATTCTGGCGGGTCTGTACCGCGAGCGCGCAGCGGCGAAAAAGGCGCTGCTGCATACGCTGCAGCAGCAGGGCGCGCTGGCGCACCGCTATCCGCGACAGCGCGGGCGGGCGCCCATGCGCCGCGCGATAAACCGGGCAGTTCACCGCCTGGTGGCCGCCAGCAACAGCGCGCTGCTTGGTCTGCAGCCGGAGGAGTGGCTCGATATGGAGCAGCCGGTCAACGTGCCCGGTACGGTTGATAGTTACCCGAACTGGCGCCGCAAGCTCAGACTGTCACTGGAGGCGATGTTTGCGGATGAGGGGATTACACATCTGCTGCAGGAGGTCAGCCGCATACGTCAGCAGCGCCCTTAATCAGACGCCCCGGACCGGGGCGTTTTCTGCAATAAAAAAGGTGCGCCGTAGCGCACCAGGTGCTGCAACTCAGCACTGCGGGGTGGTTTCACCCCTTGCCTTTTACACTGCTGATAAACGTTTGCCGCGCGGAGGTTGATCCCAGACGCTCGGCCTCATTCAGAAGTTTCAGCGCTTTATCAATGTTGCCCTGGCTGACCGCCTGACGGATATTCTGATTGAAGTAACTTTCGGTGTCGTTTTCCAGCGGCGCCGGTTTCACGACAGAGGCAGGACGCACGGCAGCAGGCGCTGGCGGCTGGGTATTACCAACCATAACCGGCGCTGGCGCTGATGAACCAAACAGCGGCCCCACCAGAATTGAGGATGCGGAACTGGTGGAGACGTTCAGCTTCAGCCTGCCGGTCTGGCTGTGTGTGGCAACCGGATCGGGAATATCAGGGACCGCATGGCCGGTGCCTTTCGCGTAGGCTTTGGCCGGGTCGACCAGCGTGGTGGTCTGTGTCAGATCGTTGTCGGTGGTAAAGACCAGCAGATGAATTTTCTGCTGTCCCGGTACCGGAGTCAGCTTCATCACGCCTTCAAGACGATCGGCGCTCATGACGCCCGGCTGCTGATAAGCAAAGAACTGCGACGGGAACCAGGCCGCCGGACGCAGGTTTTCATCAAGTACCAGAACATTAGGCGCGAACACGCGGTTGTCAGCGACCTCGCTGCTCAGCGTGACGGTCAGTTCACCCTGGTTAGCGGGCAGGCTATACGCTGCTACCGGACCACGGATACCCGGCAGAGCCTTTCCGCTGTCGCTTTCGCTCAGCAGAGTTGTCACCGCACGCGATGTATCAGCAGGTTGCCAGTTCAGGCGCTGCAGGCTATCGGGCGAAACGGCGGGTGCGGTAGAGAGATCCTGCGGCACCAGATTAATAGCAGCAACAGCGGGCAGCGTGGCGCTGGTCAGCAGCGCAGCGCTCAGGCAGAGCGCGGTAAGCGTTTTTTTCATCGTTTTATCTCTGATAGCGGGAGGCAGCGCCGGCACCAGGCAATGGCCGGCGCTGTCTAATCGGTGAGCCGCACCGGTTCGTGCGGCTATTCTGTTACAGGGGAACGCTGTGGCTTACCACCAGATTTCCATCTGTGCGCCAAAGCTCCACTCGTCATTGTCGCCCCGGCTATTGGTGAACAGGCCATTACCGGTGCTGTCAGCGGCGGCCAGCGTGGTCAGGTTACCCTCCGCATTTTTGCTGTAGCCCCACTTCTCATCCCATTTGGCATAGGTGGCAAACAGACGCAGTGCCGGACGGGACCAGATGCTGTCGCCCGCCTGCCACTGCTGGGCCAGGGTAATTTTGTACTGACCGTTGCGATCGCCAACCTGCTGCGACTTCACGTTGTCGTAGCCCAGCTCCAGCAGGGTGCTCATGATAGGCGTCCATTTGTACATCGGGCGCACGCCCACGGTATACCATTCGTTGCCGCGATTATTATTGAGGTCGGTGTTCTGATACATCGCGACGTACATCAGGTCCCAGCGCTCGGCCAGCGAGATGGCACCGTGATCCAGCACGCGATACATTTTGCCGTCGTTATTGATATTGGTGCCCTGCGGCAGCCCTTTACCCTGTGAGGTCAGCGCGTCCGTTGCGTACTGCAGCACAAACTTGTTGTAGCCTTTCAGCATGCTCTGCGTATGTTCGGCGGTGAAGAGCCAGCCATCTTTGGAGGCGCCATCCTCCAGGCGATAACCATCGCGTGCGTTAGCACGACCATAGTCAACGCCAAGTTCCAGCACGCCATCCGGGTTAGTCTCCAGGCCCGCCAGGCGCACATCAAAGACGTCGTTCGCGGTGCTGGTGGCGTAGTCACGGATGCGATCGCTGGAGAAGGTGTAGGAGCCGCCCGCTTCCGAGGAGCGCGTGGCGGCGAAAGAGAGTTTGCCGAAGCCGAGATCAACATCTTCAAGGCCCGCGCCCGGACCGGAGATATCCCAGTAGTAGAAGTCGATCATGTGCACGTCATGGCGCTGATAAAAGCGCTTACCGGCCCAGATGGTGGAACCCGGCAATGCATCGATCAGGTTTTTACCTTTAACGTTGGCTTCGCGAAATGCAGGTGAAGTGGCTTCCCAGTCATTCTGTTGCGAGACGGAATAGGCAACGTTGGTGTCAAAATAGAAACTCTTATCGCCCTCCTTCCAGACTTCCTGCCCAAGCTTAAGCTCGGCGTAGGTTTCACACTCGTTACCCAGACGGTACTTACTTTGTGCGCCGGTTGCCTGGAAGCACTGCTGTTCACCGCCGCTGCCGGTCCAGCCAATGCCGGAACGGGCGTACCCGGTGAAGTCCACCGCCATAGAGGAGGCGGACAGGGTGCCCGCAGCGATAGCGATCGCCACGGGGAGTTTGCGCAGAGTTATCATTTATTTATCTCCTGAGGTCATTGCTTTTATTGTTTTGCAGGGTATACACCAGGCTCCTGATGCAGCCTGCGACAGGCGCTTCCATCTTCACGAAACAGATGGCAGCGTTCCGGCGGCAGGCCGATGCCCATCAGGGCGCCCTCTTCTGCCAGCACCACGTCCTCCTGGCGATAGACCAGGTTTTGACGGATGGCGGGGATTTGAATGTGGATTTGCGTTTCATTGCCGAGCTGTTCAACCACCTGCACTTCACCCTCCAGCGTGACATCGGCGATGTCGCTGGAGAGCAGATGTTCAGGCCGGATACCCAGTGACATGTTGCTGCCAATCTGGACCCCGGTGCTTTCAACCGGCAGCCAGACCAGCTGATTATTGGGCAGCCGCACCTGAACCTGATCGATCGCAGTGGCGGTGACTTTTACCGGAAGAAAATTCATGCGCGGGGAACCGATAAATCCGGCGACAAAGCGATTGGCGGGGTAATGATAAAGTTCCAGCGGTTTGCCAACCTGTGCAATGCGCCCTGCTTCGAGCACCACAATTTTGTCAGCGAGCGTCATCGCCTCTACCTGATCGTGGGTAACGTAGATCATGGTGCGCTTCAGCCGCTTATGCAGCCGCGAAATCTCGATGCGCATCTGGACGCGCAGCGCGGCATCGAGGTTGGATAACGGCTCGTCCAGCAGGAAAACGCGTGGCTCTGCCACCAGTGTCCGGCCAATCGCCACGCGCTGACGCTGGCCACCGGAAAGCGCTTTAGGACGTCTGTCCAGCAGATGCGCCAGCTGCAGCACTTCGGCTACCTGATTTACACGCTGCTGGATCTCAGCACGCCTGACGCCGGCCAGCTTCAGGCCAAAGGACATGTTTTCAGCAACGTCCAGATGCGGATAGAGGGCATATGACTGAAACACCATGCCGATACCGCGTTCGGCTGGCGGCACCTCATTCATGCGCTTGCCGCCAATCAGCAGATCGCCTTTGGTAATGGTTTCAAGCCCGGCGATCATCCGCAGCAGGGTCGATTTACCACAGCCGGATGGCCCGACAAACACCACAAATTCACCTTCGGCAATCTCAAGATTGATATCTTTTGAGACTTCGGTTTCACCCCATGTTTTGGAGACATGACGTAACGCAACGCTCGCCATAATACTTTTCCTCTCAACGTACCCTGCTGGCTGCTATGGCCACTGGCCGATTCTGTGGCTCATCATGAAAGCCGCAAGCGTCGCTGACATCCTCCACCACAACGGGAATGTAAGGGGGATGAGTCAGGAGGAGGAGAACGAATAAATGCTGACGCTCAGCTGCGCACTAAAGAAATTTTTGTGAAGTCTGACGCAGAAAAGTGCGTGGGAAAGTGTGCGCCAGCCCATAAAAACCGCGGTTTTTGCGGGCACGATCACGCACTTATGCCCGCAGGCGTAGAGAGCAGGAGGATGAAACACGACGGCAGAACCTGACAATAAACGGGACGCTACTTTCCGCTTTCGTTTACAGGATGGACTTATGACAATGAAAACCGTCTCGCGCTTATTCGCTCTCTCCGCGCTCTCCGCTGTGCTGTTCTCTGCTTCGGCAATGGCAAAAATCGAAGAGGGAAAACTGGTTATCTGGATCAACGGTGACAAGGGCTACAACGGACTGGCCGAGGTTGGCAAAAAATTTGAGCAGGAGACCGGCATCAAAGTCACCGTGGAACATCCGGACAAGATGGAGGAGAAGTATCCGCAGGTGGCCGCCACCGGGGATGGCCCCGATATCATTTTCTGGGCCCACGACCGTTTTGGCGGCTACGCACAGTCCGGCCTGCTGGCAGAGATTTCACCCGATAAAAATGTGCAGGATAAACTGTTTCCCTTTACCTGGGATGCGGTGCGCTACAACGGCAAGCTGATTGGTTACCCGGTATCCGTAGAATCGCTTTCGCTCATCTATAACAAAGATCTGGTCGCTGAGCCGCCAAAAAGCTGGGAAGCCATCGCCGATCTGGATAAGCAGCTGCGGGCCAAAGGCAAGAGCGCCATTATGTTTAACCTGCAGGAGCCCTACTTTACCTGGCCACTGCTGGCGGCAGGCGGTGCCTACGCCTTCAAACCTACCCAGAGTGGATTTGATATCAAAGATACTGGCGTGGATAACGCAGGGGCGAAAGCGGGCATGCAGTTCCTTGTGGATCAGGTCAAAGCCAACGTGCTGAATGCGGATACTGACTATTCGATAGCAGAGGCGGCGTTTAATAAAGGGCAGACGGCAATGACCGTTAATGGCCCGTGGGCGTGGAGCAACATCGACAAGAGCGGTATCAACTACGGGGTGACCAAGCTGCCCACGCTTAATGGCAAACCGTCTAAAACCTTTGTCGGTGTACTGAGCGCCGGTATTAATGCCGCCAGCCCTAACAAAGAGCTGGCAAAAGAGTTTCTGGAAAACTACCTGCTGACGGATAACGGACTCGAAGCGGTTAATAAAGATAAGCCGCTGGGTGCCGTGGCGCTGAAATCGTATCAGGCCATTCTGGAGAAAGATCCGCGTATCGCCGCCACCATGAGCAATGCGCAGAATGGCGATATCATGCCAAACATTCCGCAGATGTCCGCTTTCTGGTATGCCATGCGCACCGCCACACTCAATGCGCTGAAAGGACGTCAGAGCGTCGACGCCGCGCTGAAAGATGCGCAGGCCCGTCTGAACAAGTGAACCTTCTCTGAAGCCGGCGCTGGCCGGCTTTTTATCAGCTGTTGAGGAATTCCGAATCATGTCAGGAAAAACGGAACGGTACAGCCGGATGCTGAAAGGCGCACTGGTTGGCGGCTGCTGTCTGTTAGTCGGCTATCTGCTGGTGCTGATGTATGCGCAGGGTGAATATCTGTTTGCGCTCATGACACTGATCGTCAGTGCGACCGGTATCTGGATTTATGCTAATCGCCGCGCTTACGCGTGGCGCTATGTCTATCCGGGGCTGGCCGGCATGGCTATTTTTGTGCTGTTTCCACTGGCCTGTACTATCGCTATCGCGTTTACCAATTACAGCAGTACCAATCAGCTTTCGCAGGAACGCGCGCAGCAGGTGCTGCTTGGCAGGCAGTATCAGGATGGCGCAGGACTGAATTTTGCACTCTATCCGGCCGATCGGCGCTGGCAGCTAGTGCTCAGCGACAGCAGCAGCGGTGAGCGCTACGTTTCCACGCCGTTTGATTTGGGTGCCGCGCAGACCCTGACGCTGCAGCAGGCGTCGCTGCCCGCCACGCAGCGCGCCACGCTGAAAGTGATCACTACGCACCGCCAGGCGCTGAGCCAGATCCGTGCCCGGTTGCCGGATGGGCGTGAACTGGTGATGAGCTCGTTACGCCAGTTCTCGGGTACCCGCCCGCTGTATGTTGCAGAGCGCCAGGGTGTGCTGAAAAATCAGCAAACCGGCGTACGCTATCAGGCTAATCCCGATACGGGTTTTTACCAGCAGATAGCTGCCGACGGCAGCTGGAACAGTGAACAACTTAGCCCGGGCTTTACGGTCAACGCAGGCTGGAAGAATTTTGCGCGCGTTTTTACCGATGAAGGGATCCAGAAACCGTTTCTCGCCATTTTCGGCTGGACGCTGATCTTCTCTCTGGTCACGGTGATCCTGACCGTTGCAGTGGGCATGGTGCTGGCCTGCCTGGTGCAGTGGGAGGCGCTGCGTGGTAAGGCTATCTACCGCGTGATGCTGATCTTGCCTTACGCCGTACCGGCTTTTATCTCCATCCTTATTTTTAAGGGCCTGTTTAACCAGAGTTTTGGCGAAGTTAACGTCATGCTTAATGCGCTGTTTGGCGTCCAGCCTGCCTGGTTCAGCGATCCAGCGCTGGCGCGTACCATGCTGGTGATTGTGAACACCTGGCTTGGCTATCCCTATATGATGATTTTGTGTATGGGGCTGCTGAAAGCCATTCCGGACGATCTCTATGAAGCATCGGCGATGGATGGCGCAGGTCCGCTGCAGAATTTTTTCCGCATTACGCTGCCGCTGCTGCTTAAGCCGCTTATGCCGCTGATGATCGCCAGCTTTGCCTTCAATTTTAATAACTTTGTTCTGGTGCAGCTGCTGACTAACGGCGGGCCGGATCGCATCGGTACTACTACGCCTGCTGGCTATACCGATCTGCTGGTTAACTATACCTGGCGTATTGCGTTTGAGGGCGGCGGCGGACAGGATTTTGGCCTGGCTGCGGCTATTGCGACGCTGATTTTTATGCTGGTCGGGGCGCTCGCCGTCATTAACCTGAAAGCTGTGCGCATGAAGTTTGACTGAGGAAAAATTATGGCAATGGTTCAACCCAAATCGCAAAAGCTTCGTTTGCTGCTGACGCATCTGCTGCTGCTGGTTTTTATTGCCGGCATCCTGTTTCCGCTGCTGATGGTGGTCGCTATTTCACTGCGTTCCGGCAATTTTGCAACCGGATCGCTGATCCCGGATCAGATCTCCTGGGAGCACTGGAAACTGGCACTGGGCTTCAGCGTTACCCATGCAGATGGCAGCGTTACGCCGCCGCCCTTCCCGGTACTGCTTTGGCTGTGGAATTCAGTGAAAATCGCGGCGATTAGCGCGCTGGGTATCGTCACGTTATCCACCACCTGCGCCTACGCTTTTGCCCGCATGCGTTTTGCCGGCCGCGCAACCTTGCTGAAAGGGATGCTGATCTTTCAGATGTTCCCGGCGGTGCTGTCGCTGGTGGCGCTGTATGCGCTGTTTGACCGGCTGGGACAGTATATCCCCTTCCTCGGCCTCAATACGCACGGCGGCGTAATCTTTGCCTATCTGGGGGGCATTGCGCTGCATGTCTGGACCATTAAGGGCTATTTTGAAACGATTGACGGCTCGCTGGAAGAAGCGGCTGCGCTGGATGGTGCCACACCGTGGCAGGCGTTTCGTCTGGTGCTGCTGCCGCTGTCAGTGCCGATTCTGGCCGTGGTGTTTATTCTGGCCTTTATCGCCGCAGTGACCGAAGTGCCGGTTGCCTCGTTACTGTTACGGGACGTTAACAGCTATACGCTGGCTGTTGGCATGCAGCAATATTTAAACCCACAGAATTACCTCTGGGGCGACTTTGCCGCCGCCGCGGTGTTGTCTGCCATTCCTATCACGCTGGTGTTCCTGCTGGCACAGCGCTGGCTGGTCAGCGGCCTGACAGCAGGCGGCGTCAAAGGCTAACCTCTTCATCATTGTGTGACCTCGCTGCCCCGGTGTTTAACCACCACTGGGGCGTTTGACGGCCTCAGGGCCGTCTTTTTTTTGGTGAGAAAGGCAAAACAACAGATTTTATCCCAATATATTTCCTTGTATCAGACTTAGAGATGATTGATTTATGCAACTTAATCAGGAAACTTTTTAATAAAATATACGGATGCCAGCATAATTACAGCTTCTGATATTTCCTTAACTATCAACCAGTCAGAAAACGTTTTTAAAAGAGATGGTTTGGTTTTTCGGTAATCAGACAATTTCAGATCAATATATGCGCAAGAAACACTAATAAAATAGCAAAAACCTTCAATAAACATACTTTGATCTGGCGCACATATTTATTATTTGCGATTTGAATTTAAAATTCTCATAAATTAAATATATTTATACCGCAATCGGCGGTTTATTAATAAAGGAATATGAACATGGGATATTTAAACTCAGGCATCAGCAACAGCAATAGTGAAAATGCAAACAAAGCTGTACTCACTATTGAAGAACAGGAAGTATTAGCATCCGTCTCACAGACGGATGAAGAGAGTCAGTCTGAAGACTAACCTTTCAGCGGCACATTATTGTGCCGCTTTAATATGGACATTTATCATGATTATCCTGCCTGAAAGATCTGTCACCCTTACCAGGTCAAGAAAAGCGATAGAACGTTATTTTTCCCGCCAGAATATACAGATCAAAAATGACAACTTTGGCAATACGCTTTCAGCTACGGTTACACTGTTAAATAAGGGGAGTAACACCAGACCGATCGCTGGCTGCGGTAAAGGCTATGCAGAGGAAGCCAGCGTTGGTGCACTCTATGAAGCTTATGAACATTACAGAAGCTTTCCGGCACTCAGAGAGAAAAGCAGGTTATATCCCTTCAAGTCAGTCATTCAGCAGGCAGAACTTCGCGGGATATTGCCATTACCTATTCTTGCGAAATCATTACCCGCCAAAATTGCAGCAGTGGAATTTACAGATAAAAAGGGTAGTGCGTCACTGCTCTGGCCTCTTTTTTTAACGAATTGCGAATATTTCAGCCATATCATTCAGGGAGACACTACAGACTATAGCGCAGCGCGACGCTATACCAGTAATGCAGGTATCGCTGCGGGTTATGGTTTTACTGAAGCAGCGATTCACGCCATCGGGGAAATAATAGAGCGGCACTGCACAGGTCTCCTGCTGGCAAAAACGTTTTTCTACGGTACACAAAAAGAGATCCGACTGGTTAATACGGACTCACTGCCCCCTGCATCTGAAAAAATATTCAATGATGCTCAGTCTGCCTTAGAGGATGAAATTAAAATTATTGATGCTTCAGAACCGTCACTGCCTCCTGTTTATCTTGCTTACTGTAAGAGTAAGCCACGCATGGGGATAAACATCTACGGCGCTGGCTGTTCACTTTATGCCGACCATGCGGTTGCCAGGGCTATCAAAGAACTGGTCCAGCTGCATAAACTGGCCGATAATTTCACTTACTTCACTGAGGAGCTGGAAAAACACCAGCAAAACCTGAGAAAGCATAAAAAATTATATCGCAGCCTTGTTGCCGATTTTAGCAGCTTCGCTTCCGTCAGCGTTGACCTGCCTCAGAAACGCGTTGAACTGAATCTGCAAGAGCACCTTCACTGCCTGACAACAATGTGCGAAATGGCCGGGTTGCCTGTATGGCTTAAAGAGATAGACAGCGATCCTGCCGGCGTGTCACTGGCCTGCGCCGTCATGCCTGGTATGGAGCGATTCGCCCTGGTCACATTAGGTAACGTCGTTATTCCCTGCCGGAATGATCAGGATCAGACATGCGTAAAATAATCTACATTCGGGTCCCGAATCGCGAGCGGCATGATATTTTTATCATGACAACAAAGGAATCACTTTTTGCCGGCATACGGACGCCATTTATTCACGACACTGCCTATAGCATCATTCTTCCCGGGATGATACGCGGCATACTCATTTCGCTGGATGAAACTAAAGATGAAATAACCCTTGGCATCAGAGTGCCGGACGATCCGGCGTGGCGTGAAAAATTACTCCCCGCCTGCCCGGATTATAATATTCACTTTCCGTGGCCGCCGCTGGATGACCAGGGTAATGAGGCTATATGCCCGGAATCATTCTGGAACCAGATGGCTGATACGCCGGAGAAGCTGGACAGGCAGGAAGCGCATTTCCGGGTACATACTCTGAAATTGCTTCAGGATATCGCTTTTCCGGGGTGCCGTGTGTTTGACCCCGCCTGCTCTACCGGAGCATTTCTTGCCTCATTAAAACAGCAACTTCCCCGGCTAAACTATTTTGCTGCAGATCGTGCTGAAAAAATGGTTGTAAAAGCCAGGCAGCAGCTTCCGCATGTTGTACACAGCGACTTTATGCAAACCAGTGACCGTACCAGGTTCGATATCATTTTTTGCCGCTTTGCTAATCATGAAGTGATAAGACACGATCAGACAGCCCCTGTTATTGATAAGCTGATTACGCTGCTTAACAGGAAAGGTTACGTAATTATCTTTGGCCATACCCCTGTAAATATTGATATTGCTGACTATGTAAGGGGCAAAAACATTGCTCTTAAGATGACAAGCGGTTACAGCGAACGCTTTGCCGGTTTTTTCCAATACTACTTATTGCAAGCAACATAAAAGACCGGATTGCTGTCAGGAGTAAACCAGCATTGCCCTGCCATCCGCGCCCGGTGTCATTATGGCCAGCGTTTCTGGCCGGATCCGCAGGATGCCGCTGTATATCGTTAGCTCTGCTCGTTCAGATGTAAGCCTTCGTTTAGCGCCCATCTGTGTTCCTGTCAGGCGATACGATTGCTGTGGTCTCATGTAAAATAGTTAAATTGAATAAGTATGTTGTAACTAGGATGTAGTTTTTCCCGCTTTAACGCTTAGAAACAGAATCCCTGCATCGCGTAACCTCCGTTTGCTCATGACCATCTACACTTACTTCACCTGAGATCCCCTGAAAACATGAGGTTAAGATGAGTCTGTTATTTAGCGCCACAAAACTGGGACAGCTCTCGCTGGAGAACCGCATTATTATTGCGCCGATGTGTCAGTACTCCGCTGAGGCGGGTAAAGCTACTGCCTGGCACCGTATCCATCTGGGGCAGCTCGCCCTCTCCGGTGCCGGCCTGCTGATTATCGAAGCAACAGCCGTTGAGGATATCGGCCGCATATCACCGGGCGATCTGGGATTATGGGACGATGAGACCGAAGCTGCGCTGGCCAGCGTGGTGAAGGATATCCGTCCATGGGCCACATTGCCGATAGGTATTCAGCTGGGTCACGCAGGGCGCAAAGCCTCCTGTGCCGTACCCTGGGAAGGCGGCGAGCAGATCTCTGCGCAACAGGGAGGCTGGCAGACGGTGGCACCTTCCGCCGAGGCTTATCAGTCGGGTGAACAGGCGCCACATGCCCTGAGTAAAGAAGAACTGATGCGTCTGAAGCAGGCCTTTGTTGATAGCGCACAGCGCGCGGTGCGCATCGGAATTGAACTGGTTGAACTGCATGCCGCTCATGGTTATCTGCTGCATCAGTTTCTTTCACCGCTCAGTAATAAGCGCGATGATGAGTATGGCGGATCGCTGGAAAACCGCATGCGCTATCCGCTGGAGGTCTTTCAGGCGATACGTGATGCCCTGCCAGACTCAGTGCCGGTGGGCGTGCGTATTTCAGCCACTGACTGGGTAACCGGCGGCTGGGATAATGAGCAGTCTATTGCGTTCAGCCAGCAGCTGGCCGCCGCAGGCTGTGCGTATATTCATGTCTCAAGCGGCGGGCTGTCACCCGATCAGGAGATCGATATCGGCCCAGGCTACCAGCTCTCGTTTGCGCGCGATATCCGTAAAGTAGTGGATATCCCGGTAATTGGCGTCGGACTGATAACCGATCCGCAGCAGGCAGAACAGGCCCTGCATACCGGCGATACGGACCTGATCGCGCTGGCACGCGGTATGCTCTGGGATCCGCACTGGCCGTGGCACGCCGCCGCTGAACTGGGCGCTACCGTCAAAGCCCCGCCGCAATATTTGCGTTCAGAGCCGCACGGCCTGAAAGGCACCCTGGTACAGAACGGTAAATAATCCGTTGCGGCAGGCTGCCCGCCTGCCGCTGCTTTCTGGGAAATTTCACAGATTGCGGCCAGAGTAAGGCGCTCCGGCCTTTAACCTTTATGCTTCATTTCACGCATTCACATTAAAGGACGATGAAATGAAACCTCAACACCTTCTGCTTTCTGCTGTATTACTTTGCACTGCTGGCGTCGCCGCCGCTGATACCATGAAAAATCCGGTCAGCGTGCACGTGCTTAATCTGCAAACCGGTATCCCTACTGCGGGTGTAAAAGTGGAGCTGGATCAGAAAGCAGGCGATAACTGGACAGAGCTGGCGGAAGCCACCACGGATGCGCAGGGGCGGATCCCGGCACTTTATCCAAAAGATAAAATGGCGCAGTCAGGTATTTATCGTGTGGTGTTCAAAACCGGGGAGTACTATAAGTCGGTTAATCAGCAGACTTTCTTTCCGGAAATTCCGGTGATATTTAACCTGGAAAAAACCGATCAGCATTACCATATCCCGCTGTTGCTGAGCCAGTATGGTTACTCAACCTATCGCGGTAACTGATATTCAAAACGCGCTGGCTTCAGACCAGCGCGTTCTCATTTCAGCTCGCGCCAAATAACGGCAGCCAGTCCAGCCAGCTCAGCAGCCACGCGGCGATGTTCAGCACACCAAACAGTACCACCAGCGTAATCGCCAGCGGAGATTTTTCATGCGTGGTGAAGCGCTGCCCTGCCCGCCACGCCAGCAAGGCCGGGATCAGAACTGCCCACAGGGTTGCAAACAGACCGGCGTAACCAATAGCCGCCACGAACCCGTGTGGCCAGAGAATGGAGGCCAGCAGCGGCGGCAGAAACGTCAGCAGCGCCGTTTTTACCCGTGCTCCGGGTGTATCTCCCCATCCCATCCGGTCGGCAACAAAGTCGAACAATCCTGCCGTGACGCCAAGAAACGACGCGATAACCGCAAAATGAGAGAAGAGCGACAACATCAGGCTTAATGCCGGCACCTGCAGATGAGTACCTAAGGCCGCCATCAGCGCGGCGATGTCACCGCCCTGCGCAACAATAGCCGGAAACGCGCTGCGCGGCAGATTACCCATCGTACTGACGATCCAGAACAGGTAGAGCGCCAGCGATATCAGCGTCCCGAGCAGCAGGGCACGCGCGATCCTGCGACGGTCGCGCTGGTAATAGCTGACCAGACCGGTGATGTTACCGTGATACCCGAAAGACGCCAGGCAGAACGGCAGCACGCCAAACGCATAGGGCCAGTACGCGCTTCCTTCTGGCGCTGGCTGCAGCAGCGAGCCGCTGTCAACCTGCATCAGCAGTCCGCCAAATAACAAAATAAGCAGTGCAATTTTTGCCACCACGCAGAAGGTCATCAGCCGGCTCACGCCACGCGTACCAAGCAACACCACCACTGCAACCAGCAGCGTCAGCGCAATTTTTGCACCGGCCGTTGTGAGCGGTACGCCCAGCTGACTGAGGGAGTGCTGATAGACCGGACCGCTGGCGGAAATATAGGCGTAAGTCAGAATCCCCAGTACAAACAGGATGCTTAAACCGTTAAGTATCGCCCAGCCGCGTCCCAGCAGATCGCGTACAAGGGTGTCATAGCCTTCCCCGGCTGCATAATGCAGGCTGACCCGCATAAACAGCAGACCGGAGAGCAGCATAGCGCCCCAGCTGATAAACAGCAGCAGCACGCCCCAGCCAAACCAGCTTCCTGCCATAACAACGGGTAGCGTAAACATGCCGGCACCCACGACGGTGCCACAGATGATCATAGCGCCCCACCAGACTGAGGGCTGGCGCGACGTGAGTTGAGGTACTGACATTCAAACGACTCAGAAAATTAGCAAAGGCGGGATGATACACATCATGTACTAGTATGTAGAGCACAAAGCGAAAAAAAGATTGCGGCGCCTGTAATCAGGCGATGACAGTAACGCGCCCGTAAGCCAGGCGCGCAGATTAGGCAGGATTACTGATAAAAAGCCGGACGGAGCGGCATGGTAATCGGAACAATGTCACCACTCTTTTGCGCCGCGACGCAGGCGTCTGCTGCCACCGCCGCCGCATAACCATCCCAGGCAGAAGGCCCGGTCAGCTCGTCTGCAAGGACATTGTTAATGAACGCCTGCAGCTCCACATCGTAAGCATCAATAAAGCGCTTTTTCCAGTCGGTCAGAATGGCCACAGAGAGCGATGCGTTACTGCGCGTCTGTACCGCCATCGGTTCCGGCAGCCGGGCAATGCCGCTTTCTCCCACCACTTCACACTGAATGTCATAGCCGTACTGGCAGTTAACAAAAATTTCAACGTCGATGCGTGTACCCTGCGCCGTTTCCAGCAGGACAATCTGCGGATCTTTCAGATGTGAACTGGCGTGGCGCGTTTTGCGTGGCCAGATCACCTGTGCGCTGACGTAATCGTCATTCAGTAACCAGCGCAGCACATCCAGCTCATGAATCAGCGTATCGGTAATCGCCATATCTGTTGTGTAACTGTCACCGACTTCCGGATTGCGATGTGCACAATGCAGCATCAGCGGCGCGCCAATTTCACCGCTCTCCAGCACCTGCTTTAACGCACGATACCCGCTGTCATACGGGCGCATAAAGCCGACCTGCACGCGTTTTTTACCGCCGGCCATCTCCGCTTCAACAATATTCATGCAGCCCTGCGCTGTGACCGCCAGCGGTTTTTCACAAAACACAGCCTTGCCTGCTTTGATTGCGGCCAGCACAAACTCTTCATGTGTCGGTCCCCAGGAGGTCACCAGCACGGCCTGTACGTCGGGCGCATTGATCAGGTCGTGCGCGCTGTCGTAGATCTCTGCCTGCAGCTGCAGCGCAGCTGCTACTTCTTCGCACTGACGGCGATCGATATCATTCAGCGCTACCACGCGCGCGTTCTGCAGCACCTGACTGCAGCGCCGGATATGTTCACGGCCGATTGCACCGGTACCAATTACGCCAATATTGAGTGTCATAGTCTGTTCCCTTAGCCGGTCGCGGTTAGCTGTTGAGGTAGTCGATGCTGCTGCGAATCTGCTGCTCAATCTCTGCAGCGCTCCAGTTCTCCATCACCGACGAGAAGGGTTCAAACGCATAGATACCGCGGTAACCCATCTCTTCAAGGCGGGCAACCTGCTGCTTTGTCTGCAGTCTGTCATCAGCACTAAGCATGATGCGCTCTTCATCCGTCAGCTCTGCAGCCGGACGGGTATCGGTCACGCCGGAAAGATGAACCAGACCAATCTCATGAACATTGACGTGTCCGGCAAAGTCCGCTTCGGCGCCTTCATAGAGATGGTGATGAAAGGTATCCAGCACAATTTTGAACGGCACCCCGGCCTGTTTAATCAGCCGCTGCGCCTGCGCGGCTGAACGCAGCGAGCTCTGCGGAAAGCCCAGCGGCTCAACCAGTCCCTGAATGCCCTGCTCCGCAAACAGCGGCGCCAGGGTTTGCAGAGCGTCAATAGTCTGCGCGTCGCTGACCGGCGTACCATCGTTGAGCGGACAGAGCACCAGCGCTTTTGCACCGCTTTCCGCAGCGTCTTTCAGCAGGCTACGGGTCTTTTCCAGCACCTCATCACTGAGCTGATTAAACGGATAAACGGCATTGATGGTTTCGATAGTCAGGGCATGCTCACGGGCCAGCGCGCTGACCTGTGCGCCGCCGAGATTGTCGGTCACGCTGCCGCTTTTCATATCGTTGCGGAGTTCAACCTTGTGCAGCCCCAGCTTTGCCACCAGCGCGAAAAATTCACTGATGCTCAGGGCGGGGGCAATTTTGCGATTAATACAGAGGCGGTCGCTGCTTAGTTTACCGGTCATATTCAGTCCTGATGCGTACGGGTTGGAAGGCAACTGAAGGGATACTAAAACATCAGGCTGACCGGCTCCGCTGCTTCTTTGAGTGATTTACATCAGCTTGTATCCTGCTGCCTGAGTGCATATCAGCAGCCCGGTTTTTTACTGCGCGGCAGCGATATCACCAGTAAGCCCACCACAATCAGCACCACGCCCGCCAGACTGCTCCAGCGAAAGGGCTCATGAAACCACGGCAGTACAACAGCAGCCAGCCAGACCAGTACATAGCTCAGACTGAGTAACGGATAGAGCCGGTTGAGCGGCTGGTAGCGCAGCGCCACAAGCCAGCACAGCATCGACACCCCGTAGGCGGCGAGGCCCGCGCAGAGCATTAACGCAGGGCGCGCGCCGCCATGCAGCAGCGCGCTGAACGCAGGAAAGCTCATCATCGCGCCGCGCAGCATCAGCTGCGCCAGCGTCACCAGTACTACGCTGCAGAGTGCCAGACCGGTGCCTTTCATAGCTGGCTCCCCATCAAAGCCACCCCTGCGACAATCAGCAGCGTGCCCAGCCACTGCTGCAGCGTACAGGCTTCGCGCCAGATCAGGCGTGCCGCTGCGGCAACCAGCACAAAGTTAAGGCTGAGCATCGGATACGCCTGGCTGACCGGCACACTGCGCAATACCTGCAACCAAAGCAGCATCGCCATTCCAGGCAGCAGCAGGCTGAGCGCGAGCCAGAGCACCATGCGCCTGCGCGGAGCGTCTGACGCTACCAGCGCTGCCTGCTTCTGACACAGCTGAGCTGCACAGCTGAGCAGGCTGACCAGAACAATCAGCAGCAGGTTCATGGCGCGTGGCGGTATCCGTACCAGACCAGCCGGCCCTGCTGCCAGATCTCATCCGGCACCGGCAGCGCCGCATCGGGCGTTTTCTGTCCGGCATCCAGCATCAGTACCAGCGCGACATCCCCCTTTCTGCGATGAATCCGCAGCCAGTCGGCAAAATCTGCATCCGCAACGTAACGTTTCCGGGCATCGGCATAGCTGAGGCCATATTCCAGTTCGCCTTTGGACGTATAAAAAATCATATCGCTGCGCTTAAGCTGCCAGGCAATCGCAGAGGCGACGCCGGGGTTATCTGCCAGAATATAGCGACTGTGCGTAAGCTGATCCGCTATGTTACGGACAAAGTTCTGCGGCTGTTTGGCGTCCCGTATTCGCTCGGGAATGGCGAATCCCACCAGCAGCGCCAGCGCCAGCGGGCAGAGCGCTGCCAGCTGCCAGCGCCGGGTATGCAGGCTGACACCTGCCGCCAGCGCCCAGCCGGTAAACGCCAGCGCGGCCAGAGAGGCGCGCAGCTTCTCGTCGCTGCTGTAGAGCGGCCGGTGTGCCAGCCCCCAGGGCGCCAGTACGCTTATCACCGTCAGCGCGGTCAGCGCGCCAAACATCAGGTTTATCCAGCCGTTGAGACGCAGCGCGGTGCTTAATCGTGCGCTGTTACCCAGCGCATAACGTGCCATCAGCAGACTCAGCGGGGCGAAACAGGGCAGGATATAGGTGGGCAGTTTGCCTTTAGCAATACTGAAAAACAGCAGCGGCAGAACGACCCAGCACAGTAAATAGAGCATGCCTGCCTGCTGGCGGCGCTGCTGCCAGCCGCTTATCAGCGCGCCGGGCAGCAGCCCCAGCCAGGGCAGCGCGCCCGCAACCAGCACCGGCAGGTAATACCAGAAAGGCGCTTTGTGCTGCGCATTCTCTTCAGCAAAACGCTGAATATGCTCAACCCAGAAAAAGTAGTGCCAGAAATCTCCCGCCTGCTGCGCTATCGCCAGCGCCCACGGCAGGCTGAGCAGCACAGCGGTCAGCAGCGCCAGCGGCCCCCAGCGCAGCAGCTCCATAACGCGACGCTGCCACACCATCCACGGCACAATTGCCAGCGCCGGGACTGCAAGTGCCAGAAAGCCTTTTGTCATAAACCCCATGCCGCAGGCCGCCCCCAGCAGCAGATAGCCGGAGAACCGTTGCCGGAATGTGCGTGCCTGAGCTGCATACCAGAAGCTGCACATTGCCCCCGTCAGCCACAGCATCAGAATCGGGTCCAGCACGGCGTAAGTGCCAATGCCATAAACCAGCAGCGAGGTCATAAAAACGACACTGCCCAGCAGCGCGACGTTACGACTGGCAAACATCCGGCATCCAAGCCAGAAAATCAGCAGGCCGCTGCCAAAGGTGCTGAACAGCGCGCCAGCGCGCACGCCAAAATTAGTGTGGCCAAACACCAGCTGACCCAGATTGTTTATCCAGTAGCCGGCGATGGGTTTTTCAAAATAGCGCAACGTAAAAAAGTGCGGCACAACCCAGTTACCGCTGACAATCATTTCACGGCTTATTTCCGCGTAACGCAGCTCATCAGGCTGCCAGAGGTCGCGAAACGGCACCGGCAACAGATAGTAGAGCGTAAAGAGCATCAAAAGCAGTGTGGTTTTTGTTCCTGTACGCATCAGAACGCCCTGTTTAGTTTGCAGCCTGGCAGCCCAGCCACCCTTCCCGACCGGCGATACTGCCTCGTACCACAGGGGCACGTGGCAGCATGGAAAGGTCGGCAGGCAGCAGCTCACTGAGCGGACAGAAGTGAATACCGGCCTGCCGGGCGCGGTCGAGCAGATTGCTGAAAGCGTCGCGCGCAGCTATCCCTTCGACTTCGGCATGAATGGTATAGACCGGTGTACCTGCGGCATGCTGCATCCGCTCCAGAATAAAATCGTTGAAGCGTGCTGCGCTTACCTGATGCCCCACCACTTCATCCCAGGTGGGCAGCGTGACCGGGATCTGTACCGTGCCTTCCGTGCCGTCAGGCAGTAGCGGGATAAACGGACCGCTGCCGCGGCAGTCGCTGTTGTAGCGGAAATGAAAGGGCTCTTTTGCGGCAATAATCCGGCTGTCCGCACGCCAGCCGGCAACCGCCGAGCAGGTGACACCGTCACCTGTCAGCGCGTCCAGCGCCTGTTGACCCCGGCTTATTTCCTGAGCCAGCCGCTGTTCTGACCAGACGCCCGCCCAGGTCTGCCAGGCAAAGTGATCCCAGGCGTGCAGGCCAACTTCATGATGATCGGCGGTGGCGCGAATAATGTCCGCCTGGCCGCGACCAATATGACGCCCTGGCCAGGCGGTACCCGCCAGCAGAATATCCCAGCCATAGAGCGACGCCGCGCGGGAGCGCACCATTTTCCAGAAAAAGCGCGGCTTGAGCAGGCGCCACACATGGCGCCCCATATTATCCGGCCCGACGCTGAAGAAAAAACTCGCCTGCAGCTGATGCAGGCTGAATTGCTCCAGCAGCGCCGGGACGCCCAGCCGGGTGCCGCGCCAGGTATCAACATCGACCCGCAGCCCCACTTTTTTCATGGCTTCTCCTGCAGTTCAGCGGTGCGCAGAAAGAAATCCAGCGTGTTATCGATGGTGGTATCCATATCCACGTCGGGTGTCCAGTTCAGCAGCCGGCGCGCATTTTTTATCGACGGCTTGCGGTGCTCGACATCCTGATACCCTTTGCCGTAGTAGCTGCTGCTTTCCACTTCGCGAAATCCGGCAAACGGCGGGAAACGGTCGCGCAGCGGATGACGTTCAAAGCTGCTCAGCAGATGCTCTGCCAGCTCGCGGATACTGGCTTCATTTTCCGGATTACCGATATTGATGATCTGCCCGTCGCAGTTGTCGTTGCGGTTTTCAATGATGCGAAACAGCGCTTCAATCCCGTCGCGGATATCGGTGAAACAGCGCTTCTGCGCCCCGCCATCCACCAGCTTAATGGGCGATCCTTCTACCAGATTGAGGATCAGCTGGGTGATGGCGCGGGAGCTGCCAATGCGTGCAGCATTAAGGTTATCGAGCCGGGGTCCCATCCAGTTAAAGGGGCGGAACAGCGTAAAGCGCAGGCCCTCTTTTTCACCATAGGCCCATAGCACCCGATCGAGCAGCTGTTTGGAAACCGAGTAGATCCAGCGCTGTTTATTGATCGGGCCAACGACCAGGTTGGAGCTATCCTCGTCAAAATGCCGATCGGTACACATACCGTAAACTTCAGACGTAGAAGGGAAGATAATGCGCTTCTTATACCTGACGCAGTCGCGAATGATTTTCAGGTTCTCTTCAAAATCGAGTTCAAACACCCGCAGCGGGTTACGGGTGTACTCGATGGGCGTGGCGATCGCCACCAGTGGCAGCACCACGTCACACTTCTTGATGTGATATTCAATCCATTCAGAGTGGATACTGATGTCGCCCTCAACAAAGTGAAAACGCGGCTCGCTGAGAAAACGACTTATCGCATCAGAGCCGATATCCAGCCCATAGACCTCAAAGTTATCATCCTGCAGCAGACGTTCAGTCAGATGATTGCCGATAAAGCCGTTCACACCGAGGATCAGTACCCGCGTACGGCGTTTCACAGCGGCCACCGGCTCAGAGTAAAGCAGCGCGCCGGGAACCAGTCCCAGGCTTTGCGCCAGCTGACTGCCATTCATAAATACGCCGTTATCACACTGGCCGGTGACGATCTCCAGCGCCCCCTCGCCGCAGGCGACCTGCAGCGGATCAACCGAGAGCACGGTCCCGGCTCTGGCAACAGGCGTGCCGGTATGCACACGCCCTTTCCACACCATAAACTTTACCGTACCGGCAAAGGCAAATGCGCCGGGCCATGGCCAGGTGACCGCGCGCACCAGGTTATTCACCTGCCGTGCGCTCTGTTCCCACCGGATACGTCCATCTTCCGGCGTACGGCGTCCCACGCGGGTGGCCTGCCGCTCATCCTGCGGCCGGGCAACGACCTCACCCCGCTTCAGCGCCGGGAGCGCACCTTCCAGCAGCTGCGTGGCACAGGCGACCAGCTTACGGTGCAGCGTCAGCGCATCATCCTGTTCATCAATGGTGACCCGCTCCTGCGTGACAATGTCACCGGCATCGGCCCGGCTCACCATACGATGCAGCGTCACGCCAGTTTCCGTTTCGCCATTAACCAGTACCCAGTTAAGCGGTGCGCGACCGCGATAGGCAGGCAGCAGCGAGCCGTGCAGGTTGAACGCCCCCTGTGCCGCACATCCCAGGATAGCGTCGCTCAGCATCGCCCGGTAATAAAAAGAGAAAATGTAATCAGGCTCCAGTGCCCGGATACGTTCAAGCCATAAAGGATGATTAACCTCTTCAGGCGCATGCACCGGAATGCCGCGCTCAGCGGCGAGACGTGCGACGGAATCAAAAAAATGGCTCTCTGCAGCGGTGTCGGTGTGCGTAAAGATCGCTGTGATCTCAAAACCCGCTTTCAGCAGCGCGTTGATTCCTGCGCAACCCATTTCCGCATAGGCAAAAACAACTGTTTTCATGATTTGATTTCCTGAACCTGAGAGGTTTCGTGCTGCGGGTGGATCACCCGCTGAATGAAATAGCGCGGCCGTGCGCGTACATCGTTGTAGATACGCCCGATGTACTCGCCCAGCAGGCCCATCCCGATAAACTGCGCACCGACAAAAATAAACAGCACCGCAAACAGCATAAACAGGCCGTCGCCGGCCCAGCTGGCGCCAAAAAACAGGCGTAAGATCACCAGCAGTATTGAAAAGGCAAAGCCCGCCAGCGCAATCAGACTGCCGATGATGCTGAGCAGGCGCAGCGGCGTCGTGGTCAGACAGGTCACCAGGTCATACATCAGATTGATGAGTTTCATGACGCTGTATTTGGAATCGCCAAATTCACGCTCAGCGTGTGCGACCGGGAGTTCGATAGTGCGGCGGGCAAAGGTATTGGCCAGAATGGGAATAAAGGTGCTGCGTTCATGGCAGTTGAGCATGGCGTCGACAATGTGCCGGCGATAGGCGCGCAGCATGCAGCCGTAATCGCCCATCGCTTTGCCGGTGACGCGCTGGATCAGCTTATTAATAGCGCGTGAGGCGCGTTTGCGAAACCAGCTATCCTGCCGGTTCTGGCGGACGGTGCCGACCACGTCATAGCCCTGCTGCGCCGCCTTCACCAGTGCCGGGATCTCTTCCGGCGGGTTCTGCAGATCGGCGTCCAGCGTGATAATCAGGTCGCCTGACACGTGTGCGAAGCCCGCCATTATCGCCGAGTGCTGACCATAGTTTCGGTTAAGCAGAACGCCCACTACGTGACTTCCTGGCATGTCAGCAGCATCGGCGATCATCTGCGCCGAGCGGTCGCTGCTGCCGTCATCCACCAGCAGGATCTCATAGTTCAGGCCCAGCGTGCCGCAGGCCGCGCTGGTACGGCGTACCAGCTCCGGCAAACTCTCCTCTTCGTTATAAACCGGAATTACCACAGAGATTTTCTGAAGCGGTTTTTCATCCAGCATGACGGCCTCCTGCCAGCGTGCGCAGCGCGCTGATTACCCGGCTCACATCCTCGTCCTGCATATCGGGAAACAGCGGGAGCGAGCAGATACGTTCGCTGTTCCATTCCGTGTCAGGCAGGCTAAGATGCGGATAACGTTCCCGGTAATATTTATGCGTATGCGCCGCACGGAAATGAAGGCCGGTGCCGATCTGCTCTGCTTTCAATGCCTCCATCAGCGCATTGCGACTGATGCCGCAGGTGGCTTCATCGACGCGGATGATAAACAGATGCCAGGCGTGCAGATGTGGCCAGTCAGGCTGTTTCAGGGGCAGAAAAGGCGTATCCGCCAGCGCCTGCAGGTAACGCTGCGCAATCGTCCGGCGACGGCGGTTGATATCGGCAAGCTTGCCGAGCTGGACCAGCGCAATAGCGGCGTTGATATCCGGCAGATTGTATTTAAAACCAGGCGCGATCACCTCTGCCTGCGGTTTTCGCCCGTGCGTATCGCGATCCCAGGCATCCACGCCCAGTCCGTGAAACTTCAGGCTGCGTATCCGGTCGGCCAGGTCATCATCATCCGTCACAACAATCCCGCCTTCGGCACAGGTAATATTTTTAATGGCGTGCAGTGAAAAGATTGCCGTGCCGCGCTGTCCGACATGCTGGCTGTCATAGTGGCAGCCGATTGCGTGTGCAGCGTCTTCGATTACCGGGATGCCATAGCGCTCGCCCAGCGCACAGATTGACGCAAGATCAACCGGCGCACCGGCGTAATGCACCGGAATAATCGCGCGGGTGCGTGGCGTGATCGCCGCGTCAATCTGTTCTGCTGTCACCATCAGCGTATGGCGATCAACATCGACCATGACCGGCGTGGCCCCCAGCAGCGTAATGATATTGAGTGTAGAGACCCAGGTCAGTGAAGGAGTAATGACCTCATCTCCGGGCTGAATGCCCAGCGCCAGCAGCGTGACGTGGAGGCCGGCGGTGGCTGAACTCACGGCAATGGCATGCTGATTTCCGGTCAGCTCACAGAAAGCCTGCTCCAGTTCGGCATTTTTCGGGCCAGTGGTAATCCAGCCAGAAGCAAATACCGCCCTGACGGCAGCCAGCTCTTCTTCGCCCAAAGCGGGGCGTGAAAATGGTAAGAAAGACATAAATCCACCTTATCAATTATGCTCTGATACAGATGCAGGGCCAGAGCCTGCATCAGCTATCACGCGCAACCTCAACGTACTTTCAACGCGTTCAGGCGAAAAACCTCATGACATTTTGTCTGCTACCGGGTTTATCGCTTCCTGATGCGGCCTGCCAAATCATTAGCCAGCCTGCTATTTTTCCTGCGTAATCACCATAAGCAGCAAAACTTAACGCAACATTAAATTTGCGGTGATTATTCAGCCAACTTCTTCAGCGTTGAGGATTGATTGATAATTGTGCCGGGCGCGATGCAGCAAAAAGCGCAGCGGTTATTCGGGTTTGATACGCTGTTTTTCTGAACCCGGCGCGCAACGATCGTTGCAAGTTATTGAAAATGAGTATTGTCACTCCCGTTACCCCAGAGGATGAGGTAGGTTGCTCGCAGGCTAATGACATGATGAGAGCAGGAAGACGATATGGTGATGTTGCTGGTTACCCTGCTGACGCTGGCCGTTGGCAGCTTTATTAATGTTGTCGTGTATCGGTTACCGCGGCATATCGCACAGGCGGCCACGCTCACCTCACTGCTGACGCCCTCATCCTGCTGCATACATTGTGAACGCGCCCTGCGCTGGTATGACATGATTCCGGTGCTGAGCTGGATCTTGCTGCGCGGCCGGTGTCGCGATTGCCATAGTCCGATCGGCTGCCGTTATCCGGCTACTGAGATCGCGACACTCCTGCTCTCCCTGCTGCTGATCGTGCTGTTGCCCGCTGACAGCCGGCTGATTGCCACACTGCTGCTGGCATGGGCACTGCTGGCGCTCTCCCTTATCGATATGACGCATCTGCTGCTGCCGGATGCGATTACGCTGCCGCTGCTCTGGCTCGGCCTGTTATTGCATAGCGCTGATGTATTACCAGGCACGCTCCATGATGCGGTGACAGGCGCTGCGGCCGGATATGGCGTGATGCGTTTTACTGGCTGGTGTTATCAGCTGCTGAGAAACCAGTCCGGTGTCGGACAGGGAGATGCCAAATTACTGGCAGCACTGGGTGCCTGGCTTGGTTTGACGTCACTGCCAGTACTGCTGATTATGGCCAGTGGCAGCGCGCTGATTTTTGTGACCTTTGTCAGATTATGGCGTTTTCAGCAGCCTGGCCGCCTTATCCCGTTTGGTCCATGGCTTTCACTGGCGGGCATAAGTCTCTTTATTCATTCAATAATTTGAACCTGACCGTTTTAGCAGAGAAATAACAACGGCCAGTTTCTGTCCAACGTTATGATTCGTATATGAAAAGAATAAACAATTCTACACAAAATTAATCATTGTGATGTCAGTAAAAAGGCTCTATATTGGCCGCGCTTTTTACATTACTGATACTTTTTTGTTCAATTAGTCAATCGGCCAGCCACTGCGAGCCCCGGTTGAAGGAGAGATATGATGACGGATAAAGTCCGTATTGATAATTTTGGTGCCAGCTCATTCAACGGAAACAACGACGCATTCTTAGCCCGTCAGGCTGAGTTTGAATCAAACGTCAGGAGTTACCCGCGCAAATTGCCTTTAGCTATCGCTAAAGCCAGCGGCGTGTGGATTACGGATGTTGAGAATAAGCAATATCTTGACTGTCTGGCTGGCGCAGGGACGCTGGCACTTGGTCATAACCACCCTGATGTTCTGCAGAGCATCCAAAATGTCATTACCAGCGGCTTGCCGTTACATACTCTTGATCTGACCACACCGCTGAAAGATCAATTCTCTGAATCACTGCTTTCTCTGCTGCCTGGCCAGGGCAAAGAGTATTGCCTGCAGTTTACCGGCCCATCGGGCGCGGACGCCGTTGAGGCTGCACTGAAGCTGGCGAAAAAAGTTACCGGCCGCAGCGGTGTTATCAGTTTCTCAGGCGGCTATCACGGCATGACGCACGGTGCGCTCGCCGTAACCGGCAACCTGTCACCAAAAGAAGCGGTTAACGGCATGATGCCGGAAGTGCAGTTTATGCCTTACCCGCACCAGTATCGCTGCCCGCTGGGCATCGGTGGTGACGCAGGCGTGAAAGCGCTGACCTACTACTTCGACAACCTGATTAACGACGTAGAAAGCGGCGTGCGTAAACCGGCAGCCGTTATTCTGGAAGCGGTTCAGGGTGAAGGCGGTGTGAACCCGGCTCCGGCTGAGTGGCTGCAGCGCATCCGCAAAGTCACGCAGGAGCACGGCATTCTGCTTATTCTGGACGAAGTTCAGGCAGGCTTTGCCCGCACCGGTAAATTCTTCGCCTTTGAACACGCCGGCATTGAACCAGACATCATCGTGATGTCAAAAGCGGTTGGCGGTGGCCTGCCACTCGCTGTGCTGGGCATTAAAAAGCAGTTCGATGCCTGGTCACCGGGCCACCATACCGGTACCTTCCGCGGCAATCAGCTGGCGATGGCAACCGGTCTGGCTACCCTGAAAGTGCTGACTGAGCAGAATATTGCTGCGAAAGTCGCTGAACAGGGTGAGTGGCTGAAAGCACAGCTGGCAGAGATGCAGCAACGCTTCCCGGTTATCGGTCACATTCGCGGCATGGGCATGATGATTGGTATTGAAATCGTTAAGCCCGATGAGCCGGCTGACCACATGGGCAGCTTCCCGGCAGATGGCGAGCTTTCTGCGCTGCTGCAGAAGAAATGCTTCGAAGCGGGCCTGATTCTGGAGCGCGGCGGCCGTCACGGTTCTGTGCTGCGTCTGCTGCCGTCCCTGCTTATCACTAACGAAGAGCTGGCCGTATTCCTGGATAAATTTGAGCAGGCGCTGCTGGGCGCTGGCGTCAAACCTGTTTGACTGGAAAAGTAAATGAGTGAAGTGAATCCGATTCTGGCCGCCTCCGCGCAGAGCATTGAGGCGTATCAGCAGGCGATTGCCCAGAGCAGCGCCGCGGTTGTGCAGTGGCTGCAGCAGCCTGAGATGTATCAGGGCAAAACGGTTGCCGAACTGCGCGAGCGCATTGCGCTTGACTTCAATCCTGACGGCCTGGGTAACCAGGCCGCGATTGAGCGCGCGATTGAGTATTTCCTGAAAGACAGTCTGTCAGTGCACCATCCGCAGTGTGTGGCGCATCTGCACTGCCCAAGCCTGGTGGTAAGCCAGGCCGCCGAAGTCCTGATCAACGCCACGAACCAGAGCATGGATTCCTGGGATCAGAGCCCTTCAGCGACCATTATTGAGGTCAAACTCATTGAATGGCTGCGTGCTCAGGTGGGTTACGCTGCCGGAGACGCCGGCGTCTTTACCAGCGGCGGTACCCAGAGCAATCTGATGGGCCTGATGCTGGCTCGCGATGCGTTCTTTGCCCGTCAGGGCCACTCGGTGCAGCAGGATGGTATCACCGGCGATCTGCGTAAGATGAAAGTGTTCTGTTCTGAAAACGCGCACTTCTCGGTGCAGAAGAACATGGCGCTGCTGGGTCACGGCTATCAGTCAGTGGTTCAGGTGAAGTCTGATGACTTTGCACGCATGGACGTCAACGATCTGCAGGCCAAACTGGCGCAGGCTGAAGCGAACGGCGAACAGGTACTGGCGATTGTTGCTACGGCGGGAACCACCGACGCAGGCGCTATCGATCCGCTGCGTGAAATCGCTGCCATCGCCGCTGAACGTAATATCTGGGTTCACGTGGATGCGGCCTGGGGCGGCGCGCTGCTGCTGTCAGAGAAGTATCGTCACTATCTGGATGGCCTGAATAGAGTGGACTCCGTTACCCTGGACTTCCATAAGCAATATTTCCAGACCATCAGCTGCGGCGCGTTTCTGCTGAAGGATGCGCGTCATTATGAACTGATGCGTTATCAGGCGGCCTACCTCAACTCCGAGTTTGATGAAGAAGCGGGCGTACCGAACCTGGTCTCTAAATCGCTGCAGACTACGCGCCGCTTTGACGCGCTGAAGCTGTGGATGGGTCTGGAAGCGCTGGGTCAGAAACAGTATGCGGCGATTATCGACCACGGCGTCACTCTGGCGCAGGAAGTGGCACAATATGTTGAAGCCACCCCGCGTCTGGAACTGGTCATGCAGCCGCAGCTGGCAAGCGTGCTGTTCCGTTATCGTCCGCAGCAGCTCACTGACGTTGCTCAGATTGCGCTGTTTAACCAGCGCATCGGCGATGTTCTGCTGGAGTCGGGCCGCGCTAACGTAGGTGTGACCGAGAATCAGGGCGTCACCTGTCTGAAGCTGACGCTGCTGAATCCCACCGTCACGCTGGATGATATTAAGCTGCTACTGGCACTGGTGGAAAAAACGGCCGATCAGCTGCTGAGCGCCTGATTATCCCGCTGAAATCTGGCCGGCACCCTTCACGGGTGGCCGGCTTTTTTTATGCCGGATTTTCCGGGCCGCTTCCGCGCGTTATCACTCCCGCCTCCAGCAGACAGCCCTTCAGCGCGCCAAACGCATCCTGACACTGACGCTCGTCAACGCAGGCATATCCCAGCAATAAACCGCGTTTCTCCTGCGGGTGCATATAATACTGCGACAGCGCACGCACCTTCACGCCGCGCTTTAGCGCCAGCGCAGCAATCGCGACGTCATCGCACCCCTGCGGCAGCGGCAGCACAAGATGCAGACCCGCCTGATGGTTCACCGCCGGCAGAAACGCTTCGCCAAGATAACGGGCAATAAGCCCGGTCAGGAACTGCCGCCGCTGGCTGTAGAGCTTCCGCATGCGGCGGATATGCGCCATGTAGTGTCCTTTCTGAATAAACTCTGCCAGCGCACGCTGGATCAGCAGATGACCGCCACGATAAAGCTCTGCAGCCGCCAGCCGCAACGGCTGAGCCAGCGCTTTAGGCACAACCAGATAGCCGAGCCGCAGCGCCGGATAGAGCGTTTTAGAAAAGGTGCCCATATAGATAACCGGTGCATCTGCCTCAAAGCCCTGCAGCGACGGAAACGGCTGGCCGGAAAAACGAAACTCACTGTCGTAGTCATCTTCGACCAGCCAGCTTTTATGTTTCCGCGCCAGATCAAGCAGCTGTCTGCGGCGCTCCAGGCTGAGATGCACGCCCAGCGGATATTGATGTGACGGCGTCACAAATATCATTTTTGGCGGCTTACTGCGCGAGGGCAGATCGGGAATAATGCCCTGTTCATCTACCGCTTTCGCCTGGATTTTAAGACCGTTAATCCGCAGCAGATTACGCGTTCCCCAGTAGCCCGGCTCCTCGATCCAGACCGGGTCGCCCGCGTCGCACAGCACGCGTGTCACCAGATCCACCGCCTGATGTACCCCCTCGGTAATAATAATCTGGTCGGCGTCTGCCCGCACCGAACGCGCCACGCTGAGATACTCCGCCAGCGCCTGACGCAGCTGCGGACAGCCTCCGCTGCTACTGTAAATCAGCCGTTCTATCTCCGGATCGCGGTTCAGTCGCGCCTGGATCTGACTGAACAGCTTATGCGGGAACTGACGCACATCGGGCGCGCCCGGTACAAACGCGCCCCACTGCCACGGCGAGGCGTTGGCATGTCCGAGCAGCGTTGCGCCTCGCCGCGACAGCGCAGCGGGTTTGGTCAGCACAGCGGCAGACTCAGGAACGCGCTGCGGGCTGTTCAGGCATCCCTCCGGCAGCGTCTCCGCAATCCAGGTACCGCTGCCGGTACGGGCCGTAACGTAACCCTGCGCAATGAGATTTTCATACACGTTTAGCACCGTATTGCGCGATACCGCCAGCTCGCGGGCCAGATCGCGCGTGGCGGGCAGGCGCGAGGCGCGCGGAAAAATACCTTCAGCAATCGCCTGCTGCATGCAGATAAGCAGCCGCTGCTGCAGCGTGCCTTCCGCGACAAACTGCAGGCGCTCCAATACATGATCGGCGTACAAACTCCGCAATTGGCTCCATCCTTTTTCGTTGAATTGGCTCTGGCAACCTGTGCCGCTGCAGGCATAAATAAGCGTGTTTGTCGTGATTTGTAAAGAAGCTTATCGCTAAGGAAAGGTTATGGAAGGTAAAAACAGCCAGCTGCAACAACGTAAAGATGATGCTCTGCCACGCGGCACCGGTAACCTGTGTCCGTGGTTTGTTGAGCAGGCAGAGAACGCCACGCTGCATGACACTGAGGGTAATAGCTGGATCGACTTTGCCGGCGGAATCGCGGTTCTGAACACCGGCCATCGTCATCCGCGCGTCGTGCAGGCCATCAAAGACCAGTTAGAAAAATTTACCCATACCGCTTTCCAGGTCACGCCTTATGAGAACTATGTTGCGCTGGCGGAACGCATCAACGATCTGGTGCCGATTACCGGAAAAGTGAAAACCGCGTTTTTCAGCACCGGCGCTGAAGCGGTAGAGAATGCCGTCAAAGTTGCACGCGCCGCCACCCGGCGCCACGGTATTATCACCTTCGGCAATGCGTTTCATGGCCGCACCTTTATGACCATGGCTATGACCGGCAAAGTGGCGCCGTATAAGCGCGACTTTGGTCCGATGCCTGCATCCGTGTTCCATGCCCGCTACCCAAACAGCGTTACCGGCATCAGCACGGAGGATGCGCTGGCAAGTCTGCATGATCTCTTTACGCAGGATATCGCTCCGCAGGATGTGGCCGCGATTGTGCTGGAGCCGGTCCAGGGCGAAGGTGGCTTTCATATCGCGCCACCTGAATTCATGACGCAGCTGCGTGCGCTGGCCGATCGGCACGGGATCCTGCTGATTGCTGATGAAGTACAAAGCGGATTTGGCCGTACCGGTAAAATTTTTGCCATGGAACACTATGGCGTTGAGCCTGACCTGATCACCATGGCAAAAAGCCTCGCAGGGGGAATGCCGCTCTCCGCCGTGAGTGGCCGCGCAGAAATTATGGATGCGCCCGGCCCCGGCGGCCTGGGGGGAACCTATGCCGGTAACCCTCTCTCTATTGCGGCGGCGCACGCGGTGCTGGATGTTATTGCCGAAGAGCAGCTCTGCGAACGCTCCGTACAGCTTGGTGCCGCACTGACTGAATTCCTGCAGGGCGCACGCGCCACGCAGCCGGCTATCACCGATATCCGCGCGCTGGGTTCGATGGTTGCCGTAGAGTTTGCTGATGCGCAGACTGCGCAGACGCTGCAGCAACAGGCGATGGCACAGGGGCTGTTGCTGCTGACCTGCGGACCGCTCGGTAACGTCATCCGCTTCCTCTATCCGCTGACCATTCCGGATGCGCAGTTCCGCCAGGCGCTCGATATCTTGGGCGGTTTGCTCACTCCGCAGCGTTAAGCCGCGCTGCACCTCTGGCCTGTCCGCTGCAGGCCAGACTGTCCACCTTCACGCCAGGCGGCGCGGTGCGTCGCCTGAGAGACGATTCGGAGAAAAAACTATGACCGCTCAGAATGCCGACGTACTGGCACCAGGCTTGAAGCCGCGCCACGTGAGGATGCTTTCTATTGCCGGCGTTATCGGTGCCGGCCTGTTTGTGGGCTCCGGGCACGCTATCGCCGAAGCGGGGCCGGCGGTGCTGCTCGCCTATATTGCCGCCGGTACGCTGGTGGTGCTGATTATGCGTATGCTGGCGGAGATGGCCGTTGCTTCGCCTGATTCCGGCTCTTTTTCCACCTATGCTGACAAATCGCTGGGGCGCTGGGCCGGTTTCACTATCGGCTGGCTCTACTGGTGGTTCTGGGTGCTGGTGATCCCGCTTGAAGCGAACGCCGCCGGCACTATTCTGCACGGCTGGTTTCCGCAGGTGGACGTCTGGGAATATACCCTGGCGATCACGGCGTTTCTTACCGTCAGCAATCTGTTCAGCGTGAAAAACTATGGCGAGTTTGAGTTCTGGTTTGCTCTGCTGAAGGTGGTCGCGATCGTCGGCTTTCTGGTGGCAGGTAGCCTGGCGGTATTTGGCCTGCTGCCCGGCAGCAACACGCAGGGGATCTCGCATCTCTGGGATACCAGAGGGTTTATGCCGAACGGTATCAGCGCCGTGCTGGCCGCCATTCTGACCACAATGTTCTCTTTTATGGGCACGGAAATTGTCACAATTGCCGCAGCGGAGTCGCGCGAACCGAAAAAGCAGATCACCCAGGCGACTAATTCTGTGATCTGGCGTATCGCCCTGTTTTATCTGCTGTCAATTTTCCTGGTGATTTCGCTGGTGCCGTGGAACAGTCCGGCGCTGATGAAGAATGGTTCTTATCAGACCGCGATGGAGATAATGAACATTCCTCATGCGCGTCTTATTGTCGATATTGTGGTACTGATTGCCGTATGCAGCTGCCTGAACTCAGCGCTTTATACCGCCTCGCGTATGCTGTTTTCGCTGTCGCGTCGTCAGGATGCACCCGCTGCCGCCTCGCGTACCACGCGCAGCGGTACACCGTGGGTTGCCGTATTACTTTCAACCGCAGCGGCGTTTCTGGCGGTGTTTGCTAATTATGTGGCACCCAGCGCCGTTTTTGAGTTCCTGCTGGCCAGCTCGGGCGCGATTGCGCTGCTGGTCTATCTGGTGATTGCGGCCTCTCACCTGGTATTGCGCAAAAAACGCGAGGCGCGTGGCGAGACCCTGAGCTATCGCATGTGGCTCTTTCCGGGGCTCACCTGGGCGACCATTGTATTTATCATCGGCGTGCTCGGCTCGATGCTGTTTAATCAGCAGCATCGCCCGGAGATCATCGCCACCGCTATTCTGACGCTGCTGGTGCTGGCTGCCAGCCGGCTGGTACACCGCAAACGCGCGGCGCGCCGCCACGCCAGAATGGTAGCCGTTCGTTCCTGAGTCACGGTTCCGGGCAGGGATGCCCGGTTTCAGTACACGTCAATGCTGAGAGCCGACTCCGGCACATCAATTTTCACCACGCAGTGTGTCCAGACGGGCTGTCCTGGCGACAGCTCATGCTCAACGAAATAGTGCTGAAACGCTTTCAGTGCGTCAGTCAGATCGCTAATGGCTCGCGCATCAGGCTCAAACCAGTCAGGTTCACCCTGCTCATCCAGATAGTTAAACTGATATTGCCCTCCCTCCTCGTCAGCAAACAGCTCAGCCTGTACCGTCAGCTGTCGGGCGCCTTCCGGACCGCAGCTGTAGAGAATTTGTCCGATGCGGCGATAGAGATCTTCATATTGCATATTTTTTATTCTCACGTGTGGACGGTGGCACTTCACCATCCGTTAAGGTTGACTTTCTGACGCACGCCCTGAAAATGGCAGCGCCAGACTTAGCCGTTTATAAAGGGAGTTTACCATAGCCTGTTTATCGCGTTTTCATCTGACAGCGCTGCTGCGCACCGGCGCGCTGGCACTGCTGCTGGCAGGCTGTGCCGGCACACCGCCTAAGTCGCTGGTGACGCCGCTGCCACCCGTGGCAAAGCCACCGGTTACGCTCACCCCGGACGCGCCGCGCGAGCCGATGCGTGGCGTATGGCTCACGACTGTTTCACGCCTCGACTGGCCGCCGGTGACATCGGTGACGGCCGCGCCGGCTGAACGTATTCGTCTGCAGCAGGCGTCGCTTATCGCCAGACTGGACCAGTTAAAGCAGCTTGGGATCAACACGGTGTTTTTCCAGGTCAAGCCTGACGGCACCGCGCTCTGGTCCTCAAAAATCCTGCCCTGGTCCGATACGCTGACCGGCCATATCGGAGAAAACCCTGGCTACGATCCGCTGGCATTTCTGCTGAAAGAAGCGCATCAGCGGGGCATAAAAGTGCACGCGTGGTTTAACCCCTATCGCGTCTCGACCAACGTCAAACCCGGTACCCTGCGCGAACTGCAGCGCACGCTGACACAGCAGCCTGCCAGCGTCTATGTTCTGCATCCCGACTGGATCCGCACCGCAAGCGACCGGCTGGTACTGGATCCGGGTATTCCCGACGTGCGCGACTGGATCACCAGTATTGTGGCTGAAGTGGTTTCGCACTACGCCGTGGATGGCGTGCAGTTTGACGACTATTTCTACACCGAAACTGCGGCCTCTCCTCTGAATGACAACGCGACTTTTCGTCAATATGGCGCCGGTTTCACTACTAAAGCTGACTGGCGGCGTAATAACACGCTACAGCTGATTGAGCAGGTCTCGCGCACGGTAAAAAAACTGCGGCCCGACGTGGCGTTTGGCGTCAGTCCGGCTGGCGTGTGGCGTAATCTCTCTCACGACCCGGCCGGTTCCGATACGCGCGGTGCCGCAGCTTACGATGAGGCTTACGCTGATACGCGCCTCTGGGTACAGCGTGGTCTGCTGGATTATATCGCCCCTCAGCTTTACTGGCCGTTTGCCCGCGCAGCAGCACGCTATGACGTGCTGACCCGCTGGTGGGCAGACGTAGTTCGTCCAACACCGGTGCGCCTCTACATTGGCGTTGCGCTCTATAAAGTGGGCGTGGCGTCTAAAATGGAGCCCGACTGGACGCGTCAGGGAGGCGTACCCGAACTGAAAAAGCAGATTGAGCTGAATGAGTCGCTGCCGGATGTTGATGGCACGATCCTCTTCCGCGAGGGGTATCTGTCACAGCCGCAGACGCAGGAAGCAGTACGCTATCTGCAGCAGCGCTGGAAAAGCCGCGACTGATGCACACGGTTTCGCTATCATCAGCATCCGTTAGCCCAATACAGATGCGCTATGACTGCTGATTTTGACGCGTTTATCGCGCCGCCGTGCCATGAAAAGATTACTGTTATCTGGCAGGATGAACACCTGCTGGTGATAGGTAAGCCCGCCGGTCTGCTGAGCCTCTCCGGTAAAAATCCACAAAACAGTGATTCAGTGCATTACCGGATGCTGCAGCGCTACCCGGGCTGCTCGCTGGTGCACCGGCTCGATTTCGGCACATCCGGCCTGATGATCATCGCCCGGAGCAAAGCCATCAACGCTGCGCTTTCCGCGCAGTTCAGTATGCGACAGGTTGAAAAAATCTATACCGCGCTATTGTGCGGGCATCTGCCCTGCGATGAAGGCGTGATTGATGCGCCGATTGCAAAAGATCCCGCGCACTTTCCGCTGATGTCAGTCTGTCCAATTAAGGGTAAACCGGCGCGCTCGCGCTATCAGGTCACGGCACGCGTTTATCAGCCTGACGGGCTGCCGCTCACGCGCGTGATGCTGATGCCCGAAACCGGGCGTACCCACCAGCTGCGTCTTCACTGTCAGCTGCTAGGTTATCCGATTCTGGGCTGCGACTTTTATGGTGGCCGGCGGTTACCGGGCACGGAAGAGGCGGCGCGCCTGATGCTGCACGCCAGTGCGATCCGGTTTGTTCATCCGGTCAGCCAGCAGCCGCTGCATCTGCAGCTGCCGGCTCCGTTCTGAACGCCAGACTGCTTACCACATCAGATCATCCGGCACTTTAAAGTCAGCGTACGGATCATCCTCATCCTGCGCTTCCTGACTCAGTGCGCTGTTCAGCACAATCGCGCTGGCATCGCGCTGTGCGATCTTATCCGCCACGCTGGCCGGAATAATCGCGTAATCGCTTTTCTCCGTAACCAGACGGGCAATGGCCAGACGGCCGTTGATAAGCTGCGCCTGCGTGGCTTTATCAACGGTGATTTTTTTGATCAGATTGTTATCGGTAAAGTTAAAATCGATATCACCCCGTCCAGTCGTAATACGGTTCATCTCAATGAGCTGCTTTACCTGCGCCTTATACTCTTTTTCCAGCACCGCCTGACGCTGCTGGTCATTAAGCTGCTTATCACGCTCAAGCTGCGCTTTTTTGTTCTCTTCAACGGCCTGTTTCGCTTCACGCGCCTGCACGCGTGACTTTTTAGCCGTACGCTGCACCTTTTCCATTTTTTTGCTGGAGACTAATCCGGCTTTGAGCATCTGCTCCTGTAGCGTAAGTTTAGACATTTCCGATCCTGAATCTGTTGGCTAATCTGGCAGATTATACCTGTTATTCACCGGGCTGTACCGGACAGCCGCATCCGCTTTTGCGGATATCTGCGGCAGCCGGTGCCCTGTTCACCTTCAGAACGTGGCGTTAAGGCCTATATTCCATGTTATCTGCCGCCGATCGCTATTGCCGCTGATAGCAGAAACGCCGGTAAACGCGCTGACGGTCTCTGTCAGCGGCACAGAGGCGCCCGCTGCCGCCTCCAGCCAGTTATTATCACCGCTGCTTACCGTGCGGGTGAAAGCCGTGCGGGTTGATTTCAGCCCACCGCGAACGCTGCTCTCAGCGTCACCAAACTGGCGATTATAGGTAACTTCCGCCCACGGATTGACCGGCCACTGCGAGGTGTCGATGCGCCAGCCAGCTGCGCCAGTCTGCGTGTGCCGGGTCTGATCGGAAAAACGCATGGCGGTGCTGCTGTCTCCGTTTTCACGGTAGCCACCGGCGCGCGTGTAATCGAGTGCATAGCGCACAACCGGACCGGTAGAGAGATGGGAAGTCAGCGGAAAATCCCAGCCGCTCTGCACACGAAAACCAAGCAGTTTGCCACTGCTGTTCCCCTGCTCTGTACGAGTGGCCGGCCCGATGTGAATACGGCGTTCAATACTGTCATAGCTGAGATCGCCGTAGTGCACATCTGCATTGATCCAGCCCTGGTCAAACAGCGTCAGCTGACTGTAGAGCGCCACCAGATTGCCGCGCAGCTTGTAGGTGTAACGCTCGTCAGGATGCTGGCGCTGATCGCTGCGTGACAGCAGCAGACCCGCCTGCCAGCTATCGGTCAGCTGATACCCTATCCCCAGCGTCAGGCTGGCACGGGTGGCATCGCCCGTCAGCCGATCGCCACCGCGATAGTCAGCGTGCTGTCCCGCATAGCCTCCAAACACGCTAAATTCACCGGCATCCGGCGTCTGCTGACGCTGCTGCTGCAGATGTCCCTCCAGCGTATTTTGCATATCACGGGCCAGCCCCGTCGGGGCGGCGGTAAGTGACGAGACCAGCGCCGGCGCCTCAAGAATCGAGCGGATGTAATCCGCAATCATTGCATGTACCGCCGGTGAGGGGTGCAGCCGGTCAGCAAACAGAAAGCGCTGCGCCTCACTGAAGCCTGGCGTGGCAGAGGTACACTCCGCAGCGGATGTGCCTGGCGGACAGGCCATTCCAATGGTGTTGGTCAAACCATAGCGCGCAGGATCGGCAATCACTTCACTGAGCAGGCCGGCAATATCAGCACGCACGATATTGCCTCTGAGCGCGGCCAGCCCCGCTTCCTCCTGCTGATTAAAGCCGTCAGAGAGTGCCGTCACCTGCTCACTCAATACCTGCCAGAGCGCAAACAGCTGCTGCGCCAGCGCCTCGCGTACGGCAGGAATCGCCGACACTTCACCCGCCGCCTGGCTGAATGCGGTCTGAATAGCCTGCTCGCGGGCAGCCGTACTCAGCACCGGCGTCGCGTTCAGTGACTGAAACGCTGCCTGCAGCGCTGAATCACCCAGCGGACTAATCAGCTGAATGACTGTCTCAACCATTAACGGCGTTGTGCCGAGCTGGGGCACGTTAGGCACAATCACCGCGCCGGCACCCGCCTCCAGCAGCGTTCTGACCTGTGCCGTTGCCGCGCTGGCGCTGACAGCAACGGTCTGCGGCGCGGTCAGCGGATTTGCCAGCACCGCCGCCGCAATATCATTAGCCCCAGCCCAGTGAATATACAGGCCATTGCTCTGCGCGCGACCGTTATTCAGTTGCAGCCAGCGCGCAAGCTGATCCTGGGTATTTAACGCCGGGTTAAGCGCTGGCACGGTGACTGCGCCGCCCTCTGCATAGTTACTGCCGCCCTGCGATGAAGGCCGCAGTGACTGGCCGAGGTCAGCCGCCAGAATGTCGTCATACAGGGGATGCCGTGCACCATCATATGTAAAGCGACCCACATTACCGCTGTCGCTCAGGCTATCGCCAAATACAGTCAGGCTATCCCAGGCGTAAGCAGGTGCTGCGGCAACGGCAGTCAGAGCAATGGCACCGGCAAGTGCCGAAGGTGTAAAACGGGAATGACGCATATCTGACTCCTGAAATACCCGATCGCCACGCTGGCGACTAAACAGGCGGAATGCGCATGCGGCTCATCCGCAGGCGGGGTGGTATTGCAGGAAAGGTGTAGACATTGAGAAAGGCATTTACCAGATTGTGACCGGGGTTTTGCGGTATACGTCAGAATAATGGGGTTCAGGGCGGGATAATACCGTACCCGCCAGCTGACGCGCTGGCGGGTGAAACGGATCACATGCGGGCTTCGAGCGGCACCGGCACTTTCTTCGCTTTTGGCTTCAGGCCAAACATCATAGAGGCCACGCGTGAGCGTTTGATAAACCAGTAGCAGACGGCGCTCAGCCCGATACCAATGGCACAATCAATCAGCACATATAGCACGGCATAGTTGGCAGGCAGCCAGTCATCAATGAGCCAGGAGAAGGCGATCACCACCGGATAGTGCAGCAGATAGATGATCAGGGCTGAATCCACGATAGCGGTCAGTATGCGGTTCTCTTTAACCTGAATTTTTTCAAAGGTGAATACCATCCAGTAAGAGAGCATGGCTGAAAGCACGCTGCCCATTATTACCGGCACATACTTGACCACACCGCTAATATGATTATGCGCAATGTAGTAGCAGCCTGCCCAGACGGCAGCCACCAGCGCGGCAATCAGCCAGTTGTTCATCAGTTTGCTGTTCGCGTAATGCGCAATCTTCTCGCGATTGATATACAGCGCATAGCCCGCCGTGTAGTAGACCAGGAAACGTGCCGTAATCGGGATCAGCTCAACAAATTCACCGCGCCCTTTGACCAGGAATTTCAGCACGAAACAGGCGTTACCCAGCACAACCAGCAGCGCAATCAGCATGGGCAGCGAGAGTTTACCCAACTGGCGCGCGCTCCACTGATAAAAGCTGCCAGGTACAGCGAGTGACATGATGCTTAACGAAACCAGAAACCACAAATGGTGCATCATGGTGTAGCTGTTCAGCCAGCCTTCCAGCGAGTAAGGCCTGTCATTTATCTGACCCGTGATGAAATACATCAGCGGCGGAATAAACAAATAGGCTGAAATAAGCGGAACTAATACGCGTTTGCGACGATTCTCGGTAAAAAACTGCTGCCCTTTACGGAGAATAATGAGGGCGGAAAACATCCCTGATAAAAAGAAAAACACTTCCATCCTGAACGTATGAAACATACTTACCAGCGCAGTAAATATCTCAGCAGGATCGCGCTGCGCCGTATAATACCAGGGGTTTTCACCGGGTAAACTTCTTGAAGCATGTAACAAGACACCTTCCAGAATTAACCCGGCACGCAGCAGATCCAGACCGATATTTCGGCTGGACAAAAAGGATTGTGTTTTCACATCGCATACCTTGATGGGGATTGTGAGCGGAATATAAGTTAATCGTGGGTCAGGTAATACCAGAAAATTCTGTATACATTCTTATGATTAACGATTAGGAATTTCGCTATTGTGTAAAAGTTGTAACATTTTTACGGGCCTGTTCAGTAAAGCAGCGTTATCTGTTTGAAACTGTTAGAGAGTTAATGCGTTATGCGGGCTCCACGCTATGCCGTCAGCATCTTCTTTTAGCGAAGAATCAGCGTGCTCCTGGCCTGAGCGCTTTTCCGGCGTCAGATTCTGACTGAGACGTCTGATGAAAAGGTTTAGCGTGGTTGTTCTGAATCAGCAGAATACGCTGCGCTTGCCGCTAAAAATCAGGACCATGAATTATAACAGCGCTCCTGCCTATCCTGCTGATTAGAAAAATCATTTCACAACGTTATTACCAGAGTTTAAGAATTAACCTGATTTTGATTTTCTCCTCACGCTTTAAGATTGTATGACCTGTATCACAGCTGTTATGGTTACATTTTACTCTTTCATTAACCGATCCATTAAATATTGTTGAGCCTCACCAGGCGGGAAATTTGCTATGCCTTATTCACTGATTCGTTTTGCTTCATTATTGGTTACCGGATTTGTCCTGCAAAATAGCGCATGGGCGAACGCGCCTGATACCAGTAATAACTTTATTATTGAAGCTTACGGTGGTTCAAGCACGCTGGGGGCAATGGCTGTCAGAGAGAATGGCAAACAACATAACATCAACATCAAAGACAATGAGATTGCCCTGATAAATAAATGGCTTGGCGAAAAGTATGGTCCGGGCATCCGTGTGGTAAATAAGGGAGCCGCTTCGGCTCAGGCGATGGATTTACTGCACCCGAAATACTTTTATAAAAAGAATAAAAGCTGGCGTGAAGAAATGCAGCGCTCGCCCGCTAAAATAATTTTGCTGAACTTCGCGACTAACGATGCGCGACACTTCCATTTTAAAGATACCGAAGCCAAATATATCGTCAGTCCGGACCAGTATACTAAGGTGATGACGGAGCTGATCGCTATTGCCCGCGAGGAGGGTAAACAGGTCGTGTTACAGGAACCGCATCCGATTTGCGGGGGGGCAAAGAAGTGGAACGTTGCGCCTTATGTCACCAAACTCGACGCGCTGGCACGCGCCGAGTCGCTGCCGCTGGCACGGCAGTATCAGCGTATTCTGCAGATGAAAGAGTGGCAGTCGCTGATGTCACCTGACTGTATTCATCCCTCTGAAAAGCTCTATCGCATGAAAGCTGAGGAGACCTACTCCGTTCTGACTGCCCGTTTCAATGATGAGCTTGCGGCAGCCGGTAAGTCCGGTAATGATGCACAGCAGGTTGCCCGGCGCTGAGTTTTAGCCTGCGGCACTGCAGTAATATCATTCAGGTCAGGATGACGCAGAAAGGGCATTTTTTTCACTCTGCTTTCGGCTATTGTAGCACTACCGCTTCGTACCGAATGGAATGGAATGATGAGCACAAAATATGCCCCTGCGCAGATTTTGCTTCACTGGCTGACCTTTATTTTAATTGTTCTCGCTTATTGCACCATGGAGTTCCGCGGCCTGGCGCCGCGCGGCTCCTGGCAGCGTCTCTTCATGGTGGTGACGCATTTCTCTGCCGGCAGCTGCGTGCTGCTGCTGATGCTGTCACGGCTGGTCATGCGGTTTCGTCACCGTACGCCAGCTATTGTGCCAAAGCCTGCTCACTGGCAGACCGGGCTGGCACATCTTACCCATCTGGCGATCTATCTGCTGTTTATTACCCTGCCGGTGCTGGGCATTCTTTCCCGATTCTGGCTTGGCCGCGACTGGTGGATTTTTGGCATTCCGATGCCGGTCAGCGCAGCGCCCGATCCGGACCTGGCTGATACGCTGATTGACTGGCATGAAACGCTGGTGCCGCTGGGTTACTGGTTGATCGGTCTTCACGCGCTGGCGGCGCTGGCGCATCACTATCTGTTTAAAGACAATACGCTGCTGCGTATGATGCCCGCGCGCAAACCGCGTTAATGGCTTTTCGCGCGCCCGGCACGCTGCCGGGCGCGTCAGCTAGCTTACTGTAAAGCGTGCGGCCGTATGCGCGAGCTGCGCCGCCTGATCCTCAAGGGAACTTGCTGCCGCCGACATCTGCTGAACCAGCGCCGCGTTTTGCTGCGTCGCGCCATCCATCTCATTCACCGCAATGGTGACCTGGCTGATGCCGCGTGCCTGTTCATCAGAGGCGATAACAATCTCATCAATGATACTGCGCACTGAGTTGACCGCCTGCGTCATTTCGGTCATGGTTTTACCCGCCCGCTGCACCAGTCCGACGCCGCTGCTGACATGCTGCCCGGACTCCTCGATTAACGCGGCAATCTCTTTTACCGCGCCGGCGCTGCGCTGTGCCAGGTTACGCACTTCAGAGGCTACTACGGCAAAACCGCGTCCTTGCTCACCTGCGCGGGCGGCTTCCACCGCCGCGTTCAGTGCCAGAATATTCGTCTGAAACGCAATGCTGTTGATAATGGCAGTGATGTCGCCAATCTTTTTCGCGCTGTTATCTATCTGCGCCATCGTCTGCACAACTTCACCCACCAGCGTTTCACCGCGGCTGGCAATATGCGTGGCGTTTTCTGTCAGCGTGGTTGCCTGATGCGCGTTCGCTGCGTTATGTTTCACTGTGGCGGTGATCTGCTCCATACTGGCCGCGGTCTGCTCCAGCGCAGCCGCCTGCTCTTCTGTACGCGACGCGAGATCGAGGTTGCCGCTGGCGATTTCACCTGCGCCTTGTCGCACTGATGCGCTGGCATCCTGAATCTGGCCCGCCATATCCCGCAGCTGTGTCTGCATCGTATGCAGCGCATAGAACAGGCTGCTGCTATCCTGCGATGCCAGCGGAATAGTATTATTAAGCCTGCCTCCGGCAACCGCCAGCGCAATAGCCGTGGCTTCTGACGGCTCGCCGCCAACCGGCTTAAGGACTTTGCGGCTAAATACCCATCCCAGCAGCACGCTTACGGTAACGATGCTGATAAGCATCAGAATCAGCGCGTGTATCAGCTGACGATGTGCCGCCGCCATGACTTTGCTCACCGGAGCAACGATACCCAGGTACCAGTGCTGGTCACTGCTGCCGATAGTAACGGGCTGCCATGTTATCAGCGCTGCTTCACCCAGTATGGCGTCATACTGTTCAGTAACGGCCCGGCTGAACGCGTGCGTCTCTCCCTGCCAGCGTTTCGCGGTCTGTGTCTGGTCAGGATAGGAGACTACCTTGCCTCCGCTGGAGAGCAGCATCGCATAGCCACTGCCCTCCCAGGGCCTGATCTTATTAACGCGCGCCTGCAGCGCCGCCAGTGAGATATCAGAGGTCACTACGCCCCAGAGTTTGCCCTGGCTGATGATGGGAGTGGCCACAGATGTGAGCAACACAGGTACGCCATTGTAGGCGTAGCTGTAGGGTTCAATCAGCGTATCCTTACGGCTTTTCTGCGGCAGCAGATAGTAATCGCCCTGGCCCGGCGTCAGCATAGAGGCCAGAGGATGCAGCCTGAAGCTGCCGCTGCCGTCGCGATCGACAAAGTAGGCATAGCGCCCCTGAGGCGCCGCACCAGGCTGGCTGGCAAACTCTGCATCGCGGCCATCAAACGCATTTTGTTCAAATATGACTGAAACAGAGAGGTAGTCAGGATTATCACGCAGCGCGGAGATAAGAAGCTGGTCCGCCACTTTCCGGTCGCTGATGCCTGCCGCCGGCAGCGCAATCAGGCTATGTCCGAGGTTGTGCGCAACATCGCGCGCATAGCTCAGCTCCTGCTGAATCTGCAACGCCTGACTCTGCGCAATCTGCTGCAGGTAGTTTTCAGCCAGCGACTTCTGTTCTCTGCTGGATTGCCAGCTGAGCACGCCAATGGTGATGGCAAAGCCACAGGTAATGGTGACGGCGCCCGTCAGCAGCATTTGAGTACGGGTACGCATTTTTTTCGTTATACGTGCGTGTGTGGCCATGATGGCGCTCCTGGGGTTAGCAAAGCAGTGCAATAGTTGCGCCACGTCCTGGGCCACCAGCGATCCTTTATCACTCTATCGGCCCGATCGTGCTGAACTTGATGGCATACCCGATAAGATTAAAAAACATTCAGAGACCAGTAACGCACAATGTGACCAGGGCGGCATAAATGCCGCCCCTGCAGATTATTATTCGTAGGGGTCGCATTAATGCGACCCAGGTTTCGGTGCGTGCCGCACCTGCAGATTAATGCCCGTAGGGGTCGCATTAATGCGACCCTGGGTTCGGTGCGTGCCGCCCGTGCAGATTAATACCCGTAGGGGTCGCATTCATGCGACCCTGGTTTCGGTGCCTGGCGCGGCCAGGGCGGCATGAATGCCGCCCCTACAGGGTTCGGTGCGGCTGCACCTGCAGATTAATGCCCGTAGGGGTCGCATTAATGCGACCCTGGGTTCGGTGCGTGACGCCCGTGCAGATTAATACCCGTAGGGGTCGCATTCATGCGACCCTGGTTTCGGTGCGTGCCGCCCGTGCAGATTAATACCCGTAGGGGTCGCATTAATGCGACCCTGGGTTCGGTGCGTGCCGCCCGTGCAGATTAATACCCGTAGGGGTCGCATTAATGCGACCCTGGGTTCGGTGCGTAACGCGGCCAGGGCGGCATGAATGCCGCCCCTACAGGGTTCGGTGCGTGACGCACCTGCAGACTAATGCCCGTAGGGGGCGCATTCATGCGACCCTGGTTTCGGTGCGTGCCGCCCGTGCAGATTAATACCCGTAGGGGTCGCATTAATGCGACCCTGGTTTCGGTGCGTGCCGCACCTGCAGACTAATGCCCGTAGGGGTCGCATTCATGCGACCCTGGGTTCGGTGCGTGACGTAACCAGGGCGGCATAAATGCCGCCCCTACAGGATTCGGTGCGTGCCGCGGCCAGGGCGGCATGAATGCCGCCCCTACAGGTTTCGGTGCGTGCCGCGGCCAGGGCGGCATGAATGCCGCCCCTACAGGTTTCGGTGCGTGCCGCGGCCAGGGCGGCATGAATGCCGCCCCTGCGAAATTAATCACCTATTTCACTGGCGGGTTGATCTGGCGCAAGATCCCGGCGTACAACTGCTGTCAACGTATCTCCTGCAGGCTTTCCGCCCTTACGAACACAGGAGCATACAATGACAGGTAAAATGGGGTTAACCGGACTTTTACTGGTGTGGCTGGTTTATATTGTCTGGATGGTAAGCTACTACTCAGGCACCTTCTCACTCTTTTCACACTGATAAACGGCCCGTACGCCGGGCTTTTTCATGCTTATTCAGAAAGTGTTAAAGGCGAGTCAAGCGACGGCAACCTGGTATTGAACAGGGCGGGTGGCAAAAAGCTGTCTGGAAAACTCCCGGGCGGTGGTCGCAGCACGCGCTATCAAATCAAAGCTTAATCCCCGACAGCAAAACGCCGTCACAAAGACGGCGCCGGGGTGCATCACAACAATCAGGCCGCTTTAACCGCGCGCACTTTTTTTTCAGGGGCAGATTCCGCCTCTTTCACGTCAGGTTTAGCATCTTTGTCTGCAGCTGCGTCAGGCAGTTTGCTGGTACGCAGAATATGCTGCACCGCGTCTTTTTGCTCTGCCAGCAGCATGCCCCAGGTTTCCGCTTCTGCATCCGCCAGCTCTGGCTTGATCTGCTGCAGCCAGTCGGTAAAGGCATCTGCCATATCGAGCATTTTATCCCAGGCATCGGCATCTTTTTTACTGGCAAACGTCATCTTCTCTTCACCTTTTCTGACTACAACGTATTTGGTTTCGACTGCCATGATGCACCTCATTAACTGTATTTATATACAGTATATTCTGTTATGCAGCGATGAGCAAGCCTGCCTGTGGTTCAGGCAAGTAATTCCTCCAGAAAGGCTGCCAGCGCTTTTCGCGGATCGTCCTCTTCTGACACAATCATCTCAATTCCCCACTGGCCCAGCACCTCTTTGGCCACCGGATTATTGCGATTGGTAAAAAGATACGATTTAGGCCGGGCGGTAGCGAGACCGGTGCGTCCCCACATTTTCGTCAGCCGGTAGAACAGCAGGCGGATATTAAAATCGCTGATGCTGTAGCCAACAAACAGCACAGAGTTGCCCATCACGTCGTGCGTCAGTTTGATATCCAGCGGAGAATCAAAATAGAGGCGCTCAAAGTAGCTGCTCTCATCCAGCACAATCGACGTATCGTCGTCAAAATCACCGTGAAGTTTAATGATATGGCGCTTATCTTCAGTCAGTGAGACGAGATCGGCGGCGTTAGCCACTTTGCTATAAGGTACGTTGTGGGCTTCATGAGCCATTTCCAGCCAGCGATCGTAATTGGTGGTATAGATGCGCGAAAAATTACCCTGGGTGATCATGGTATGAATTTCGGAGCTGCGCACGTCGATATCGGGGCGGTGCCACTCGCGATCCATCCAGCTGCGCAGCGGCCCCAGTGAGCCTTTGCGCTGTTTGTAATATTCCGCCAGTGACAGATGCGTGCCGTAGGTGTTGAATATTTTAGGATCGTAGCCCAGCTCTTTTGCCAGATGAGCAATTAACTCATGCCACTCCGGCAAACCGAAATTGCGGGAGATGCCGGCGCCGGCAAACAGGATCAGTTTGCCGGCATCATAGGCGCGTTTAAGTTCCGGCTTCATACATACCCCCGCGCGGTTTTGAGAAACGCGGCAAAGCGATCCAGTGCCAGCCGTCGATTGGAGATCTCATTTTTTAAATCCCCCATTTCGGCAAAGGTCTGTGTATGCCCTTCCGGGATAAACACGCAGTCCCACTGAAACTCCTGCGGCCCGGCCGGTTCTGGCGCAATGCGACCACGCAGCTGTCCCTCAAACTGATACATCTTACGGCCATCGCAATACCCCAGTATGGTTTTTGCCGTCACGCAGGGGGTATCAAGGCCGCGCACCAGTTTGGTAAAGCGGTCGGCATTGAGCCGGCTCCAGAAAATGCGCGTCAGTCCGGCTGGCAGACCGTTAAGCCCGTCCAGAAACAGGCCGGTATGCTCGACAAACAGCGGCCGCCCGATAATGGAAAACGCTTTGGTCAGCTTATCGCGTACCAGTTCAACCTCATTTTCCGTCTGAATCTCTTCAATTCGCCGGGCGATAGGCACCACTTCCACCCCTACCGGTTCAAGGATGGTACGCACTTCAGAGAGTTTGAGCTCGTTAGCCGATAAGAAACGAATTTTCATTGCAACCAGTAATATTAAGTAGGGTTAAACTGCATTAGTAAAGTGATCCGGCTGTTTTTCGCCTGTTGTTATGTTTAGCACATCAAGCTGTGCCCTGAATGATTCTACTCCGTGACCGGGAGAAGGGACAACCGCGCGCGCAATTAAGCGCAGGCAGTTAGCGGTTCGCTTCCGTGAAAAGTTGCGTGATAACCCCCCGCCACGCATAAATATCATCTCCAATGTCAAATCTCCGGAGCAGATCAACGCGCAGAAAAAGCGCTATGACAGCCGTCTCGCTTAGCGCTAAGATAGCGTTCCTGAATACAATAAAACTAATCAATTACAGAGCAGAGTGATGATCGCGTTTTTGACTGCGGGCTATTCGCGCGTACGTAATTTGCCCTTTAGCCTGAAGGGAGAGAGCGCAGAAAAGAAGCTGCGCTTTACGCTGCTGATTGCGGGGGTGGCCAGCACTACCTCAGGCATCTATATGGCGCTGCTTAACGCCCATAGCCGTTCGCCAGCAATACCGTCGCTCTACTATCTGGGCGTGGCGCTGGGCCTCTATATCTGCGCCGTTGCCTTTCACGGCAAACTGCAGCGGCATCTGGCGATCGTCACGCATGCGCTGCTGTTTATCATTACAGCTCTGCTGCTGCTGGACAATGACCATCCTGCCGTTAAACCCTCGGCCTGCAATTATCTGATCGCGCTGACCATTGGCTCAGCACTCGTCCTGCGGCAACAGCCGCGCTATCTCAGCAAAATATTTCCGCTAATCTGCCTCGCCTGTTACCTCATTTTTACCCTGACCGGCCTGACCTGGCAGCAGGGATCGTTTCATTTTACGCTGCCGGCGGAAGCCAGTTTCTACATCGTTAACTGTATTGTTCCCATGATCTCTCTGCTGCTGACCGCCCTGACCTTTCGCGGTGATTACTCTGAAACTGACCTGATAAAACGCGAACTCTCCGCCGCCATCGCTCAGGAGCAGCTGGAGCTCTATTTTCAGCCGCAAGTGGATGCCGGTAAGCACCTGACCGGATTTGAAGCGCTGCTGCGCTGGAAACATCCGGTTAAAGGGTTTATTTCACCGGACGTTTTTATCCCGGTAGCGGAAAAAAGTGGCCTGATGATTGAGATTGGTCACTGGGTCATGGAGCGCACGCTGCAGCACATCGCGGCCTGGGAGCGCCTCCGGCACGTCGGCGAACTGGTGTTTTCTGTTAATATCAGTCCACTGCAGCTGATGCATCGCGACTTCACCGCGGAAACCCTGCTGCTGCTCTCGCGTTACAGGATCCAGCCACAGCGGCTTAAATTTGAGATCACCGAAAGCACGTTTATCTACGATCAGCAGCATATCGGCGACGTTATCGCGCATTTCAGCCATCTCGGTGTAAAATGGGCGATTGATGATTTTGGCGTCGGTTACTCATCGCTGAAATCGCTTAGCGATTTTTCGATTGACGATATCAAAATTGATAAGTCCCTGATTATGCATATTTTTGACAATGAATCAGCCGCTATTGTGGTACATAAAACGATTGAGCTGACGCGCGAAATGGGATTAAACGTGCTGGCTGAAGGCGTTGAAAGCGAAGAGATGTTTCACTACCTGCGCAGCCGGGGATGCCAGTTTTTTCAGGGCTATCACTTTGCCCGGCCTCTGCCGGCGGCAGAGGTGGTAAGCTGGGTGAAAAAATATCAGGGCGAGAAACGGGGCCGCGGTGCGACCCGTCCCTACTGATAAACAATGCCCGGCGGGTTGATCTGCGACTGCGCTACCGCTTCATCCTGCTCTCCCCAGCGTGTCAGCACCTGCTGATACTGCCCGCTGGCAATGGCATGATTGACCGCCTGCTGCAGTGCCGGAGCCAGCCCGTTGCCCTTTTTGGTGGTGACCGCTACCCATGCCCGGTACGGACCGTGGCCAACAACCTCCGTTTGCCCGCGTGATGCCGCTTTCCACGCTGCCACCGCCTGTGGGCCAAAGGTGGCATCCGCGCGTCCGGACAACAGCGCGAGCGTGGCAGAGGCGTCATCATTAAGATAAACAGGCTGCACCGGTGCTAATCCCTCCTGGCGGTTTTTCGCATCCCAGCCCAGCAGGATCTTCTCCTGGTTAGTGCCGGATCCTACAATAATGCGCCGGCCTGCAACATCCTGCCGTCCGGTAATCGCAGTGATATCACTCCCTTTCCGGACGGCAAAGGCGTGGTTGTCAGCCCGGTAAGTAGCAAAATCAAATTTGCGCTTACGCTCTTCGGTTACGGCGATATTAAACATGGCCACATCATAACGTCCCGCGCTGATGCCCAGCGGCCACTCCTCCCACGACGCAGGAACCAGTCTGAGCCTGAGGCCCAGGCTTTCAGCCAGCAGTCGCGCCAGATCGGGATCGCTGCCAATCAGCGTTTTGTTATCTGAGGCCCACAATCCAATGGGCGGTGAGTTAGTGGCGCTGGTCGCGACCGTCAGAAAGCCAGGATGAACAAACGCATAGTTTGCCGGAATTCTGGCTATCGCCTGCGGATCGGCGGCAATATGAATCGCCGTTTCATTATCAGCCGCATCCAGCGCCGCGCCCTGCGCGGCTGAAAACAGCAGGCCGGATACCACCAGCGTTAGTATGAACCGCGTCATCACAGCACCCGCGCCAGAAAACGTCGGGTGCGCTCGTGACGCGGCTGATTCAGCACCTGCACGCTGCTGCCCTGCTCAACCACGCGTCCGTCAACCATAAACACCACGTTATCTGCTACTTCACGTGCAAAGCCAATCTCATGCGTCACGATGACCAGCGTGGTACCGGAGCGCGCCAGCTTTTTAATGACGTCCAGCACCTCACCCACCAGCTCCGGATCCAGTGCCGACGTCGGCTCATCAAACAGCATCACGCGCGGATTGAGCATCAGCGCGCGCGCAATCGCGATACGCTGCTGCTGGCCACCCGAGAGATGGCGCGGCCAGGCGTCGGCTTTATGCCGCAGCCCTACCGTGTCCAGCAGCTCACCGGCGCGTTCAATGGCCGCGCGCCGCGAAAGCTGTCGATGCGCGATCGGCGCTTCTGTCAGATTCTCCAGCACGGTGAGGTGCGGGAAAAGGTTGAAGTTCTGAAAAACATAGCCGACATTTACCCGCTGACGCAGTATCGCCCGCTCTTTAAGTTCATAGAGTTTATCGCCGCGACGCTGATAGCCGATGTAGTCATCATCGATCTGAATAAAGCCCTCATCGACCCGCTCCAGATGATTGATGGTGCGCAGCAGCGTGGACTTGCCGGAGCCGGATGGCCCGAGAATAACCGTCACGGATCCCGGTGCCAGCGACAGCGACACGGCATCCAGCGCTTTGTGTTTTCCAAACGACTTGCTGACGCCGGTGATTGTGACAGCCCCGGCAGTACAGGACGGGCGGTAATCAATGGCTTCGGACATGAGTGCGCTCCTCAATAACAGCAGGGGTTGAGTAACGGTTACGCCACTGCCGCCAGCGCGATGGCGGCGCCTCGCGGGTTACGCTGCGCGCCAGTGAGCGCTCAACGCTGTGCTGCAGCAGCGACAGCACCGTGGTGATAATCAGATACCAGGCCGCGCCTACCATCAGCAGCGGGATCACCTGTTGCGTGCGGTTGTAGATCATCTGAATGGTGTAAAACAGCTCGGGCATCGCCAGCACGTAAACCATTGACGTGCCTTTGGCCAGGCTGATGATTTCATTAAAAGTGGTAGGAATGATCGCGCGCAGCGCCTGCGGCAGAATGATACGAAAAGTCCGGCGCGAAGAAGAGAGCCCCAGCGCTGATGCAGCCTCGAACTGCCCCTGATCCACACCGAGAAAGCCGCCGCGGATAATCTCTGCACTATAGGCGCTCTGCACCAGCGTCAGGCCAATCACCGCCGCCGGAAACTGGCCCAGCACATTGATCGTCTGAAAGTGACCCCACGACCAGGGCGTAAACGGGATACCCAGCGATAAGGTGTCGTAGAGATAGGAGAAGTTATAGAGAATGATCAGTACCACAATCAGCGGCAGCGAGCGGAACAGCCAGATATAGCCAAACGCCAGCGTGCTCAGCAGCCATGAGGAGGAGAGCCGCGCCAGCGCCAGCAGACCGCCGAAAATCAGGCTCAGTACGGTGCCCGCCAGCGTCAGCAGCAGCGTCTGCCCCAGCCCGTTCAGGATCACCGGGTCGAAAAACCAGCGCGCAAATACGCCCCACTCCCAGCGCGGATTGAATGCGATGGAATCCACCACCGCCGCCAGAATAAACAGCGCTGCCACCGCGCCCAGGCTGCGCGCCGGATAACGTGCCGGTACCACGGTCAGTTTTTGCGTTTCGCTCATTTTTTACTCCTCAGCTCGCCTGCGCCGCAGCGTGGACATCCATTATCTTCAGAAAGCGCAGGCGGCCATCGTGCGGCGGCAGACCATAAACCTCCATATCTTCCAGCAGGGCAAACTGTGGCTGGTAGCCGTAACCAATATACAGGCGTACCGCCTCGGGCTGGCGGAAACCGGTGGTCAGGTAAACACGCTGATAGCCGGCGCGCAGCGCACGGCGCTCCAGCTCCTGCAGGATCAGCAAGGCCAGCCCCTGCCGGCGCAGATCGGCACGCGTCCAGATGCGCTTCAGCTCCGCCGTCTGTGCGTCATAGCGCTTGTAGGCGCCCATGGCGATAATTTCGCCCTCCCGCTCCAGTACAATGAACAGGCCCCCCTGCGCAGGTAAAAACCACTCATCCCGCTCCACTTCATTCTGGCTGCTGAAAAAATCGCCGTAGCGGGCAGCATATTCACCAAACAGACCAGCGATAATCGGCTGCAGCTCTGCCGCTGCGGGTGAAACGTCACGAAAAAAATGCATATTGTCCCCTTAGTCACCCAGTCCCGGTGGATTGATTTCCGAGCGGTCAAGTCGCTCGATTCCTTCGCCCCAGCGATTCAGCACCTTGTCGTAGTCGCCGTTTTGCATTACGCCGTTCAGTGCCGTATTGACTGGCTGCACCAGCCCGCTCTCTTTTTTCACCGTCACCGCGATGTGTGCCGCTTTTGGCCAGCCGCCATCCACGCTGCCCGCCAGCCTGGTCTGCCCGTTCAGCGCCGCTTTCCAGGCCCCGATAACGTTGGGGCCAAAGTAAGCGTCCGCGCGTCCGGCCTGCAGTGAGAGCGTCTGCGCAGCGTCATCTTTGGTATAAACCGGGATAAACGGCTTCAGGCCTTTTGCGCGATTCTGCTGATCCCATGCCAGCAGGATCGCTTCCTGATTGGTCCCGGAGCCGACAATAATGCGCAGGCCGGCGATATCTTCCGCTTTGCTGAGCGAAACAATCGGGCTGCTCTTTTTCACATAAAAGCCAAGCGAGTCTTTACGGTAGGTGGCAAAATCAAAACGCTCTTTGCGCGCTTTTGTGACGGTTACGTTGGTGATCGCCGCGTCATATTTGCCGGACGCCACGCCGAGCGGCCAGTCTTCCCAGGAGGTCGGCACGACGTTGAGCTTCAGGCCAAGGCTGTCCGCCACCAGACGCGCTATATCCACTTCGCTGCCCAGCAGCGTTTTGTTGTCGTCGCTGAACACGGTAAGCGGAGGGGAATTAAGGGCGGCCACCGCCACGGTAAACGCGCCAGGTACAGCAAACCGGTGTCCGGCCGGGATCTGCGCGATCGCCGCTGCATTTTTAGCGGTATTAATGGGCGTCTTATTCGCCTCCACGCTGACCTGCTGCCCGTTGACGGCTACGTTTTCTGCCACGGCTGCGCTGCTCAGCCCCACTAACAGCAGTGCTATCCATGATTTTCTCTGCATCGTATGCATCCTGATCATTCTTATGATGTGAACTGATTAACGGGGGTCTGCAGCCCCAGACTGGCGCGCAGCGTGGTGCCCGGATAGTCGCGCCGGCTTAGCCCGCGCGCCTGCAACAGCGGAATAACCCGATCGACAAAACGTTCAAACGTGTCGGGCGTACCGCCCTGGATAATGAAACCATCGGCGGCTTCCTGCTCAAACCAGTGCTGCAGGCCATCAGCGACCTGTTCTGGCGTGCCGTGAAACAGCGGGCGTGGCGTGGCCGCTTCCAGTGCAACCTGGCGCAGCGTCTGACCACGCACGCGTGCGTTGCGTTTTATTTCATCGGTAGTGCTGCGGAAGCTGTTCTGGCCAATATCACCCAGCTCGGGGAAAGGTTCATCCAGCGGATAGCGTGAGAAATCGTGGTGGTCAAAGAACCGCCCCAGATAATTAAGCGCATCCGGCACTGAGACCAGCTGCGCGGTAGCCTGATACTGCTGCTCAACATCAGCGGCATCATCGCCAACGATCACGCTGACGCCCTGAAAAATATGCAGGTCTTCCGCAGCGCGTCCGTTATCAGCCAGCTGCTGTTTAACATCCCGGTAAAACGCCTGCGCCTCGTCCAGATTTGCATGATGCGTGAAGATCGCATCCGCATGGCGTGCGGCGAGGCGTCGCCCGTCCCCCGAGGCGCCGGCCTGGAAAATCACCGGCCGCCCCTGCGGCGTACGCTCAATATTCAGCGGCCCCTGCACCTGAAAGAAATCGCCGCGGTGATCGGGCGTATGCAGCTTTGCCGGATCGAAAAACTGACCGCTGCGCTTGTCGCGCACAAAGGCCCCCTCTTCCCAGGAATCCCACAGGCCTTTCACCACCTGCAGATACTCATCCGCAATCCGGTAACGCAGCGCGTGTTCCGGATGCTGCTGCCGTGAGAAATTTTTTGCCGATCCTTCCAGCGGAGAGGTCACTACGTTCCAGCCGGCACGACCGCCGCTGAGGTGATCGAGGCTGGCAAACTGCCGGGCAATAGTGAAAGGCTCGCTATAAGAGGTAGAGACGGTGCCAACCAGCCCAAGATGATCCGTCACGGCCGCCAGCGCTGACAGCAGCGTTAGCGGTTCAAAGCGATTGAGAAAGTGCGGGATCGATTTTTCATTAATATAAAGGCCGTCAGCAACAAACAGAAAATCAAGCCTGCCCGCTTCCGCCTTGCGCGCAATTTTTCTGGCGTAGTCAAAGCTGATGCTGGCGTCGGCCTGCGCAGCCGGATGACGCCACGCGGACATATTACCCGACGCGCCGTGCAGCATTGTACCGAGGCGTAATTCTCTTTTACTCATTATAAACTCCTGACAAAGCAGAGCCGTCGGCAGCGTAAAGGATGCCGGGCGAAAAAAAGTTAAAGGGTGTTATGCAGACAGAATCAGCGCTGTGCCGGGCAACATCGCTCACGCAAATGCCGGAAAGAGAAGCGGATAAGAAAAGCGGAGCGGATCATTACGCTCTCCTTAAACCGTAGCCATACGCGCAGTGGCCAGCAGCTCCAGTGATTTAAACCGGGCAGCTTCATCGGCGAGTGGCGTATCGATAATAAATTCGTCAATGCCATAACGGTGGTGCATCGACTCCAGCTGAGCATGTACCTGCGCAGCAGTTCCTTTTAGCAGTGACGGTGTGCGCGGTTCTATCACGTAATCTGTGTATTCACCCTGACGCACATAACGCTCAGCCTGCTCCAGACTGGCAACGGTCACCGCCGGGCCATTTTTAATGCTGACGTGATAAAGCCGCAGCGCATCGGTAAGCAGTTCAGCCTCTGCCGGCGAATCCGCAACGACAACCTGAACCGCGACCAGCGCACGACCGCTGCGACTGCGTTCATGGTAGTGCTGCAGGACGCGCGCCATCTGCAGCGGATCGCCGTTATGGTGTGCAGCAAAAACCAGCTGCCAGCCCATCTCTGCGGCCAGCTCTGCGCTCGCGTCGCTGGCACCCAGCAAAAAACGGCTGGCGGGACGCGGCGGCTGGGGCGTGGCGCGCAGCGTCTCTTCATCAGCAGAGGGTGATGCGGTCAGCCAGCTGTCGAGCAGTGCAAGCTGTTCAGCAAAGCTGCCTTTTTCACTCTGCTTTACCCCCAGCTGTAGCGCACGCGTTGAAAGCGGCAACCCGCCGGGCGCTTTGCCGACGCCGAGATCGATGCGATCCGGTACCAGCGATGCCAGCAGGTTAAAATTTTCTGCAACTTTATAGGGGCTGTAGTGCTGCAGCATAACGCCGCCAGAGCCGACGCGAATGGTGCGCGTCTGCGCGGCAATCCAGGCGATAAGCAATTCAGGTGACGGACTGGCCAGCTGCTCGCTGTTATGATGCTCTGCAACCCAGAAGCGCTTATAGCCCCATTTCTCAGCCAGCTGCGCCAGTTTGAGCGAGCGCGCCAGTGCCTGTGTCGCATTTTCTCCTGCCGCAACCGGCGACTTATCGAGCACGCTTAATTGGTAAGACATACGCCCTGTCCTTGTCCTGATGAATATGGCGTTTAGTTTGCAGGCGATGATTCCATTACGTAAAACATCATATTGTTAGTTCTATTGCTGTTTTGCGCATATCACCTGGCTGACCGGAACAGAAATAAAAAAACTCCTGCAGGAAATGCAGGAGTCAGATTAAAGAAAGGTTAAAAGCTGGATGCAGATTAAGAGCGTTTGAGCGTACCTGCCTCGCTGCGGTCAAATGAACTGCGCGTATCTTTTGCACCATAAATAGCCGAAAGCGCGCGGTTAAATTTATCCGGATCGTGATGCTGGCGGATCCTGTTTACGGCTGCTGCTGAATAATCGGCCACGCGCATCCTGTCTTCCAGAACCGCTTTAATATGCGCCTTGAGCTGCGACACGATTAATATGCGCAGCGCCATTTTCTCTGCCAGGGTGTCAACATTAAGTTCGAACATGTCGTTAAGCGGGCAGTTGATAAGCCACCCGCTCTGTGCCGGATTAATTTCCGGCAGTGCTCTGACGTTAGTGGTAATTACCGGACAGCCGCACGCCTGCATTTCCAGTACGGAAAAGCCGTAGGTATCCTGCCAGGTTGGCAGCAATCCGACATGCGTATTGCGCAGCAGCTGCATCACGGCATCATTCGGTAATCCCGTATGATGGGTGAACACCGAACGCTCTGCTATCAGGGTTTCAATCTGATGATGGAAATCGGCATCATCCTGCCATTCATGATGCGCAATATTATGCTGTTTTTTGATGTCACCGATCAGATTAACGCTGATCTGATCGGCTGATATCACGCCTTCATCCATCAGTTCGGAAAAAGCCATCACGACTTCTGCCCCGCCTTTACGATAGAACTCGTTGCCGACAAAGGTAAATACCATTTTATCGGCCGCAGGGGCACGTCCGCCTTCATAGAGGACCGGCTGCGGTGGATGCAGCACATGCAGTTTGTCGGCAATCGCTTCCCGTTCGATGGGAAATGCATCCAGCAGTTTCAGCTCAATTTTTCGCGTTGCTTCTGAAATAGCAATAATGCCTGCACAGTCCGGTGCTGCAACATGGCGCATGAGTTTTTTTAACAGTGGATTGGCGGTTTTGGCGACGCCCGGCACGGGTAATACCCGCGGCAGCTCTGTTTCAAATGTTGAAACCCAGCGTCCCCGGCTGGTGGCTACCTCGTTAAAGAGATGCACGACTTTTTTATCGTTTCCTGCAGACCATAGCGGAGCAGAAAAAATAAACAATTTATTGCGTTTAAGAATTTTCCCACGGAACGCGTTGATATACGTCCAGATATTTCTGGAGTGAAAATCGATATACGTTTTTTTAACATCCGTAACAATATTTCTTTTTTCGGGATATCCCTTGCCGCTAATGATGATTTTCATTTTATACTCCGGCCATAAACTTTAAGCACTACAAACCCGGCATTCAAAAAAGTTAAAATTGCAGATCGCCTGACGAGTATAATGCTTTATCAGCCTCCTCTTTTGTTATTCAGACTATTCCCCGAAAAACATTTCAGCGTGTTATTTTGTATTAGTTATTTTTACGGCTATTTTTAAGGTTACCGTAATGATTGATAGCAAGCTAATTAAAACACTGCCGCTTAATTGCATAGAAAACGTTATCAATAAATTTTTACCCATCCTCCTTAAAAGGCTATTCCATTAACTTTGATAATATTAGCAAAACTGCTGTTGTCTGATAATGAGGGCAAAATCCTGTACTGAATAAAGGGCAACGCTCTACTGGCTTTATTTTTATTATTTATATGATTCAGTGGCTTAGATGGATTTGCAGATGAAATGACCGGACTTTGGCAAAATGTACTGAAAAACAGCTGCTTTTGTTTTGCACAAAACGCACGGGTTAACCCATAACCGTGTTAAACAGTAAGGCGCGTTATTTTATCCGGGTACTACGCTATTTTTTCGGGCCGATTGCGCATTGCGGCCCGGCTCTTCGCGATTTCAATCAGGAAAAATCATTAATTGTGAGCGGAGAAAAGGCGCGCCTGAACGCGCCTGTTGGGATCAAAAGCGGTAACTTGCCGTCACCGAGTAGCTGCGCGGTTCGCCATAAACGATGCCGCTGCTGCCTACATTTTCATCATACTCTTTATCAAACAGGTTTTTCAGATTGGCTTGTAATGAGAGATTTTTTGTCACGTCGTAGCGGGCAAACAGGTCAACCAGCGCGTAGCTTCCCTGACGTACACGCCAGTTTCCGTTACCCTCAGGTCCGCCAATATCTTTCCAGGTCTTTGACTGCCAGTTAACGCCGCCGCCCAGCGTCAGTTTATCGAACTGAGGTATGCGATACTGCGTAAACAGATTGAAAGAGGTACGGGGCAGCTGTGAGTTGTAAGCCTCACCCTTACTGTCTTTCGCTATATAGGTCGTGCCGCCAAACGTCATCTGCCAGTTATCGGTCAGTGCGCCGTTGATTTCAAACTCAACGCCGCGGCTGACAACACCATCAGTGGTTTCATAAATAGCGCTCCCGCTGTCGCTGAAACGCCCGGTATCAACCGGCGCATTATCCAGCTCGGTGCGGAACACAGACAGCGTGGTGGTCAGACGGCTGTCAAACCAGTCTGATTTAACCCCGGCTTCATAATTTTTACCGACAATCGGCGTCAGGAAGCTGCCGCCGGCGTCCAGGTTATCCTGCGGCTGGAAAACCGAGGTGTAGCTGGCAAACGCTGACCAGGCCTCATTGATATCCCAGATCAGACCGCCATAAGGCGTGGTATTGTTCTCTTCCAGTTCAGAGGTGATGCCCTGACGGTTCCAGTTGGTATAACGCGCCCCGAGGATCAGATGCAGCGGATCGGCGAGCGTCAGGCGCGTGGCCATATAGACCGATTTCTGCCGCACCAGCTGGCTGTCGGTCGCCGGTTCGCGCGGTGACCAGTCAGGCTCCGGATAGTTGCCGTTGAAGTTGTTGAAATTACCCAGTTCAGCAGCGGATATATTGGTCCAGGCGCTGTAATATTTATTATCCTGACGACTGTAGTTAACCCCCAGCATCAGCTGATGCTGGCGTCCCAGCAGCTCATACGGACCACTGGCAAAGGCATCTACGGCATCCACTTTGCGCTTACCGGTGTTATAACCGGTTCCCCCGACTACCGGGTAATTGGCGTAAGCGGAACTGCCCGTCCCGGTCACTTTATTGAAATACCCGTCAAGATAGATCTGCTTGCTATCAAGCAGCATTTCGTTATGCGTGCCGTTGAGCGTAATATTCCAGCCGTTATCAAAATTCTGCTGCAGGTTAACGAAAACCTTGCGGTTCTCTTTATCATTGTAAGCCCACTCCGGCGCAGTATTGTAGCCGCGACGCAGATGCGTCTGACTGCCATCGGTATACCAGCGTGGTGCCCCACCCCACATCGGCGAATCGGTATCGACCTGCGTAAATTCGTAGCCTGCCGAAAGCGTGGTGCTGTCAGTCAGATCGGCGTCTATCACGCCATAAATGAATTTTTTCTCAAAACCGTAGCGTTCGATGAAACTGTTTTTATCTTCATAGCCTGCCACCACGCGACCGCGTACGTTACCTTCTGGCGTTAACGGTGCAGAGAGATCGGCGACATAGCGCTGTTTATTCCAGCTGCCGTAGCTCGCTTCCAGCGATCCGGTGGGCGTTTTACTGTCAGCGTGCTTACGGACCATATTGATTGACGCAGAAGGATTGCCAGGCCCGGTGAGTAAACCGGTCGCGCCGCGCACCACCTCAACCCGCTCATAAAGCGCCATATCGGTCTGCGCATCGCCCAGGTTCCAGCGTGATGCGAACGCGGTCGGGATCCCGTCTACCATGTAGTTATCAATGAGAAAGCCGCGTGAGTAGTAACTGGTACGATCCATATCCGCAGAAACACCCCGGATACCGGTCGTGTCGGACAGGACATCATTCAGCGACTGCAGCTGCTGATCGGCCATGCGTTGTTTACTGATGAGCGATACCGACTGAGGGATGTCGCGCGCCGTCAGCGCCATTTTTGTGCCTGCGCGCGTTACCGGTACGCTGTAATCCCGGGCATTATGATTTTCCACGTCAGACGCGCTGGTTTCCACCATCAGGGTCTGTTCCGCCGCCTGTGCGACACCGGCTGCAACCAGCATCGCAAGTAATGACAATTTCAGCACAGGTTGTGCCTTAGCAGCCGCGGCCCGCACGCGCATCGGTTCAAAAGACATAGCAATCCTTAGTTCTCATTTTCGTTTATCTGTCAGAGCACCCTGCCGGTCATATCAGACAGGCCTCCTGACGGGAATGGTGCGCAACATAGGCCGGGCAGCAGCGAGTTTTCACCCAGGTATCTCTGCGACGGCGGCAGGCGCAGTTAAGAAAGCAAATGAGAAATATACTCATTAAGATTACTATTGCAAGAAATTGTTACGGCTTCTGCCCGCTTCCTTTCCAGTAAAAAGGATGGATTTTCAGCAAGTAAGGTTGTTTATCGGTGGGTTATCTCGACAACCTGCGCGGTTATCGGTGTAACGTATTACAAAACGCGACAGAAACACGCTGGCTGGCCCCGGGAAAAGCAGGTGACCCATCAACGCTTTGCACACGCCCGATGTCATCGCGTGAGGATTAATCTGCCCGTTGCGTGGCGTGAGGATTAATCTGCCCGTTGCGTGGCGTGAGCGCTTTATAGACTTTAATGTCTGTTAAATATTCAATTTGCAGAAGATGAATTTTCTAAGCGGGTGATAACTCAATGAGCCTGATAATTACGCGGAACAGCGGATTTCGCGCCTCAATGCATATTTTAATTCCAAAAAAATTATCGTAGAATGCGCGCTTTAAAATTTTCATATCAGTAATAAGGGTTATATTCATGAGCGATGCACTAAAGGCATTGAATAATCTTCGTACACTGCGTGCTCAGACGCGTGATATTGAAGTAGCGGTATTAAATGAGATGCTGGAAAAGCTCGCTGTGGTAGTTGCAGAGCGCCGTGAAGAAGCTGAAGCAGATAATGCTGCTCAGCGTGAAAAAGAAGAAAAGCTGGCGTTATACAAAGAGATGCTGATGAATGACGGCATTGACATTAGTGAACTTGCGAAATTAAACCAGTCGGAAACTAAACCCAAGGCTAAACGCGCGCCGCGTCCGGCCAAGTATAAATATACCGATGAAGACGGTAATGAAAAGCAGTGGACGGGTCAGGGCCGTACGCCTTCTCCGATTAAAAGTGCTGTCGATGCAGGCGCATCACTGGACGATTTTTTAATCTGATCGGCTGACAGTAATATTTTCCAGCCTCATTTCCCCGGGGCTGGTTTCGCCACTCTCTCCTCTGTTTCTAATAGTTCTGAGCTGTTAAGTCACTGCAGTTATTCACTTATCACAATACCATTGCGGGTATTGAGATATAGCTACACCTCTCTCTGCTGTTACCTTCTCCGGATAATGTGTGCTGCACGCCGCGCAGCGTAATCGTGAGCAAGGAACAGGCTATGTCGTCGTCAGAGTTAACCCCGTTAAATGAACAGCTGATTGCTTTCCGTCAGGAGCTGCACCGCTTCCCTGAACTATCAAACCAGGAATTTGCCACCACCGCGCGAATTCGTCAGCAGCTTGAGGCGCAGAATATCCGCATTCTGCCGTTAGCGCTGACAACCGGACTGGTCGCCGAAGTGGGTCCCGAAAGCGGTCCGCTGGTAGTACTGCGGGGCGACATCGATGCATTGCCTGTAGAAGAGCAGTCCGGAGTAGAATTCAGTTCAGAGCATCCCGGAATTATGCACGCCTGCGGTCACGATTTTCACAGCGCGGCAATACTCGGCGCAGCGATTTTGCTGAAATCACGCGAGGCGCAGCTGGCAGGCCGGGTACGCTTTATTTTTCAGGCTGCAGAAGAGACCGGTAAAGGCGCACCTGCGGTGCTTGCCAGCGGTGCCCTGCAGGATGCTTTTGCCATTTTTGGGCTCCATAACGATCCCACTTTGCCGGCAGGCGTCGCCGGCAGCCGGACAGGCGCGCTGACTGCCGCCGTTGACCGCTTTGTCCTGCATATCAGCGGCACCGGCAGCCATGCCGCACATCCGCATCAGGGTAACGATCCTGTTGTGATTGCCGCGCAGATTGTCTCTGCAGCCCAGACGCTGATCAGCCGTAATACCCCTTCAGCAGAGAATGCTGTGCTCTCAATTACGCAGCTCCACAGCGGCAGCGCGTGGAATGTTATCCCGGAAAGCGCGTGGCTGGAGGGCACTGTCCGTACCTTTTCTGCTGGCACACGCGAGCGTATTGAACAGCGCTTCCGTGAACTGGTTAACGGTATCAGCGCTGCTTTTGCGGCCGAAATAACGATCAGCTGGCAGGCGGGGCCGCCCGCCGTGATAAATGATGAGCACTGGACTGCGTTTGCCCTGCATCAGGCCACGCTCAACGGGCTGGACGCGCGTGAAATTCCCGCCACACCGATTGGCGAAGATTTCTCTTATTATCAGCAATATATACCTGGCGCATTTATCATGATTGGTACCGGTGAAGCCTGGCCTCTGCATCACCCTGCGTTTCGCATCAATGATGATGTGCTGTTACCTGCAGCACGCTACCTTGCCGCGCTGGCCGATACGGCTTTTGCTCAGCGACCGGTTTAACACGTCATGCAATTTTTTCTGATGCACAGTCGTTGCCGGAAACATTAAGTAAAAAAATACCACCGGTAAAAAATGGCAGGTGTAATTATTAAGTCATTCAACGTGTTGAAAACAGCAGCAGCTATTTCCCGGATTAAAAAACGGTAAGCGGGAATAAAAACCCTCTGCGAATTAATCATCCACTGCTGACACGTTGCCACATCAGCTGTTATCTGTACCCGTTGATAAATAAACTTATTCTCCGAAAAAAAGGTTTTTTGCGGCTAATAAAGCAAAGCATTCGCTGCCGCTTTGCTTTTTTTCCAGCAACTTCACAGAGTTGCTGAAACCCGGTGCCTGACTATAATTTCTTCAAACAACTTTTAAAAAGTTTTACCGCTGCCCTGACTTTGTGATGTAACCCGCCGGCAGCCTTTTTATTTATCCAGTCACAGCCCTGATAAATTTTAATTAAAGCTGGCCCTGTAATTTACTTTACAGGGCTGCTGTTTTGTCCTGTTTTTCCAGGAGAATTCAATGTTGCCATTTTCCAGCTTCTGGCAGGCCGGGTTTGAGGGTGCCGACCATATTAATCCCGCCGGGATTACACTTGATATGAATGCAATTAATGCGCACGACGTGCATATTGCAACTGATTATGCCGCGCTTGCTGCATTTGATATCCGTTCAGTGCGTGAAAGCGTCGGCTGGCGGCTGACTGAAGCCGATCCTCAGCGCACGTTTGCCCGGCTTACCCGCTGCATGCAGGCGGCAGAAGAACACAACATTCAGGTGAACTGGACGCTGAGCCACTATGGCTGGCCTGCCGATCTCACCCTGTTTTCGCCTGAATTTGTGCCGCGGTTTGCGCAGTTCTGCCATCAGGTTGCGACCTGGCTGACCGGGTTTTACCGCGACGCTCCCCCGGTTTACTCACCGATTAACGAGCTCTCTTTTTTCGCCTGGGGCATTTCAGTGGGATTGTTTGGTGACAGCGCCCATAGCGACCCTGATGCCATTAAGCGTCAGCTGGTGCGGGCTGCCCTGGCGGGCTGCGACGCCATCCTTGCCGTCGACCCGCGCGCGCGCTTTCTGCACTGCGATCCCATCATTCACGTGGTGGCGGATGATGACAGCGACCACGCGCAGCAGCACGCCGCCACCCTGACGGACGCGCAGTATCAGGCGTGGGACATGCTGGCAGGGCTGCGTGAACCGGAGCTGGGCGGGTCACCGCGCTATCTGGATCTGATCGGAGCCAACTATTACCACGGTAATCAGTGGCTGGCGCAGACCGGCCAGCGGCTGGAGTGGCATCTGGATGATGCGCGGCGTAGTCCGTTATCCGACATGCTTGCCCGCCTCACGGCGCGCTATCAGCGCCCCCTGTTGCTGGCGGAAACCAGCCATGTCGGGAGCGGCCGCGCGGCGTGGCTGACCCATATCACCGGCCAGATCGCACAGGCGCAGCTGGCGGGCTGTGACATTCGCGGTATCTGTCTCTATCCCATTATTGATCGGCCTCTCTGGGAAAACCTCATGCACTGGCCGCATAGCGGCCTGTGGGATGTCGATCCGCAGAAAGTCCGCTTACTTAACCACACTTACGCTGCCGCGCTGCGGCAATCACAACGCGCACTCGCGCGTTTTCAGGGGTTTCTCACACCGGCCGCTGGGCCAAAGGAGTTCGTCATGAATCAATCTGTACTGGTGGTATTTAGTCATCTGCGCTGGGGATTTGTGTTTCAGCGGCCGCAGCATGTGCTCTCACGCCTTGCACAGCACCACCGGATTATTTTTATCGAAGAGCCGGTTTATCAGGCAGGTGAAGCCGGATTACGCACCTCGCAGCCTGCGGCTAATGTCACCGTGGTCGAGCCGCATACGCCGATACACGCCCCCGGTTTTCATGACGACCAGATTGCGTTACTGCAGCCGCTGCTCAGCAATCTGCTGGAGCCTGACGCAGAACCGCTGGTGTGGTTCTACACGCCCATGGCGCTGCCGCTGCTTAGCGCGTTTAACAGCCGCGGGATCATTTATGACTGCATGGATGAGCTGTCCGCTTTCGATCAGGCGCCGCGTCAGCTGCAGCAGCGCGAATCAGCCCTTCTGAGCCGCGCCGACCTGGTTTTCACCGGCGGACGCAGCCTGTATGAAGCAAAAAAAGATCGTCATCCGCGCGTTCACTGTTTTCCCAGCAGCGTGGATGCCGGGCATTTTGCGCAGGCGCTCGATCGCAGCAACGGCCATCCGCTACAGCAGTTTCTGCCTAAACCGCGTCTCGGTTATTACGGCGTCATTGACGAGCGCATGGATCTGCCGCTGGTCACCGCCCTGGCTGACGCACACCCCGACTGGCAGATCATCATGGTGGGACCGGTGGTAAAGATCGATCCTGCGACGCTGCCGCAGCGTAAAAATCTGCACTGGTTCGGCCAGCAGCCTTATGCCGCTCTGCCGCAGTTTCTGGCCGGCTGGGATGTCTGTCTGATGCCGTTCGCGCTGAACGCGTCAACGCGCTATATCAGCCCGACGAAGGTACTGGAGTACATGGCGGCGCAGCTGCCGATAGTCAGCACGGCAATCGCTGATGTAGCCCGTCACTATGCGGACATTGTGACCATCGCAGATTCACCGGAAGCGTTTATTCAGGGCTGCGAACACGCCCTGCGTCTGACCGCTGAACGGCGTCATATGCAGGATGAAGCAATGGCTGCCATAGTGGCTGCAACGTCGTGGGATAATACAGTGGCGCAGATGCAGCAGCACCTTAGCGCCATCAAACGCCGGCCAGCGCAGCCAGCGGCTCAGCCCGCTGTACACGCTGAACGCACGCAGCCGGCCACGCTGCATCCGGTTGAATGCCTCATCCTCGGCGCAGGCCCTACCGGTCTCAGTGCCGGTTATCATTATGGCAAAGGTGCCGTCGTACTTGAGAAAAACGAATCACCGGGTGGCTGGTGCCGGTCAATAGAAGATAAAGGTTTTACCTTCGACTATGCCGGCCACATCATGTTTTCTAACGATCCCTACGTGCTGGAACTGTATGACCTGCTGCTGGGGGAAAATCAGCACTGGCAGATGCGTGAAGCCTGGGTCTACAGCCACGATGTCTATACGCGTTATCCGTTCCAGTCAGCGCTGCACGGTCTGCCTGCGGAGGTGATCGGTGAGTGTGTGCTGGGCGCAATTGAAGCGCGCTACGGCGCAGCTGAAAACGAGACCGCCGTGCTGCCTGCCGTGGACGCATCGCGCGACTGCTGCGCCGACGGCGTGATAGCCGATGAGAGCTGCATTACTGAACAGCATAACAACGAAGATTTTGAACACTTTATCTATCGCGTCTGGGGCAAAGGCATCGCCCGTCATTTTGCCGTTCCCTATAACCGTAAACTGTGGAAAACGCCGCTGGCCAGTATGGAGACCTCATGGCTGGGCGGTCGCGTACCGTTGCCCGATCTGGCGCAGATTGTTAGCGGTGCACTCGCGCCGCTGGATAAACCGGTTGGGCCTAACGCACGCTTCGGCTATCCGCTGCGCGGCGGTTTTCAGGCGCTGATGAACGGCTTTCTGCCCCATCTTACCTGTACGCTGGAAACCGGCACGGCGGTAGCAGAGATTCAGCCACAATCGCGCAGCGTCACGCTCAGCGATGGCCGGCATCTGCAGTATGACCAGCTTATCAGCACGCTGCCCCTGCCGGAACTGGTGCGCCTGATGGGCGCACGCGCGCCGCAGGCGGTACAGCAGGCGGCCTCTCAGCTGCGCCATACCTCAGTCTGCTGCGTTAACCTCGGCATCGGACGGCCGGCCATCAGTGAAAAGCACTGGATCTACTATCCGGGTGACACGCTGTTCCACCGTATTTTTCTGCAGGGTAACGCCAGCCCGCACTGTAATCCCCCGGGCGGATTTGGCCTGACCTGTGAAATTACCTGGCGTGACGACCAGCCATTGCCCTGTGAGGGTGAGGCGCTGATCCAGCGCTGCATCGATGACTGTATCCGGGTGGGCATTATTAATCAGGATGATGAGATCCTTACCAGCAGCATCGTAAATATGCCGTACGCCTACGTAGTTTATGACCATGCGCGCAGTGCCAATGTTGCGCTGATCCGCAGCTGGCTGGCTACGCAGAGTATTCATCTGGCCGGTCGTTACAGTGAATGGGAGTATTACAACTCCGATCATGCTTTTCTGGCGGGTAAGCGGGTGGCGGAGAGCGTAAAAGATCTGCTCAGTAATCGTAAAACCATCGCCTGATGCGGCACGCCAGGCCTGAAAGCCTGGCGTGCTTTACTGACGGGCCAGCCGCTTGCGGATGGGCTCAAACTCTTTAGTGGCGCTGCGCGGCAGGGGATCGGGCAGGTTTTTTTCTGCCGCCTGCCAGTAGCGCCACGGGACCTTCTGACGTCCCAGTTCATAATCCATGCCGTCCCAGCTATCTTCACGAAAGCTATAGAACGCCCAGTGTGCGTGATAGCTGTCCAGCACCGTCAGAACATCCTCCAGGTACTGTGTACACCCGGCCAGCGTGCGCACGCAGCCAAATTCGCCGATCACCAGCTGCTGCTTACCGATCCCATTACGCGCGGCCCAGTTAAAGGGCCGGGCCAGATAGTCCGCGATGCGCGCTGCATCCCACTGCTGCATTCCGCCGCCAAACGGCACATAGCCCGGATAGGGCCAGGGTTGTTTACGCCGGGCGTTAGGCGCGCTGGTCGCAGCATAGGGTTCATACATGTGCACACTATAAAGTATGCGTTTATCGCTCAGCGCCCCAGGCCAGTAATCAAACGCATCAGCGGCCGCATACCAGCCGCTGTCGACCATAATGGGTGTGACAGCATCCACTTCACGGATAGCGGCAATTACCCTGGTATAGAACCCCGGCAAATCGCGGCTCCCACCGCGCTGCTGCTGGTACCAGCGCGCCATAGCCTCGCTGCTGGCGTGTTCAGCCAGCCCGCCATTTTTTTCCGGCGCGGGTTCATTGATCAGGTTATAGGCCGCAATAGCCGGATGATCGCGCAGAGCGGCAGCCAGATCGTGCCAGTAGCGCACGCTGGCTTCCCACCAGACCGTATCCTGCCAGAGCCGATCGTCAAATTTGCCCCCATTATTCTGCGCCCAGCGCATGCCGGGCAGAGAGAGAGGCGTAATAACCACGTGCAGGCCCGCCGCCCAGGCGCGGTCAAGTGTGCGGATGAGCGTCTGCAGATCGCCGTCATCCAGCCCGCGATAGTCGTCTGCGTTACCCAGTAAAAAGTCGCGCTGCTGCGTGGGCCATTTATCCCAGGAGAGCCGTACCCAGCTGGCACCATAGCCGCGCAGGGCCGTAAAATACGCGCTGTCCGGTGGCAGCCGGTTAAAGCTGTTAGCCCCCTGCCGGGGTGCTGACCAGAACGCCATCGCGTCTGCCGCCGTGGCGTTCCGGCCGGACAGGATGAGTATCGAAAACAGAGTGATAATTGCTATACATGCACGCACAAAAAACACCTTCTTTTTTGGCTGCATTTATAGCGATAAAACCGCGCTGGCTGGTGTTATTTTTTGTGAATGTTTCGCCTGCCAGACACTCACAATCCTTTCACGCCTGGCTGGTGCAACGTGTTCAGCCCGCCTCCGCTCAGACGCCTCTGCCGTGCAGTTAAACCTGCACTGTTCGCTATTCAAAGAAGTCACGCAGCACCCGTGCCAGCATCAGGGGCTGCTCATCCGGAATAAAATGACCGCAGTGCCGCAGCGTTTTTCCATAGACATTAACCGCGACGTTTCGCAGCGGAGCGGCCATATCGGCAATTGATCCCTGATCGGCGCTGATCGCCAGCAGCGGCAGAGTAAGCGGCCCCTTGTCGTGCAGCAGCTGCCGGTTTTGTGCAGCGGAAACACTGACCTCCCGGTAAGTTGCCAGCGCCGCGCGCAGCGCACCACGCTGCTGCAGCAGACGGGTATATTCGTGCATATCCTCATCGCTGAACACCATCGGACTGGCCGTTTTGCTTTTCAGAAACCACTCCAGATAGAGCGATTCACGCCCGCTGATTAATGCTTCAGGCAGATCCGGCAACATATGAAAGGCGAAATGCCAGGTTTTCCAGGCTTTATCAGGTGTTGCAGGCAGCATATCAGGCAGGGTTACCCCCGGGATACCGGCATCCAGCAGCGCCACCTTTTTCAGCGTATCCGCGGCCAGTATGGCATAGGGCCAGGCTACCCATGCCCCGACATCGTGAGCGGCCAGATAGTGGGCGCCAATATTCAGCTGTTGCAGCAAACCCTGCACTGTTCTGGCCAGTGACAGCGTGTCATAGCCGGTTAACGGCTTGTCTGACTCTCCCTGCCCCGGCAGATCGGGGGCAATAATCCAGTAACGATCGGCAAGCGCTGCCATAACGTGACGCCAGGCAAACCAGCTCTGCGGAAAGCCAGCCAGTAACAGCAGCGGCTCTCCTTCCGGATTACCGCCGCTCACCACGTGAAGACGTACTCCGCTGACGTTTACATAGCTGTGGGAGAAGCCGGTAAGTGTTGTCACGGGCTGTGACCAGTGTGCTGCCGGTTGTGCTGAAACAGAGGCCATAACTGCTCCGGTTATTTGACATTATGCCGCTGCCTGCACAGGGTGCCTTGCCGCATTTATCTGGTGCGGCAGATGGCTTCTGTATCAGGCATTAAAATAAGGAAATTAACGTTTCCAAAATTAGCAGACTCTTCTGTCATGCACAATTGCTTTTACTGAGGTTTAGCCGGCTGTGCCAGTGCATTGCACACCGGCACGCTGCTGGAAATCAGGCTTATACCTGTGCCAGCAGATCAGCCATATACATCAGTGGTGTGGCCGGCGTTTGAATACCCAAAAGGACCAGCTGTGGTAGAGCAGCGTCAGCGGCAGGAAAATCAGCATACCGGTCAGCACCACGCCCTGCGTTACCGGCGATGACGCTTCTTCCTGTATCTGCAGCTGAAACGGCAGTAGCCAGGGATAGAGCCCGAACGCCAGAGCAGTGACCACTGCGCCGACAAGCAGCAACGTTATCATCAGTAGTGCTACCATCGCTTCGCGCCAGAGTAATATGGCCTGAAGCACAATCAGCAGCGGGATAGCCATCAGGATCAGCCGGCCTGGTTCGCGCTGCCAGCTCAGCTGCCACAGCGTCGGCTCCAGCAATATGACTCCTGTCAGACAGATTACCGCGCAGGTCCATGCCAGCACGGCAAATGACCGGGCGCGTTCTCCTGCCGTCTCACCCAGACGCCAGCAAATCCAGCAGCAGCCCAGCAGCAAATCCACCGCCACCACGCCAGCACCACACAGCAGCGGTGCCAGTGAAAGATCGATGACAATTCCGGCGGGGGGACGCGAAACCAGGATTAGCCCGCTTATCCAGCCGGGCAGAAAGGCCGCCGCCAGCGAACTGATTATCATCAGACGATCGAGCCAGACGCGCCAGGCAGCGCTGACCTGCGCGCGATACGCCAGTGCCAGCGCACGCAGAAACAGTGCCAGTAGCAGCAGAAATACCGGCACCATCAGCGTCTGCAGCAGCAGGCTATAGAGCGCAGGAAATAGGGCCAGCATGCCACCTGCCATCAGGACCAGCCAGGTTTCATTGGCATCCCAGAGCGGCAACAAACTGTGCGCCATCCACTGCCGCTGCTGTGGCGTATCAAACGCGTAAAACAGCATGCCCACGCCAAGATCGGTGCCATCCAGCGCCAGATACATCAGCAGCGAAAAGATCAGCACGGCTGCAGAAAGGTCGGCAAGCATCATTATCTCCTCAGGCCGGCGTTTCAACGCGCTCGGCCAGCACCTCTGGGTCATCAGACAGCGGGGCGTTAATCTGGCGCACCAAATAGATCAGACCAAGCGCAAAACCCAGCGTATAGACCAGCACGATCGCGATAAAAATCGCCAGCGTACTGCTGAGCGACAGCGGTGAAAGACTATCAGCAGTGCGTATCACACCATAGACCGTCCAGGGTTGACGTCCCATTTCAGTGACCACCCATCCGGCCAGCAGCGCCATAAACCCGGCAGGCGACATCAGCGTCAGCAGACGCAACAGGCGCGGTGAATGGTATAAGCGGCCGCGCCAGCGCTGCAGGTTTGCCGTCAGACTGACCACCAGCATCAGCAGTCCACACCCCACCATCAGGCGAAACGCAAAAAATACCGGTAGCACTGGCGGCTGCGCTTCTGCCGGAAAATCACTCAGGCTTTTAATGTGCCCGGTGAGATTGTGGCGCAGATAGAGCGAGCCGATTGCCGGGATCGCCAGTTCAGCGTGGTTGCGCTGAGCATGCTGATCCGGGATGGCAAACAGCCGCAGCGGCTCTCCCTCACCTGGCGGCGGCGCGTGCCAGCTTCCCTCCATCGCCGCCAGCTTTGCCGGCTGCCAGGTGCGCGTATTCTCACCGTGTAAGTCCCCCACCACAATCTGTGCCGGTAGCGCCAGCAGCGTTATTGTCAGCGCGCTGCGCAGCATCAGACGACTCGCTGCTTCATCAGGCCGGCGACGTAAGCGCCACGCGGCTACGCCGCCGAGCAGAAAGCTGACGCTTATTATGGAGGCAAGCAGCATATGGGCAAAACGCCAGCCAAAAGAGGGAGCAGCGAGCAGGGTCCACGCGCTGTCGGGGAGCAGACGACCATCATCGGCCAGATGAAAGTCAGCGGGCGTCTGCATCCAGGAGTTAGCCGCGAGGATCCAGAACGCGCTCAGCACTGCGCCGAGTGCGACAAAGCAGGTCACGGTAAAATGAACGCCGGGCTTAACCCGATCAAAGCCAAACAGCATGACGCCGGTCAGGGCCGATTCAAGAAAAAACGCAATCAGCACTTCATAAAGCATCAGCGGGCCGAGCACGCCGCCCGCACGCGACGCCAGTCCGGACCAGTGCGTACCAAACTGGAACTCCATCACCACGCCAGAGACCGTACCGATAGCGACGGTCAGGGCAAATATTTTTATCCAGAACTGCAGCGCCTGCCGCGCCTCAGGACGTTTTCCCCACAGCCAGCGCGCTTCAAACCAGACCAGGAAGGGCGCCAGGCCCAGCGTCAGCGCCGCCAGCGTAATGTGCATGCCCATGGTCAGCGCAAACTGACCGCGGGCAATCAGCAGCACCCACTCCTGGCTACTCACGGGTCGGCTTACCGCTGTAGCGGGTAATCGGGGTCTCCTCTTCTTTCTGCATCTCGCGCGAAAAGGCCTCCAGTGCCGACAGCAGCGGGCGCACCCCCTGCCACAGCTTTTCATCATTCAGCAGTTTCATCACCCCTCTGATGCCGGGCGCCGCTTTCTCCTGCTGAACAGACTCCGTCGCCGGTTTCATCGCCACCAGGGCGTCACGCACCGCCAGCAGCACATGATTAAACCGCTCGGGCGGGATAGTACTCAGCATCATAAACAGCAGCGACATGTTCTGGATCGCGTTCTGAGTACCAGGGCGATTCAGTCCCCCGGCGAGGATCTTGCCAATATCATTGTTCGCTTTAACCACATCATTAGCGAGACGCAGAAAACCGTGCTGATGAAGATTTTCCAGCAGCGTGTTGAGCGACTCCTGCGCGGTGGGTTCTGTGCGCGCAGGTTCAGGCTGGTAGTCCAGCGGTTCGGCCATTAGCTTTTCTCCGGGTGCGAAACATGTTCAGGGGGTAAACGGTATTCCGGCTGCTGCCATTTCACCTCAATCGGCAGGTGATCAAGCGGCGTGCGCTGTCCGTGACGGAAGTTGTGCAGCGGCAATGGGTGCGGCTGGGGCTGACGCGCCAGCTTACGCAGGCTGACCGCAATCTCTTTATAGGCCGGCGTATTGACATCCGGGTCATGATGGTTGCCGGTCAGACCGTTGACGCCAGGTTTGCCGTAGTGAATCGGAATAAACAGCACATTGCCTGCTGCCCGATCGGTAACGACCACCGGCACCTCCAGCACGCCGCGCCGTGAACGGATTTCAACCCAGTCCCCCTCCTGTAGCTGCCTTTCTTTCGCCAGCTGTGGCGAAATCTCCACAAACCAGTTGGGCGACAGCGACATGATGCGTCCACCCTGTCCTGTCTGATTTGTCGACTGAAAATGCTCCAGCATGCGGCCATTGTTTAGCAGCAGATCGTACTCTGTGTCTGGCTGCTCTGCCGGTGGCTGCCATTCAAGTGCATAGAGACGCGCTTTACCATCCGGAAACGCAAACGCGTCGGTGTAGAGCAGCGGTGTACTGCTGCCATCTGCTTTAACCGGCCAGAGCTGCGACTGCCAGCCCACCAGCTGTTCATAGCTGACACCGGCAAACAGATCCGCAATGCCTGCTGCCTCAGCCATAATGGCGCCCGGATTTGGATAGTCCCAGCGATGACCAAGACGTGCCGCAAGGTCAGTCAGGATCTGCCAGTCGGGCCGGCTCTCACCCAGCGGAGCAAACGCCGGTGAGAAGTGCTGGATACGGCGCTCGGTATTAACGAAAGTGCCCTCTTTCTCCAGACTCGGGCAGCCGGGCAAGACCACATCGGCATAGCGCGCGGTTTTGCTCATGAAAATATCCTGCACTACCATAAAATCGAGCTGGCTGAATGCTTCATCCACTTTCGTGGAATTCGCATCTGAAAATGCGGTATCTTCGCCGATAATGTACATGGCGCGCAGCCGCTTATCGTGAGCGTGCTCAATCATCAGGAAGTTATCCAGCCCTTCCTCATCAGAGAGCGCGTCTGGCGCAACCTGCCACGCCTGCGCCCACTTCTCCCGCACCGCATCGTCCGTTACGCTTTCGTAGCCGGGGTAAACATTGCTCAGACAGCCAAAGTCGCTGGCGCCCTGCACATTATTATGTCCGCGCATCGGATAGCCGCCGGTGCCAGGCCGGCCGTAGTTACCGGTGACCAGCAGCAGATTAGAGAGCGCCGTGCTGGCATCCGCACCGTGGCTGTGCTGCGTGATACCCATTGCCCAGAGAATACAGGCGCTGTTAGCCTGACCGATCATCTCTGCTGCCTCTGTCAGCGCATCCACGCTCAGACCGGTTATTTCACTCGCCATGTCGAGCGTAAACGGCGCGAGCGAGGCGCGGTAAGCGTCAACATCATTTACCCGTTCAGCCAGAAATGCATCGTCCGCATAGTGATGATCGAACATGTATTTCGCCATCGCTGACGCCCATACCATATCGGTACCGGGCCGGATACGCAGATAACAGTCGGCGCGTTCCGCCATCTCATGTTTACGCGGATCCACTACCAGCAGCTTCTGTCCGCGATGTTTATGGCTCTGCTTGATATGTGAGGCGAATACCGGATGATTTTCTGCCAGATTACTGCCCACGGTAATGATGAGATCGGTCTGCTGGAGATCGCGCAGCGTACCGGCATCGCCGCCATAACCCACGGTACGGAATAGCCCCTGAGTAGCCGGGTTCTGACAGTAACGTGAAGAGTTATCGACATTGTTGGTGCCAAAAATCAGGCGCGCAATCTTTTGGGTCAGATAGGCTTCTTCATTGCTGGCTTTACTGGAGCCAATGAAACCAATCGCTGCGCCGCCATGCTGATGCGCAACGGCGCGCAGCCCTTCAGCTACCCGGTTCAGTGCCTCTTCCCAGGTGGCAGGCCGGAATGCTCCATTTTCGCGAATAAGTGGTGTGGTCAGGCGGTTCGGACTGTTAACAAAGTCCCAGCCAAACTTGCCTTTCACGCAGGTAGAGATGCCATTTACCGGCGCCTCAGCGACCGGCTGGACTTTCAGGATATGGCGATCGCGCGTCCAGACTTCAAAGCTGCAGCCAACGCCGCAGTAAGTGCAGACCGTTTTGGTTTTTTTGATTTCAGTTTTGCGTAAAGCGTCATCGATCAGGGAAATGCCGGTTATCGGCTCCATGCCGATGCTTTTCTCCATTTTTTTGATGGCATCAATAAATGGTCGCTTCAGATCCTCATCCATGCGGGTAAACGGACCGGCATCGGGCTGCATGGTTTTCTCCAGCAGCGCATTGCAGGGACAAACGGTGACGCAGTGACCGCAGCTGACGCAGCTTGAGCCGGCAATCTCCGTCCCGCCATCCCACAATACGCGCGGGTGCTCTGCACTGTAGTCGATGGAAAGGGTCTCATTTACCTCTACGTTCTGACACGCTTCCACGCAGCGGCCACAGAGAATGCACTGATCGGGATCGTAGGTATAAAACGGATTGCTGTGATCTTTGTTATAAGGTTTGCGTTCATAGGGATAGAACTGAATGGGCATGTGCATATCGGCTACCGCATTATGCAGCGTACAGTCGCCGGTATTGTGCTCACAAACGGTACAGTAGAGTTCATGACGATTCAGGATCCGATCCATGCCTTCCTGCTGTGCGGCAGCCAGTTCTGCACCTTCACTCACCACCTGTAAGCCTTCATATGTACGTAAGGTACAGCCACGTACCTGTTCTCCATCAGCTCTGACCCAGCAGACGTCACAGCTTTGCAGCGGCGGCAGCGCCGGGTGATAGCAGACATGCGGCAGTTTTTTTCCCTGCTGTTGCAGAAAATCGATCAGCGGTTGATCCGCTGCGCCACTCAGCCGTTCCCCGTTATAAATAATGGTACAGTGTGCTTCGCTCATTTTCGCCTCGTTGACGACAGTGCTCATTATGTTAATCCCGGCAAAAGCCCGGATATTTATTAAAGTTATTCAATGAGCTTAGAGCTAAATTTCTGCTCTGCAATGTTACCGACTCGCTTATTTTATAAAAGTAGACTAAGAGGCGATAAATAATCATTACGTTAGTGAAATTGTAAGGAAAAATAACTTTCTCCGCTGCGTGGTTATTGCACAAATAAAATTCATTCGCGGTTTTTTACGTGACAAATATCACATCTCTGCCAGGCTTATTTCTACACGTTCACTGTACAAGGAGCCCGTTATGAATTCGTTCACTAACAAAACGCTAATCACCAATGAATATCCGCAGCCACCGTTCAACACGCCGTCGCAGGATTTTCCAGGCTTAGCCAGCAAGATGGATCCGCTTCCCGATCACGGTGAAAAAAGCTATCGCGGCTCAGGCCGTCTGACCGGACGTAAGGCGCTGATCACTGGCGGCGATTCAGGCATCGGCCGCGCCGTGGCTATCGCTTACGCTCGTGAAGGCGCAGACGTTGCCATTAACTATCTGCCGGCTGAAGAGTCAGATGCGCAGGAAGTGGTAAAGCTGATTGAAGCTGAAGGACGTAAAGCTATCGCTATTCCGGGCGATATCCGTTCAGAATCATTTTGTCAGCAGCTGGTAAAAGAAGCCGCTGAAAAACTGGATGGTCTGGATATTCTGGTTAATAACGCCGGACGCCAGCAATTTAATGAGTCAATCCGTACGCTCTCTACGGAAGATTTTGATGCAACCTTTAAGACCAACGTTTATGCGATGTTCTGGATCACTAAAGCCGCGCTGGAATATCTGCCACAGGGTGCGTCTATTATAAATACGTCTTCTGTTCAGGCGTATGAACCAAGCGCAATTCTGCTTGATTATGCGCAGACCAAGGCCTCCATTGCTGCCTTTACTAAAGCGCTGGCCAAACAGCTGGCGGAACAGAAAATCCGCGTTAACGCTGTCGCGCCCGGTCCTTACTGGACTCCGCTTCAGGCGTGTGGCGGTCAGCCTGAAGAGAAACTGCAGCAGTTTGGTTCCGGCGCACCGATGGGCCGTCCAGGCCAGCCGGTGGAAATCGCCCCGCTGTATGTGACATTTGCTGAAAATCTTAATGGCTTTACCTCAGGCCAGGTATGGTGCTCAGACGGCGGTACCGGCACGCTGTAATTGCACATTCTGCCCGATACCAGCGTGGCTGCCCCTGTGGCAGCCACGCTGTCGTTTCAGCTGACAGGGAAGCATGATGAATAACCAGATTTTGCAGTCGCCGATGCGCGAAAAAGGGTTTGCGCGCCTCGGCGATTACGCGGCCATTGGTGAAGGCCGTTCCGTTGCGCTTATCGCACCGGATGGCGCTATCGACTGGTGGTGTGCACCTAATCTTGACTCCGCTCCGCTATTTGACCGCCTGCTCGATCCGGAGATTGGTGGCTTTTTCCAGATTGTGCCCACAGCTCCTTTCCGCACCGAGCGCGCTTATCGTGCTGACAGCAACGTGCTGGAAACGACGTTTATTACCGCAGAGGGCTCAGTCCTGCTGACTGAATCATTAAACAGTACGCTGGCCGGTCGTCTGCCGTGGAGTGAGCTGGCGCGGCGCGTCGAAGGCGTTGAGGGCCACGTTGAGCTGACGCTGACGTTACGCTTTGGTACGCTGGCTGAAACCTGCTCGCCGTGGCGTGACTGCACTGACCAGGGCGACGTTTATCATATTGCTGATCTGATGGCGATGCTGCGCACCAGCGACGCGTGGCAAGTGACGGAACGGGGCGATGAACGTATCACCGCCACGCTCAAAACCTCGCCCGGCAGCCATGCGCTGGTTGCCCTGCTGGTCACCGAGCGCGAGCCGCTGGCGGTGCCGGATTTAAGCGCTATCGATACCCGTATAGAAACCAGCCACACTGCATGGTGCGACTGGACGCGCAGCCTGAGTTATCAGGGACGCTATGAGCAGCACGTACGGCGTTCGGCGCTGTCGCTGAAATTCCTCTGGTACTCTCCCACCGGTGCCCTGGCGGCAGCAGCCACAACGTCCCTGCCGGAAGGTATCGGCGGCGAAAAAAATTATGACTATCGCTACGCATGGGTGCGCGACGCCTGCCTGATCATCAAATCCTTTGTTTTTCTGGGTGCGCTGGAAGATTGTAAGGCGGCGTTCTCATGGCTATCAAAAACGATTATTCGTCACGGTACCGCGCTGCGCGCCTGCTATACCCTCGAAGGGGATGAAGTCCCGGCTGAATCTTATCCGCCGCTGCGCGGTTACCACCATTCACAGCCGGTGCGCATCGGCAATAACGCGCGCGATCAGCTCCAGCTCAGTATGTATGGCGACATGCTTGCCACCGCCGATCTGTTTATACAGGCTGGTCACGTGCTCGATCTCTCGACCTCGCGCATGCTGGGTGAGCTGGCAAACCACTGCGCTGATTCATGGCGTCAGAAAGATTGCGGGATCTGGGAGCTGCCCGATGAGCATCACTATACCCATTCCAAGATGGCCTGCTGGCTGGCGCTGGATCGTGCCGTAGCGCTGGCGAAAGCGAAACATATTGAGCCGACCTGGCTCGAGCGCTGGCAGCGCGAGCGCGATCGCATCAGTGAGTGGGTGGAGGCGCACTGCTGGAGCGAAGCCAGACAGGCTTATCTGTTCTATCCCGACAGCGAAGATAAACTGGATGCGGCGCTGGCGCTGATGCACCGTTATGGCAACCAGGTTAACCCGGACCGCATGCGCGCCACCTATCGCGCGATCCGTCAGGATCTCGGACATAACAGCGCAATGGTGTATCGCTACTCCGGCGTGGAACAGGAAGAGAGCACCTTCATTGCCTGCTCTTTCTGGCTGGTAGAGGCGCTGGCCGCGGTGGGTGACGTCCCGCAGGCAGAGCAGGCGATGGAAGAGATCCTCGGCAAACTCTGCCAGCGTGGTAACGTCGAAACCTTTAATGAGATGTTTGATGTCCGCACGGATGAGTGGCGCGGCAACATGCCGCAGGGGCTCAGTCATCTGGCGCTGATCTGCGCGGCACAGTCGCTGACGGATCATGGCTGAAACACGGCCGGCGCTGCAGGCATGGGGGGAAACGGAGCCGCCCCTCATGCTGCTTAGTGACTCAGGCTATACTGTACCGTGAGTTCACCCTTTTTCTCTTTCACTTTGCCAATCACAATGTCACCAATATCTCCGGTATGCAGCACATGCGTGCCGCCGCAGGCATAAGGAGTCAGTTCGCCCCAGCTCACCATTCGTTTACCCTCCTCTTCGCCCAGCAGGCGGGGATAGTTACCCGCCACCAGCGCCGCTGCGTGCTGCGTCAGCGCCTCCGCTGTGACCGGTTCAGCCTGCTCCAGCGCGGTAAACACAATGCGCCCTTCGCCCGGCCGGTGGTTTGCTTTATAGCCGCGCCAGCCAAACACCTCTCCGGCATAAGCAATCACATGCCCCGCTGAGTGATAACGTGAGTGCAGCGCCCGCAGTTCGCCATCCACCACCAGCTCCGCCTCGCCCGGCTCAACTGCCCGATCGGTATAGTGTGCAATATCATCGCCCTCCTGCAGTGCCTGCAGCATGGCTGCACCGGCAAGGGTGCCGCGATCGGAGGGCTGGCCGCCGCCCTGCGGGTGAAACAGCGTTTCAGTGAGGAGGATACGAAACCGGCCATCATCCTGAGGTTCACAGCACAATACCCGGGTGGTAAGCGTCAGCTGGTCGCTGGTGAAATAACGTTTGAGCGTCATAATGCGTCTGGTTCCTTACAGCAGAGAAAAGCGATCTCTCTTTTTAACCTGGTTTGGGTGCAACAGGCGAAAAAAATCCGCAGCGCGAACGCTGCGGATGTGCTTAACGGCGATCAGTGCGCCTGATGTACACGCTGGCAGTTATCTGCGCCTGCGGCCACCGGATGCGCGTCAAGATCGGCGCGCGCCGCGCGAATTTTCTGTGTGTCCACGCCAAAGCGCCGATCGCGATCGTGCAGCAGCGCCGGGTTCATCTGTCCGTCGGCGGTGAATCCCATCATCAGCGCCGGTTCACCCAGCGGCAGCGTTTTGTCGCGGTCAGTATGCCAGGTATGCCAGGTTTTCCCGTAGGTATTTACAATTTTACCCATCAGCGCATGTTCAGCGGCATCCGGAATGCCCGGCGCAATCAGAGAGCCTGATTTCACTTCATAACGGTGGCTGTGCCAGTATTTCTTCTCACCCGCCGGAAGCTGCTTAAACAGCCGCTCGCTGATGATATATTCAACGCCCATCAGCTTGGCGTCTTTTTTGTTGCCGTCAAAAATCACCGCCTGCATCACATCATCGTTCAGAATAGTGACATAGTGATGCGCTTCCATCTGCCCCTGTTTATCGCCACAGTAGTAGTGGAATCCATCCAGATAGGTATTAATCGCATCAATCGGTGGACGGGATTGCAGTGCCGCCGCACCGCTCTCCAGCAGGGCTGTTTTACCCGCTACGGGCGCACCGGGCGCGTTGACCGGTGACGCACTATTATTTGCGCCGCATCCTGACAGCAATAATACGGTGAATCCACTCAAAATAAGATTACGCATAGATCATCCTTTTATTCTTTGAGTGATAACCATAGTTAATATGAATCAGGATGCCAGCGCAGCGGCGGGAACATTTACGTCACTGAATTGCCCGATAAAAACAGAAGCCGTAACAGAGCTGTAATAAGAGATCCGTTTTACCGCGTTTTATGCGGTTAACTGCACGGGCGTGAACAATACTTATCACTCCTCTGCTTCTGCCATCAGCAGAATATCAGCGTAAACCGGAGTTTCATTTATGTCAGATTATCCCTCTGTTGCACTGCTCGGCCCTGGCGCTATCGGCACCACCATCGCTGCTGCCCTGTATGAAGCCGGGCGTCTGCCGCTGCTCTGTGGCCGTACGCCGCACGCACACCTGACGCTGCGGCATGACGAAGGCGAAATCCGGGTGCCCGGCCCGGTACTGATCGATCCTGCCGCCATCAGCCGACCCGTTGCGCTGCTGTTTGTTGCGGTAAAAACCACCCAGGTAACGCAGAGCGCGGGCTGGCTGCAGAGGTTATGTGATGAGAATACCGTGGTGTGCGCGCTGCAAAATGGGATTGAGCAGCAGGCACAGCTGCAGCCACTGGTAAACGGTGCTCAGGTTATGCCTTCGGTGGTCTGGTTTCCGGCGCAGCGCGAAGCGGACGCTTCTGTATGGCTGCGTGCCCGGCCACGCCTGACGCTGCCCGATACGCCAGCTGCAGCCAGCATCGCGGCTGCTCTGTCGGGTACGCGCTGCAGTACCGACCTCAGCGCTGATTTTCACTCAGTGGCGTGGCGCAAGCTGTTACAGAATGCGGTAGCGGGTCTGATGGTGCTGACAAGTCGCCGGGCAGGCATGTTTAGCCGCCCTGACATTGCTGAACTGGCGCTGGCTTATCTCAATGAAGCATTGGCCGTGGCGCGCGCCTGCGGAGCAACGCTAAGTGACAGTGTCACGAATGATATTCTGGCGGGTTTGCAGAGTGCGCCTGCCGATCTCAGCACCTCTATTCTTGCCGATCGGCAAGCCGGACGCCCGCTGGAATGGGAGTGCCGCAACGGCGTAATACAGCGGTATGGACGCAGCAAAGGTGTGCCTACGCCATTGAGTGACATTATTGTGCCACTGCTGGCGGCAGCAAGCGAAGGGCCAGGATAATTATCCTGACATTAGCTGACAGCAGTTGACGCAGCTGTCAATCAACGATGTTTTTTTGTTCACCGGTATATCACAGAGTAATATCTCTGGTTTACGATATTTCTGCCCAGGCAGACTCTGTGACCAGCATAATATCGCGTCTTATCTCTCTGTAATCTCAATTAACGCGATAACCTGTTATGCCGCCGTCGCGCTTTTTGACAGTTCTTTACTTCAGCGCTACGCTTATTGCCAGTGATATACATCACAAAGTTGCGTAAAGAAAAATTATCTCCTAAGGTGTCCGCCTTTCGGCCTCTTATAGCTTTCTTTTCCACCCTGCAATAACCGGCTGCGAAAGCTATAAGATCGCTTTTATTTCATTGTCAAAGGAAGCCTATGAGCACTGAAACAGTAAATAAACCCGATCTCACTGTTGATGATATTACCGTCATCGATAACAAACTGTTAAAACGCGCCGTCGGCGCTGCCGCTCTCGGTAATACCATGGAGTGGTTCGATTTTGGGGTATACAGCTATCTGGCCGTGATTATTGGCCAGGTCTTCTTTCCTGATGCCAGTAACACCGCACAGCTCATCGCGTCATTTGGTACCTTTGCCGCTGCGTTTCTGGTACGTCCGATTGGCGGTATGGTGTTCGGGCCGCTGGGCGATCGCTTCGGCCGGCAGAAAGTTCTCGCCTTTACCATGGTGATGATGTCCATTGGCACGTTCTGCATTGGCCTGATCCCGAGCTATGCCAGTATCGGCATTGCGGCGCCGATTCTGCTGCTGGTGGCCCGTCTGGTTCAGGGGTTCTCAACCGGCGGTGAATATGGCGGTGCGGCGACTTTTATTGCCGAGTACTCAACCGACAAGCGGCGCGGTTTTATGGGCAGCTTTCTGGAGTTCGGTACGCTGGCGGGCTATCTGCTGGGGGCCAGCCTGGTGACCGGAATGATTGCGTATCTGCCGCATGACGAGATGATGTCGTGGGGCTGGCGTATTCCGTTCTTTCTGGCTGCACCGCTCGGCCTGTTTGGTCTCTACATTCGCCTGAAACTGGAAGAGACGCCGGCATTTAAAGATCATATGGATCAGCGCGAAGAGATGGAGCATAACAAGCCGCCGCTGACGCTGTGGCAGATGCTGCGCACCCAGAGCAAACCGTTACTGAAATGTATCGGGCTGGTGCTGCTGTTCAACGTTTCCAACTATATGCTGACGGCGTATATGCCAAGTTACCTCACCGGTATCCTTGGTCTGAGCGAACTCTCCGGCCTGCTGCTGGTCATGGTTGTGATGTTTATCATGATGCCACTGACGCTGATGTGGGGTTACTTTACCGATCGTCTCGGCCGCAAACCTGTTATTGGCTTTGGCGCGCTGGGCCTGATTGTGCTGGCCATCCCTGCCTATATGCTGCTGGGCACCGGTAATATGTACTGGGTATTTGCCGGCCTGGCGATTCTGGGTCTGCTGCACACCTGCTTCAGCGGTACCATGCCTGCTACCCTGCCGGCGCTGTTTGTGACCGATATCCGTTACAGCGCGCTGGCGATCGGTTTCAATCTCTCCGTGTCACTGTTTGGGGGTACCACGCCGCTGATTACCGCCTGGCTGGTGGATACCACGCATAACAAAATGATGCCGGCCTACTATATGATGGGCGCCGGGGTTATCGGCCTGCTGACGGTACTGACGCTGAGCGAAACGGCGCGTAAGCCGCTGAAAGGATCCTCGCCTGCGGTTGCAACCAGAGCGGAAGCGCATCGCCTGATTGATAAGCTGCGCCGGCAGCGCAAACATAAAAAGCAGCAAAAACCTGCCTGATACGCTGGCCACCTTCGGGTGGCCTTTTTTTGTCCGCTCTTCCGTGTGCCTCACAGACATCGCTTTGAGATGTATGCCTTAATGCCGCTCTGTTGCTTCCTCTATTTTATCTTTTATAAGGAAATGCTATGCCTGCAGCTGCACACATGGCGTCCGCACATCGACGTATCTTAATCGCCGGTTCGGTTGGCAATTTTATTGAATGGTATGAGTTTGCCGTTTATGGCTTTATGGCTTCAATTATTGCCAGACACTTTTTTCAGCTGCCGGATGAGAACGCAGACACCAGCGTGATCCTGACCTGGGCCGCCTTTGCCGTAGCGTTCTTTTTTCGCCCGCTCGGGGCGATTATTTTTGGCCGGCTTGGCGATCGTCACGGGCGTAAGCCGGTGCTTATTGGTGTACTGGTCATGATGACGCTGGTAACAACCGCTATCGGGCTGGTGCCGGACTATGCTGCTATCGGCATCGCCGCGCCATTACTGCTGACATTGCTGCGTATTTTGCAGGGCCTGTTTGCTGGCGGAGAGTATGGCGGCGCGGTGTCACTGATGACGGAAGCCGCACCGCCGGGCAAACGGGGGCTGTATGGTGCCTGGCAGTCGCTGACGGTGGCGTGTGGCCTGCTTGCAGGTGCCGCCACCGTCGCGTTACTCCCGCTGCTCATTGGCGAAGATGCGATGTTTGACTGGGGCTGGCGGCTGCCGTTCCTGCTGGCGCTGCCGCTGGGCGCTGTAGCGCTGTGGCTGCGGACCGGACTCGATGAATCACCGCAGTTCAGCGCTGTCCGTCAGCAGGCAGAGCCGGAACGCGCGTCTTTTATTGCCACGCTGCGCGCCATTACGCTTGCCATCAGCCGCCTGATGGTCTGGTCAGCCGCTGGCTACACCTATCTGGTGATCATGCCAACTTATCTGCAAACCACGCTGCATACCGGTTTTAATCAGGCGCTGCTTATTGCCGTGATCTCAAACCTCGGTTTTGCCGCCACGATTCTGCCCGCCGGCTGGCTGAGCGATCGCATTGGCAGGCGCACCATTATGCTCATTGCCACCTTTATGCTGCTGATCTTCGCCCTTCCTCTGCTTAGCGTGCTGCAAAATCCGGCCTCCGGATTGCTGACTAAAGCGCTGAGCGTCTTTGTGGCGGGTGCGCTGGTGGGGATGCTGGCCGGGCCGGGACCTGCCATGCTGGCAGAGATGTTTCCCACGCGGGTGCGTTATACCGGCCTGGGTTTTGCCTAAGCCTTATCCAACGCCTTATTTTCCGGCTGCGCCGGCTTAATTATTTCGGGTCTGATTAAACAGACCGGCAACCCGGATATTCCGGCGTGGTATGTAATGATGACCGCGCTGATTAGTTTTATCGCGCTGCTGAGTTTAAATAAAAACGATCACAGGCGCTCATTATAAGAGGGGCAAATCAGTACCAGCGTGAAAAATATCGAAGGAGATGCGTTGGCAGACAGGAAATCAGGCAGGGCTGAAACAAAATATCCCGGCACGGGCGTGCCGGGAAGCTGAAACTTACCAGTGATATTTGTTGCTGTCTTCCCAGTCTTTCAGCTCTTTTTCTGCCTGGTCTTTACCGTAGCCATAACGTTCCTGAATGCGGCCCAGCAGCTGATCGCGTTTGCCATCGGCAACGTCCATATCGTCGTCAGTCAGCTGACCCCATTTCTCTTTCACTTTTCCTTTGAACTGCTTCCAGTTTCCACTGATGCGATCTTCGTTCATAAGTGCTCTCCTGTTTGACGGTGAAAGCCGTCTGGCTTTATTTGCGCATCGCTTACATGCGTAACCATAACCGTAGCCTATGACGGCAAAAAATAAATGTTCTGCCGCACAAATAGGAAAATTTACTTCTGCAGCGACTTTAAAGCGTGCCCGGCCTTATATTTCTAAATATAGGCTATGATTTTCAGGGTACTCAGCACTTTACCTGAGACCTTTCTTCATTACCGGGGTGATTAGTCTTTTATTTCATAGAGTAAATGATTTCGGGAATGCAAATCGCTTGATGTCGTCCATTGCCCCGCGCGGGGCTTAACGAGGCAATAGAATGGAATCCACAACGTTGGAAAAATCCTGGGGTGCTGAAATCCTTGCTGACGGCACCGTGCGTTTTCGTCTCTGGGCGCCTGGTCAGCAGCAGGTAGTCCTGCGCCTGAACGGCACTGATTATCCTATGCAGGCGGAAAAAGATGGCTGGTACTCTCTGTCGCAGACGGGAGTCAAGCCAGGCGCAGAATATCACTACGTGCTGGCCGATGGCAGCGTGGTACCGGACCCGGCTGCGCGGGCGCAAAAAGCAGAGGTTAACGGCCCGTCACTGGTGATTGATCCGCAAAGCTACTGCTGGCAGCAGACTGAGTGGCGGGGCCGCCCGTGGCACGAAACGGTGGTATATGAGCTGCATATCGGCACCTTCACGCCCGAAGGAACCTTCCGTGGAGCCATTGAAAAACTGCCGCTGCTGGCTGAGCTGGGGATCACCATGATTGAGGTGCTGCCGGTGTCGCAGTTTGGCGGTAATCGCGGCTGGGGGTATGACGGCGTCCTGCTCTATGCGCCACATACTGCTTACGGTAGCCCGGATGACTTCAAAGCGTTTGTTGATGCGGCCCATGCCCTTAATCTCTCTGTGGTGCTGGACATTGTGCTGAATCACTTTGGTCCTGAAGGCAACTATCTGCCGCTGCTGGCTCCGCAGTTTTTCCATGAAGAGCGCCAGACCCCCTGGGGTGCCGGGATCGCCTACGATGTGGATGCGGCTCGCCGCTACATCTCAGAGGCACCGCTCTACTGGCTGAAAGAGTATCACCTTGACGGTCTGCGTTTTGACGCCATCGATCAGATTGAAGACAGTTCAGATAAACATGTGCTGATTGATATTGCAGAGCGCATCCGCCGTGAAATCCCGGATCGTCCGGCACACCTCACTACAGAAGACTCGCGTAACGTGATTTTCCTGCATCCGCGCGATGAACAGGGCAATACTCCGCTCTTCAGCGGGGAATGGAACGACGATTTTCACAACGCTATTCATGTGCTGGCAACCGGTGAAACTCACGCCTACTACCAGGATTTTGCCGATGCGCCGGAGAAAAAGGTGGCGCGTATTCTGACCGAAGGATTTGCCTATCAGGGCGAGGTTTCGGCCCAGAGCGGAGAGACGCGCGGCGTACCAAGCGCCGGTCAGCCCCCTGTGGCGTTTGTTGATTTTATCCAGAACCACGATCAGGTGGGCAACCGTGCACAGGGCGATCGCCTGATCTCTCTGGCCGGAGAGGCGCGCACCAAAGTGCTGTACTCGGCTCTGCTGCTGTCACCGCATATCCCGCTGCTGTTCATGGGCGAAGAGTATGGCGAAACCAATCCATTTCTGTTTTTTACCGACTTTCACGGCGATCTCGCGAAAGCGGTGCGTGAAGGACGCGCACGTGAGTTTACCGGCCATGCCGGACATGACGACGACGTGCCGGATCCCAACGCGGAGGAGACATTCCAGCGTTCAAAGCTGGACTGGACGAAAACCACCAGCAACGAGGGGAAAGCCTGGCTGACGCTGACGCGCACGCTGCTCTCCCTGCGTCAGCAGCATCTGGTGCCGCTTTTGGCGACGGCAGGCGGTCATAGCGGTCAGGTGCTGGCGACCGGTGACGGCTACGTTGCCGTGCAGTGGCGTTTCCCGCAGGGCACGCTCTCTATGGCCTTTAATCTGGGCAACACCGCTCAGGCACTTCCTGATATGCCAGGCGACACCCTGTTTGCCTGGCCGCAGGAGCACCACGAACTCGCACAAAACGCCATCATTGTCCGTCTGGCACCAGGAGCAGCAGCATGACTATCCCGACCTCCACTTATCGCATTCAGTTTCGCAACGGCATGACGTTTGATCGTGCAACGGAACTGGTGCCTTACCTGCAGAAGCTGGGTATCAGCCATCTGTATGCTTCCCCTATTTTTACCGCGACGAAAGAATCAACGCACGGGTACGACGTAACCGACGCCAACGAAATTGATCCGGCTATCGGCGGCAGAGCGGGCTTTGATCGACTGAGTGCTGCGCTGCAGAGCGCCGGCATGGAGCTGATCCTCGACATTGTGCCTAACCATATGGCGGCTTCGCTGGAGAATGCCTGGTGGCGCGATGTGATTGAACATGGACAGGAGAGCCAGTACGCGCGCTATTTTGATATTGACTGGTCGCGCAAGCTGACGCTGCCGTTCCTCGGTGATGATTTTGACCGGGTGCTGGAAAAAGGTGATATCACGATTAAAGCCGATCCGCAGAGCGGTAAACCGGCGCTGGCGTATTTCGACAGCTACTATCCCCTGACGCCTGCGAGCTGGCAGGGGCGTGAAGCAGAACTGCTGGCGCTGACGGATCCCGCCGCCATTGCTCAGCTGCACGAGGAGCAGCCGTGGCAGCTCATGAACTGGCGTGAAGCGCGCAGCGCACTCTCCTACCGCCGCTTTTTCGAGATCACCGGTCTGGCAGGCGTGCGCGTTGAAGACCCGGTGGTCTTTGAAGATTCACACCGGCTTATCCTGTCGCTGGTGCGCAGCGGCGCGGTCAGCGGTCTGCGTGTCGATCACGTGGATGGCCTCGCCGATCCTCTGGGTTATCTGCAGCAGCTCCGCACGGCTGCCGGCGACGAATGCTACATCACCGTAGAAAAGATCCTTGCCGACGGCGAACAGCTGCCGGAAGAGTGGCCCATCTCCGGTACAACCGGTTATGAGTTTATTGCGGCGCTGTCACACGTCCTGATTGATGATACGCACATCGATACCCTTCGTCTGGCCTATGAGTCAGCCACGCGCGAGCGCAATGATGTTGAAGCCGGCCTGCGCGCGGCGCGCGAGCTGATGGTGGACCGTAACTTTGCGGGCGAATTCAGCCGGCTGCTCTCGCTGGCAACCGATGCCGCCGGGCTGGAGCACCGCAATTTTGGTGAAGCGGAGCTGCACGTGGCGCTGCGCGAGCTGCTTATCGCCTTCCCGGTCTACCGCACTTATGGTCAGGCAGCAGGTATGCCGCTGGCGGGCGAAGAGCGTCTGCTGAGCGTGCTTGAGGGCGTAAAGCATAGCGCGTCCCCTGCTACCCTGAGTTTCCTGCAGGCGCTGCTGCTGGGTGCGGTCAGCGAAGAGGGTGAAGCGCTGGCGGCAGAGTTCCGCGCCCGCTTCCAGCAGCTCACCGGACCGCTGATGGCGAAATCGGTTGAAGATACGCTGTTTTTCCGTAATCACGTGGCGCTTGCGATTAATGAAGTGGGCGCAGAACCGCTGCCGCATGCCTTTTCACTGGCGCATTTTCATCAGGAGATGCAGACCCGTCTGCAGCACCAGCCTGATGCTATCTCAAGCACCTCGACGCACGATACCAAGCGTGGCGAAGATGCGCGCGCGCGTCTCTATACCCTGAGCGAAGCGCCTGATGAGTGGGCAGAGAACGTAACGCGCTGGCAGCAGCTCAATCAGGACCACGTACAGCAGCTGGCAGACGGTCCGGCCCCGGAGCCTGCCGTTGAGTGGATGCTCTATCAGGCGCTGGCCGGTGTCTGGCCTGCGACGCTGCAGCCGGACGATCGCGCTGGTCTGGACGCGCTGTGCGAACGTTTTATTCCGTTTGTGGAAAAGGCGCTGCGCGAAGCGAAGCTGCGCACCGACTGGGCAGACAGTAATGAAGCCTATGAAAACGCCGTACTGGATTACGTGCGTCATCTGTTCGCTGCAGAAAACGCTGCATTTCTCACGGATTTTGCCCAGGCGCTGCAGCCGTTTATCCGCGCCGGTCTGGTGAACAGCTTTACCCAGACGGTGATCAAACTCACGGCACCCGGCGTGCCTGATATCTATCAGGGCTGCGAAGCGCTGGATTTCAGCCTGGTCGATCCGGATAACCGCCGCGAACCCGATTTTGAAACGCTGGTCAGCCAGCTTGATGCTGACGCCTTCCCTGACTTTACCAGTCAGCAGGGCTGGCTGAGCGGCAGCCTGAAACAGCAGATGGTTATGCGCCTGCTTCATCTGCGCCGCGACCACGCTGCGCTCTTTCGTTTTGGCGACTATGAAGCGCTGCAGGCCAGCGGCGAACATGCAGAAAAAGTGGTGGCCTATTCCCGTCAGTCTGAAACAGGTGCACTGATTGTAATTGCTCCGCGCCTGATCTTTGCTGATGCCCAGTGGGCAGACGTCTCGGTTGCGCTGAGTGAAACGCTGGCGCACCGCAAGTGGCTAAACGTTCTGAATGGAGAAACCTACGCTATCACCGACAGCATCGCGCTGGAAAACCTGAACTACAGCGCACCGCTGGTCCTGCTCAGCAGCTAACCCTGACTGATGGAACTGAAGTTATGCCTGCATATCTGTTCACTGAATGGAGAGGATTAAATGTCAAACGGTAAGCCTGTTGAGATTACGGCTGGTACAGGGTACCAGCTCGGCGCTAACTTTGATGGGGAAGGCGTTAACTTCGCCCTGTTCTCCGCACACGCTGAGCGGGTTGAACTCTGCCTGTATGATCCGAGCGGTCAGCATGAGATTGCCCGCTTTGATCTGCCGGAATATACGCATGAAGTATGGCACGGCTATGTGCCAGGCCTGCAGCCGGGTGCGCTGTATGGCTATCGCGTGCACGGACCTTATGATCCGGAAAACGGTCATCGCTTTAACCCGAATAAACTGCTGATCGATCCGTATGCGCGGGAACTGCAGGGCGATATCGACTGGAACGAAGCGCATTTTGCTTACGAACTGTTGCATGAAGATAAAGATCTGACGTTTGACAGCCGCGACAGCGGTCCGTTTACGCCTAAATGCCGGGTGGTAAACCCGAATGAGTTTGACTGGCAGGATCAGAACCGGCCTTCCATTCCCTGGTCTCAGACGCTGATCTATGAAACCCACGTTAAGGGCTTCACACAGCTCAACCCGCTAATCCCGGAAAACATGCGCGGCACCTACGATGGCATGGGTAATAAAGCCACGGTGGATTACATCAAAAGCCTGGGTATCACGTCAGTAGAACTGCTGCCGGTACACTGGTTCCCGGACGATCAGCATCTGCTGGACAGAGGCCTGAAAAATTTCTGGGGCTACAATTCGCTGGCGTTTTTTGCACCCGCTACACGTTATTTTGGTCCGCGCGGCATTCAGGGCTTTCGCGATATGGTGCGCAGCTTCCATGATGCCGGCATCGAAGTGATCCTTGATGTGGTCTACAACCATACCGCTGAAGGTAACGAGCTTGGCCCGACGCTCTCCTTTAAGGGTATCGATAACTTCTCTTACTATCGCACCCTGCCGGACCAGCATCGTTACTATATTAATGACACCGGTACCGGAAACACGGTAAATACCTCGCATCCGCGGGTACTGCAGCTGGTGACTGACTCGCTGCGTTACTGGGCAGAGTCGATGCATATTGACGGTTTCCGTTTCGATCTCGGCACCATTCTGGGCCGCGAGCCGGAGGGCTTCGATCAGCGCGGTGGTTTCTTTGATGCGGTGACGCAGGACCCGGTGCTGTCTAAACTCAAGCTGATCGGTGAGCCGTGGGATATCGGTCCCGGTGGCTATCAGGTTGGCGGCTTCCCGCCGGGCTGGGCAGAGTGGAACGACAAATATCGCGATACGGTGCGTGAATACTGGAAAGGCGACAACGTCTCTACCGATTTCGCCGCACGCCTGCTCGGCTCCGGCGATCTTTACGATCAGCGCGGTCGTCGCCCGTGGGCCAGCGTCAACTTCATCACCGCCCATGACGGGTTTACGCTGAATGACCTGGTTTCCTACAACGAGAAACACAACGACGACAACGGCGAGGATAATAACGACGGTCATAACGATAACCGCTCTTATAACTACGGTGCTGAAGGCGTAACCGAAGATGAGGGAATTATCGCGGTGCGCGAGCGTCAGAAACGCAACTTCCTCGCCACGCTGCTGTTCTCTCACGGTACGCCGATGCTGCTGGCGGGCGATGAGTTTGGCCGCAGTCAGATGGGCAATAATAATGGCTACTGCCAGGATAGCGATATCTCCTGGCTGCACTGGGAAAACCTGCCGCCGTCGGCTGATGCGCTGCGTGAATTTACCAGACGCGTTATTGCCCTGCGTGCTAAGCAGCCGCTGCTGCGCCGTGAAAGCTGGCGCGACGGTATGGACATCAAATGGTTTAACGCTGGCGGTGGTTTTCAGCAGTCGGAGCAGTGGGAGGAAGGCTCCACGCTGGGCGTCTACATTGGCCGTCCTGATTTGCAGCCGGAAGACGGTATCTGGCATGACGTGCTGATGCTGTTTAACCCGTTTGAAGGTAACGTACCGTTCCGCATTCCGCAGTTTGGTGAAGGCGGCTGGGTACTGGAGCTGACCACTTCTGAGACCGCCAACGAAGGGCTGGTCATCACTCAGGAGCAGGATTTCGAACTGGAAGGCCGTAGTCTGGCACTGTTCCGTCGTCCGTAATGCACTTTCCGCGGAGCTGATCGTCAGCTCCGCGCTTTTACCTGCCCGTTGTGGTCCCTGATCACACCGTCACGAAAAAATCCTTAACTATTTTATCCTGCTGCCGATGAACCTCCATCGACCCTGCTTTTTGTGTGCCTTTGCGCCGGGGTGTAACGCTATTAAGGATAATAATATGACCATCTCGCAACGCCTGCTGCTCACGTTTTCTATGCTATTCGGCGCGATTATTCTACAGGCTCTTCTGGCTATCTCCCTGCTCTCCGGCTTTCAGGATCGCTTTGAATTCGTGCAGGACAATGCCATCCCTTCGATAAAAAATCTCAGTGAGCTGGTGGATCAGAGCAACCAGCTGGCACTGCTGCTGTATAAACATCAGTCTCAGCCTGATGAGCGCGCACAGCCGGCAGTGGAAAGCAGCATTCATAAACAGCTCGGGCTGCTGAAAACGCAAACCGATGATTATCTGGCGCATGACATATCGGGCGAAGAGGATAAGCGCCTCACCGAAGTCGCTTATGCCAGCCTGCAGCGTGTAAACGAGAGTCTGCCCGCCTTTCTCAGCGCGTCACGTCAGCATCAGAATACGGTCAGCCTGGCGTTGATTGAGGGCGAACAGGGGATTGGTGCCGCTATCCGGCAGCTTATCAGCGGCTATCAGCAGCAGCTGGAACTGAACATCAGTATCAGCAACGCGCTGCGCGCCGCCAACCGCACAACGTTCCATAATGTCCTGTGGGCCACCCTCGCCGGCGTGATTGCAACGGTCATTGTCTTTGGTATTTTCGCTACCCTGACAGTCCTGCGCATTCGTCGCAGCCTGAGCAACGCGGGCCGGATTATGCTGCGCGCCAGTGACACGCTCGACCTGACGCTGAGCGCTGACGCCACGCGCCGCGATGAAGTGGGGAATATGGCCCAGGCGTTCAACACCCTGATAGGTAACGTGGCAACCTCGCTGGCAGCCGTGCAGTACGCCTCACGTTCAGTCAGCGGAGCCGCGGCAGAAATCAGTGCCGGTAATCAGGATCTCTCGGCGCGTTCAGAAGAGCAGGCAGCCTCGCTGGAGCAGACCGCAGCCAGCATGACCGAGCTGGGGGAAACCGTACGTCAGACGGCTGACAATACCCGTCAGGCCAGCAGCCTGGCAGAACATGCCAGTACGCTGTCAGAGCAAAGCAGCCAGTCACTCAGCACCATGCTGACCACCATGGATGATATCCGCAGCAGCTCGCGTAAAGTCACCGATATCGTCTCGCTGATTGAAGGAATTGCTTTTCAGACAAATATTCTGGCGCTGAACGCAGCTGTCGAAGCCGCACGCGCCGGCGAACATGGCAAAGGCTTTGCTGTTGTGGCAGGCGAAGTACGTAACCTGTCGCAGCGCTCAACCTCTGCGGCACGGGAAATTAAAGTGCTGATTGATGACGCGCATCGTCTGACTGAGGCCGGCGCCACACAGGCCAGCCACGTCAGCCTGAATATGCAGGTAATGAACGAGACCATTCATCAGGTCAGTACCCTGATGAGCGAGATTGCCGCCGCCGCCGTTGAGCAGAGTCAGGGCATCATGCAGGTTCAGCAGGCTGTCAATCAGATGGATGACGTGACACAGCAGAACGCGGCGCTGGTAGAGCAGGCTTCTGCCGCCTCGCAGTCGCTGCAGGATCAGGCGGAGATGCTCAGCCAGCTGGCGGCGAAGTTTGTTCTTGCCGCCGCGCCCGAAATCACGCCGGTTTCGCCCGTCACCCCGGCATTTGCATTCTCGTAATGGATCGTTTCGGACAAAGAATAATCTTAAAGTTAGCTTAAGACTTAAGCAGTAATCTGTTCAGCGCGCACTGTACACAGGATGCATGCGCGTATGAAGATGGTAAATACTGGAATAGTTAACCCGCCTCGTGCGGGTTCTTTTTAAGTCAAATCCGCGCTTATCCAGGGTAAAGTCACCAGGCTTTATTGTCCATTAGTACCAGTCAAAACCAGAGGTAGCGATAACAGCTGTAATCATCACGCCCCCGCTCTTGTTTTACCTTCAAAAACAGTACCTTTACGCATCGAAGAGATAGCCTATGCTGGCTGCATAATAAAATTCCACGTCAGAGGGAGCTGTTATGTTTATTGTGCCCGTACCCTGTACTACAGAAGCCTTGCCGGTTCATCATGAAGTCATTGATACCGTTAACCTGAACGGCATACGCTGCCACGTTATTTATAACAGTATGGCCCCTGGTGCCAGCGTGATTAAGATGGACAGCGTGCAGGCAGAACACGAGACGCGCTACCGTACCCTGGCAGCGCTGGAGCTTGAGCGCGTGGGCGGAATTAACACCGTGCTTCGCATCAAGTCGTTTTGGGCTGAGCCGGACGACGCGCTATCAGGCGTCGGCTTTGTTGAGCCGTGTTGTCTGGCAACGGCACTTTATAAGGCACTTGCGACAAAGAAACGGATCACGCTGGTAGGCTTATAGGCAGATAGCTTATGCTGAATTAGCCCGTCAGGCGCGGGTAATAAGGAGCGACTTATGACCCTGATCCCCTTCTCCTACAGTCCCGATACGATAGCGCGCTGTTTTAAACGGGTTGCCTCGTTTAACGCAGCCGGCACGCCCTGCCATGTTATTTATGATGTAAGAACACGACGCATTGCGCTAATGGAAGCCAGAACGTCAAATGTTGAAGGGTTTATGCGGCATAAGGTTATCGCAACGGTGCAGGTAGAGCGCATAAGAGACCAGAATGATCGGTATCACGTAACATCGTTCTGGACTCATCCGGCACAGCCTGAAAGCCTGAAAGCGGCCTTTCGCGCTGCGCTTGGTGATATTGAGGAATTTAAGCTGGTGTGGATATAGCGCAAAAGCGCCCGCAGAATGCGGGCTCTCCAAATCAGTCGGTATGAGCGGATGCAGCTTCCAGCGCATTGACTTTTTCCAGATAAGAATCAGCCTCGGCCTTATCCATAATCACCTGTGCACAGGCTATACAATGGCTGCCTTTTACATCAGGTACGATATCATCCGGATTACCCGTATTAAGCGGTACGTCTCGCGTGTCGTAAACAAAAGCTTCAGATCCACATGCCGGACATTTCATGTCATGACTCCCTTTTTAAACCGGTGAGATAAGCATAGCCGACAGAGATGAACCCGGCTGGCAACCGCTGACCAGATTATGCGGCATTAGCATCAACACTGTGTGACAAAGCCATAAAATTACGTAATTTCAGAAATTTCATACTCCCGTGTAATTGCCTGCGTCTCCCTGCCCCAGCGTGACGCACGGGTTCTGATCTGATGAGCATCAAATGCAGCCTGACTTGTAAACCGCTCTTCAACATTCCAGATGTGCGGGTCGGCCGTTTCTGTGACCTCAAAAGCGACGCACCCGGTTTCCTGTCGCGTCAGTTCCTGATGTTCAGGCAGGTACTGGCGAACCTGCGCTATCTCTTCCGCATTTTTGCATACCAGACGTCCGGTGAGCTTAATCATCATTACCCCGCCTCTTTTCATTACGTTTTGACTGTGTCGGTCAGAAGACCTTACAGGCATCCAGCGTGCAAAGCCGCTGTTTTGCCGCTTTTTTTAATAAAAAAGAACAGCAACCTGCAGACCAGCAGATACCCTGGTCTGCATATGATTCGTTCAGTTTATGCAACAGTTTGTCGCCCGGGAGGCTGTTTATCCCTGTGCTGCGCACGGATAGAGTGTGTGGTGTCAGCACACGGCCTCAGAGGCCCGATACAACTCAGGAGCAGCAAAATGAACATTGCATTGATTGGCGCATCCGGACAGGCGGGTTCACGCATCCTTAATGAACTGATCGCACGCGGCCACACCGTAACGGCTATCGCGCGCAACGCAGACAAGATCGCCCCGGCAAAAGGCGTTATCCCGGCCACTGGTGATATCGATGATCCGGATACCCTGGCTGGTGTCCTTGCCGGACACGATGTCGCGATCAGCTCGGTGCACTTCTCCGCCAGCGATCCCGATAAACTGATTAACGCGGTAAAAGCGTCAGGTGTAAAACGTTATTACGTGGTTGGCGGCGCAGGCAGCCTGGAAGTTGCACCGGGCGTGAAACTGATCGATACCCCGACCTTTCCGGAGATCTACAAAACGGAAGCAGAGGCAGGCGTACGCTTTCTGGAGAAGCTCCGCACACAGCATGATCTTACCTGGACTTTTCTTTCACCTTCAGCGCTATTCACGGCTGGCGAACGCACCGGCAGATTTCGTCTGGGTAAAGATACGCTGCTGACCAATGAGCAGGGCAGCAGCATTTCGTTTGAAGATTATGCTGTTGCGATGGCTGATGAGATTGAAACACCGGCGCACGTTAATCAGCGTTTTACCGTGGGTTATTAATAGCCGCTCAAAAAACAAACGCACCTCAGGGCAGCCTGAGGTGCTTTACCAGATAGTCAATCAGTACGCGCTGCGCCTGCGGCATCTTTTTCTGCGTCAGATAAACGGCACTGACTGTCAGCCGATCGGGTTCATATTCCGGCAGCAGTCTGAGTAGCCTGCCCGCTGCAATCTCTTCCTGCACCGCAAACAGCGGGAGCACAGCCACTCCGCCTCCCATTTTTACCGCTTTCAGCAATATCGCTGCTTCATTGGTGCTGATACTGCCTGTTACGGGCAAATCGATCACCTCATTTTCATGATGAAACCGCCATGCATGACCAAAATAGGTGTAGGTCAGACAGTTATGATCCTGCAACTCGCGCAGGCTGCCGGGCGTGCCATGCTTATCCAGATAGGTTTTACTGGCGCACAGTACCGAAGAGCAATATCCAAGGTGTCGGGCGTAAAGCGTTGGGGCAAGCGTGCCGGCGATACGGATAGCGAGATCGATACCCTCCTCTGCCAGATCGAGTGTCCTGCCCACAATCTGTAAATCAACCTGTATTTCCGGGTAAATCTGCAGAAAATCGATCAGCATGCCCGTCAGGCAACACTCGGCTAACAGGGCGTCAGCGGTAACTTTCAGTTTGCCTCCCGGAACGGCACTGATACCCGGGCCCATCGCTGTCAGTGCGTCTGCCAGCGTCCTGATTTCCTGACACAGCAGCAGCGCCTGCTCGCCGGCGACGGTCAGGCTGAGTTTACGCGTTGTCCGGTGCATCAGGCGCGAACCTGTCCACTCCTCCATGAGCGTAATGTAGCGTGATGCCATGGCCCGTGACAGGCTCAGATGCTTTGCTGCTGCCGTAATGCTCCCGCGCTTTGCCGTCTCAGCAAATACAATAAGCGCTGTGATTCTGTCCATTCACTCACCTCATGCAACACTGCGCCTGAAGTATGCCTGTTTTCAGAGTGTAACGTCTGATTATCATCAACCAGCTATGATCCACGCAGGATGTTGATGATATCATCGCAGAATGTGTTCAGATCTGAGGGAACCAGCATGACCGTTTTTTATCAATTTTCGGCCACCCGCCTGCAGGGGCAGCCGGTTTCAATGGCTGACTACGCGGGCAAGCTGGTTCTGGTAGTGAATACCGCCAGCCACTGCGGATTTACGCGCCAGTATGCCGGTCTTGAAGCACTCTGGCGACAATATGCGGCGCAGGGGCTGATGATACTGGGGTTTCCCTGTAACCAGTTTGGTAAGCAGGAGCCCGGCAGTGCCGATGACATCGCGCAGACCTGCCATATCAATTACGGGGTAAGCTTCCCGATGTTTGAAAAAATTGATGTTAACGGAGCCGCAGCCCATCCGCTGTTTCAGTATCTGAAAACGGAATTGCCCGGCATGCCGGGCGGACGAATCAAATGGAATTTTACCAAATTTCTTATCGGCCGTGACGGCCAGCCACTCAGACGTTTTGCCCCCATCACCCCACCGGCGAAGATGGAGGCGGCCATCCTTGCGGCTTTGTAAAACAACGCGGCTGCTTATTCAGCCCGTCACACTCATTGGTCTGATTTGCGTAACCGCAGGTATTTCATTTTGTGATTTTCTGTCTTCTTTGCCAGATAACGTACACGGAAAATATCATGGCGGGTGATCACGCCTGTTACCTGTCCGGTCTCCGCGACTGTGACCACGACCATTCCCGTTTCCTCATTGAAAAAATGGTCGGCAATCTGACTGCATAAGGTGTCAGAATGAGCGCTGATTTGCGGCTTTTCGCCCATTAGCATCTGCAGCGTGGTGTCGCTGTCTTGCTGCTGCCAGTGCAGCATCTCTTTGCGCGATACCACGGCGATAAACCTGCCCTGCGCATCAACCACCGGATAATGATGATGGGCATGCAGATCGCTCATCATCGCGATGGCCTGACTCAGCGGCATTGAAGCAGGTAAAGTGACGGGCGTGTCGGTCATAATTTGTCGCGCTCTGGTTGTTTCCAGCAGGTCGGTACCATACTCCTGCACAATATGGTGTCCCCGGCGCGCCAGACGTTCGGTGAAGATAGAGCGTGGCATCATCAAAACGCTCACCGCATAAGAAGCCACGGCGGCCGCTAATGCTACCGGCAGCAGATCAAAATGCCCTGTGACTTCAGCCGCAAACAGCGTGCCCGTCAGCGGTGCACGCATTGCGCCGCTCAGGATCCCGGCCATGCCTGCCATTGCCAGCATTCCGCCGTAGCCAGGCAGCAGATGAGCCACCAGGGCACCCGTCGCACCACCCATGATCAGCAGCGGCGCTACCACGCCGCCAGAGGTGCCCGAAGCCAGAGATATCAGCCAGACAATACTCTTTACCAGCAGCAGTGAAACCATAATGTTGAGCGCCAGGGAACCATCCAGCAGATTTTGAATACTGCCGTATCCTGCACCTAATACCCGTGGCTGAATTATGCCGCCGGCACCAACAGCCACTGCGCCCAGCGCGGGCCACCACATCCAGTGAACGGGCAGCCGATGAAACCACTCTTCAAGACGGTACAGGCTCTTCGACAGCGCCACCGCGATTGTTCCCGTGAGTATGCCAGTGCCCGCCGCCACGATAAGTTGCAGGGGTTGCAGTGGCGATGACCACGCAAAAGGAAAAATGGCGCCGGTGCCAGTCAGCGCATCGCGCCAGCACCAGGAGACCAGTACTGCAGTAACCACCGGTATAAAACTGCGCGGCTTCCACTCAAACAGCAACACCTCCAGCGCCAGCAATACTGCCGCAGCGGGCGCGTTAAAGATGGCGGTCATGCCCGCCGCTGCCCCTGCTACCAGCAACGTTTTACGCTCAGCTGCACTGAGGTGAAATAACTGAGCGAATAAAGAACCGATTGCGCCGCCGGTCATAATGATAGGCCCTTCCGCACCAAACGGACCGCCGCTGCCAATCGATATGGCCGAAGAGAGCGGCTTGAGCACGGCTACCCTGGGCGACATCCGGCTTTCACTGTACAGAATGGCTTCAATGGCTTCCGGAATGCCGTGACCACGGATTTTTTCTGAGCCAAAACGCGCCATAATCCCGATAATCAGGCTGCCCAGTACTGGCGCCGCAAGAATATGAAGCGTTCCGGCGCTGCCCGGCATGACGTTCTCGCTGAACGAAAACTGGTGATACCAGAACAGATTGCTCATCAGGGCGATCAGGTGCAGCAGCACAATGGCACCAAACGCGCCGCCGGTTCCTATCAGAATGGCCATTAGCGCGAGTATAATCACGCGCCTGGTGACGCTGTAGTCAGAAAGCGTGCGCCGATGTGGGGAACCAGACAACGTATCCCGCATCTTATTACTCCTCATTACATTTTCAAAAACGCGCAATTTACATCGCAATACGATATAAATTCAATACAGAAAGGGTTTCAGCATGTCACACTCTAAAATGAAAGATGCCGATTACGCGCTGCTGGCTGATTTTCGCGCTACTCTGCGTTCGTTCATGGCATTCAGCGAAACTCAGGCACGTAACGCAGGATTGACGCCGCAACAACATCAGGCTCTGCTGACAATTCGGGGTAGCTCGCCGGGCAACGCCACCGTGGGATATGTGGCAGATCGTCTGATGTTGAAGCCGCACAGTGCGTCCGGCCTGCTAAGTCGCCTCGAAGAAGCAGGACTGGTGCTGCGCGAGCCGGATCAGGCCGATCAACGTAAAATGTTTTTGCGCCTGACGCCGGAGGCAGAGCAGCTGCTGGAGTCACTCTCGCTGGCGCATCTGGAGGAGTTGAGTAATTTAAAACCGATGCTGCTGTCGATGATAAATCAGTTCTGTTAGTAATGCAGAGGGGCATGTGCGCCTCAGCCAGTGTATTTACCTCTGGCCCCCCAATCTTTTTGGCATCACTTTGCAGGATTGACAGCACCATCCTGTGATCCGTTAGCGATAAGTCAGTCAGGAATTAGCCTACTGCCACTGCCAGAAAGGATGAGGCCGTTCCGGCCGAGCCGTAAAAATTCACGACCTCTCAAAGAAAGCTGAAACGATTCTTTCTAAAATTGATGAAGGTGCGGGTGAGGATGATGTCATATGTGATTGCGAACGCAGTGAATCCGATCGACATTTCGCCATGTTCTTATCTGAAAGATTAGAAGACACTGAACTGAATATACCCGACTGTGTGCCTGAAGCTGATATAAAGACGAGTACACGCGGCTGCGCTCTTAAATAAAGCAGGAAATTGTTTACGACTCTCTGATAAATAATGGGCTGTAAAACAGTTATCTTTCTCGCGGCAAACCATACCTCAGCACTAAAATAGCGGTAACCTGAAGATGGCTATAACAAAGCAGGGCTGCTATGCAGCCCTGAAACCCTTTTTACAGCATAAAGTCATGAGGAATGAAAATAGCTCTACACAGCTCCGGTTGCAGGCGGAACCGTCCCGTCAATTTGTTCCTGCTGTGCACCTGAGCCCGGACGCGCTTTACCCAGCACTGGCTCATCTCCCAGAATATCCGGCTGCTCTTTAGCCGTGAACTGACCGTACCCATCATAAGCCGGGCCTTCACTCCAGCGACCTTTGGGAAGAGGCTTGTCCAGAGAGGTATTCAGACAATAATAAGCGTGCTCTTCTGCTTCATTGCCTCGCGGGAAGCTGTTTGGAATGGGAAGTGAAGCGTTCAGTCCCCCCATTTCTTCAATCACGGCCAGCCACTGTTGCTGATGCATCGTGTCGCGCGCAATCAGGAACGCAAGGAAATCTTTCATGCCTTTATCTTCGGTAAGATTGTACAGCCGGGTTGCAAGTACACGCCCGGTTGCTTCAGCGGTGACATTCGCCAGCATGTCGGCAGCCACATTACCGGAAGCGTAGATGTGACTCATATCAAAAGGCATCCCGTTGGCATTTACCGGCATCGCGGCCAGACCGGAAGAGAGAACATGGCGGGGATTCATACCGCCCAGAATAGCGTTCATTACCGGATCTTTTGCTGTTTCTTCCTGATACGAAAGCGGCGCGCCTTCGAGGTTCAGAGCAACAGCATATCCCAGCATTTCAATATGGCTCAGCTCTTCTGTTGCAGTGGAAATCAGAAGATCCCTGATGCGTGCATCGCCCCGGGCACCCATGGCCTGGAAAAAATATTGCATTGCTACACGTATCTCTCCCTCCACGCCCCCTATCGCCTGCTGAAGCAGCATGGCAAATTCCGGATTTGGCTTTTCTACGCGTACAGGGAACTGCATTTTGGATGAATGATGGAACATGGCTTTCTCCTGGTCGGTTTAGAAACGTTAGGCAGCAAAAAAGCCTGGCTGGAGAAAGCAGATAAATAAAGCGTAACGAGACACATTTCCGTTTGTAAGAGTGGTTGCAAAACTCGTTTACCGCGTATGCGGGTTATAAACCCGCATCAAAACTTGCGTCTGGCACGCCTGCTGTCCCGTGTCGTTTCGCATGATTTTGTTGTAAATCATTGTATGGAACTGGTCTGCATACACCCGGGAATCATGATCTCAGTGCACAGGCATGTATGCACGACAAAATCATCAGGGCTGAGCACGTCTGCAGGTGCGGGCGTATTATCATGTTAACGCTGAACGCCGGCAGAGGTTCGTGAAAAACGGCAGGAGTGCTACTCAATATACTGGCTGAACCGCAGAAGGTATCCATCCGGATCCTGCACAAGAAATTCTCTCTGACAGGCGGTTGTTTCGCCAGTACTGTAGTGGTTATCGGTGAGACCCCGATATAACGTTACGCTGTGGGTATTTACACGAGCGAATATCTGGTCAACGTCATCCACTTCTATCTGGAAATTTACACCGCGTCCCAGCGGTCTGACGAGTTCTGCCGTATTCCATCCGTCCGGATGATATTGCTCAAGCATTAGCTGCGCCTCGCCAAGAGTGATATAGGCAAAATCTGGCTCCATGCGTCTGATGATGATGCTAAAGCCAACCACTTCGATATAAAATTTCAGGGACGCGGACAGATCTGTTACGGTCAGCTCGGGAACCATTCGGTTCCAGTAAGGTTTGTTTGATTCAGTCATTTCTTGATCCTTTTTTGACTATAGCAGCATACACCCGATGGCTTTCACAGAATTCGTTGCCAGAATGCCAGGGTAAGCCAACATAAAAGAAGGTATTTATGGTATTGCAGCATATGAGGATAGCCAGACCTGTCACCGCACTCAGCAAAAGCTGTGAAATGTACTGTAACGGTCTTGGGTTAGAAAAAATCGGTGATTTCACAAACCACGATGGATTCAGCGGGTACATGTTAGGACTGAAGGGGTTATCCTGGCACCTTGAGTTTACCCAGTGCCATGATCATCCGGTGCTGCCTTCACCCTCACATGAAGATCTCCTGATTCTGTACATTCCCGGGCAAGATAGCTGGCAAACCACCTGTATAAATATGGATGAGGCTGGCTTCATCAGAGTTAAATCATTTAATCCTTACTGGGATCGCAATGGCGTTACCTTTGAAGATAGAGATCGATACAGAGTTGTTATCCAGAATATGCACTGGGGCAAAGGCTGAGAGAAAGTCGTGGCCGGAAGGTTATATTTGATGTAGCAGAAAAACCCTGTCGTCACCATTTTACCATCGGCTTTTCTCGCTGCGCGGACGATAAGTAAGCCTGTTGAGGTAAGCTGGCTGTTGCCATCAGTATCTGAATAAGGAAGACATTGCTGATTTACCGGCTTAATCCTGTAAGCTCAGGCGGTCGCAGGCGCTGCGGCAAAATTCCGGGCAAGCAGAATGCTATGCCCGATGGCAGGATACTCCGGAAAAAATCAGGACCACTCCTGTGAGGATAAGCTGCGGGTGCTGCTGATCCTCAACCCCTGTTGTCACACGCTTCCGCGTTCTTCATTGAAAACGATCCCCAGCTGTCCTCTCACCTTATCCATCGCTGTAAGGGTCATGAGTGATGTGGATAAAGGCCGAACCGGGGAGTCGTTTAATCCCTGCCCCACACACCAGGAAAAATGCTGGATCTCATGATACAGCTGCGTGTAGCGGTTGGCAGGTTCTTCCCAGAACAGTGAATGATTGCCCTGGCTTGAGGTGAGTACAAAACCACCGGGCGCGTAAAATTGTCCCGCCAGAACCAGGGTAGCATCGCGCCCGGCAATCACTGCACCGCCTGGAGTATTGCTGAACAAGGTTGTGTTCAGAACGGAATGCATGCCGCTGGCATGTTCAAACAGCATCGAAGCCTGTCCGTTAACATTGCCTTGTGCCGGCTGTCCACTGGATTGAACGCGAACCGGCGCGCCTGCCACCATTACGCTCAGCGAAACCAGATAACTACCCAGATCCAGCATTGGTCCGCCGGCCAGATCGGCGTTAAAAATGCGGTGATCCTGCGTAAAAAACTCACCATGATCGGCGGTCAGAGTATGAACGTCGCCTAATACGCCATCTGTTAATAGCTGACGCAGAACATCATATTTTGGCGTAAAGTCACACCACATTCCTTCCATGCACAGCAGGCTTTTTTCCCGGGCCAGTGCCTGCAGGGTCGCTCCCTCTCTGGCATTCAGAGCCAGAGGCTTCTCAATCAGTACATGTTTGCCTGCACTGAGCACTTTCATGCCATCCGGAAAGTGATGGTTATGCGGTGTGGCGATGTAGATCGCATCCAGATCGTCCACTGCCAGCATTTCATCGGGATTGCTGAAAACTGATGGTATTGCCCAGCGTTCAGCAAATGCCTGGGCTTTTACTCTGTTTCTTCCTGATACTGCAACCAGATGCTGCCCGGTATGTTCTTTCAGTGCGCGGGCAAAATGTTCAGCAATCCAGCCGGGGCCAATAATGCCCCAGCGCAGTACGGGTACAGACGTTTCAGAAGGTATTCGCGGAACGGGTAAAAAAGAGGGGAACATAGTGACTCCTTTTCAGCGCTGATTTAGCGATTATCTGCCACAGCAACCCACTGACGGGATGCAATGGACTGCTCGATAGCGGTCAGGATCTGCTGATTTTGCAGGCCAAAGGCAAAGTTCGGATAGCAATCGTCTTTACTGCAAATTCCCAGTACCAGGTCGTGGACTTCAATGACTTTCACATCAAAATAACCGAGCCCGCCGCCACCAAAATCAAAGCCGAAGAAGCCTGAATAAGCCGGGATCTGACTGCCTGCATACAAGGTTTTGAAGCCGCGATCGTTTTTGTCATCACTGAAGCGATACACCTGCAGCTCATTGAAACGTTCACCATCCATATAAATAGTGCCCTCGGTTCCGGAAACTTCCCAGAACACACCAAAAATGCGGCCGGCGGACAGGCGTGAAGACTCAACAACGCCGCTGGCACCGCTTTCAAAGCTCACCAGGCACTGAACCTGGTCATCATTCTCAACCTCGCGCCATTCTGCCTGCTCATCAATGCGGCTGGCATAACCGGCATCCGTCCGGGGAACCGGGCGCTGACGTAAATAAGTTTGTGCGCTGGCTGTCACCTCGCTGATATCCCCCATCAAAAACTGCGCGACCGAAAGGGTGTGGGCGCCCAGATCGCCCAGTGAGCCGCTGCCACCCAGCTTTTTAGAGCAGCGCCAGGACCAGGGGAGTTGCGGATCGTTATAAAAGCCCTGATCAAAGGTGCCACGAAAGCGGATCGGTATACCGATATCGCCATTCTCAATAAGCTGTTTTGCGAGCAGGGCTGCCGGGGTTTTAATGTTGTTAAATGCTACCATCGTTTTGACGCCCGCCTTTTCTGCTGCCAGCGTCATCTGCAGCGCCTCTTCGGTGCTGACGGCCAGCGGCTTTTCACAATACACGTGCTTGCCGGCCGCGATCGCGGCCAGCGCCATCTCATAGTGCAGATAATTAGGCGAGGTAATATCCACTACATCTACCTGTGGATCGTTGATCAAATCCCGCCAGTCTCCATATGCTTTTTCTGCACCGAAGCGCGTGGCATTTGCGTCAGCCAGCGCCTGATTTTGATCGGCCAGTGCATACAGATGAGGACGTTTTGGCAGATCGGGATAGATCATTGCCGCACGGCGGTAAGCATCAGCATGCGCCTGCCCCATGAAACCCGATCCGATTAAACCAATATTGAGTTTTTCTTTCATTGTGCGATTTCCTCTGCTGGCAGGGACAGTAGAAAGGTGTTTTGTGTCCAGCGAAATGCCCGGGAGACGGCAGCAAACGGCTCTTCTTTTTGCGGATCCTGTTCGGCTTCGACAATCAGCCAGCCCCGATAGTCTGAATGCGTAACAAAATCAATTAGCGAAGAATAATCAATGCAGCCTTCACCCGGCACAGTGAAGAGTCCGGCACGTACCGCATCATTGAAGCTGAGATCTTCCTTCTGCACCCGATGAAGAATATCCGCACGGATATCCTTCAGATGTATATGCACTACGCGGTGGCCAAACCGCGTTGTTATCTGTTTCAGATCGACCCCAGCGGCGATAGCGTGCCCCGAATCCAGAACCAGACCGACGCTCTCGGAGGTTTTTGTCAGAAATTCATCCAGTTCATGATGCTGTTCAACCAGCATCATCAGGTGATGATGATAAGCCAGTTTCAGGCCGTACCGGCTAAGCAGAATGTCGGCAAACTCGCTGACCTTGCGGGCATAATCATCAACATTCAGACAGCGTAAGGCCGGAGAAAAAGACAGGGGTTTGTCCAGCGGATGAGCGCCTGGCATTCTGCCGCATTCGCCATAAACCATGACGTTGGCACCCGACGCTTTCAGTAGCTCTGCATGTGAATGTACGGCCGCGATTTCCTCAGCAACGCTGCGATCGGCAAGAAAACCGCTGTGCCAGCCTGAAGCGAGCTGAAGACCGGCCTCATGCAGTAACGGGGCCAATGCAGCGTGCGTCCGGGGGAATTTCCTGCCCAGTTCAATACCCTGATAGCCAGCAGACGCGGCCTGTTTGAGGCAGATTTCAAGGGAAATAGTGTCGCCCAGATCGGGCAAAACATCATTGGTCCAGCTTAACGGGCTGACACCTAACTGAATACGTGAATTCATCAGGATATCCCTCCTTACAGGTCAATGTGAGAGCACTATAAGGAGAGCATCAGCGTAACCGTTATCGGTTCAATGAGGTAAAACCATCATTTATATGAAGGGCTGATGCTAAATAATCAAAGTGTGACCGCTATAAGATTACCCAGAGCAATCACCTGTTATTCGATAAGATTCAGAATAACGGCTCCCTCATTGAAATTAACTGTAACCGCCAGCCCGAAGATTTGGTGCTATATGCGCTCTGTTCCGGCAGAAAATACCTGCAGATGAAAGTAAAGGCGTTTCTGGAACATCTGCAACAGGCTATTGCTCCACTGGATATACACAGTAAGAAAGAACCATGATTGACCTGGCAATTTACTCTTCTGGCTGAAATGAAAAAACTGCGACAAAAGGGTTTGAAGGGGGCGTTTTTTTGTAGAGATACCTCAGACTGGCCTGTTCTCCTTTATCCCGGACCTCTCAATCTGTATGTGATGACAGCAAACAGCTATTCACGTGGTTAAAATCCCATACTTACCCTGAGCTAAGCTTAAAAAAAAGCGCTTATTTTTTGTGCGCGCGCCCTCTTTCTGACAAGGAAAGATGAACCGGGATTGTCCACTAAAATGATAATCTATTTATTTTTTTGCAGCATTTACGGCTTTTTATGTTTACGTTAATTTTACTCCATCGAAGCGAATACGCGTTTTACTGAACACTTCTGGAGAAGACCATCATGATCGAACAACGTCTGTCAGATTCCCGCGGTCTGGGTGACCACGGCTGGTTACATTCACGTCACACCTTTTCATTTGCAAATTACTGGGATCCGAAACAAACCGGTTTTTCCGATCTGCTGGTTATTAATGATGACCAGGTTGCTGGTGGGCGTGGCTTTGGCGCTCACCCACATAGCAACATGGAAATCATCTCCTATGTGCTGGACGGTGCACTGGCGCATAAGGACTCTATGGGCACGGGCTCCGTCATCGTTCCCGGGGATGTCCAGCTGATGAGTGCAGGATCCGGCGTCACCCACAGTGAATTTAACCACTCACCACAGGCGGGCGTGCATTTCCTGCAGATCTGGGTTATTCCTGCCGAAAAAAACACGGCCCCGAAGTATCAGCAGGTTAGCTTTGCGGAAGAGGATAAGCGTGGGCAGTTCAGGCTCATCATCTCTCCGAACGGAGCTGATTCTTCCCTGAAAATTAAGCAGGATATTCGCATCTATGCCGGGTTGTTTAATGAGGGTGAGGAGCAAACCGTTACATTACCGGAAAATCGTTATGCCTATATTCACGTTGCGCGGGGCAGTATTACCGTCAACGGCGTCTCTTTCAGTGAAGGTGACGGTGCGCGTGTACGCAATGAGACTGAGCTTACGTTTTCCGATGGGCATAATGCTGAAGTGCTGCTGTTTGATTTGCGCCCGGTAGAGGTTAATCATCCGACGCGTTAAGTAAAAAAACGGCTGGGAAGCCGATTAAGCCCTCCGCCCTTTGTATTAGATGAAACAGCCCGGCAGTGATGTCGGGCTGTTTTTTATGCGGTCTCCGCTGACCGGATGTGTATGCTTAAGTTAGCTATTTTTAAAGCGACTTCAGGAATGCCAGCAGGTCCGCATTAAGCTGATCGGAATGCGTAACCGCAAAACCATGCGGCGCATTGTCATACACTTTCAACTGTGCGCCCTCAATCATTTCTGCTGCCAGTTTGCCGGTTGATTCAAACGGAACAATCTGATCGTTACTGCCATGAATAACCAGTGCCGGCACGTCAACTTTAGCCATATCCGGACGGAAGTCCGTCGTGGCAAATGCCGTTACGCAGTCCAGCGTCCCTTTCAGAGAAGCCAGCAGCGCGATATTTAACGTCTGCGTCAGCACGCCTTCAGACACCGTCTGTCCGGCATTGATACCGTAGAAAGGGGCAGCGAAATCACTGATAAACTGCGCGCGGTCCTTACGCAGACCGGCCTGGATGCCGGCAAACACGGAGTGATCAACACCCTGCGGGAAATCATCTGCTTTACCAAAGATAGGCGTGACGGCGCCCAGCAGTACCAGGCCGTCAACACGTGCGGTGCCGTAGTTGTTGATATAACGTGTTACATCACCGCCCCCCATTGAGAAACCAACCAGCGTCACGTCCTGCAGGTCCAGGCAGGTGATCAGATCGTTGATGTCGGAGGCGAATGTATTGTAATCGTAGCCGGTCCACGGCTGCTCAGAACGGCCAAAGCCACGGCGGTCAAACGCGATGACGCGATAACCCTTCTCAGCCAGAAAATTCAGCTGACTGTCCCACATGTCGCCATCCAGTGGCCAGCCGTGGCTGAACAGCACCGGTTTTCCTTTGCCCCAGTCCTTGTAATAAATCCGGGTACCATCTGCAGTCTTGATTGTACTCATTATTTATCCTTACCTTTAAGTAAACACCATTGAGAAACGCGCTTTTTATACCGGCGCAACCAGATAGCGGGCCTGCGGCATCTTTTCACCCTGATGGAAGGCATAGACCCTCGTCTGAATTTTCTGGTCGTTCATGGTGTAGCGCTCCAGCTGGCGCAGATGTTCCATCCACGAACCGACCACAAAAGTTTCAACAAAGATGCCAGGCTGTAAAATGTCTTCATATACTGCCCAGTTATCAGCCCCGCCACGGCGACGAACGCGGCGCATATCCTGTATGCAGAGAGTAAAGTCACGCGCATCCTCTGTGCGGATCAGATACTCGTAACTGACGCGCACCGGGCCACGATCGTGATGAATATCCAGCGCCGGCACAGTCTCACTGATATTGCTGACGTCCAGGTTGAGATTGGGGTCCTGATCCAGCCGCCAGCGCAGTACGGTGAGACAGCCCAGTACCATGCCCAGCGTGGCAACGCAGAGTGAAAGCGGTATACCAAAATGGGATGCCAGCTGGCCCCAGATAGTGCTGCCCACGGTCATCGAACCAAAAAACACCGTGAGATAAACCGCCAGCGCACGCGCCTTCACCCATTTTGCGGCGCTGCGTTGCGCGCCGACGTTGAGCGTTGAGAGCACCGCAATCCACGCAAAACCGGTAAAAAACTCACATGCGTTCAGCAGCCAGAAGTGACGCACGAACGCCAGCGCCAGCATGGTGGCAGCAAACATCAGGCTGGCCAGCACCATGAGCCGGTCCGGATTAAGGTGCTTACGCAGGCGCGGCAGCAGGACGGCACCGCAAATCGCGCCGACGCCAATGAAGGCCAGCAGGATGCCGTACCCGCCAGGGCCTAAGCCCAGCTCGCGGCGCGCGACCAGCGGCAGCAGTGCCCAGCCAGCGCTACCAAACAGAAAAAACGCCACGGTACGCATCAGCACGTTGCGCAGTACCGGCGCCGCGTGCACGTAGCGTATGCCCGCCTTAACGGCAGAGAAAAAGTGTTCCGGCGGCAGGCGCTGCACGCCGGGCGCTTCTTTCCAGCGGTACAGCACCCACGCCACGCCCAGCACCGACAGAGCGTTGAGCATGAACACCATCCACGGGCCGGCAAACGACAGAATCAATCCACCCAGCGCCGGGCCGATGGCGCGACTGATATTGATCCCCAGCGAGTTAAGCGCGATGGCCGGGCTGAGCTCATGTTTTTCAACCAGGTCCGGCACAATGGCCTGAAACGGCGGTGAACTCATCGCCGCGCCGGCGCTCATCAGAAAGGCGGCAATCAGCAGCACCAGCGGCGTCACGTGTCCGGTAAAGGAGAGCACGGTCAGGCCGGCTGCGGCGATGAATACCCAGAGCTGCGAAAACAGCAGATATTTACGCCGGTCAATAATGTCCGCCAGTACGCCGGACGGCAGGGCAAACAGGAACATGGGCAGGCTGGCCGCCGCCTGCACCAGCGCCACGCTCAGCGGATCGGCGCTGAGCGTCAGCATCGTCCAGTTGACGCCCACATCGTTCATCCATGAACCCACGTTGGACACCACGGTAGCAATCCACAGCATGCGGAACACCGGCTGGCGCAGCGGCTGCCACGGCGAAGCCGCCGCAACCGCAACCGGCTCTGATTCCGGCGTGACCGCGTGAATATCGTTAACCTGCGTCATGACGTACTCCTTTTTGCATATCAGCACCCGGGCGCCACTTGCCCGGTCCGGTGATGGCCAGTGTGGCGAAGATGATCAGCAGCAGCCAGCCAAACTGGCCTTCCGCGATGCTCCAGTCCGGATGCACAAACACCATCGCCACCAGAAGCACGCCGATGATGGGCAGGCAGGCAAGCCGGGCAAACACGCCAGTCAGAATGAAAATCGGGCAAATCACTTCGGCAAAAATAGCTGGCAGCAGGCTCATAGAGGGACCGAGGCCAAACGGATCCTCTATGCGCGTCAGTTCTTCACTGAAATGAAACACCTTCGGCAGACCGTGCACATGCAGCAGCAGCAGGCAGCCTGCCAGCCGCAGAAAGAACAGCCCGGCATCAATGCGGGGCGGCTGCGAAAATAGACGATTCATGATGCTCAGAACGCAAAGCAGCTGCATCCGAGCGCGCCCCAGAAGGCGTTCTCTTCGGATACAGGCATGTTTGCGCCGCGCGCAATATCATGCGAGTGGCTGTGGACACCGCAGGGACCGCTGCACTGGTGCGGCATTTGCTGCATACCCACGCGGGTATGCGCAGTTGGCGGCGCGCTGCGGTAGTGTCCCGGTACCCTGACCACGGGCGACCACTCCGGCAGCACCGGAATAGATGGCGGAGCTTCACTGCTAAAGGCGCCGGCGGCATAGACGATGTTGCCATCCACGAGGGTCAGCACCGATTCGATACCCTTGATCTCCTCTTCTGGCACGCTGAAGTAATCGTTGCTTAGCACCGCCAGATCGGCCAGCTGACCCGCTTTAATCTGGCCTTTCTTACCCTGCTCACTGGAGAACCAGGCGCTGCCCTGCGTCCACAGCATCAGTGCGGTATCGCGATCCAAACGGGCGTTAACGTCATACATCTGCATACCGCCCACCGTGCGACCGGACACCAGCCAGTAGAGTGCGGTCCAGGGGTTGTAACTGGCGACGCGCGTGGCGTCAGTGCCAAGGCCCACTGGCACACCGGTTTCCAGCATGCGTGCCACCGGCGGTGTGTGACGGGTAGCTTCAATGCCGTAACGCCCGGCAAAGTATTCGCCCTGGAACGCCATACGGTGCTGCACCGCGATGCCGCCGCCCAGCTCTTTGATGCGATCAATATTACGCTGCGTCACGGTTTCAGCGTGGTCGAAGAACCAGTGCAGGCCGTTAAACGGAATGTCGCGGTTGACCTTTTCAAACACGTCGAGCATGCGGCTGATGGATTCATCGTAGGTGGCGTGCAGGCGGAATGGCCAGCGGTGCTCAACCAGATGACGGACCACGCGCTCCAGCTCATCTTCCATGCCTGGCGCGAGGTCAGGACGCGGCTCAAGAAAATCTTCGAAGTCGGCTGCCGAGAATACCAGCATCTCGCCCGCGCCATTGTGACGGAAATAGTCGCTGCCCTGACCAGGCGTCAGCATGTCCGTCCACTTCTCAAAATCTTCAAGTTCATGACCAGGACGCTGGGTAAAGAGGTTGTAGGCGATGCGAATGGTCATCTGCTTTTTCTGATGCAGCTCGGCAATCACCTCGTAATCTTCCGAATAATTCTGGAAACCACCGCCGGCATCAATGGCGCTGGTCAGGCCGAGACGATTCAACTCACGCATGAACTGGCGGGTGGAGTTCACCTGCTGCTCAAGCGGCAGCTTCGGCCCTTTGGCCAGCGTGGAATAGAGGATCATGGCATTCGGGCGCGCAATCAGCATGCCGGTCGGATTACCGTTGCTGTCACGCTGGATTTCGCCGCCCGGCGGATTTGGCGTGTCTTTGGTGTAACCAACCACTTTCAGCGCGGCGCGATTAAGCAGAGCGCGATCGTAAAGGTGCAGGACAAACACAGGCGTATCCGGCGCGGCTTCGTTGATCTCATCCAGCGTCGGCATGCGGCGCTCGGCAAACTGGAATTCAGTCCAGCCACCTACCACGCGTACCCACTGCGGTGAGGGAGTACGCAGCGCCTGCTCTTTTAGCATGCGCAGCGCATCGAATACAGACGGTACGCCTTCCCAGCGCAGTTCCAGGTTGTAGTTAAGGCCACCGCGGATCAGGTGCAGGTGCGAGTCGTTCAGACCCGGAATTACTGTGTGTCCTTTCAGATCGACCACGTTAGTCCCTGCACAATGGTGCTGCATTATTTCTTCCTGCGTACCAACCGCCAGAAATTTGCCGTCACGAATCGCAACCGCATCGGCGATCGGATTGCCGCGATCAACGGTATGAAAGCGGCCATTAGTCAGAATGGTGTCGGCTTTGCCAAGGGTAACCATAGGATCTCCTGAAATGAGTTGTCCGGAACGGAATAAGGTCTGCGGACACGGAATTGCCCTGCCCGGTAAGCAGGATATGGGATGGCGGAATTATGATCAGGAGGTCTGGAGAACGTCTAGTTATACAAAGGGATAGTATACGTTCGTATAGTTATACCTAAAGATAATAGTCTGAAAATAAAAAGGTTCCTACACTGCGCTCAGACAGTAACCCACCGGAACGGCGAAAAGTGATGACGCCATTCAGCTGACAGGGATGCTGCAAATTAACGCCGTTAAAACGTTTTACGGGACTTAGCAACATTAACCTCAATGGGCAAAATATGACCAATCGTAAGCTTGAAGTACTGACGCCGCAGAACTGCCAGATCATCTTTATTGACCAGCAACCACAGATGGCGTTTGGCGTGCAGTCAATTGACCGCCAGGTACTGAAAAACAACGTCGTAGCGCTGGCTAAAGCGGCTAAAGTTTTCAACATCCCGACTGTACTGACCACCGTTGAGACCGAAAGCTTCTCCGGTAATACTTTTCCTGAACTGCTGGACGTGTTTCCGGGCCAGGACATTCTTGAACGCACGTCAATGAACTCATGGGATGATCAGAAAGTCCGTGATGCGCTGGCAGCTAACGGCAAGAAAAAAGTGGTGGTTTCAGGCCTGTGGACCGAAGTGTGTAATAACACTTTCGCACTGTGCGCCATGCTGGAAGGCGATTATGAAATTTATATGGTTGCTGATGCGTCAGGCGGCACCACGAAAGAAGCTCACGACTATGCCATGCAGCGCATGATTCAGGCTGGCGTGATCCCGGTAACCTGGCAGCAGGTCATGCTGGAGTGGCAGCGAGACTGGGCGCACAAAGAGACTTACAACGCCGTTATGGATATCGCTAAGGAGCACTCTGGTGCTTACGGTATCGGCGTTGACTACGCATACACCATGGTTCACAAAGCGCCTTCACGTCAAAAAACTGAGCACCGTACCCTGGCGCCAGTTCCGGCAAACGTTCGCTAATGTAGCCTCTCCTTCCGGCCAGCTCCTCTCCGGGCTGGCCTGCTTTTTCAATAAGGAGGACCCATGAGTCCTTTATTAATATCTCTGGGAGCCGGGGCGCTTATTGGCCTCGTTTATGCCGTGATCAGAGTTCAGTCACCAGCGCCGCCGGCGGTTGCGCTGGTCGGGCTGCTGGGTATGGTCATCGGCAGCTCATTGGGTGGAAAGCTTCTGCACCATGAATCGTCGGCCTTGCTGCCTGCGGGCAATCATAGTCCGATCGCCACACACATACCTTCGGCGACTCATCAGCCAGAGTGAAACAGGCAGGGTAATTATGCTTAAAAAGTATTCAGTTTCATTTGCAGCAGGCATACTGGCTGGTGTTATTTACACGGTACTGGACGTCAATTCACCGGCGCCGCCCATCATTGCGCTGGCAGGCCTGCTGGGGATGCAGATTGGCGAGCACCTGATCCCGCTGGTTAAAAGGTTGAAAACCGGTCAGCCGGTTAACCTGCTCTGGTTTCGTCATGAGTATCACCATAAAATCGGCGATAATCCGCCGCCCTCAGGTGATAAAACCTCCTAAGGAAGCGCCTTCCGGGGCCTGAGTTTTATAAAGGAAAACAGCATGCAGCTGTCGCAGCGCATTGTCGTCGTCGATGATGAACGTTCTGTCCGCAATGGTCTTACAAACCTGCTCCAGTCTGAAGGCTATCTGACGTACGCTTTTGAATCAGCAGAGTCTCTTCTCTGTAATGAAGCAGCTATAGCGGACGCCGCGCTTTTTATCATTGATGTGCAGCTAAAAGGCATGAATGGTTTCGAGCTGTTCATCAATCTTACCCGGCGACTTAGAAAACCGCCGGGTATTATTATTTCTGGCAATGGCGATGAGAACACGTTGCGGTATGCCATTAACCTGGGCGCCATCGCTTTTTTGCCTAAGCCCATTGATATCGATACATTGTTTGTATATATCCGTCAGGAACTCTCTTCGCAGGCCTCCCGTCCATGAATACAAACCTGCAGGCGTTAAACTCAATAGACAATCAGGAAATGATTCTATCAGAGTACATGGCCTATACGCCTCTGGCGCAGGAGGGCAATATAGACTGGTTGCTGTGCCGGCATACGATCACCGGTGAGTCTTTTGTGCTGGCAACCGCAGGTAACGAAGAATCGCTTTTGCATGTTACGCAACGGCTGAAAAATGAGTTTGCCCTGCGTGCCAGGCTATCGGAAAGCTGGGCGCTGAAACCCCTGCGGTATACGCATTACCAGGGCCGGTATGCGCTCCTGTACCGGCCTTTCAACTACAAAACACTTGCGGATGTGCTGTGTATCCCGCCGGGCAGCATTGATGAATTTTTGACTACGGCAATTATGCTCTGCAGTACGCTTGGGATCCTGCATCAGAACGGGTTGGTACACGGCGATATTAAACCTGCAAATTTCATTTATACGGATGATGGCGCTGTGCATCTTGCCGGCTTTGGTCTGTCATTCGTGCATAAAGATAGCCTGCAACAGTCACGTTTACCGGTTGCGGGCGGCACTCTTGCTTACATGTCCCCTGAACACACGTCTCGATCTGCTTGTCAGATCAGCCGGGTAAGTGATTTATACAGTCTGGGGATTGTTCTTTATCAGCTACTGACCGGCAAGTTACCTTATGGCACTGTAGAAGGGAGTCATATTGAATGGGTACACCACCATATTGCCTCTGAAGCCCTGGCCCCCCATGTACTGCGTCAGGATGTCCCCGCTGTACTCTCCGCCATCGTGCTTAAACTGATGGCGAAATCGCCTGAATACCGTTACCACAGCGCGGAAGGGTTACTTGCCGATCTTCGCCGCTGTGCGGCTAACTTTAAGCCGGACGGAATGATTGAACCTTTTCCTCTGGGACTGCAGGATTTACCGGTCACAGTATTATCCCATGACGTGCTTTTCGCCGATCATTCTCAGGCTATAGAGATTCTGGCGGCGTTTGAAGAGGTCAGCAAAAGCGGCAAACATACTCTGGTAGCGATAAGAGGCGTTCCAGGTTCTGGTAAGTCTTCACTGATAGCCTCGTCGCTCAGGATGCTGCGCGGGAAAAAAATGCTGCTAACGTTGGTAAAGGCTGAACAGCATTCCCCGGTATTACCGTATGCGGTATTCACATCTGCTTTCCGGACGCTGGTCCTGCATATTCTTGGGCTACCGGCAGAAGAAATGACGCGCTGGAAGGCGCATATTACCCAAGAATTAGGAAATTATACCGGCCTGGCGATTAACATGGTGCCGGAGCTGGGAATACTGCTGGGCCAGAAGGCCGCGATTCCGGGGCACTCACATTCTCTTGATGCCCGGGATCGTTTCAATCTTGTTGCGTGCAGTCTGGTAAAAGCATTTACGGCACCCGGCCGTCCGCTGGTTATACTGATTGATGATGTACACTGGGCCGATCAGGCCACGCTGATTTTATTGCAGAATCTGCTCAGCCAAAGCGAAAATATTCCTCTGTTGCTGGTAATGACGCATCGTGACAGCGAATCTTTACCCTGTCCGATGATTGCCGGCAACCTGGATCGTATCCGGGCCAATGCAGCCCGCATCAAAGATCTTGCGCCTCAGCCTCTGACTGAGAAAAACATTGCCAGCTGGCTTGCCGGCCAGTTCCATACCCGCAGTTCAGCAACAGCAGAACTGGCCCGGATTATTCACGAAAAAACCGGTGGTAATCCTCTCGCTACCCATGAATTCTTCAGACAGGCCGTGCACGACGGATTGATCACGCACAACGCCCCGTTCAGGTGGGCCTGCGATACACATGCGCTTAGAAACCGACCCTACACGGCAAACGTTGCGGCCAGCGTGCTACAGCATTTAACGTCATTGCCGCCTGAGACGTGCCAGCTTCTGGGTCGTCTGGCCATCCTGGGATGTGCCGGAGAGCTGAGCACTGTTATTACGATGATGAACATTGCAGCGTCTGAAATTGCGCTGACGCTGCTACCGGCCATAAAAGTCAGGCTCATTTCGCTCAGCGGATCAGAGTACGCTTTTATGCATAACAGTATGCATGAAGCAGCGCTGAAGCTGTTGCCGGACGAAGATAAGGATGTGGTTAATTATGCCGCCGCGCTGTATTACATGCATGCATCGAGCCGTGATATCACCGATGCCTTACTTTTCAGGGCCGCGCATCATCTGCTCTCTATAAAAAATGTCGCATTGCTGATCCCTGACGCCGACAGGTTCAGCAACCTGCTGCTGAGAGCCAGCCGTCGTGCAAAAGCAACGGGCGATTATGCTTCTGCTCTGCGTTATCTGCAGACTACCCGTTCGCTCAGCGGCGAGCCCAGCCCGGTTGAAAATCATGATTTTCTGCTTGAAGAGGCCGAGTGTGAGTTTCTGAACGGCAACCTGCCCGTTGCCCTGGCATTAAGCTCACGCATTCATGCCTCACCGGGTAAGGTAACAGATAAAGCGGAAGCTGCCTGTCTGATAGCGGAAATTCATATGCGACAGTCGGACAGCAAACTGGCGCTCGAAACAGCTCTTGCGTGGCTTGCGGTGTTTGGCATTCAGCTCAACCAAAATCCAACCCGCGAAGAGTGCGATGAAGCAAGGATTGTGCTGAAAGAAGACGTGGGCAAAAATCCTTACGCCCGCTTCCGCTCACTGCCACAGGTAAATTGTAAAAATACTGAGGCCGTCATGAACCTGCTGGCAAGCGCCAGCACGTTTGCCGTCTTCATTAACCCCCGCCTTCATTTTATGATTCTGTGCAGGCTGCTCCATCTCTCTATGGCGCACGGACTGTCGGGGGCCTCCACGCTTGCGCTGTCATGGTATGGCGTCGTGTGCGGCGATCAGTATGATGAGTACAGTCGCGGCTTTGCCAGTACGCTGCTGGCGCGCGAGCTGATTTATAAGCATGATTTTGTCAGCTTTAAGGCACGTACCCTTCTGCCTCTCGATCAGGTCAGCGTCTGGACTATGCCGCTGACCTACGCTATCGAACGGGCAAAGGCCGCTTTTGATGCAGGTGTTGAAACAGGGGATCGAACGTCAGCATGTCTGGCGCTGCGCCATATCATTATGAATTACCTGGCCCGTGGCGATCATCTTGATGCAGTGCATACCGCCATCACGCGCGGCATGTTATTTGTGAAAAAGGTACAGTATCGCGATGTCGAGATTATTCTGGGCATGCAGCTTGATTACGTCATGTTCCTGCGAAAATCGCGGGGAGTGACCTTCAGCGGCGCAGATTTTTCACCCCCTGTTATCGAGGAGATGAAACCTGAAGATGCCGCTGAGCCAATGTATCTGATGCAGTTCTGGGCACGGCTTTATCAGGGTATGGCGCATTTTTTTGCCAATGAATACCCTGCAGCTAACCAGTGCTTTCAGAACGCAGCGCTATTGACTGCGCGTATTCCGGGTAATGTGCATATGATTGATTTTCATCTTTACAGCGCCCTGAGTCTGACTGCTCCGCTTCCTGCAGGAACCATCACCAGGGCGTTACGTCAGCAGCTCAAACCCCACCTCGACAAGCTTGTTACCTGGTCAAATGAGAACGCGAAAACGTTCGCTGATAAAGAAGCGTTACTTCGCGCTGAAATATTTCGCCTTGAAGGGGAAATGGCTCTGGCTGCAGAGCAGTTTGAAAGGGCTATCGCCCTGTCACGTGAAGAACAGTTTCATCATATCAACGGGCTTGCCTGCGAGCTGGCCGCGCGGATGGCCTACGACAGAAGTATGTCTTTTGCCGGCGACGCTTATATCAAGGGTGCCATGGCGGCCTGGGATCGATGGGGAGCCAGTGCAAAAGTTCGCCAGCTGGAGACAGCCTATCCAGCCCTCTCCAGTCATCATAGTCATACGGCCCTTAGCACGATGCCATTTGAACACAGCCCGGTCATCAGCGATCTGCAGAGTATGGTAACGGTCATGCGTGCGCTGACGGAAGAGATCAATCTTGATCGGCTTATTCATATTCTTATGATGATGCTGGTTGAGCGTGCCGGTGCACAGCACTGTATGCTGATCCGCTTAACTGACGGTAACATCCCGGAGATTCAGGCCAGGGCCAGCACCACAGCTGAGGGTGTTAAGGTTAAAATCGTTCAGGAAATACCGGTTGAAACCGATCTTCCTCTTTCCATTCTCTCTGCGGTTATCCGAACCGGGCAGGAGATACGAACCGGTAAGCCTGAGGTTTTCACCCCATTCAGTCAGGATAATTATCTGGTTACGTCGGGAGCCGCAGTGATGTGCGTGCCCATGTTCCGTCAGGCGCAAATGGTCGGCGTGCTTTATCTGGAAAACCGCCTGATGCCCGATGTATTTACGGCTGAGCACTCCAGGATAGTCTCTATGCTGGGCGCGCAGGCAGCCGTTTCTCTGGAAACCGCACGTCTTTATGCAGAGCTGGTCGAAGAAAACATCCAGCGCCGCAAAATTGAGAAGCAGCTGCGCGCCAGCCAGACTTCACTGATGCTGGGTGAGAAAATCAGCCATACCGGCACATGGCACTGGCTGATTCAACCGGATATCCAGTACATCTCAGATGAGTACAAACGCATCATGGGGCTGCCCGATGAGCAGGTCACAACTTCCATGGCAGAGTTCCAGAGCCGCGTACATCCGGACGATCTTCCCTGCCTCAGGGAACAGATAGAAAACTGGGTCATCACGGGTGAAGTGATGCAGGCCGAGTTTCGCATTATTCGCGATGATGGCGAGTGTCGATATATTAAAGGGATTGGCGAGCCTAATGAAAACTGGCCAGAAATCGCCGAGTATTTTGGCACACTGACGGATATCACTGACCAGCGTCAGGCCGAGGATGCTGTCAGAATCGCACAGGCGGAACTCGCCCGCGTTGCGCGCGCGACCACTGTCGGGCAGCTGACCTCATCCATTGCTCATGAGATAAACCAGCCACTGATGTCAATTGTCTCTAATGCCGGTGCCAGCCAGCGCTGGCTCAAACGCGATCCGGCAAACCTGGAAAACGTCAGTCGCGGGCTTGATGAGATCATCCGTGAAGGGCAACGGGCAGGAGATATTATTCGCGGACTGCAGGCGCTGACGCGTAACCAGATAGCGGAGTTTGCTCCAGCAAGATTACACGCTATTGCGCGGGATATTATTGTGTTATCCCGCCTCGAACTTGAGCGTCGATCTGTCTTACTGGAACTGGATTTAACGGCGAAGAATGATAGGGTTTTCTGCGAGAGCGTGCAAATTCAACAGGTGATGCTCAACCTGGTTATCAATGCGATTGAAGCCATAGCGGATAACCCCGGCGTGAGAATATTGCGACTCTCTTCATCACATCCAGCCAGCAATGTTATCCGGTTTGACGTTGCAGATAATGGCACCGGACTTTCTGATGAGGTTATCGGCAAGATCTTCGACTCATTCTATACCACTAAGCCGGAAGGAATGGGAATGGGGCTGACTATCAGTAATGAGATCGTAAAGCGGCATGGCGGCACATTACATGCTGAAAACCGCACTGAGGGCGGCAGCCTGTTCTGGTTTACATTACCCCTTGAATGCTGAAGTAAACCTGGGCTCCTCGCGTCTTAACCAGCGGGAGGAGCCTCCCGGAAAGCCTTCATCATGCATGACCGGGCGATTAATTATCCTGAATCAAATTCAGCCGTTCAGCCATCCGGACAATTTCAGAAACAGATCGCACCATCATCTTTTCCAGAACCCTGCGCTTGTGAACTTTTGCCGTAATTTCACTGATGCCCATTTCTGCTGCAATCTGCTTATTCAGCAAACCTCTGACGATATATTTCATGAGCTCTTTTTCACGCGGAGTGAGCGAATTATAGCGGGCGGTCACTAAGCGTTTTTCCTGAGATAGCGTGGCACTTTTTTCTGACAGTGCCAGCGCATCTTCAACAACCTTTATAAGATCGTCGGGCATGACGGGTTTGGTCAGAAACTCAAACGCACCGGCTTTCATCGCCCTTACGGTGATAGGTATGGTACCAAAGCCCGTCAGGAAAATAGTGGGAATAGAATATCCCCGTTCCGTCAGCTGTTCTGAAACATCAAAGCCGTCAAATCCAGGCATGTTTAAGTCGGTGATGAGGCAGCCTGGCGTTTTATAATCTGCCTCGCTGAGAAAGTCGGATGAAGAGGTAAACGCTGAAATAGCGTACCCTTCAGCTTCAAGCAGGTTTTGCAGCGAAGCGATGACGGATTCTTCGTCATCAACAATATAAACAGTTTTACTCATGACGACTCATTTGACCCTTACAGGTTCTGCTCTTACAGGAAACCCAATATAACGCTTAACCATTGGGGAGCAAATCTGCATTTTTTACATTATATAAAGATTATTATCTTTATGTGCGGTTTTAACGTTTAGGCAGAATCGTTTGGTATGTAAACCGGAATTCAAGCAACAAAGTTAACCAGTTGATTTACTTGCACTCTACTTTTATGTTAGTTGAAATATTTTTTATTTCAGATTTATGTGATAGCAATAATTAATTAACAGGGTGTGACTGATCAAATAAAAGACAAATCAGACAATATATTTCTTACCCTATTTCGTCTTGTATCTGAAGGTCGATCGTCAGCACGCATAAAACGCTATCAGTATACGTATCCAGACGATATGATTTTCCGGCACTGCAGACGCCAGTAGCATTCCGGATAGCAGCGTTTCGTGAGAAAAAAATCATCCAATATAGGATTTCATTCATCATCGGTACGGTACACAGGATGCCACCAGCTCGCTGTCCGCTTTTGCCGCTGCAACACAGTCTCCTGATGAAGTCGTTATTGCTGCTGGCAAATATTACGCGGTACCGTTCCTGGCCAACATGACTATGCAGTACACGCTAACTTCACGGTGAATGCTTTCAGGATCATGCGTACTGAATTCACCTACCGTTTTTATTCAGATGTTTACGCGTGGGCTGTTGAGCGTGATTATGCATTTGGTATCGGATGTAATGGAGCCGCTTACGAGGACTGCCGGCCGGCGGATACAGATCACGGCGCACATCCGGTTACCAGTGTTGAATGGTCAGATGCGGTGATTTTTGCAAATGCCCTGAGTGAAAAGGCGGGGCTGAGACCGGTCTATCTCAATAATAAGGGCGTACCGGCACGTGACAGTTCCCGTTACGGATTTACACAGGATACCCGGGCTAATGGTTACCGTTTACCTACGGCCGAGGAATGGCAGGTTGCTGCCCGTGGAGGACAGGCTGGACTGGAAAATAACTCGTATGGTTTCAGATTTGCTGGCAGCAACAATGCAAATGCTGTCGCCTGGTTCCCTGACTTCAACGATCTGCATTTCGGTACTGTCCGTGTGAAAAGCCTGCGGCCCAACGCGCTCGGTCTGTATGACATGAGCGGTAACGTTTCGGAATGGGTTGATGCTTTCGACACCCTTTCCGGTATGAAAATGTACTATTTTTGTGGCGGCAGCTTCTTGTTGCATACGGGCAATCTGACCAGCTGCGACACGCACAGTGCCGGCTACGCCCTGCCGGACACTGGCTTCAGACTGGTGCGGAAATTTTGAACCTGAAAATGCCTTTTATAATACTGACAGCCATTCTGATAAGCCTTCCGGCTTCATTACAGGCAGACACCCATATTTACCTGAAAAAAGGGCTGAACAGCATTGATTTGAATGGTGATGGCATACAAGATGCCGTCTTTTCCGCAACTTATGACAATAAGACTTCTCATCCCAGTGAAACTCTTAACATTTTTGTCAGCCAGGAAAAGCTGGCTTATCGTACCGGTCCCGGATGACGATGACTTTACCTGGACCGATTTAAGGCTATCAGCATCTACCCTTAAGATAAGCGGCACAGAACTTCACCGCTATGAAGGGCGGTTTTACCTTATCAGGGCGACCAAATATGTCGGCAGCGATGGCGACGGAGATCTTACCGATAAATCGCGAGTAAGGTTTTCGCGATTCCGACTGGTGCAAAATAACGACGATCCCGGGACGTCTGTTTTTTACTGGGATCCAGCAGGGATTTATCTTACTGAACAAACTTTTGATGACGTGAATGAAGCTTTTCAGATTCTGGATATGGAGAAATTTCGTTGAAATGTATCACAGGGATTTTGCTTTTTTTCCTGTCGTTCTGCTGTTATGCGGGATATAAAAGTCAGTATCGTGAGCTTATACAGCAGTCACTTAATCGGCAGTCTCTTTGTCTGGGTGAAAAGCAGTGGCCGGTTTCAATAAGAACAGGTACTGACCGCTGGATTAATGCAAAAATGGAGGCGCTTGTCGATGCCGGCCTTATCACTGCTCATGTGAAAGCAGGCAGTAAAATCTGGCAGCTAACCCCGTACGGCCAGGCTTCATTCACGAAATATCATGATTTCTGCTATGGAACCATGCGCGTCAGAAGCATAAAGGCTGTCTCGACAGATAACAACGGCATGACTGATGTGATATTTACCTATTATATTCATGCCCTGCCAGACTGGGCGAAAAATCACTCAGTACGCGTTGCCAATACTGATCTCGATAATCTGGTCATGGGTATTGATTCAGTGCGCTACCAGGCCCTGTTTAATACGGACAACCAGGGAAACCTCCGTCTTATCAGTGAACCTGAACAGCTTGATTTACTGTATTAGCAGACGGGCCTGAAAAATTTTTTGGGGCTTAAAGCTTCGCAACCCACTTCGTTTAACAGTATAAAAAGACTGACGCTCCAGCAATAAGCTCTCACGCCGGGGCCGTCTGTTCTTAACAGCTTCAGCATCGGATATGTTTACAAAGCCAGTGTCTGCTGTTAGCTAAGAGTAAACTGCACGCTCCTGGTCGTCTGGTACCAAAAGCAGACTTACCTCACATCACCATACGTCGGTCAACCGGCTAGCTCACCAGCATTTCTCAGGAATAGACTCCAGAGTAATCATTCCATTCTTTTGTCAGCCCGCTATCTCTTCCAGCGTGATCGATGCCCCGCCGCAAACAATGACCAGTACATTGTCGGCAGGAGTGAACCTGATTTTGTTGTCATACAGGAGTGACAATGATACTCCGCATGCCGGCTCAGTGAGTACGCGATGATCATCGAGAAAGCGCCGGCAGGCATGCAGCGCTTCCGCATCAGAAACCAGCATACTTCTTACATCCAATCGGCTGGCCACGTTAAAAGCATTTTCGCACACCTGGCTTGCGGCCAGTGTTGTGGCTATGCCGCTGACCTTATCAAGACGCATCAGCTTATTGGCATTCAGCGAGGCATTAAGCGAGGCCGTACCGTGTGTTTCAACGGCATAAACCGGAATGTGGCCAAGCTGATGTTTTTCCAGTCCCAGCGCTATGCCGGACAGCATGCTTCCGCCGCCGACGGACAGAATAACGGCATCAGGTTTTACACCCTCACTGATGACTTCATCCACGATTATGCTGATGCCTTCCCACAAAAGCGGGTTATCAAAGGGATGGACATAGATGATGTCCTCTGTCGCCAGTGACAGGGCGTAATCGTTAGCCTCACTCCATACTTTCCCGTGCACAATGAGGCAGGCACCTTCCTGCTCAATAAGCTGTCTTGCTCTGGCTGACGTGGTTTCCGGCACAACCACAGTTACCGGCAGCCCCAGTCTGCGACCGCTGTGTGCCACCGCAATTCCGGCATTTCCACCGGATGAACTGACAAATGCTGTAGCGCCCTTACTGGCATAATAGCAACAGGCATGTCCCGCGCTGCGGAGCTTAAAAGAGCCGGTGGGCTGGGAAGACTCCATCTTCAGCCAGACACGACATCCGCTGTGCTGGCTTAAAGGGAGAGAATGTATGAGAGGGGTACGGATACCTATTTCCATTAATCTAAATCCTATGAATGTATCTCACAGCATAGTTGCTGTTCTGTCCGAAGCCTGTCCAGGATGACATCATAAGGTTTATCAGCAGAACGCAGTAGATACACATCTGAATGGTTGTGCTGGTTACAGACTGCCACGTCGGGTACGGAGCGAAATATGATATGGATTTCCCTAAAATGCATATTATCTCGTTGCCAGCGCCTTTCTGGCCGGGCAAGAAAATTGATGATGATGCGATGATCGCAACCCTGCAACAGGGTATTTCAGAACTCGTCAGGGCAAAAGTGAGTCTGATCGCTGTTCCCTTGCACACTGCTATTTTGCTGAAATGAAAGCAGCGAGCGCTGGTATTCCACTTCTGCATATTGCAGACACCGCACTTAAGTCACTGCCTGCAGAAGTCACCAGGATAACTGAAAATACTTTCAGCTTTGTCATCGTGGATACAGCAGCCAGCCTTTCCAGCGCGACCATTAAAAACTACAGGAGGCTGTCCGGGAAAACTACAGGCGAAACCCCTATTACCGGCTAACCTGAGGTCAGCTTCAATGGCCCTGAATAGAGCGGCTTTGTGCCAGAAACATGTGTTGTAAGTACTCAGGTAGGTTAATACACAGTACGTTGGCCTTGCGTTAAGACAAACCGTAGCCGTTGTTCATAAGTCGTCAGCAGGATGAAGGGAGGTCAGAACGATCTCCTCGCGTCGTCGGATGTGAAATTACAATAAATTCTACGGAAGACCCTGTGTCGTTTCTGGCTTGATGCTTTGTTCCCGGTGGAATTTCCAGCCCCTGAAGGGCTTTGATATTATGCAATTTACCTTCTAACTCCATCGAAAGAACGCCATTGAGAACAAAGAAAAACTGTCTGGAAACGGAGTGAAAGTGTCGCTTTTCATAAGTGCCGGCAGGCATTTTCTCATGAATAATCAGCATGTCCTGACGGTTTACCAGATACCAACCATCGCAATCTTCGCCCCAGAAATAATGCTCTGCATTTTCCTTTGAAATCATCATCCGTCTCCTGTTTACATGCGCCCATCTATAAAGACCTTAAGAAAGTTATACCGGGAAATGCTGTCGATTCGCAACAGGCTATGATTTGATTATTTACCTAAAGACGTGAACTGCATCGTTCAACATATCTGGTAGTTATCAATGTATTGGGATAGCAGAATTTTATCTGGCCATAATGTCCGCTTTTCGCTCTTTGCGGACGTTAAGGTACGCAGCGGGCTGAGTTCTCCCGGAGTTGATCAGGACGGGGGCTCAGAACAGTAAGCGCATTTGCTTAGGACATATCTCAATTGCCCGTTATTTGTTCAGAAACACCTATAATTTAAGTTATCTTAAATTATACATCTGTCAGGTATCGCTATGGCCAGTTATACAGTCCGGATTGAGCTAAAGGAGCAGACCGAAAAAGCGCACATTGAGCTGATGTTTGCCATGCTTGAGAACGGTTTTTCACGAAGCGTCGT